>CAZNPJ010000002.1:0-567877 GCA_964575195.1 uncultured Phenylobacterium sp.
ATCGCAACGCGGGCTGATCACTACAAGATCAGCACCGGCATCGAGACCCAGCACATCACGCGGGCGAGCCGCTCCGTCTCGGCGATCACGGGCTTCCCGGTGCAGTTCAACAAGGCGATCGTGGGCAAGAACGCCTTCGCCCATGAGAGCGGCATCCACCAGGACGGGATGCTGAAGGACCGCGGCACTTACGAGATCATGCAGCCGGAGACGGTGGGGCAGGGCTCGTCGAACCTGGTGATGGGCAAGCACTCGGGCCGCCACGCCTTCCGCGAGAAGCTGAAGGACCTGGGCTACGAGCTGGGCCAGAACGCGCTGAACGAGGCGTTCCAGCGGTTCAAGGATCTGGCCGACAAGAAGAAGCACGTCTTCGACGACGACATCGTGGCCCTGGTGGACGACGCCCTGGCCTCCAGCGCCGACCGCGTCCAGGTCAAGCACCTGCGGGTTATCGCCGGCACCGAGGGGCCGCAGGAAGCGTTCCTGACGGTGACCATCGAGGGCGTGGAGAAGTCGGCCAACGCCACGGGCGACGGTCCGGTGGACGCGGTGTTCAACGCCATCCACGCCGTCGTGCCGCACGACGCCATCCTGCGCCTGTTCCAGGTGCACGCGGTGACGGAAGGGACGGACGCCCAGGCCCAGGTCTCGGTCCGGCTCGAGGACGACGGCCGCATCGCCACTGGCTCGGCGGCGGACACCGACACCCTGACCGCGTCGGCCAAGGCCTATGTCAACGCGCTCAACAACCTCTTCGCCCGCAAGGAGAAGAGCGCGCCGGGCAAGGTCGCCAGCGGGTTCTAGGTCCCTTTCCCTCCCCGTCATGGGGAGGGACGCCGCGCCGCAGGCGCGCGGGGTGGGGAAAGATGGGTCACGCACCCAGGTTTTCGCTCCAGCCCTGAATTCCCCACCCTGGCGGCCTTGCCGCCTGTCCCTCCCCATGACGGGGAGGGAAAAGGATGCCGCATGCTCTGGATCATTCTTGCCTTGCTGGCTGCGCCGCTGCAGGTGGCGCGCAACGCCATGCAGCGGGGGCTGGTTGGCGACGCCGGCCCGTGGGGCGCGACCCTGGTGCGGTTTCTGTTCGGCCTGCCGTTCTCGGTGGCGATTTTCGGCGTCGCCGTGGTTCTGAACCCGGGGGCCGCGCCGCACTGGAGCGCGCCGTTCTGGATCGGGGCCATCGCCGGGGCGATCAGCCAGGTGGCGGCGACCGGCTTCCTGCTGATGGCCATGGGGCGGTCGGGCTTCGCGGTGGCCACCATGCTGCAGCAGTCGTCGCTGCCGTTCGCCGCGATCATGGGCTGGCTGCTGCTAGGGGACGACCTCAGCCCATGGGTGTGGACGGGCGTGGCGGTGGCGACGGCAGGCCTGCTTGTGCTGTCGTGGCCGCGCCGTGGGCATGGGCGGGCGGACCTGGCGGGCGGCCTGCTGGGCCTGGCGGCGGGCGCGGCCTTCGCGGTGGCGTTCAACGGGTATCGCCAGGCGGGCCAGTCGCTGGATCCCGCACACCCGCTGTTCTCGTCCACCGCCGCCCTGGTCGTCGCCCAGGTGATGCAGTCGCTGGTGCTGACCGCGATCCTGGCGGTCATCCGTCCCCAGGCGCTGCGGTCGGTGACGGCGAGCTGGCGATCGTCGCTCAAGGCCGGGTTCTTCGGCTCGGCGGCCTCGGCCTGCTGGTTCGGGGCCCTGGCCTTGGCGCCCGCCGCGCCGGTGCGGGCCGTGGGGCTGATCGAGGGCCCGATCGCCGCGGCGGTCGGTCGGCGGCTGTTCAAGGAGAAGTTGCGCCTGCGCCAGTGGGTGGGCGGCGGCTTGACGGCGGCGGGGCTGCTGCTCTGCGTCCTGGGCTGAGGCCCGCCGGTCGCTAGCTCTTCCTCACGAACTCGGCGCGCAGGACGAGGCCCTTGATGCTGTCGTGCCGGCAGTCGATCTCCTGCGGGTCACCGGTGAGGCGGATGGCGCGGATGACCGTCCCGCGCTTCAGGGTCTGGCCGCCGGCGCCCTTGACCTTGAGGTCCTTGATCAGGGTGACGGCGTCGCCGTCCGCCAGCAGGTTGCCCACGGCGTCGCGCACCTCGACCGTCCCGGCGGACGTCGCGCGGGCGGCCGCGTCGGCGGCGGAGATCCACTCGCCGGTGGCCTCATCGAACACGAAATCGTCGTCGCTCATGGTCAAGGTTCCTGTCGCGTGGCGCGACTTAGGCCGTTCCGGACCCGGCGGCCAGTCCGCTAGTGCGAATGGGGCGATCCGGCGCGGGGCCCCAGGTCGATGACGTCGATGGCCGTCACCAGCCGCGCCCCGCGGGCCGGGCGCAGATCGCCCTCGGCCACGACTTTGAACGGCCCGTCCTTCGCGCCGAGGGCGGCGCCGTCCGCCTTGTCGGCCAGGATGACGCGGTTGGCGCGGGTGCCAGGGTCGAGCTCGGCGAGGCCATAGACCACCGCGTAGCCGTCGGACGCGCGGACGATTACGGCCTGGGCCAGGGCCGGTCCATGCAGCGCCTTGCCCGTCGGCGCGCCAGCCTTGGCCAGCACATCGATCAGCAGCGGTCCTTCATAGGTGTGCGTCTGGCCGTGCGCGTCGAAGGCGATGCTGACGCGGGGCAAGGCGGCGATCTGGGCGGCGGTGAGCGTCACCGCCTGGCCCGCCGGGCCCTTGAGCGCCAGGGTCTGGGCGGTGGCGGCGGTGGCCAGGAAGGTGGCGGCGAGGGCGAGGGCCAGGCGCATCTGTCGTCTCACGTTATGAAGACGGAATGCATAACGCAGCGGCTACTCGACCGCCAGGATCACGTGGGGCGCCTTGACGAGGGCGGTCACGGCGTCGCCGACCGCTAGCTCAAGAGCCTGGGCGCTCTCGAGCGTGACGCCGGCGACCAGGGTCTTGCCGCCGCCGATGTCGAGGGTGATCTCGCTGTTCACCGCGCCGTCCTCGCGCGCGCTCACGACGCCGGGGATCTGGTTGCGGGCGGAGGTCCGCAGGCCTTCGCCCTTGGCGAGGATGACGAAGCCGGCCTTGATCAGGGCGACGGCGGGCTTGCCGACGTGGAGGTCTAGGTCCTCGATGCTGCGACGCGTCAGGATGGACGTGATGGCGACGCCGTCGGTCAGGGTCAGGGTGACCTCGCCGTTGACCGCGCCGGGGGTGATGGCGCTGACCGTACCCCGGAGGGCGTTGCGCGCGCTGGTCCGCATGCCAAGGCTCCAGAACAGATCGGCAGGTTGCTCGCCGCCAAGGCTGGCGTCCAGCTTGGCGAGGGCGGCGTCCAGTTCCTGCTGGACGCGACGGAAAGCGGTGACGACGGCGTGTCCGCGGGGGGTCACCACCGCCGTTCCGCCAGCCCGGCCGCCGGGCGCGGCCTCGATAAGCGGCGTATCGAAAAGGTTGTTCAGCGCCTGAACCACGTCCCAGGCGCCCTTGTACGACAGGCCAAGCTTCTTCGCGGCGGCGGTGATCGAACCCAGCTCGGCCACCGCCTCCACCATGGCGACCCGCTCCAGGCTCACCCGCGCCAGCGCGCCGCGCCGCAGGGTTAGCGTCCCGCTCAGGTCGCCGTCGGACATCTCATCCCCGCATCAGAACTTGGCTCTGAGGCTGACATAGAACGTGCGGCCGGCCTCGGGGAACCCGTCGGTGAGCTGGTAGTCCTGATCGCCGAGGTTCTGTGCGCCAAGGGTTGCGGTGACGCTGTCGGTGACCGCGTAGTCCGCCGAGAGGTTCACCAGCAGGTATGAGCCGGTCTTGTACCAGGCCAGCGGCGTCGTGGTCGTCACCGTCCAGCGCTGGTCGGCGTATTCGACGCTGGGGCGGATGGTCAGCTTCTCGACCGGGCGCCAGGCGGCGTAGGCGAAGGCCTTCCAGTCCGGGACGCCCTGGGGACGGAAGGCGGCGTTGGTCGGGTCGGTCAACTTGCGGTGCAGGTAGGTCAGGTTACCGCCCAGATCGAGCGTCTCGCTGACCGTCGCCGTCAGGCTGGCCTCGAAGCCGTAGTACGCGCCGCCGGCGGCGTTCTTGGTCTGGTTGACTGTGCCGAAGCCGGCGACCACGACCGGGATCTGGATCAGGGCATTCTTGAGGTCGGCGTAGAAGACGGCGCCGGTGAGGCTCACGCCGGGGGCGATTTCGGTGTCGGCGCCGACCTCGACGCTGGTGGCGCGCTCTTCCTTGACGTCCGGGTTCGGGATCGCCGCGCCCATCCGCGAGCTGAACCGTTCGAAGACGGTGGGGAAGCGCGCGCGGCTGGAGACGCTGGCGTGCGCGCGGGTGTTGTCGTTGACGCGCCAGAGCAGGGCGGCTTGGCCATTGAAGGCCTGATTGTCCTTCAGCGGGTAGTTCACCGGCAGGAAGCTGATGACCGAATTGCCGACGGTCGTGCCGGTGACCACGACGTTGATGTCGTTGGCGGTCTTCAGGTCCGTCCAATCGTAGGACGCGCCGACCACCAGCTCGAGGGCGTCGGAGAGGGCAGTCGTGTATTCGCCGGCCAGCGAGTACGTGGACTCGTCGTTGGTCTGACGCGGCTCCGAATAGGGGGCGTTGACCGACGGGTTGCCGGTCGGCGGCGTCCGGACAAAGCCGGTCTGGCGCTCGTGGTGGACGTCCCGCCGGGCGTAGAAGACACCCTTCAACTGACTGGTTTGGTTGATCATCCAGTCCAGCTCGACGTTCCCACCGGTGGCGTGATCGTTGTAGTCGGAGTTGAAGGCGCGGGGCAGGGACTGGGTGGTCTGGGCGCTGGTGTCGAAGGCCGACAGCAGGTTGTCGAAGGTGTTGCGGTACAGGCGCGTCTTGAGGGTCAGGTCCTCGGAGAGCTGGGTGCGGCTCAGGAACGCCAGGCTCTGGAGGTCCCAGTAGGGCCAGCGCCAGAAGCGGGTGTTGGCGGTGTCGCGCACGCTGTAGGGCGCGTTCTTCTCGCCATCGCTGCGGGTGTAGTTGATCGAATATTCGTCGGTGTCGTTCGGCTGCCAGCCGGCCTTCAGGTTGATGCGCCAGTCGTTGGACTGGGAGTCGCCGCGCACGCCGCCGTCTTCCAGCGTCGTCGCCCTGAACCGATCGGACAGGGTGAAGTGGTCGCGGTCATTGTACGCGCCCGACGCCTGCCAATAGACATCGCCGGTCCGGCCGCCGACCCGGCCCGAGAGCTGGTAGGCCTCGTCGTCGCCCTTGCGGTTGAAGTAGAGACCGGCCTGGACCTCGCCCTCAAGGGCGCGGGTGGGCTTGGCGGTGACCAGGTTGATCGCGCCGCCCAGGCCGCCGGGGCCGTCCAGCACCGATACATAGCCCTTGGAAACCTGGATTTCGGCGATGTCGGCGGTGAGGAAGCGGGCGAAGTCGATGCGGTTGTCGGCGGGCAGGAAGACGCGCACCCCGTCGATGGACAAGGTGGTCTGGAATCGGTCGAAGCCGCGGACATAGACCAGCCGTTCGTTACGCGAGCCGCCGGTATTGGACCCGTTGACGCCCGGAATGAGGGCCAGGGCCTGTTCGACCGTCTGCTTGTCGAACGCCCGCAGCATCTCGCCCGATATGACCGACCCGCCGATCGCTTCGCCGGTGCGGCTTTGGGCCGTCACCTGCAACTCGCCCAACGTATAGACGTCGGTGGCCGCTTCCTCGGCCTGTGCGGCGGTGGCGACCATGGCTATGGTCGACGCGAAAAGAATGGTCCTGAACGTCATGCCTAGCCCCGTTATATAGTGAAAGTGCATAACGAGAGTCCGGACGGGTTAGAAGGGTTTGCGGATGATGTTGCGACGGTCGCTGGGGCTTTCGCTTATCCTGGCGCTGATGGCGCCGGCGGCGGCCTGGGCCGCTGACGTCTCCGTGGCGGTCGCCGCCAACTTCACCGAGCCAGCCAAGGTGCTGGCCGCGCGGTTCAAGGCGCGGACGGGGCATGAGGCGATGCTGACCTACGGCGCCTCGGGCCAGTTCTACGCCCAGATCGCCAACGGGGCGCCGTTTCAGATTTTCCTGTCGGCGGACCGCGAACGACCGGAGCGGGCTGAAGCGGAGGGCCTGGCCGTCGCCGGCAGCCGCTTCACCTATGCGGTCGGCCAACTGGCGCTTTACTCACGCACGCCAGGCCTCGTGGACAGCCGCGGCGCGGTGCTGCGGACCGGGCGGTTCGCCAAGCTGGCCATCGCCGACCCCAAGACGGCGCCCTACGGGCTGGCGGCGGTGGAGACGATGCGCAAGCTGGGCGTCTACGAGACCTTGAAGCCGCGGCTGGTGCAGGGGACCTCGATCACCCAGGCCTATCAGTTCGTCGACACTGGCGCGGCGGAGCTGGGCTTCGTCGCCCTCTCGCAGGTGGCGGCGGTGAAGGGCGGGTCACGCTGGATCGTACCGGCCGCCGACCACACGCCCATCGACCAGCAGGCGGTCCTGCTCAAGACCGGGGCGGCCAATCCGGCCGCCCGCGCGTTCATGAGCTTCCTGAAGAGCGGCGAGGCCAAGGCGATCATCCGCCGCTACGGTTACAACGTCCCTTGAGCGCCCTCGCCGACGTCCTTGGGCTGACGCTCAAGCTGGCGGGGATCACTACGATGATCCTGCTGGCGCTGGCGACGCCGCTGGCCTGGTGGCTGGCGCGCGGGCGCGGATGGCGGGTCGAGATCGTGGGCGCCCTGGTGGCCCTGCCGATCGTACTGCCGCCGACGGTGCTGGGCTTCTATCTGCTCATCGCGCTGGGGCCGAACAGTCCGCTGATGGCGCCGTTGCAGGCTGTGGGGATCCGCACGCTGGCGTTCACCTTCGAGGGCCTGGTGATCGGGTCGGTGATCTATTCGCTGCCGTTCGCGGTCCAGCCGCTGCGAAACGCCTTCCAGGCCGTCGGTGACGACAATCTCGACGCCGCGGCGACGTTGGGCGCGACGGGCTGGCAAACCTTCGTACGGGTCGCGCTGCCGCTGTCGGTTCCGGGCTACGTCGTGGCCGCAATCCTCACCTTCGCTCACACGATCGGCGAGTTTGGCGTGGTGCTTATGATCGGCGGCGGGATTCCCGGCGTCACGAACGTGCTGTCGATCGAGATCTACAAGTCGGTGGAGGCCCTCGAGTGGGGCCGGGCGCATGTCATGGCGGCCCTGCTGGCGGTCTTCGGGTTCGCGGTGGTGCTGACGCTCCTGAGGCTGGAGCGACGCGTGTTTCCGGTCCAACTCAACGACCGGTAGACCGAGCTGGGCCGGCTGCGCGGGGAATCGGGCGATTCCACGGCGATGCGTTTCGCGTGCGACGCGAAAGCCGATACGGCTGATTAAGCCTTGAAATGGCCTATTCATCAGGGCAGAGGGGGTGAAAGCCCGCCAGACAAAGCGTAGCGACTCGACGCATCCTCGTGTGTCAGCCGTGTCGCCTTCGGCGCTCTCGGCCGGTTTGTAACTTTCGCCCCTATCCCTCAGGGCTCTGCATGATCTCTTCGCTCTTCGGCGCCATCTCGAACGACATCGCCATCGATCTCGGCACCGCGAACACACTGATCTACATGAAAGGCAAGGGCATCGTGCTGAACGAGCCCTCGGTCGTGGCGCTACGCAACGTCGGCGGTCGCAAGGTGGTCCACGCCGTGGGCATCGAGGCCAAGCAGATGCTGGGCCGCACGCCGGGCCACATGGAAGCCATCCGCCCCATGCGCGACGGGGTCATCGCCGACTTCGAAGTCGCCGAGGAGATGATCAAGTACTTCATCCGCAAGGTTCACAACCGAAAGGGCTTCGTGAACCCGAAGGTGATCGTGTGCGTGCCGTCGGGCGCCACCGCCGTCGAACGCCGCGCCATCAACGACAGCTGCCTGAACGCCGGCGGCCGTCGCGTGGGCCTCATCGACGAGCCGATGGCCGCGGCGATCGGCGCCGGCCTTCCCATCCACGAGCCCACCGGCTCGATGGTCGTCGACATCGGCGGCGGCACCACCGAGGTGGCCGTTCTGTCGCTGTCGGGCATCGTCTATTCGCGTTCGGTCCGCGTCGGCGGCGACAAGATGGACGAGGCGATCATCAGCTACATGCGCCGCAACCATAACCTCCTGATCGGCGAGACTACGGCCGAGCGGATCAAGAAGGAAATTGGCACCGCCCGCGCGCCGGCCGACGGCGAAGGCCTGTCGATCGAGGTCAAGGGCCGCGATCTGATGCAGGGCGTGCCGCGGGAAGTCCGCATCTCGGAAAAGCAGGCGTCGGACGCTCTGTCGGAGCCGGTCGGCCAGATCGTCGACGCGGTGAAGATGGCGCTGGAAGCCACGCCGCCGGAGCTGGCCTCCGACATCGCCGACAAGGGCATCATGTTGACCGGCGGCGGCGCGCTGCTGCGTGGCCTGGACGCCGAGATCCGCGACCACACCGGCCTGCCGGTGACGGTGGCCGACGACCCGCTGTCGTGCGTGGCCCTCGGCTGCGGCAAGGTGCTCGAGCATCCCAAGTGGATGAAGGGCGTCCTGGAATCGACCCTGGCCTAGTCGCTGGCCGGAGGGGGTAGGGGCGAAGCCTAGATGTCCTTGAGGGACAACCCGCTCGGCGAACTGAAGGTCCCGCTGACCTGGACGGCGGGCATCGTGTTCATCGTCGTGCTGATCGCATCCGTTGCGATCCTGCTGTCCGACCGCCGCGAGGCGTTCGACACGGACGCCTATGGCAATCCGCGAACCATGACCGACCGGGTCCTGGCCCCGGTCGGCGATGCGCTGTCCACACCAGGCCGGCTGACGGGGCAGGGGGTGGACGGGATCCGTGGCTACTTCTTCGCCGTGTCTGAGAACCGCCGTCTGCGGGCCGAACTCGACAACATGCGCCAGTGGCGGGACGTCGCCATCGCGCTGCGCGACACGAACGAGCGCTACCGCACCATCCTGGGCCTGAAGACCGACCCGCCGATCCCGATGGCGACCGCGCGGATCGTGACGGACTCGCGCGGGCCGTTCGCCAACTCCCGACTGGCCAACGCCGGCGCCGAAAGGGGTATCAAACCGGGCAATCCAGTGATGAGCGAGAACGGCCTCGTGGGCCGCGTGGTTGGCGTCACCGAGGGCGTCAGCCGGGTGCTGCTGCTGACGGATGCGGCGTCGCGCACGCCTGTGATGATCGACCGGACCAACTCGCGCGCCATCCTCACCGGCGACGGCGGGCCCAATCCGAAGCTGGAGTACCTGCGCGGCCAGGACCCGGTGAAGAGCGGTGACCGCGTGCTGACCTCCGGTGACGGCGGCGTCTTCCCGCGCGGCCTGCCGGTGGGCGTGGCGGTGAAGGGGCTGGACGGTCGCTGGCGGGTTGTGCTGGCGTCGGACAAGGCCGCCGTCGACTTCGTGCGGATCCTGCTGTTCGAGGACTTCACCCAGGTGGCCGACACCCGGAAGCTGCAGCACACGGCGCCCCCGCCGCCGACGCCGGGCGCCACGACCCTGCCGCCGCCGGCGCCGGCGCCTGCCGCAACGACGGCGACGCCAGCGACCGCGCCTGCGACACCCGCGCCGGCCGCCGCGGGGCCGACGCCGCAGCTGAAGACCGTCACCCCCGCGCCGAAGGCCGCCGCAACGCCGGCGCCCAAGGCGGCGACGCCCGCGCCCAAGACCGCCGCGCCAAAGACGCCGGCGTCGAGACCGGCTCAGCCGACTGGGGCGACCCCGTGAGCAACCGTGGCGCGCAACCGCTCGCGCCCTGGCGCTGGCTGGGCGTGCCGATGCTCTATGTCATGGGGGCGAGCCTGATCTTCGCCCTGCCGATGCGGTTCTGGGGCTTAAGCCTGCCCGAGCCGGTCTTCGCCCTGCCGGTGGCGTTCGCCTGGGCCGTGATCCGTCCCTCGATGCTGGCGCCGCTGGGCATCATGATCATGGGCCTGTTTCTGGACTTCCTGTGGGGCAGTCCGACGGGCTTCTGGGCGGTCTGCCTACTGCTTCCGTACGGCATCGTGCTGGGCGCGCGCAGCTTTCTGGCCGGTCAGAGCCAGGTGATGATGTGGCTGTGGTACGGCCTGTCGACGGCGCTGGCGATCGGGGCCGGCTATCTGTTCACGATGCTCGACACGCAGAACGCGCCATATGCCCCATCGGTGGCGTGGCAATTCCTTGCCACAGTCGTCCTCTATCCCTTCGCCGACCGGCTGATCGATCGCTTCGAAGACGCCGACGTGAGGTTCAGATGACGCAACCGGCCATCTTCTTCGCCGAGGTCAACGAGCGGCAGGGCCTGTTCCATCGCCGTTCGATCCTGCTGGGCGCGTTCGCCGGGATCGGGATTTCGGCCCTGGGCGCCCGGCTGGCCTATCTCCAGCTCTTCGAGACCCAGCGCTATGAGAAGCTGGCGGTCTCCAACCAGTTCAACTTCAAGCTGGCCCCTGCGCCGCGGGGTGTGATCGTGGACCGCAACGGCGCGGTGCTGGCCGCCAACCGCCCGAACTTCCGGCTGATGGTGTCGCGCGACAAGGGATCGGACACCGAGGGCACGCTCAAGACCCTGGCCAATTTCGTGCCCCTGGACGATGCCCGTCAGCGGCGGCTGCTCAAGGACATCCACAACGCGCCGAAGCGCGCGCCGGTGCCGGTGATGGAGGACATGAGCTGGGAGCAGTTCTCGGCCATCAACGTCCGCGCGCCCGAGTTGCCCGGCGTCACCGCCGACGTCGGCGAGGTCCGGGTCTATCCCCACGGCGGCGCCTTCGCCCACGTCATCGGGTACGTGGCGAAGGTCAACAAGGACGATATCGACACCCTCGCCAAGGCCGGACAGACGCCTGAGCCGATCATGCTCCACCCCGGCTTCCGGATCGGCAAGCAGGGGGTCGAAAAGGCGCTGGACGCGCAGCTCCGTGGCCGGCCTGGCGCACACAAGGTCGAGGTCGACGCCAACGGGCGCGAGGTCGGTCACCACGTGGATGGCGACATCCCCGCCGTGCCCGGCGACGAGGTGCAGCTGACCCTCGACGTCGATATCCAGAACCGCGCGCTGGAGGTGTTCGGCGAGGAGAGCGGCGGTGCGGTGATGATGGACTGTCGCAATGGCGACATCCTGTGCATGAGCTCGGCGCCCAGCTTCGACGCCAACCGCTTCGTGCGCGGCCTGACCGGGGCGGAGTACCGGGCCCTGGCCGGCTACGAGCGCAAGCCGTTGCTGGACAAATGCCTGTCGGGGCTCTACCCGCCCGGCTCGACGTTCAAGACCATGACGGCGCTCGCCATCCTGATGGCCGGGATCGACCCGGAGGAGCGGGTGGGCTGCGGCGGCGGGATGAATTTCGGCGGCCGCTACTTCCACTGCCACAAGCGGGGCGGCCACGGGTCGCAGAACCTGAACGACGCGCTGAAGAACTCCTGCGACACCTACTTCTACGCCATGTCGCTGCGGGTGGGTCCCGACCGGATCGCCCAGGCGGCGCGCGCCTTCGGCCTGGGCCAGACCTTCGACATCGGCATCCCTGGCCAGAAAAAGGGCATCGTTCCCGACCCCGCCTGGAAGAAGCGCTACTTCTCCAAGAACGAGGCGCAGCAGCCGTGGTGGCCGGGCGAAAACCTGTCCTACGCCATCGGTCAGGGGTATCTGCAGGTCAACGCGCTGCAGCTGGCCGTGATGACCGCCCGGCTGGCCAACGGTCGCAAGGCGATCAATCCGCGGCTGATCAAGTCGGTGGGCGGCAAGGAGCGGCCGTCGGGCGCCATGGTCCCTGACCTGCCGTTCCCGACCGAGCATATCGACCGGGTGCGGGCGGGGATGGCGGCGGTGACCGACGTCGGCGGGACCGGCTACCGGGCCAGCCAGCTGGGCCTCGGGGACATCCTGATGGCCGGCAAGACGGGCACCGCCCAGGTGCGCAACTACGACAGCGGCGGATCGCGCGGGAAGGGCGGGACCTGGGGTCTGCGCGACCATGGCCTCTTCGTCGCCTTCGCGCCCATCGATGCGCCGCGCTACGCCATCGCGGTGATCGTGCAGCACGGCATGGGCGGGTCGACGGCGGCGGCGCCGCGGGCGCGGGAGATCATGCGAACGGCCTTGCTGAAAGACCCCGAGCTGATCTCGCGGATCCAGAAGCCCCTGCCGATGCCGGAGATCATGCCGGACACCGAACTCGACACCGTGCCCGCCGTCTCGAACGTCGAGCGGGCGGTCTGAGGCGAGCGCGATGACCCAACCCGCGATCTTCTTCGAAGAGGTCAATGAGCGGCAGGGCACGTTCCACCGGCGCACGGTGGTGCTCGGCGCGTTCGCGGGCCTGGGTGTGGGCGCCCTGTGCGCGCGTCTGGCCTATCTGCAGCTCTTCGAGACCCAGCGGTTCGAGAAGCTGGCGGTGTCCAACCAGTTCAATTTCAAGCTGCTGCCGGCGCCTCGTGGCGTGATCGTGGATCGCAACGGCGCGGTCCTGGCGGCCAACCGTCCGAACTTCCGGCTGATGGTCGCCCGTGACGGCAATATGGATCCCGAGGCCACGCTGCACACCCTGGCGGAGTTCGTGCCTCTGGACGAAGCGCGCCAGCGCCGGCTGCTGAAGGATATCAACTCGGCGCCGAAGCGGGCGCCGGTCCAGGTCATGGAAGACATGAGCTGGGAACAGTTCAGCGCGATCAGCGTGCGTGAGCCCGAGTTGCCCGGCGTCACCGCCGACATGGGCGAGGTGCGGGTCTATCCTTACGGTGGCGCCTTCGCCCATGTGATTGGCTACGTGGCGAAGGTGAACCGCGAGGACATCGCGCCCAGCGGGCCCAATGCCGATCCGATCCTGCTGCACCCGGGCTTCCGCATCGGCCGCCAGGGGGTCGAGAAGGCGTTCGATGTTGAGCTGCGCGGCAAGCCGGGCGCCGAGAAGGTCGAGGTGGACGCCAACGGCCGGCAGGTGCGCGAGGACCCGAACGGCGACATCGCCGCCACGCCCGGCAAGGAGATCCAGCTCAGCCTCGACGTCGACGTCCAGCTGCGGGCCGAAGAGGTGTTCGGCGCCGACAGTGGCGCGGCGGTGGTGATGGACTGCCGCAATGGCGACATCCTGTGCATGTTCTCCGGCCCCAGCTTCGATGCGAACAAGTTCGTGCGGGGGCTGACGGGCGCCGAGTACCGCGGCCTGGCGCAGTACGATCACAAGCCGCTGTTCAATAAGGCGCTGACGGCCACCTATCCGCCGGGGTCGACCTTCAAGACCATGGTGGCGCTGGCGGCGCTGGAGAACGGCTACGACCCCAATACGGTCCACGTCTGCACGGGCCACTGGTTTTTCGGGCGTACCTGGAAGTGCGACCAGGTGCATGGCGCGCAGAACATGCACAACGCCATCGCCACCTCGTGCGACATCTATTTCTACCAGACGGCGCTGGCCATCGGCCCCGACAAGATCGCCGAAACGGCGCGCAAGTTCGGCCTGGGCGAGACCTTCGACATCGGCATCCCCGGCCAGAAGAAGGGGCTGGTGCCCGACACCGCCTACAAGAAACGCCGCTTCCCCAAGGATCCCAAGTGGCATCCGGGCGAGACGCCCAGCATGGGGATCGGGCAGGGGTACACGAACCTCAACCCGCTGCAGCTCTGTGTGATGACCGCGCGGATCGCCAACGGGGAGAAGGCGCTGCATCCGCGGCTGATTCGATCGATCGGTGGGGTGGAGCAGAAGTCCGGCGCCGCCTGGGGCGAGCTGCCGGTGGACAAGCAGCACCTGCTGTTCGTGCGCGAGGCGATGGCCGCCGTGACCACCGGCATCGGGACCGCGGCGCGGGTCTCGGACCTGGGACTGGGTCCGATCAAGATGGCGGGCAAGACTGGCACGGCCCAGGCCTATTCCTATGGCGCGGGACGGGGCGTGCACGGGACGGCGGGCGCCTGGAAGTTGCGGGACCACGCCTGGTTCGTCGCCTTCGCGCCGTATGACGATCCGCGCTACGCCATCAGCGTGCTGGTGGAGCACGGGGGCTTCGGCGCGACCGCCGCCGCGCCCAAGGCGCGCGAGATCATGCGCACCGTCCTGTTGAAGGACGCCGAGGTTATGCAGCGCGTCCAGACCGTGACGCCTCTACCCCCCGCGCCGGACGAGGCGCCGGCCGTGACACCCGATCCCGGAGCCAAAGTATGACCGTCTCCGCCCTGACGCGGCCCGGCGAGCGCGATCGGCTTATCGTCAAATTGTCCGAATTGGACTGGGTGTTCGTTCTGGTCCTCAGCCTGATCGCCGGGGCCGGGGCGCTGATGCTGTTCTCGATCGCGGGGTCGTCCTGGACGCCCTGGGCTGCCGCGCATGCGACCCGTTTCGGGATATGTCTGTTGATGATGATCGCGCTGGCGATGATCGACATCCGGGTCTGGTTCGCCCTGGCCTATCCCGTCTATGGCCTGGGCCTGCTGCTGCTGGTGGCGGTGGAGGCGATCGGCGACGTGCGCCTGGGCGCCCAGCGGTGGCTGTCGATCGGCAGCTTCAGCTTCCAGCCGTCGGAGGTGATGAAGCTGGGGATCGTGCTGGCCCTGGCCCGGCTCTACCATGGTGTCTCTGCCGAGCGGGCCCGCCTGTCGTGGTGGCTGCTGATCCCCGCGGCGATGATCGGCGCGCCGGTCCTGCTGGTGGCGCACCAGCCGGACCTGGGAACCGCCATGCTTATCGCCTTGACCGGCGGGGCCATTGTCATGCTGGCGGGCCTGTCGTGGAAGATCATCGGCACGGCCGTCGTCGGCGCCTTGGCGGTCATCCCGCCCTTCGTGATGTTCGGCATGCACGACTATCAGCGGCAGCGGGTGCTGACCTTCCTGGATCCCGAGAGCGATCCGTCGGGGTCGGGCTATCACATCCTGCAGTCGATGATCGCCCTGGGCTCGGGCGGCCTGCTGGGCAAAGGCTATGGTCTGGGCTCGCAGAGCCAGCTGAACTTCCTGCCCGAGAAGCAGACCGACTTCATCTTCGCGACCCTGGCCGAGGAGTTCGGTTTCGTGGGCTGCGTCTCGGTGCTGGCGCTCTACGCCGCGGCGATCTTCATGGCGCTACGGACCTCCTACCTCAGCCACAGTCACTTCGGACGGCTGGCGGCCGCCGGGGTGACGGCCACCTTCACGCTCTATGTGCTGATCAACGGGGCCATGGTGATGGGCCTCGCCCCCGTCGTCGGCGTGCCGATGCCGATGCTGAGCTACGGCGGCACCGTCATGCTGACCGTGATGATCGGCTTCGGCCTGGTCCAGTCAGTCCGCGTCCACCGCTACGCCGAAGTGACAAGCGGCAAGGGCAGCTTCGTCTAGAGTTTCAGCGCCTGCTCGCCCGCGCGGACCAGGGCGTCGACGATGCCGGGCTCGGTCGAGGCGTGGCCGGCGTCCCAGACCACCTCGAACCGGGCGTTCGGCCAAGCGGTCTTGAGCCGCCAGGCGCTATCCATTGGGGTCACCACGTCGAAGCGGCCCTGGACGATCCAGCCGGGGATGTCCTTGAGCTTGGCGGCGTTCTTGATCAGCCAGTCGTGCTCGGGGAAGAAGCCCCCGTTGACAAAGAAGTGGCATTCGATCCGCGCAAACGCGATGGCGAAGTCGATCTCGTTGAACTTGGACGGCCGGGCCTCGGGCCCGCGGATCGAGATGGTGTCGCCTTCCCACTGGCTCCAGGCGGCGGCCGCCTCGGCCTGAACCCGGCGGTCCGGGTTGGTGAGGCGCTTGTGGTAGGCGGCCATCATGTCGCCGCGCTCGGCCTCAGGGATTGGCGCGCAGAACCGGGCCCATGCGTCGGGGAACAGCATCGAGGCGCCGTCCTGGTAGAACCAGCGCAGCTCGCGCTCGGTCAGCAGGAAGATGCCGCGCAGGACCAGGCTCTCGACGCGATCGGGATGCTTGATGGCGTAGGCGAGGGCGAGGGTCGAGCCCCAGGATCCGCCGAACACGCACCACTTCTCGACGCCCAGATGTTCGCGCAGACGCTCGATATCTTCGATCAGCGACCAGGTGGTATTGTCCTCCAGGCTGGCGTTGGGCCGACTCTTGCCGCAGCCGCGCTGGTCGAATAGGGCCATGCGCCATTTCGCCGGGTCGAAGAACCGGCGCATGGTCGGATTGATCGCCCCGCCCGGGCCGCCGTGCAGGATCACGCACGGCTTGCCGTTCGGATTGCCGCACTCCTCGTAGAAGATTTCGTGCGGCCCGCCGGTGGCGAGCCAGCCGCTGGCGTAGGGCTCATTGTCCGCGAACAGCCCGCGGCGGTGATCGTACGAGGAGACGCCAGGGGCCGGGGTATTTCTTTCCATTCCCCCTTCTACTTCGGGAAACGCCTGTCCAGCCAGTCCAGCATGAGGCGGTTCACCTCGTCTGGCTTCTCCTGCTGTGTCCAGTGCCCGGATCCAGCGACCATGTGCGTTTCCAGGTCGCTGATGAAATGCGGCATCGGCTCGGCCATCTCGGGCGACAGCACGGCGTCGAGCTCGGCGGTGATCATCAGGCAGGGCAGGTTGTCGAGACGGGTCGGCAGGCTCTCGGCGCGCTCCCAGTTGCGGGTAAAGTTGCGGTACCAGCTCACCGGTCCGAAGAAGGTCCCTTCGCGGAAGGCGTCGGCGAACACCGCCAGTTCGTCTGGCGTCAGCAGTTGTTCCGACCCCGTCACGCCGTCCCAGCCGCGCAGCATGTCCCGGAAGGCGAAGGTCGAGCCGCCGCCTTCGCCGGACAGGCCTGCGCCAGCGGCCTGGGCAGCGGGCTTGCGCATGAAGAAACGCATGGTCTTGGCGGTGTCCTCGCCCAGCACCGCCTCTGGCTCGTCCGGGTTCTGGAACCAGACGATGTACATGTCGGGGCCGAACCGCTTGCGCATGATCGCGATCGGGTCGGCCGGCGCGCGGGGTATGAAGGGCGTATTCAGGCCGATGACGGCTGCGACCCGCGTGGGATGCATCAGCGGCATCTGCCAGGCGACGATGCCGCCCCAGTCATGGCCGACGAAGATCGCCCTTTCGACGCCCAGGTGATCCAGCAGGCCGACCAGATCGCCCGTCAGGTTCGCCAGATCGTAGGCCTCGACCTCGCCGGGCTTCGACGACAGGCCATAGCCGCGCTGGTCCGGGGCGATCACCCAGCGACCCGCGTCACCTAGCGCCTTGATCTGATGGCGCCATGAGAAGGCCAGCTCCGGGAAGCCGTGGCAAAGGACGATCGGCACGCCCGTGCGGGGGCCCGCTTCATAGTAAGCGATCTCGACGCCGTTCACCGCCGCCCGCTGGACCGGTGGCATCATCGTCTCAAGCGCCGACATCATCGTTCTCCCGTGGATTCGCGGCGGGGCTGGCCGCAATTGGGGTTTCCCTTAAGCCCGTTTGGCCAGTAGGGCATGGGCGCCGTGACGTCCGCCAATCCGCCTTCTCCGCCGCCCGCCGCCACGCCGTGGGGCTTGGTGATCCTGTTAGGCCTGCTGACGGCCATGGGGCCATTGGCGATCGACATGTACCTGCCCAGCCTGCCGGCCATCGGGGCGGCGCTGAAGGCCGATCCGTCGCTGACCCAGGCGACGGTCGCCACCTTCCTGGCCGGGATGGCGCTTGGGCAGATGGTCTATGGTCCGGCGTCCGACCGGCTGGGTCGACGCGGGCCGATCCTGTTCGGCGCAGCGGTCTTCATCGTGGCGTCCATCGGCTGCGCGCTCGCCCAGAACATCGAACAGCTTCTCGTCGGCCGCTTCGTCCAGGGGCTGGGGGCCTGCGCGGGCGGGGTGGTGGTGCGGGCCGTGGTTCGCGACCAGTTCAACCACACCGAGACGGCGCGGATGCTGAGCCTGATGATGCTGATCATGGGCCTAGCGCCGATCCTGGCCCCGCTGCTCGGCGGCGTGCTGCTCGGGCTGGGCGACTGGTCGTGGAATTTCTGGTTCATGGCCGCGTTCGGCGTGGCGATCGGCCTGGCGACCTTCCTGCGGTTGCGGGAGTCCCGATCCGAAGCGACAGCGCTTCAGGCCGCCCAGGAGAACCCGCTGCAGTCCTATCTGGCCGTGCTCGGCAAGCGGCGGCTGGTTGGCTATGTGCTGGCCGGGGCGCTGAACGGCGCGGTGCTGTTCACCTATGTGGCGTCTTCGCCAGAGCTCATGATGGGGACGTATGGCGTGCCCGTCGCGATCTTCCCGTTCCTGTTCAGCCTGAACGCCGTCGCGATCATCGGGTCCAGCCAGCTGAACCGCTATGCGCTGCGCACGCTCACGACGGACCAGGTGCTTTTGCGGGCGAGCAATGTGTCGCTTGGGGTTGGAATCCTTCTGGCGCTTGCGGCCCTGACTGGGATCGGCGGTCCGTGGACCGTGTTGCCGCTGCTGTTCGCGCTGCTCGGGACCTACGGCTTCATGGGTGGCAATACCACGGCGGGCGCGCTTAGCGTCGACCCGCTGCGCTCCGGCGCGACCTCGGCCCTGCTCGGCGCCGCCTCGTTCGGCGCTGGCGCTGTGGCGTCATCGGTGGCGGGGCTGCTGCATGATGGCACGCCGCGGCCCATGGCGATGGTTATGCTGGCTGCGATGGTCGGCTCGGCCTTGACGCTGCGCTTGCTGGCGCTGCCAAGGTCCGGGCCGACCCAGCCCTAGCGTGTCAGGACCTTGTGGATGGTCTTGAGGATGAGGTCGCCGTGCTTGGCGTCGGGTTCGAGCATCTGGCCCTCGGCCCACTCGTTCCACGATCGCAGCAGCACCAGCCGGTGGTCGAAGTCGCGGTGTTCTACAGCCTTCACCGCGTTCTCCATCTGGGTCTCGAACAGCTCGGGCGTCCAGTTGAGGTAGACGTGGCCGTTCACCCCGGTGCGCGGGGTGTTGTCCCAGTTGGAAAAGACGCACGGGAACGACTCGCCGCCCCAGGTGCCCAGCTCAGCGCCTTTGGCGACCGCAATCCGGTAGTCGTGTTTGACCGGCTCCTTACGCGGCCCCTTGAACAGGCCATATTTCATCAGACGAAGCTTGAGGCGGTTGAGGATCAGCGCCGGGAGCGGCATGTCCCGCAGTGAAGGGCGAAGCGTTGACGATGCATCGAACGCCGGCGCGGTTCGGTTCTCAACCTTTTTGCCGGACTTCAGGGCGACGAAGTAGATGCCCGGCAGCCCGTTCTCCTGGGCCAACTGGTTCCACAGCTCGATCATCCCAGCGGCATCGGGCAGATTGAACGGCACGTAGACCATGAAGATCGGCTTGCCATCGACCTTCATGTATCGGGGATCTTTGAAGGCCGGCAGCAGCCAGTTGAAGTGAGCGATGTCGCCCTCTCGACCGCTGTAGGTCTGCTCCATGATCATGTGGTCGGGGTTGCCGTGCCAGAAGCCGGTCCAGCTTTCGTTCGCCCAGGCCAGGCAGAACGGAAAGTCGGGCTTTCCCGATTCCAGCACCTCGTTGAACGGGCGCTCGAGCAGGCGCTTTCCGTCGAACCAGTAGTGCCAGTAGATGAAGCCTTCGATGCCGTTGGCCCGGGCCAGCTCGGCCTGCTTTTCACGAACCTCGGGGTCGCGGAGATCATAGTAGCCGAGTTCGCCGGGGATCACCGGCTGTTCGTGGCCCTTGAAGAGGGGCTTAGCCTTACGGACGTTGGTCCATTCGGTGAAGCCTTCGCCCCAGGCCTTGTCGTTCTCCGGGATCGGATGGAACTGCGGGAGGTAGAAGGCAGCACACCGTGCGCGCAAGGATGACACTTTGACGACGCCTTCTCGTTTCGATTCAGCAGGATCGGAATTGTTGCGAGCCTAGATGGACGCGCAATGGTTTCTTGAGTCCTAAGCGTGCGCTTACGCGGACCGCATCACGCTTGCGCATCGGCTTGCCGGGCCGACCACGCCAGAATCCCCCAACCGATCAGAAACAGCACCCCGCCGAGCGGGGTGATCGCGCCGAACCAGCGGGGCGCGCCGAGCGCCATGGCGTAGAGCGTGCCGGAGAAGATCACGGAGCCGGACAGGAAAAAGGCGGGGGCGAAGCGAGCGCGCCGCGCGCCGATGTTCATGAAGATCGCGCAGGCGAACGTCGCCATGGTGTGCATGAACCCGTAGGTCGCGCCGGTCCGGAGCCACTCCTGCGCCTTGGGGTCGGTGACCCCGTGGGCGGCGAAGGCGCCGACGGCGACGGATACGAAGCCGCCGATCGCCGCCAGGGTCATCCAGTTCCGCCGTGTCCAGAACTTCATGCCTCACGCCTCTGCTACGCCTCGGTCATCCCCATACAGCAGGCCGGCGATCCTTCCAGGGCTGTTCCTTCTCGAGTTGTCCCGCGAGACGGTAGAGGGTGGCCTCGTCGGCGAAGCGGCCGGTGAACATCATGCCGACGGGCAGGCCGTCGGCCGACTCCCAGAGCGGCAACGAGAGTGACGGCTGGCCGGTGAAGTTGGCGGGCGGGGTCGTGCCGTAGGTGGCGGCCTGGCGGCGGTCGAATTCCTTCAGGTCGTCGGTCAGGGGATCGAGCCAGTCGCAGCGGGGCGCGGGCGTGGACATGACGGGGGTGAGGTAGACATCGAAGTCGTCGAAGGCAGACAGGATCTGGCGGTTTAGCAGCCGGAGCTGCTGGAAGCCCCAGAAAGCCTGCTGGCCGTTGAGTCGCTTGCCGGCGTCGTAGCCACGCTGGGCCAGCGGACCGAGTTCTCCCGGCTCAGGCTCGCGGCCGAGGGCGTCGACCCAGCGCTTGACGTTGGCCGAGAAGTTGGAGGCGCTGGCCAAGCCCTGGGCCCGGTAGAGCAGACGATAGTCGATGCCGAGGCCCCGTTCGAACACCTCGTGGCCGAGGCCCTTCAGCAGTTCGGCGGTGCGAACGAGGGCGGCCAGCATGTCGTCGGGGATCGGGCGCCCGCTGGGCGTTTCCGCCGACCAGGCGATGCGCAGCTTGCCAGGGCTCTTCTCGATTTCGGCAAGGTAGGGCCCGTCCTTCGCCGGGGCCTGGAAGGGGTCGCCCGGCTGTGCATAGCCGGTGGCGTCCAGCATGGCGGCGCTGTCGCGGACGGTTCGGCTGACGACGTGGTGGACAGAGAAGCCGAGGGCGCCATCGGAGACTTCGCAGATCGGGGTGCGGTCGCGGGTGATCTTCATGCCCACCAGGCCGCAGCAGGCGGCCGGGATGCGGATCGAGCCCAAACCGTCGCTGGCGTGGGCGAGGGGGACGATGCCGGCGGCCGTGGCCGAGGCCGCCCCGCCGGACGAGCCGCCGGAGATATGGTCCGGGTTCCACGGATTGCGGCAGAACCCCAGCCGCTCGGAGTTGGTGACGCCGGGTATGCCGAACTCCGGCGTGTTGCTCTTCCCCAGCATGACGACGCCCGCGGCGCGGTAGCGCTTCACCAGTTCGCTGTCCTCGGCGTCGGCCGCCACCTGGGCGAAGTTGCTGCCGGACGTTCGCGGCCAGCCTTGGACCTGGGCGCCCAGGTCCTTGATCAGGAAGGGAACACCCTTGAACGGACCGTCCGGCAGGTCGCCCGCCGCCCATTTCCGCGCGTCGTCGTAGCCCTTGTAGACCACGGCGTTGAGGGTTGGGTTGTGTCGCTCAATCCGGGCGATGGCCGCGTCGACCAGCTCGGCGGATGTCACCTGCTTGCGGGCGACTAGGTCGGCCAGACCCAGGCCGTCGTACTCGGAATAATCGTCCATCAACGGGCTCCAGCGGAAAGGAAGGCGAGTTTCTCGACCGGCGCGAGCTCGCGCACCTGTCGCTTCAGCGCCCCGAACGCGCCCTCGGCCGCGTCGAGGGTCTGGGCGATGTCGGCGTCGGTCATGGCGGCGCAGAGGAACATGTTGTGCCAGGGGTGCACATAGACCCCCCGGCTCAGCATCTCGGAGGCGAAGCAGAAGCCCTTGCGCAGGTCCGGATCCTCGTCGAACAGGAACAGGGGCATGACGCCGGGGCCCGTCTGGCGGAAGCCGAAGCCCGCGGCCTTTGCACGTTTGTCGAGGCCGGCGCGAAGCGTTTCCCCCAGGGCGGTGATCCGCTCCAGATAGTCGGTCTCGCGGATCAGCCGCAGCGTCTCAAGCGCCGCCGCCATGGTCGCGGCCTGGAACCAGAACGAGCCGGTCACATAGATCGAGGCCGCCGCGACCCGCGCCTTGTCGTTCCCGAGCAGGACGGAGAGGGGATGGCCGTTGGCCAAGCACTTGCCCCAGGACGACAGGTCCGGCTCGACGCCGATCCGGCTCCAGGAACAATCCCGCGACAGCCGGAAGCCAGCGCGGACCTCATCGACGATCAGCAGGGCGCCGGTCTGGTCGCAGAGCTCGCGGGCGCGGCGGGCGTAGGCGGGATCCGGGTCGACCTGGTCGATGAAGGCGTCGTGTTTGAACGGCGCGGCGAAGATGGCCGCCAGGTCATCGCCGGCCTCGGCCACCGCGGCCTCCAGGCTGGCGACATCGTTGTAGTCGCAGAAGATCTGGTGAGCCCGGTCGCTGTCGATCACCCCGGCCGGCCGCGGTGTGCACCAGGGGATCGCCCCGTGATAGGCGCCCCTGGCCCGGATGACGATGCGCCGCTTCGTGTGCGCCCGGGCGGTGGTCAGCGCCATGGTCGTGGCGTCGGTGCCGTTCTTGCAGAAAATCGCCCAGTCAGCGTGGCTGACCATGCCGGTCAGCGCCTCGGCCAACTCCACCATCAGCGCGGTGGGGCCGGTCAGGGTGTCGCCCAGGCCAAGCTGGCGCACATAGGCCGCGTCGATCTCGGGGTTGGCGTAGCCGAACAGGTTCGGGCCGTAGGCGCACATGTAGTCGAGGTAGCGCTTGCCGTCCGCGTCCCAGAGATGGGCGCCTTCGCCGCGCTGGAAGAACTGCGGGTAGTCGTCCGGCAGCAGTCCCACGGACTGGTGGCCGTACATCCCGCCGGGGATGACCGCCGCCGCCCGCTCCCGCAGCGCGCGGTCCTGGCTGTTCGTCCGGTCCATGGCGGCCTCCCTTATCGTTGTTCAGGAAGACATTACGCGGCCAGCGCGGCGTGTCGACCGATCCTGCATCGACTCCGTATATGTCGGAGGAATGTCGCTGCCCGTCCGCCTCGGCCTCTTTTACTCGGCGATCTTCGTCGGGACCGGCGCGGCGTCGCCGTACATGCCCGTCTGGTTCGCCCACCATGGCCTGTCCGGCGCGCAGATCGGGCTGATCCTGTCGTTGCCGATGCTGGCGCGGGCTTTCACGGCCCCGCTGCTGGCGGTCTGGGCGGACAGCTTCAAGCTGCGGCGGACGGCGCTGAGCCTCATGAGCCTGGGCGTGGCGGCCGCATACGCCCTGATGGTGCTGCCGCTGGGGTTCGCGGGCTGGACTCTGGTCTGGTTCGCCGCCTCGTCGGCGTTTTCGACCATCTCGCCGCTGACCGACGTGATCGTGCTGAACCGCGCCCGCCGCGACGGCTTCAACTTCGGCTGGCCGCGGGGCATCGGCTCGGTGGCGTTCATCGTCGCGAATGTGGTCATGGGTGCGATCCTGACCCAGGGTTCGCCAGACCTCGTGCTGGTGTGGATCACAGCCGCCGTCGCGCTCACGGCATTGGCCGCCCGGTTCCTGCTGCCACCCGACCCGGTGCATGAGGCGGGGCATACGCCAGGGGCGGCGGATCGTTTCGCTGGGATTGGCGCGCTGCTTCGGGACCCCGCCTTCATGACCGCGGCCATCGCGGCCGGCCTGATCCAGTCGGCCCATGCCTTCTACTATAGCTTCTCGACCCTCGTCTGGAAGGCGCAGGGGCTGCCGGAAAGCATGACGGGCGTGCTTTGGGCGGTGGGGGTCGCGGCAGAGGTGGCGTTCATGTGGTTCATGGAGCCCTGGCGACGGCGGATCGGGCCACGGAACCTGCTGATGCTGGGGGGCGTCGCGGCGATGATCCGCTGGACGGCGTTGGCCTTCGCGCCGCCGCTCTGGCTGCTGTTCCCGCTCCAGATCCTGCATGTGCTCAGCTATGCGGCGACGTTCCTGGCGTCCCTGCAACTGATCGAACGGCTGTCGACGCCGCAGAACGCCTCAGCGGCCCAGGCGCTCAACTCGGCGCTGTCGAGCGGTATGCTGATGGGCTTGGCGACCCTGGCGTCCGGGCCGCTGTTCGACAGGTTCGGAGCCCAGGGGTATTTCCTGATGACCGCCATGTGCGCCGCGGGGCTGGTCGGCGCTGTGCGCCTGTATGGCGTGCGAAAGCTGGATCCGACTTGAGGGGGGTTCCGTGACCGTTCGCCTGTTTGGTTGCATCTGCGGCCAGTTTCATAGCTCCGGCGCGGGGATGGGCATGGACGCCGAGCAGGTGAGCGTGCCGATCCCGTTCTACGTCATCGAGCATCCCCAGGGCTTGGCGTTGTTCGATTGCGGCGTGCCTGCGACGATGTGCGACCGCGAGGAGAGCTATCTGGTGGCGCTGCGGGGCCAGGGCATGGACGTGAGCCTTGCGCCGGACGAAACGGTTACGGCGCATCTGCATCGGCTAGACATCGATCCGGCGCGGGTGCGTTACGCCGTGCTGTCCCACCTGCATTTCGATCACGCCGGCGGCCTGCGCGAACTGCCCAACGCCACCGTGGTGGTCCAACGGGCCGAGTGGACGGCGGGGTTCGAGCGTGAGACGTCTCAGCGATACGGCCTGCGCAAACGCTACTTCGACCTGGGCCACGAGGTGCGGCTGGTCGATGGCGAGCACGACCTGTTCGGCGACGGTGCGGCGGTCTGTATCCCCAGCCAGGGTCATACGCCGGGACATCAGTCCTTGCGTGTGCGGAGCGGGCAGGGGGATCACCTGCTGGTCGGCGACGCCTGCTACCACGAGGGCGTGGTGGAGAGCCGGCGGTTTCCTGAGACCGCCGACCATGAGGCGATGAACCAGTCCCTGGACCGTCTGCTTGCACTGCGGTCGGCCGATACAGTGATGGTCTTCGGACACGACCCCGCTCAGTGGGGCTCTTCACCGGTGCTGCCCGCCGGCCGGGGATAACGTAGCGGCGGATGACGTGGCGACACGGTTGCCGCCGCTCGCCGCCGCGCCATGATGCGCGCAATCGGAGGAGTTTATATGCGCGCGCTCAACGTCACCGCCCCCTGGGGCCCGGACGCCATTCAGGTGGTCGAAGTTGCTGACCCGACACCCGGCCATGGGCAGGTGCTGGTGCGGATGAAGGCCTGTTCGCTGAACTACCGCGACTTCCTGATGATCCACGGCATGTACGGCCGCGCCGCGGCGACGGCCAACGACATCATCACGCCCTTCTCCGACGGCTGCGGCTACGTCGAGGCGGTGGGGCCGGGGGTCACGCGCTTCAAGGCCGGTGATCGGGTCTCGACGCTGTTCTTCCAGAACTGGGTCTCCGGGCCGCCGTCGCTGGAAAAGCTGATGAGCGCGCTGGGCTTCCCGATCCCCGGCGCCGGCGCCGAACTGCAGGTGTTCAGCCAAGAAGGGCTGTCCAAGGTTCCCGACTACCTTACCGACCATGAGGTCGCGACGCTGCCTTGCGCGGCGCTCACCGCCTGGCGGGGGCTGTTCGTGGATGCGCGGCTGGAGCCCGGCGACACGGTCGTGCTGCAAGGCACCGGCGGGGTCTCGATCTTCGGCCTGCAGTTCGCCAAGGCGGCGGGCTATCGCACTCTCATCACCTCGTCGTCGGACGCCAAGCTGGAGCGCGCCAAGGCGCTCGGAGCCGACCACGTGGTCAACTACAAAACCACCCCGGAATGGTCGAAGGCGGTGCGCGAGGCCACGGCCGGCAAGGGCGCGGACTTCATCATGGAAGTCGGCGGCGGCGGCACCATCCAGGAGAGCATGAAGGCGATCAAAGTTGGCGGCCATATCGCCATCATCGGTATCGTCGCCGGCGCCGGCGAGCCCTTCAACCCTGCGGCGCTGATCGGAAACTCGGCCAAGCTGCAGGGTCTCTCGGTCGGCTCACGCGACATGTTCGAGGCGATGTGCCGGGCGATGGACCTGCAGAAGATCCGGCCCGTCGTGGACAAGGTCGTGCCGTGGACCGACGCGAAGTCGGCGATCGCGGGCATGGGCGCCGGCGAGCACTTCGGCAAGATCGTCCTGGAATTCTGACACTCCGCCGCGTGTGAAACGGGACGGCCACTACCGCGTGTGGCTGTCCCAACCCCCCTATTTGGTTGACTCCCGTTCACCCGCTGCCGTTTCATGAACGGCGGTGGGGACAGGGTGGCTGATTATGGATGGCTCGGCGCAAGCTGTGAGTCCCGACGTCAATGCTGCGGGCTTCGTGACGCAGGTGAACGGGCTCCGATACGATCAGAACGTGGCATTTGGGCCCAGGGATATGGGCGAGGTCCCGGAGATCATTCGGGCGTGGGTGCCCGAGGGCGTCAGGGTGCTCGACGTGGGGTGCGCGGCCGGGACGCACACCCTGAAGGTCACAGAGGGTAAGAACTGTCGAATTCTAGGTGTGGAGCCTGACCCAGAGCGCGCCGCCGCCGCGCGGGCGCGGGGCCTGGACGTCGTCACGGGGCTCATGGACGAAGCCTTGCTCCAAGCGCGCGGACCCTTCGATCTTATCCTTTTCAGCGACGTCCTGGAACATGTCCCATCGCCCGCCATGTTGCTGGAGACGGCCAAGGCCGGCTTGGCGCCGGGCGGGATGATTATCGCCTCTGTACCCAACGTCGCGCACTGGGCCGTCAGGCTGATGCTGCTGTCGGGCCGCTTCGACTACCGCGAGAGCGGGATCATGGACGCCACGCACCTGCGCTGGTTCACGTTGAAGACGCTGCGGGGCCTGTTCGAGCACGCCGGCATGCGGGTTGTTGACGTCTCAGCCTCGGCCGGATCGTGGATGGGGGCCTACCATCTGCCGCCCTTCCGCATCCTTCCGAAGTCGGCGCGCATGGCGATCGTGCGCGGACTGGCCCGTCGGCTCCCGCGCTTGTTCGGCTACCAGCTGGTGGTGCGCGCGACCCTCAGCTGAAGGTCGCGCACTTCACTAGATCCCCGGATCGAAGGCGCCTTCCAGCCAGGCGAAGATTTGCTCGGCGGCTTGTTCGGGCGTCAGCTGCGTCGTGTCGATGCGGATCTCCGCCGCCTCCGGCGCCTCGTACGGGCTGTCGATGCCGGTGAAGTTTTTCAACTCGCCGGCGCGCGCCTTTTTGTAGAGGCCCTTTACGTCGCGCTTCTCGGCCTCGGCCAGGGGGGTGTCGACGAAGACCTCGACGAACTCGCGCTCGTCCAACAGTTCGCGGGCCATCTGGCGCTCGGCGCGGAAGGGCGAAATGAACGACACCAGGACGATCAGGCCGGCGTCGACCATCAGCTTCGACACCTCGGCGACCCGCCGGATGTTCTCCACCCGATCCTCATCGGTGAAGCCCAGGTCGCGGTTCAGGCCGTGCCGGACGTTGTCGCCGTCCAGCAGGTAGGTGTGGCGACCCTCGGCGGCGAGGCGCTTTTCCAGCAGGTTGGCGATGGTCGACTTGCCTGAGCCGGACAGGCCGGTGAACCAGACCACCCGCGCCTTCTGGCCCTTGGCCATCGAGCGTGCGGCCTTGGAGATGTCCGTGGCCTGCCAGTGGATGTTCTGGCTTCGGCGCAGGGCGAAGTGCAGCATGCCCGCGCCAACCGTCCGATTGGACAGGCGGTCGATCAGGATGAACCCGCCGAGGTCCTTGTTCTCCGCATAAGGGTCGAAGGCGATCGGGGCCGACAGGGAGAGGTTGCTGACGCCGATCTCGTTGAGCTCCAGCCGAGTCGCCGCCAGGTGCTCCATCGTGTTGACGTTGACCTTGTACTTTGGCTCGGCCACCTGGGCCGTCACGGTGCGGGTCCCCAGCTTCAGCAGATAGGTCCGGCCCGGCAGCAACGGTTCGTCGTCGAACCAGACGATGGTGCTCTCGAACTGGTCGGCGACCTCGGGCGGCCTGTCGGCGACCGACAGGACGTCGCCGCGGGAGACGTCGATCTCGTCCTTCAGGGTGAGGGTGACGGATTGGCCGGCGACGGCCTCGTCCAGATCGCCGCGGAGGGTGACGATCCGATCGACCGTGCTCTCCCGTCCGGAGGGCAGGGCCTTCACCTTGTCGCCGGGCTTGATCACGCCGGAAGCCACCAGCCCGGAGAAGCCGCGGAAGTCGAGGTTCGGGCGATTGACCCACTGGACCGGCATCCGGAACGGCTTGGCCTGGAGGTCATCCTCGATCGGGGCGTCTTCCAACCAGCGCATCAGCGGCGGGCCATCGTACCAGGGCGCCTTGTCGGAGGGCTCGGTGATGTTGTCGCCCTTCAGCGCCGACATCGGAATGGCGGTGAAGGCGGTCAGGCCGATCTGGGCGGCGAAATCGCGGTATTCGTCCAGGATGGTGTCGAACACGGCCTGGCTCCAGTCCACCAGGTCCATCTTGTTGATCGCCAGCACCACGTGGCGGATCCCCAGGAGGCGGACCAGATAGCTGTGGCGCCGGGTCTGGGTCAGCACGCCCTTGCGCGCATCGATCAGGATGATGGCCGCGTCGGCCGTAGAGGCGCCGGTGACCATGTTGCGGGTGTACTGCTCGTGGCCGGGGGTATCGGCGACGATGAACTTGCGCTTGTCGGTCGAGAAGAACCGGTAGGCGACGTCGATGGTGATGCCCTGCTCGCGCTCCGCGGCCAGACCATCCACCAGCAGGGCGAAATCGATATCTCCGCCTTGGGTGCCGACCCGCTTGGAGTCGGCCTCCAGCGCCGCCAGCTGGTCCTCGAAGATCATCTTGGAGTCGTAGAGCAGGCGCCCGATGAGGGTGGACTTGCCGTCGTCGACCGAGCCGCAGGTGAGGAAGCGCAGCAGGCTCTTGTGTTCGTGCTGGTGCAGGTAGGCGGTGATGTCTTCCGCGATGAGCGCCGATTGGTGAGCCATCAGAAGTAGCCCTCCTGCTTCTTCTTCTCCATCGACGCGGCCTGGTCGTGGTCGATCATGCGGCCCTGGCGCTCCGACGTGGTGGTGAGCAGCATTTCCTGGATTATCTCGGGTAGGGTGGCCGCCGTGCTCTCGACGGCGCCGGTGAGGGGGTAGCACCCCAGCGTGCGGAACCGGACCGACTTCATCATCGGGACTTCACCGGGGTGAAGCGGCATGCGGTCGTCGTCGACCATGATCAGCGTGCCGTCACGCTCGACCACCGGACGCACGTCCGAGAAGTAGAGGGGTACGATGGGGATCTGTTCAAGGTGGATGTATTGCCAGATGTCCAGCTCGGTCCAGTTGGAGATCGGGAACACCCGGATGCTTTCGCCGGGGTTCTTCCGCGCATTGTACATGCGCCAGAGTTCGGGCCGCTGGTTCTTGGGATCCCAGCGGTGGTGGGCGGCGCGGAAGGAGAAGATGCGCTCCTTGGCGCGACTCTTCTCCTCGTCGCGGCGGGCGCCGCCGAACGCGGCGTCGAAGCCGTACTTGTCCAACGCCTGCTTCAGGCCCTCGGTCTTCCAGATGTCGGTATGAACGGCGCTGCCATGGGTGAAGGGGTTGATGCCCTGGGCCAGCGCGTCGGGGTTGCGGTGGACCAGCAGCTCGAAGCCCAACTCCTTCGCCATGCGTTCGCGCATCTCGTACATGGCCCGGAACTTCCAGGTCGTGTCGACGTGCAGCAGCGGGAAGGGCGGCTTGGACGGATAGAAGGCCTTGGCCGCGAGATGCAGCATGACGGCTGAATCCTTGCCGATCGAATAGAGCATCACCGGGTTTTCACACTCGGCGACCACCTCGCGCATGATGTGGATGCTCTCGGCCTCGAGCCGCTGCAGATGGGTGAGGGTCTTGGCGGACAAGGGGCCTTCCAGGTTTTCTGGCCCAGCGTGGGCCGGACGATGCAGGACGCTGGCGTCCATGGGCGGACCTTCGATTAAGCGGCGGAACCCCGCGCGCCTTCCGTTGGCGCGCCGATCCCGCGCTTGGAGTTAGCGGTGGGGTCCGGGTGAGGCAAGGCGAGGGCCCCGCAGGAATTCTTGGGGCGTGGACAGCGGAAGTGAGCCCCCGGTTCCGCTTGCAGCGCTGAAACGCAATGCCGCTGGCGACACCCGCTGGGGCATGGCACAAGCCGGAGCGACGGAAGCGCGTACCCGTTCTTCGAGCCGGAACACCGGCCGGGACGGACAGGGCATGGGGGTTTCAGGATGAGCGTCGACACGCAGGCCGCGCCTAAGGCGTCGGCGGGCTACAGCTATTTCGTCGTCTGGTTCCTGGCCATCGTCTACACGCTGAACTTCCTGGACCGGCAGATCATCTCGATCCTCGGCAAGCAGATTTCCGCCGAGCTGCACCTCAGCAAAACCCAGTTCGGTTTGCTGGGCGGCACATCCTTCGCCCTGCTCTATACGACCTGCGGCATCGGGGTGGCCTATCTGGCCGACCGGGTGAGCCGCAAATGGATCATCGCCCTGGCATGCGCCATCTGGAGCCTGTTCACGGCGCTCTGCGGCACGGCCCAGAACTTCCTGCAGATCCTGCTCTACCGGATGGGCGTGGGCTTCGGTGAGGCGGGCGGATCGCCGCCGTCCTACTCGCTGATCTCCGACTATTTCCCGGCCGAGCGCCGCGGCATGGCGCTGGCGATCTATTCGCTGGGCGTGCCGGTGGGGTCGATGCTGGGCGCCTTCCTGGGCGGCAAACTGGCCTTGGCGTACGGGTGGCGGACCGCCTTTTTCGTGGTGGGCGCGCCGGGGATCATCCTGGCGGTGCTGATGCTGCTGTTGGTGCGCGAGCCGAAGCGCGGCGGGCTCGATGCGGTTCTGGACGGCGGGACCGAGCATCCGCCGGCGCCGCCGCTGATGAGCGCCATCGCCGGCTTCTTCGCCAACCGCACCCTGGTGCTGACCGCCGTCTCCAGCGCCATGTCCGCGTTCGTAGGCTATGCGGGCCTGGTCTGGAATCCCCAGTTCCTCGAGGGCGTGAAGGGCATGGCCGCGGCCGACGTCGCGACCTGGTACGCCCTGGCCCTGGGCGTCACCGGCATCGTTGGCACGGTCATGTCAGGCTGGCTGGTGGACCGGCTGGGCCAGAAAGACCGCCGCTGGTTCTCCTGGGTGCCGGCCATCGCGTTTGCGCTGTCGATCCCATTCTGGTTCGGCATGCTGTGGGCGCCGACATGGCAGATCGCCATGCTGTTCCTGCTGGGGCCGATGCTGATGAACCAGGCCTACCTGGCCCCGGCCCTGACGGTCGCCCAGAACGCCGTCGCGCCGGCGCAGCGCACCATGACGGGCGCCATCCTGCTGTTCGTGCTGAACCTCGTTGGCCTGGGCGTGGGCCCGGTCTATGTCGGCTGGATCGCAGACAAGATGGAGCCGGCGCACGGCGATCAGGCCCTGGCTTACGGCTACGCCGCCGTGATCCCGTTCGTGGTTCTGACGGTGGTCGCCCACCTCGCCGCGTCGATCTCCATCGCCCGGGACAAGCGGCTGGCCGTGGCGCTAGGTTAGGGGGTCAGCGCCGGGGCAGGGCCAAGGCGGCGAGCCTGGCCGCTGTTGGCTGCAGGATGGCGTCCGGGGCCTTGCGGACCAGTTCGGTCAGTTCGGCCTTGCTAAGCTCCCACCAGCGGGACGCCTCAAGGGCCGCCTGGGTTTCGGCGTCGAAGCGGTATCGGACAACACGCGCCGGCATGCCTGCCATGATCGCGTAGGCCGGTACGTCTTTGGTCACCACTGCGCCAGCACCGATGATCGCGCCGCGGCCGATGTGCTTGCAGCCTGGCGTCACGGTGACGTTGTGGGACAGCCAGACATCGTCCTCGATCACCAGCCAGGGCGGATCCAGCGGGTTCTCGGTAACGACCCCGAAGTAGGGGTCGTAGAGGTAGGGGTGGGTCGTCACCGCCTCGATCGGGTGATTGCTGTCCAGCACCCGCGCGGACTTGGCGAACGAGCAGTAGCGTCCGATCCGCGTGCGGGACGGGAAGCGCCACCGGTCGAAGCAGCCGTAGGAATAGAGCCCGACTTCGACGCCGAAGCTCTCGGCGAACCACCGCCGCAGTTCCAAGTTTTCGTACTCGTTGCGCGTCAGGCGCCGGAGCTTGATCCGCTCCTTGAGGGTGTCGAGTGCGCTCATCAGCCATCCCTGTGTTCAATAGGCAGCGCCGCGGCGCCGATTACGCGCCGCGGATAAGAAGGCGCAGGGCGTCAGCCGACCGCCAAAACCGCAGACCGTAGAGCATCGCGAGGGCATTCAGGCGATCTCGGGCAAGCCGAAGCTTTGGCGTCGTCAGCGGATGCGCCGAGTGGGCGATCGCCGAGGCCGGCATCGCCAGGGCTTTCACGAACCATTTGACCCGCCCCAGCTTCTGCGTCCGCTGGAGGCCGAAGGCTTCCGCGTTCAGGCGACCCCACTTGCGCACGATCTCATGCCACGTGCGGCGGGCCGGATGGCCGACGAGGGCGTCGGCGGCGTAACCGATCCGATAGCCCGCGGCGCGGGCGCGGTGGCACCAGTCGAGGTCTTCCGGAACGCCCACGCGAAATCCGCCGACGGCGTCGAAGATCGTCCGCCGGGTGAAGAGATTGGCGGTGACGGAAAATCCCTTGTGTTCGACATACTGGCGATTGTCGAAGGCGAAGGCGCGCTCGAACGCCTCGACCGGCGTCATCCGGGCCTCGTCATCGACAAGGACCGTCATCGCGCCGCCGACCAAGTCGAATTGCGCGAGACGGGACAGGCCGTTGGCCAGCCAGTCGGGCGCGGGAATACAGTCGGAGTCCGTGAACGCCAGGATGTCACCGGAGCTGGCCGCGACGCCGCCATTGCGCGCGGGGCCGGCGCCTTGCTCCGTGACGACGACAAGCCGCGCCCGGCCCGCGACGACGCGGGCGATCTCCGCCTGCCCCTGGGGTGAGTTGTTGTCGGCCACGATGATTTCGTCCGGCGCCACGGTCTGGGCGACCAGGGCCGCCAGGCAGGCGTCCAGGCCGGTCGGGTCGTTGTAGTGCGGGACGATGACGCTGACGCTCTGGGGCATAGGGCTGACCCATATCCCAATTCGGTTGCGGTGAGTTAACCGCCCGGCGTCGGCGGCCGGCGCCGCGTCTGTGCTGAAGCCTCGCCACGCAATAATGTCCGAAAACCGCGAGACGTGAACCCGTCGAGCGCGCATCGTCTCTGCATGGACATGGATTTCGAAGCCTGCCGCCGTGCATTCCAGACCCGTGATTCACGGTTCGATGGGCGCATCTTCGGCGCCGTGAAGACGACGGGCATCTATTGCCGTCCGATTTGCCCCGCGCGGACTCCGAAACCCCAGAATATGACGTTCTATCCCAGCGCCGCGGCGGCGCAGGAGGCGGGCTACCGTCCCTGCCTCCGCTGCCGGCCCGAGGCGTCGCCGGACCTTGGCGCGTGGCGCGGCACGTCGAACACGGTCTCGCGCGCTTTGGCCCTCATCGAGAGCGGCGCGCTGGATGACGGCGATGTCGATGCGTTGGCCGCTCGGCTGGGGGTTGGCGAACGGCAGATGCGCCGCCTGTTTCGCCAACACCTGGGGGCCTCACCGGTGTCGGTCGCTCAGACGCGACGGGTGTTGCTGGCGAAACAATTGATCCAGGAAACCCGTCTGCCCATGAGCGAGGTCGCCCTGGCCAGCGGCTTTGGCAGCGTGCGGCGCTTCAACGAGACCTTTCAGCAGCTCTTCGCGCGGCCCCCAGGCGCCCTGCGGCGCAGTCACAAGGCCGAGACGCCCGCCGCCGACGGTATCGTCGTGCGACTTCCCTACAAGCCGCCTTACGATTGGGCCGCGATCGTCCGGTTTCTGACCGATCGCGCCATTCCCGGCGTGGAACGGGTGGAGCCGGGACGGTACGCTCGGACCTTGCAGGTCGACGGTGCGACCGGCGTGGTGATCGTCACGCCGCGCGAGGATGACGCCCTTCAGGCTGAGATTCACTTCTCGAAGCTGCAGGCTCTACCGGCGGTCATCGCCCGGGTCCGTCGGGTGTTCGATCTCTCGGCCGATCCGATCCAGATCGGCGCGCACCTCAGTCAGGATCCGCGGCTGGCCCCCCTGGTGGCGGCCCGCCCGGGGCTGCGTGCGCCCGGCGCCTGGGACGGCTTCGAACTCGCAGTGCGCGCCATCCTGGGTCAGCAGATCGCCGTCGGCGCAGCGCGCGGCCTCGCGGCGAAGCTGGTGGCGCAGTACGGCGGGACGATCGATCTGCCGATCGCCGCATCGCTTGGATTGAGTCGGGTGTTCCCAGCGCCGCATCGCCTGATAGGGCAGGACATCGCCGCGCTAGGCATGCCGCGCGCCCGCGGGGCCGCCCTCGAGGGGCTAGCGCGAACGGTGGCCGCCGACCCCACGATCTTCACGCCCCGGGCGGATTTGGACACTGCGATCGCAGCGCTTAGGGATTTGCCGGGCGTCGGCCCGTGGACAGCGCAGTACATTGCGCTGCGCGAACTGCGGGAGCCCGACGCCTTCCCGCAGGCGGACATCGGCCTGATGCGCGCCATGACCGATGGGGCGGGGGTGCGGCCCAACGCTGATGAAATGCTCTCCCTGAGCGCAGCCTGGCGCCCCTGGCGGGCCTATGCGGCGCAACACCTCTGGGCTGCCGACCCCGCATTCGCCTCGGCAGCACCCACGACCCCTCAAGACAGGACCGCCCCCAATGACTGCAATGTCGCCTGAGACCCTGACCCTTGATCGCCTTCCGACGCCCATTGGTACGGCGCTGGTCGTCACCGATCGCATGGGCGTGCTGCGGGCGTTCAATTGGACGGACTATGAGCCGGCCCTGCGGTCTTGGATCGGCCGCCGCTATCCGACCACCATGCTCGTCGAAGGTCGTGGGCCGCTGCGCGCGGTCTTCGAAGCGTACTTCGCGGGCGAGGTCGATGGGCTGAGCGGGGTCGCGTGGAGGGCCGACGGCACGGATTTCCAGCGCGCCGTGTGGTCGACGCTTTGCCGTATTCCGGCAGGCGAGACCTGGACCTACGCCCAACTCGCCGTTGCCGTGGGGCGTCCGACCGCGGTGCGCGCCGTCGGGTCGGCGAACGGCGCGAACCCGATCGCCTTGGTCGCACCGTGTCACCGGGTCATCGGATCCAACGGCTCCCTCACCGGATACGCCGGCGGGCTGGAGCGGAAGCGCTGGTTGATCGCTCACGAACGCGCCTCGAAATCCTCAACGGCGAGCGTCTTTACGGCAGATCAACCGACACATGTATCGGTAAGCTAGAATCGAAAGCGAAGTCTATTCAGCATTTAGCATGATTAACGGATTGTAAAGTTCGAGATATATTAACCAGCTAAGTACACTACTCCGCAATCGCTTGCCCCTACCTTCAAACGTGAATGGTGGGGAACGAGCCAGCGACGAAGATCGCGCCTCGTGCCCAGGGATTTTAGTCGCTGGAGGCGCGAGTGGTTAGTGTCGTTGTTAAGGATTCCGCTGGCTTGGTCAGCGCGATGAAGACCGCCCAATCTGGAGACGTGATCCAGCTGGCGCCGGGGACTTACTCAGGCTTCGGCCTCCGCGACGTGCAGATCAATGGCAACGTCACGATCACGTCGCAGAACCCCGCGCAGGAAGCGGTCTTGACGGGCTTCAACCTCAGCAATGTGGGCGGGTTCACGTTCAAGGGGCTCGAGTTTTCGGTGAACCCGGCCGGGGCGGACAATCCGTTCCTGGTCTTCGGTTCGAAAAACCTCGTCCTGGACGACGTCAACGTCCACGGAAGCCTCGACTCCAACGGCGCAAACGATGCGGCGGCGATCCTGATCCGCAATAGCGACAACGTGGTGATCAAGAACTCTGAGTTCCACGATCTGAAGATGGGCATCAGCCATCTCGACGACACGAATTTGACGATCACGAACAACTCTTTCCACGATATCCGCGTGGACGGCGTGCGTGGGGGCGGTTCCTCCAACGTCACCATCACGAAGAACTACTTCACCGACTTCGACTCCGTGTCCGGAGACCACTCCGACGGGATCCAGTTCTGGACGTCGAACGTCAAGACGCTGACCAAGAACATCACAGTGTCCGACAACGTGATGGTTCGCGGCGCTGGCACTACCTTCCAGGGCGTCTTCATGCGGGACGAGACGGGATCGGGCTACGAGAACGTTACGGTCACCAACAACCTCGTGGTGGGCTCGCTCTACCAGGGGATCACGGTGGACGGCGCGACCCACGTCACCGTCACGGGAAACACCGTTGCGGGTCTACCCGATCAGCAGGCGTGGATCCGGGTCACGGAGTCGACGGACGTCAACGTCTCCAAGAACAACGCCACCCAGTACAATATGAGCTCCAACACCGGCGTCACGGAGAGCGCGAACACCACGATCAAGACGCCGACGGATGGCGGCAAGTCGCTTGTCGAGACCTGGACCTCGACGCACTCGGGCCTCTACACCGGCCTGACGGGAGGCGTCCTGGCAAAGGCTGCGGACTTCAGCGTCGCGGCAATCGAGGCGACCCGGCAGCAGATCGTCGTCCTCACCGGCACGGATGCGGCTGACCGCCTGAGCGCTGACGGCGTCCATGCCATGAGCATGATCGGCGGCGCCGGCAACGACTATATCACGAGCGGCGGCCTCAGCCGGTCCACCATGGTCGGCGGCGCCGGCGACGATACCTACTACGTCCGTAGCGATGGCGACCGGGTGATCGAGGACGCCGGCGCGGGGAATGACACGATCTACACGACGGTCGACTTCGTCCTGCCCGACAATGTGGAGGTCCTTCGTCTGGCCGATGTCGGTCTGGAGGGCCAAGGCAATGCGCTTGACAACAAGATGTACGGCTCGGCCGGCGACGACCGACTGCTAGGTCTGGGCGGCTCGGACCTCATTCAAGGCCTCGAGGGCAACGACTACTTGCTGGGCGGTGACGGAGCCGACGTCATCACGGGCGGCCTGGGCGCCGACACCATCGCCGGCGACGCTGATGCGGACTCGCTTAAGGGCAACGAAGGCGACGACTCGATCTCGGGCGGCGCCGGCGCTGACACCATCGAAGCGGGAACGGGCGCGGATACGATGTCAGGCGGCGCTGGCGCGGATCAGTTCTTCTTCCGCCAGGGCGATATTACCGCCACGCCGGATGTTATCACGGACTTCAACCGGGCTGAGGGCGACAAAATCTCGCTCAGCATGATCGACGCCAACACCAATGTTGCGGGCGACCAGAAGTTCATCTTCCTGGGCACTGGGGCGTTCCACAAGATCGCCGGCGAGATGCGCTATGATCTGGTCGGCAGCCAGGCCCACATCCAGTTCGATACCGACGGTAACGGCGTGAGCGACCTGCAATTGATCGTCGGCGTCGGCGTCGGCGGCACGCTTCAGGCCTCGGACTTCCTTCTCTAGGCCGCGCGCCGGGGCGGTCCGAAACGTTTCCCCGCGGGCTCCTCATGCTATGGAGCCCGGGTGAGACTATCCGCGATCGTCGGCGCCTGGGCGCTGCTTCTGTCCCTTGGTTCGGCCGCTCTTGCGCTCCTGGCGCAGGGCGGCCGTTTCAGTGTCCGCCTGGATGTCCTGACGCATTTTGCGCCCGCCTATCTGGCGCTTGCGCTGCTTGCGCTCCCGCTTTCCCTGCTGGCGGCCCGACCGTTCCGCGAGATCACGTTGGCCCTGGTCGCTGTCGGCGTCGTCGCGAGCGGCGCGCTTATCCTGCCGGAGTACCTAGCGGACGATGGCCGGGCCCCGATCGCTCCAGGGGGGCGGCCCATCAAGGTGATCCAGTTCAACGCCTGGGGACGAAATCCCAAGGCTGAAGAGGCGGCGCGGTGGGTTCTGGACCAGAAGCCCGACATCATCCTGCTGCAGGAGGGTGGCGCGTTGCGCGGCGCCTTGCTGGCGGCGGGATATCACCGGACCTGCCAGGGCTGCGGCGCCGGGATCTTCACGCGCGGGTTCGAGGTCATCGAGCCGAACGTCAAGGAAGACCCGCGAGGCTACTATTCCGTGGTCACGCTTCGGGATGAGCGGGGCGAGTTCCCGGTGATCGCGGTCCATCGGCACTGGCCGACGCGCTTCGCCCTGAATGCCTCCCAAGCCGCGGAGTTTCGTCAGGTCGTGGCGCGGCATCCGGGTGCGCGCCTGATCCTGGGCGGCGACTTCAATTCGACGCCCTGGTCATTTGCGCGACGGCGGGACGATGCGGACTTCGGCCTGATCCGGCGCACGCGGGGCCTCTTCACCTGGCCGGCCGAAACGATCAGCCACAATCGCCTCCCGGCGCCGTTTCCCTACCTGCCGATAGATCATGTGTACGCCGGGCGGGACTGGGCGACGGTCAGCGTCAAGCGCGGGCCGCGGCTTGGCTCCGATCACTATCCCGTCGTCGTGGAGCTGGCCCCGGTCGCTCCCGGCGCCAGATGACAAACATTTCACGTTCCGGACGCTCCCGCCCCGCGCTGCGCTATCGTATAGCAACGATCGGTGGAATCGCGGGGGTGGGCCCATGGCGACGTTGACGGAAATGGTGGCGGCGGTGGTCGTGCATTCGTCGGCGGCTGCCTTTTCTCACTTCGGCGTCACCCTTGAAACGCCGCGGGCCGAGCCGCCGCGGATCGGCGTCGTGGTCGCCGACCAGCGCACGGTCGCGCGGTCGCCGCGACAGGCCCCGCGGGCTGAGAGGGTGATCCGGGCGGACTGCCCCGACACCCCGCGCGCCACCGCCGCCAAGGCCTGAGCGCCGCGGCATCCGACGTTCAGCGCGTGATTCGTCGGCCCGGCTGTTTGCGTCGGGCCGCACGGCGGGTAATCCTGCGCGCCTGATATCCTGGATGACCGGCCCGCGTAGGGTCGGTGGCGAAGAGCTGAAGGAACGGGCGTTGATGAGGTTCTCAAAGCGGTCGCGACCGATGGACTTCGGCGGCCCCGACGAGGACGCTCACCTGGCCGAGCCCGAGGTCGAGCTGGCGCATGTCGCGACGCCGGGGTTCCGCCCCATGGACGAGGCGGACGTCACGCCGATGGTAGGCGGTCGCGGGGCGCGCGCCCTCGCGGCGCAGAGCGACGCCGACGCCTATGCCGCCGTCGAGACCGTGGACCGCCCGTCCGCGTGGCCCACGTGGTTGATCGCCGTGGCGGTGGCGCTGCTGTGGGCCTTGGCCCCCATCGCCTTCGCCGTCGGCTATCGCAACAACGTCGCGCCGCTGCAGAACGATACCTTCGCGCTGGTCGTCTTCGCACTGCTGGCGGTGGGGCCGGCGATCTTCGTGCTGGGCGCCGCCTACATGATCCGTCAGGGCCAGAAGCTGGCCTACGAGACCCGGCGGGCGAAGGCGATGGCGGACGATATGCTGGCGCCGACCCTGATCGCCGCGGCGCGCGCCGGCGACGTGACCCTGGCGGTGCGCGAGGAGATCCATCGGGCCGCCGCGGCGGCGGATGACGCCCGCGACTCCCTGGTCGCTCTGCGCGAGGCGCTGGCGTTCGAGACCGACAAGCTGACGGGGGCGACCGCCCAGTCGGTCCGCACAGCCCAGGAGCTGGCCACCACCCTGGGACGCGAACGCTCGGAGATGGCAGGGCTGGCCCAGACCCTGGACGCCCAGGCGACCCGGGTGAGCGACGCCATCGGCCAGCAGGCGCGGATGATCACCGAGGCGACGACGGTGGCCGAAACTCAGATCCGTGACGCCGAAGGGGCGCTGTCCGCCCGCGCCGCCGATCTTGCCGCCGCGGCCGGGGAAGCCAGCGACGCGGCCCGCACTGCGGGCGAGGATCTGACCCGCCATATCGCCCGCCTGGAAAACGCCGGCGCCGGCGTCGCCGATCAGGTTCGCGCGGTGGAGTCCGGCCTGACCGAGCAACGCGCCGCGCTGGTGTCGCTGAGCCAGACGCTGAAGGGCGATCATGAGGCGTTTGCGGCCAATGCCGAGGCCCATGCCGTGACACTGGGGGACTACATCGCCAACGCTCGGCGATCCGCGAACGAGATGAGCACGCAGGCGCTGACCGGCGGCGATCAGCTGCGGCGCCTCATGGCCGACGCCGCGCTGCAGTTCCGCGACATCGCCGAAACGGCCAAGGCCGAGCGCGAGGAGTTCGGCCAGTCGACCCTGCATGCGCTGGAGGCGGTTTCGTCCGCCGCCGCCGAGCAGCGCGCCCAGCTGGAGGCGCAGACCCGCGCGGCCATCGAGGCGTTGGCCAAGGCGGCGGAGGAGACCCGCGCCGCCGCGGCCCGTCACGCCACCACCGCTCGCGATCAGGTCGATCAGCTGTCCGAGGCGGCGTTCAACGCCGGTCAGAAGGCCAACCAGGTGTTCGAAGCCCGCCTCGAGGAGGCCAAGGCGCTGGTCGAACAGTCGTCCCGGATGGTCGAGGACGCCGGGGCCGCCACCGCGCGCAAGCTGGAGGAGGGCGCCGCCGCCGCCCGCGCGACGCTGGAAGAGCTGTCCGCCATGATGGTCGAGATCGAGCAGCGGGTGGCGCGGATGCCCGCCGCCGCCGCCGGCCAGGCCGACCGGGTCCGGGCCACCGTCGCCGATGGCATGGACGAGCTGATGGCCCATGCGCGCCGCACCGCCGAGGAGGCGCAGGCGATCGACGCCGCCTTCCAGGATCGGGTCCGCCGGAACTTCGAAATGCTGTCCGAGGCGGTGAAATTGATGGGGGTCGCGGCTGTGGCTGGCCCGACGGCCGCCGCGCCCGTGCTTCCCCTGCGGCCGGCCCCGCCGCCGCGTCCGGCCCCTGCGCCGCCGCCCGTCGTCGATCTCGCGGATGGCGATCCTGACGACTCTGAAGCGCTTGATCTCGGCCCGCCGATCACGACGCCGCCGCCGCCAGCGGGCGCGGAACTGGCGGATCGGATCGGGCTTCGCAATCGTATCCGGCTGACCCCCACCGCAACGGACCGCGAGTTCTCGGCGGTGTTCGAGGCCGCCGGCGGTCCGCCGTCCGTCGCCGCCCCAACGCCCGAGAGCGAGGACGGCGAGGACGGCGGCGACACCTGGACGTGGAAGGACCTTCTGGCGTCGCTGGACGGTGCGGACGGGGAGGGCGAGCGACTGGAGGACACCCTGGCGGCCGAGCTGGCGCACATGGGGGTCGAGCCCGCCAAGCTGTTGCCAGCCGGCCGGCTCACGGAGATCGCCGCGGTGCTGCAGACCGGAGATCAGGCGGGCGGCCGTGACGTCGTCCGAAAGCTGGCGCCGGCGGCGACGCGCCGTATTGCGCGGCGACTGTTCACCGACGACGACGTCAAGCACCGCACCGGCGTCTATGTCCGGCGCTATCGGACTCTGGTCGAAGACGCGGTGGCCCGTGACCCGTCGGGTACGGCGCTGACCGGGTTGCTGGGCGCGGATGGCGGGCGTGTCTTCCTGCTGCTCGACGCCGCGGCGGGGGACATGATCTAGCGCGGGAACTCGCGACGCACGGGCGCTTTCCTAGCGAATGGACGACCCCCGCGATCGCGCGCACCGGGCCTGGCGACGGGCCGAACGGATCAGACAGCTCTCCGACCGTGTTGTCGGCGTGGGCCCATGGGGCGTCGGCCTGGACGGTGTGCTCGGCTGGGTGCCTGTCGCGGGCACCGTCTATTCCGTCGGCGCGGCGGCCTTGTTGCTGCGCGAGGCTGTGCAGAACGGGGCCTCGCGCGGGACGCTGCTGCGGATGGCCGGATATCTCGGCCTCGATAGCGTGGCTTCCGGCGTCCCGATCGTCGGCTGGGCCGTGGATACGCTTTTCACGGGCCACGCCTTCGCCGCCCGCGCCCTTCAGAAAGACATCGAGACGCGGCACGGACGGCCGCGAGATGAGAGTCCAGCCAAGCTTGATCTCGGAATAGTCACGGGACGTTAGGGCCTGCCCAGCCAAAATCTGGAACCTTGAACAGGCCGCCTTTCATAGTAAGGGAAGCGGTCGTTTTCAGCCCAGGGGGCGTATTTGAAGATCCTGATCACAGGCGGTGCGGGCTTCATCGGCTCGGCCGTTGTCCGCCGCGCCATCGCCGACGGCCACCAGGTGGTGAACCTGGACGCCCTTACCTATTCGGCCAATCTGGAAAACGTGGCGAGTGTCGCCGGCGATCCGGGTTACGTCTTCGAACACGTCGACATCTGTGATCGTACAGCGCTCGAGGCGGTCTTCGCGACCCACAAGCCCGACGCCGTGATGCACCTGGCGGCTGAAAGCCATAACGACCGGGCGATCGAGGGCCCGCTGGACTTCGTGAAGTCCAACATCATGGGCACGGCCATCCTGCTCGAGGTGGCGCGCGCCTACTGGCTGAAGCTGGACGCCGATAAGAAAGCGGCCTTCCGCTTCCATCACATTTCCACCGACGAGGTGTTCGGCGCCCTGGGCGAGGATGGCGACTTCACGGAAGAGACGCCTTACGACCCGCGTTCGCCCTATTCGGCGTCGAAGGCGTCGTCCGACCACCTGGTGCGCGCCTGGGGCCACACGTACGGCTTCCCGGTGGTGATCACCAACTGCTCGAACAACTATGGGCCTTACCAATTCCCCGAGAAGCTGATCCCGACGGTGATCACCCGGGCGCTGGAGGGCAAGACGATCCCGGTCTATGGCGACGGCCGCCAGGTGCGCGACTGGCTGCACGTGGACGACCACGCCGAAGCGCTGCTGCTGGTCCTGCAGAAGGGCAAGCTGGGCGACACCTACTGCATCGGCGGCGACGCCACGAAGCGGAACCTCGAGGTGATCAAGATCATCTGCGAGCACCTGGACAAGATGGCCCCGGCCAACACCACCCACGCGGACAAGATCACCTTCGTCACCGACCGCCCGGGCCACGATTTCCGCTATTCGATCGACGCCTCCAAGCTGGAGGCCGAGCTGGGCTGGACGCCGCGCATGCCGCTGGCCGAGGGTCTGGAAGACACCGTCCGCTGGTACGTCGACAACTACGCCTGGGTCGAGGGCATCCGCCAACGTGGTTTCGATTCCGAGCGTCTGGGTCTGGTGAAAGCATGAGCGAGCAAGCGAAACGACGGGGTATCGTCCTGGCCGGCGGCGCCGGCACCCGGCTGCACCCCCTGACCATCGCGGTGTCGAAGCAGCTGCTGCCGGTCTACGACAAGCCGATGATCTACTATCCGCTGTCGGTGCTGTTCCTGGCCGGCATCCGCGAGATTCTGATCATCACCACGGCCGAGGACCAGCCGGGCTTCAAGCGCCTCCTCGGCGACGGCTCGCGCTTCGGGGTGACGTTCGAGTACGTTATCCAGCCCACGCCTGGCGGCCTGGCGGAAGCCTATCTGCTGGGCGAAGATTTCATCGCCGGCGAACCCAGCACCCTGATCCTGGGCGACAACATCTTCTTCGGGCAGAACTTCCGGAAAATGCTGAAGGCCGCCGATGCGCGCAAAGAGGGCGCGACGGTGTTCGGATATCCCGTGCACGATCCAGAGCGCTATGGCGTGGTCGAGCTGTCGCCTGACAACAAGGCGCTGTCGATCGAGGAAAAGCCGACGAAGCCGAAGTCGAACTACGCGGTCACCGGCCTCTACTTCTACGACGGCCGCGCCAGCGAGATCGCCAAGACCCTGTCGCGCTCGGCCCGCGGCGAACTCGAAATCACCGCCCTTAACGACGTCTACCTCCAGGAGGGGAACCTCCACGTGGAGCTGCTGGGCCGCGGTTTCGCCTGGGAGGACGCCGGCACGCACGACAGCCTCATCGGCGCGGGCGAGCTGATCCGGGTGTTCGAACAACGCCAGGGCCTGCGCATCGGCTGCCTCGAGGAAATCGCCTTCGAGAACGGCTGGATCGACAACGCCGAGCTGATGAAGTCCGCCGAATTCCAGGGCAAGAGCGAGTACGGGAAGTACCTGCGCGAGCTGGCGGGGGGCGCGAAATAGGGTTCTGACAGCGGTCCGCGAAGGCGGCGGTTGTCCTACCCGAACTGCCGTCGTGTCGTTCGGCGGCGCCCATCTTGCAGTGCTACCGGTCAGGCGGTCGTCATGTTAGGCGGGGCTTATTCGGCGATTGAGAACGGATTCCAGGATCATGGCGAAGCCGCTACTGACCCGCATTCGCAATGCGGTTCGACCCACGCTCATTGAGCTTCGCCGTCTGTACCTCAACCGCATCTGGGGCATGGATATCGGTCAGGGCGCGACGATCTCGCTGAAGGCCAAGCTGGACATGAGCAACCCGCGGGGCGTGCACATTGGCGAGGGCACTTCGGTAAACTTCGATGCGGTCGTGCTCACTCACGATTTCGTAAACAATAAGCATGTGGATACCCGCATCGGCCGGATGTGCCATATCGGGGCGCGAAGCATCGTTATGCCTGGCATCGAAATCGGCGATCACTGCATCGTTGCGGTCGCCAGCGTGGTTATGAAGAACGTTCCGCCGAACTCGTTGGTGGCCGGAAACCCCGCGCGCGTCATCGAGCAGGGGATCATGACTGGTCCAAGAGGCATGAAGATCGACGTCTACGAAGCCACGCAGGCCGAGGCTCCGACCTCGTCCGCCGGCGGGTGAACCAACTTGGATTCTGGGGATAAGTATGACCGTAGAGGCTAGAGTTCTCAGCGCCTTTCGTGAAGCGCTAGACATCGAAGGCGACGTCGACACCAAGGAGCTCGTCTATCGCGAGTACAAGAAGTGGACGAGCATGGCGCACATGACGCTGATCGCCATTCTTGAGCAGGACTTCGACGCGATGCTGGAAACCGACGAGATCGTCGCCATGTCGTCATTCGACAAGGCCGTCGAGACGATGACGAAATACGATGCCGGCTGAGCTCGACCTGACGGGCAAGGTGGCGATCGTCACCGGCGCGTCGCGCGGGATCGGGGCGGCCATCGCGCGCCGTTTGGCTGAACAGGGCGCAACCGTGCTTGCAGCGGCGCGCACCGTGGATGCGGCCACCTTTGCGGGCCTGGGCGACCGTATCGTTCCGGTCACTGGATCACTTGAGAACCCTGAGTTCGCCAAGGAGCTGGTCCGGACCGCCTTCTCTGGCTTCAAGCGTCTGGACGTCCTGGTGAACAATGCCGGTGTGATGCGTCCCGGCGTCATGGGTGCGACGCCGCAGGCGGACATCGAGCAGGTCCTGCGACTGAACCTGGAGAGCGCCATCCTGCTGACCGAAGCGGCGGTGCGCCTCATGGTGCGTGGCGGCGGCGGCTCGATCGTCAACATGTCGTCGATCATCGGCCGGGTCGGCGCGCCGGGGCAGTTTGCCTACGCCGCTTCGAAGGCCGGCCTGATCGGTGCCACACTTGCGGCGGCCAAAGAGCTCGCGCCCAAGGGCGTTCGGGTGAACGCCATCGCACCGGGCTTCATCGCCACCGAGATGACCGGCGCGCTGTCCGAGGAGGCGCGCGCCGAGGCGATCAGCCACATCGGCATGGGACGTCCCGGAACGCCCGAGGATGTGGCCGACGCGGTGCTGTTTCTCGCCAGCGATCTGTCGCGCTACGTCACGGGTCAGGTCATTGGCGTGGACGGCGGATTGGTTCTGTGACCGCTGAATCTCCGGATAGCGCGACGGACTTCGACGCGACCTGCGGTGGTCTGCTGTCCGTCATAGCCGACCGTGAGGACGCCCCAGCCTTGGCCGAGGCCCGCGACGGCGCCTGCGGCGCCTGGCTGACGCGGTCGGCGCTTCGCGCGCGCGTGGCCGAGGTCGCGGCCGGGTTCGGCGGGACCGGCAAGGGGCTCGCGTTCGTTCTGGTCCGCAACGACATCGCCACCGTCGCGGGGATTTTGGCCGCCCGCGCGCTGGGCCATGCCGTCGCGCTGCTCGACGCAAAGGCGACGCCCGAGGCGTTGACGGCCCTTCTGGACGCCTACGATCCCGAATTCGTCGTCTTCGCGGGCGATCCGCCCGTCGCCTTTGAGGCCGTCGTGACCCATCACGGCATCAGCGTCGGCCACCGGTCAACTGGTCGAGCGAGCACACCGCACGCCGATCTCGCGCTGCTGCTTTCCACCTCCGGAACCACTGGCAGCGCCAAGTTCGTCCGGCTGTCGGGCGAAGCGGTCGTCACCAATGCGCGCCAGATCGCCCGAGCGCTGCAGATCGCGCCGAGCGAGATCGGCGTCGGTCACCTGGCGCTCCACTATTCATATGGCTGGTCCGTGCTGTCGTCGCACCTCGTCTCCGGCGCGTCGGTCGCGCTGATTGACGACTCGATCATGTCGCCGACGTTCTGGCCGACGATCGCAGCGGCGGGCGGCACTCATTTTCCCGGCGTTCCTTTTCACTACACAGCGCTGGCCCGCTTCGGCCTGGCTGTCGCGCCGCCATGTGTGACGAGCTTTACGCAGGCTGGGGGCGCACTGGACCTGCGGTTCCAGACGAAGATCTACGAGCAGGCCACGGCGCGCGGCGCGCGCTTTTTCGTGATGTACGGACAAACCGAAGCCGCCCCGCGGATCACGACCCTGCCCAGCGACGCCTTTAGCGAAAAGGCCGGCTCGGTCGGGACGGCTCTCGAGGGGGGAGCGCTGAGCGTGGTCGGGGAGCAGGGTGAACCGCTGCCGGCGGGCGAGATCGGTCACGTCGTCTACGCCGGCTCCAACGTCATGATGGGCTATGCGACCGGTCGCGACGACCTCGCGCTGGGCGACGAGCAGGGCGGACGTCTGGAGACCGGCGACCTCGGCTATCTCGACAGCGACGGCTTCCTGTTCCTGACCGGGCGCAGCAAGCGCATCTCGAAGATCTTTGGCCTCCGCATCAGCCTTGACGAGATCGAGGCGCGCCTGTCGGAGGGCGGGCCCTGCGCGGCGCTCGACGCCAACGAGCGGATTGTGGTGTTCCATGAGCCGGAAGTGGGCGACATGCGCGCCCGTCTGTCGACGCTGTCCGAGGCGCTTGGACTTCCGTCCGTGGCTTTCAAGGCCCATGTGGTCGACAGCTTGCCGCGCAAGGCGAGTGGGAAGCTCGACTACAATGCGCTGAAGGACCGGCTTTAATGTTCGACAAGCTCCTTGAGGCGCCGCCGTGGTCGGTGAAATCCGCCGAGAAGGCCTCCATGATGTTGGAGGGGCTGAACACTCTCAGCGCCCTGCACTACGAGCGATGCGAGCCGTATCGCAACATCGTCGACCGCGCCTGGGGCGGCCTGCGTCGCTACGAACGGCTACAGGATATTCCCTATCTTCCCGTCAGCCTCTTCAAGGAACTGGACCTGTCGTCCACGCCGGACCACTCGCTGGTCTTGAAGTCCAGCGGCACCACGGGCCAGCTGCAGAGCCGCATCTATGTCGATGGTGAGACCGCCCAGCGACAGTCCCTCGCACTCGTGGCCACCTTCGCGCCCATTCTGGGCCGTCAACGACTGCCGTTCCTCGCGATCGATACCCGCGCGGTGCTCACCGACCAGTCGATGACGGCGCGGGGGGCGGGCGTTCTAGGGATGATGAAGTTTGGCGCCCGGGCCACCTTCGCCATGGACAAGGACCTAGTTGTCGACAAGGACGCGGTCCGCGAGTTCCTCAAGGCCTACGGCGACAAGCCGTTCCTGATGTTCGGCTTCACCTTCCTCGTCTGGTCGAAGCTCTATGCGTCCTTTGAGGACGGTGAGCTGGACCTGTCCAACGGGATCCTGATCCATTCGGGGGGCTGGAAGAAGCTCGAGGACGAAAAGGTCTCCAACGAGGTGTTCAAGGGCGCCTTGCAGCGCCGCTTTGGCCTCCGCCGGATCTACAATTTCTATGGCTTCGTCGAGCAGATCGGCTCCGTGTTCATGGAGGGTGAGGACGGCCGGCTCTATCCACCCAACTTCACCGAAGTGATCGTTCGGAACCCGGACACCTGGGCGCCGTGCCAGGCGGGCGAGGAGGGCGTGATACAGGTGCTGTCGCTTCTACCCACATCTTACCCGGGCCACAGCGTGCTGACCGAGGACTGGGGCGTCGTGGACTATGTCGACAAGGGCCTGGACGGCCGCTTCGGACAAGCTGTGCGGATTCTGGGCCGAGTCCCGAAAGCCGAGCTGCGCGGCTGCAGCGATGTGATCGCCGCGGCGCAAGCGGGGGCGGCGTAGTTTCATGAGTGGTATCACTCTTAATCAGGCCGCCGCCGAGCCGCTTGCGATGGACCGGGACGCCTTCCGCAAGCGCCTTGCCGACAGCCGCAGCCAACTGGCGCACCCCTTCTCAGAGGCGCGTCTGGCGCTGGCCGCGGAGGTGGGATCCACGATCCTGCGCAACAGCAGCCGCGAGCAGGTTTCGCCCGCCGTGGTTCACTTCGCTTATTGGACCCGCTCCGCGGCGCTCAAGCGCCTGGCTGCGGAATTCCGCCAGCGTCTGCCCTCCGGCTGCAGCGCGCGGCCGCTGGGTTTGGTCTTCCATCTCCCGCCGCAAAACGTCGAGACCGTCTTCCTCTACTCCTGGATGCTCTCCTACCTCGCGGGTAACGCGAACGTCGTCCGCCTGCCCAGCGTTCTGGGGGACGAGATGCGGCGGCTGCTCGAGCTGTTCCTGGCGGCGTTCGAACGCGCCGGCGAGACGGGGCAGATGTTCATCAACTATCCCTCCGCCTCGGACCTCAGCGTAACGATATCTGCTGAGAGCGACGCGCGGATCGTCTGGGGCGGCGATGCGAAGGTGCGGGCGTTCGCGGACGTGCCGCTTCGCAATGGCGGCAAGGCCGTCTGGTTCGGCGATCGATTCTCGCTGTCCGTGCTGGACGGAGCGGGACTTGTCGGGATGGACGATAAGGCGCGTCGCGAGCTGGCCGAGGGCTTCGTCAATGACGTCTATGTGTTCGACCAGATGGCGTGCTCATCGCCGCATATCGTCTATGTGGTCGGCGATCCGGAGCGGCACGCGGCAGGCGTGCAGGCGCTGCTGAATGCCGTTTCCCAGGTGGCGCGCGAGAAGCAGATGATGCCCGCGACCGGCCACGCGATCCGCAAGATGGTTGAGGCGTTCGCGTCCGCCGGCCGCGGCGAGGCGCAGTCGGTCTATTGGGGCGACAACCTGCTCACGGCGGTGCAGGTGTCGGCGACGGACCTGTCGGAGCGCCGGGTCGGTGGTGGCTACCTCGAGTACCGGTTCATTCCTGATCTCGACGATCTGCAACCCGTGCTGCGCGAACATCATCAGACCCTCACGTACTTTGGCTTCACCCAGGCAGCGATGGTGGCGTTCGCCGAAGCGCGGGTTGAGGCGGGACTGACCCGGATCGTGCCGGTGGGCCAGGCCCTGGACTTCGACTTTGTCTGGGATGGCTACGACCTGCCGCGCGAACTGACGCGCCTCGTACGCGTCATCTGATCGATGGCGCGGGCGCGCGCGACGATCGATGTCTGGACGGCTGACGTCGGGGACGCAATGTGGCGGCCGTATCACACCGGCGCATCCAAAGGCGACGACCTAAGCGCCGAAGACCTCAGCGCCATCGGGCGGGCCTTGCGAGACGCCGCTCTGGATCAAAGGGACGACGGTCCCCATAATCTCTCGCATAGCGACCGGCGGGTGGTCTTTGCGGTCGCAAGGGGGCCGGGCGTCACCCATCTGGGTGTGGACATCGAGTTGCTTCGTCCGATCCCGCGCGCCGACGCCTTCGCACGCCGTATTCTCGCGGACGGAGAGGTGGTCTCAACATCCGATCTGGTAACGGCGTGGACGTTGAAAGAAGCGGCTCTCAAAGCAACAGGGGCCGGCCTCACCGGGGATCCCCGAGCTTGGCGGTTCCAAGGTCACGCAGCGGAGCCCAGGCTGCAGGCGGCCCCGCCTCAGTGGACCCCGCTCGAACAATGGGCGTTTCTCCATACGACTGTCGACGAGGCCAGCGTCCTGGCTCTTGCGGTGCGCCTCGACGAGATCGGTTGCATCGACGTTTTCATCCGCCGGATCCGAGGTCTGGAGGATATGGTTGGGGAGAGCGTCGCTGCGCAACGCCTCACGTGGTCACCGGAATTCTTTCCAGCTACAAGTTGAGCACGTCGTTATCGGAACCGGTCCGACAACGTTAAGACGTTCGCGACATGATTGATGATGCGTCCAGTGCGACGCGCATTGGGGAGGGGTAAGTTGAAAGCCAAATACTTCGTCGTTGTCGCCAGCGCAGCGCTGCTGCTGTCGGGCTGCGATCAGGTCAAGAAGGTCCTGGGGGGCGGAAAGCCGAGCGGCCAAGTCGTGGCCACGGTGGACGGAGAGGAGATCACCAGCCTCCAGCTTCGCGCCGAACTGGGCGGCTTTGGATCGCGCGATCCAAAGGTGATGAAGGCCGCGCAGCAACAGGCGCTCGAGCGCATCATCCTGCGTAAGCTGCTGGCAGAGGAAGCCCGTAAGGCGAAGCTAGACAAGTCGGCCGACTTCACGATCCAGGTCGACCGTGGAGAAGAAAACCTGCTGGCGCAGATGTATCAGCGGCGGATGGTCGCCAAGGTGACGGCCCCGTCTAAGGCGGAAGCCGACGCTTTCGTGAACAGCAATCCTGATCAGTTCGCCAATCGCAAGATCTACTTCGTGGATCAGGTGGTCGCGGCTCCGAACAAGATCACGCCCGATCGCCTCCGGCCGCTCAAGACGCTGGACGAGGTGAAGGCGGTGCTCGACAGCGAGAACGTACAGTATCAGGTTGGCGCGGCGACACTCGACACGCTCAGCACGAACCCGCAGATGGTGAAGGCGATCAACACGCTGCCGCCGGGCGAGATTTTTGTTGTGCCGCAGGGGAATGCTCTGCTGTTCAATCAAATCACGGGATCGCGCTCCGCGCCGTTCACGGGTGATCTCGCGCGAAACTACGCCACCAATATCCTGCGTCAGCAGAGCTCGCAGGAGATCGTGCAGAAGCAGACCGCCCAACTCCGGAAGGCGGCCGAGGCCAAGGTCGTGTACAGCGCGGCGTTCAAGCCGACCCCGCCTGCACCGGCCGCCAAGCCGGCGACGACCGCCGGCGCGCCTGCGCCAGCGGCCACTCCCGCAGCGCCTGAAGCCAAATAAGCAAAAGGCCCGGCCCGCATCGCGAGCCGGGCCTTCTCATTTTGCGCGGCGGGTCGGCTCGCGGAGCCGATCGTATCGTCCGCGACGGGCCCGCGGCTAGCTGACCGCAGCAGCCCTGGCGGCAGGCGCGTCGCGGTTCAGGTTCCGCTGAGCCCACATCATCCAGATCAATGTCGGCAAACCTTCTTCGATGAAGGCGTAGCGCGGCTCCACCTCATCCGGATTGACCGTCTTCAGGAGGCGTTCGGCGTTCAGCGTTTCGATCGCGTCATGCGCCTTGCGGGCGGTCACGTTGCTCGATTCTTCGATATCCGCAGCGTCGAATACGCCGTCCGCCGCCAGGGCGGCACGCGCCGTCATGGCGAGCGCATCCTGACGCCCGGCCTCGAACAGTCGGCGGACATGAGTTTGCGCCGGGCTGGCGATCCGACCCTGAAACTCCGCGATCGCTCGATCGATCGCGTTTCCGACGTCCGACGGTTGGATGATGCTGCGGCCCTGATCGAGCGCCGCGTGACCCGCATGGTGGCAGATGAGGTTGGCGATGTAGGGCGAACCGCGTGCGACCTCAACCACGAACGCCGTGGCCTGCGGATCGAAGTTCAGGTTGGATTCCCGCTCACCGTTCGCCACGATCTGCGAGACTTCCGCCTCGCTCATCTTTGGAATTCGGAGCGCGAAGATGTTCCGTCGAATGGAGGGGATGTGCTCGACCAGTTCGGTCAGGTCGGCGGCGACGCCGGCCAGAACCAGCTGAACCCGCCCAAGACGGTCGGAGAGGTTCTTGATCACCTCGGCAATATCGCGACGGAACGAGCCAGAGAGCGCGCGGTCAAACTCGTCCAGGATGATCAGCACCCGGGTGCCAGTAAGCTTGGCGCACAGATCGCCGAACTTGCGCGGGGAGAGGGGCTCGTCCGGCAGCAGGTCGGCCAAGGTCGATCCCTTTTCCGCTTCCGAGCCCGTCGGCGAGAAGCCGGAGTGGAAGAGGAGGGGGATTTCGGCGGCGACCGCGCGGAAGGTGTCGTCGAACGTCGAGTTCGCGCCGCAGGACGAGTAGATCACGATATATCGGGCGTCAGCGGCCGTCTGGGTCAAGACGTGCAGCAGCGACGTCTTCCCGATCCCACGTTCGCCGTAAAGGATCACGTGTAGACGCTGATCCTCGATCGACTGAATGATCGTCTTCAATACCTCCTGACGACCGGCCAACTGGCGACGATCGGCCACGGGCTGCGACGGCGTAAACGCGAATCGCAGCTTTGCGCGCAGCGCTTCGAACCGATCGCCACGCGAGCTGAAGTGGTCGCTCGCCGTACTGTTGAAGCGCGGACCGCTAGCCTCCGGACGAGGGCGGCCATCTCGCGAGACAGGCTTCAACGCCGACGTGTCGATCAACTCGGTGCGGACCGGTTTCGCCTTGGTCGAGCGCCCCTTGAAGAGCCCTCCCAATTTCACACTCCAGCCGGCCAACATTCACCTCCGTGACAGGATAGCGCCCAGAACGCCGAGAACGACATCGGGAGCCCCGCGTCGACCTTGACGCACCTTGCCTTCCGTTTGCTTAACCAGCGCGAGAAGGCGCTTATGCGGCAGCGCACGCCCTTCATACCATCAAGCCTCAATTCTGGCGCACGCTGGATGGACATCGCACTGAAAAGGGTGATGGCGATGACGTCGGTCCATGACTGCCCGACGCCAACTGCGGGCCGATCCGGAGAGCGGTCGGTCGGACATGCACTTAAACTTCAGAGTTGGTTCGGCTAGATATAGCCCCTCGGTAGAATGGGGCCCGCCGGCCCGCCCGCGGCGGAGAGACGATGACCTGGTCCCTTGTCTTACGGATTCTCTGGGCCCGGCGATTGCTGGTGGTGGCCCCGGTGGTGGCCTGTCTGTTGGCTGGCCTCTACGTGATCGCCGTCTCGCCGAAGCAATACATGGCCTCGACCCGGGTGGCGCTTAACTATCTCAAGCCGGATCCGGTGACCGGCAGCGTCATGTCGTCGAAGATGGTGGACGCCTACGTGACCTCGCAGGTCCGGACGATTCGCGACCTTCAGGTGGCCCTGCCGGTCGCGCAACGGATCGGCTGGCTCGATAGTCCCGAAATGATGGCCGCCTACGATGTGGCCAGCGGCGGGCGGGGGACCGACTTCGAACGGTGGGCCGCCAATCGGATCGTCGCCTCCACGTCTGTCGGCCGCGTCCAGGACAGCAATCTCATCGAAATCCGGTTCGTATCGACCTCGCCAGAGGCGGCCGCCGACGTCGCGAACGTCATTCGCGACGCCTACATCGAGACCACATTGGATGGCCGTCGCCGGTCGGCTGAGGGCGCGGCCGAGCTGCAGCTGAAGCTGGCGGAGACTGCGCGAGATCAACTCCTCAAGCTTCAGGTCGAGAAATCGGCGATGGAGCAGAAGACCGGCATCGTGCTCGCCAACGGCGGCATGGATTTCGAAGAGGCGCGACTGGGCAACTTGGCCGCGCCGCCAAGGCCGCAAGAGGTGCGGCGACGCGCGGCGAGTGCTGGCCCCTACGAACTTGCGCTGGCGAGAGCGGACGCGAGCCTCGCTGCTCTCCAGTCGAGCCTCGGCCCACAGCATCCGTTGGTGATACGGCGGCAACGTGAGCGCGCCGTGCTGGCCGATACCGTGGCGCGTGCGGAAGCCCGCGCCAATCAAACCAGCCGCATGACGGCCCTCGAGCAGCAGCTCAAAGCCTCGATGATCGAAGCCCAGAAGGAGAAAGTCATTGGGCAAAATCAGGACGTGCTGGCGCTGCGCGTGCATGAGGACGAGATATTCCAGAAGCGCGAGGCGTTTGCTGACGCCATGAAGCGCGCCTTTCAGATGCGCCAGCTGGCGACCATGGAGGAGAGCGGGCTCTCGCCGGTTGGCGAGGCGGCGGTTCCGAGGACTCCTATCTTTCCCAATCCGCCGATGATCATCGGGGTCTGCATCGGCCTCGGACTTGCGATGGGCGTTCTGGGCGCGCTGTTCCTGGAAATGTTCCGACTTCGCGTTCGCAGCGCCGAACAGCTGGAGCAGGCCGTCGGCTTGCGGGTGCTTGCCGTAGCGCCACGGGACACGCGCAGGGCTCGGGGAGCGGATCGGGCGCGTGCCATGCTCCCGTGGCGTCGACGTCGGGTTCAGACGGCGTGATATCCTCGGCGAAAAGCGCCGTTATCGCCAGCGCAAAGCGTCCTGAGCACGAGCGGCCTGAAACTCCTGCCACCCTTCCCATCTCAGGGCTCGTGCAGGATGTCTTCGATCAATTGGTCAGCCGAGGGTTGCGCGGCCTCGCCGTGTGCGGGGTCGCTGATGGCGACGGCGTCAGCCATATCGCACAGACCCTCGCGACGGCCCTCGGTCGGGCCGGGATCGCCACCCTGCTCGTCGACGCCGATCTCCGGGCCCATCGGGACCGCGACCAGGATATCCTGTCGGATCCAAGCCGGCCGGGCCTTGCCGATCTTCTTATCGAACCCGGACGGGATCCCGATGAGACCGTCCAGTTCAATGTTCGTCAGGGCCTGTCCGTTCTACCGGCTGGCCGTGTCACGACGACCTCAGCCGACGCCCTTTCGGGGCCTCGCTTTGACTTTCTGATGGATCGGTGGCTGCGGGAGTTCGAGTTCGTGATCCTGGATACGCCCCCGGGAAACCAGACGCCCGACGCCTTGCGGATCGCGCGGCTGGCCGGCCACGCCGTGATGGTCGTGCGACGCGATAAGACGTTCGTCGGAGACCTCAACCTGTTCATCGAGGAGTTGCGCGACCAAGGCGTCACGATCCTGGGCGCCGTCCTCAACGAGAACTGACAGGACTAGGCCGCTGCCGCCCGCGACGCCGCCAGCTTGGCGTCCGTGCGCACTGTCGCGACGATGGCCAAAGATCCCGCCAGCATCATCTGTATGTAGGGGTTGTTGGACTCCTGGCTCAGCACCCCCTTCACGACCACGTAGGCGATCAGGCTCACGGCGAAGGGGATCACCATCCGAGCCTCGGCGTTCGCAGGGTGGTCGTAGACAAGCTTGCCGCCGATGAAGACGGCCCGCAGCACCATGCCAAAGTACAGCACAAACCCCAGAATGCCGAAATCCAGGAGAATGCTGAGGTAGAAGGAGTCGATCGAACCTACACCCCCCTGGTTCTTAAAGCCGAGAACCTTGCCGGCAGTGCCGATACCATAGCCGAACGGGTTTTCAGCGATCTTCGGGATCGCCATCTCCCACTGCAGCTTGCGCGCGTCTGTGCTCGCTTGCTGCGCGCCTGTTCCCCAGACACGCGCCCGTATCCGCCCGACGAAGAACGTCGACAGAAAAGCTAAAACTAGGATCACAGGGTAAGAGAAGACGATAGCTGGGGCAAAGATGCTGCCCTTGTGTTCCCGCCAACGGACGATTGCCCACAGAAGCAGGTAAAAGATGGCCGAAACCATCGCGGCGACGAACCCGAGCCTGGAATCCGTCAATACGATTACTTCAAGCCCCATGACGATGTAAGCCGCTGACAGTAGCCGTATTTATAGGGGGAACCGCCACGTCACGAAGTGGATCGCGAAGGGGATCGAGAGACCAACCAGCTCTGCTAGGCTAAGTGGTGTGGTCGCCGTCGCTTGAATCCGGTGCATGCCCGTCGCCGCACGACCACCGCCTTGGATGATCTTGATGACCAGGGGGTCGTCGATCCTAAGGAACGACGGAATGTGACCAGCCCACGGCACGATGCCGAGTTCGTTCTCCCACAATCCCAGAAGGCAGAGGCCGGCGATGACGACGAGGAAGGTCTTTGCCCAGAACTCTGCGAAGCCCGCTTTGCGAAAGAGGTAGGCGCTGGCGAAAAAGGCCGCGCCCGAAATGATCTGCCCAGAAATGAAATCGTTGAGAGAGTCCGTACCGAGCGGCGACCATAGGATCGATGCGGCCTGCAACAGGGTGAAGGCGATGAAGCACCGCCAGATGAAGGGATCGGCGCCGAGCGATGAGGCCATGCGCTGGCGGAAACCCTTCGACACCGATACGCACACGAGCAGCAGCAGGACAAGGATGGACGCCAGCGTTCGGGTGACCGTGAGCCACGGCAGGCCGGGCAAGACAATGGCTAAGTAGTTCGGCCAAAGCGCCTGGGCTGCGACAAACGCAAAGTAGAGCGGCATCAGGGCGCCGGCCGGCGCATATTCGCCTGGCGGAAGCGCCCAGATCAGAAGCACCGCAATCAAGGCCAAGGGCGGAATAAGCGACATCAACGACGGTGTGCCGAGGGTCGCGAAGCGCAGGCCGTAGAAGACGGCGATCGCCACGATGGCCGCGATCAGCAGCAATCGCATCCAGAGCGCATAGGTATCCGTCTGGTAGCCGCCACGGACAGGCGGTGGCCGGACCGGCCGTGGTTTGGCCAGTCGCGCGCTGCGCTCAGCCTTGGCTGGGCGCGGGGTCGGCGACCTCTTGAGGCTAAGTTTCAAGGCGCGCTTACCTTTGGTCCACTCGACGAAGCCTCGGGCGTCGCCGACCGTGGCAGGGCATCCGATATACTCAATGGGCCAGAGGCTTGAACAAATTATGGAGCCGGACAGCCCTTCGCGACTACGCCGCGGCGCGTGTCCGGGGTTTGATGTCGGCGAGCCTGCGGCGAAGGAAGGCGATCAGGGCGGCGGGCTCCGTGGTCGCCATGACCCGTGGCCGGCTGCGCGTGCGGGCGATGGCGGCGCAAAGTTCTTCGGTCGAGTTGGCGACCTGGATGAGGCCCCGCTTCTCGAACGCCTCCGTGATCTCGGCCTGATGGTCGTCGTAGTGCTCGCCCAGCTTTGACAGCCGGGGCATTGCGATCACGTGGCAGCCTTGGCGCAGGGCGGTGATCAGCGAGCCTGTCCCACCGTGACAGACCACGATCGACGCGTCGCGTAGCAGGGTCTGCACCTCACCGAAATCGAGCGTCTCATGGGCTTCCACGTCGGCGGGAGCGTCCGCGCCTTCGCCGATCTGGAGGATGACTTTTTCGGAGATAGCGCCCTGCGAACGGGCGTCCACGACCGCGTTGGTCAGGCGTTCGAAGGGGAGGGTTGCGCCCACTGTGGCAAAGAGAATGGGCGATTTCGCGGGTGGCGTGTCCTCGAGAATGCGCAACGGATCGAAGACCTCCGCCTTCGGGTACCAGGGGCGGACCTTCTCGGACTGGACCACCATGTCGTGCGCCAATGGCGCAGCCATGCGCCCAAACAGCGATGGCTTCTCGAAGCGTGCGAAGGACTCCACCACGATCACGCGTGCGCCGATGAGGCGTCCCCACAGCACAGCAAATATGACTGCGCCGGCCCCGGTGCTGATCACCACGTCCGGCTTCTCACGGAGCATGATTTTCGCCGACGCCACGAAGCTCTGGGCTGCGCGGCCTAGCATGCGGAACGGCGCGCCCAGCTTCGCCTGCCCCCACGCAAAATGCGGTACGAAATAGGTGCGGTGATCTTTCCCGAGGCTTCGCCCGAGCGCGGTATCCTCGGTTACAAAGAAGTGGTCGCCGACGGACCATACGGGCTGCAGATCCAGCAACTGGCGCACATGGCCGCCCCCAGACGCCGCCAGGCAAATCTTCAACGGGCCGTGAGGCGCGCGCGTATCGACCGCGAGGTCCTCCCGTTGAGCTGACATTTACGACTCCTCGATAGCGGTGGCGTAGCTAACGGACCCCTTTCGGTAAAGAAGTGCTGAAGGAAACTTCCGCGCAGCTTGCCTTGGCCGAGCAATCATGGATTTGGAAGCGGAATGCACGCCCCACGGCAACTGAAGCGCTCGCCGACGGTGGATCGCGTCCTCAAAGGTGAACTCTGCTCGGGCTGCGGGCTCTGTGCCGGGGTCTCGGACGGGGCGATCCGGATCGAGTCTGATCCACCGGGCTACAATCGTCCGGTGATGGCGGCGCCGTTGGCGGCCACCGCGGAAGACAAGATTGCAGCGGCCTGTGTGGGCGCCGTCGTCGAACCCTGGGTCGGTCCTCAGGTCGATGACTATTGGGGCCCGTGGCTCCGGGTGATGACCGGACACGCGCTGGATGACGTCATCCGCTTCGAAGGGTCCTCGGGGGGCGTGATCACCGGACTTCTCGTGCACGCCCTGGAAAGCGGACTTGTGGACGCCGTGGTTCATATTGCTCCTGATCCGGCCCACCCCGCGCGGAACATGACGGCGATCTCGCACAGTCGCCAGGACGTGATCGACAGGGCAGGATCGCGCTACGCGCCATCTTCGCCTCTGGACGGGATTGCGGCGGCCCTCGAAAGCGGCCATCGCCTGGCGTTCGTCGGCAAGCCTTGCGATGTGTCGGCCCTGCGCCGGCTGGCGCGCGTGGATGAACGCGTGGCCCGACAGGTCCCGCTGATGATCTCGTTTTTCTGCGGCGGTGTGCCAAGCCATGCCGGCGCGGACCGGATCGTCGCCGCCATGGGGCTCCAGCCCTCGGCGGTCACGGCGTTTCGCTATCGCGGGCGGGGTTGGCCGGGCAACTGCGTCGCCTCGACGCCCGCGGGTCAGGGCGAGATGACCTATGCCGAGAGCTGGGGTGCTCACCTGTCCAAGGAAGTCCAGTTCCGGTGCAAGATCTGCCCAGACGCTGTGGGCGGGGCGGCCGATATCGCCTGCGCGGATGCTTGGCACGGCGACGATGACGGCTACCCCTCGTTCTCCGAAGAGCCGGGCCGAAGTCTCATCGTAAGCCGGACGGACGCGGGCGAGCGCCTCCTGGCGACAGCCTTGGCGGCGGGCGCGCTGGCGGTGGAGCCAGCCTCGATCGGTGAGATTGAACGCATGCAGCCCGCCCAGGCGCGCCGGAAACGCCTTGTCCTGGCGCGGGTCGCGGCGCTGCCGCTCACGCTCCAGCCGAGGCCGCGCATGGCGGGGCTCCGCGTGATGGCGGCCGCCAAGCGGGCCAGCTCTTCAGAAGCTGTTCAGAATATCATTGGCACAGTGCGCCGCGTGCTTCAGGGGCGCCGCAGCCGACTGTGAACCACGCTAGGCAGTTCGTTCGGTTAGCTGCTAGTTAGCAACAGAGTGTAAGCGATGGGCGCGGCGGAGAATTCATGCGGTTGAGGACTTACGCGCTACTCGCGTCCGTCAGTGCGGCGGCGTGCGCGACGACGACTGCGCACGCTCAGTCGGCTGCTCCGCAACCTGGCGCGGCGCGGGAGTTCAAGATCGGCGCGCGCCTCGGCGCGTTCTATGACACGAACGTCTCACGATCGTCTGTCGCGCTGTCGGAGACGCGCGATCTCGCGCGGGCTGACTACATCCTGAGACCCGAGGCGACCGCGTCGATCATACAGCCGCTCGGCCGCCAGGTGGTGTTTCTGAATGGCTCTGCCGGCTACGATTTCTATCGCGAGAATGACAACCTGAACCGCCGCCGATACGACATCACTGCGGGGGGCGCGGCCGTAACGGGACCGTGCATGCAGCAGGGGTCGGCGACGTTCCGCGCCCAGCAGAGCGACCTGAGCGAGGTCAATCTCACCACGGTCCAGAACTATCAGAAGACGGTCAGCTACACCGTCGGCGCCACCTGCGGCCGTCCCATTGGGCCGACGGTCGGCGTCGCGCTGACGCGGAGCGACATCAAGAACTCCGCGCGGACGCTGAAGGTCTCCGACTCAACGACGGCGGGAGTTTCGGCTTCGGTGGGCTACCGCAACCCAACGCTCGGGGCGATCAGCGCTTTCTATTCTTACTCGGAGACCGAGCAGCCGAACCGAACGATCGCAGGTCGGCCCATCGGGGACGGGTATCACGCGGAGTCGGCAGGGATCACGCTCCAGCGCACCTTCGGGTCGCGCCTGGACGTCCTGGCCTCTGTCGGCGGGCAGCGGGTCAGTCGAGAATTCGCGCCCCCCGGCATCGATCGGAAGATCACAGGCGTTTCATACAACGGCGGCCTGACCTACAGAGCCGGCACACGGCTGACGTTGAACGCCAATGCATCGCGTTCAGTCCAGCCTTCGATCACGCCGGGCAAGCTCTACGATGTGACCACACGCGGCGACGTGGGCGCGCGCTATAAGCTGGGCTCTCGGTTCAGTATCAGCCTGAACCAGTCGGTCGTGGATACGAAGTCCAACCGCGACTCCGCCCTCCCGGGGTTGGCGATCACGAAGTCGACGACTTATTCGACCGTCGGCTCCATTGTTTACACACAAAATCAACACGCTTCCGTTGCTATGGACGTGCGGTACGATGATCGCGAAACCGATGTGCCTACCTTCAACTACAATGCCGTGCGCGTCGGCGTGACCCTCGCCGCAAACTTCTGAGAGTCGATATGAACGCCATGACCTTTCGTACTCGCATGATCGCCGTCTTCGGCGCTGTTGCGGTGTTGCTCGGTGCGCCGGCGATGGCGCAGCCCGCGCCGGCTGCGGGCGCCCCGCCCCAGCCGGCTGCGACGGCCCAGGCCTCGCCGACGTCGCCCACGGCTACTGTGACTGAGGGGGCATCCTCGGACTACGTGCTGGGACGCGACGATGTTGTCGAGGTCGGCCTGTTGGGCCGCACTGACTTTGGTGGTCGCGCCAGGGTTCAGTCAGACGGCACTATTCAGCTGCCGTTCGTCGGCAAGATGGCCGCCGCCGACAAGACGACGGCCGAGCTGTCGGACAATGTCCGCAAGGCGCTCCAGTCGGGCGGCTTCTTCGCCGATCCAGTCGTGACCGTGGAGGTCGTTGGTTACGCCAGTCGCTATATCACCGTGCTGGGTTCGGTTGGCTCGCCGGGTCTCGTCCCGATCAATCGCCCCTATCGCCTATCGGAAATCCTCGCGCGAGTTGGTGGCGTGCGAGACGGGGCGGCGGACTACCTGATCGTGACGTCGGCGTCCGGCCAGGAGAAGCGTCTGCTGATCCGCGATTTGGCCACCGGCGACCTGTCGCGCGACCCCTACGTGGCCCCCGGCGACAAGCTGTTCAGCCCGCAGGCTGAAACCTATTACATCTATGGGCAGGTCAATAGCCCCGGCGCCTTCGCCATCCAAAACGGCCTTACGGTCCGCATGGCGCTGGCCAAGGCGGGCGGTCTGACCGAGCAAGGCTCCGACAAGAAGGTCACGGCCACGCGCGCCGGCAAGAAGGTCAAGCTTGACCTGGCCGGGGATGTGCAGCCGGGCGATGTGATCGTCGTGGGCGAGCGGCTGTTTTGACGCCTGAAGGCAGGAAGCCGGCATGAACCTCCTTCAGTTCCTGAGGATCCTCTGGGCGCGACGCCTGGTTATCCTTCTATCCACCCTGATCTGCGCGGTCGCCGGCATCATCGTCGTCCAGGTGGTGACGCCGAAGTATGTCGCTCAGACGCGGATCATGCTGGACGTGGTCAAGCCTGACCCGGTGACGGGGCAGGTCATGGCAACCGCGTTTCTGCGGGCCTACACCAAAACTCAGATAGAGCTGGTGAAGGACGAGCAGGTCGCACGCATGGTTGTGCAGGACCTCGGCTGGGAGAACGACCCAGCCTGGCAGCGTCGTTATGCCAATCGCAAATCCACGGACGACCGAAGCCTTGCGCGGATGGCTGCTCAGGAAGTGATGGACGGGGCCGATGCTCGCCTGATCGAGGGCAGCAACATCCTCGAGATCAGCTACACATCGGAGTCGCCCACTCGGGCGAAGCAGGTCGCCGACGCCATCCGTAAAGCATACCTGGCTCTGACCCTTCAGTCGCGCCGTGAGGCTGCCAAGCGGAACGCCGACTGGTACGACGGCCAGGCCGCCAAGGCTCGGCAGCTTCTGCTTCAGGCCGAGACGGTGAAGTCCCAGTATGAACGGGAAACCGGAATCGTCCTGCAAGACGATCGGACGGATATCGATAGCGCGCGCCTCGCAGCACTGGCGCAGCAAGCCGGGGGGCCATCGTTCACTCCCTTTGTTCCGGAAACGGGCGTGGCCGCCACACAACTCGCGCAGCTGGACGCTGACATCGCCACGGCGTCGAAGACGCTGGGCGTGAACCACCCGCAACTGATCGAGATGCGCAAGCGACGCGAGTTGCTGGCGCAACAGGCCGCCCAGGAGAAGCGCGCCATGCAGGCTGCAGCCGGCGCCGCCGGCGCCGCGGCCCAGGCCACAGCAGGCCTGATGGAGCAGCAGAAGGCCAAGGTCATGGCCCAGCGTGAGAAGGTTGAGCGGCTGAAGCTGATGCAGGACGAGATCAGCCTGCGTCGGGATCAATACAATCGCGCCGTCGCCCGTTCCGCCCAGCTGCGGCAGGAAGCCGACGTGGTCGAGAGCGGAGTGACCGAGCTCGGTGGCGCTGTGACACCGCAGTTCCCGGTGTTTCCGAAGAAGCCGCTGATCGTCGGCGCCTCCATCGTCGGCGGCGCTGGGCTGGGTCTGTTCATCGCTCTGCTTCTGGAACTCTTCGGCCGCAAGATCCGCAGCGCGGATGATCTGCAGCAGGCCGTCGATGCACCGGTGCTGGCAGTGATTCAGAGCCCGCTCGGCGAGACCCGCTCCCGCATTAGCGGCCCGATCAAGGGATTGCTTCGTGGCCGGGGCCGCGGGCCTGTGAAATTGAGTCGTGCATGACCGTCCAACCCAAGCCGCTCGCGGCGGCGTCGTCTCCCGCCGTGGATCAAAAACTGAGCCCAGCCGGGAGCGATGACAGGCGTCACCAGTTTTCCAGCGACCTCGTGGTCCTGGCGAACGAGCGGCCTCGTGAAATCGAAGCGATCCGGACGATCCGTACGCACATCCTTGCACGCCACCTCGAGGGCGGACGTCGGGGGCTGACGGTCTGCAGCACGGCCAAGGGCGTCGGCTGTTCGTTCATCGCGGCCAATTTGGCTGTGGCCTTCGCCCAGGTCGGCGTATCGACCCTTTTGGTCGACGCCGACATGCGTGCGCCCGAAATCGATCGTTTCGTGCGACCAGCCCAGCCCAGCCTTGGCCTCAAGCAGTGCATTGAGGCTGGCGCCCGCGACGCGACCGAATTCGTGCACGCCGAGGTTCTGCCCAATCTGTCCGTGATGTACGCGGGTGGACAAGCGGACAACGCACAGGAATTGCTTGGCGACGAACGGTTCAAGCGTCTCGCAGAGACCTGTCTTCGCGACTACGAACTTACGATCTTCGACTCGCCACCCGCCAAAGATTTCGCGGACGCCCGCCGAATTTCAAAAGTGGTCGGCTATGCCCTGATCGTCGCCAAGCGGAACGTGAGCCTAACGGCCGACGTCGCCACGCTGGCCGCCGAACTTCAAGAAGACGGCTGCAGCGTCGTCGGCTCGGTGCTCAACGAACTCACCCTATGACGGCGACTGTCGAACAAAGTCCGGCCCCAGGGCCGAAGGTCCAGGTCATGGCCTATCTTCCGTGGCTGGTTGCGGCGCTTGCCGCCGTGCCGACGATCATTCGTCTCGGTGAACAGGTGTGGTCACGCGAGTTCGGGGCCCATGGTCCGATCGTGCTCGCGACCGGCGCCTGGATCCTGTGGCGACGGCTGCCGTACATGAAGGCCGATGCTGAGAAATCGTACTTCGCCCTGACAGTTCTCGTCTCGATCGCCTCGCTCGCGATCTATGTGTTTGGACGGGCTTACGATTTCATCAGCCTTGAGACAGCGGGCGTCTACGGGTTTTTCCTGGCGGTGCTCTACGATCGCTTCGGCTTCCGGCCGATGCTCCACAACTGGTTCCCGTTACTCTATCTCGCCCTGCTGCTACCGATTCCAGGTTGGGCGCTCGACCAGTTCACAGCGCCGCTGAAGCTGCTTGTGTCCTGGATGTCGGCGGCCATGGTCGAGCCGCTTGGGATCCCGATACTGCGTGAGGGCGTGACGATGACAGTCGGCCCCTATCAGCTGCTCGTGGAGGACGCCTGCTCGGGGCTGAACTCGCTCATCGGCTTGATCGCGATTACCCTGTTCTACATCTACCTGTTGCGCGACGCGGGCTGGCGCTACTCGCTGTTTCTGGTCTGCCTCATCGTGCCGGTTGCGATCATTGCGAACGTTCTGCGCATCATCACGCTGATCCTGCTCACCTATTATTTCGGGGACGCGGTGGGGCAGGGGTTCCTGCACGTTACGGCGGGCCTCTTCCTTTTCGCCCTCGCGTTGGGGCTCATGTTCGCCATCGACAGCGTGGCGTCGAAGCTTTTCCACGTCGGTGAAAAGAGGCCTGGGCAATGAGGCGCCGCGACATCATGCTGGCGGCGCTCGGCGTCGGAGCCCTAGGCGTCGCTGAGGCGCTCAAGCCGCGCAAGCGACTGATCCTGCTCAAGGGTGAGAAGTTGTCTGAGGCGTTGCCGACCACCTTCGGCGCCTGGGAGTCTCAGACCGCATCCGGACTCGTGACGCCGGAGCAGGCGGGCCGGCTTGCGCGCACGCTTTACAGCGAGATCGTTCAGCGCACCTACCTCGACAAGGCTAGCGGCGCCGAGGTGATGCTGCTGGTCGCTTATGGCGACACGCAGAGCGATCTGCTTCAGCTGCACCGCCCGGAAAGCTGTTACCCCGCGGTCGGGTTCACGATCGAGTTGACCCAGCCGCTCGACGTTTCCCTTGGCGGACCTGCGCCGCTGCCTGCGCGTCGCGTGATCGCGACCACGGAGGATCGTCGGGAGAACATCGTCTATTGGTCTCGCCTTGGTGAGCGCCTTCCGCGCGACGGCAAGGAGCAACGGGCCGATCGCCTGGCCAACGCCATGCAAGGCTATGTGCCCGACGGCATTCTTGTGCGGTGTTCGGTCCTCGGAGACTCGGACACGGGCTTCGCAACGCTCGAGCGGTTTGTGCCTGAGATGTTGCGCGCGACGCGCAAGGCGGTCCGGCCAGCCCTGATCGGGACCAAGCTGTCGGACGAACTCGCCGTAACCCACCGGGCCTGATCGGATGGAGCAATACTCAATCCCGCTCATGTTCGGCGCCATCGTAGTGATCGCGCTTGCCGGCGCCATCTTCGCGCCGCGCTTCCCGCTGAACGAGAAGCGGAGACCGGGCGTGCTTCATGGGCGCCGGCTCGAGGGCCGTCGGCCCCCGACGCGTCAGCGTTGATTCAGGGACAGATGTCCCAGGCCTGACCCGCACGCGCGCGCCGGCGACGGTTTGAACTCCCAGCCAAGAGCTTCGCCTTGCACGTCGCCGTCATAATCGTCGCCTTTCGAAACCCTGACGATGTCGCACGCTGCATCACGGCGCTGTCGGGTTCGACCCACAGCGACTTCCGGGTCGTGATCGTCGAGAACGGCGGCCCCGAGGCCTTTGCCACGCTACAGGCGCGAACGCCGGCGACGCTCCGGGGCGGCCAGCGGATCGATGTGATCTTGGCGTCGGGGAACCTCGGCTACGGCGGCGGGGTGAATGTGGGGCTATCTGCGGCGCCCGACGCTGACGCCGTCTGGGTGCTCAATCCCGATACCGAGGTGGAGCCGGAGGCGATGGCGGCCTGCGTTCAGCGGCTACAGGCGGGAGACTGCGACGCTGTGGGCTCACCGATCCTGCTGCCGAGCGGCATGGTTCAGTCGTACGGCGGACGGTGGGAACTACCGTTGGCGCGCGCGGTGTCTATCGGGTTCGGCCAAAGGGCCGGCGAACCGGTCGACGGTGTCGAAATCGAGCGCACGCAGAACTATCTCAATGGCGCCAGCATGTTCCTCGGCCGCCGTTTCCTGGAGGTGGTCGGCCCCATGCGGGAGGACTACTTCCTCTATTGCGAAGAAGTCGAATGGTTCATGCGGCCGGCCGCCCGCAGCATGCGCCTGGGCTTTGCTCCCGGCGCACGCGTCCTTCACCACGCCGGAACCACGACGGGCTCCTATGACGACATCCGCCGCAAGCCGAAGACGCCGATCTACCTGAGCGAGCGGAACCGGATTCTCCTGACCCGAGAGTGTGCGCCGGCGCTGTTGCCAATTGCCGCAATCAGCGCGCTCGCGCTGATTGTGCTGCGCTTTGGGCGCCGCGGCGCGTGGGTCCAGATGGGCTACGGGATCTCCGGCTGGCTGGCTGGCCTGCGCGGCCTACGCGGTCCGCCCGCGTGGCTCCAGGGGACCATGTGACGCGGTCCTCCCTTTCGTCGTCGGCGGAGCCGGCGGACACGCTTTGCACACATGCTGGCGTGCAGTATGTCGCCGAAGCATCTCGGGTGGGTGTGGTTTGACCTCAGCAGCGGATCAGGACGTTCAGCGGAAGGGCGCGCGCGCCTATGCCCTGGCCATGATCGGCGCGCAGGTCTGCGCGCTGGTGCGCTACACCATTCTGGCGCGTCTGTTGGGTCCGGCTGAGCTCGGGCTCATCGTCACGCTGCTGCTGACCGCGCAGTTCTTCGACTCGATCACGGACAGCGGGTCCGATCGGTTCCTGGTTCAGGATGCCAGAGGCGACGAACCTGATGCACAGCGCCTTGTACAGCTCGTGGCCGTGATGCGCGGTGTCGGCATCGCCCTGGCGCTCATCGTGCTCGGGGGGCCGCTGGCCGCCTTCTACGGTCAACCTCAACTTGCGTCCGCGCTGATGGCGCTTTCGATCGCGCCGTTGATCGCCGGGTTCGCCCATCTGGATCTGCGGCGGCGGCAGCGGCACCATGACTTCCGCTCCGAGGCCGTGACGCTTTTGGGGGCGGAGGCGGGTAGCCTGGTCATCACGGGTGTCGCGGCCATCCTGCTGCAGAACCACGTCGCCATTATCTTTGGTCTGGTCGGTCGATCCCTGATCGTCGTGGCGCTCTCGCACCTGACCGCGGAGCGCCGCTACAGCCTGGGCTTCGCCAAGGCGCACGCACAACGCCTGTTCGCGTTCGGCCTTCCGCTGACGCTCAACGGCCTACTGCTCTTCTTCGGCTCGCAGAGCGACCGGCTCGTCATCGGGCGTGAACTGGGCGTGGAGGAGTTGGGCCGATATTCGTCCATCCTGATGCTGATCTTCTATCCGACCGGCACCCTCCAGAGGTTTGTCAGCGGGATGTTCATGCCGCTTGTCGCCGCAGAACAGCGCGGCGAGCGGGTGAATGCGGCGCGTGATGTCGCCGCCATGGTGCTGTTGCTCTCCGTGCTTATCGTGACGGGCTTCGCTGTGGTGGCGCCCTTCGCCACTGTCTTGCTGTTTGGCCAAGCGTTCGCGCATGGCCTTCTCGTGGTGGCGTTGATCGGCATCCTGCAGACCAGTCGGTTCATGCGGATCTGGCCGGTGACCGTCGCCTTGGGGATCGGACGAAGCAGCGTCGTGCTGATCAACAACCTGGCGCGCCTGGTCGCCGTCCCCGCGGGGGTGGCGGCTGCATTCATCTTCCGGCGGCTTGAACTGATCCTGGTGGGCTTCATCCTGGGCGAGGTCTTCGCGCTCGTTGTCGGCGCCATGCTGGTGAACCGCGGTCGTCAAGCGCCACTGCTTTCGGACTTCGATCGTATTGGAATCTACGTCCTCGTCTGCCTCTCCGTGGCGGGTGTCGCGGGGGGGCTTCAGTGGAACCTGCTCCCGCTGTGGCTCGCTGGCGGCGCGGGCCTGGTCGCCGCAACGGCCCTTATGCTGACGCGCGAGCGGAAGGCGATCATGGATGGCGTGGGACTAGTTGTCCGGTTCTTGCCCGGTTGGCGGCGATGAGCCCAGGTTTAGGACCGCGTTGCCCCCCGATGCCCATCACTAGGGACTTCGTCTGATGTCATTCGTCACCTTCGGGATCCCGCTGCTCAGCCGACGGATCGCTCGCGACTGGCCGTCCGCACAGCGCCTGCTGGCGAACACTCTGCGGTCGGTGTTCAACCAGTCCGCGGACGTGAGGGTCATCATCGCCTGCCACGAAGCGCCGGATATCGAGGAAGCGCGGGATCCCCGCGTCCAGATCGTGCAGGTCGACTTCGACATTCCGCGGTTCCAGTGGGAACAGGAAATCGACCGGATGAGGAAGCTTGAGGTCATTGCCGCCGCTCACCGGGCGCAGGGCGCGGGCTGGCTCTTTATTCTGGATGCCGACGACCTGGTGTCGCGAACGCTGGCTGAACGAATCCTCAAGGCGCGGACGAAAGCCGTTTGCGTCCGCAATGGCTATCGTCTGGACGTTCGGCGTGGCATGGCCCAGCCGCTGAGCCGCTTTTGGCGCAAGTGCGGCTCGTGCGTAGCGGTGAACTGGACGGCCGAGGAACTGCCGGTCAAACCCCTGTCCGACAACCCGCCGGTATTCCACCAGTTCGCCGAGACACGGCACTATCTGCTGCCCGAGTTCTTCGCGGCGCGAGGGTGGTCGATGTCTTACGAGGACATGGCCGCAGCCTATCTCGTGAACCACGGGCAGAACCAGTCGGACATCATCGTCCGAGATAACCTTAAATGGCGTCTGTACTTCCTGTTGACCCGCTGGACGCCGTGGACGCCAGCGATGGACGCCGAGTTCGGCGCTGACGCCGGATCGCGAAGCGGTGCGATCTACACCGGCGACGCGAAGTTCGGCACCGAGGCCTAAGGCTCCGGGCGTATGCTCAGCACGCCTTGTCTTTCTCGCCACTCTTGCCGGCGCCGGGGCTGACCACATTCCCGCAGCGGGTCACGCCAGGCCCGACGTTGATGCTGGCGCGGAACTTCGAGTCCTTCAACGTCCGGATGCGGTTGTTGCGGACGATCGAGTCCCGGCCGCTCTTCAGCGAGATGGCGTTCGGGTAGCCGACCTCGATATCGTTATCCTCGATCAGGATTCGGTCGAAGCCGCCGTCATCCACACCGTTGCGGGTGTGGTTGAACATGCCGATACCCTGCGTGCCGCCGCCAATCCGATTGCGTCGGATGACGATGTCCGCGGTGGGGGGCGACGTTGGGCGCGACCACATCTGGATGCAGTCCGGGTGTTCACCCTCCCGGATGCGCGTTCCGCCGCACTGATTGCCTTCGACCAGACCATTGCGGCTCTCGGCGACCTGGATGCCATCGGATCGCATCTCGGTGAAGGTGTTGTCGACCACCTTGAACCCATCGACGCGGGAGAGGACCATCCCAGACTTGTAGCCCGCGAGAACGTTGCTGCTGACCTCGATATTGGAACCGCCGATCATGAAGAGGCCGTAGCCTTCGCCATAGGGCAGGGTCTCTTCGCCGCTGGCCGCCGGACCAATGAAGCGCCCCTTCGTGACAAGAATGTCCTTGGAGCCGTCGATGCGCAGGCTGTGGCCGTAGTTCGTGCGGCCGTTCTCGGGATTCACGAACACGGGCGGCAGGCGATAGACTCCGCCGCGAATGTCGATGCCGCTTACCCCGCGAAACCACCAGCCGGCGATGCGAGCTTCGCCGGCGTCGATCACCAAGCGAGGTTGGAATTCACGCCGCCCCATCCGGACACCGGGATAGTCGCCGGGGGCCAGTTTGATGGTGTCGCCACCCTTGGCGTCGGCCAACACCTTGGCGAGCGTCTCTGGCGTCGCTTCGCGAACCGTGGCGTGACCTGCGCCGGGGGCAAGGCACGAGGCCAGCAGCAAGGCCGTGAGGCTGGGCATCGCCCTGCCCATCTTCGAAACAGTCGACTGGCGTCTATGCATTGTTCCGTCCGGATCAGGGTTCGCAGCACGCCCGACGGCGGCTGGTCGCTTTCGATCTAGCCTACTAACACTTCTGGAACCCTTCACGGTAAGGAAGGCGGATTGCAGGCGCCACGGCGTCGGCGGACAGGGAGCGTGCCATTGTCGACCGAAAATGAGATTGCGATTGGACTGGCCTGGCATTCGACGGCGGCCGGCAATCTCGGGGTGGGTGCGCTTACGGTGGGCAATCTAATCGCCGCGCGCTCCGCCGCGGCGGCGGTCGGACTGAAGCCCAGGTTCACGATCATCCAGCCGGTGACCGATGTCACGGGTGGGGCGAACATTGTCGGTGACGATGTCGATGTGTTCAACGTCACCGGCAAATCTATGATCTCGCCCTCCGGCTATCTGAAGCTGTTGGGTCGGCTGGACTGCATCCTCGACATCGGCGCGGGCGACAGCTTTGCGGACATCTATGGCGGCAAGCGCTTCACCTACATCTACGGCACCAAGCTGCTGGCCAACCTCCGGGGGGTGCCGGTCATCCTCAGCCCGCAAACCATCGGGCCGTTCACGCGGCAGCCGTACCGCGCCTTGGCGGGTCACGCGATGACTGCTGCGGACTGCGTCGTGGCCCGGGACCCGCAATCGTTGAAGGCGATCCACGACCTCGCGCCGCGGGCACGGTCCGTCCAGTCTGTGGACGTGGCGTTCCGACTGCCGTTTACGACGCCCGTACGCGCGCCCGGCGGACCGATCGAGGTGGGCGTGAACGTTTCTGGACTTCTCTTCCACATCGGCAAGGGTTTCGGTCTGGAGGTCGACTACGCCGCGCTGATGCGCCGTTTCATCGGTGAGTTGGCCGCGCGGCCCGACGTGCGGGTTCATCTGATCTGTCACGTGACCTCGACCCGGGTCCAAGGCGACGACGACGGCGAGGTCGCCGATTTGCTGGCTCGCGAGTTTCCGGGGGTCGTGAGGGCGCCGAACTTCGCAGGCCCCTCGGAGGCGAAGTCCTACATCGCCGGGTTAGACTTTCTGGTCGCCGGCCGTATGCACGCCTGTATCGCCGCGTTTTCGGCGGGTGTGCCCGTCGTGCCGGTCGCCTACAGCCGCAAGTTTTCAGGCCTGTTCACGGACGTGCTCGGCTATCCCCATCAGGTGCCGGTGTCGGGACTATCGACCGACGACGCCCTAGCCTTCATCATGGAACGGTTCGAGGGGCGCGATGCCCTCGCGGCCGACATCCGCAAGGGCATGGGCGTCGTAGACGGTCTGCTCGACGCCTACGACGTCGAGCTACGACGGCTGTTCCTGAAGGTGAAGCGGGCGGCGCGCTAGAAAACCCAGCCTTCGGCGGTGGCATGGAGATTGGCGAGCTTGGCGCCCTGCACCAGGATCGTCTCACCCGTTGTGAAGCCTATGCTGACCCCAGCGGCCGCCTGTGTCAGCGTCGCCTTAGCCCCGGCGGCGAACAGCGCAGACACGTCGATAATATCGTGCTCCCCGCCCGCGCCGAAGTCCACGATGGTGTCGCCGCCATCCCCCTTGGCGAAGATGAAGCGGTCGACACCGCCGCCGCCGGTTAGCCGGTCCGCCCCGGGGCCGCCGGTAATGACGTCGGCGCCTGCCTGCCCGTCGATCGTGTCCGCTCCGGCCCGCCCGAGAAGCGTGTTGTTGGCGGCATTGCCGGTGATCAGATTGTCCAAGCCGTTGCCTGATCCCCACGCATTCGCGGTTCCGACGAGCTGCAGATTCTCAACGTTGGATTGGAGGGTGAACGAAATCGTCGATTGGACGGTGTCGACGCCGCCGTCGGCGGCCTCCACGACCTTGGCTTGGCCGTAGGTGACGTAGAGGTCGTTGCCGCTGCCGCCCGTCAAGACGTCGACACCGGCGCCACCGTTGAGGGTGTCAGCCCCCGCTCCGCCGGAGAGGATGTCGATCCCGGCGGTTCCGACCAGGCTGAGCCCGACGCCCGTTCCCTGGGCCGACGCTGGCGTCGCGCCCATTCCGGACCACGTCGCCAGCGCTGCAGCGCCGCCGTCGGTCGCGAGCGGCAGAATGTCGTTGTTCGATTGAACAACCTGACTGCTCGTCGCCGTGATGGTGAAAAGGTTCGCATCGTTGTTTGTGATCGTGGCGCGAACCACGTCGTCGATCCGGATCCACGATTTGGTCCCGGTGTAGCCTTGTACAACGTTGTCCTCGATGACCACGTCAAAGGCCGAGGTCACATTGATCCCGTGAAAGAGGCCGCCCGAGATCAGGTTGTGGTCGATGGTAACCCGCTCGTAGAACACCCCGGCGACTTCATCGCCCATGAAGATGCCCTGCATGGGCGCACCCGCGCCTCTAACGATCACGTTGTTCGCGATCAGGATGTCATGGGCGTTCTTGGTGGTGTTCGACGTCCAGAACTGGATCGCATCGGCGTGGTCGCTGGCGAGGGGGTAGAAGTCGCGGAACGTGTTGCCGGTGATGACGACGTTGGACGAACCGCCGCCGCGGATACCGTCGGATCGGATGTCGTGGAAGACGTTGTTCTTCAGTTCCAGACCTTGAATCTCGATGTGGGCCACCGCGAAGGAGAGCTGTTGGAACTCTGAATCCTCGATGCTGATGTTGGTGCTGGACCGGATGAGAAACCCGTTCGTGTCGTTCTGCGGATTGCCGTCCAGCGACCCGTGGACATCCAGGTTCACAAAGTGAATGTCCGTGCTGCCGCTGACCTTGAACGGGTTGGCAACGCCGGCGTCCGCTTGAAGCTCGATGTCGCGGATCGTCAGCCCCGTCACGCCGCTGACATTGAGCCAGTTGACCACGGCAGGGCGACTGGCGTCGGCGGAGGCGATGGTGAGATCGCTCGCATAGGTCACATTGGCGATATTGAGCGAATACGTGCCCTGGCTGAGCAGGATCGTGTCGCCGGACTGCGCCGCCTTGAGCGCGGTCGCGAGCGTGGCCGAACTATTGACCGTCGTAATCATGGTGGGTCCCTCGATGTCCGCACGCTCGACGGGTCTCGCAGCTGCACAAGGTGCGATCAAATTCGAACGTCATTTACGCAATGGATTGCGCGTGGAGGTTCTCAACAGGCTAATGTGGCAGCACTTTGCTTAAATGTTCGGTGCGACATACTGTCAGTCGCATCTGTTGTGGGCTGATACGTCTAGAATGTTCTCATTCTTGACGGAGAAGTCGTATATTTTCGACGGATGGCAACAGTGCTCATCGGCGCTTTTGGCTTTAATTACAGTCAAGCTAGTTTAAAGCGCGCCTGAGCCCCAATCACTGCAGGCGCCGTCTCGACCCTACCTCAACGCCATCCACGCCGCGCGTACCGGCTCCAGGTGGGGCGGGACGGGTTGGTCGAGGGGGTGGCGGTGTTCGAAGGACATGCCAGCGAGGTCGCCACGGCGCCACTTCAGGACGACCTCGAAGGCCATGCCGGCCTGGAAGTGGATCAGGATGAAGCGGGGCGGAACCTTGTGGAGGTGCGAGAGCTCGATCTTGGCGCCGCTGTCGCTGAGATCCTTGATCATGCAGTCGGCCCAGATGCCCAGCTTGTCGCCATGCATGATCCGTCCCCGCGCGTTGATGGAAACGCGGGGTTCAGCCCTTCGTTCGAGGTAGGATCGCGGGTCGCTCATGTGGGCACAGAGACATGAAAACGCTTTAGAAGTCGTTCGTGTCGGGCGCCGGGGCCTGCGGCTCCTCGACGCGCCGGATCAGCGCGGCCGGAACAGAACCTCGCCCACCCGGCGGGCGCCGTTCACCCGGTCGAGCTGAACCACGACGTCGATCACCCGGCTGACGTAGGTCTGGACCTTTTCCCAGCCCAGATCGATGCCGGACGTGAGGGCGAGCAGCGCGATCTGGTCCAGGGCGCCGGCCGGGCTGTCGGCGTGGATGGTCGTGAGCGAACCCGGATGGCCGCTGTTCACGGCGCGGAGGAAGGCGAAGGCCTCGCGTCCCCGCAGTTCGCCCAGCAGGATCCGGTCGGGGCGCAGACGCAGCGCAGCCGCCAGCAGCGCGTCGGCGTCGACCTTGGCCTCGCCCAACTCACCGCGGACGGCCACGAGGCCCACGCTGTTGGGATGGTCGAGCCGCACTTCCGGCGCGTCCTCAATGACCAGCAGGCGCTCGTCGCGATCGATCTCCTTGATCAGGGCGTTCAGCAGCGTGGTCTTGCCGCTGCCGGTGCCTCCGGAGATCACGATGGTCTTGCGGCGCTTCACGGCGGCTTTCAGGAAGCCCAGTAGGTCGCCGCTTTCGAGGATCGCCTCCAATGCCGCATCGGCCTCACGCGACTTGGCCACGTCCGTGCGATGCGCGGCGTCGAACAGGCCCTCCCGCGCCAGATCGGCCACGCTCATGTCCGAGATCAGATGCTTGCGGACCGCCATGATCAACCCGCCACGCGTGGCCGGAGGCGAGACGACCTGCACGCGCGAGCCGTCGGGGAGGGTGGCCGAGAGCAGCGGCTGTTCGCGATTGACGCCCTGGTGACTGGCTGCGGCGATCTGGCGGGCCAGACGCTGGAGCGCCATCTCGTCCAGCTGATCCGCCGGCTCGCGGCACATGGCGCCACCGGTCGTCTCGACCCAGACCTCGCCCGGGCGATTGATCAGGACGTCGGTGACGTCGGGCCGCGACAGCCAGGGCGCCAGGGGCGCCAGATAGGCGGACAGATAGACATTGGCAGTCATGGGGCGTTGGCGCTCATCGGGCGACGGCTGAGAAGTCCAGGTCGCGGGCCACGGACACCTGCACAGGCACGCCCTGGGCGACCTTGATGGTGTCGGGCATGTCGATCTGCTTCTGCAGGGCGATGGCGGCGGGGTTCGACCCCTGGCCGCCTGCGCCGCCGATGACCAGGGTGGTGCTGTCGCCGTTGGTGGCGCTGTTGGCGAGGGCCTGGCCACCCGCGCTGATGACCGTCAGCAGGATCGAGGATCCGAAGCGGCGGACGAAGTGGGTGTCCACCTCGCCGTCCAGGCCGCCGCGGCCCAGGCGGTCGGTGGCGGGCGAGCCGATGTCGATGCTGACGCCGGTGGGGGTGATGATCCGCGACCAGACCACGAAGGCGCGCGTCTGGCCGACGGCGGCGGCGCTCTTGTACTGCCCGACCAGGCGCGAGCCGCGGGGGATCAACACGCGGCTGCCGTCGAAGCCGCGGACGTCGCGGCTGACCACCGCGCGGACGGCGCCCGGCAGGTCGGAGTTGATGGCGGTCTCCAGGGTGGCCGGGATCACCGAGCCCTGTGGAATGGTGCGGCTGAGGTCGCGCATCTGGCTGGCGCGGGCGGTGTCGCCCAGGCCGCGCGTCACGCCCGCCGCGAACCGCTCGTCCGCCGACTGGCGGCCATCGTTTGCCGGCTGGACGGGTGCGCCTGGGGCCACGGCCGTGGCCTGCGCCACCTGCGCGGCGTCGGGCGCCGCCCCGTTGTTGGTGAAGTCCACCACGACGGTTGGCGCGCGCCAGTGGGCCTGTTCGGGGTCCACGGGCGGGGCGACGGACTGTTGAACATAGGGCGCCGGCGCGGCGGCGGCTGGAGCGGGCGGCGGAGCCGGGGTCGCCGCGGCGGGCTGCGCCGGCTGCGTTGTAGCCGTTGCGGTCGTCGCCTGCGGTGTCTGCGCCTGGGCCTGTCGGCTGCTGGAGAGGCCGTTGAAGACCAGCACGCCCAGCACGGCGGCCCCTGCAAAGCCGGCCCACACCGTCCACGGCGAATCCGACGCCTGCACCTTCGGCCGGGCCGCTGCGCTGCGCGCGAACACGGGGCTGAGCTCGGACGGGGATTGAGGTTTACGCGTCATCGCCGCCACCAAGGGTCCTTCTTGCGCTGCCGAAGCGCGCTGGCTTCCTCGACCCGGAAGCCGTCGTTGTAGATGCGGGTCACTTCGCCGCCACGGCGCAGCACGAAACCGCGCGTGACGCGATCGACCACGAGGTAGCCGTCGCGTTGCCGGGTGTTGACCACGGCCTCGCCCCCGTCGGCCTCCAGCGCGAAGATCGCCGGCAGATCCTCGGCCTCGCGGAAGGCGAAATAGGTGTCCATCCCGTCGTCAAAGACCTTCACGGGCAGGGTCTTGCCCGAGCCTTCGTAGGAGTAGGCCACGTTCCGCTCCGCCGGCGGGGCGGGCGGCGGCGGCGGGGCGACGTAGGCGACCACCGGCGGGGCGTAGAGGAAGCGCACGCTGAACGGTGCGGTCCGGGCGGCCGCGCGCGGGCGCAGGCTGAGCTCGAAGTTGTAGCGCCGCATGTTGGTCACCACCGTCATGTTGGTGGGCGGCCGGGCCGACATCGGCTTCAGGAACAACAGGTTGGCGCGGCGGTTCGGCGTGACCTGCCAGCCCAGGGAATCGCCGATGGCCACGTTCTCGATCCGCTCGGCGGGATCGAATTCGACCGAGAGCTGGTAGCCGAGCGCGACCCGCAGTTCGACCACCTCTTCGGGGTCGTAGGCCACGACGTGGATGCGCGGATCGCCGGGCCCCGGCTGGGGCACGACGGCCAGCGCCGGGCTGGCGAACAGGGCCGCGGCGGCGGCGAGGGCGGTGAAGCGGATCATCGTGTGGCTCCCGCGCGACGCGCGGTGAAGGCGGGGCGGCGATAGGCGTCGCCGAGGCGCAGGGTCTCGCCCACCGGCGCGGCGGCAGGCCGGCTGGAGGCGGCGGCCGTCGCGGCGGCGGCGGTGGACGCCGATCGGGTGCGGGCGGCGGCCTGGGATTGGTCGCGCTGCAGATCGAAGGCCAGGCGCTCGGCGCGGGACGGGGGTGCGATCAGGCCCTGAGCGCCGGCTGGCGTCGCCTGGGCAGATGCGGAGGACAGGGGCCCCATCGCGCGGTTCGTCCGCGCCGCGGGCAGCCGGAAGCCCAGGGCCATGACGCAGGCGCCGATGACCAGCGCCAGTTGGCCGGCGGCGAACACGAAAACCAGGGCCGCAGCGCTCATGGCGGTCTGCGGCTCGAGCCGCAGCGCCACCCGTTGCTCGGTCAGCGTCGCGACCCACGGATCCAGCACCGAGAGCATGAGGACGATCAGCAGCCACGCGACCAGCGGGGTGAGGGCGGAGGCCGCCAGCGCCCGCAGCCAGCCGACGAAGAGACCCCGCGTCGCCGGGATCAGCGCCAAGACGATGAAGATCGGTCCGACCGCGGTCAGCACCCCGATGGACAGGGTTGCGGCCGAGATCACGCCGGCGCTGACCACGAAAAGCGTCAGCGACGCGGCGGCGGTCGCCTCGGCGGCCGCGGCCTGCGGGCTGGCATAGCCCTTGGCGTTGGGGCCGGCGAGCTTGCCATAGGCCGCCGCTGTCTCGCTGAACGCGTCGTAGGCCGTCTGCAGCCCGTCGACCGGGCTGGCGGCAAGTCCGGCATTGTTCGAAGCCTGCATCGGGGCCGAGACAAGCGCCGCGATCTCGACCGGCGCGCGGTCTGCCACGTCGAAGACCAGGGTCTGGAAGGTCGCCCAGCTGCTGACCAGCGCCAGGATCAGGCCGATCTTCAGCGCGATGCCGGGCGCATCGGACAGCCGGGCGGCGCCATGGGCGAAGAGCAGTCTGTAGCCGATCAGCGCCACATAGATCGTCAGCAGCGCGGTGAGCGCGGTCTGGAAGACCGAATTGCCCGAGGTCAGCGCCAGATAGCCGCCCTGGGCATAGGCCTGGGTCTGGCAGTCCACGGTGGCGAGCACACCGCGGATGATGCCGTCGTCGATCAGGGCGGCGCAGGCGCTCATGCGGCGTTCCGACCCTTGCGGTCCGGCTCGGCCATGAAAGTTGGCAGCCAGGCGGCTGGCTCGTCACCGACCTGCTCGCGCAGCGCGTCCAGCCGCCGGACGGCGCGTTCGGTGCCGGCCAGCACGGCCAACTCGCCCGACAGGCCGGTCAGGTCGAGACGGGCCACCACGCTGTGGTCGCCGCGCTTGATCAGGAAGCAGCGCGAGGTGTCGGGCAGGGTGCGCACCAACTCGAACTCATGCTCGGTCAGGCCGAAGCCATCGACATAGTCGGCCGCCTTGGCCCGGGCGTTGGGGAAGAAGATCTGGGTCGCGGCCTGCTCAATGATCGCCGAGGCGATCCGGCTGTCCAGGGCGTCCGACGCCGACTGAGTGCAGAAGCCCACCAAGCCGTTCCGCTTGCGGATGGTCTTTTCCCAGTCCTTGATCCGGCGCACGAACACGGGGTCATCCAGAACCTTCCAGCCCTCGTCGACGATGAACATGGCCGGGTTGCCGTCCAGTCGCTGCTCCAGGCGATGGAACAGGTACATCATGGCGGGAACGCGGATCGTCGGTGCGTCCAGGACCTTGGTCATGTCGAAGCCCAGGATGCGGGTCTCGATGTCCAGCAGGTCATCGGCGTTGTCGAACAGCCAGGCGTGGTCGCCGCCGTCGCACCAGGCCGAGAGGCGCGAGGCGAGATCTCCGGCGCTGGGCCGGCGGGCGCCGCGGAACAGCTCCCGTAGATAGCGCAGGCGTCGGTGGCCGGGCGGCTGGGCGAAGTTGGCGTCGATCGCGTCGGCGATCATGGCGCGATCCTCGGAGTCCAGCGTCTCGCCCTCGGCGGTCAGCAGCTGGGCCACCCATTCGCCCAGGAAGGCGCGGTTGCCAGGGGTGTCGGGCATGGCCAGGGGGTTGAAGCCCGTGGGCTCGCCCGGCGAGATCACGTCATAGCGGCCGCCAATGGCGCGGATGAAGGGCTCGGCGCCACGATCCTTGTCGAAATAGGCGATCCGCGGCTTCAGGCGCTCGGCCTGGGCCAGCAGGAAGGTGAGCAGCACGGTCTTGCCCGAGCCGGACGGGCCGATGACCGTGAAGTTGCCCAGGTCGCCGTTGTGGAAATTGAAGTGGTAGGGACCGAAGGCGGTGGTCTCCAGGACCGCGATCGCCGGGCCCCAGTGATTGCCGTCGGCTTGGCCGGTCGGGTGGTTGTGGAAGCTGGCGAGGCCCGCGAAATTGCCCGCCGAGATCATCGCCTTGCGGGCGATGAATTTGAAGTTGGCCGGAAACTGCGCCCAGAAGGCCGGTTCCAGGTTCACGTCCTCGCGCACCGCCACGGCGCCCATCTCGGCGAGCGACGACTGGATGTCGGCGATGCCGGCGTCGAGCTCTTCGAGCGTGTCGGCCTTGGCCAGGATGGTCAGATGATGTTCGCCGTAGGCCGCGCGACCGGCGCCGACATCGTCGCGGGCCTGGGCCAGTTCGCCGCGCAGGCTGAAGGCGTCATCCTCGGCGGCCTTCAGGCGGCGCAGGGCCAGGCCCATCCGGTCGAGGGCCGCTTGGCGGTCGATGAAGGCGAAGCTCTCGGTGAGCACCATCTCCATCGGAAGACGCAGCACGCCGTCCAGCAGGCCGGGGGCGGTGCGGGCCGGGTAGTCCTTCATCGACACCATGGCGCCGAAGCTGGAGCCGTCCGGACCCCCGCCGACTTCCATGGCGTCCAGGCCGAAGCTCAAGCGCCGGGTGGCGATGGCCTCGGAAAGATCGCCAGTCGGAGCCAGCACCGGCCGCAGTTCGCCGTTGAGGATCAGGCTGAGAAATTCCGCCGGCTCGGAGCGCTGCGCGCCGCCGCTAGCGGTGTAGAGGCCAAGGGTGCGCGCGCCATAGGGCGCCAGCGCCGCCGAGAACGCTTCGCGCGTCGCATGCAGGTCGCGCAAGTCGCGGGCGCTGTCGACCTCGCGGTTGCGCGAGCCCTTCATCAGCCGTTCGAGGAACCCGCCGGCCCCCTGCGTCGGGCGCATCACCAGGGTGAGGAAGATGTCGTTCACATACAGCCGGCGGCCGGCCAGCTGCTCGCGCCAGCGGGCGTCCAGCGTGCCGCAGAACGGCTCCTCCGGCGGGGCGGCGAAGGCCGGCGTCACGCGACGCCGAACCACGTGATGATAGAGCGCGAGGCGCGAGCTGGCCGCGCCACGCAGCACCGTCTCGCGAATGGCCTTGCGATAGTTGAGTTCGTCGTCAGGCGCGGTCTCGAAGGGGAAGCCAGCCAGATGGAGGGTCTGGACGAGCAGGCCCTCGCGCGTGCGCACCGTCACCTCGTCCACGTGGCCGAGGTAGGGCAGGCGCGAGCCCACCGAGACCTCGCGGGGCGCCAGCACCTTGGCCGCGCCGGTGGTGAGGAACGGTCCGCTCATGGCCGGTACGAATTCCCCTGCCAGAAGGCGAAGTTACGGACCCGCGGGCAGGTGGACAGGCGCGTCACCCACAGATCGAAGAACCGCGGCTCGCGCAGCGATCCGACGTAGCCCACCGCATGCATCACCACCGCGATCAGCAGCGCCCAGAACGAGCGTGTGATCAGAAACGCCTCGGCCGTGACGATCAGATTGAGCACCGCGAACGGATAGGTGACGCCGCCGATCATCTGGGGCCGCGTGAGAGCCGCGAACACGGGGTCGGAGGCGAGGCGGCTCATGGCCTAGACGCCGCCCGCCAAGGAGCGGATGCCAGCCACGATCGTCACGGCGCCGAAGATGATGAAGATGCCGACGAGCACAACGATGCCGCGCCGCCAGTCGAACCGGCCGGTGAGCATGAGGTAGCCGATCAGCGCCACGGCGATGACCGCGGCCGTGGTGGCCAGGTTGCCCAGCAGGGTGCCCTGGACCCAGTTCAGGGCGGCCAGCAGCGGCGACGAGCCGGCGGGGTCGCCCTGGGTTTGGGCGTGAGCGGGCGCCGCGGCGGCGAGGGCGGCCAGGACCGCGAGGGATGGAAGCGTTTTCATGGGCCTCACTGAGCGCCGGCGCCCGTGGCCGGGACGGCCGCCAGGCGCGCCATGATGGCGCGGACATAGGATTGGGTTTCGGCGTAGGGCGGCACGCCGCCGTAGCGTTGGACGGCCATCGGACCGGCGTTGTAGGCGGCCAGCGCCAGCTTCACGTCGCCGAAGCGCCGGAGCTGCTGAGCCAAGTAAGCCGCGCCGCCGTCGATGTTGCCTCTGAGATCCGCCGGGTCCACGCCGAGCTCGCTAGCGGTTGTCGGTAACAGTTGCATGACACCGCGCGCGCCTTTTGACGAAACCGCCGCATGATTGAAACGCGACTCCTGCCAGGCGACCGCCTCGACGATCTGGGCGGGCACGGCGTGGCGAGCCGACGACTCACGGATCAGGCGGACAACCTCTTCCGGCGGCGTGCGGAAAGGTGCGGTCGGTGCCGGCGGCGAGATGAGCGCCGCCCCCTCTGACGTGTAGACCGCGGGGCCGGAATAGGTCGTCACCGCGCCATCGTCGCCGATCGACAGAACCTGGGCGTGGGCGTCCGCCGCCATCAGGACCGCCAGGCCAAGGCCAGCGGCGAACACTGGCGAACGCAAGGACCCCCGAGCCATGAACCGTCCCCAAAATCGTGCCAACTCAATAGACCATCCCGAGCCACGGCGGCCAGACCACAATGTCGCGGCGACCGTCCAGCCACGGTTTGATGACAATCGCGGCGGCATGTCTGCAGCTCTGCAATGGGACTGTCACAAGTGTGTCGGTCCCGCGTCACCTCCAGTCCGTAAGAACCTCCCAGGCTGTGGGGGCAGGTCCAGGTGGCTTCGAGCGATCTCCCTACACGCGTGCTTTGGCGCCTCGGGAGATATGAAGAATGACCGGCAAGAAATTGAGTTTGTTCGTGGCTGCCGCGCTGGGCGCCCTGGCGCTGGCGGGTTGCGGCGCCGATGACATCTCGTCGCCCGGGACCGGCGGCAACGTCACCATCAACAACGGCTCGGGCAGCACGGGTGGCACGGGCGGCGGCACCACCACGCCGGGCGCCACGGTCACGCCAGCTTCGGGTTGCCCCACCATCGATGATCCCCAGGGTCTGAAGGACGACGGCACGATCACCGGTCCGACCGGCACCTACCGCGTCTGTACGCTGCCCTCGCGCATCAACCGGTCGATCCGCCTGACGAAGGTGTCGGGCCTGCTCTATCAGATGTCGGGCCGCGTCGACGTCGGCACCGACGGTGGCTTCACCGCCAGCTCGGCGGACACCAACGTGACGCTGAACATCGATCCGGGCGTGATCCTCTTCGGCGGGACGGGCCAGTCGTGGCTTGCGGTCAACCGGGGCAACAAGATCAACGCCGTCGGGACCGCGACCCAGCCGATCATCTTCACCAGCCGCGACAACGTCCTGGGTCTGAACAGTGAAACGTCCCAGGGGCAGTGGGGCGGCGTCGTGCTGATGGGCCGCGGCCGGATCACCGACTGCACCACCGGCTCGGTGGCCGCGGGCACCTGCGAACGTCAGACGGAAGGCGCGGCCGACCCGGCCCGCTTCGGCGGCGCCAACGACGCCGACAACAGCGGCCGGATGTCCTTCGTCCAGATCCGCTACTCGGGCTTCGTGCTCGGCGCGAACGTTGAACTGCAGTCGCTGACCACGGAGGGCGTCGGCTCGGGTACGGTGCTGGACCACATCATGAGCTACAACAGCTCGGATGACGGGTCGGAGCACTTCGGCGGCTCGCCGAACCTGAAGTACTACATCGCGGTCGGCGCCGACGACGACAGCCTGGACGTCGACACCGGCGCACAGATGAATGTCCAATACGCCCTGCTGATCCAGCGCGCTGGCGCGGGCGACGCCCTGTTCGAAATCGACAGCAACGGCTTCGAAACCGACACGCCGCGCACCAAGCTGCAGGTTTCGAACTTCGTCGGTCTGCAAAGCGCCGTTAGCAGCAACAACGAGGCGAACGACCAGGCGGCGACCCTGTTCCGCGGCAACTCGGACACGACCCTCGTCAACGGCGTCGTCAGCACGCCGAACAACGAGTGCATTCGGATGAACGGCTCGGGGGCGACGCCGTCGACCCTCAACACCCAGTCTGTCGCCCTGAACTGTAACGCGACCAAGTTCCTGGGCACTGGCAGCTACACCGCCACCCAGGTCAGCGGCTTCTTCGCCGCGGGCGCCAACAACAAGGACGCCTTCACCCCGACCTTCTCCAGCCTGTTCATCAACGGCTCGAACGAGACCGGCGTGCCCGCCTTCAACGTCACCCCCCTCAGCGCCTTCTTCACGGCCGTGAGCTACATCGGCGCGGTCCGTGACAGCGCTGACACCTGGTACGCCGGCTGGACCTGCAACAGCACGGCGGCGAACTTCGGGACCGGGAACTCCGGCTCCTGCGCCTCGCTGCCGACGACCTGATCCGCCGCGCGACTTCAAGGGGGTCGGCCGGCGACGGCCGCCCCCTTTTTCACACCAAGCTTACCTCGGGGACCGAAGATGATCAGGCGGCGGCTCACGTCCATTTTGCTGCTTTCCACCGCGCTGTCGGCGCCGACATGGGCCAACGCCGCGGAGCAGGTCGCGGCCTCGGCCGCCGCGACGGCCGCGCCGTCCGCCACCTCGGAAACGCCGCCGGCGCAGGAGGACGCGGAGGTGTCCATCCCCGGCGTCGCGGAAGTGGTCGTCACCGGCACGCGCACCAATGTCGTCCGCTCGACGTCCCAGGTCGTCTCCGTCCTATCGACCCAGGCGCTGCAGCGTAGCGGCGAGGGCAACATCGCGGGCGCGCTCAACCGCCTCTCCGGGATCAGTCTGGTCGGGAGCGGCTACGTCTATGTCCGGGGCCTCGGCGACCGCTACTCCCTGGCCCTGCTCAACGGCTCGCCGCTGCCCAGCCCCGAGCCGCTGAAGCGGGTGGTCCCGCTCGACCTGTTCCCCAGCAGCATCGTGTCCTCGGCCCTGGTCCAGAAGACCTATTCGCCGAACTTCCCGGGCGAATTCGGCGGGGGGGTGATCAACCTGACGACCCGTTCGATCCCGCAGGAAGGGTTCTTCACCGTCGGCGCGTCGGTCGCGGGCGACACAGAGACCACCAACCAGCTCGGCTACACCTACTACGGCAGCAAGACCGACTGGACCGGCTACGACAACGGCAATCGCGACACGCCGCCTGCGCTCGTGGCGTTCCTGGCCAGCGGCGATCGGATCAGCTCGGGCAAGGTCGACACCGCCAAGATCGCCAGCCAGCTGGTCAACGGGCGCAATGCGGTCCTGCAGAAGGACAACAATCTCCCGGCGAATTTCTCGATCAACGCGGCGGGCGGCAAGTCCTACGACCTGAGCTCGGGTCGGCTGGGCGTGATCGGCGCGGCCGGCTACAGCAACCGCTGGCAGACGCGGGACGCCACAAACCAGACGTCGCTCAACGGCGATCTCGAGGACCTCGAATCCGACTTCCGGCGGGTGACCACCCAGAACCGGATGATCGTGAATGGCCTGTTCGGCCTGGCCTATGAGTTCGGGGAGACCGGCGAAAACAAGATCCGTTGGACCAACGTCTACATCCACGACACGATCAAGCACGCGCGCCTGGGCCTGGGTAACCGCAAGGGCACCACGGTCGACTACATGCAGCAGGACACGGCCTGGTACGAGCGGCAGCTGCTGGACACCCAGTTCGTCGGCGAGTTCAAGCCGATGGAGAACCTGGATGTGGACGTCCGGGCCAGCTACGCCGAGACGAAGCGTGACGCACCCTCCGAGCTGTCCTTCGAGTACGTGCGCACCAACGCGTCGGCCGACCCCTATGGCAACTACTTCGTCAACCGGCTGAACAACGGCAACAACGGCGACGCCAAGGTCAGCTATTCGGCGCTCGACGAACGCCTCTGGTCGGGCGGCCTGGACGCGTCCTATCGGTTCTCGCCCGATCTGTCGGTGACGGTGGGCTACGCCTACACCGACACGCGCCGCACCAGTTCGCGCCGGGACTTCCAGTTCCAGGCGCCCAACACCTTCCCCGGCGGGGTGGACCTCTTCCGCCCCGACCTGCTGCTGCAGCCGGCGGTGATCAACAACTTCGGCATCACCATGGTGGAGAGCAACGAGGGCAGCCCCGCGTTCCTGGCGACCCTGAAGACCCACGCGGGCTACGCCAAGGTGAACGGTCAGATCACTGAGTCGGTGAAGTTCGATGTGGGCGTCCGCTATGAGACGGCCAAGGAGGCGGTGGCCCCGATCCAGGTGTTCACAGTGCCCGGCGCCTCGACCGCGGGCACCAGCCTGGACAACGACTACTGGCTGCCCGCCGCCACCCTGACGTGGGAGGTCCGGTCGGACATGCAGCTCCGGGCGAACCTGTCGAAAACCCTGGCCCGCCCTCAGTTCCGCGAGCTGATCTTCCAGTTCTACTTCGATCCGGACACCAACCGGCAGTATCGCGGTAACCCGCTCATGGTGGACAGCGAGCTGACCAACGCCGAGCTGCGCTACGAGTGGTACTTCGGCGCGGACCAGCGCCTCTCGGTGGCCGGCTTCTACAAGGATCTGAAGAACCCCATCGAGTCCTACGTCTCGGGTGAGTCCTTCATCACCAGCTTCGCCAACGCGCCGAAGGCGGCGCTCTATGGCCTCGAACTGGATGCTCAGAAGTACTTCGAGGTTTCGGACTGGCTGCAGGGCGACCTGTGGGCCACCCGGCGCCTGCTGGTCGCCGGCAACTACACCTACTCAAAGTCGGAGCTGAAGGTGTCGGCCAGCGACAAGGTCGCGGTGTTCAATTCCAGCTCGACGCTCGCTACCGACTTCTTCCGTGACGGCGCGCCGCTGACGGGACAGTCCAAGCACGTGGCGAACCTTCAGATCGGCCTGGAGGACAGTGATCACCTGTCCCAGCAGACCCTGATGATCAACTACGCCAGCAAGCGCGTCACCAGCCGTGGCCTGGCGAACACGGGACAGCCAGACATCTTCGAACACCCCGGCTTCCGGCTCGATCTGGTTCTGCGCCAGGGTGTCGAAGTGGCCGGCCGCGAGGTCGAGCTGAAGTTCGAGGCCCGAAACCTGACCGGTCGCAAGTACGAGGAGTTCCAGGAAATCTCGGGCAACCGGATCGATGTGAACACCTACAAGCTCGGCCGGGTGTTCACCCTGTCGGCCAGCACGACGTTCTAACGGGATCGCGACGCGGCCGACGGGGGGGCCACAGCGCTTTCCCGTTCCCGGGGTCGGCCGGTCACTTTAGAGGCGGCCGCGCGGATCCATTCCGGAGGCGGACACGCCCTCGTCGCCGGTCAGGCTGAACGTGTCTGGCTCATCGAGCGACCGGCCCGTCCGCAATAGCTGCGCCACCGCGTTCGGCGGCAGGCGAAACAGGAGCCCGATCGCGCGCATCGAATGGCCGCGCCGGTGCATGTCCTGGGCGAATTTCAGCTGATGCCGCGTCAACGGCGCATCGGCGGCGCGCGGCGACCTGCGTGCGTCCGGCTGGACCGGGCGCCGGCTCTCATGATCGGCCAACAGCGCCAGGACCCGCGGTATCGATCCATCCGGGGCCAGGACCTCAGGCCGCGAACCCCCGACGATCTTCAGGGTCACGCCGACCTCGAAGAAGCGACGGAGCAGGCGCGCGAGTTCGCCAGTCGTCAGGTCCAAACTTTCGAGGCTGTGGACGACAACTTCGTCGCCGCGTCGAAGGCCGTGCAGCACGCGCAGCAGTCGCTTGTGATCAGGCAGAAAGGGGCTGTTGGTCTCAAGGATGGCGTCGCAGCCGGCCGACCTGATCTGGCGTAGCTGAAGGCTGGGCGCCGGCAAATCGGGTGAAGCGCCGATCACGCCATAGCGCGTGCCGGACGGCCGTTCGCCGTGACCCTGTTCCGATGTACGCCTAGCCGTCCCCACCGATCGACTATGTCCGGGCGGCGGCGACACTTTGATGAAGGTCGCGCGAAAAAGCCTGAGCGACGCGATTGCTCCGACCGAAGACGCGCAGTCACCGAAACGTCGCGAAGGTCGTCGAACTAGGGATTGAGCACCAGCGGCGGAACCGGGGGATCCGGGGCCTTCAGGGGATCGGGACCCGGCAGGCTAAAGCTCTCCGCCGGCCCCGTCTCGATCGTCTCGCTGGGAGGGAGGTGGGCGGGCGGTCGTCCCGCGCGGCTGGCCGCGACCATCTCCGCCACCGCAGCGATCACCACCTCGGGCCGGTCGGTCATGACCATATGCGAGGACAGGACTGTCTGTTGCGACCCGTCGACGGACCCCGCCGCGATCATCTCATGCTGCAGCTCCCAGACGGAGCGAGGGTTCTGGAACCCGACCTTCGGCGCGGAGGCCGCTGTGTCCGACGCGGTGATCACATAGGTCGGGACGCTGGTCAGGACACCGCGCGTCCGCAGGACCTGTTCCGAGGTTCGGCCAAAGAGGCTGTCCAGTTCGGACAGCTGATTGCGCCAGGTGTCCGGGCGGCGCGCGATCTCCACGGCGTGATCGTCGGCCTTGGCCGGAAGGCAGCCGGACCACTGCGGGTCGGCCGGTGGCGGCGAAGGGCGGACCTCGGAGACGGCCAGGCAACGGGTGACGCGCCGACGGATTCCATCCAGTCCATCGCCGACGGGTCCAGCCGCGCGCCGCTCGACCGTCGGATCCAGCAGCACCAGACCCTTGACGGCGTCCGGGTGTCGGGCGGCGAAAAGACGGGCGTAGAGGCCGCCAGCGGAGTGGCCGACCACCACGAACGGCCCCCTGATCCGCGCGCCGGTCAGCGCCTGGTCCAGATCTCGGGCGATATCGGCCCCGTCTCGAGGAAGCGGCCCAGGGTCGCTGAAGCCGTAGCCGGCCCTGTCATAGGCGCAGACGCGTGTGGTGCGGGACAGCTCGGGCGCGACCTTGCGCCAAGCGCCGGAGGTCGCCCCGAATCCGGCCTCCAGCAACACCGTCGGCGCCCCCGACCCACTGCACCGAAGGTTGATGCGCCGGCCGTCGGGGAGGGGGGCCAGTACGCCTGGCTTGGCGTACGCCGCTCCCTGGCCTGACCCATCCCGCGGCGCGCCACATCCGGCAAGCAGCGCGATCGCGGCCACAGCGACCTTCGTTGGCCTGGATCTCGGTAGCTGTCCTGGCCCAGGCATTGACCGCCCCTTCAGATTGCAGCGCGTGACGGCGGCGCAGGTCGCAATTCGGAAATGCGGCCGACCGCCCACCACGCGAGGAGGCCCAGCGCCACCGACGCGCAGAGGTTGGTGGTCAGGTCGTGGAAGCCCAGCCGCCAGTAGATGATCCACAGCACGACCACGTGGGTCAGGTAGATGTAGAAGCTTGCCGCCGCTATTGCGCCGACGATCGCATGCAGGACATTCGGCAGCGCGAGGCGGCGTATCCAGAGGAGCCCGACCGCGCAGGCGCCCAGCCAAGCGGCGTGCGAGTAGTTCGTGGGTGGCGCATAGGCGTCGAACACTCCGGGGATGCCGGTCACCTGAACCACCGCAAGGCCGACAAGCACGGCGGTCATCGTGACACGGCGCGCCTGCGTCGTCGCTTCATTCACACACCAGCCTAGGGCCAGCAGGAACAATGTCGCGTCCGGCGTTCGGTTCGCAAGGTGGGCATGGTCGAAGAGCCGGTTTGCAACGCCCTTGAGCGCCAACGCGGCCGCGAGACAGATCAGACCGAAACGCCACGGATCGTTCGCGATCGCCCGTCGCACGGGCTTTAAGAAACTAAGGAGCGCCACGACAACGAAGCACTGGAACATGGCCTCGATGAACCAGAACGGTTCGATCAGCGAGCCGAAGCGGCCGAAGAAGTTGCTGACCAGCAAGAGCGACGGCGCATCGAATGTCCGCTTCATCACCAGGTAGGCGACAAGGATGACGTAGTAGGGGGCGAGGATCCGCTGCGCGAAGTTCAGGACGACAGCATAGCCCTTGCCGTCCGCAAGGCGCGCCTTCTGGTAGCGGCCGAGGTTGTATCCTGCGAGGATGAGCAGAACTTCGGCGCCGCCGCCGACAACCCATGATGAGGCGTGATTCACGACGACCGCTAGGATAGCGAACATCCGTATCACGACCTCGGTCTCGATTGTCCGCAAGCTCCACCATCGCAGCGGTTGACCGCGAGGGGTCATATCGCAGAGCTGACGCAGGGGGAGCTTTTCCCAGCCGTCCGGCAGGAAGCCCAGAACGCCCTCGATAGCGAGCGACAGGTTCACATAGTTGAGGGAGTCGCCCCCGAGTCCGACGAAGGTGTCATTGGGCTGGACGTCCCGCCGCGGGAATGCCTGGGCGAACGCCGCGTCAATCGGGTTGCGGTCATCCTCTGGCGGGGCGACGGACGCCGCCCGCGCTTGGGCCTCCCTAAGGATCGTCCGATAGTCCACCTTTCCGGATGGGAGGGTGGGCCACTCGGCGACCGCTTCCACATAGAAGGCGGCGGCCGGCAGCTTGTAGTGGCCGCTCAGCTCCGCCTGGACCCGCGGGCCGTCAGCCTCGCCCAGCACGGCGATGTAGACGACGGCGTCGTCGCTGACCGCGATCCCGCGATAGCCGAGGTGTCCGATCCGGGCTTCGACATCGTCGAGACTGATCCGCAGTCCGTAGATCTTGGCGAAGCGACTCTTGCGGCCGACGATCCGATAGACGCCGTCCGTATCGCGCCTGGCCAAGTCGCCCGTATGCAACTCTGTCAGCTCAGGGCCTCGCGCGAGGTCCTCGGGCTGGGTCGCGTAGCCCATCATGACGTTGGGACCGCGATAGACGAGCTCACCGACCGTGTCCGGGGCCTCGATGGCCTTGCCGTTGGCGTCGACGAGCCGGAAGGCGCCGCCAGGGATCGCGCGACCGATGTCGCCGGCGCGAACCACGACCTCGTCGGGCCGGAGGTAGGCCATCCGGGCTGTCGCCTCGGTCTGGCCGTACATCACAAAGAACTTTACCCCCCGCGCCTGCGCCCATTGACCGAAACGCACGACAGTGTCGGGCGCGAGTCGACCACCGGCCTGTGTCATGGTTCGCAGGGATGCGGGGGCGTTCTCCAGGAAGCCGGACCGGTCGAGAAGTTCGTAGGTGTAGGGGACCCCCGCGATCGAGGAGCCCCGATGCGCTTCGAAGAATGACCAGAACGTGGGATCGACGACCGACCGATCGGTGAGGAGCAGCGTCGCGCCGACCGAGAGATGGGAGTTCACCACCGACAGCCCGTAGCTGTAGTGAAAGGGAAGCGAGGTGATGGCGCGGTCCGCCGATGTCAGACCGAGATACTCGACGATCGAAACGGCGTTGGCGTCGACCGCGCTCGCGCTCAGCCGCACCAGTTTCGTGGCCCCGGTGGTGCCCGACGTCGACAGCAGGACTGCCAGATCGGGGTGAAGAGGGGGGCTAGCGTCGTCCGTCTGCAGCGACCACCGGTCGCCGTCCAGACCAAAGCGCGCACTGGGCCGGAAGGTATCGCGCACCCCGGCGTTGTTCCCGCGCGCGGCCGCCAAGATGACGGCATGACCGCCTCGGAGCGCGCCAAGGTAAGCCACAATGGGGGCGACGTGATTTGCGGCTTCGACTAGGACCAGACGTCGCTGGACGCCCAATGTCGCGGCGAACTGATCGGCGCGACGGGCGAGCTCTGCATAGCTGATCGACTCACCATCGTCGGTGATCACCGCGATGGCGTCGCCAAAGGTCTGAAGACGATGGGCAAAGGTCGCGGCGACGCCGGGTGCGATGTGGCTGGAGCCCGCGGAGCTCAAGAGTCCATCCTGGATCTGCGTCGGCCGATCACGGGTCACCTCAACTGGCCGGGCCGCCGCACATCTACCGCCCAAGTCCACGGTCTGGATACCTTGCGCCGGTTGGGCATATCAACCGAGCGCGCACCGCGTGAGGCACGGATTTTGCTACTCATGTTTGAGTGGCCCATCGCGGTCGCCTTGTATTGCGCCGTTGGGCGTGATTGCACGTAAGCGTTATCCTGCTAGGAAACGCGTTCAGGTTGGGAGCATAGCGTGGAAACCGTCTACGATTGGATCACCGTTGCCATCTTCGGCGGATTGGTCGTGCTGTTTCTGCACAGGTCCGTGCAACCCGGCGAGCCTCAGGATACGATCCTCCACTATCTGCCCCCGGCCGTGGGCTGTGCAGTCGCCAATTGGTTTGGCAACGAAGGGCAGGGTCTAGTCTCCTTCCTGATCGTGCTTGGCGTGCTGATCTACATCGCTCTTGTGCTGAAACCGTTCGGGCTAAAATTTCCGCCGACGAAGCGCTAGCGGCCGGTCGCCATGAGCGCCCCGGATAATCGCCGGAACGCCTTCGGCGCGCTGCGACTTCTGTTCGCCTCGCTGGTCATCGCATCGCACACGCCGCAGATGTTCGACGGGAGCTACGCCCGCGAACCGCTGAAGATGATCTTCCACACCGTCAGTCTCGGTGAACTGGCCGTTGACGGGTTTTTCCTGATCAGCGGCTATCTTATCACGGCCAGCTTCATCTCCGACCCGCGCGGCTACCTATGGAAGCGGGTCCTGCGGATATATCCGGCCTTCGTGGTCTGCTTCCTGCTTTGTGTCTTCGTGGTCGCCCCGCTCGGGGGTGGCTCGCTCTCGTCGATGGCGTTGCGCGATTGGGCGAAACTGGCTGTCAATCTCGTGATGCTGAAGGCGCCGCAGGCGCCCGCAGCGTTTGAGGGGCTGCCGTATGCCGCCTTGAACGGCTCGATGTGGACCATCAGCTACGAGTTCCGTTGCTATATCCTCGCGGCGTTGCTGGGGTTGGCCGGGCTTTATCGCCGCCGGTACATCTATCTCGCACTCACGGTCCTCATGGTGCTGGCAAACTTTCTTTTCCTTCTGCCGATCGGCGAACTGATCGAGCGGACAGCGCGTCCCATGTACGCCCTAATCGGAGCTCCCACGCAGACGGTCAGATTGACCGCGGCGTTCATGTGCGGCGCGTGCTTCAAGCTTTTCCCGATCTCGTTCAAGGCTCCGCTCGCCGCGGTGACGGGGGGGCTTCTGTTGGGCGCGATGTTCGTGCCAGGCCTCGCCGGCGTCGCGCTGATCACGCTGGGCGCGTACGCCCTCTTCTGGTTCGCCTACAACGTGAGCTGGGCGCCGTTGCGGACCCTGAACGCCAAGGACGACATCTCTTACGGCGTCTATCTCTACGCTTGGCCGGTCGGTACGCTGCTGCTTTGGTATTGGCGCGACATGCCTTTGGTCGCGCATGGCCTAGCCACTCTTGCAGCGTCGGTCGTCTTCGGACTGCTAAGTTGGCACCTGCTGGAGAAGCGCTTCATGGCGCTGAAATCCAGGATCGGCGCGCCTCGCGCGCCGGTTGGCCTGTCCGAACCCGCCGCCGCCGGGCCGCCTTGATCACGGTCGGAGGCTGAAGCGGTCGCGCCGCGTGCGACCTATCGATGACAGACGAGCAGCGTTGGGGGGATGGCATGGCCGGTCGCGGATTTATCGTTCAGCTGCAATCGGTTCGGGGCATCGCCGCCATGGTGGTGGTGTTCAGCCACACCCTGAACTTCTTCCGTTGGGACGGCGACTGGACGGTCCCGGTCAACGGCCACGCCGGTGTCGTGATCTTCTTTGTCCTCAGCGGCTTTGTTCTCTCTCGGTCGCTCAGCGCCATCGCCAGCGCTGCGGACACGGTTCGCTGGTATGTGCGGCGCCTGTTCCGGATCTATCCGGCGATCTGGGCGGCGAGCCTGCTGGCGGTGGCCTACCTCGCCTTCCTGCACTGGCAGATACCGGTGGCCGACGAATCGGAATGGATGCAGGGCCGCTACCGCGCGGACCGATGGGATCTGCTGCACGTTGTGGCGTCCTTCGCCGGCGCCCTGGCGTTCCTTTTGCCCCAGCTATGGACGATCACCGTTGAGCTGATCGGATCGTTCTTCATGCCGTTCTTCAAGCGTGTGCTCGATCGTGGGCGCTCGCCAGCCATCCTGCTGTTCGCGGTCTTGTTGGCGATCAGCTTCTTCCTCGGTGAGCGTAGCTACTATGGCGTGGCTGCGTACATGCTCGATTTTGCGGTCGGCATGGCGCTGGCGGAAATTCCCACTGCCCGGGTTCAGGTTCTCTCGCGGTTCAAGGGGCCTATCGCCCTGGCCGCCCTCGGCATGTTGTTCCTGTCCCGCTGGGACTTCAATGGATCGGTGCACGCCTTCAGGCCGCACATGGTCGAGCTCGTGGGCGCCGTCCTCATTGTGCTGCTGGTCGTCAATTGCAACCTGGGCGGGCGCACGCTAAAGTGGAGTCCGATCGTTTGGCTCGGGAACATCAGCTATTCGGTCTACCTCGTGCATTTCCCGTTGATGAGCATCCTGTCGAAGGTCGTCGATCAAGCCCCCGTGGGCACACCCGCGAAGAACGTATTGCTGACCGTCGCCACGATTGCTGTGACGCTTCCTCTGTCGCACCTGTTGTTCAAGTTCGTCGAGGAGCCAGGCAACGCAATTGGCAAGCGGCTGACGGCGGTCTCCCCGAGAGCGGCCCCTACCTGACCGCGCCGCTGTCGCCCAGGAGGCAGGGGGCGGTGCGGAGGATGATGGCGATGTCGAGCCAGAAGGATCGGCGCTCGACGTACTCGAGGTCCAGCGCGACGCGGCGGCGGACGTCTTCGGCGGTGTCGACCGGGCCGCGGGAGCCGTTCACGGCAGCCCAGCCGGTCAGGCCGGGCTTGATGCGGTGGCGGTGCGCATAGGTCTCGACCAGCTTCGAGGCTTCGGCGCCGCCGCTCAGCATGCCGATCGCATGCGGTCGTGGGCCGACGATCGACATTTCGCCGGTGATGATGTTGAAAATCTGCGGCAGCTCGTCGAGGCTGGTCTTGCGGATGAACTTGCCGACATTGGTGATGCGGTCGTCGTCCGCGCTCACCTGACGGATCGCCTTGTGGTCGGTGGCTTCCACGCGCATCGAGCGGAACTTCCAGACCACGATTTCCTCGTTCATGTAGCCGTGGCGACGCTGGCGGAAGAAGATCGGACCTGGGCTATCCAGGCGGATCGCGACGGCGACGGCGAGCAGAAGCGGGGCCAGCGCGATGACGGCCATCACTGAGAGGGTTAGGTCCATCGCGCGCTTCGCGGCGAGGTATCCGGACTTCTCGCGAGCCCCCGACACATGCATCAGGTCGAAGTCGGCGATGCGGCCGATCGCGTCCGACTGGCTCTCGTCGTCGGTGTCTTCCAGCAGCATCGAGATCGGATTGGGGATGGGCGCCAGTCGCTCCAGCAACTGGGCCACCCGGGCCGCAGCCTTCGGCGGCACGGTGACGACGATGCGATCCACGAAGGGCAGGATGCGATGGTCGATCAGGTCGGCGGTCTTGCCCAGGACCGGGACGCCGCAGACCTCGGGGCCGACGCGGTCGCGGCGATCGTCGAATATCCCGAGGATGTTCACGTCCCGGGTCTTCATCGCGCGCTTGATCAGCCGCTGCGCCGCCGGTGTGCCGCCGACGATGATGAGGTTTGGCGTGAGCTGCCCTCGCTGGCGCAGCGTCTTAAGCACGACGCCCCACGTCAGGTGCGTGGCGAAGAGCGCCGTGGCGGCGCTCGCCACCCAGATGGCGCAGCCGATAGCGGGGAACGTCGGGTCCAGGAGACCGCAGACGGTGCCGGCGCCGCCGCCCGCCGCCGCGGCGGCGATCAACAAGCGGCCAAACCGTCGACGTGACCGTTCCCGCGCGCTCATGGCGTAGGCGCCGGTCGCAACCAGCAGGACGACCGCCAGCAGCGGAGCGCCGATCCACATTACCTTGGGCAGGTCAATGATCCGACCGGCGATCGCCGAGGCCAGGATCAGGGCTGCGGCGTCGCCGGCCTGAAACAGCCGGGCCAGGCCTGCGCCGGACACCCGCGTGCGGACACTCTGAAGGCGGTCGGGCCGCAGCGGTCCGCGGCGGTGCTTCGCCGGGGCGGGTTCGCCCGCCTCGATGGCGCGGAAGGCGCCCATGTCGTCAGCCATTCTGGCATCCCCAAACCTATCGGTGGGGACCTTAGACGGCCGGCCTGAGCGATCAGTTAATCGGCGCCTTGTCGCACTCAGTAGGCCCGGCTGTCACCGAACAACAGGGGCACGGTCCGCCAGATGATCTTCAGGTCGAGGCCGAACGACCATGTATCGATGTACTCGTTATCCGATTGGACGCGATCGACGATCGCCTGCAATTCCTTGACTTCGCCCCGGAACCCGCAGACGGCGGCATAGCCGGTCAGGCCGGGACGGGCGCGGAACCGGCGCTCGTAGCCGGGAACCTGCTTGCCCCACAGCTCGTCGTGCGACACGGCGTGCGGCCGTGGACCGATCAGCGACATGTCGCCCCGCAGCACGTTCAGAAGCTGGGGCAGTTCGTCCAGGCTGAGCTTGCGCAGGACAGCGCCCAGGGCGGTGACGCGGCTGTCTCCCCGGGTCGCCTGACGGATGGTGTCGCCATCCTCGGCGACCGTCATGGTGCGGAACTTGAAGACGGTGAAAATCCGGCCGTGCAGGCCAGTGCGCCGTTGCCGGAAAAGGGCGGGCCCCCGACTTTCCAGCCGCACCAGAATGGCGATGGTGAGGAGCAGGGGCAGGAAGACCAGCAGCGCGCCAAGGGCCATGGTGACGTCGAACGTCCGCTTGCGACGGCTCTGCGCGCAGGCCGCCGTGGCGACGATCTGGCTGGCGATCCCTGGCTTCGGCGCCGCCGGCGGCGTCCACTCCGCAGCTTCGGTGTGGGCCTGGAAACGCGCCATGTTACTCATAGCAGGCCCGGAGGTCGGATCGCCCTGGCGCGGAGAGACCGCGGAGGAAGGCGTCCATGGCTTCGGCGCTCCAGAGCCGGACACGAAGCTTTGGGCCCTGCGTGTCGATCTCGGTAGAGATGTGAGCGTCGCCGTCGACATCGTCCGCATGGGCGCCGATGAAGCCGTAGAACGCGGCGCGGATCTGGTCCGCATCGGCGTCCGCTCGAAATCGCGTCTCAAATCCGGACATATTCCCCGATCGCCCCGTCGATTGTGCAGGGCTCGCAGCAAGAGCCGCGCCACGGGTCTCATCCCAATGACGGCGCAATCTTGACTATATTCGGGGAAAGCGGCCGTTCGGTTGCAATCAGGGTTGATGAATCGTCAACCGGCCGTGCGGCGGGTCAGTAGGCCTGGGGGTCGCGGAAGATGATCAGCACGGTCTTGGCGACGATGGCGATGTCGAGGCCCAGCGACCAGCTGTCGATGTAGAGGTTGTCGGCGGCGATACGGTCGCGCATGCAGCGCAGATCCTGAATTTCGCCCCGGAGGCCATTGACCTGCGCGAGGCCCGTCAGGCCGGGCTTGGCGCGAAAGCGGTCGACGTAGGCCGGGATGTGCGCGCCGTAGTAGTCGTCGTGGGCCAGGGCATGCGGGCGCGGTCCCACAATCGACATATCGCCCTTCAGCACATTCAAAAGCTGGGGAAGCTCATCCAGGCTGAGCTTGCGCAGAACCGCGCCGATCGCGGTGACACGGGCGTCCCCCCGGGTGGCCTGGCGCACATCGCCGCTATCCTCGGCGACCGTCATGGTGCGGAACTTGTAGATGGTGAAGATGCGACCGCAGTGATCCGTGCGGCGCTGCTTGAAGATCGCCGGGCCGCCCGAGTCCAGGCGGATCGCCATGGCCACACAGACGAGCAGGGGGAGGAATATGAGCAGGGCGATGAGGGCGGCTGCGATGTCGACGCTGCGCTTGCCGACGCTGCGGGCCACGTTCGAGGGTTCCGCCGACCGCTTCCGGGCGACGAACTCTTCAGCGCGTGGCGTAACGCCAACCGTCCTCGCGACGATGTCGGTCATGGAAAGCAACCCCAGTCCTATTTCGCCCCAACCAAGCACGCCCCTCCCGGCATCATGGTTGCTTCTTGTTAGCCGTCTTCTCAAACGAACTCTTCACGCTCGTCGGTACTTAATGTGACACCGCCCGGGAAATGGGCAGTGTCGGAGTAGAAAGATGCCGTCCGACGTGTCCGTCGATCTGGTCACGCATGTCGCCGAAGCCCAGCCAACCCGCCGCCTTCCGGTGGGGATGGGCCTTGCGATCGGCGCCTGCGCCTCGCTGGCGCTTTGGACCTGCATCGGCCTCGGCCTGCGCGCACTTTTCACCGCCTAGACCCAGGACGGGTCTTACGCGTCTGAAAATGCACGCGGAAACCGCGGACCGCGCGTTCTAGACCTCTGTTGCGGCAAGAGCAATTGGCCTGCGTTGCGGGAGCGCGACCGTGCAACGCCGGCTGTCGGCCCTGGCCGTTTGCGATCGACGTCGAAGCGGTTAGGTGTGGGCTGCGCCCCAGCGGTCGCGACGGAGACCCCCGCTGCCCACAGATCCCTCCTATCGCGGAAGCGGTCCGCCGTTCGCCGACCTGTCATCGGCGGCGATCTGGTACGCGGAATGGCTGCGGCAGGCGGCGTTGCCGCTGTGGGCCGATGTCGGCGTGGATCCGGCGACCGGAGCGTTTCGCGAAGCTCTGACCTGGTCGGGCGAGGCTTATGATCCGCGCTACCGCGCACGGGTGCAAGCGCGGCAGACGTTCGTCTACGCCGCCGCCGCGGCCGACCGCGTGCCGGGCCCGTGGGCCAAGGTCGCGGAGCGGGGATTCGATCTCTTTCTCGCGCGCTCCCGGCGCGATGACGGCCTGTTCGCCGCCAGCCTGACGCCGGACGGCGCCCCCCTCGATCCCACGGCGTATCTTTACGAGCACGCCTTCGTCCTGCTGGCGGCGTCGGTTCTGGGGCGCGAGTCGCTGGCGCGGGACATTCAGTCCGCCCTGGGCGCCTATCGTCACGACGCGGGCGGATACAGGGAGGCTGGCCCCGAACCCTTTCAGGCGAACGCCACGATGCACCTGTTCGAGGCCGCGTTGGCGTGGGACGCGGCCGGGGGCGACGCCGCATGGGGCGAGATGGCCGACGACCTCGCCGCGCTCGCCCTCAATCAGCTGCTCGATCCGGCGACAGGGGCGATGCCGGAATTCTTCGACGATCTTTGGCGGCGCCGGTGGGGCGAGGGGGGATTGGTCGAGCCCGGCCATCAGTTCGAATGGGCCTGGCTGCTCGATCAGTGGGGCGTTCGCCGGGGGCGGGCCGACGCCTGCGCGGCGGCGCGGCGTCTGTTCGACGTCGGGCGACGCGGCTTCGATCCGGCGCGGAACGTCGCCATGGATGCGTTGACCGACGATCTTTCCGTGAGGACCGCTAGCGCGCGCCTCTGGCCGCAGACGGAACATCTGAAGGCGGCGTTGATCCTGGGCGAGCGGGACGCGGCATTGGCCGGCGCGAATGGCCTGGCCGTCTATCTCGACACCCCGGCGCGAGGCGTGTGGCGCGAGCGCATGCGCGCGGACGGCGATTTCATCGTTGAGCCATCGCCCGCCACGTCCTTTTATCATCTCTATCTGGCGGTCCGCGAACTGACGCGGTTTGCCGGCGAACCGTGCTAGTCAGCCGCGCCATGCAGAACCCTTTTGCCCGCACTGAAGCCCGGATCGCCGTGATCGGACTGGGTTATGTCGGATTGCCGCTCGCCGTGGCGTTCTCGGCCGCGCACGATGTGGTGGGCTTCGATATCGGGGGCGAGCGGATCGCCGAGCTGTCCCGTGGCGAAGACCGGACGCTAGAGGTGTCGTCCACGGAGCTTGCAGCCGCTGGCCGGCTGACTTTCAGCGACGATCCCGCCGCCCTGGCTGGCTGCAACGTCTTCATCGTCACCGTGCCGACGCCGATCGACGCGCACAAGCGTCCCGACCTCTCTGCACTTTTGGCGGCGAGCCGGACGGTCGGGGCCGCAATCGAACGGGGCGGCGTCGTGATCTACGAGTCGACCGTCTATCCTGGCGCGACCGAGGACGATTGCGTGCCGCTGGTGGCCGCTGTGTCCGGCCTGACCTTCAATGTCGATTTCTTCGCTGGCTACAGCCCCGAGCGCGCCAATCCTGGCGATCCGGACCACAGGCTCGCCGACATCGTGAAGGTTACGGCGGGCTCGACGCCCGAAGCCGCGGCGTTCGTGGACGGTCTCTATGCCTCGGTCGTCCGCGCCGGAACGCACCGGGCTTCGTCGATCCGGGTCGCGGAGGCGGCGAAGGTCATCGAGAATACCCAGCGCGACCTCAACATCGCCCTGGTCAACGAGTTCGCGCTCATCTTCCACCGCTTGGGGGTCGATACCCAGGAGGTGCTCGCCGCGGCGGCCACCAAGTGGAATTTCCTCAACTTCCGGCCCGGCCTGGTGGGAGGACACTGCATCGGAGTGGACCCTTACTATCTGACCCACAAGGCCGAGACGGTGGGCTACCGCCCGGAAGTGATCCTTGCCGGACGGCGGATCAACGACGGCATGGGCGGCTATGTCGCGCGCGAGCTGGTGAAGGAGATGATCCGCCGTGGGGCCGCCGTGAAGGGCGCCCGGGTGCTGGTCATGGGCTTGGCCTTCAAGGAAAACACGCCGGATCTGCGCAACACGCGTGTGATCGATATCGTCCAGGAACTGGCCGACTACGGCGTCATGGTCGATGTCTGGGATCCATGGATCGATCGCGACGAGGCGGCGACGGAGTATGGGCTGACGCTGATCGAGGCGCCGGCGGACGGCGCCTACGATGGTGTGGTCGTGGCTGTGCCCCATCGGCAGTTCGTGGCCCTGGGCGGCGCTCAGGTTCGCGCCTATGGCCGGCCGGGCGCGGTCATTTTCGACGTGAAGGCGATGCTGCCCAAAGGCGAGGCCGACCTTCGCCTCTAGTCGGCGCCCATATTTTGGTCATGGCGCCGCATTCAGAGGCGTCGGTTAACCGAACTGTCGTGTGGAGCGGCTAGACCGTATCCGACGCCCCGCGGCCCGGCCAAGGTGGCCTTGCCCTTCGGGGCGTTTCCTCCCTGAACTTGCCGCGCCCGACCAGGCGCGGCTTTTTCCGTTTCGGGGGGGGCGTTCAAGCAGCCATCGCGCACGGAAAAGGCCGCGAGGCGAACCTCGCGGCCCTCCGGTGCGACGCCGACCTTAGAAGGTGTAGGCGATCTTTCCGTAGTAGTAGCCGCCGTTGATCCCGAACGACGAGAACGTCGGATACTGGGTGACGTAGCCGTTCGCGTTCCCGGTCAGGAAGGTGTTCCGGTAGGCGGGGTTCAGCTTGTCCGGATACTTGTTGAACAGGTTGTTGGCGCCGATGGTCAGCTTCACGGGCTCGATGATCCGATAGCTGATTTCGAGGTCCGTGATGAGGGTCGTGCCGATCGTGTTCTTGAAGCAGGTCGGCAGGGTGGTTCCGGTGGTCAACGGGCAGCCGGTGCGGCTGTCGTAGCGGGACGCCGGACCGTAGAGCGTCTCCTTCAGGTTCACCGACAGCTTGTCCCAGGTCCAGAAGGCGCCCAGCACGAACCGGAAGTCGGGCGACGTCGTCTCAAGGTTGCCGATTGCCGTCAGGTCGAAGAGGGAGGCGCCGGTGAGCTGGGCCGGCGGCTTGGCGATCTTGGTGACCTTGGTGTGGGTGTAGTTGCCGGTCAGCGACCACTGAACGCTGCCCCACGCGTCGAAGTCGGTGGTGGTGGTCAGCACCAGTTCTACGCCGCGGGTGCGGGTGTCGAGGCCGTTGGTGAAGATGTTGATCCCGGTCTGGGTGACGGTGGGATCGAGCACGTTACCATTGGCGATGATCGCGGCGCGAACGGCCGGGATGTTCACGTCGCCGCCCGAACCGAACAGCGATCCGGAGCCCACGACGCGGTCCTTGATGGAGATCTGATAGGCGTCCAGCGTCGCGGTGACGCCCATGCCGGGGTGGGCCACGAAGCCGACGCTGAAGTTACGCGACTTTTCCGGATCGAGGCCATCGACGCCCACCAGCTTGGCCGCAGCCGAGTTCGGCGGCAGCTGCACGAAGGCCGACGTCGGCGACACGTTGGTGGCCGAGTAGTAGCTCTCGGCCAGGGTCGGCGCGCGGAAGCCCGTGCTGGCCGTCCCGCGGATCGCGATCATTTCGTTGAAGTCGTAGCGGCCCGTGCCCTTGACGATGAAGGTGTCGCCAAAGTCGCTGAAGTGCTCGTAGCGCGCCGCCAGGTCGAGCTTCAGCGGCTCCACCGGGTTCAGCGCCACGTTGCCGTAAACAGCGTAGCTGCGCCGCTTGTGCTTGCCGGCGTCGGTGAACTGGAAGCCCGGATAGGACTGTGAGCCCTCCTTGTACCGCGAGCCCGCGTCGCCCGGCTTGATCTCATAGGATTCGCGCCGGTACTCGCCACCGAATGCCACGTTCATCGGCCCAGCCATCCCGACATCGTACTCCTTGGAGAGGTCGAGCTGGGAGGTCCACTGGCTGAAGATGAAGGCGCCGGCGTAGAAGTCGGTCGGCGACTGGCCGGGCGTCGTGGCCGTGGACGTGTCGATGTAGAGCGAGCGGTTGATCGAGTCCTTCACGTAGATGGACACGTCGTCCTTGCCGTAGGTCGAAGCCAGGTCGAAGTTCCAGCCGTCGCCGACCTTGCCCTTGATGCCGGCGGTGGCCGAGTAATCGGTCTCGTAGATCACCTCGCGCGGGCTGAACCCGAACGGCCGCGGCACGGTGCCATCTTTTCCGACCACCAGGTTCGGGACGCGATAGTTTTCGTAGGCCGAGGCGTATTTGTCGCCGTAGGTGCCGAAGCTGTAGAGCTCCAGCTCCCCGATCTCGATGCCGGCGTTGTAGGAGCCGATATTCAGCCGGTACTCCGCGTCGCCGGCGATGCGGTTCATGTATGGGAAGTCCGGATGGTTCGCGAGCTGCGGATAGCGCGAGAGCCTGGACGACGAGTTGATGTTGAAGGGCGTGTTGGTGACGCGCGGGTCGACATCGCCGCGGAAGCTGTAGTCGTGGTAGCGCGTCTGGTAGCTGAGATTGAGGTACGAGTTCGGAACCGGCGCCATGCCGATGTTGAGGGTGAGGTCGGCGGTGTCGCCGCCGCCGCTCATGTACTTCCCGGCGCTGACAGTGGCGGAACCGCCCTCGCTGGCGTCCTTCAGGATGATGTTGATGACGCCGGCGATGGCGTCGGAGCCGTACTGCGCTGCGGCCCCTTCCTGCAGTACTTCGATGTGGCTGACGGCGCCCAGGCTGATGAAATTCAGGTCGGCGGCGGCCCCGCCCTGGAACGGGCCCCCGAGCACGGCCAAGTTGGCGGTGCCGTGGCGACGCTTGCCATTGATCAGCACCAGCGCGTGATTGGGCGACAGGCCGCGCAGCTTCGCTGACAGCGTCAGGTTCGCGGTGTCGCCGCCGAACGCCTGGGCGTTGAACGACGGCACGTTCTGGGCGATCGCCTGGATCAGGTCGGTTTGGCCCACCCGTGTGAGCGCCGCCGAATCCAGCACGGTGATCGGGGCCGGGCTGTCGACGGCGCGCAGCCCCGTCGTGCGCGTGCCGGTCACGATCACCGCGTCCAATTCCGCCGGATCGGCAGCGGCCCCATCCGCAGCCGCAGCTTGGGCGCCGCCCGCCATGGCGAGACCCAGAACAAGGGCGCTGACGCCCCCAAACAATCTTTTCATTATCAAGACCCCCTCGTTTTCGATGTGGGCCCTGCTCGGTGATATCCCCTTCGCGACGGTCGCCTTGAACCTCTGCGCCGCCTGCTGTTGAGGACCGCGTGCGTGGCGCGGCGTGTCAATAAGCGCCGGTCGGCGCATCACGGCGGTATTTATTTCATGATGAAAATATTGGCGGGGACCGCGCGATCGCGGGCGCCAATATTGGATTTGACCGCATCGGCAGTTGTACTTGGCTGAATTTTTCGGTGCTTGTTCAATTTGACGATGCCGTCAGTTGTTGGCCGGCGACGTCGTCCTTGCCCAGAGCGCGCCTAGCGCGAATGCCAGACGCTTCACCGCCGACGGGGAGTGCGACATGCCGCGTCGTTCGGTGTTCGGGCAGCCAGCCCGGCGTGTGACGGTCCAGCCCGCGTCTATTTCTCGGGCGCCATCGCCCGCTGACGTCCATCTCGCCGAACTCGACAGGCTTTGGAGCGTGTGCAGCTAGGCCGGAGTAAGAGCGACATGCCACAGTCCTCGCGAGATGCGCCGCGGCGCGGCTCGACGCCTGAATTTCCGAGGGGAGAACCATGTCCAAAGCGATCCTACCCGCCATCCTGCTGACGCTCGCCGCCAGCGCCGCGCAGGCGCAGAACGTCCATGTGAACCCGAGCAACGGCTTTATTTCGCAGGCCGTGAAGGTCCCTGTTGGCTCCGAGACGCTCTATGTGAGCGGCATCACGCCTGACCCGGTGCCCGGCGCGCCGGCGGCGACGCCATTCGGCGACACCAAGACCCAGGTCATCAGCATTCTGACCAAGATCCAGGGGATCATGAAGGCGCAGGGCTACGAGTTGAGCGATAGCGTCATGATGCGGGTCCTGCTGGTCGGCGACCCCGCAAAGGGCGGCGGCATGGACTTCGCCGGCATGATGGAAGGCTACAACCAATTCTACGGGCCGCTGAAGAACAAGCCCGCACGGATCACATCCCAGGTCGCCGCATTGGTGCGCCCTGGGATGTACGCCGAGATCGAAGTGCAGGCGGCGAAAGCGCCCGCGAAGTAGGACCTAGCTGCCGGCGGGGGGCGAGGCGCGAAGCGCAGCGCTTACCGCCGGCGACTTCAGCGCCGTGTCGGCCTGGCCAACGGCGGCCCGATAGCAATCCGACCGCCGAACCTCGGCCTGAAGATCGCGAACGCTGAAACCGGAGGCGCCGCAGGCGCGCAGGGCCGCCTGGTCGATCCGATCGGCCATGGCGCTCGCGCCGGCCGCGGAGGCCAGGTCGAGGCCGGCGGGCGACACGGCGATCGACGTGGTGGTGACAGGGGCGGCGAGGGCCGGGGTCGTCACGGCGAGGGCGGCGATAGCCCCAAGTGCGACGCGCATCATTGGGATACTCCTTCCTGGGGGGCCGGTCGGGCACCGGGCCTCTATATCTATGGGCAGAGATAGTGCGCATCATTCGAGCGCAAAGCCCACGGTTTCGCTCATTTCACGGGCAGAGACGTTGAAACAGCGCCAGTTGGATGAAATTGGCTTTTGCCGCTGGCGATCCGGCGCCCGGTCTTGAGCATCGCTGGGAGTCACGCGAGCGTGGCCTCATGGATCGTCGCAGACTTATGACTCTCGGGGCCGCGGGCTTGGCCATGGCGGGCGCGCCGCTGGCCGCTCGTAGCGCCGATCTGCCCGCGCGGCTGGCGAATGCGCCGCCGCCTATCGGCGCAGCCGAACGCATGGCCCGTATCGGCAAGGCCCAGCGGCTGATGCGCGAGCAGGGTGTCTCGGCCTTGCTGATCGAGCCCGGGTCGAGCCTGATCTACTTCACAGGCGTCCGCTGGAGTCGCAGCGAACGTTTGACCTGCGCGATCATCCCTGCGGAAGGCGATATCGGCGTCGTCACGCCATTCTTCGAGGAACCCTCCGTCCGGGAAAGCCTCGCGGTCACCGCCGATGTCCGGACTTGGCAGGAACATGAAGATCCGCTGGCGCTCGTGGCGGGCTGGCTGAAGGACCGCAAGCTAGGCGCTGGGCTGATCGGGATCGAGGAGACCAACCGCTACTTCATCGTGGACGGTCTGGCGCGCAATCTGCCATCGGCGACCCTGAAGAACGGCGCGTCGGTGGTTCGCGGCTGCCGGATGATCAAATCACCGGCCGAAATCGCGCTCATGCAGCACGCCACCGACATCACCCTGGCGGCCTATCGCTATGCGATCCCCAAGGTCGAAGCCGGTATGCGTCCCTCGGATATCGGTCGCATGATGAACCAGGCCACCGTGGCGTTGGGCGGCGATCCGGAGTTCTCACTGGTGCTCCTGGGCGAGGCGTCGGCCTACCCGCATGGCTCCGGCAAGCCCCAACTCGTGAAGCCCGGCGAGGTCGTGCTGATGGACTGCGGTTGCGCAGTCGAAGGCTATCAGTCCGACGTGTCTCGAACCTTCGTCTTCGGCGAGCCGACGACCCGGCAGCGGAAAGTATGGGACGAGGTCAAGCGCGGCCAGGCGATCGCCTTCGAGGCCGCGAAGCTCGGCGTGTCGGCGGGCAGCGTCGACGATGCGGCCCGGAGCTACTACGTCGGCTTGGGCTACGGGCCGGATTACAAGCTGCCCGGCCTGTCGCACCGGACCGGCCACGGCATCGGCCTGGACGGCCATGAGCCCGTAAATCTGGTGCGCGGCGAGACAACCCGCTTGGCGCCTGGCATGTGTTTCTCCGACGAGCCGGGAATCTACATACCGGGCGAATTCGGCGTCCGCCTGGAGGACTGCTTCCACATGACGGAGACGGGACCGAAGTGGTTCTCGCAGCCGTCCGTGTCGATCGAGACGCCGGTCTAGACGCGCTGCCCCGAGGCTCAGACGGCGTAGTACTCTCGGTACCAGTCGACGAACCGAGAGACGCCCACCTCGACCGGGGTGGACGGCGCGTAGTCCAGAACCGCGCGGGTCTCGGCCGTATCCGCCTCGGTGCGGGTCACATCTCCCGGCTGCATCGGCATGAAGTTGATCTCCGCCTTGCGCCCGAGCTTGTCCTGCAGAACCTCGATATAGCGCATCAACTCGACCCGCTGGCCGGCGCCGAGGTTGAGGATACGCCATGGCGCGGCGCTGGTGGCCGGATCGGGCGACTGGGCGTCCCAGGCCAAATTCGCCGCGGGCGGGCGGTCGAGGGCGGCCACCAAGCCGTCGACGATGTCGTCGACGTAGGTGAAGTCGCGCTGCATCTGACCTTCGCCGTACACATCGATCGGCTGGCCCTTGAGGATGGCGTCGGTGAACTTGAACAGCGCCATGTCCGGTCGGCCCCATGGCCCATAGACTGTAAAGAAGCGGAAGCCGGTCGACGGAATGCCGAACAGATGGGCGTAGGAATGGGCCATGCCCTCGTTGGCGAGCTTGGTGGCCGCATACAGCGTGATGGGGTGGGTCGCCGCTTCGTGCACGTTGAACGGCAGGTTGTTATGGTTGCCGTAGACCGAGCTGGTCGAGGCGAAGACCAGGTGCTTGGGCAGGGTCGCGCGGCAGCCTTCGAGAATGTTTAGGAAGCCGACGACGTTGGAGTCGACGTAGGTTTCCGGACTTTCCAGGCTGTAGCGGACACCGGCCTGGGCCGCGAGATTGACCACGCCTGAAGGCCAGACATCCGCGAACAGCGCGGCCACGCCGTCGCGGTCTGTGAGATCCAGCTTGGCATGGCGGTATCCCGCGTAGCTCTCGAGGATCTTGAGGCGCGCCGCCTTCAGCTGGGGATCGTAGTAGGCGTTGAGGTTGTCGAGCCCGACCACCGCCTCGCCGCGATCGAGCAGGCGGCGGCTCAGGTGAAAGCCGATGAATCCGGCGGAGCCGGTGACCAGGGTCGTCAATGCGTCGCCTCACTGCCTGCGCGGATGCGCAAGCGTGCCTACCGGCGACCGGGTTGCAAGGACCTTAAGGCGTCAGCGCGCGCCGAGGCCGACGACCTCGGGCAAACGGGCGACCGGCGCGACATCGGCGGGCGCTGTGCTGCGCGCCACCATGAGGTCGCTGGCGCGCATCTGCGTCAGCACCGGGAACAGGGCAGAGAGGAGGGCGGTCAACAGCCCCATGCGGCCTTCGCGCCAACCCCCGCGGCCCAGGTAGCCTCTTACGAAGGTCGCCACGCCCGTCAGCATACTGGCGCCCAGGCTGGGCCGCCGGTCGGCGTCCGCGACGTCTTCGGCAGATAAGGCCGTGAGACGATTGAGACGCTCCACGAGGCCGCCGACGTCGCGTCCCAACGAACGACGGATCGCGCCCTTGAGGGCCCCGCCGCTCTTGCCCGCCATCACCGGCGGCGCATTCAGACGCCGCGGCTCCCATGCCTTGAGGCCGCGCTTGTAAAGGCGGGGTTCGATCCGGCTGCTGAGCGCGCCGGCCCAGCCCTCGCGCACCAGGGTGTCGCCCACGTAATTGTCGATCGGGAGATCGTACCAGTCGCCAGCGGGGCGCATCTGCAGCACCGCGCGGATTTCCCAGGCAAGGGCGGCGTCCACCAATTCGTCAGGGTCGATTTCGAGGATCCAGTCGCCCGAGCAAGCCTCAACGCCTGCCGCCTTGCGCTGGCTCTCGAGCGGGAAGATGCCGTCGATGACGATCGCGCCTTGCCGCCGCGCCACATCCTGCGAGCGGTCCGTGCAGCGGTCGGCGACCACGACGATTTCATCACAGAAGGAGAGTTTGCGCAGGCAAGCCGATAGCTGCGCATCCTGGTTCTGCACGCAAACAAGCGCAGATAGCCTGACCACCGAACGCTCCGATCCCGACAACCCGTTATGGGATTAGACGCCGCGGCCGAGCTTGGCCCCCCAGTGAAGCTTTACCTTTTCTTCAGAATGCGGCGCCGAATCGAAGGCCGACCGTTCGCGGACGTTGCGGCGTCGCTTGACGGACGCCTTCACGAGCGAAGGTGAAGGGATTTCCGTAGGCGAAAGTGTCGCCCTCGGCGTCGAAGGGGTTGTTCACGAAGGCGCTCATCCGCCAACGCCGCGCGGCCAGCTCCGCCGAAAGCTTGGCGCGGAGATAGTTGTCCGTGCGTGAGCTCAAGGTATCGTCGAAGCTCAGACGCGATCGGCCGACATAGCTGGTCTCCCCGATAAGGCGGAGGCTCAATCCGCCGCCAATCGGGCGCTCGTAGACGGCGAGCAGGCCGCCCGAAATCTTGGGCACGCCGGGCAGATCCCCTGTCACCGGCTCAACGAAGTCGGTGTTGGCGTTGTGAAGACGTGACTCCGACAATAGTCCGTTCAGTTGGACTGATAGGCCGAAGGGCCAATCGTAGCTCATCTCGCCCTCGAGCCCGAGGATGTTCGCGTCGGCGACGTTGGCGGTATAGGCCAGTCCGGACTGCCGATAGCGATCGGTCTGAATGTTCTGCCAGTCGTCGAAGTAGGCGGCGGCCTTGAGGCTCAGCCGGTTGTCCAAACGCCGGAGCTTCACGCCAACCTCGTAGTTCCTCAGCCGATCAGGCGCGAAAGTCGTCCGGCTCTCGCGGATGGGCAGGAAGCCGCTGGAGTTAAACCCGCCGGGTCGATTGCCTTCGGTGATCAGGCCATAAATCAGGTCGCCGTTGGCCAGTTCACGCTGGACCGAGATCTTGGGCGACAAGCCCTCGAACTTGCGCGACCGGTCGAAGAAGCGTGGCCCGTACGGCTGGACGATCTTCAGGTCCGCGGTGGTGTGGATCCGGGTCTCGAAGAAGCGCCCCCCCAAGGTAGCGCTCCACCCGTCGCCGAGGTCGTAGGAGCCTTCTCCGTAGATCGCGTACTCGCGGAGGCGATCTTTGCGGTTTTCCCGGTAGGCGGTCATCACCTTGCCGCCCGTGGAAAGCACGCCGTAGGTCGATGGCGTCGTCTCGTCGGTGCGGGCGGCGTACACGCCGAACAGCCAGTCCACCGGGCCTGCGGTCGATGAACGCATGACGATGTCCTGGACCAGAATCTTGGACCGGGCCCCTTCGGTGAAGACACCCAGATCCTGTTCCGACGCCACGTTGGCCAGCGGTTCTCCCGGACCCAGCACGATCGAGGCGTCGAACTGGCTAGAGAAGACGTGATGCACATAGCTGGTGGACGACGTCAGGCTGCCCCATCCGAAGTCGCCCTGCAGCGTGACGCCACCGTAGGAAAAGTCGTTGTTGTGGGCTTCCCGCACGCGGTTCTGGCGCACGGCGGGCGCGGCGATCGGACCACCATCTTCAATGGCGATTCCCAGTCCGCTGCGGGCGGTGACGGTGGTGGGCGGGGTGCTGACGTACTGGGTGTCGTTGGAGCGCAGATGTTGGGTGGCGGCCAGCGCGTCCAGGCGCCAGCTATCGTCGATCTGCACCCTCAGAGCGAAGCGGCCCCCGTCGCGGCGCGTCTGGTCGACGTTGGCGATCCTCAAGTTCACATCGTCGAGGTACCCGCCCTGGACATCTTCATACGCCACGGCCCGAATGGCGATCCGGTTCTTCACGATGGGTAGGCTGACGTAACCTTCCAACTCATGGCTACGGTCGCCGCCGCGTGTCCACGATACGCCGCTCGTGGCGCCGAAGGCGGCCTGTTCCAGATCGGGCTTGCTGGTGACGATGCGGTAGATGCCGGCGAGGGCGCCTGATCCATAGAGCGCGCCCTGCGGCCCGCGGATCACCTCTACACGCTCGATGTCGACAAGCCGCAGGTCCGGGTCGGGCGCGTTGTAGTTGATCGGCGCATCGTCGAGGTAGGTAGAGACGGTCGATCGGGTGCGGCCGGTGAAGGCGCCGTCCGACAGTCCGCGGATCAGCAGCTTGTCGCGGCCCGGACCCAGATTGGTGGTCAAGACGCCCGCGAGCTGGCCGGTCGTCTGCCCCACGTCGACCGCCCGCGTCGAGGTGATCTGATCGCGCGAGATCGCGCTGATGCCAGCCGGGAGTTGGTCGAGCGCTACGGGGCGCTTGGTGGCTGTCACGACGACCTCGGCGACGAGGGCCGGTGGCCGCGCCAGATCGTGCGCGGGGACCGTGGATGCTCGCGCTGCACCGGGCAGGATGCGGACCGTTCGATCGTCGACGATGTTGTACCGGCAGGGGGCGCCTCCAAGGACGCGGTCCAGAGCGTCGGGCAGGCTGTAGCGCCCGGACAGCCCGGTACGGCCGCTGAGTCCGCAGTTTGCCGTGCCGAGGATGGAGATATTGGCCTGCAGACCAAGGTCGATCAGGGCGTCGGCATAGGACCGCGGCGGGATGTTCAGCCGCAGGCGTGAGTCCGCGGCCTCAGCGCGCCCCGCCAGACAGGCAAGAGCCGCGCCGCTCAGCAGGGCACGCAACAACAGGCCGCGCCTGACGATGGCTCGACATCCCCATTAGCGGCTAGACTCCGTGTCGCGCCGCAAGATCACACCTGTGCCGGACCGTACAGGGCTGATGGGAACCAGCAAGGCCAGACGACGGATTACCGCCGCCTGATTGTCGAGAACCAAGACGCCGGAGATGGGCGTCGCCGCCAGCTCAGCATCCTCGATCCGAATAGGTGTCGAAAACTGCTGATTGAGATCTTCGACAACTTCCCTCAAGGGTTGCTGTCGATAGACGAGGCGGCCAGATCTCCACCCGAGGACTTCTTCCGGCGCAGCCAAGGCCACGCGTGATTGGGCCCCGCCCTCCAGGTGATCGAGCCTTTGGCCGGGATGAAGACGATAGGCCTTGCCGTCCAGACCCTCGCTCGGTCGGACCTCCACCGCGCCACGGGCGACCGTGACGGAGAGCTTTCCCGCGAGCCGACGCACGTCGAACTGCGTGCCGACGACGCGAACCGTCCGATCCCCGGCGGCGACCAGGAAGGGGCGGCGGGTGTCGTGCGCGACATCGAACACGGCTTGGCCTTCGGCCAGGGTCACATAGCGTCCGTCGCGGGCGAAGCGGACGGTGAGGCGGGTGCCGCCGTTCAACTCGACCGTCGAACCGTCGTCGAGGCGCAGCGTGCGTCGCTCGCCCTTGGCGGTCTCATAGGTGTCATTGGCCGGACCCGCGAACTGAGGCGCAACGGCCACGGCCGCAACGGCCGCAGCAGCGGCGGCGCCAAACCCCATCACAGCACGGCGATCCGGGCGCGCAATCGGCCTGTGAGCAGACAATTGGGACGCTACGGTCGGGCCCGCCGCGGCATAGGCTTGGGACACCGACAGCGCATCGTCGAAGGCCAGCGCGTTCTGAGGTGAAGCCGACAACCACGCGTCGAACGCCAAGGCCTCGGCCTCGACGAGATCAGCGCTTTCCAGCCGCACGACCCAAGCCGCGGCGTCTTCGCGCCTGGCATCGTCGCCGTATCGCCAAGGGTTGTTCATCGCGCCTTCCACCGCCGCGCGGGGCAGCCTGTCAGATGAGTAGACGCCGCCGTGGCAGGCCGCCCCCCAGTGGAGCTCTGCAATTTATGGTAGATCATCGGCCGAGCTTCCCTGTCAGGGACTTCAGCGCGGCCGAGACGTGCTTCTCCACGGATTTGATCGAAAGGCCCATGATCCGGGCGACGTCGGCGTGCGTGTGGCCTTCCAGCTTGTGCAGCCGGAACGCGCGCTGCTGCTGTGGCGGAAGCGCCGCCGCAGCCTCGACCAGCTGGCGCAGGCGTTGGCGCGACGATACGGCTTCGTCGGCGGGCACGTCGTCTGTTACGTCTTCACCGCCAATCGAGGTGTGGGCGACGCGCCGCCAAGCCGCGTCGCGCGCGGTAGCTCGCGCCTCGCCTCGCGCGCGGTCTAGCAAGACGTTCCGGGCGATCCTGTAGATGAGCGCGACAGGGTTCTCCGCCGTGATGGCCGGATCGCGCGTTGCGAGCTTTACATACAGCTCCTGCGCGAGGTCCTCGGCGAGAAGCCGAGATCCTGAACGGGCGGCGAAGAAGCGAACCAGGTTGGCCCGCCGCTCAAGATAGATCTCCAACAGGGGGTCCGTTGGCGTCGACGGCGGCCGCCGGGGGTCATTGATTGCGCTCAAGCGGAGGCTCCCCCGCAGCGGAGCCGGCGGCCGGGCACGGCGATCGAAAGGGAGCGCGTCTGGTCCATAGAGCCGGGGACGGTGGAACCTGACACCAGTCATGCCTCATTCCAGCGGCTGCGCCAACATTCCCGAAATACGGGGTGGGGGGTGACAGCCATCGGCGGCGTCTAGCCATCGACACCACATGGTTTACGGCGCCTCGCGGCCGCCGTCTTGGGGGTGGTGTCACGGCGTGCGGGTCGCGGGGGAGCGGCCCGCACGTTCACTCGCACCGATTCGCCCCTCCGGGCGCGACGCATGGTTTGCGCCGCAATTGTCCACAGGCGCGTTGCGGGATTTCGACGCCAATTCAGCGCGATCGCGCCAACCCGCAACCATAGGGGTTGGCCTGAGGTATGCAGACGCGTCTTCTCATTCTATGAGTTTGCTCTCGGAAAGAGAGCAGGTGGGTGCGCGCAGGCGTGCCAAAATGGGCCCAAGGAGCTGTCGTCTATGAGCCTGAAGACCGTACCGGGACTTGAGCCCGCGCCGACGAAACACGCGAAACTGCTGCAGTGGGTGCGTGACATCGCCGACCTGGCCCAGCCCGACCGGGTGGTCTGGTGCGATGGCTCTGACGCCGAGTGGACGCGCCTCACCGGTGAACTGGTGGCCGGCGGCACCCTGAAGCCGCTCAACCCTGAGAAGCGCCCGAATTCGTTCTACGCGGCCTCCGATCCGCGGGACGTCGCCCGCGTCGAGAGCCGCACCTTCATCTGCTCCGAGAAGCCCGAAGACGCCGGCCCGACCAATAACTGGCTGGACCCCGCCGAGATGCGGTCCGACCTGAAAGATCTGTTCAAGGGCGTGATGCGCGGGCGCACGATGTATGTCGTGCCGTTCTGCATGGGCCCGCTGGGCTCGAAGATCAGCCAGATCGGCGTCGAAATCACCGACAGCGCCTATGTCGCGGTGTCCATGAAGATCATGACCCGGATGGGCAATGGCGCCCTCGACATGCTGGGCGAAGACGGTTTCTTCGTACCGGCCGTCCACACCGTGGGCATGCCCCTGGTGGACGGCGTCAAGGACGTCGCCTGGCCGTGCAACGAGATCAAGTACATCGTCCATTTCCCCGAGACGCGGGAGATCTGGTCTTACGGGTCGGGATACGGCGGCAACGCGCTGCTGGGGAAGAAGTGCTTCGCCCTTCGCATCGCCTCGGTCATGGCCCGCGACGAAGGCTGGTTCGCCGAGCACATGCTGATCCTGAAGCTGACCTCGCCGGAGGGCGCGTCGAAGTACATCGCCGCCGCCTTCCCGAGCGCCTGCGGCAAGACCAACATGGCCATGCTGCAACCGACGCTGGCGGGCTGGAAGGCCGAGACGATCGGCGACGACATCTGCTGGATGCGCTTCGGCGATGATGGCCGGCTGTACGCGATCAATCCGGAGGCGGGGTTCTTCGGGGTCGCGCCGGGCACCGGCATCGAAACCAACAAGAACGCCATCGACGCGCTCTGGGGCAATTCGATCTTCACCAACGTGGCGCTGACCGATGACGGCGACGTGTGGTGGGAAGGGCTGACGCCTGAAGCGCCGGCGCATCTGATCGACTGGAAGGGCCGCGATTGGACCCCCGACAGCGACGAGCCCGCCGCGCACCCGAACGCCCGCTTCACGGTTCCGGCCTCTCAGTGCCCCGTGGCTGCGCCGGAGTGGGAAGATCCCGCCGGCGTGCCGATCTCGGCGATCCTGTTCGGCGGTCGCCGCGCGTCGGCGGTGCCGCTGGTGACGGAAGCGCGCGACTGGCAGCACGGTGTGTTCATGGCCTCGAACGTGGCGTCGGAAGGCACCGCGGCCGCCGAAAACGCCATCGGCGAGCTGCGCCGTGACCCCTTCGCCATGCTGCCCTTCTGCGGCTACAACATGGGCGACTACTTCGGCCATTGGCTGAAGATGGGCGAGACCCACGACGCGGCGAAGCTGCCCCGCATCTACTTCGTCAACTGGTTCCGCAAGGACGAGCGCGGGAAGTTCGTGTGGCCGGGCTACGGCGAGAACAGCCGCGTGCTGAAGTGGATCGCGGAGCGCCTGGATGGCAAGGCGGAAGCGGTGGATACGCCGATCGGTCGCGTGCCGTCGTCGGCCAGCCTGGACACGTCCGGCCTGACCCTGTCCGACGCGCAGTTGGACCTGCTGCTGACCGTCGATCCGGCGATCTGGACCCAGGAAGCCGCGCTGATCCCGGCCTTCTACGAACGCTTCGGCGAAACGACCCCGAAAGCGCTTTGGGACGAGTACGAGGCGCTGGTCGCCCGCCTCCAGGCAGCGAAGGACGAGGTCTCGAGCGATAAGGTGGTCGCCGCCGAGTAGGGCGACCCGGACCGCTGGGCGCAGGCGAACTGTGGCCCGGCGGTTCGACCGCCGCGAGCGTGTATTAGCCCCCGGCGACGACCCGCAGGTTGGGCGCCGCGCCGGGCTTTTCACCGCGAACCTGGGCGACCAGATCGAATAGCGCGCTGCGGACGGCGTTCACGTCACCGGTTTCGACCACCGCCGCCAGCGACTCCAGGTGGCCGGGGGTGACCCGCACGGCGGAGTTCGAAATAACTTCCAGCACCTTCGGGGCCGCGGGCAGGGCGCGTTCAGTCTCGTCCAGCAGCGCTTCGGTCAACTTTTCGCCGGGGCGCAGGCCGGTGACCTCGATCTCGATGTCGCGGCGACCGGAGAGCGCGATCATCTGACGGGCCAACTCCAGGATGCTGACCGGCTCGCCCATTTCCAGCAGGAACAGCCGCGAGTCGCGGCGGTCGTCCTCGTGGCACGCCGCCGTCGCGTGCAGCACCAGCTGGGCTGCCTCTGGGATGGTCATGAAGAAGCGGGTCATGTCGGGGTGGGTCACCGTCACAGGGCCTCCCCGCTCGATCTGTGACTTGAAGATCGGCACCACCGAGCCTGACGATCCCAGGACATTGCCGAACCGCACGGCGGAGAAACGCGTGCCTTCGCCGATCGTCTGTTGGGCCTGGATCACCGCCTCGGCGAGGCGCTTGGTGGCGCCCATGGCGTTCGTCGGATCCACGGCTTTGTCGGTGGAGATCAGCACCATCTGCCGTGCGCCGCAGGCCTTGGACGCCTCGGCCACGTTCCAGGTCCCGATCACGTTGGTGAGAATGCCCTCGATCGGATGGCGTTCGACCATCGACACGTGCTTCAGCGCCGCGGCGTGGAAGACGAGATCCGGCATCTCGCGGCCGAATACCGTGCTGAGCCTGGTCGCGTTGCGCACGTCGCACAGCACCGCCTTGACCGAGATGTGCGGGAACATCTCGCGCATCTCGCGCTCGATCTCGAAAAGGGCCGTCTCGGAGAAATCGACGACGGTCAGTTGCGCGCAGTTGAACGCCGCGACCTGGCGACACAGCTCGGAGCCGATAGAGCCGCCGGCGCCGGTGACCAGAACCCGACGCCCCTTGATGAGGCTGCCGATGGCGCGTCGGTCGAGCTCGATCGGCTCGCGGGCAAGTAGCTCTTCGATGTTGATGTCCCGCATCGGAAGGAGCGTCAGGCCGTCGTGTTGGCTGAGCTCGACGATGGAGGGCAGGCGGAGCAGGCGGATCCCGTCGGTCTTGAGGCGGCCCAGCATCTCGGCCGTCAGGCCCTTCAGCTTGCCCGGTTCCTCGAGAAACAGGATGGCCCTGGGATAGCGATTCCAGCGGCGCAAATCCGCGAGGGCTTCGTCCAGGCGGTCGATGGCGTCGAGGATGCAGACCCCGCGAACCTGAGCGCCCACATCGCGGCGGTCGGTTCCGATGATGCCGACGGGCGTGTAGGTGCGGTCGTGGCTGCGCGCCACGTCGCGTAGATAGGTGTCGGCCAGGGACGCCGGTCCGATCAGCAGCAGCGACGGCGCCTGGGCGAGGCGGTCGGTGATCGTCTTGAGCGGCGAGAAGCTCTCGAGGGCATGCTCATGCAGGGCGCGGCGCATGATCCGGACACCCATGGCGGCGACCATCTGGAAGAGCGGCGCCATCACGAGCGTCGACCGCGGGAGCCCCTCGGCGCGGTCCAACACAAAGACCGACAGCAGAAACACGCCGACCGTGAGGAGGGCGCTGCGGGCGAGGACCAAGGCGTCGGGGATCGAGACGTACCGCCAGGGCGACAGTTCGCCCCGGAAGATCAGGCTGAAGGCGCCGGCGATCGCTGCATAGAGGGCGACGAGCTGAAAGAAGCTGAGGGCGCCAGCTTGACCGAACCCCAACTCGGGCTGGGTGGGCGCGACGAAGAACGCGACGCCGAACGATGCCGCAGCGAGCAGAATGTCGAACACGACGGTCTGTGCCCTGACGGCCATCCGCTCCATGCGCCGCACTCCGCTCACGTTTCGATTCCCAACAATAGGCCCCGCCTTGCGGTCGGCCAGTAAAACATGGACTTGGCGGAGTTTTTCCGCAGCCGCGCCTGTTACGGAATGAACTGGCGTTCGGCGAGCGCGGCCGAACTTATGTACAGGGGGCCCAGGGCGCAACGGAAAAGCCGCCGCGAGACCGCGACGGCTTCCCTAACCCACTAATGCTAAGCTTTGGTTGCGCTTAGAAGACCAGCTTTAGGCCGCCCACCACGCGAGAGTCACCAAGACCGCCGGTCACGGCGGCGGACTTGTTGGTGTCCCAGTAGCGGACATCGAGCGAGATGTTGTCGGTCAGGGCGAAGCCCACGCCGACGTTCCAGGTGGTGTAATCGAACGCCTTGTCGATCTCTTGCCGGCCGATGGCGCCGTTGATCGTGAACTTGGTTTCCGGGATCGCGACCGCGGCGTTGGCCTCGTAGTAGATCGCGTCACCGGTCTTGCCGAAGAACTCGGGCGAGTAATACACCGCGACGCCGAGCGTGGCGGGGCCGGCGGGAACCGAGGCGGCGACCTTACCTTCCCAGTAGTCCTCGTTCGAACCTGAGGGCTGGTCGATGTAGCCGTAGTAGATCACGCCCAGGTCGAACGTCACCGGACCCGCTGTCGGCTTGATGCCCGCATAGAGATCGAACTCGGCGTCGGTGCCATTGCCGAAGTCGACGTTCGAGACCCAGGCGCCTGCGTAGCCGATGCCCATCGAGGCATCGACGCCGCCGTAGACCTGCGGGTCTTCATTCGTCTGGCTGATGCCACGGAAGACATAGTCGGTGGCCGCGCCGATATTGAAAGCAAAGGTTGGGCCGGCGTCCTGGGCCTGTGCGGCGCCAGCAAGAGCAAGCGAGCCGACAGCGGCTGCGAGCGCGATTTTTAGCGTTCTCATTGATTATCCCCTCTCACGTCCGTCCGGCCGAAGCCGACGGGCGAGCTCATCGTCGTCGGTGACGCCCGTAGATCAACGTGACGAAACGGCGACGGCCACACCATGGGGTGGGTGATGTGAAATTGGGCATTCAATCGTAAAGGCGCCCTAAATGGAGGCGCCGTTACCTAGCGTTACTCAGCGCGCCACGAGCGGCGCGAATCCCAGGTGGGAGCCCGCGTCCACGAGCAGAGTCTCGCCGGTGATATGGCGCGAGGCCGGTGACGCCAGGAAAACAGCCGAGGCGGCGATATCGTCTGCCGTGGATGCCACTTTGAGCGGCGTTCCCGCCGCGGCGTTGGCGCGGATTCGGTCGGCGGCCTGCTCGCCGACGCCTTTGCCGAACCAGGGCGTGTCGATGAACCCCGGGCAGATCGCATTGACCCGGATCTTTGGCGCCAGGGCGCGCGCCAGCGAAATGGTCATCGTGTTCAGGGCTCCCTTGGACGCGGCATAGGGGATGGAGGAGCCGATGCCGGTGACCCCCGCGATCGACGCGGTCATGACCACCGCGCCGGGCCTCGGGCCAGCCTCGAGCAGAGTCCGGCATGCCCGGACCATCTGATAGGCGCCGACGACATTCACCGCATAGAGGTCGAGGAAGTCCTGGTCGGAGATCGCGTCGAGGTCGCCGTGGCTGGCGAACTTGGTGGCGCCGGCGTTGTTGAACAGGGCGTCGACCCGTCCGAAGGGCTCAGCGGCTGCGGCGATTTTCCGGCAATCCTCGTCGCGCGCCACGTCGCCCTGCACGATCACGGTCTCGGCGCCTTGAGATTGGCAGAGGCGAGCGGTCTCTTCGGCCTCCTCGCGATTGCGCGCGTAGTTGATCACCACGGCCTTGGCGCCCTGTGTGGCGACGGCGACGGCGATCGCCCGGCCCAGCCCGGTGGAGGCCCCGGTCACCACAACCACGAAGTCCTGATAATCGCCCTGCGCCATGTCCCGCTCCCGATGTTGTTTGGGATGCTAGTAGCCGGTAAAGCCGCCGCCATGGAAGAGACCCACCTTACGCAGTTGGGCCGCGAGACGCGGGGCTTTGATAGCCCCGAGGCGGCGGTCCTCGAACGCGTTCCGAACCCGCATCCTGGAACGACCTATCTGGTCCGGTTCGCCGCGCCGGAATTCACGTCGCTCTGCCCCGTCACCGGCCAGCCGGACTTCGCGCACCTGGTAATCGACTATGTGCCCCACGATTGGCTCGTGGAGTCCAAATCGCTGAAGCTCTATCTGGGCTCATTCCGCAACCACGGCGCGTTCCACGAGGACTGCACCGTGGCGATCGGCAAGCGACTGGTGAGCGAGTTGTCGCCCCAGTGGCTCAGGATTGGTGGGTACTGGTATCCCCGGGGCGGAATACCGATCGACGTTTTCTGGCAAACCGACCCCGCACCGGAAGGACTGTGGTTGCCCGATCAAGGTGTGGCTGGGTATCGCGGGCGCGGATAAGCAAATTCACGAATTCGTGAAAGAAGATGCAGAGTCCGATAGCTTCGGATTTCCGAGTGTCTGAAAGTATTCGTTCAGACGATGGGATTTGAAGAACAGGCTGCGTTCGCGCGCTGCTTTGTTCGAATGCCCGCGCTGTTTTTCTCGTACCAGGCGAAAAAGCGCGCGGACTCGACGCGGGAGCGCTTCGGGCTTCACAAAAGCTGACCTTCCGCCTATACCTAACCTCGCCCAACTCTCCTCGGGCGTGTCACACTTCTGGCCGGGCGGCGTCGCGCGTCGTCCGGCCGTTGTGTGTCTGGGACCGAGCTAGGGTTCCCAGGTTGTGACGAGCGGTGCGAGTTGAGGCCTCTCGCGCTCCTGAGGCGGCTCTCGGGGCGTTCCCAGCATGATGAAGCCGGCCACGCGTTCGCCCTCGCGAACGCCGAGGATCTCGGTGGCCCTGGCGTCGTAGCTATACCAGTCGGTGATCCAGTTTGCGCCGAACCCCATCGCCAGGCCGGCATGAACGAGGTTCGAGCAGACGGCGCCCGCCGACAGCACCTGTTCCCATTCCGGAATCTCACTCGGCTTTGGCGAGGCGATTACAGCGACGGCGAGGGGCGGGATTTTCAGCTTCGCCAGCTTGGCCTGTCGCTTGGCGTCACCCTCTGCGGCGGCCAGCGTGTCCAGTCTCGCCGCGAAATCCGCCTTCGCAGCGCCCTGAAGCAGGATGAACCGCCATGGCGCGAGCTTGCCGTGGTCGGGCGCGCGGGCGGCGATCCGCAGTAGGTCGGACAGCTGGTCAGCGTCCGGTCCCGGCGCGGACAAGGTCATCGCCGAGGCCGACCGCCGCAGCGCCAGGAAGCGAAGCGCCTCAGGCGCCGGCGAAATGGGAATAGTTGCGCCGAAGTCCGGGGCACGCGGCAGCGATGAGGGCAATGAGAGTGTCCGACGAATGTGGATGCGGAGACGACCTTACCCTTTATTGGTGGGCGCGAGACGATCCGCAAGGCGTGGAGGACGCATGGGCGACCAACCGAATTGGCTGCGCACGCACGGCAGACCGTGGGAGCGAGGCCCTTCGCGCCTCGTCTACGCCAACCCATGGATCGAGGTGACGGAGTTCGCCGCGACCGCGCCGACCGGCAATCCTGCGACGTACGGTCTGGTCGCGTTCCGCAACTATGCGATCGCGGTGTTGCCGCTGTACGACGACGGGACGACGGTGTTGGTCGGCCAGCACCGGTTCCCGGCTGGCGATTACAGCTGGGAAATTCCAGAGGGCGGCGGGCCGTTGGGCCAGGATCCGCTCGAGAGCGCAAAGCGGGAACTGGCAGAGGAGACGGGCCTCGCGGCGGCCGAGTGGCACGAGGTCATGCGCACCCAGCTTTCGAACTCGGTCACCGACGAGCAGATGTTCGGATATCTGGCGTTAGGGCTGACCCGGGCGCGCGCCGGCCAGGAGATGGACGACACCGAGGCGCTGGAGACGGTGCGCGTCCCATTCCACGAGGCTTTGGCGGCGGCTATGGCCGGTCATATCAAGGACATGCTGACGGTGGCGATGCTGCTCAAGGCTTACCATATGGCTCGTGAAGGGGTTTTGGCGCCCGCGCTTGCGCGCGCCATGCTAGGCTAGGGGAGACGCCAATGCGGCGGGAGGAAGCGATGAGTCAGCGCCTGGAAGTCGTGGATCCGGCGACGCCGCCGCCTGTCTGGGCCGCCCTACGCAACGAAGCCTACGCCGCGGCCAAAGCCGAGTCGGCGCTGGCAAGCCTGCTGGCGGCCGTCATCCTGAACCACGGCAGCCTGGGCGACGCGCTGAGCTACCAGCTTGCCCGCAAGCTAGGCGATCAGGAACTGCGCGCCATGAGCCTGCGCGATACGGTCGAAGAGGCCTACGCGGCCCAGCCCTCGATCGTTGAGATGGCCGAGGCCGATCTGAAGGCGGTGTTCGAGCGCGACCCCGCCTGCAAGGGCTACGTCCAGCCGTTCCTGTTCTTCAAAGGGTTCCTGGCGCTGCAGACCCACCGCGTCGCGCATTGGCTTTACGGCGAGGGTCGAGAAACCTTGGCGTTCTACCTCCAGAGCCGGTCCAGCGAGCTGTTCCAGGTGGACATCAACCCGGCCACCAAGATCGGCCGCGGGGTGTTCGTCGACCACGGCACCGGCATTGTCATCGGCGAGACGGCGGTGATCGGCGACGATGTGTCGATGCTGCAGGGCGTGACCCTGGGCGGCACGGGCGCCGAACGTGGCGATCGTCACCCAAAGATCGGCAAGGGCGTGCTGCTGGGCGCGGGCGCCAAGGTGCTGGGCAACATCACCATCGGCGACTACGCCAAGATCGCGTCCGGGTCGGTCGTTCTGAAGCCGGTGCCGTCTGGCTGCACGGCCGCTGGGGTGCCGGCGCGCCTGGTCAATTGCCCCACCTGCGACGAGCCGGCCAAGAGCATGGACCACACCCTCGCCGACGCTGTGTACGACTACGTCATCTAAGGTTTCGTCTGGCGTCCGGACCGGCTAGGTTCCGCGCCACTGATTTGAACGGAGCGTTTTGGCGTGGACGAGAGAGCTATCCGCAAGGTTGAAGGCCACCTGCGTGGGACCTTCGCGAACGCGCGCATCACGCTCGTTCCGCGTCCCAAGCAGAAGGATTCCGCCGAGGTCTATATCGGTGAGGAGTTCATCGGCGTGGTGTTCGAGGACGAGGACGGCGACGGCTCGTACGTCTTCAACATGTCGATCCTGGCCGAAGACCTTCCCTGACCGGCTGCGCCGCCGTTCGCACGTAAGCGACAGCGATAGCCGTCAGGTTGCGCCGCGGACGATGCGGCGGGCCTGGAATGGCGGGATGATGGCCGTGATGTGGGCGGCCCAGCGAAGGCGCGCGTCGTGCCGCATGGGACCCGCCACGCTTTCCAGATCGTAGACGCCGGGGCGCGAGCCGCGGAGCAGCCGCTTGACCAGGACTTCGTCCGTCTCGGTCTCGACGATCACCACCTGTCCCAGCATGTCCGGGGTCGGCGCCGTCCGCTGGTCCTCGAAGTAGATCAGGGCCCCGTCGTCGGCCAGGCCGCGCATCGAGTGGCCGACCACCTTTAGCGCCCGCGCCTTGTCCGTGCCGCCGGGGGGAATGGGCGCCAGCTCCGCCGGGTCTTGCCCGAGGGCGAAGAGCACCGTGCCGTCGGGGTTGGCCCCGACCCGCCCGATCACCGGAACCTCCGTTGCATCAGCCGCCGGCAGCGTGGGCCCGGCGGCGTCGTACAGCCATTCGGCGCTCACCCCGAAGGCGGCGGCGTAGTCCTTGGCGCGGCGGTAGGAGAAGGGGGCGTTGCCGTTCTCGTTCGAGGCGTAGGTGTTGCGGCTCCAGCCGTATGCGTCCGCAGCTGACGCAGCGGTGTCGTAGCCTCTGTCGATGCGGGCCTGTCTCAGTCGCTGGGCGCGTCCATCCATGGCGCTGTAGGTAACCTGCAGAGAAAGGTTGAACAACCGCCTGTAGGTTGCATACAGTAGATGTATGAAAAATACATCACACCTCACATCGACATATGCGGCGCTGCGCTATGGCGGGGCGTCGCGGGCGCGGGCGGGGGCCTTGCTGGCGATCACGCCGGACGAGGCCTTCAGCCAGGAGCGGATCTTCAACGTGGCGCGGCCGGGCAAGGCGATGGACCGGATGCGGCCGCGGTTCGCGCGGCACGGCGCGCATGTGGCCGCGGTGCTGACGGCCGGCGGCTATCCGGTGCTGGCGCGATGAGCGGGGCGCAGGAGGCGGCGCGACTGGTCGCGGGCGCGCTGAGCTGTCGAGAGCCGGGCGAGCGGAGCCGGTTCCTGCGGGAGCTTCTGGCGCACACGGCCGCGGGGCTGGTGGTGATCGACGGGGAGGCCCAAGCCTCCGAGGCGGTCTATCGCCTGGCCGACGCGGTGGTGGCGCGGGGGGCGCGGGTATGAGGCCCAACCAGCCCAAGGACCCCGCCCGGGCCGCCCGCGACAGGCTGTTGCGCCAGGAACGACAGGCGAAGGCCCGGGCGGAGGCCGCCGCCGTGGCCGAGGGCGTCGCCGAGACGGTGGCGCTGTCCCGTGCGCGGGGACAATCGATCGCAGCGGTCGGATCCGCCCGGACGGGCGTGGCGGCCCAGGCCTATCGCCGCCAGACCGGCCTGGAATGGCTGGCGGCCAAAGGCCGGATCGACGACCGGGCCAAGGCGGCGGGCGAGCGCTACGGCTGGGCCTACCGGCGGGTGAAGCTGGAGCGGGCCATTCCCTCGACCCTGGGGGAGCATGTCCGTGGCACGTTCGTAGCGCCGGACCTGGAGCGTGTGCTGGCGCACGGGGAGGGGACCGTGCTGGCGCGCCGAAAGCTCAACGCGTTTCGCCGTCGCCTCTTTCGGCAGGCGGATCTGGTGGCGGCCTGCGATCTGGTCTGCGGCGAAGAAAAGACCCCGCGTGAAGCGGCCGCGAACGAGCGGGAGGTCGTGAAGATCGAAGCGGTGCTGAAGGTCGCGCTGGAGATCCTGGCGGACGCCGCGGGCGAATGATGTTGCTGTTTTGTTCTTGACATTCTCACGGGATTTTGCGATAGTTTCTTCAGTGTTGATCGGTGCGCCTGCCTGCAGCGCCGGCGGCCGGCTGGGGGCGAAGATGCGGCCAACTGGCTGACGGACCCGACATACATGTGGTCGCTTTGGACGGCCGCGAGCTGGGGCCGTGTGATCGTGCTGGTCAATGCGATCCAGGTGTTCTTCAAGGTTTCCTTCCTCGAGCCCGTCTGGGAGCGGCGGGAGGTCGAGCGGTTTCTGGGCGGGCCGCTTTAGAGGGGTGCTCTATCCCTTCGCAACTCCGCTGTGGGCCTGCGGGTCTGACGGCGGCAATGGCCGCGCGCGTCGATGCCGCGACGAACCGGGCGAGGCCGCTGCTGTCGTTGTTTTTGGCGGCGCTGTTCGTTCCAATGGCCGGGACGGTCATCATGAATCTCGCGCGCGGATCGGACCTTCACGGCTTCGGACTTGTGGCGATAGTCCTGTTCATCGCGGGTAGCCTGCCACTTTCACTCTCTGTAAGTGCGGCAACGATCTGGCTGCGGCGGCCACGGCCATCGGCGCGGCGGCCTACGTCTGCCTTCCACCCCGGACTGACGTTGCGAAGGTCCGCTCCAGGGTTCTCAAGCGCGAACGTCAGCTATCGAGCCCGGGGCTAACTGGCGAAACCGACCCGTTGCGGACGTGCACTAGCTCGTTTGATTTTGCGATATGCTTCGCGACCTCCAGCCGCATCTGGCAGACATCAACCTTGAAGCATCTCCTCCCGGAAGCCGAGTTGACGGCAGTCTTTGAAGGCCTCTCCGAGGCCTTTCACGGGCTGCGGCAGCACGACCTCTGGGATTCGGCCGGTCGGCCGATCTGTGCTGATCCAAAGGAAGAGCGCCTGATCGCTTTGTGCGGAGCCGATCTTGACCAGTTGGCCTTCGGCGACTTGGACTACCTGATGTCCTGTGCCGGGTTGACGATCGGAAGCCGGGAAACCGTTCGGTTCCTGACGCCTCGGTACCTGCGGGCCTTGCTCAGTTTCCCTGAGTTCGGATGGTACACAAACGGGCGGATGTTACGCGATCGCATGGAGCGCTTTGGCTTCGACGAATGGCCCCGTGATCAACGGCTCGCGACCGCAAACGGCCTGGCTTTGATGGGAAGAGCCATGTTCCTCATGGCCGACGAGTACGACATCCATGGCGAGGCCGACGGCGCCGAACTCATCGCGTGGGCGGACGTGAAGCGCTCAGCCGCTATCAAGGAAGCAGAGGCGCGGCTGCACAAGGCCGGCGCGCGAAAAGCCCATCGCATCAAGAGATCGTCCAGCAGCAATCGCGGCTAAGTCAGCTCACCACGCATCCTGACGTTGGCCAGGTCCGCTTTGGAGCTAACGCTCCGAACGTCTGGGTTTGGGCGCCGCGCCAACTTCTGCTGTCGACCCGTTGCTGACCTCAGAAGCTCAGGTCAGATCGAACCTTCGTCAGGATGCGGCCAAGCAAGTTGCCTCCTCGCCATTCTTCTGGGCGGTGGACGCGAGCATCGTCCAGCGAAAGGCCCACCCCCCAGATCCAATCCCTTGGGTTCGCCTCGACAAGCATCGCGTACGCGGTGGACCTGAGTTGCCGTAGGGCCCCCGCGTTCTGTTCAAACTTGGCCAGATTGCCTTTGAACACGATGTCGACCTTTGCCCGATCCCACTTGTCTTGGTCGAAGCCAGTGACCTGCTGCCCTAGGCGCTTCTGCTCGCTTGGGTCACTCGTCTCCAGGATGAGAGCAGCTCGCTGGGCGTCGCCGAAGAGCCGCGCTTTTTCGAACATCATCCATTGTTCCGCCGTCACGAATTGGAGGCCGTCCAATGCGAAGCCGGTCGGGTGCCACTGGCTGAACACCCCTTTGATAAACGGGTGGAAGCGCTTGAAGGCCTCAGCCCTGGGAAGGTCGGTTTCGGCGATCGCAATCACCGGCGAACAATGCCGTAGCTAAGGTCCGCTAACCACCCCTCGCTGACGATCGCGATGTCCCCTTCGCGCCTCGCGGTCCGACGCAAGTTCACTCTGTCTGCCGGCCTAGCATGCGAACGCCCGTCGCCAGGCACTCTCGGCCTGCGGCGACTGGCATCGTTAAGCTGCGGGCCGAGGCCAGCGAGGGATCGGCTCCGGCGGTCCTAAGCTGTGCAGACAGGCTGGGCGGGCGGTTGGCGCGGGGGAGGTCCGCGCCGGGGCTCAGGCCGCTTCGGTGATGACCAGGGTTTCGCGGAGTTCGCGCTTTAGGAACTTGCCGTTGGCGTTGCGCGGGATGGGCTGGTCGAGGATCCAGATGTAGCGGGGCGCCTTGTGGCGGGCGATCAGGGCGATGCAGTGGTCGCGGATCGCGTCGGCGGTCAGGGCTTCGCCCGGGCGCAGCACGATGGCGGCGGCGACCTCTTCGCCCAGGCGGTCGTCGGGGACGCCGAAGACGCAGCATTCGGCGATGGCCGGGTGCTGGTGGATCGTAGATTCCACCTCGGCGCAGTAGATGTTCTCGCCGCCGCGCAGGACCATGTCCTTCTTGCGGTCCACGAGATAGATGAAGCCTTCCTCGTCCAAGTAGGCGACGTCGCCGGTGTGCAGCCAGCCGTCGGTGATGGACTCGGCGGTGGCCTCGGCGCGGTTGATGTAGCCCTTGATGACCGAGGAGCCGCGCACCCAGAGCTCGCCCGGTTGGCCCGGGCCCAGGATCTGGCCGTCGTCGCCGACCACCTTGGTCTCGAAGGTCGGCATGGCGCGGCCGCAGCTGGCCGGCTTGTCGACGAAGAAGTCGCCCGAGATCGAGGTGATGATGCCCGAGGTCTCGGTCATGCCGTAGCCGGTGTTGGGCCGGGCGCTGGCGACGGCCTTGTCGATCTTGTCGACCAGGTCGGGCTGGAGCTGGGCGCCGCCGCCGCCGACGGAGAGCAGGCTGGAGGTGTCGTACTTGTCGAAGTCGGGATGGGTGATCAGTTCGCGGGCCATGACCGGCACGCCGCTGGCCGAGGTGCAGCGCTCACGCTCGATCAGCTTCAACGCCTCGCCGGCGTCCCAGCGGTACATCAGGACCATCTTGCCGCCCGCCGCGGTGGTGGCGTAGGCGCCGCAGTTGTTGGCGGTGACGTGGAAGAGCGGGGTGGTCACCAGGGTGACGGGGATCGGCGGGGCGACATCCGGGTCGGGCGTCACGCCGGTGGCGCGCTGGGTGGCCAGCGTGCTGACCTGGCCGGCGAACATCATGTTCATGAGGTTCGAGACGCAGCTGCGGTGGGTGAGCTGGGCGCCCTTCGGGAAGCCGGTGGTGCCGGAGGTGTAGAAGATGCAGAGGTCGTCGTCCGGGTCGATGGCGACCTCGGGCAGGGCGCCGCCCTGGGCCAGGACCTCGGACCAGGGCGTGGCGCCCGGCGGGGTCTGTGGGGTGCGGACCGCCACGAGGCGGGCGTCGCCCAGCATGCCGGGCTGTTCGTCCAGGCGGGCGATGCGTTCGGCGTCGGCGAACAGCACCTTGGGCGTGGAGTCGGTGAGGCCGTAGGCCATCTCGGGCGCAGTCCACCAGGCGTTCATGCCCACGGCGGCGACGCCGGTGCAGGCGCAGGCCCAGTAGATGAGCATCCATTCCGGATAGTTGCGCATGGCGATGGCGACGCGGTCGCCGGGGCGGACGCCCTGGGCGAACAGCCAGTTGGCGATCGACGCCACCTGGGCGTGGGCCTGGGCGTAGGTGATGCGGTCGTCGCCATAGACCAGGTAGTCGCGGTCGGCGAAGGCGGCGGTGGAGAGCCACAGCGCGCGGACGTTGGGCGGGGCGTTCTTGAAACTGCGGATCGGGGCGCCGCGCACCTGGATGGTAGCGATCTCGAAGGGCGCGCCCGGTTGGGTGAGTTCGGCCCAGGCCTGGTTCAGTTCCGCGTAATGCATGCTCGTCCCTAAAACACTGCGCCAGCGTCTGAGCGGCCGGCTGCGGAACCCTCCTAGCGCCTAGAGGGCTCGTCGCGCGAGGCCTTTTCGTGATCGGCGATCACTGTCGTGCGGCGGGGGCGGGCTTCACCCCGCGCCGGCCGGGACATCCAACACATCCAGAGGAGCTAGACATGGTGGAGACACCGAAGGCGCCGCGGCGCGTGCAGAAGGGGCCGCGGTCGAAGACGCCGGACAAGGACGGGCAGGTGACGCATGTGCGGTACGGCCAGGTCGTGGCGCTGAAGATCTGCGAGCGGCTGGCGACGGGGGAGAGCCTGTTCCAGATGGCCAACACAGACGGCATGCCCTGCGCCTCGACGTTCTATGCGTGGCAGCGGCGCTATCCGGAGTTCGCCGAGGCGGTGCTGCAGGCGCGGGAGGCGGGGGCCGAGTACCTGGCCGGCAAGGCGCTGGACGTCGCCTCGAAATCGACCCGTGAGACGGTGCAGCAGGATCGTCTCTATGTGCACACGCTGATGAAGCACGCGGCGCTAAAGGCCCCGCGGACCTGGGGCGGCAAGGCGGATCGGAGCGCGGCGAAGGCGCCGGAGCCGCAGCGGGTGGAGGTGGTTTTCCGCATCCGCCGCTTCGAAAAGGCGATCGGCCCGGATGGGCGGGCGTTCGTCCGCGAGATCCTGCCGGAGGGCGAGGCGTGAGCAAGCGGGGGCAAAAGACGCCGGCGCCGGAGGTGGAGGCGGCGGTTGCAGCCGGCGCGGACCAGGCCAAGCCGGCGCTGCCGCTGCAGTGGCGGCCGCGGCTGTACCAGGTGGATCTGTGGCAGGCGCTGAACGGCGGGGCCAAGCGGGCCGACGTGGTGGCGCATCGCCGGTGGGGCAAGGACGAGGTGGCGCTGCATTGGGCGGCCGCCGCGGCGTGGGAGCGGCCCGGCAGCTATTGGCACCTGTTGCCGGAGATGGCGCAGGGGCGAAAGGCGATCTGGGACTCGGTCAACCCGCACAACGGCATGCGACGGATCGAAGAGGCCTTTCCGCCGGTGATGAGCCCCACGTTCCACGAGAGCGAGATGCAGGTGGTGCTGGGCAACGGCTCGACCTGGCAGGTGCTGGGATCGGACAACTACAACAGCCTGGTGGGCGCCTCGACGGCGGGCGTGGTGATTTCGGAGTGGGCGCTGGCCGACCCGGAGGCGTGGGCGCACCTGCGGCCGATCCTGCTGGAGAACAACGGCTGGGCGCTGTTCCTGTGGACGCCGCGCGGGCGAAACCATGCGGCCCGGGCGTTCGAGCATCGGCGGCTGGACCCCAGCTGGTTCTGCCTGAAGAGCCCGGCGACGGAGACGGATGTGTTCACGCCCGAGCAGCTGGCGCAGGAAAAGCGCGAGCTGATCGCCGAGTTGGGCAGCGTGGAGGAGGGGGAGGCGCGGTTCGCCAGCGAGTACCTGGTGGACTTCGACGCCGCGGCGCCCGGCACCTACTACGCCACCCTGGTGGGGGATGCAGACCGCGAGGGGCGGGTCGGGCGCGTTCCGGTGGATCCGTCGCTGCCGGTCGATACCGCCTGGGACCTGGGGATCGACGACTATACGGCGATCTGGTTCTTCCAGCAGGCGGGGCGCGAGGTGCGGGTCATCGACTACTTCGAGACCAGCAACGAGGGCCTGGCGGCGGTGGTGGCCCGCGCGATCGGGGAGAGGCCCTACCTCTGGGGGACGCACCACCTGCCGCACGACGTGATGGTTCGCGAACTGAGCACCGGGCGGTCGCGCTATGAGGCCCTGACGTCGATGGGGCTGAGCCGGATCCATGTCGGCGCGGCCGCGCACCCGGAGGATCGGGTCAACGCAGCGCGCCTGCTGATCCCGATGTGCTGGTTCGACGCCGAGCGTTGCGCGCGGGGGCTGGAGCGCCTGCGGGCCTATCGCAAGCGCTGGAACCGGGCGACGCGCAGCTATGGCGGGCCGCTGCACGACCAGTCCAGTCACGGGGCGGACGCCTTCGGGGAGTTCGCCTTGAACCGACGCGGCGGCGCGGCGGTGCAGTCGGCGCGGACGCGGCCCGCGGCGGGGACACTGTCGTGGATGGGATGAGTTAATCGTACTTGCTGAACGTGCGTTAAGGGCGACGCCGCAGGCTACCTCATCGGGGAACGTATCGGCGGCAGGAGGCCGCGAATGCCCGACGTGGTGCGCGACGTGATCGAGGTGTTGAAGGCCCGGCCGATCGAGGCTTCGGCGGCGCTGATGGCCGCAATTCTCTACTTGCGGCTGATGACCTCGGGCCCGCGTCTGGACTAGCGCCTGCAACCTCCGTCCAAGCTCCGCATTGCTGCACCAGAGCAATCTGGAGAGATGCAAAATGAGCGGCGTTGGAATCATCGGTGCGATCCTGATCGGCATCCTGGCGGGGTGGATTGCGGAACAGGTCATGGGACGGCGGCACGGGCTGCTGACCAATCTTCTGGTGGGCGTGGTCGGCGCGTTCCTCGGCAGCTTCATCGCCACGTCGCTGGGCATCGGCACGGGCTCGGGCGTCATCCCCAGCCTGCTGGTGGCCACAGCGGGCGCGATCCTGCTGCTGTTCATCGTCGGCATGTTCCGCGGCCGGCGCGCCTAAGACCCGGTCGTCCGCATCGCGGTTGACTCTCTATTACGAATGTAGTTTCTGTTTGCTACAGACGTAATAGATGTGGAGGCCGCGATGCGGGCGCTGGGACGTTTCTTGATACTGACGGCGGCGATGTCCGCCGGGGCCGCGCGCGCGGCGGATGCGACCTACGTCACGGGCGAGGTCCCGGCGCCGGTCTATACCGTCGTGCCGCCGGCCGAGCGGCTGACGGTGCTGGGGGTGTTCGCCGACGCCTCGCGGGAGATGCAGATCGTCATGGCGATCCTGCTGGTCGCCACGGTCGTGTCGCTGGCGGTTTGGGGCATGAGTCTGGGCAAGGTGGGCAAGGCGGACGCCAAGGGTGTCGCCGGCGCCCTGGGCCGCCTGAGGATCGTGCGTTCGGCGGGCGTGCCGCTGGGCTGCCTGGCGGCGTCCTATGTGATGTTTTCGAGCTTTCTGGGCATTTCGAACGTGCGGCCGGCGCCCAGCCTGACGGTGGTGGCGCCCGGGCTGGCCGAGGCCGCGCTGGCGATCATGCTAGGCCTGCTGGCGACGACGGTGGCGGTGGTCTGCGAACGGCATCTCGAAGGCCGGGTCCGCCGCGCGGCGGCCTGACGCGGCGGTGAGCGCGCCGAAGATCTCCGACGCCGAAAGCCAGGTGATGGCCGTGGTGTGGGCCGCCGCGGAGGCGGGAGAGACCGGGGCCGGGGTCGAGCAGATCCTGGCCGGGCCGGGCGCCGCCAACGGCTGGCGCGAGACCACGGTGCGGACGTTGATCCACCGGCTGATCCGCAAGGGCGCGCTGCGCTCGGAGCGGCGGGGGTCGATGGTGATCTACGCGCCGGTGATGTCGCGGCGATCGTGGGTGACCTCGGAGAGCCAGGGGCTGCTGGACCGGCTGTTCGGGGGGCAGCTGGCGCCGCTGGTGGCGCACTTCGCCCGCGAGCGCGCCATGGCGCCGGAGGATGTCGAGCGGTTGCGGCGGCTGGTGGCGGACCTGGACGCCGACGCGGAGGACTAGATCGCCAGGCGGGACGGTTCCGGCTCGGCGGCCAGCAGGCGGCCGATCTCCACCAGGAGGGCGCCGGGGGCGATGGGCTTGGCGACGATGCCGTTCATCCCCGCGGCGAAGTATTCCGCCCGCTGGTGCGTCATGGCGTTGGCCGTCAGGGCGATGATCGGGACGGCGCCGGCCGGGCCCTTGAGACCCCGGATCGCGCGGGACGCCTCGATGCCGCCCATGTGCGGCATCTGGATATCCATAAGCACCAGGTCGAAGTGTCCGGCGCGCGCGGCGGCGAGGCCGGCGAGGCCGTCTTCGGCCTCGGTGACGACGGCGCCCAGGCGGCTCAGCATGGTACGGGCGACCAGGCGATTGGTGGCGTTGTCCTCCACGAGCAGGATCTCGACGCCTTCGAGCAGGCGGTCCTCGCCGGCGTCGGCGCTGACCGGCTCCGCGGCCGGCGCCTCGATCTCGAACCAGAAGGTGGAGCCCTGGTCGACGGCGCTGGTGAAGTCGATCGCGCCGCCCATCATGCGCACCAGCGCCTGGGTGATCGACAGGCCCAGGCCCGCGCCGCCGAAGCGACGGGCGGTGTCGCTCTCGGCCTGGTGGAAGCGTTCGAACAGATGGCCCTGCGCTTCCGGGGTCAGGCCGATGCCAGTGTCTTCGACCTCGAGCCGTACGCGGCGCATGCCGGGCCGGCCATCGGTCACCGCCAGCCGCGCGACCACGTAGCCGGCCGGGGTGAACTTCACGGCGTTGCCGACGAGGTTGAACAGCGCCTGGCGCAGGCGCACCGGGTCGGCGTCGATCCAGAGGTCCCGACCGGAGATCTCGCAGCGCAGGTCGAGGCCCTTGGCGCGGGCCTGGCCGGCCAGCAGGCCGACGACCGTCTGCAGGGCCTCGCCGACGTCCATCGGTTCGGGCGCGAGGTCGAGCTGGCCGGCCTCGATCTTGGAGAAGTCGAGCACGTCGTTGAGCAGCTGGGACAGCATGCGCCCGCTGTCGCTGGCCCGGCGCATCAGTTCGCGGCCCTCAGGCGAGATGTTCTCGTGTTCCAGGAGTTGGAGGGCCCCCAGGACGCCATTCATGGGGGTGCGGATCTCGTGGCTGACGTTCGCCAGGAAGTCGGCTTTGGCGCGGGTGGCGGACTCGGCTTCGGTCTTGGCTTCCTGCAGCGCGGTCTCGGCGGCGACCTGGGCGGTGACGTCGCGACTGGCGTCGATCACGGCGACCGGCGCGCCGTCCTCCAGGATCAGGCGGGCGCTGGACTGCATCCAAAGGGCGTGGCCGTCCTTGTGCCGGACCAAGCAGGTGGTCACGACAGGCTGCGTGGGGTCTGCGAGGAGCCGCGCCACGGCGTCGCGGACGGCGGCCGCGTCTCCGTCGGGATGGGCGAGATCCCAGCGGGTGGTTCCGACCAGTTCTTCGGGCCGATAGCCGAGCACGCGCAGCGACGCCGGCGAGACGTACTCGAATTCGCCGTCGAGGTTGGTCCTGGCGATGATGTCGGTGACGTTCTCGGCGAGGGCTTCGTAGTCGCGGAGGCTCTGGTTCAGGCGGCGTTGCTGTTCCTGCGCCGAGGGGGTGGACAGGGCGCGACCGAGACAGAAGATCCCGCCCAGGGCCAGGCTCGTCCAGACGACGACCATGCCGGCGGTGTCGCGGCCGCCGCCGGCGGACAGGACGGCGAGCGCGCCAACGGCGGGGGCGGCGCCGGCCGCCAGGAACACCGTGGGGACGTTGTAGAACAGCAGGACCGCCACGGCGGCCACGATCAGCACGATGGCCAGGCCGGCGGCGTGCGCCTCGGGCGTGCCGGCGGACCACAGCAGGGCGCCCAGCGCGATCCACCAGATGTTGGACGACAGATAGGCCGCGAAGAAGACCAGGCGGGCCCGCGGACCGGCCAGGGCGTGGGGCCGGGTGACCCGCCAACCCCAAATCTCGATGACGATCATCACCGCGGCCCACGCAAAGGCGGCGCCGCCGGGGATGATCAGGGCGGCGGCGAGGGCCGCGATCAGGCTCAGCCCGATCTTCGGCGCGGCGACCTCGTGCCAGGGGGCCGCCGCCTCGTCGAAGCGCTCCGACCAGGTGGGGCGCGCGCGACCGTCGGCCCGGAGCCGGCGGGCGGCGTCCTTCGCTGAGCGGGTATCGGGCGCGCTGGCGGTCAAGGGAAATCCTGGTCCTTCGAGAGCGTGAGCATGAGTCGGGTGCGATGACCGTGCCGCTAAGATCCCCTGCGGCATATCGCCTTGCGCCGGGGTGGCTAAAATGTTCCGTTTTTGTTCTTGACATTCCCATGGGAATTCGGTAGAGTTCAGTCAGCGTTGATTGGTGCGCCTGAGGCGTTGCGACGGTCGGGCTGAGCGCGACGACAACCCCTTCCACATTCTGATCGCCGTGGTCCGAGAGGACCGCCTTCACTCGCCGGGCTCGCTCGCGCGGGCTTTAACCTATGGGGCCAAGCCTTTGTCCGACGACGACATTCTCGAAGAGGCCCGCGGGGCGTTCCAACTGGCGGCGGACGCCGAAGCGGAGAACCGGCGCGAGGCGCTGGACGACCTGCGCTTCGCGCGGCTGGGCCAGCAGTGGCCCGACAAGGTGCGACGCGAGCGTGAGCAGGAGGGGCGTCCCTGCCTGACGATCAACCGTCTGCCGACCTTCATCCGCCAGGTGGTCAACGACGCGCGGCAGAACAAACCGGCGATCGCGGTGCATCCCGTGGACGGCGGGTCCGATCCGGAGACGGCCGAGATCTTCAACGGACTGATCCGGCATATCGAGCAGAGCTCGGACGCGGAGGTGGCCTACGACACCGCCCTGGACTTCGCCGTGACCTCGGGCGTGGGCTATTTCCGCATCAACACCCGCTACGCGGCCGACGACGGCTTCGATCAGGATATCGCTATCGAGCGGGTCGCGAACCCGTTCTCGATCTATGGCGATCCCGAGGCGACGGCGGCCGACAGCAGCGACTGGAACACCGCCTTCGTCGTCGACAGCCTGCCGCGAGCGGCGTTCGAGGCGCGCTGGAAGGGCGCCGAGGCGGTAGACTGGACGGGCGACGACCCAGGCCGCCAGGAAGATGGGTGGCTGGACGGAGACCGGGTGACGGTCGCCGAGTACTGGCGGCGTGAGCGGGTGACCCGGACGATCCTGGCGCTGTCGGACGGTCAAATCGTCGAGGAGGCGGTCTATGCCGCGCAGAAGGCGATGTTCGACGCCCTTGGCGTGAAGCCGATCGGTCGGCCTCGGCAGACGGCCAGCCACAAGGTCACGCAACGGATCGTCAGTGGGGCGGAGGTGCTGGAGACCGTGGACTGGGCGGGGCGGTTCATCCCGATCGTCCCGGTCTACGGCGAGGAGCTGATGGTCGACGGCCGCCGGCGGCTACGGAGCCTGGTGCGGGACGCCAAGGATCCCCAGCGGATGTTCAACTACTGGCGGACGACCTCGACGGAGCTGGTGGCGCTGGCGCCCAAGGCGCCGTTCATCGGGCGGAAGGGCGCGTTCGAGACCGACAGCGTGAAATGGGCGACTGCCAATGTCCAGAGCCACGCCTACATCGAGTATGACGGTCCCGAGCCGCCGATGCGGCAGGGCTTCGCCGGCATTCCGGCCGGCGCGCTGCAGGAGGCGATGAACGCGGCCGACGACATGAAGTCGATCATGGGCCTGTTCGACGCCAGCCTGGGCGCGCGGTCGAACGAGACCTCCGGGCGGGCGATCATGGCGCGGCAGCGGGAAGGCGACGTCTCGACGTTCCACTACATCGACAACCTCAGCCGGGCGATCCGCCACGCCGGCCGGATCCTGCTGGACCTGATCCCGAAGGTCTATGCGACGGCGCGGGTGGTGCGGGTGCTAGGGCCGGACGGGGCGGCGCGGTCCATCGGCGTGGCGCCGGGCGGGCAGGGCGGCGAGCAACTGAAGGCGGTAGGTCGGATCTATGACCTGGCTGCGGGCAAGTACGACCTGACGGTGCGATCCGGACCCAGCTTCACGAGCCGGCGGGTGGAAGCCGCGACGCAGATGATCGAACTGATCCGCGCCTATCCGGCCGCCGCGCCGCTGATGGGCGACCTGCTGGCGCGGAACCTGGACTGGCCGGGGGCGGACGAGATCGCCCAGCGACTGGCGGCGCTGTTGCCGGCGCAGGTGAAGGGCGAGGCGCCGGAGGCGGCGCAGGCCAAGGCGCAACTGGGGCAACTGGCCCAGGCGCTGAACGCCGCGAAGTCAGAGATCGCCGCGCTGAAGCAGGACCGCGCGCACGAGGCGCGGAAGCTGGAGATCGAGGCCTTCGAGGCTGAGACCAACCGGATGAAGGCGATCCAACGTTGACGGATTCCAAAATGTTCCTTATCTGTTCTGGAGGCTCCTGATGGGAGATGACCTATTCCTCGCACTCGGCGCATCCGCAGGTGGTTCACGGGGGCATGTGGGACCGACCGGCGGGCGGGTGTTTCCCAGCTTTTCCGAGGCGCGCGTCTCGCGAGCGCCGGGTCTTTTGCCTGGGCGCGCTATCGCGGACTACGCAAACTGGTCCCAGACAAAGGCTCCGTCGAAGAAGCCCAAAGAACGACGCGGGGGCGCAGACATCTTCATCGGGGGCGGTCTCGACGACCGCAAGATCCCTTTTCTGGCGCCAGGCGTGTTGATCGATAAGGGCGTGATGAGGGACTACGCGGATCGATATGCGGCGGAAACGGGCCGGCCGACCGAATACTTCGGGAATGCGAAGACCGGCCAAGTGATGCGCGTCGTCCGCGAGGCCAACGCCACGGGCGGCCCCGTAAACCTGGTCGGTCACAGCTGGGGCGGCACCGACGCCTACAATGTCGCCTCGCAGGCGAGGCGCGAAGGCTTGCGGATCGACAACGTCTTGACCCTCGATCCAGTCGGTGGCGGGCTTCGGTTGGCGGGACGCGATCCTGGGAGACCTGAGCCCGGCACGTGGACTAATGTGACGGCCAATCCGCGACAGGTTGGTTTCGCCGACCTTGTGGCCGCGATCGGCGGTAAGCCTTCGGAGTTGCCGCTCGGCGAGGCGAGCCAATACAGCAGTGTCCGGGCCGGTCACGAGGATGTCGACGCGATGATGCGGGCAGGTGGGCGGGCCACGCTGGACGAGAGCCGCCGTCTTATCGAGGTTGACGACGCCATGCCGACACCCGAATGGGTCGCAGGGCGAAATGCGCAGGTTGCGCGCGGACGGCGCTGAGGCGGCATGGACTCTGTTGCACCTCTCTCGATGCTGTTCGGGCATCTGGGCGCCGCGGCGAACGCCGGCATGGAGCTCTTGACGAGTTCGGACTGGTACAGCGGCTGGGCGAAACTCGTGCTGTTCGGCGGCATACCCACCGCCATCTTTGCGATCCCAGTCTATATGACGGCGATCCTGCACGGCCGGAGGCGTGGCTTCCGCGCCGCCTTGGTTCCCTTCGCCATCGCGTTGCTGTGCACGGTGGCGACCGTGGTGGGCGGCCGATGGCTTGCCGACGGCGGCCAACTTTACGGAATGATCCTCTACTTCAGCTGGGGATTTCTCTTCTTCCTATGGCTGCCCGTCGCGCTGGTCGCGGTGTGGCTGGCCAGCTGGCGACGGCGTGTGTTGATCCGGCGCTATCATGAGACCGAGGGCCGACGCGCGACTGGCGAGACCCTGTAGCGTACGCCACGATGACGACCAGGACGACAGCGAGGACCGTGGCGAGCTCGTCTGGTGGCGAATGCCCGCCGCGCCTGCTCCATCCAATAGACTGACCGCCCGACGGGCAATTCCATAAAGGACAACCACGGACAACGACGACGCCATCATGGCGGGCGAGGGCGACCTCGTGCGCGCGGACGAACTTGGCCCCGAGGTGGGTGATGAGCCAGAGACGGCGGAAGCTGGAGATCGAGGCCTTCGAGGCTGAGACCAACCGGATGAAGGCCATGGGAGGCGAATCCCGATCCGCTTGATGTTCTTGGTTTGTACTGGTGAAGGTGTGCGATGTGGCGTGAACAGTTTGCAGCGCCGAGGGCGCTGATGCCGAGCCGAGCGACAATGGGAAGCCCCAACCCCGCGCGCGATGAAGATCGCGACGGATGGGAGGTGGCGCCGTTGCGAAGCGCAGACTCCTACGATGGGCGACTAGGCCGGCTCCGCCGGTTCGACGATATGCAAGGCGTGCCGCGGCTGGATGGGGGCCGGCGGTCGCTGACCCCCCAAGACTGCGAGTTCCTGGCCGCTCAGATTCTGAAAAACGAGGGACACTTCCGATACAGCGGCTCCGACCCAGAATACGACCGGCGCCGGGCGGATCTGATCGACCTGTTGACGCGCGAAGGGCTTCGATGACGGCAAAGATCAGTGGGTTTCTCTACTGGCTGAGCGTCGTATGGGTCGCGTTGGCTTACGCGGTGTGGTCGGTCACGGTCTGGTGGCAACCTGGCCCTCGGTCATGCTCTGTTTGGGAGCCCTTCATCCTGATCGGGTTCACCTGGTACGCGATCGTCTTGTTCGGCATCTCAGCGCTGTTAAGGCCCCACCTTGCGAGGTCGCTGGTCTTCCTCGGCCTTCTGGCGCTGAATCCGGTCCTGTTTTTCGCGTGCGGACAGATCTTCGGCTACGTCGGCATGAACGGTTAGATTAGCGGCTTCGTGAACTCGGCCGACTTCGTGGCTCCCTCGCGCACCTCTGAAGCGCAGGCGGCACGCAACCTCTGAATGTGGCCGGTCAAGGCCCGTGATGGGCCCAGGCCAACCGTCAACACCGTCCCACCGCGGGGCGAATCCACAAAGGACAACCATGGAAAACGACGACGCCATCATGGCGGGCGAGGGCGACCTCGTGCGCGCGGACGAACTTGGCCCCGAGGCGGGTGATGCGCCGGAGACGATGGAGGTGGAGCTGGATGGCCAGGTCCATGTCGTGCCGGCGGCGCTGAAGGGCGCGATCCTTCGGCACGCGGACTATACCCGCAAAACCCAGGAACTGGCTGAGCATCGCCGGGCGCTGGAGGCCGAGCGCGACGCGTTCGGCCGCGAGGCCGAAACCCTCCGTGGCGCGAGCCGTGACCGCATGCGGCTGGCCGCCCTGGACGACCAGCTCGCCGAGTTCGAGACGGTGGACTGGGAGGCCTACGCCGCCGAGGACCCGCAGGCGGCGCAGCACCTGTGGGGCCGGTACCAGGCCGTGGGCGAGGCGCGAGAGCGCCTGGCCTATGCCGTGTCACACCACGAGAGCCGCGAAGAGATGCGGGCGGCGCGGGAGGCCGCCGAAGCGATGGCCGCCACGGGCGCGAAACTGCGCGAGGAGATCGACGGCTGGTCGCCCGAGGTGGCGGCCAAACTGGTGGAGTACGGCCAAGCGTTCGGCGTCACATTGGAGGAGCTGGCCCAGATGGCGGATCCGCGCCTGTGGAAGCTCCTGCACAAGGCCTGGAAGGCGGATCAATCGAGCCAAGGCGAGAACGAGCGGCAGGCCCTGGAGGTGCGCCCCGCGATCACCGTGGCCGGTGGCGGCGCAGGCGGCGGCGGACTGCGCGACGAACTGGGCGCGAAGGAGTGGATGCGCCGGCGTAACGATCAGATGATCCGGGGGCGCTGATGGCCACGATCGTCAGCGGCGTCCTGCCGACGCCGCGCGAGGACGGCGGGCTCGCCGGGCCGGTGCAATCCCTCAGGGACTATGCCGACCTCGGGCGTGCGCCCAAGAAACCGACGCGCACGCAGGTGACCGTGCGCGCCTATGACGTCGCCGGCCGATTGTACAGCCAGCTGACGGGGCGGGAGCTCCCTGGCTGGGTGAAGGACATCTCTCCCGACCACATGTACGCGGAGTACGATGACGGGCGGGAGCGATACATCTACCGTGGCGGACCCCGTGGCGCGCTGCTGAGCGCACGCGTGGATCCGGCAGGTGAGAGCCCTGACAACGGCCGAGGCGAACGCGTGCTCTACCGGACCGAACTGCCAGGCGTAACGGCACGGCAGGCGGTCCAGCCGGCGCGGAAGGCGGCTGAGCACATCAACCGGTCTGGTCAGCCCTATCTGGTCTTCGGATCGAACTCGAACGCCGTGATCGGGGATTCGACCGCCGAACAGCTGGGGCGCCGCGTGGGCGACCGGCAAACGCCCGGCTATCGGCCGAGCGCGCCGCTTTCACCCTACCTGCCGGGGTGGTGAGGAGAGATCGTCGCCTTCATTTTCAGCAACGCGGCGATCGCGAACGGCCAGACGATCAGGCCCGGCGCCAACGCGTAGGGCAGCACCATCCACATGTTGTCGCCCGCCGTCACGATCCCGACAAAGAGGCCAACGCTGAAGATCGTGGCCGGTGCGGACAGCGCGAGAATACCGGCTAGGCGGCGCAACCGAGCCCCCTCTGCGACCGGGTTTGCACGCATCCGCAACAGACCCCAGACCGCGCCGACGAAATAGCCGACCACACTGCCCAGGAATATCGTGCTGCTGACGACGTTTTCGTCATTGGGCGCGAAGACGAAAAGGGCCGTCACCGCCGCGATCGAAACGACGACAAGCGCGAAGGGCGCGAAGTCCAGGCGCATGACGGCTCCGTAAGTTCTCTTTACGTTCTAGCACAGCTTTTCGGAGCGACAAGGGCCGACCGCCTCCGCGCCGCGCCAGCGCCGGAACACCCGCCGATCCTTGAACCCCGCCGCCCACCGGCAGGCGTCCGAGCACGCGCGCTCTCGCGCCTCGGACCTGCTCGCGTGGCGCCCCACTCAACATTCACAAGGACCAACCATGCCGAATACGATCCTGACCGCCACCGCCGTGACGCGGGAGGCGCTGCGCGTGCTGCACCAGAAGCTGAACTTCGTGGGCACGATCACGCGCGACTACGACGAGAGCTTCGCCCGCCAGGGCGCCAAGGTGGGCGACACGCTGAAGATCCGCCTGCCGAACCAGTACACGGTGCGCTCCAACGCGACCCTGGCCGCGCAGGACACGACCGAAACCTCCGTCGATCTGAAGGTGGCGACCCAGAAGGGGGTCGACCTGAACTTCACCTCGGTGGACCTGACGCTGAACCTGGATGACTTCTCCGAGCGCATCCTGGAGCCCGCCATGAGCGTGCTGGCCGCCAACATCGAGGCGGACGCCATGAGCATGTACAGGGACGTCTCCAACCAGGTCGGCGGCACGACGAACTTCGCCAAGGTGATGCTGGCCCGCAAGATGCTGGTGGACAACCTGGCGCCACTGAACGCGCGGACCTGCAACCTCAACACCCAGGACAATGTCGATCTGGTCGGGGAACTGAAGGGCCTGTTCAACGACAAGACCACCATCAGCAAGCAGAACCGCGAAGGCTTCATGGGCCGCACCGCTGGGTTCGACTTCATGGAGAACACGCTGTGGCCGGCGCATCCGCGCGGCGCCACCACCAACGCCGGCACGGTGAGCGGCGCCGGTCAGACCGGGGCCACGTTGACGGTGACCGCCAACGCCGGGGGCGCACCCGTGGCGGGCGACATCATCACCATCGCCGGCGTCTTCCGCGTGCATCCCGAGACCAAGCAGCCCACCGGGACGCTGCAGCAGTTCGTGGTGGGGGCGGGGGCGACCACCACCTCCTATCCGATCTCGCCGGCGATCATCACCAGCGGCCCGACCCAGAACGTGTCCGGCTCCCCTGCCGCCGCCGCCGTGGTCAGCATCGCGGGCACGGCCAATGCCGCCTACGGCCTTTCCATGGCCTATCAGAAGGGGGCTTTCGCCTTCGCCACGGCCGACCTGATGATGCCGCGCGGGGTGGATTTCGCGAGCCGCGAGGTCTTCGACGGCGTGTCGATGCGGATCGTACGCCAGTACGACATCAACACGGACAAGTTCCCGTGCCGCCTGGATGTCCTCTACGGCTTCAAGACGATCCGGCCGCAGCTGGCCTGCCGCATGGCGAATATCTAGCGGCGCATAGGCGGACGGGGCCCGAAGGGCGTCGTCCGCCGTTTGCGTTCAAAGCACCTGCCGATCGTATCCACGTGATGGGGCCAAGGGCCCCCGCGTGAGGTTGGGCAGCGCGTGGTTCCTGGCCAGCGCGGGCTGGCCGATCGAGCATTTCGGAATCCCACATGGCGATCACGACCTACGCCCAGCTTCAGGCTGCGGCGGCGAACTGGCTTGTGCGGTCGGACCTGACCGCGCGCATTCCCGAGTTCATCACCCTGGCGGAAGCCCGGCTGAACCGCGTGTTGCGGACGCGGCTGGCCGAGGCCGAGGTTGCGCTGGCCGCGACGATCGGCGGGCGGACGATCCCGTTGCCGGTCGGGTTCACCGAGCCCTTGCGGGTCTGGATCGACCGCAGCGGCGAGCGGGTGGAGCTGCCGTTCATCGAGGCCAGCCTGATCGGCGCTTCTTCGCTGCGCGGGGAGCCGGGGGCGTGGAGCATCGACGGCGCGAACCTGCGCTTCGACCGGCCGTGCGACCTGGCCTACGCCCTGACCTTAAGGATGCTGCGGAGCTTCGCCCTGTCGGAGGCCGCGCCGACCAACGCGCTGCTGAGCGACGCGCCGGACGTCTATCTGTTCGCGACGCTCTGCGAGGCGGGGCCGTTCCTGCGGGATGGCGAGTTGTCCGACGCCTATGAAGCCCGGCTGGGCCGGGCGATCGGCGAGCTCAACGCCAAGGACGCCCGCAGCCGGGCCGCGCGGGTGCTGACCACCGAGTTGCCGGACCTGATCCTGGAGCGCGGGTCGTGACGCTGTCGCCCGTTGGTCCCGGCGTGCCCGAGGCCCTGCGCACGATCCTGAAGTCCTTCCACGACGCCCTGTCAGCGCTGATCGCGCCCGGCGCGCCCACCCCGCTGTTCGCCGTCGCGGTGTCTGGCCTGCCGCCGGCGGCCCGCCATCCGCAGACCCTGGTGCTCGTCACCGACCTCAACATCCTCGCCCATTCGGACGGGGTCCATTGGATCCGCCAAGACACGGGAGCCGTGATCGTCTGATGCCTTCATCGTGGACCACTTCCCTCCGGCTCGAACAGCAGTTCACCGGGGAAAACATCAACACCTGGGGGGAGCGGCTGAACACCGCGCTCCGCCACGCCGACACCGCGGTCGCCGGCTGGCTGACCAAGCCGCTGACGGGCGACACGACGCTGACCTCCGTCAACGGCGCGGACGACGAAGCCCGCAGCGCGACCCTCAAGTTCACCGGCGGGGCGGGGCCGTTCAACGTCACGCTTCCGGCGGTGAGCAAGAGCTATCTGGTGTGGAACGCCTGCGCCGGCGCGGTGACGCTGACCGTGGGGGCCGGGGCGACGGTCAGCGTGGATCCGGACGATATCGTCTGGGTCGCCACCGACGGCGCGACGGTGGCGACGCCGGGCTATGGCGGGGCCTCGATCAAGGAGTGGGTCACCGGCGTAGCCTGGTCCTACAACGCCGGCGCGCTGCCGGCCCAGGCGGGCAACGCCGGGAAGTTCGTCCGAACCAACGGGACGGCCGCCAGCTGGCAGGCGCTCTCCACCTCAGACCTCACCGACTACGCGAGCGCCGTGAAGGGCCTGGCGCTCGCCTTCGCCGTAGCCCTGTAGGAGACGAGACATGGCCGTGACGCCAAACAGCATCGTGACGCCGCAGACCCCGAAGTCGGCGTTCGTCATCTATGGAACCGCCCAGGCGACCTATCCGCCGACCACGACCCCGACCAACACCCAGCTGCTGCTGACGGCCGGCGCCAACGGCGCGCGACTGACGCGCCTCTACGCCATGCCGCAGGAGAGCACCGGAGCGGTGGGCGTCGTGCAGTATTTCCGCTCGTCCGACGCCGGAACGACCAAGTACTGGGCCGGGGCGGCAGGGGTCACCAACGACACCGTCAGCGCCACGGACGCGCCGTTGGCGGTGGACTTCGGGTTCTCCGACGCCAATCCCCTAATCCTGCAAGCCAACGAGCGGGTCTACGTCGCCCCCTCGATCGCCAAGAGCTTCGTCTTCGTCGCTGAATGGGCGGATTACTGATGGCGACGGGACAGTTGCTGCGCGGGTTGGTCGGGCAGGGGATGGATGGGCAGAAGGCTTACTCCGCTCTAAGCATCGATTTGCTTGGTTTGGTTGACACAACTGCGCCCGGAACAGGCGTCATTACCGCGAGCCGACCGAGTAATGCGATAATCTTCGCCTTTGGCCCAGGCGGATCTGGAAGCGGAGATGGTTCGCAAGCCGCTGGCGGAGGCGGCGGGGCAGCACTTTTCAGACGAGTCAAGCTTGGGGTGGGCCAGTCTATTTTCTACACTGTCGGAACGCCTGGAGCTGGTGTTCTAGGAGGTACCACAAATGGCAATAGTGCGACCGACACGCTCGTTACGCTCCCCAATAGGCAGGTCCTCACGGCCGGAGGTGGGAAGGGAGGGACAGACTCTGCCCCGGGTGCGGGTGGCCTCGCAATGAACGGGTCAATCAACCGGAACGGTGGCACCGGTGGCGCACTTCCGAATGGACTTGCATCTTCTGGAGGATTTGGAGGCGGCGCAGGAGGGAACTCAGGATCGTTCTGCACTGGAGGTGGAGGCGGAGCCGGGTTTTCCGATATCGGCGGATCCGCTGGCGGTGGAAGCGGAAGCGATGCATCGAATGGAGGGACTACCTCAAATGGTGGCCCGCCTGGAGGTGGATCCGGCGGCGGAAGAGGTAGCGCCTCAGGGACGGGTGGTAGTGGTCGCGTCGTGATCTGGCTTTTACGGGCCATTTGAGAGGAGGGATGCGACCTCGTTTACAGGATCCGTCCAATCATCTTGAGTTGCTTGCCTAAACACCCTCACGTTTCGATAGAGACGCTGCTCCCATCGCCAGTCGCGGCATTTTTTTTGGAGCAGTAGCCAGACCGGTTTCCCCATAGCGCCAGCCAAATGGGCGACGGAGGTATCAATTGTCACAACGTGAGATAGTCCTGAGATCAAGTCCGCGGTCTCTAAAAAGTCGTTAGCACCACTATCCTCCGGAGCAAGACTTACTGCTCCAGGCAAGGTTAATAGAAATTTTCCAAGATGTTCAGGGAGCGAGCGGCCTGGATCTGGAAGAGCATTTCCGCTCCAAGCAACGCCGAATCCGACGGCAGGCTTGGAGGGGAGGACAATGTACGGCTTTGCCGGGTCTGGTAGTGACACCCATCGAGGAAGAGACAAAGGTAAGCACCAGAAGTCGTGCGGATATACCGCTGTCGAGGCTTCGCGAACAACAGTCGTCAAACCCATATGCTCCCAAAGGGTTCTGAGTGCCAGATCGCAGCAAACCGTTACTGAAGACGCGCCAGTGGAAGTAAAGTAACGAGAGGCTAATATTTGGTCGCCGAACCCTTGTTCAGGCCAAATGAACAAACGTTTTCCAGATAGATTTTCCCCTCGCCATTCTGGAAAGCCAAGCTTGTGGGCCAAGGAACGTATCCTCTCTGGCCGATAGTCCATCAATTCCCAGCCGCGTATATCACCCAGCGACAGCAATACGTTGGCATAGCTCCACGAAAGTCCGGGAATGTCCGGGTGGGTGCGCCAAAGCTGCTCGTAAATCTCTACTGCGGCCCCTAGGTCGCCAGCCTTTTGGGCCAACAGTCCTCTGTTGAACGAGGCGGTTACACGGGATTCCAAGTCCATCATATCGTCTAGCCGGCCACTCTGACTCCACTCGCGGTCATTTATCAGCGAGCAATCAACCTGGAAATCTTCGATCCGAGTCTGGCTGTCTCAGCAGGCCCCAAGTCTGCTTACGCTGCTGCGCGCGGTTTGCGGTCTCACGTGGCGACTAACCAAGTGGCCCAGGTGGGGGGCGGGTAGGCACCGCATACTCCCAACGTTTCACGCCAAAGTCAGCATGCTGCGGGAGCGCAGCTCTCTCCAGCCCAACCTTCCCAGCGAGATCCCCATGAAGATTTCCCTCCAGCTGCCGCCGGGGTTGAGCGGTGATGACACGACGTTTGCGGCGGGGGGGCGTTGGGCGGACGGGTCCAACGTTCGGTTCCGGCTGGGGCGGCCCGAGACGATCGGCGGCTGGGAGCGACTGATCGGCGAGGACCTGACCGGTGTCTGTCGTGCGGTGCTGCCTTGGACCGACAATGCCGGGGTTCTGAACATCGCGTTCGGAACCCATTCCAAGCTGCAGATCTGGCAGGGCGGGGCGCTTTTCGATGTCACGCCGACCGTGGGCTTCACGCCCGGCGCCATCGATGGCGCGGGGTCGGCGGGGTATGGGACCGGCGCGTACGGGACGGGGGGCTTTGGGCTGCCCTCGGAGACCGACTATTTCCCACTGACCTGGTCGTTTGCGGCGTGGGGGCAGCAGTTGTTGGCCAGCCCGCGCAACCAGACGATCTTTGCCTGGACGAATGGGACCAGTACGCCGGCCGCGCCGCTGGCGAATGCGCCGGCGCGGGTGACCCACATGCTGGTGGCGCCACTGAACGGCGGCTACCAGGTGTTCGCCCTGGGCTGTAACGAAGAGGTCTCCGGGACCTTCAACCCGCTGTGCGTGCGGCATTCGTCGATCCGAAACAATACGCAGTGGAGCACGACCGCCAGCGGCTCGACCGCGCGGGAGTATATCCTGACCGGCGGCGGTCGGATCGTGGCAGGGCGGATGTGCGGGCCATGCATGCTGGTCTGGACCGGGGACGCCCTTTTCCTTGGAACCTACGTCGGCGCCCTCAATCAGCCATGGCGGTTCGAGCGGGTGGGACGCAACTGCGGCCTGATCGGGCCGAATGCGGCGGTGGTCGTCGGCCAGACAGCCTTCTGGGTCAGTCCCGACCGCCAGTTCTACCGCTACGCGCTGGGCGGGGAGGCCGAGCCCATCGCCTGTCCGATCCGGCGGGATTTCGCGGAGGAGCTGGCGGCGAGCCAAGGCGACAAGATTGTCGCTTCGTCCAACGCGGAATTCTCGGAGGTGCGCTTCGACTATCCGGACCGGCGCGATGGCTATGAGAACAGCCGATACCTGGCGCTCGCGGTGAATGGTCCGGACGCCGGGGCGTGGCATCGCGGCGTGATGGCGCGAACCGCTTTCGTCGACGCCGGACCGTCGGCCTATCCGATCGGCGCCACCTACGACGGCGCCGTCTTCCTGCATGAGCGCGGGCGTTCCGCGGATGGCGCGGCCTTCAGCTGGTTCATCGAGACGGCGGACAGCTACCTGGATCCGGAGGCGACGCTGCTGGTTCGGGGCCTCTGGCCGGACTTCAAGGATCAGGCCGGGCCCGTGACGGTCACGGTCGCTGGCCGAATGTACCCTCAGGCGGCCGACCAGGCCGTTGCGAGCGCGCCGATGGCGCCCGGCGCCGCGAAGGCGGATCTGCTGACGAGCGGCCGGTTGTTTCGCCTACGATTCGCCGGCGAGAGCGCGCCGACCGGTTGCCGGATCGGCACGCCGACATTCGACGCCGCCCAGGCCGGCGGCCTCTGACACCTCGGGGGCGTCGCTGCCCCCGCCCCCCAACCATGAAAGGCGAATGGATGGCACCCTTCTCATTTGGGCTGACCGGCAAAGCCGATAAGCGCAAGACGACGACCAACAGCACGGGCACTTTCAACAACACCACGACGCCCTTGGTCCCGGACTGGGCGACCACGCCCGTGCAGGGCGCGGCGGACCGGATCAACGGCTTATTGAACGCCGATCCGAAAACCCTGGTCGCACCAGCCAACGGCCTGCAGCAGCAGGCCGCAGCAGGCGCAGGAGGCCTATCGTCGGACACGACCTGGACTGACGCGGCGCTCCAGGCCTCGACCCCGTTCGCATCGGGCGGGAAGGCCTACGACTGGGTCGGCCGCTATATGAACCCGTACCTCGGCGAGGTGGTCGACAGCACGGCGGCGGATTTCGACGCCAATGTTGGCCGGGTGCGGGCCCAGCAGGCGCTGGACCTGGCCGGCGCCGGCGCGTTCGGCGGCTCGGGAGCAGCCCTCACCCAGAGCCAGACGGAGGGCGAGCTATCGCGGGCGCGGACTTCCGCGCTGTCGGGCCTTCGATCGCAGGGCTACAATATGGCCTTGCAGGCGGCGTCCGGCGACGCTGAGCGCGCCACCCAGGCGCGGATCGCCAATGCGCAGATGGCGCTGCAGGACCGCGCCCAAAAGAGTGGTCTGGTCCTGAACGCCGACGCGAACGCACGCGCCAACATCGCCACCCAGTCCGACGTCGGCGGCGCGATGCGGGACATCGATCAGTCGCAGCGGTCTGCGGATGTGACGAACGCCCAGCAGATCGTCGCCATGCTCGGCGGCCTCCCGCTCGGCCTTTTCGCCGGGAAGACCGAGGCGGGGACGTCGACCAACAATCAGACCGTGAAGGAGAAGGGCGTTTCCCTCGAAGCCAAAATCGGGACTCCCTCATGACCACGCAATCCGAACGGCTGGCCACGCTGGAGCAGAGGCTGCGGGATCATGAAGACCGCTGCGAGGAGCGCCTCGTCGAGATCAAGGCGGCGGCGGCCTCCACGCTTCAAGCCGTCGAGGGGCTGAAGAGCCGGAGCTGGGGCATCGCGGCAGCGCTGCTGACCTGGGCCCTGGCGCAGCTCTGGAGCGCGAACGCCACGCGGGTCGAGCGCCTGGAAGCCAGTGCGCCACAGCCCGCAGCGGTCGCCGCGACACGCGTTCGCGGCTGAACCCAACCACAGGACATCAACATGACGACCAAGCTGACAGCGCACTTCGCGCTGGAAGAACTCGTGGCGACTCAACATCGCGGGATCGACAATCGGGCACCGCCTGAGGTGGTCGCCAACCTGCGCAACACCGCGGCGCGGATGGAGGCCGTGCGGCGGCTTCTCGGGGATCGGGTCATCACCGTCTCCAGCGGCTATCGCAGCCCCGAGCTTAACCGGGCGGTGGGGGGCGCGCGGCGGTCGGCGCACCTGACGGGTCATGCCGTCGATTTCAACTGCTACGGCTTTGGCGGACCGCGAGCGGTCTGCCGGGCTGTGGCGAACTCGGACCTCGCCTTTGATCAGCTAATTGAGGAGGGGACGTGGGCCCATATCTCCTTCGATCCACGCCTGCGCCGCCAGGTGCTCACCAAGCGGGTGGGCGGCGGCTACGACCTGGGCCTCAATGAAAAGGGAGATGAAGCATGACTCGATCTATGATCGTCGCCGTCGCGGCTCTGAGCGTGGCCGCCTGCAGCCCGATCTCCGCTCTGACCGGCGGACCAGCGGCCGATCGCCAAAATCAAGCGCTGGAGGCGCTCGGAGAACACATCGACAGATGCGATCGCCACTATCAGGGTGGCTTCGGATTTGGGGCGAGCTTCACGTTCAACATCGACTGCAAGGCGCAGCCGGAGACTCAGCCCTAGGCCGCCGCGGCCAATCGCAAGACGAAGGTGCGGACATCTGCCGGCCAGACGGCGGCGAGGGCTTCGAGCTTCGGGCGATCGGCGGCGAAGAGCGCGCGGCTGGCGTCCTCGAAGCCCGGCAGATCCCCGGCCAGCGCCGCCATGGCCTTGTAGGCTGCGTCCCGGGTTCGACTGGCCTGCTCCGTTGGATCTGGGGTGCGCCTCGCTTCGTCGACGAGCCGGCGTAGGGCCGCGGAGGCGCCGCCGGGCTGGGTCGCCAGCCAGTCCCAATGCCTTGGCAATAGCGTGACCTCGCGCGCGACGACGCCGAGGCGGGGGCGTCCGCGCCCCGCGGGCCGGGGCTGCTGCACGCCGGCTTGCGCGCGGGCGAGATATTCGGCGACAGCATCATCCGCGCCGTTACGTAGATCGAGCTCGACGGCCCCGCCTGACGAATCGTCGATGATCAGCGGGGGGGCTGGATCGTCCCTGCCGGCGAGCGCCTTCGCGACGTCAAGCAGTGAGCCTGACGCGATGCAGACATGGCCGGCGAACGCCGTGAACGTGGACCGACCACTCATCTCATCCAACCAGGGGCACGCTCGCGTCACGCGGCGTCGGTCTCATACGTGGGGCGATTCGTAGAGCGAAACGCCCGACGGAACCCAGCGACTGCGCCCGAGCAAGGGACACCTGCGGGCCTCCGCGACGCGATTGTCTGAGAGATTGTAGAGGAGGTCGGGAGAGCCCGGACCGGTGTCCGGACTCTCCCGCTGGTGCCACGACAGGGATTCGAACCCTGGACCTCAGCCTTACCAAGGATGCGCTCTACCACTGAGCTATCGCGGCGAAGGCGGGCGCTATAGCGGTCGTGGGCTGCGTCGTGAAGCCCCAATCGGTCTGTCGTGCACTTGACGGGCGGGACACCTGGCCGCACCAGCGGAAAATGGCCGAGCAAGACGACAACCCCAAGGGCGGCGGGCAGACGCGAGAAGCCAAGCTCGCTCAGGCCCTGAGAGCCAACCTGCGCCGGCGCAAGACGCCAACGTCTCAGCCGCCTGCGCCAAAAGTGCAAAAGAACAGTGCGGATTGACCGCTTGGCGCGTTCACGGGGCGCAGGCTAGATATCGCGAGAGGGCGCCGCGACGGAACGCGGCCCACGCGTACTTCGAAGGATAGAGATTGGACCGCATCGCCATTACCGGCGGCGCGCGGCTGAACGGCGAAATCCCGATCAGCGGCGCCAAGAACTCGGCCATCAAGCTGATGGTGGCGAGCCTGCTCACGGAAGAGCCTCTGCGGCTGACGAATATGCCGCGTCTCGCCGACACGCGGTTCCTTGGAAAATTGCTTCAGCGGCTGGGGACGGAGGTTGTTGAATCGGACGGCCCCGACGGCGCCGAAACCCTGCTCACGACCCGCGAGATCATCAGCGGCTTTGCGCCCTATGACCTTGTTCGTCAGATGCGCGCGTCGTTCAACGTGCTCGGGCCGCTACTGGCGCGCGCGGGTCACGCGAAGGTATCGCTGCCGGGCGGCTGCACGATCGGCGCGCGCCCGGTCGATCTGCACCTAAAGGCCCTCGAGGCGCTGGGCGCCAAGATCGAGCTGCACGAGGGCTATGTCTATGCGCAGACGCCGCGCGGCCTGACCGGCGGCGAGGTGGAATTTCCGTTCGTCTCGGTGGGGGCGACCGAGCATACGATGCTGGCCGCCGTCCTGGCGAAAGGCGAGACGGTGATGCGTAACGCCGCCTGCGAGCCCGAAATCGTCGATCTGGCCGATTGCCTGAACAAGATGGGCGCGCAGGTGACGGGGGCAGGGACGCCGACCATCCGGATCGAGGGCGTGGCGCGCCTGGGCGGCGCGACGCACGAGGTGCTGCCGGATCGAATCGAAACCGGCACCTATGCGCTTGCCGCCGCCATGGCCGGGGGTGAGGTGCGCCTGACGCGCACGCGCAGCGACTTCATTCAGCCGGTTCTGGACAAGATGATCGAGGCCGGGGTCGAGGTGACGCCGCACAATGATGGGCTGACCATCAAGCGAAATGGCGCGCGGTTGAAGCCGGTGGAGATCACGACCGATCCTTACCCGGGATTCCCCACCGATCTGCAGGCTCCCTTCATGGCCCTGATGACTCTGGCCGACGGCGAGAGCGTGATCCGTGAGACGATCTTCGAAAACCGCCTGATGCATGTGCCGGAACTGGGCCGACTTGGCGCAGACATCTCGGTGCACGGCGGAGAAGCTAGGGTTCGTGGCGTCGACGCCCTGGAAGGCGCCCAGGTGATGGCGACGGACCTGCGGGCGTCGGTCAGTCTGGTGATCGCCGGCTTGGCGGCGCGCGGCGAGACGATCGTGAATCGGGTCTATCATCTGGACCGCGGGTTCGAGCGACTGGAAGAAAAACTCAGCGCCTGCGGGGCTCAAATCCGGCGCCTCAAGGGGGATGGGGCCGGGGAAGAGGTCGAGTAAGGCGATGGTTAGCGCGCGCCCTTTGCAGCTCTTGGCGGAAGACCCGGATGACCTGGCGGTGATGTCGGCCGCGCTGCAGGACGCCGTCGCCAAGGTCGGCGACATCGCGTTCGAAGGGCGGGCGCGTCGCCTGACCATCGCGTTTAATCGCTTTCGCTGGGAGGCGGGTGAGCGGCAGCGGGTTCGCTCTGCGCTCCAGGTGGGCGGCGTGCTCTCGCTGCAAGCCCGGAAGATCCGCCGTGATCGGAGGGATGCGGTGATCGAGCTTCTGGCGATCAGCTTTGAACCCGGCGAGGCGCCTGGCGGTGTGTTGACCTTGAGTTTCGCGGGCGGCGGCGATCTGCGGGCCGAGGTGGAGTGCGTTGACGCCGTGCTGGCCGACGTCTCGGACCCCTGGCCGACGCCCAGAGCGCCGACGCACGAGACCTGACCGACAGTGGCCTTGTCCCGCCTGCGCCGCTAAAGAGCGGCCATGCGCCGCTTTCGTTTTACAGATCCAGGCTTCCAGGCCGCATTTTCCAGCTTCGTCGCGGAACGCCGCGAAACACCGGACGACGTCGATGTGCTCGTCCGGGATATCCTTGCCGCCGTACGCGCTGAGGGCGTCGATGCTTTGCTTCGCTACGCGAAGACGTTCGACAAGGTCGAGCTGACCGAGGCGACCCTGCGGGTGACCGCCGACGAGATCGCCGAAGGGGCGGCGGCCTGCTCGAGCGAGGTTCGCGATGCGATAAACTTCGCCGCCAAGCGTATCCGAGCCTATCACGAGCGTCAGCGGCCGGCAGATCAGCGGTTCACCGATGAAGCCGGTGTCGACATGGGATGGCGCTGGACCCCGTTGGAAGCCGTGGGGATCTATGTGCCGGGCGGACGGGCCGCATACCCCTCGACCGTGCTGATGAACGCCGTCCCCGCCGCGGCCGCCGGCGTCGATCGCATCGCGATGGTGACGCCGCCTGGGCGTTTGCAGCCGGCGGTGCTGGCCGCGGCGCAGATCGCCGGCGTCACGGAGATCTGGCGGGTAGGCGGCGCTCAGGCTGTGGCCGCGCTCGCCTATGGGGCAGGGCCGATCCGGCCTGTGGATAAGATCGTTGGTCCGGGCAATGCCTTTGTGACCGCCGCCAAGCGCCGTGTTTATGGAACGGTGGGCATCGATGCGCTGGCGGGCCCGTCTGAAATCGTCGTCGTCGCCGATGGCGCCAACGATCCCCAATGGATCGCCGCCGATCTCCTGTCCCAGGCGGAGCACGACCCGGCCGCACAGTCGATTCTCATCACGGACGACGAGGCCTTTGCCGCGGCTGTAGAAGCCGCCGTCGTCGAACAGTTGGCCACGCTGAGCACTGGTGCGGACGCCGCCGCGTCTTGGCGCGACCACGGTGCGGTGGTGATCGCGCCGCTGAGCGAGTCACCCGGATTGGTCGATGAGATCGCGCCCGAGCACGTCGAGTTCGCCGTCGCCGATCCTGAAGCGCTTTCGGACCGCGTCCGACACGCCGGCGCGATGTTCCTGGGCCGGCATGCGCCGGAGGCGGTGGGCGACTACGTGGCCGGATCGAACCACGTTCTGCCGACCAGCCGCGCCGCTCGGTTTTCGTCGGGCCTGTCGTTGTACGACTTCATCAAGCGCACCTCGTTCGTGAAGTGCGACGCTGAATCGTTCGCGCGCCTCGCGACTGCGACAATCGCCCTGGCCGAGGCCGAAGGCCTGCCCGCACACGCTCGTTCGGCTGCGATCAGGTTGGGGCAAGGCCGCTAGATGTTTGCGGCGGAAACGCCGGCGAAAGCGGCCGCCGCGGCGGAGGCGGCGAAGCCGAGCTTCACGGAGCATCTGGTCGCCTCCACGACGGCCGCCCTGGACCACATTCTCAATCTCGATCCACGCGAGGTCGCGATCAACGCGGCCCTTTCCGCTGCGGTGGCCCTTTGCGCCTATGGGGTCGTCTGGCTGTTGCGCCGGGTGTCAGACTATTGGCTCGCCCGCGTCAGCGTTGGCGGCGCTGAGGCCGAGGTCGCCCGCACCCAGCAGGCGGCACGGCTGACCTGGGCGCTGGTGCGGTTGGCGGCGCTCACCGTTGGCGTGGTGGCGATCCTCGGGATCTGGGGGATCGACGCGCAGGGGTGGCTGTCGGGCGAAGCGGGCGCGCGCCTGGTGAGACTGGGTCTGGTCCTAATCATCGTCACCGCGTTGGTCGAAGTCTCAGGCTTTATCATCAAGCGGCTGATCGGCGGGTTTGCCCGCCGCAGCAGCGACCCAAGGCGGGCGGCGCAACTCCGCACCCTGGGGCCCATTCTCACGGGTTGTGCGCAGACAATCCTTGTGGTGGTCGGCGGGCTCACGGTGCTGACGGAGCTGGGCCTGAAGGTGGGGCCCATCCTCGCCAGCGCAGGCGTCCTGGGTATCGCGGTCGGATTCGGCGCCCAGACGTTGGTGAAGGACTTCCTCACCGGTCTGTTTCTGATCGCCGAAGATGTCGTCTCGGTCGGCGACAACGTCCAGATCGCTGGTTCGAGCGGCGTCGTCGAGGCGATGACCTTGCGGACCATCCGGCTGCGCGACGCCGACGCGACATTGCATATCTTCCCCTACAGCGAAGCCCAGGTGATCCATAACCGCACCAAGGGTTTCTCGTCCTATCTGGCCGAGATCCCGGTGAGCTACGACACCGACCTCGACAAGGCGTTGGCCGTGATCAAGACGGTGGGCGACGGTCTGCGGGCCGACCCGGCGTTCGCCAAGGTCATCACCCAGCCATTCGAAGTTCTGGGAGTCGACCGGCTCGCCGACAACGCGGCCTACATAAAAGCCAGGTTCGTCACGGAGCCGCGGGCGCAATGGGAGGTTGGCCGCGAGTTCAACCGTCGCCTGAAGAACGCGTTCGACGCCGAGGGCGTCCTGACGCCGGTGAAGACAACACCCGTTCAGGCTCAGCCGCTGGAGCTTCGTGGCGGCCACGCCGAAAGTCCGCCGCCAGCGCCGCCAACCTGAACAATTGCTGTCAGCCGGTCTGCAGGTCCGTTCAGGTCGCGGCCGCTAGAACGTGACCGTCGGCTGGATGCTGACGGACGGAGAACAGCGCAATGATGCACGAACAAAAGATCAAAGCCCGCAGCGGCGCTGTCGCCGCGCTGCTGGTGGGCGCTCTGGCTCTGGGCGGCGGCGGCGCGGCCAACGCGGGCGTCACCGGCTGCTCGGCCTCTGGCGGCAAGCAGGAAGCGGGGGCGGTCATCGGAGCCCTGCTGGGCGGTGTCGTCGGCAACAAGGTCGGGGGGCGCCACGCAACCGGCGAGACCGTCGCTGGCGCGGCGCTTGGCGCGGCGGCGGGTTCGGCCATCGGCTGCGAGGCGCAGAAGAACCAGGCGAAGAACGCCGGCACCTACAGCCAAAACGGCTATCGACTGAGCAACGATGTCGCGGCGGCGCGGTACGAACGGATCGGCGAAACGTTCATCGCCGGAAGCGCTGTGAACCTGCGAGCGGCGCCGACCACCAACTCGGGACGCGTGGGCCGCCTGCAGCCAGGGCAGCGATTCCAGGCTCTTGCTCAGGTGCGTGGTTCGGACTGGATCCTGGTCGGCGATGGCGGCGTGGGCGTCGGCTACGTTCGCGGTGATTTCGTCCGACCCGCCAAGCCGCGATACGCCGCCTACTGATTGAATGGACGAGATCATGCGCCCGGCGCCCCTTGCGCCGGGCGGCTTTTTTCCATTCTTCGGCGCCCGGGTCGCAAGCGCGTGATGACGGCGGCCCCCGGTTTGCAATAAAGCTCGGCTTCGAAGCCATGGCCGAAGATCCGAAGACCCTTCACCGGTTGCAGTCCGTCGAGCTCGACGAAGAGTCGCTCGCCGCGGTTTCGCGCGACCAGGAGCAGGAGCGTCAAATCGCGATTTTCGACCTGCTCGAGGACAATTACTTCTTCCCCGAAGGCGCGGAGTCAGGACCTTACGACCTGCGGATGGGCCTGCTGGAGAACCGTCTTGTCCTAGATGTGCGGGGACCAACCTACGAGCGGCGGCACATTCTATCGCTGTCGCCGTTCCGCACGCTGATCAAAGACTACTTCATGATCTGCGACAGCTACTATCAGGCGATCCGCAACTCGACGCCGCAGCAGATCGAAGCCCTGGATATGGGGCGGCGGGGGCTCCACAACGAGGCGTCGGAACTGCTTCAGACTCGACTGGCTGGTAAGATCGAGACCAACCTCGATACCGCGCGCCGGCTGTTCACATTGATCTGCGCCCTCCACTGGCGGGGCTGACAACGTATGGACGACGACCAGGGGAAGCGGCTGCCCGACGCGGTCCTCTTCTGCTGCAACTTCAATCAGGTCCGGTCGCCGATGGCGGAAGCGCTGATGAAGCACCTCATCGGCACGCGTATTTTCGTGGACAGTTGCGGCTTGAAGCACGGGGCCTACGATCCAGACGTCGACGACATGGAAGTCGATCCGTTGGCGGCAGAGGTCATGCGTGAGTTGGGCGTCGATATAAGCCGGCATCGGTGCAAGACCTTCGCGGAGCTGGACGACGACTCCTTTGACCTCGTGGTGTCGTTGACGCCCGAAGCTCAGCATCGGGCCGTCGAACTCGCGCGCGGGCGATCCGCGGAGATCGAATATTGGCCGACACCTGATCCGACGCTAGCGGAAGGGTCGCGAGACCACCGGCTGGAGACCTATCGACAGGTGCGCGATGGCCTGGCTGCGCGCATCACCGAGCGCTTCCGGGTCTGACCCGGCCCATCGACGATGCGTTTGGCGGCAAGCTATATTCTCGGTGACCGCGGCTTGGCCAGAGCGCCCGGGCCGCCGCCAAAACGCAGCGACGAGGCTTGGGAAGCCGGATGGCGAAGGAAGAACTTCTAGAGTTTCCGGGCGCGGTGAGCGAGGTGCTGCCCAACGCCATGTTCCGCGTCACACTCGAGAACCATCACGAGATCATCGCCCATACTGCGGGGAAGATGCGTAAGAACCGCATCCGCGTGGCGGTTGGCGACAAGGTTCTCGTCGAAATGACTCCCTACGACCTGACCAAGGGCCGTATCACGTTCCGTGTCCGCTGATTCATCGAGGCGCCGAGTTGTCATCTGAACCGCGCCTTGTCCTCGCATCCGCGAGCCCCCGTAGACTCGAATTGCTACGGCAGATTGGGATCGCGCCGGACGCCATCGATGCTGCTGATCTCGATGAGACCCCGCGACCCGATGAGACCCCGCGACAGCTTGCGCTGCGCCTTGCCGTTCAGAAGGCGGGTCAAGTGGCGGCGCGTCGATCAGATTCCTTCGTGCTCGGGGCCGACACGGTGGTCGCTGTCGGCCGTCGCATGCTTCCCAAGGCTGAGGACGCCGCAGAGGTTGCCCGCTGCCTCGCCTTGCTGTCGGGGCGAGCACACCGCGTTCTCACAGGTGTCGCCGTGGCGGCGCCGGACGGCCGGGTCGTGTCGCGTCTCGTGGAGAGCAAGGTTCGCTTCAAGCGGCTGAGCGACTACGACCGGCGGGCCTATGTGGCGAGCGGGGAAGGGGTCGGAAAGGCCGGCGGCTACGCCATCCAGGGGTGCGCCGGCGCCTTGGTGATGTCTTTGCAGGGGTCCTACTCTGCCATCGTTGGACTGCCGCTCTATGAGACCACTGCGCTGCTCGCTGGCGTGGGGTTCCGGCGGACATGAGCCAGCGCCGCACCTATCTGGACCGCGGGCTCGGCGAGACCCGGGGTGTCGTGACGCTCGATGGCCGGCCCGAGAGGCTTATCGTCAGGCGGGATGACGACGATCTCCGGCTCTTGCTGGGCGCGCGGCTCGTCGCGCGCGTCGCGAGTATTGAAACGGCGATTGGGATTGCCTTCCTCGACCTGGGCGGTGGGGCGGAAGCGATACTTCCCTACAAGGCCGATGGGCGCCCCGTGCGGGGCGAGGCGATCGAGGTCGAGATCCGGGGTGAGCCCCGGGTCGGCAAGCTCGCGGTCGCTCGACTGATCGGCCCTGCAGAGGGCGCTCCGCGAATCCTCCAGCCTCCGCCCGCAGTCGAAGAGATTCTCCGCGCTTTGGTTCGCGATGTTGCGCCGATCGAAGGTGACAGCGCGCGCGCCATGGCCGACGAGGCTGAGGCTGAGGCGCTCGAGATCGTTCATGCGCTCCCGGGCGGCGGCGACATCGCCATTGAACCGACCCGTGCCCTTACGTCCGTCGATGTGGATCTGGGCGCGCGCAAGGGGCAGGACGCCAAACGCGTCACGCGCCAGGTGAATCTCGTCGCCATCAACGAGGCCGCAAGGCTGCTCCGCCTGAAGGGTCTGGGCGGGCTGGTGATCCTCGACCTCGTCGGAAAGGGCCACGACGCCAAGGCCCTGCTGGCCGCGGCGCGCGTCGCCTTTGGACCCGACAATCCGGGCGTTTCCATCGGAGCCGTTGGCAGATTCGGGACCATGGAGCTCTCGATCCCGCGTCGTACGCGCCCGGTGATCGAACATCTCCAATCGGCCAACGGCGCGCTTACGGATCGAACACTTGCCCAGCGGCTGGTTCGTCGCTTAGCGAGCGAGGGCGCGGCCCAGCCTGGCGCACGGCTCACCGGAGTGTGTGCGCCTGCTGTTGCGAAGGTTGCCGCGCCTCTGGTGGTTGGGCTCGCAGAGCGGATGGGCGCGCGGTTTTTGCTCACCGTCGATCCGGCGCGGCCTCGCGAATCCTACGAGGTCAGCTCGACGTGAAATCCAGCTGTCCGATATGTAGCCGCGCGACGGTGACGGCGTTTCGTCCGTTCTGCTCACGGCGATGCGCCGACCTGGATCTGCAGAAGTGGCTGGTCGGAGCCTATGTGCTACCGGCGAGCGATGACGACGCGCCGCCAAACGCCGACCCGGACGACGCGTGACGCCGCGAAAATTCCTCGCCGCGGCTCGCTGGACTTAAGCCGAAGCCTCTTTTATAGAGCGGCTCCCGCGCGCCGGGACCCAAGCCTGGGTAGCTCAGTTGGTAGAGCAGCGGATTGAAAATCCGCGTGTCGGTGGTTCGAATCCGCCCCCAGGCACCACTTCCTCCTTTCCAATGAGATGCCAGAACGCCCGCGGTGTCGGCGTTGTCGGTTGGCCGCCCCCATCGTTTGAAGTGGTAGGGCAGGGGCCTTGTGAAAATGCCAGATCGCTAGCGGGCTAGTTCGGTTGGCTCCACAGCGATTGTCGGGACTTTCAAGGCCGGTGGTTCTGCGCGACATCCCTTGGGACCCAGGCGCCTTGATTCAGCGCGTCCGGCGCCGCTCGGCGCCTCGTCTCCGGCAATCCTGGTTCTGTGAAATTGCTGCGTTGCAGCAAAGCGTCCCCTGTAACCGATGGTCAATCGCAGGGCTCAAGACGCATATTGCGTGTGCAGCGCACAATCCGTGCTCATGCGTCAGTATTTTGACGATGTAGGGAAAGCTTCTGCCCCTTGACGCTTCGACAAGGGGTTGCCAAAGGGTCCAGGCCACTTGTCTAAAAAAGTGGTAAGACTTTGGGGTCCCCCCGTGGGAGTTCAAGGCCGTCCGCACCTTCGAAACGCCAATCCCTGCGAGAAGTCGGGAGTCCGCGTGAAGGGGTCGGGCGCAGCGACAGCGCCTCTGGCGTTTCTGAGCCGCGTATGCGGATTAGGGGCGCCGGGCTTGTTTCAACTAGGGTGGAGACGCTCTCGCGCGACGACCCTCCGGCCAATCGTGCTAGACCAACCAGGAACTGGCGACAGATGCTCGACAACAAACTGAAGACCACTTTTTCCGCTCTCCTCGGCGCCGTCGCGCTGATGACGAGCGCGCCGGCGTTCGCTCAGGACGCCGCCGCCCCGGCTGCTCCGGCTGCCGAAGCCGCCGCGCCCGCCGCTGACGCCGCCGCGGCTCCCGCCGCCGCTGCTCCTGCTGCGCCGGAATCGGCTGATCCGCCCCAAATGAAGGGCGCGGGCAAGCTGAACGTCGGCACCATGTTCATGGACGCCGACCCCGTCGTGAAGGTGATCATGATCGGCCTGGCTCTCGCCTCGGTGCTGAGCTGGACCATCCTCGTGACCAAGATCCTCGAGTTCAACGCCCTCAACAAGGTGTCGGACGGTTTCGTGGAATCCTTCCGCGGCGCCAAGTCGATCAACGACATGAGCCGTATTGCCCTCAGCGAGGAATTTGACGGCAACCCGCTGGCCGACATGGCCGCCGCGGCCGCCCAGGAAATCGAGCTCAGCCGTCAGGCTGGTCTGCAGATCACTGGCGAACACCGCGACACGACCATCGATCGGGCGGCCCATGCGGTTAGCGCCGTGCAAGCGTCGCTCGCGCGTCGTCTCTCGGGCGGCATGCAGTACCTCGCCTCGGTCGGTTCCAACGGTCCGTTCATCGGTCTGTTCGGCACCGTGTACGGGATCATGAACTCGTTCATCGGTATCGCGAACACCAACACGACCAACCTGGCCGTCGTCGCCCCCGGCATCGCCGAAGCGCTTCTCGCCACCGGTCTGGGCCTCTTCGCGGCTATCCCCTCGGTTATCTTCTACAACTACTTCCAAACCCGCATCTCCGCCTTCGGCGCGCGGTCGGAAGGCTTTGTGGCCGAGCTGATGAACGCGATCTCCCGGCAGCTCGACAAGGGGGCCTAAGCTAGATGGCCGCCAAGCTCTCCAGTTCCGGAGGCGGCCGCTACCAGGAGACTCAGAACGCCGAGATCAATGTCACCCCCTTCGTGGACGTGATGCTCGTGCTTCTGATCATCTTCATGGTGGCAGCGCCGATGGCGGCCGTGACGGTCAAGGTGGCTCTGCCGCCGGCCGTCGCCCCGCCCGGCACAAACCCGCCGAAGCCGATCTACATTTCGATCCAGCCGAACGGCGGCCTGTTCATCCAGGACTTCCGGACGGACCTTCCCAGCCTGGGCGACGACCTCCGCACCCAATTGGGCGCGGTTCGTAACCCAACCAAGGAACGTATCTTTATCCGTGCGGACAAGGACACGCTCTACGGCGACTTCATGGGCGTGATGAACATGCTGCAGGACAACGGGTTCTACAGCGTGGCTCTCGTCGGTGAAGACAACAACTAGGTGGTGACACATGTCTGACACTCACCACGAAGCGCTAACGCGGCATAATCCGTTCGATGACCCGAAGCCGAAGTCTCGGCCCGGGATGATCATCGCGCTGATCATGGCGGTCATCGTGCACGGAGCGCTGGGCGTCTACCTTTGGAAGACGCGCTTCGAACCGAAGTACAAGGAGTACTCGGACGAGATTACGGACGTGGCTCTAATCAAGCCCGTTCCGCCGCCTCCTCCGCCGCCTCCGCCGCCGCCGCCGCCGAATACGCCGCCGCCGCCGCCGCCCAAGCTGCAGCCTCGTCCGCCCGTCGCGGTGCCTGACGTGCCCTCGATTCCCCCTCTGCCGGTCCCGCCGGTCGAGCGTCGGATCGAAGAGCCCCGTCCGCCTGCCGCGCCGCCGCCCGAGCCGCCGCGTCCGTCGGTCATCACCAACCCGGACTGGCTCCGCCGTCCGTCCGGTGACGACATGAACCGCTACTACCCCGACCGTGCGTCGCGGATGGAAGTGGAAGGGCGTGCGACGCTTAGCTGCCAGGTGAACGCCCGCGGTACGCTCGACAGCTGTTCCGTGGTTTCGGAAGAGCCGGGCGACATGGGCTTCGGCGATGCAGCCTTGAAGATGTCCAAGCTCTTCAAGATGCGTCCGCAGACCCGGGATGGTCAGCCGGTCGATGGCGGCACGGTGCGGATCCCGCTCCGCTTCGTCCTCCCGAAGGGCTGAGCCACCTTTAGGCGAACCTTTTGGTACGCCGATCCAGAACAGGCCCCGGCCGCGCAAGCGGTCGGGGCTTTTTTCTTGTCTGCGTTGTTGGCGCCCAAGACGTATGGCGCGATCGCTCTGAAGTCGTTTCCACGCATTCGAGTGCATCTGCCGCAATCGCGCCGCTTGATCAGACCGGCGCGCGCGACTAGAAAGCGCGCTCGCGAATGTGCCGCCTTAGCTCAGCTGGTTAGAGCGCTAGATTGTGGATCTAGAGGTCCTCGGTTCGAACCCGAGAGGTGGTACCATCGTCGCCCCCTCCACATTGAATCGCCTCGGGCTTGTGCGATGCCGATGTCTCGGCAGCGCGAGACTTGACGAGGGCGCCTCGCCGGATGTTGGGACGGCGAGACCGCGCTGATGTCGCGTTGAGGGCGATCGCTCCCGCGACGTCCGGCTCCGACGCGAGTTTGACGGGGGCTGCAACGTCTAGCTGGCGGCGGTCCAAGAAAACCGGCTGACCTATCTCGACAATGTGTCGATGGAGCTTGGGTCCGGCGAGGACCGACAGCCGCAGGTATCGTGCATCTGTTGGCGCTCCAGAGACAGGCGAATTTCGCACCTCGGCGACGCCCTGTTGTGCCGGAAAGGATGATTACATCCTGCGGCGGTATGGCGTCGCTTGGCCGGAGGCCGCCGGCGCCAGCTCTTGTCGGTCTGTCGGCCGTCGTGCCCGCTGAGCTGGGGATGGGGGATCTGAGAGCGCGCTGAAAATCGCTGCAGTGACCTTGGGGGAACTCCGCTAGTGGTCGATTTCGGACGGCAATGACCAGGATATCTCGACCATGGCTCGCATGAAGTTCGGCGCTTTCCTCGCTCCGCATCACCCCATTGGCGAGCATCCGATGCTCCAGCTGAAAAACGACATCCGGCTGGCCGCGGAGCTCGACGCGCTCGGCTACGACGAGTTTTGGGTCGGCGAGCACCATTCGACGGGCTGGGAAATGATCGCCTCGCCTGAGATGTTCCTGGCGGGCGTCGCGCAGCACACCCACCGCATCCGCCTGGGCACGGGCGTCGTCTCGCTGCCCTACCATCACCCCTTCAACGTCGCGCAGCGGATGGTCCAGCTCGACCATATGAGCGCCGGCCGCCTGATCTTCGGAACCGGCCCCGGCGCGCTGCCGTCGGACGCCTATATGCTGGGCATCGATCCCATGACCCAGCGCGACCGGCAGGACGAGGCGATCGGCGTCCTCAAGCGCCTGTTTGCGGGTGAAAGGGTCACCCATAAGAGCGATTGGTTCACGCTTCAGGACGCCCGCCTTCAGCTCTTCCCACTTCAGGAGGAGCTGCCGATGGTGACGGCTTCGTCCATCAGCCCCTCCGGCATGACCCTGGCTGGAAAGTACGGCCTCGGCGTCCTCTCGATTGGTTCGAACTCCGACGCCGGCCTAGCCGCGCTCCCGACGCAGTGGGGCTTCGCCGAACAGGCGGCCGCGAAATCCGGCAAGGCGGTCGATCGCAAGGACTGGCGCGTGCTGATGTCCTGGCACATCGCCGAGACCCGCGAGGAAGCCCGCGCCCAGGCCGGCCAGGGCCTCATGAAGTGGCACAACGAGTATACGGTTGGCACGCTGATGCGGCCCGGCGCCGAGCCTTTCAAGAGCCCCGACGACGCCGTTGACCAAACCGCCTATGTGGACGGCGCCGCCTCGGTCATCGGCACGCCGGACGACTTGATCGCCGCGATCCGCAAGCTGCAGGCCTCGGCCGGCGGCTTCGGCGTGGTGCTCGGCTTCGTCCACGACTGGGCCAACCGCGAGAACACCAGCCGCAGCTGGGACCTGGTTGCGCGATATGTGATCCCGGAAATCCAGGGCCTGCTCGAAGGCTATCGCACCTCGCGCCAGTACGTGGTCGAGCACCGAGAATCGTTCGAACGCGCAGGGCAGGCCGTGCTCAGCAAGATCATGTCGCACGAGGGGGCCGCCGCCGCGCTGAAGGAAGGCATGGCCACCGGCGCCGCGATGCGCTCGCCCAACGCCCCCGACCTCGACAAGGCGGCGCGGGACATCAAGCAGGCGGGCGAATAGTCCCGCCGCGACCAAGGGGAAACGCATGACCAACCTGCAGCGCTGGGTGCTTCGTCGCCGGCCGGCCGGCGAGATTCAGCCCGGCGACCTGGAGTTCGTCGACGAACCGATCCGGGACCTCGCCGACGGCGAGGTGCGGGTGCGGACGGTCTATCTCTCGCTCGATCCCACCAACCGCATCTGGATGAGCGACCAGGACCAGTACATGCCGCCGGTCGGGATCGGCGACACCATGCGCGGCGGATCGATCGGCATCGTGGAGTCGTCGCGCTCGGACCGGTTCAAGCAGGGCGATGTTGTCAACACCGGCCTGGGCGGCTGGTCCACCCATGTGATCGCCGATGGGGCCATGCTGATGCCCGTACCGACGCTGCCGGGCGTTCCGATGACCGCCTATATGAGTGTGCTGGGAGCCACCGGGCTGACGGCTTGGTTTGGCATGTGTGACATCGGCAAGCCGCAGGCTGGCGAGACCGTGGTCGTCTCGGCGGCGGCCGGCGCCGTGGGCTCCATCGCCGGCCAGATCGCCAAGCTCAAGGGCGCGCGCGTGATTGGCATCGCCGGGGGCAAGACCAAGTGCGACTGGCTGACGGGCGAGCTCGGGTTCGACGGGGCGATCGACTACAAGGGCGAGGATGTCGGCGCGGCGCTGGATCGGCTCTGCCCGAACGGGATCGACGTCAATTTCGAGAATGTTGGCGGCGACATCATGGACGCCGTCGTCGCGCGCATGAACAACTTCGGGCGCATGCCGCTGTGCGGGATGATCTCGACCTACAACGACAATGCGCGACCGGCCGGCCCGACCGACTTCGCCCGCGTGTTGATGCACCGGCTGACCATCCGCGGCTTCATCATCACCGATTTCCTGCCCCGCGCGGGCGAGGCCATGGCGGAGCTCATTCCCTGGGTCATGTCGGGGCAGCTGAAGTGGAAGGTCCATGTCGACCAAGGTCTGGAGGGCGCGATGGACTCGCTGCAGCGCCTGTTCACCGGCGCCCACGATGGGAAGCTGCTGATCCAGGTCTCGCCGGAGTCCTGAGGCGGCGGCAGCCCGGTTCGGAATACGAGGAGAGGGATGCCATGGGCGCGAACGGCCGAAAGTCGATCTTCATCACTGGCGCCGCGTCGGGCATGGGCCGCGAGACCGCGCGTCTGTTCGCCGCCAAGGGCTGGTTCGTCGGCGGCTTCGATGTGAACGACGCGGGGTTGTCGGCCTTGCGTGATGAATTGGGGGCGGACAACTGTCTGGTCCGGCGGCTCGACGTCACGGATCGCGAAGACTATCGCGCGGCTCTCGATGCGTTCGGCGAGGCCACCGGCGGCGCCATGGATATTCTCTACAACAACGCCGGCATCGGCCGCGGCGGGCCCTTCGCCGACCAGCAATTCGAGGACGTGCTCGCGGTCGTGAACGTCAACCTGATCGGCGTGCTGATCGGGATCCACGGCGCCCTGCCGCTGTTGAAGGCGACACCGGGCTCCATGTGCTTCACTACGTCCTCCTCGTCGGCCACGTTCGGCATGCCCGGCATCGCCGTCTACTCGGCCACGAAGCATGCCGTGAAGGGGCTCTCCGAGGCGCTCTCGGTCGAGTTCAAGGCTTTCGGCATCAAGGTGGCCGATGTGCTTCCCGGCCTGATCGACACACCGATCCTGCCGCCCGGCGCTGTGGAGAACGCGCCGAAGGAAGGCCCTTTCCGCGCCATTCCGCCAGTGCAGGTGGCCCAGGTGGTGTGGGAGGCGTACCACACCGATAAGCTCCATTGGTACGTGCCGCCGGAACTGATCGAGCTCGATAAGGCGGCCACCCTCACGCCCGAGGCGGTCCGCGACCAGTTCGCGGCAGGTCAGACCATTCTCAAGGCCGATACGGCGGGTGCCGGCTAGCCGAACGTCCGATCCGTGGCGCAAGCCCTCAAGGGCGCATGGAACCTCAGATGACCGATCTTTTCGATCCCTGCGAATTCAACGGGCTTAAGCTCCAAAACCGCATCGCGCTGTCGCCGCTCACCCGCACGCGGTCCAACGACGCCGGCGAGGCGGGACCTCTGCAGGCGCTGTACTACGCCCAGCGTGCGTCCGCGGGCCTGCTGATCACCGAGGCGACGCCCGTCGCGCCGGGCGGTCGCGGCGGTCCCAACATTCCGGGCCTTTGGAGCGACGATCAGGTTGCGGGCTGGAAGCTGGTGACGGACGCCGTTCACGCCAAGGGCGGCCTGATCTTCAGCCAACTCTGGCACGCAGGCCGCCTCAGCCATTCGTCGCTGGGTGGCGGCGAACCTCCAGTGGCGCCTTCCGCCATGCGTCAGCCTGGCCAGATTTTCACGGCCGAAGGTCCCAAGGACTACGAAGAGGCGCGCGCGCTGCGGACCGACGAGATCCCCGGTGTCGTCGATATGTTTCGCGCGGCCGCCCGGCGAGCCAGGGCGGCCGGATTCGACGGCGTCGAACTCCATGCGGCGCACAGCTATCTGATCGACGCTTTCCTGCGCGACATGACCAACACGCGGACAGACGCCTACGGCGGCTCCATCGAAAACCGTGCGCGTCTGTTGGTCGAGGTCCTGCAGGCCATCATCGGCGAATGGGGTGGCGAACGCACCGCGGTGCGCCTTGCCCCGATCGGACACGCCTATCAGGCTTGGGATAGTGATCCGGAGCCGTTGTTCACCCACGTTGTCGAGCGGCTGAACGACCTCAAGGTGGGTTGGCTCGATATGGTGGAGGGCGACACCGGCGTTTCGCGCACGGCTGAACCGTCCTTCGATCTGCAGAAGCTGCGCCGCCTGTTCAAGGGCGTCGTCATCGCCAACAACATGTACGACCGTGACCTGGCGATCGCCGCGCGCGCCGCCGACAGCGCCGACATGATTGCCTTCGGTCGCCCCTTCATCGGCAACCCCGACCTTGTGGAGCGGCTTCGCCGGAACGCCCCGCTGACCGTGGCCGACCCCCGCGCCTACTACGGCGGTGGGGCTAAAGGGTACACCGACTTCCCGACGCTGGACGACGTGGCCGCGGCCGGCTGATGACGGCTTAACCGCGCGGCGCAACCGCTGTGATCCGCACGGGCGCTCAAGGCGCCAAGTCGACTCGGGTTTGACAGCGGACGACGTCGCTTCGCCAACGCTTTCCGACGTGTCTCTGCACGCGCGCCGTCATCGAAATGAGCGGGCGCGCAACTGCCGCCGTCCGACCGAGTTCAGCTCTCCTGTGGCTGGGAGGCGGGAATGACGGAGCATATGACGGCGCAGGACGGCACGACGGCCGGCGACCTGACACCAGGCCCCAAGGCCGTCATCGAGCCCGCGAGATCCGGGTGGCGGCAGGCGCCGACCAGCGCGATTGCAGCGCGGCTTTCGGCCCTGGTTACCCCCAAAAGGCTGCTCGTGTTTCTCGCCTCGAGCGAGCGGCGCGCCGACGAGGTTGCGCGCGCTCTCGTCGCCCTGGCGCCGGAGGTCGAGACCCTCGTCTTGCCACCCTGGGACTGTCTGCCCTTCGATCGCGCGTCGCCGTCCCGGGAAGCCATGGGGCGGCGCATGCGCACACTCCGCGCGCTCGCCGCGGCGCCGAGCGGGCCTCGCGTGCTCATCATCGCCGTGGAGAGCCTGGTGCAGCGCCTACCGCCATCGGACGTCGTGGCGACGGCCTTCCTCAAACTGCAAATCGGCGACCCGCTTGATCGCGACGCGCTGACGGCGTTCGCCGCACGGACAGGCTACGTCCCGGACGATCGCATCGACGAGCCGGGGGAGATCGCCCTGCTGGGAGAAGTCGTCGACGTGTTTCCGGCCGATGCGGCCCAGCCGGTACGGATTGTCCAGGGCGACGACGGGCGGATTCGCGAGATGCGGATCTACGATCCGATCACACAGCGCTCGATGGCCACGTTGGAAGCCCTGACGCTTCCGCCCGCGTCCGAATACATCGCGGCGGACGAGACTCTGGTCGAGCTCGAGCCGCGGGCAGTTGGGCTCGAGCACGGCTTGGCCGAACACTACGATGCCCTGAAGACCCTGTTCGACCTGGCCCCGAAGGCGGCGCTCATCGTGGATGAGAAGGCGAGCGCGCGGCTCGCGCAGGTGCACGAGCAACTTGCCGACGCCTTCGCGGCGCGGCGCGATCTGGGGCTTGGCGGCGATGTCGGCGGCGCGATCGACGCGCTCTACCTGACCGATGAAGAGTGTCGTGACGGCCTGGCCCGATGGTCGCCGGTCGCCATGGATTTGGCGCACGTCGAGGCGGTCCCAACCGTGGCAGCCGATCGCAACCCGGGCCGCGCCTTCTGCGATCTCGTCGCCGCGCACCGCGAGGCTGGCCGCCGGGTGGTCGTGACCGGACTGCCGCACGAGCGTCGCGCGTTGAACCGCGTCCTGGCCCGCAGGCTCGATGCGGCGCCGGAGACCGCCGCTGATTGGAATGCGATCGCGACCGCGCCGTCAGGAGGTCTGCTGAGCCTCGACGCCGACCTCGAAACGGGCTTCGTGGATACCGAGGTCGGACTTGCGGTGATCGCTGCACCCGATGTGCTGGGCGGGCGGCTGGCGAGCCGTCGTTCGCCGGGCAGGGACGCCCTGACCGCCGATCAGGACTTTCGCATTGGCGACGTCGTCCTGCACGAGGACCATGGCGTCGGGGTCATCCGCGATCTGGAGGTCGTCGAAATCGACGGCGTGCTCCGTGACACGCTGCGCATCGGCTATCACGGCGGGGCGAGCATCCTGGCGCCTATCGAGGATCTGGGTCGCATCTGGCGTTACGGCGCGGAAGAGGCGGCCGTCACCCTGGACCGCCTGGGCGGGGAGGCGTGGCCCAAACGACGCGCAGAGGTCAGCCGGCATGTGGAGGCCGTCGCGCAAGACCTCGTGGCGCTGGCACTGGCGCGGGAAGCGCGGTCCTGCCCCGCGTTGACGCCACCGAAGGCGGCGTTCGCCCGGTTCGCCGCGCGTTTCGCTTATCAAGAGACGGCGGATCAGACGGCCGCGATCGAGGCGGTGCTGGCCGACATGGCCTCCGGTCGCCCGATGGACCGGCTCGTCTGCGGCGATGTCGGCTTTGGCAAGACCGAAGTGGCCCTGCGCGCCGCCGCCGCTGTCGCCTTGAGCGGCCGGCAGGTGGCCGTGGCGGCGCCGACCACGGTGCTGGCGCGACAACACTACGAGACGTTTCAGCGGCGGTTCGCCGGAACTGGCGTCAAGGTGGTCTTGCTCTCACGTCTTGTCAGCGCAGCCGACGCGCACGCCGCGCGGCAGGCGATCGCCGCTGGCGAGGCCGGGGTGGTGATCGGAACACACGCCGTGGCCGCGGACAAGCTGACCTTCGCGGACCTGGGCCTTGTGATCATCGACGAGGAACAGAAGTTCGGCACGGCGATCAAATCCAAGTTGCGAGCCCTTGCGCGCGACGGCCACGTCCTGGCCATGACGGCGACCCCGATCCCGCGAACACTGCAAGCAGCGATGGTCGGCCTGCAGGACGTGAGTGTCATCGCGACGCCGCCCGCGCGCCGGCGACCCATCCGCACGTTCCTGACGCCATTCGACCCCGCGAGCATACGTATGGCCCTGACGCGTGAGCACCGGCGCGGCGGGCAAAGCTTCTTCGTCGTCCCCCGCATCGAGGACATCGCGCCGCTGGCTGAGCGATTGGCCGCGGTCGCGCCCGAACTTGCCGTCCGCATCGCGCACGGTGGTCTGCCTGTGGATGAGGCGGATGACGTGATGGTGGGGTTCGCGGCGGGCGATGGCGACGTCCTCCTGGCGACCAACATCATCGAAAGCGGGCTCGATGTGCCGCGCGCCAACACCATGTTGATTTTCCGGCCGGACCGGTTCGGCTTGGCGCAGTTGCACCAGCTGCGTGGACGGGTCGGGCGAGGGCGCGCGCAAGGGGTCGCCTATCTGCTATCCGATCCCGTCGCCCCCCTGCCAGATGCTACGCGGGCGCGACTCTCGACGCTTGAGGCCTTCGATCGCTTGGGGGCGGGGCTGGCGATCAGCGCGAGGGACTTGGATCTCCGGGGCGGCGGAGATCTTGTCGGCGAGGAGCAGGCCGGCCACATGAAGATGATTGGCGCGGCCCTCTACCAGAGACTGCTGGACCGGGCGATCCGCGCGGCGCGCGGGGAGACCCCACCGGATGCCGCCTTGCCCGAGCTCGAGCTGGGGGGCGGGGGCGCGATCCCCGCGGACCACGTCCCAGACCCGGTGACGCGGATCAATCTCTATGCCCGCCTCGCTCGACTAGAGACCATCAGCGAGATCGATGCCTTCGAGGAGGAGCTCGAAGACCGCTTCGGCGCCTTGCCCGGCCCGGTGGCGACTCTTCTGGGGCAGGCGCGGCTCCAACGCTTGGCGCGGGACGCAGGCGTCCGGCATGTGGGGACTGGCCCGAAGGCGACGGCCCTGACGTTCCGGCCCGGCGCGGCGGCCGCGGCGTTCAAGCGCCTGAAAGGTAAGGCATTGGATGGGGCGACGCTGAAGGCGGATCGAATCGTCTTTGCGGCCCCAGCCCAGCTGGATAGGCCGGAGGCGATGGAACGGCTGTTGACCCGGTTGGCCTGAGGGGGGCGCCGCCGTCACGCACCCGGTCGCCGATGCGCACGTCGAACCCTTGGCGTTCCCGCACGTCATGCACCTAGGCTCTCTCGAAATCAGAACCGGGAGGACCGCATGGCGCAGGCAGCTCAGGGCTTCAAAGTCCGCCTCGAACCCCAGGACGAGTATCCGCACGATCCAGGCGACGCCAAGAACTATAACGAAAGCATGTACTTCAACGTCTTCGATCCCCTGAAGAAGACGGGTGGATGGTTCCGGATCGGCAACCGGCCGAACGAGAACTACGCGGAAATTAGCGTCTGCTTCTATTTGCCGGACGGGCGCGTCGCGTTCACGTTCGGGCGGCCCGCCATCGAGGGAAATCGCGAAATGGCGGCTGGCGGCCTGAAGGTCGAGGTCGTCGAACCGTTCAAGCGGCTGAAGGTCAGCTTCGAAGGCAAGGCGCTCCTGCTGGCGCGGCCGCACGAGATGGCCGATCCGAAGGCGGCTTATCGCAACAATCCGTCGGTCCCATGCACCGTGGAACTTGACTACGAGGGCGTCTCGCCGATGTACGGCGGCGAGACCGTGAAGGCCGATGGCTCGCCGCTCGAGATCGATCCTGACAAGTCCTTCGCCAAGGCGCACTACGAGCAGCACTGCGCGGCGCGCGGGGTCGTCACGGTGGGCGATGAGCGTTTCGAACTCTCGGGCTACGGCCTGCGCGACAAATCGTGGGGTCCGCGCCACTGGCAGGCCATCGACTGGTACCGCTGGTGCCCGATGAACTTCGGCCGCGACTTCGGGATGATGCTGTCGGTCATCGGCGACGGGAAGGGCGGCGCGCGGCAGGGCGGCATGGTGTTCCGCGACGGGGTCTACGACCTGATCGAGACCTGCGTCATCGATAGCGACTGGGACGAAAACGACTACCAGACGGCGTTGCGCGCCACGGTGAAGACGGTCTCCGGGAAGGCGTACGAGGTGACTGGGCGGGTTGTTTCGCTGATCCCTCTGCGCAACCGGCGGACCGCACCCGACGGCCAAGAGCTGCACACCCGGATCACCGAGGGCATGACCGAGTACCGCTGCGGCGACCTCGTCGGCTATGGCCTCAGCGAATACCTCGACCAGATCGTGGATGGCGCGCCCAGCGGCCGCACGGCCGGGTACTGAACGCCTCAGTCGACACCGGCTTGCCTGACGCCGGGTCCGGTCATCTTCACTGCCCCGGGTTGTAAGAACGGGGAGAGACGCGACCATGGACGACGCCCAAGCGGCCAGCGACACGGCGCTCGACTTCGATCCCGACGCCCTGCGCGAGCGATACCGGCAGGAGCGCGACAAGCGTCTGCGGCCGGACGGAGAGGCTCAGTACATCGAGCTGGCGGGTAGCTTCGCACGCTACGCCGAGGAAGACCCCTACGCCGATCCGAACTTCGACCGCGCGCCGCTGACGGACGAGGTCGAGGTGGCCATCATCGGGGGCGGCTTCTCGGGCCTGCTGGCGGCGGCGCGCCTTCGCGAGGCGGGCGTGAACGACTTCCGGATCATCGAAGCCGGCGGCGACTTCGGCGGCACCTGGTACTGGAACCGCTATCCCGGCGCGCAGTGCGACATCGAGAGCTACTGCTACCTGCCCCTGCTGGAAGAGCTCGGCTACATCCCGAAGGAAAAGTATTCGTACGTCGGGGAGATTTTCGAGCACTCCCAACGTATCGGGCAGGCCTATGGCCTCTACGACGTCGCCTGCTTCCAGACCCGGGTGAGCCAGCTGTCCTGGGATGAAGGCCTGAAGCGCTGGCGCATCCAGACCAACCGCGGCGACGATATGAAGGCCCGGTTTGTGATCATGGCCTTGGGCACCGCCAGCCGCGCCAAGCTTCCGGGCATCCCGGGAATTGAGGATTTCGAAGGGCACAGCTTCCACACCAGCCGCTGGGACTACGCCTACACAGGGGGCGATACGACGGGCGGCCTGACAGGACTGGCCGACAAGCGGGTGGCGGTGATCGGCACGGGCGCCACCGCGATCCAGTGCATCCCCTACGTCGGCAAGTACGCCCAGCACCTCTACGTGTTCCAGCGCACCCCCAGCTCGGTCGACCTGCGCGGCAACAAGCCCACGGATCAGACCTGGGCGCAGAGCCTGCAGCCGGGTTGGCAACGGGCGCGGCGGCATAACTTCGCCGACATCGTCGAGGGGCGGCCGTTCACCGAGGATCTGGTCAACGACAGCTGGACCGACATCTTCCGCAACCTGGCGTCGGGCATCGCGGCGGCCATGGCCCGCGGCGAGAAGCTCACGCCGCAGGAGGCCGCGAGAAGGGCCGAGCTGGCGGACTTCGCCAAAATGAACAAGATCCGCGCGCGGGTGGACGCGGTGGTGACCAATGCGGGGGCTGCCGAGGCGCTAAAGCCCTGGTACCGCCAGTTCTGCAAGCGGCCCACCTTCAACGACGAGTTCCTGCCGACCTTCAACCGCCCGAACGTGACACTCGTGGACGTGAGCGCGGCCAAGGGCGTCGAGCGCATCACCAAGAGCGGCGTGGTGGCCAACGGGGTGGAATACCCCGTCGACTGCATCATCTACGCGTCGGGCTTCGAGATATCGACCGCGTTCCGGCGGCGGATCGGGTTCGAGATCAACGGCCGCGATGGCCTCTCGCTCTACGACTACTACAAGGACGGCTTCCGGACCCTGCACGGCCATTCGAGCCGCAACTTTCCGAACTGGTTCTACATCGGCGTCGGCCAGAACGGCCTGTCGGTAAACATGACCGCCATGTTCGACGACCAGGCCCAGCACATCGCCTACATCATCAAGGAGGCGAAGGCGCGGGGCGCCGTGACAGTGGAGCCGACCGCCGAGGCCGAAGAGGCCTGGGTGGAGGTGATCCGGTCGGTGGCCGTCGCGAACCGCGACTTCCAGAACGCCTGCACGCCCGGCTACTACAACAACGAGGGCGGTGAGCGGTCCGGCGGTCTCAACGGTCAGACCTACACGCCGGGCATCAACAAGTTCAACGCATTGCTGGCCGAGTGGCGGGCCCAGGGCGACCTGGCCGGACTGGAATTGCGAACGGAATGACGGGGCAAGGCGCTCTGGAACTGGCTTCGTCTTCGGCCCATCGAGGGCATGGACGTCGATGTTGTCGTTCTCCTAGACGCCTATAACTTCGCCAGGCGGCTCAAGATCCTACGGAGCCTCACGGCCCGACCAAGCCATCTGCTAGGCCTGGGCAGACGAGCCCGAGCGCTTCAAGCTCGACCCCGTCCATTTGCCCTCGGGATCAAGGTCGCAGGCTTGGCGCCGTGCCGCGCCTCGATAGCCTCCAAAGAAGGATTGGCAAGGCTCATCGCGTCGCGCCCGAAGGCGAGGGATGGTCCAGTCGGGATAGCTCCACCTATGCACGTCAGGGCTCCGCCACGAGCCGCGACCACGGCCGGGGCCGGCGACAGGCTGTCAAGCATCATCCCGGTTGATCTTTGAGACATCATTCCGGATGCCCCACACGCGCGCTGAGCAGGTCGAGGTCAGGCTGGGGAGGCAGGCGGTCGTTGATCGGCCCAAGGCGTGATCTGCTCGAGGACGGCGGCCAACCTGAACAGCAGGTCTTCACGGCCGAAGTCGGCCACCGCCTGAACGCCGATCGGGAGGCCGTCGTCGCTCCACCCCATGGGGATCGACGCCGCCGGCTGGCCGGTCATGTTGAAGGGCGCTGTGAAGGCCACGGCGTTGAAGCCGCGGTTGGGGTCGTCGGTCGGCGGCGCTTGCAGGGCGGCTAGCGCCGGCGGCAGCACAGGCGAGGTCGGAGTCAGCAGGATGTCGTAGTCGACCCACCACGCCTTCATCCGCCGCGACCAGGCGTGGATCGCCTCGGTGACGGCCACATAGGCGGTGGCAGGCATGACGCGGCCGGCCTTGAGGGCGGCGGCGGCCGGGGCCATCAGGTCCCCAGGGCCGGGCTCGACGCCTGTGCGCCGGATCAGGTCTTCGAGCTCGTAGGCGACCCAGGCGGTGATCACCGTGCCGAACCACCGCGGATCCATCTGCGCATAGGCGGCGGGGTGGGCCTCTTCGACGAGACAGCCGGCCTGCTGCAAGGCGGACCCCGCGGCGGCGACCGCCCGGGCGCATTCGCGCTGGACCGGGCCGCCCAGGGGGTTGGCGCTCAGCAGGCCCACGCGCAGACCCGCGACACCGCCGGACATGCGATCCAGGTAGGGCTGGCCGACGCTCGGCGCGGCGTAGGGATCCCCGGGCCCCGGCCGAGAAAGCCAGTCCAGGAGCAGGGCGCTGTCACGGACCGACCGGGTCAACACGTGGCGGGCCACGAGGCCGCTCCAGGGATCGGCCTCGGCCGGGGCGTTGGATACCCGCCCGCGACTGGGTTTCAGGCCAAAGAGGCCGTTGAAGGCGGCCGGAATTCGTATCGATCCACCGCCGTCGCCGCCATGGGCCACGGGGACCATGCGGGCGGCGACCGCGGCGCCGGACCCACCGCTGGAGCCGCCAGCGCTATGGTCCAGGTTCCAGGGATTGCGCGTGATCCCGTGGGCGTCGCTGACGGTGTTCACCTGCATCCCCAGTTCAGGGGTCGCCGTCTTTCCGATGATGATGAGCCCGGCGCGGCGCATCTGGGCGATGGCATGGCTGTCCGCCGGTTCGCGCCACCCGAGCTTCTTCAAATAGAGCGAGCCACCGTACCAGGGATCACCCGCCGTCGACCCGTCCAGGTCCTTCACTAGGGCCGGCACGCCACGCAGGGGGGTCTCGGCCAGGGCGGGATCGTCCGCGGCGGCGAGGGCCTTGTCGTAGAGCTTGTGGATGACGGCGTTGAGCGCGGGGTTCCGCGCTTCGATCCGTTCGATGGCGGATGTCACCAACTCCCGGGCGCTGACCGCGCCACTGCGGATCAAGTCTGCTGAGGCGACAGCATCGAGATTATCGATATCCAAAGTCAGACCCCCGACAGAACAGGTGTTCCAGTCAACGCAATGAGCATTCCAAAGGGCCTAGATTGCGGACTGTATGGGGTCAACGTAGGTGCGTCGTGCGCATCGTGATGCTTGTAGAGATTGTCTTCGTGACGGGTGCGGACGCCGTGGATCGGGCGCGGCGCGGGCCGCAGGATAGCCGTCCGCCGACCTTAGCAAGGATCGCCCCCGGGCCTCGCGGCTCGGGGGAATCCGCCTGCTGACCGAGTGATCGGACCTAGCGCAGCGTCACGAGGACCGTCGATTGCAGCGGCTCGCCGGCCGCGCCCGCGATAGCCTTCGAGAGGACGATGACGTATTCGCCGTCTGCGGCTTGCGCCGCCCAGCTTGTTGCGCGCCGGTCCGGACCCGTTTCCTCGCGATCTCGCACCTTCGCCAAGCCGAGCGGCGATACCGCGGCCCATGCGTCGACCGCGGACAGGATCTGCTCCTCCTCGCCGGGCTGATGGTCGATCAGCAGGCTGCAAAGCTTTGGGTTCGCCATGGTGGGCGGGAGAAGGAGTAGTCGCTCATCCAGCGTGGGCGCGCCCGGCGCCGCCGGCTCGGGATTGGCCTGCAGCATGGTCAGGCAAGACTGCACGCCAGTCTCGACACTCTGCCGAAGCGGACCACCGGGTTCGTTGGTCTTCGCCATCGCGGCCACGCCCGTCGTCGCGGCGATGAGCAGGCCGAGCAGGACGCCGGTCACCGTCGCGCCACGCGCGCGTCGCGGCGCCTGCGGCGTCCGTGGGCTCAAGGCGCGGAGAACCATTTCACGTTGCGTGGGCGACCACTGGTCGGCGGCGCCGGCGACGCGATAGGCCGCTCGCGGACCATGCTCTCGCACAAGTCGTTGCGCTGTCGCCTCGGCGGTGAGGATGTCTCGGAGGTCTTCGATCAACTTCGGCATGTTGTCTCCCCTTGCCAGGTGATGGATCACTAGGAGACTCGACATCGCGACGGTGACGTCGCCAGAGGGGCCCGAGCCACTCGCACATTTGCGTACGCCGTCGGGCCAGCGCCAGATGGCGCGCTATGAGCAATCGCTATCCTCAAGATGAGGTGCGGAGATCGTGGGGTTGGGCCGCGGTCAAGGCGGCGGTCTCCGACCCTGCGCGGGACCGATCTTCGCTAACTGCCCATCGTGTGCAGGGCGTGGCGGCGATCAAGGGCCGAAAGGACATACTCCGAGAGGCGCGACGCGGCGGTGGGCACGGCTGTGCGGGCTCGCAGAAGAGCGATCTCGGCGTCCGGCAGGTGCGGCAGGCCCTCGGCGGGCCCGAGCACCGCGAGGTCGCCAGGGGCCATATCCCGGGGGAGCACCGTGAGGCCCAGCCCGGCGCGCAGCGCGGCGTGCTGCCCGGCCAGGGAAGGGCTTGTATACGCGCACCGCCAGGCCCGTCCGGACGCCTCCAGGGCGGCGATGGCGCGCTTGCGGTACACGCACGGGGCAGGGGCAAGGATCAGCGGCGCGACCGGGTTCGCGTCCAGGACGCCTTTGTCCGCCGCGACCCACACCAGATTCTCACGCCAGACCCGAACGCCTTGGTCGGGGCCAAGGGGCTCGCGTTTGACCAGGGCGATATCCAGCTGTCCCTCGCGCAGTTTCTCCAGCAGATGCAGGGTCAGATCGCAGGTGACGGTCAGCGCGACGTTCGGATGCAGGCGCGCGAACTGGCCGAGGATTTCGGGCAAGTGAACTGTTGCGAAGTCCTCTGGCGCGCCAAGCCGTACTTCGCCTTCGATGTCATCACCGCGAACCTCCGCCAGGATCTCATCATTGACGCGGAGAAGTCGCCGGGCATGGGGCAGAAAGACCTCGCCGTCCTCGGTCGGGACCACATGCCTTGGATCGCGGGAGAGCAAAGTCACGCCCACCTGCTCTTCAAGCCGGCGGATCTGCAAGCTCACCGCCGACTGGCTGCGGCCGAGGCGTTGGCCCGCACGTGTGAAATTCTGCGCCTCGACGACCGTTATAAAGGTCCGGATGAGGTCGAGATCGAGATTGACGTTTCTCTGAACGCGCTGGGGCATGGCAAGGGCAGGTAGTCACGTCCCGCGCTTGATCAAGATGACGCCGCCGCACCCGTCAGGCACGTCGCGTCGGTGATGGGGATTGCGCGATGATGTCCGTTCCTCGTGCTGACAATCGGCTTAACTCATCCGCCGGAACCTTGCGCCACGGCTGGCCAGCGATGACATCCGGCACGCGACCGGGCCCCTCTGGTGAGAGTTCCTCACGATGTCGGTCGCGTGTGGAGCCCGGTGATTTCGCCGGGCCGCCCAATCGGAGGGTCTACATCGTGACAACACTGCTATCGAGAACGCGGCGCGCGGGCGTGGAGCCGCTAGCCTGTCACGCGGCTCAGCCTATGGCCGATCCAGGCGCGCGGACAGCCTCTTACGGCGCGGAGCGGAGCGCCATGGAAGTCTGTATCCTGGGCCAGGTCTGGTGGGCGCCCTACTGGGCCATTGCCGACATCTGGACGTCTGGGTCGGTTCCGCAACGACCCAGCCACGAGGGTTGAGGGGCGCCTTGGGGGTTTTCAATGAGAGGCGTGGGTGAAACCACCCCGCAATCCGGCGCAATCGCAACGGCAAATCGCGACGATGAGCGCAATTCATCGTCGCGGCGGTAGCAAATGTCGAAAGGTCTCCCACTTCAATGTGGCGGACCGGGCCCCTCTGACGATCCAAACGATCGTGATGTCGGACTGCAGGTGCGTCGGGCCCGTCTCTCTCCCCCTTGAGGCCGCCCCAGCCCGACGCACCTCCCCCCCTCAGGCGCGCTATCGGTCGCCGGTTGGATCGGTGTCCCACGACGGGCGCGGCTAGCGCGGCGTATGTCGTCACGGACCAGCGGTATATGCTCCACTTTCCTTCTGGGATCAGGCGGCGTACGGCTCAGCTTTTGGAACTCGTCGATGATCGAAGTCTTTAGCGAGATTTGGCTCGGCAAGCCGCTCTGGATGTGGGCCGCCTTCGCCGGGATTGTGATCGTCCTCCTGGTCCTCGATCTGGGCGTCTTGCATGGCAAGCACAAGGAGATCGGGGCTGGCGAGAGCCTGGCGCTCAGCGCTGGCTATATCACCCTCGGACTGGCCTTCGGCGGCTGGGTCTGGCTGGAGCTGGGCCAACAGGCGGGCGTGGAATACCTGACCGGATTCCTAGTCGAGAAGAGTCTGGCGCTCGACAACGTGTTCGTTATCGCCACCATCTTTACCGCCTTCGCCGTACCGGCCGCCTATCAGCACCGGGTGCTGTTCTGGGGGATCCTGGGCGTCATACTTCTGCGGGGCCTCATGATCGGCGCGGGCGCCGCGCTCGTATCGCAGTTCGAATGGCTCCTACTGGTGTTCGCCGGCTTCCTGGTGCTGATGGGCGTCAAGATGTTCAATGCGCCGGCCGCCCCGAGCGACCCGCTCGAATCGCCGATCTATCGCTGGCTGACCCGCCACATCCGCCTCACCGACGGCCTGCGCGGCCACCGCTTCTTCGTCCGAGAACCGGGCCCCAAGGGCAATACGGTGCTCTGGGCGACGCCACTGTTCATGGCGCTCGTGATGGTGGAACTCGCCGACCTGATCTTCGCGGTGGACTCGGTGCCGGCGATCTTCGCGATCACCACCGACCCCTACCTTGTCTACACCTCAAACATCTTCGCGATCCTGGGTCTCCGAGCCCTGTACTTCGCGCTGGCGGTGGTGGTGTCCCGCTTCGCCTACCTGAAGAAGGCGCTGGCCCTGCTGCTGGTGTTCATCGGCGGCAAGGTGTTCGTGGCTGAGTTTATGGGGTGGGAGAAGTTCCCGGCCGTCGTTTCGTTGGGCGTGACGGCTGCGCTGCTCGCCGGCGGTGTTCTCTACTCCATGTACAAGACCAAGCAGGCGCTCGCGTCGGGGGGCCGCTGACGCCCATCCGTCGCGTGCGGCGCGCCACGGCCCTGAACCCGGTCCAGTCGGTATGCCGCCCGGTTCAGAACAGCCGGTCTTGCAGCCAGAGGATGGCGGGGTAGGCGGCGATCCAGGTCCAGAAGAAGCGGTTCAGTCCGAACAGACAGGCATTCGCCAGGTGGAACGTCCCGGCGACCACCAGGGCGAGGATCAGGCTGACCTGCGATAACAAGGCGAGGGGGAAGGCGAGCTCGAACAGCATGACCGCCCAGGACATCGCCAGCAGGATCCGTGGCCGGTCGGCCCAGCGTCGCAGGTCCTCGCTCACGGGATAGGCGGAGAACTGGAAGACGTCGCGCAGGGCTCGGCCGGAGCGCCAGTCCGGGTTCACGATCTTCACGACGCCGGCGATGAGATAGGACAGCACGACCTGCAGGCCGAGATACCCAAAGATGACTTCCCGGCCAGCGGTGCTCGGCATCAGGTCCGACAGGACGAGGCACCAGATCGCCAGGATGCCCAGCCGGTCGCTGCCGCCGTTATAGGGGCCCTGGAACCGGTAGAGGATCAGCAGCGACAAGATCGCCAGGCCCACCAGCGCCCAGGGTGCGCCGACGCCCAGGATGATCAGGACGCAAAGGCCCATGCGCAGCAGAAAGAGCGGACGCATTCGCCCGCCGTCTCGTAGATGTTCGGCGCTCTGCTGGATCAGGGCCAGCGACAGCAGGATCTCGGTCAGGCGAACGGCGGCTTCAAGGGTCATCGCGCTGTCGCGGTCTCGCGACGGCGCGGCTGGGCGCGAAACCGCTCCTCGCGAACAATTTCGTCGTTGTCACGGACCAGAAAGACCAGGCGGAAGCAGAGCCATGACCACTCTGGCGCCGCGTCCAGATCGGTGGCGATGCGGCGATAGATCTCGTCCTCGCTATGCGCCGTCGGGTGGTCGGCCAGACGCTCGGCGCAGCTGACCAGGAACAGGGTCTCGTTCCACCACGGATTCCAGAAGAGGCGGATCAGCATCGTCAGCGGCACGACCCGCTGCGGTCGCGGCCTGAACTCCTGCCAATCCTCGGGCGCAGCATCGGGCGACGACAGCGTGGCGTACTCGATCCGCGGCGACGGTCCTATCGTGTCGAAAAACCGCCAGGATGGGACCAGGGCGGGGAGGAGGAGGCTGAGGGATCTCACCTTGCCGCAGGCCGCTGGCCGAGCGGGTCGCGAGGGGGCGCCGTGCTGGCTCGTAGGACCAGAGCATGAGGGAGGGTGACCTGCTGCAGCGCCTCGGTTCGCCCGCTGAGGATGTCGAGCAGGAGCCGAACGGTCGAATGTCCGATCTCATCCATGGGCTGGCCGATTGTCGTCAGGGGCGGGTCGAGATGCCGGGCATAGCGAATGTCGTCGAAACCTAAGATCGACACGTCGGCGGGACAGCTCAAATCGCGGGCGCGCAGCGCCTCCAGCGCGCCCATCGCCATCTCGTCGCTGAAGCAGAAGAAGGCCGTAAGCTCTCGGGTCTGATCCAGAACAGCGAGCGCCTGGGTAAGGCCCGATTCAATCGAGAAGTCCCCGGTCTCGACGTGCAGGTCCGCAGCGAGCCCACGGGCTTGCGCGGCGCGATGGACGCCCGCCAGGCGGTCCCGACAGATCGGACTGGCGAGCGGACCGGTCAGGACCCCGATGCGGCGGTGGCCCAGGGCGTACAGATGCTCCATCGCTTCGGCGGCCGCACGTTCGTTGTCGATGTGCGCGCTTGAGACTTCGAGCTCCGGGCTGAATTCACAGCCGTTCACGATGGGGGCTCGCGGCCCCATGGCGCTGACCATGTCCGCGAGACTGTCCGGGAGACGGTGGCCGAGGAAGATGAGCCCATCCGCCTCCTTCCGCCGGAGCATTTCGCCGAAACGCTCCTCGCGGTCGGCCTCATGACGCGTGTCGCCGAGGAGGACCGAGTAGCCGGCCGCCTGCGCCGCTTGCTCGACGCCACGGATGACCTGCGAAAAGAAGGGGTTGGAGATGTCTGGCACCGTCACCAGGATCTTCTCGGTGCGCAGGGTCCGCAGCATTTTCGCCGCCTGATTGGGCGCATAGCCCAGGGCCGTCACCGCAGTCATCACCCGACGCCGCGTCGCATCGGCGACCCGTTCGGGCGCGCTCAGCACCCGCGAAACCGTCGCGGTGGAGACCCCGGCGCTGCGGGCGACATCCTGAATCGTGGCCATGGATCGACACTGGCGGGCAGACCCTCGCAATTCAAGGCGTGGCCAAGGCGACCCACCCGCCGCCCGTTGCTTGCGCGTGGCGGCTTTGCTATCGATGAAATCGATTACATGCGGACGTGGCCGGTCTGAAGAGCCACGCCGTAGACGCGCCCGGGGAGGGGCCACGGCATGACGGCGCAGGCGCGGCTCTTCGTGATGATGGTGCTACAGCTCGCCGTCTGGGGGGCGTGGGCGCCAAAGCTTTTTCCCTACATGGGGATGCTCGGCTTCGCACCGTGGCAACAGTCCTTGGTCGGCAGTTCGTGGGGCTTCGCCGCCCTGGCTGGCATCTTCTTCTCCAACCAGTTCGCCGATCGGAACTTCGCGGCGGAGCGGTTCATGGCCGCCAGTCATCTGATCGGCGGACTGGCGCTGGTGGGATGCGCCCTGACGACCGACTTCTGGCCGTTCTTCGCCTGCTACCTGGCCTTCAGTTTCGTCTATGTGCCCACTCTATCGGTCTCCAACTCCATCGCCTTCGCCAACCTGCGCGACCCGGCGAAGGAGTTCGGCGCGGTGCGCATGGGCGGCACGGTCGGCTGGATGCTGGTCAGTTGGCCCTTCGTGTTCCTGCTGGGGGCCCACGCCGGGCCCGACCAGGTGCGCTGGATCTTCCTGGTCGCGGCGATCGTCTCCTTCGTCCTGGCCGCCTACAGCCTGACGCTGCCCCACACGCCGCCCAAGCGTGGCGCCGCCGGGGCCGATCCCCTGGCCTGGCGAGAGGCGCTGAAGCTGCTGAGGGCGCCGTTCGTGGCGGTGCTGTTCCTGGTCACCTTCATCGATAGCGTGATCCACAACGGCTACTTCGTCATGGCGGACGCGTTCCTGACCGACCGGGTCGGAATCGCCGGGAACCTCAGCATGGTGGTGCTGAGCCTTGGGCAGTTGGCCGAGATCGTGACGATGTTCGTGCTGGGCGGCGTGCTGATCCGTCTAGGATGGAAGGCGACGATGATCATCGGCATCCTTGGCCACGCGGCGCGCTTCGCGGTCTTCGCGTTCGCGGCCGATAGCGTGCCCACGATCGTTGCGGTGCAGCTCCTACACGGCGTCTGCTACGCCTTCTTCTTCGCCACGGTGTACATCTTCGTGGACGCCGCGTTCCCCAAGGACGTGCGCTCGAGCGCTCAGGGCCTGTTCAACCTGCTGATCCTGGGCGTCGGTAACGTGGTGGCCAGCTTCCTGTTTCCCGCGCTGATGGGGCGCTTGAAGACACCGTCCGGCGCCGTGGACTACCAGGCCCTGTTTATGGTCCCAACCGGCATGGCGCTGGTCGCCGTGCTGTTGCTCGCCTTCTTCTTCCGCCCGCCCACGCGGGCCCCCGAAACCGTGGCCGCAGCATGAGCCCGGCAAACCCAGGAGACGCCCCGTGGTCCAGACTTCGCTTCACCTCGACCGTCGCGCATTCCTCGCGGCCGGCGTCGCGGCCATGACGGCAGGGGGCGCGTCCGCCGCAGCCCAGCCCTTCTTCAAGCGGCACGGCCTGCCCATCGGGATACAGCTCTACACCCTGGGGCCGGACGCGGCGAAGGACCTGGACGGCACGCTGAAGGCGCTTGCTGGCATGGGCTATGGCTCCGTCGAACTTGCGGGTCTGCTGGGGCGCACCGCGTCGCAGATGAAAGCCTCGCTCGACGCGGCGGGCCTGCTCTCCACCAGCGCCCACGTTCAGGGCCGCGGCCAGCTGGACGGCGACCTTGCCAAGCTCGCCGCCGACCTGAACACCCTGGGCGTCAAGACCGCGGTCATGCCCACGCCCTACATTCCCGACCGCCTGGAGCAGCGGCCGGCCAGCGGGGAGGGGATCGCCGAGTGGTTCCGCCGCGTTCTGGCGCAGATGACGGCCGACGACTGGAAGGCCAACGCGGATTTCCTGATGGCCAAGGCTCGCGTGCTGGCGGCCTCAGGCATCAAGGTCGGCTACCACAACCACAACTTCGAGTTCGCGCCGGTCGGCGGGACGACGGGGCTCGAGATCCTGCTGGCCAATACCGACCCGCAACTGGTGACCTTCGAGCTGGACGTCGGCTGGGTCGCGGCGGCCGGGGCGGACCCCGCGGCGATCCTCGCCAAACACAAGGGCCGTTTCACGATGATGCACGTGAAGGACGTCAAGGCCGACACGACGCCCAACTTCGCCCTGAAGATGGATCCGGCCGAAATCGGGTCCGGCGTTCTACCGTGGAAGACCCTGCTGCCCGCCGCCTATGCCGCGGGCGTCCGTGGCTTCTATGTCGAGCAGGAGCCCCCCTTCACGCGGCCGCGGATCGAGGCGGCGAAGATCAACGTCGACTACCTGGCCGGTCTTATCGCGTGACGACGCGCGGGCCCATCCGTCTGGCCATGGTCGGGGGCGGCCCGGGCGCGTTCATCGGCCCGGTGCACCGCATGGCGGCCGAGCTGGACGGCCGCATGCGGCTGGTCGCCGGCGCCTTCAGCCGTGATCCGGCGCGGAACGCCGAGGCTGCGCGGACGTGGAGCGTGGCGCCGGATCGCACCTATGCGGACTACCACGCGATGATCGCGACGGAGGCGGCGCGCGAGGACGGGGCGGAGCTGGTGGCGGTGGTGACGCCCAATCACCTGCACTTCGATGTTTCGGCCGCCGCTTTGCGGGCGGGGCTCCACGTCATGAGCGACAAGCCTGCGACCCTGGATCTCGCCCAAGCGCAGGCGCTGCAGGCAATCGTCGCCGCCTCCGGCCGGCTCTATGGCCTCACGCATACCTACACCGGCTACCCGATGGTCCGCGAGGCGCGGGAGATCGTCCGTCGAGGCGACCTCGGCGTCATCCGCAAGGTCGTGGTCGAGTATGCGCAAGGCTGGCTCTCGCGCCCCATCGAGCAGGGGGGCGACAAGCAGGCGGGCTGGCGAGCTGACCCCGCCCAATCGGGCGTCGGCGGCTGTATTGGCGACATCGGCGTTCACGCGTTCAACCTCGCCGAGTTCGTCAGCGGCGGGCGGGTGGCGCGCCTATGCGCTGACGTCTCGACGGTCGTCGCCGGGCGGACCCTGGATGACGACTGCAACATTCTTCTCCGCTTCGAGGGCGGCGCGCGGGGCGTGCTGATCGCCTCGCAGATCTCCGCGGGCGCCCGCAATGGCTTGAAGATCCAGGTCTATGGAGAGAATGGCGGCCTGACCTGGCGCCACGAGCGGCCTACCGAACTGGCCGTCGATTGGCTCGACGCCCCCAGCCAGGTTCTGCATGCTGGCGCGCCCTATCTGAGCCAGCCCGCGCGGGCTGCCTCGCGTATCCCCACCGGCCATCCCGAAGGCTTCATCGAAGCCTTCGCCAATCTCTACCGCGACATGGCCGACGCCATCGCCCAGGGCCGCGGCGACGCGGGGCTTGTGCCCGGAATTGACGACGGGGTGCGGGGCATGGCCTTCGTCGAGACCGCGGTGGCGGCTAGCCGGGCGGGCGACGGCTGGGTCGCATTGCAAGGAACCTGATGTGAAAACCCTAAAAGGCCCGGCCATCTTCCTTGCCCAGTTCATCGGCGCGGCGGCGCCGTTCAACCGGTTGGATACGATCGCCAAGTGGGCGGCCGACCTCGGCTATGTGGGCGTACAGATGCCGACCGGCGGCGCCGACAGCCTGTTCGACCTCGCGCGCGCCGCCGAAAGCCAGACCTATTGCGACGAGATCGTCGGCGTCCTGGCGGAGAACGGGCTGCAGATCACCGAACTGTCGACCCACCTGCAGGGGCAGTTGGTCGCCGTTCATCCGGCCTATGACGACCTCTTCGACGGGTTCGCACCCGCTGAGGTGCGCGGCAAGCCGGCGGCGCGTCAGGCCTGGGCCGTGGGCCAGGTGAAAGCCGCGGCGAAGGCCAGCCAGCGCCTGGGCCTGTCCGCGCACGCGACGTTCTCGGGCGCCCTGGCCTGGCCCTATCTCTATCCGTGGCCCCAGCGGCCGGCCGGCCTGGTCGAGGAGGCCTTCGCCGAATTGGGCCGTCGCTGGACGCCGATCCTGGACGCCTTCGAGGACGCCGGCGTCGATGTCTGTTTCGAGATTCACCCCGGCGAGGATCTACACGACGGCGCGACGTTCGAGCGCTTCCTGGACCAGGTGGGCGGACACCGGCGCGCCAACATTCTCTACGACCCCAGCCACTTCGTCCTGCAGCAGCTGGACTACCTGGATTTCATCGACCGCTATCACCCGCGGATCCGCGCCTTCCACGTGAAGGACGCCGAGTTCCGGCCGAACGGGCGATCGGGCGTCTACGGCGGTTACCAGAACTGGGTCGATCGTCCGGGTCGTTTCCGCTCGCTCGGCGATGGACAGGTCGATTTCGGGGCGATCTTCTCGAAGCTGGCGGCCTACGACTATCCAGGATGGGCGGTGCTGGAGTGGGAGTGCGCGCTGAAGCATCCCGAGGATGGCGCGCGTGAAGGTGCGCCCTTCATCCGCGACCATATCATCCGCGTCACACCCCACGCCTTCGACGACTTCGCCGCGTCTGGCGTGGACGCCGGCCAGAACCGGCGCCTGCTGGGCCTCTGATTACTTCAGGACCTGGACCTGGATGTCCTTGAATTCGATCGGATGGCCCTCGCTCTGCAGCGCGATGTAACCCTCCTTGACGGCCAGCACGCCGCCGCGCTCGGCGATCAGGCGCTTCGCGTCGGCGGGGGACATCGGGTCGTTGGGGTCGAGAGCGATGTCGGCGTAGCGGTGGACGACGGCGCCGTTGATGCGCTCGGTCACTTGGCCGTTGGGCAGGACCTCCAGTTCCAGCTTGGTCCAGGTTCCGTTCGGGATCGTGGGTCCGCTTGATATGGTGCAGTGCTCGGCCTGCGGCTTGCCGTCGATTGTGATGCTTACACCCGGGGTGCAGACGGCGCCCGTGGGGCGGGGACCATCGCCGTCCTTCCCGAGGATCTGGAACTCGACCGAAACCGGGAACGCCTGATTGAGGCCCATGCTCTCCGGGCTCTGGCTGTGGAACATCACCCCGCTGTTCCCGCGCGCCCAGGCCGGCGTATCGGGCAGCGGCGGCTCAAGCACGCGGTAGCTCAGCCGCAGGCGATAGGCCTTGAACGGCGTCTTGTAGAACAGGTGCCCGAACTGGAAGGCGAACTTGTCGTAGCCGGCGTAGGAGACCTGGATCGCCCCATCCTTGACGATGAAGGTGTCATGCCAATTCTCGCCAAGGGGATGGCGCGCGATCTTGGCGGTCCAGCCGTCCAGGGTCTTGCCGTCGAAGATCGGCGTCCAGCGTCCGGCGGTCTGCGCCAGCCCCGATCCGGGCAGCGCCATTCCGATCACCGCCAGACCGGCGCACACCCACGATTTGGCCTGCATGAACCCCTCCCTGTAACGTCGTTGTTGGCTTGCAGTGTAATCGATTTCATGGAACCTAGAAGTCAATGAATGCAGCCGACGGCGCGCGCCGATCAGGGTGCTGAAGGGGCGGGACATGGCGAATCTCAACACGCGGGCGCGACGCGAGCACACCTACGACGCCATCGTCGTCGGCAGCGGCATCACCGGCGGCTACGCGGCCAAGGAGCTCACCGAGAAGGGGCTGAAGACCCTGGTGCTCGAGCGCGGCCGGATGGTGCGCCACATCGAGGACTATCCCACCGCCCAGACGCCGCCATGGGAAGCCAAGTACCCGCGGGGCAAGCTGCCGCCCAAAGAGCTGAAAGAGCACTACAAGGTCCAGCAGCGCACCGGTTACGCGGTCACCGAGTATTCCAAGCACTTCTTCGTCAAGGACGACGAGAACCCCTACACCGAAGACAAGCCCTTCGACTGGATCCGCGGCCATCATGTCGGCGGCCGCTCGCTGACCTGGGGCCGGCAGACCTATCGGCATAGCGATCTCGACTTCGAGGCCAACGCCAAGCAGGGGATCGGCGTCGACTGGCCGATCCGCTATGCCGATCTCGCGCCGTGGTACGACAAGGTCGAACGGTTCATCGGTGTCAGCGGTCAGGCCGAGGGTCTGCCGCAGCTTCCGGACGGCGTGTTCCAGCCGCCGATGGAGATGAATTGCGTCGAGGTCGACTTCAAGAAGACCACCGAGGCGCGCTTCCCGGGGCGCAAGATCACCATCGGCCGCTGCGCCCACCTGACCGCGCCGACCGAGGAGCAACTCGCCCTTGGCCGGGGCAAGTGCCAGAACCGCAATCTCTGCGTCCGTGGCTGCCCCTTCGGCGCCTATTTCAGCTCCAACGCCGCGACGCTCGTGGCCGCCGAACGCACGGGCAATCTGACGATCCGGCCGGGCTCGATCGTGACGTCGCTGATCCTCGATCCCAAGAAGAAGCGGGCCAGCGGCGTCCGCGTTCTGGATGAGGCGACCGGGGAGGAAACCGAGTTCTACGCTGACGTGATTTTCCTCTGCGCCTCGGCGCTGAGCACGGCGTGGATCATGCTGAACTCGACCAGCGCCCAGTTCCCCAACGGGTTCGGCAACGGCAGCGATCAACTGGGTCGAAACGTCATGGACCACCACCTGGGCGTCGGCGCGCAGGCCGAGGTCCCGGGCTACCTGGACATGTACTATTCGGGCCGCCGTCCCAACGGCATCTACATCCCGCGCTTCCGCAATCTCGGCGACGCGGCGAGTGCGCGGTCCGACTACATCCGCGGCTTTGGCTATCAAGGCGGCGCGGCGCGGCAGAACTGGGAGCGCGGCCTGACGGGCGCAGGCCTAGGCGTGGACCGCAAGGCAGCCTTGACCCAGCCTGGGCCCTGGGTGGTCCGCATCGGCGGCTTCGGCGAAATCCTGCCCTACGCCGACAACCGGGTGACGCTGAACCACGCGGTGAAGGACAAGTATGGCCTGCCGACGCTGACCTTCAACGTCACCATCCGCGACAACGAAAAGGCCATGCGCAAGGACATGGCCAACGCAGCGGCCGAGATGCTGGAGGCGTCGGGCTACAAGAAGATCATGGCGGGTGACACCGGCTATTCGCCGGGGTTGGGCATCCACGAGATGGGGACGGCGCGGATGGGGCGCGATCCCAAGACCTCCGTGCTCAACGCCCACAATCAGGTTCACGAGTGCAAGAACGTCTATGTGACCGACGGGGCGGCCATGACGTCCGGCGCCTGTGTGAACCCGTCCCTGACCTACATGGCCCTGACGGCGCGAGCGTGCGCCCATGCGGTCGACGCCAAGAACCGGGGAGAACTCTGATGTCCCTGACCCGACGCGACGCCGCCCTGAGCTTCGGGGCGCTGTGGACCACCCTGGCGCTGCCCGCCGGCGCCCGGGCGCAGGCAAGCCCGACACTGACCTGGACGCCGAAGGCCTTGAGCGCCGACCAGGCGCGGACCCTGGATGCGGTCGCAGAGCTGATCATCCCGGCCACCGACACCCCCGGGGCCAGGTCCGCGGGCGTGCCGCAGTTCGTGGATCGCGCGCTGACCGACTATTACGACGCCGACGATGCGGCCCGCTTCAAGGCCGGCCTCGACCGGATCGACAGTGACGCGCGCACGGCCCACGGCGGCGCCTTTATCACCCTGCCGCCAGCCACTCAGCTCGCGCTGCTGACGCGCCTGGACACCGAGGGCGTGGCGTCATTCCGGGCCCTGAAGGAACTGGTGACCATCGGCTACTTCACCTCCGAGCCGGGCGCCACGCTGGCGCTCCGCTACGACCCGGTGCCGGGCGAGTATCGCGGCTGCGTGCCGCTCAAGGACATCGGGCGCGCCTGGGCGACGGTTTAGCACGCGGCAGCCTCGGACGGCGCAAGCGCCGCCCAGCTGGCCGGTTTGGCGTGGGAACCGGGCGGTGAGCGCTGGCCGTCGCCAGGAGAATCGCGTCTCCCATCAGCGATACCGACTGTTCGAGAAGGTGGATCACCGACGATGAAGACCCTGGGCTTGTCCGCGGCGCTGGCCGCGCTGTTGATCTCCACCTCGGCATTCGCCGCACCGTCGCTGCCCAAGCTCAAGACGCAGGCCGTCGCCGGCGTTCAGGCCCGCGCCAAACTGGCCCAGCAGATGAACGACAAGATCTTCAGCTTCGGCGAACTGGCGTTCCAGGAGGTCGAGACCTCGAAGTACATCACCGAGGTTCTGGAGAAGAACGGCTTCACCGTCACGCGCGGGGTGGCGGGCCTGCCCACCGGCTGGGTGGCGACCTGGACCAACAAGACCGGCGGTCCGACCATCGCCATGGGCTCGGACATCGACGGTATCCCCAAGGCGTCGCAGATGCCGGGCATCCCGTGGCGCAAGCCGATGGTGGAGGGCGCCCCGGGCCACGGCGAGGGGCACAACTCCGGCAACGCCGTGAATGTCGTGGCCGCTCTGGCGGTCAAGGACGTCATGCAGAAGGAAGGCATCGCCGGGACCCTGATGCTTTGGCCGGGAGTCGCCGAGGAACTGGTGGCCGGGAAGGCGTTCATGGTTCGCGCCGGCGTGTTCAAGGACGTCGACGCCGTTCTCTTCACCCACGTGGGCGACAACCTGTCCGTCACCTGGGGAAAGCCGTCGGGCACGGGACTGGTCTCGGTCGAGTACACCTTCCACGGCGCGGCGGCCCATTCCGCCGGCAAGCCCTGGATGGGTCGATCGGCCCTGGACGCGGTCTCGCTCATGAACATCGGCTGGGAGTTCCGGCGCGAGCACATTCGCCCGGAGCAGCGGTCCCACTATGTGATCACCGACGGCGGCGATCAGCCCAACGTCGTGCCGCAGATCGCCAAGGTCTGGTACTATTTCCGCGAACAGGACTTCAAACGCATCTCCGACCTCTACGCCGTGGGCAACAAGGTGGCGGACGGCGCGGCGATGATGACCGACACCACGGTCGAGCGCCGCATCCTGGGGACAGCCGCGCCACGCCACTTCAACAAGCCGATCGCCGAGGCGGTCTACGCCAACATCCAGGCCGTGGGCCTGCCCAAGTGGACCGCCGACCAACAGGCCTTCGCCAAGGCCGTCCAGAAGGAAGTCGGCGCGGAAAAGACCGACGGTCTCGCGACCGAGCTCAAGAAACTGGAGGCTCCGGTTGAGAAGCCCGAAAGCGGCGGGTCGGACGACATCGGCGACATCTCCTGGACCGTGCCGACGATCACCCTGAGCTATCCGTCCAACATCCCGGGCCTGGCCGGTCACAGCTGGATGAACGCGATCTCGATGGCGACGCCCATCGCGCACGACGGCGTCGTGGCGGGCGCCAAGGTCATGGCCATGACGACGCTGGACCTGATGCTGCGGCCCGACCTGCGGTCGGCGGCCAAGGACTACTTCACCAAGGTGCAGAACAAGGACGAGCACTACGTCCCGATGATCCAGCCCGGCGATCAGCCGGCGGTCGAGATCAACACCGACGTGATGGCCCAGTTCCGCCCGGCCATGAAGCCGCTGTACTACGACGAGACCCGGTACCCGACCTATCTCGACCAGCTGGGCGTGAAGTGGCCGACGCTGTCCAAGTCGGAGGTTAGCCCATCCAGCGGTAGCCAACCCCCGGCTCGGTGAGGATCAGGGCCGGCGCCGATGGGTCGGGTTCGATCTTCTGGCGCAACTGTCCCACGAAGACGCGAAGGTACTGCACGTCGTGCTCGTGGGCTGGCCCCCAAACGGCGGTCAGCAGCTGCTTGTGGGTCACCACCTTGCCGCCGCCCCGGATGAGCTGAGCCAGCAGGTCATATTCGCGCGGCGACAGGCGGATCGCCTCGCCGGCGCGGGTGATCAAGCGCTTGACCAGGTCCACAGTCAGATCGCCCACGGACACGACCGGCTCCGCCCCCTGGTCCTGCAACCGGTGACGCAGCGCGACGCGGAGACGGGCCAGCAGTTCGCCGACGCCGAACGGCTTTTCCACATAGTCGTCGGCGCCCAGGTCGAGCGCGTCGATCTTCTCGGTCTCGCGGTCCCGCGCCGAGAGGATCAGGATCGGGCCGTCGTAGAAGGCGCGCGCCTTGGCCAGGGCGTCCTTCCCGTCCATGTCGGGCAGGCCCAGGTCCAGCACCACGGCGTCGGGCGGCTTCCGTGCGATCTCGCGCAGGCCGTCCGCCGCGGTGTCGGCGCGCACCGGCGCGTAGCCGGCCGCGTCCAGGGCGGGGCCGAGGAACCGGTGGATCTGGGGCTCGTCGTCGATGACGAGGATGCGGGGCTTGTGATCGCTCATAGCAGCATGCCCGGGGTCGGCCTCTCCTTCGGCATGCTGATCAGGATGCGGGTGCCCCGTCCGTCGTGAATCGGGCTGGCCGCGGCGATGCGTCCCCCCATCGCCTCCACGAAACCCTTGGCGATAGCAAGGCCGAGACCGGCACCCTTGCCGCGATCCGACGACTCTTCCATGCGCCTGAACTTCTCGAAGACGCGCTCCAGCTCCGCCGTCGGGATGCCACGACCCTCGTCCTCGATGCTGATGACGACGTTGTTGCGGTCCTCATAGGCGGAGACCTCGATCGACGTGCCGTCCGGACTGTAGGTGATGGCGTTCTCCAGGATGTTGACCAGCGCCTGTTCCAGCAGCGAGGCGTCGGCCATCACCAGCGTGACCTGATCGGGAAAATCCCAAGCGACTTTGCGGCTTTCCAGCCGCCGCTTCACCCGTTCGACAGCAGCGCGCAGCACCTCGCGGGCGTCGATCCAGTCTCGCCGGGTGACCAGGGCGCCGCCTTCCAGGCGCGTCATGTCCAGCAGGTCGCCGACGTAGCGGTTGAGCCGCTCGGCCTCCTCGCGGATCGAGAGGAGAAGGTCGTCGCGGACCTTGGCGCTCAACGACTTTCCATAGTCGATCAGGGTCGTGACCGACCCCAGCACGGTCGACAGGGGCGTGCGCAGGTCATGACTCACCGAGTTGAGCAGGGCGGACCGCAGGCGATCGGTCCGGCGCAACGCTTCGGTGTCCGCGGCCGCGGCGGCGAACTCGGCGCGTTCCAGCGCCACGGCGCCCTGGTCCAGCAGGGCGGCGACGAACCGTTCGCCGTCCTCCGTGGCGATCGACTGCGGCTCGATGCCGACCACGCCAGCGCGGGTTTTGACGCCCTGGAGCGGACGGAAGGTCCAGCCGGCGTTCGGCAAGGTGCCCGTGCCGGCGCCCGCGGCTTCGCCCTTCTCCCAGGCCCATCGCGCAGCGGCCATGTCTCCGGCGGACAGCGCCTGGGATACGGGCGAGGCGGCCGCCACGCGCAGGTCGCCGCTCTCGGGCGTCAGGACAACGGCCTTGAACCCGGTCGCGGCCGCCAGCTGCTCGGCGAGGGCCAGCGCCGTCTCGTCCGCCTGCGCCGCGGACGACAGGCGACGGGTGGCGGACAGCACGGCGGCGATTCCTGCCGCCCGACGCGCCACCGCCCGACCTTGATCGCGGACGCGCCCGGTCAGCCAGCCCGTCGTCATGGCGACGGCGAAGAAGACCGCAAAGGTGAGGATGTCCGCAGAATGACCGATGCTGACGGTCAGTCGGGGCTCGAGGAAGAAGAAGTTGTACGCGAAGGCCGAGGCGGCCGCGGCGGTCACAGCCGGTCCAAGCCCGAACGCCAGGCCCGACACCAGGACGCTCAGCATGAACACCATGGCCAGGTTGGCGCTCTCGACATAGCGATCGACCATCCAGGCGAGGCCGCCGGCGATGGCCACAGCCAGCATGGCGCCGATATGCCCACGCCACGGGACGTCGCGCAGCGAACGCCGGGCCTTCGGCTCGGCCACATGGGCTTCCGCGGACTCGGTGATGACGTGCAGCGCCGCCCCTTGCGCTTCCTCCAGCAGGGCGTGCACCAGGCTGCGGCGGAAGGGCAGGCGGCGGCGTCGCGTCTTGCCCACCACGATCTGGGTGGTGTTGTTCCGGCGCGCATAGTCCAGAACGCTGCGGACCACGTCGTCGCCGGTCAGGCTGACGGCCGTGCCCCCCAACTGCTCGGCCAGCTTCAGCGCCTCACGTAGCTTCTGCGCGCCATGCGCGCTCAGGGGCGCCCCGTTGGGCCGCTCGACGTGCGCCACCGTCCAGGGCGCGTCCATCATCATGTCCGACAGTCGCCGACCGGCGCGCACCAGCGACGCGGCCGTGGCGTCCGGACCGGCCAGCACCAGGATACGCTCGCCCGCGGCCCACGGGCCCTCGACGCCGGCGCGCTTCATGGCGCCCATCAGCTGATCGTCGACGGTCTGAGCCGCCCGCCGCAGCGCCAGTTCCCGCAGCGCCGTCAGGTTCTCGATCTTGAAGAAGCGGTCGGCCGCCAGGCGTGCGGTCTCGGGCACATAGACCTTGCCCTCGGCCATCCGCTCCCGGAGCTCGGCCGGCGTGATGTCGATCAGCTCGATCTCGTCGGCGTCGGACAGGGCGCGGTCGGGCACGGTCTCCCGCTGCCGTACGCCCGTGATCTTCCAGACGACATCCACGAGGCTCTCGAGGTGCTGGACGTTGAGGGTCGTCCAGACATCGATGCCGGCGGCCAACAGTTCCTCGACGTCCTGCCAGCGCTTGGCATGGCGCGATCCCGGCGCATTGGAATGGGCGTACTCGTCCACCAGCAACAGGTCCGGCTTCCGCGCCAGCGCGGCGTCGAGATCGAATTCCATCACGGTCCGGCCGCGATAGTCGATCGGACAGCGCGGCATAACCTCAAGCCCGCGCAGCAGCGACTGGGTCTCCTTGCGGCCGTGGGTCTCGACCACGCCGACAACGACATCGCCGCCCTCGGCCTTTCGGCGGCGGGCGGCGCGCAGCATCTCGTAGGTCTTGCCGACCCCCGGCGACATGCCAAGAAAGACCTTCAGCCGCCCCTGGCCGGCGCGGGTCGCCGCCAATAGGGCGTCGGGGTCGGGCCTGAGGGGCTCGTCGGGGCTCATTGGGCCGGACGTTGCCTCCTCGGGAAGGCCGCGTCGAGCGCCAGGTTCGTCGTCAGCACGTTGACCGTCGGCTGGCCCAGCACGCCGAGCGCGGGCGGCGTCACCCTGTCGGCCAGAAAGCGCGCCACGGCGGCCGGCTCCGCGCCGCGGGCCGCTGCGATGCGGGCCGCCTGCCGCTGGGCGTTGTCGGGCGAGATGTGAGGATCGAGCCCCGACGCGGACGTGGTCACGGCGTCCGCCGGAATAGCGCGGGCGCTGTCGGCCCTCAGGGTCTCAGCGTCGGTCTTCACCCGGGCGGCCAGCGCCGGATTCAGCGGTCCCAGGTTCGACCCCGACGATCCGGCGGCGTCATAGCCCTCGGCGCCGGCGGCGGAGGGGCGGGGATGGAGGTAGGCCGGCTCGGTGAAGCGCTGCGCCAGTAGCCTTGAGCCGACCACTTGGCCCCCCGCGTCGCGGATCAGGCTGCCGTTGGCCTGGGCGGGGAAGGCGAGCTGGCCGATGGCGGTCACCGCCAAGGGGTATCCCACCCCGAGCAGCAGGGTGAAGAACAGGGTCGAGACGACGGCCGCACGGGCGAGGGCGAACATGGGATAGTCCTTAGGCGAGACCCAGGCCGGCGACGGCCAGGTCGATGAGCTTGATGCCGATGAACGGCGCGATGATGCCGCCCAGGCCGTAGATCAGCAGGTTGCGCTGAAGCAGCTTGGCCGCGCCGATCGCCCGGTACTTCACGCCCCGCAGCGCCAGCGGGATCAGGGCGACGATGATCAGCGCGTTGAAGATCACCGCCGACAGGATGGCGCTTTCCGGACTGGCCAGGCCCATCACATTCAGCGCACCCAATCCGGGGAGGGCGACCACGAAGATCGCCGGGATGATCGCGAAGTACTTGGCGACGTCGTTGGCGATGGAAAACGTCGTCAGGGCGCCGCGCGTGATCAGCAATTGCTTCCCGGTCTCGACGATCTCGATGACCTTGGTTGGATCGCTGTCGAGGTCGACCATGTTGCCGGCCTCGCGGGCGGCCTGAGCGCCGGTCTGCATGGCGACGCCGACGTCGGACTGGGCGAGGGCCGGGGCGTCGTTGGCGCCGTCGCCGCACATCGCCACCAGCCGTCCCTTGGCCTGCTCGGTGCGGATCAGGCGCAGCTTGTCCTCCGGAGTCGCCTCAGCCAGAAAATCGTCGACGCCAGCTTCGGAGGCGATCGCCGCGGCCGTCACCGGATTGTCCCCGGTGATCATGACCGTGCGCAGCCCCATGCGGCGCAGGTCGGCGAAGCGCTCCTTGACGTTGGGCTTCACCACATCCTTGAGGTGAATCACCCCGACCACCGCGCCGTCCTCGCTGACGGCCAGCGGCGTGCCGCCGGAGCGGGCGACCCGATCGACGGCCGCCGCCAACTCGGTCGGCATATCCGCTGCCGTCAGGCCGACGCTCTTCAGGACGGCGTCGACAGCCCCCTTGCGCCAGGACTTGCCCCCGGCGCTGAGACCCGATTGTCGGGTTGTCGCCGAGAAGGGGATGACTTCGGCGCCCGCAGGCGCCTCGCTCGACTGACCCTGGGCGCGCGCCAGTTCGACGATGGACCGTCCTTCCGGCGTTTCATCGCCAAGCGACGCCATCAGGGCCGCCGTCAGCGCCCGCTCCGGTCGCACGCCGGGCGCGGGGATCACCTCGGTCGCCATGCGGTTGCCGAAGGTGATCGTGCCGGTCTTGTCCAGAAGCAGAGTGTCGACATCGCCGGCCGCCTCGACCGCGCGGCCCGAGGTCGCCAGCACATTCACCTTCAGCAGCCGGTCCATGCCGGCGATGCCGACGGCCGACAGCAGGCCCCCGATCGTCGTGGGGATGAGGCAGATGAACAGGGCGCCCAGCACCAGCGGGCTGAGCTTCACGCCCGAATAGGCGCCGAGACCCAGCAGCGTGACGACGGCGATCAGGAAGATGAGGGTCAAGCCCGCGAGCAGGACCGCGAGCGCGATCTCGTTCGGCGTCTTGCGCCGGTCAGCGCCCTCGACCATCGCGATCATGCGATCGAGGAAGGTCGAGCCAGCTTCGGACGTCACGCGCACCTTGATCCAGTCCGACACGACGGTGGTGCCGCCGGTCACCGCGCTCCGGTCGCCACCGCTTTCGCGGATGACCGGGGCGCTCTCGCCGGTGATGGCGGCCTCGTTGACCGAGGCGACGCCCTCGACGATCTCGCCATCGGCGGGGATCACGTCGCCGGCTTCCACCAGGACGATTTCGCCGACGCCCAGTTCATGGGCTGGCGTCGGTACGATGACGCCCTTGGCCGGGTCCACGAGCAACTTGGCCTTGGTGGTGACGCGGGTGGCCCGCAGGCTGTCGGCGGCCGCCTTGCCGCGGCCCTCGGCGATGCTCTCCGCGAAGTTCGCGAACAGCACCGTGGCCCATAGCCAGAACGCCATCTGCAGGGCGAAACCCCAGGCGCCGCCGCTGGCGATGGCGAGGGCCGTGGACATCGTCGCGAGCAGGGCGACGATCCAGGTGGCGAAGATCACCGGATTGCTGGTGAGCCGCCGGGGGTCGAGCTTGACGACGGCGTCGCGGCCGGCGCGGGCCAGCATCGGACCCGAGAAGCTGCCGACCAGCCCGTCGGCCTTGCGCCGCGGATCGCCGAGTGAGGGAGAGGTCATGGTCATGTCTGGAGGTCCAGGGATCAGCGCGACGCCACGGCCTGGAGCACTTGGAAGTGCTCCACGATCGGGCCGAGGGCGAGGGCAGGGAAGAATTGCAGGCCGCCCATGATCAGGATCACGCCGATCAGGAGACCGACGAAGAGGGGACCATCGGTCGGGAAGGTCCCGGTGCTGGCGGCCAGCTTCGGCTTGGCGGCGAGAGATCCGGCGATCGCCAGCACCGGCATCACATAGGCGAAGCGACCCAGGAGCATCGCGATGCCGAGGGTGGTGTTCCACCACGGCGTGTTGGCCGACAGTCCGGCAAAGGCCGAACCGTTGTTCGCAGCCGCCGAGGTGTAGGCGTAGAGAATCTCGGACAGGCCGTGGGCGCCGGGGTTCGCCAAGCCCTTCAACGCCACCGGCAGGACGGCGGCGACGGCCGAGAAGCCGAGGATCGCCAGGGGCAGGATCAGCACCGCCAGCATGGCGTACTTGATCTCCCGGGCCTCGACCTTCTTGCCCAGGTACTCCGGAGTCCGACCAACCATGAGCCCGGCCACGAACACCGCGATCAGCGCCATGACCACCATGCCGTAGAGCCCGGAGCCGACGCCGCCCGGCAGGATCTCGCCCAGCTGCATCAGGAACATGGCCATCCCGCCACCCAGCGGCATGAGACTGTCATGCATGGCGTTGACACCGCCGTCCGAGGCCCCGGTGGTCGTGGCGGCCCAGATGGCCGTGGACGGCGCGCCGAAGCGGACCTCCTTGCCCTCCATGTTCACCGACGCGTCGACGCCGGCGGCGGCGAGCGCGGGCGGGGTCTGGGTCTCGGCGGCGTAGATCACCCCAGCGGCGGCCCCGACCAGGATCACCATGGCCGCGGCCAGGGCGCGCGCATCCTTGGCGGCTAGGACGATGCGGCCGAAGGCGATGACGCAGGCCAGGCTCAGGGCGTTCATCGAGACGATCTCGATGAGGTTGGTCCAGGCGTTGGGGTTCTCGAAGGGATGAGAGGAATTGGCGTTGAACACGCCGCCGCCGTTGGTGCCGAGCTGCTTGATCGCTTCCTGGCTCGCCGTGGGGTAGAGCGCGATCGTCTGTGTTCCGCCCTCGACCGTATGGGCCGTGACGCTGGCCGCGAGGCTCTGCGGTTCCCCCAGCCCGACGTAGGCGATGGCGATCACCAGCGAGATCGGCAGCAGGACGTAGAGGCTCGTGCGGGTCAGATCGACGAAGAAGACCCCCAGGCCCTCACTCCGGTTCGCGACGAAGGCGCGCGCCATCACGGCGGCCAACGACATCCCCGCTGCAGCCGACAGGAAGTTGTGCGAGGTCAGGCCTGCCATCTGCGAGAAGGTCGAGACCGTCTGCTCCGGCACGTAAGACTGCCAGTTGGTGTTCGAGACGAAGCTCACCGCGGTGTTGAACGCCAGGTGCGGCGACAGTCCGGGGAAGCCCTGAGGATTGAGCGGCAGCAGGTCCTGAAACCGTAGGGTCAGATACAGGACGACGAAGCTGGCGGCCGAGAAGGCAAGGAAGCTGAGTCCGTAGGCGAACCAGGACTGGCTCTTGTCGGGCGCCACGCCACAGGCCGCGTAGATGACCCGCTCCAAAGGTTTCAGCACCGGGTCCAGCCAGGTGCGACCGCCCTGCCAGACCTGCGCCAGATACGTCCCGAGGGGAAAGGCGCAGGCCACGATGGCGGCGAGCGTAAGGGCGATCTCCGCCCAGCCAGAGGGGCTCATCAGAACTTCTCCGGCTTGATGAGGGCGGCCAGCATGTAGCCGCCGATCACGAGGGCGCCCGCGCCCCAGATCAGAATCTCAGCCATCAGAGCCGCCGCAGCGCAGCGGCGTAGAGGCCGAAGAGCGCGAACGCGCCAAGGCCAAGCGCCAGGAAGATGAAGTCGAGCATGGAAAGTCTCGGGTCCGATTTTGGACCGCAGACATCGCGCCAATCGCCATCAAGGCGCGAGACGGCGTACGGGCCGCGGACATAAGGGCCGCGTAAAGGTCGGCGGCGGCCGCTCGCCGCTTCGGCCGTGGGGACGCTGGATGTGAGGGCGCGGTATTCCGTTACCCAGATGGGGCGGATAGGGTCGTCGGCATGGTCGGGGGCGGGCAGATTGCGCCGTTGGGAGGTGAGTCTGAGCCCTCTCACGCGCGGGTGGATCTTCGGGGGCTAGCCGCCTGTCATCCGGGGCGAACAGTGCTAGCGGAGTTCGGATGACGCGGGCGGACGGTCAGGCGGGTGGGAGCGTCCTCAGGGGGCGCAGACGTAAGGGGCAGGGGCCGGACCTGCGCCAGTCGATCCTCGACGCGGCGGAGGCGCTGTTCTCCCGGCACGGCTTTTACGGGGTCACGGTGCGCCAGGTGGCGTCGGAAGCCGGGGTCGATACCGCACTGATCCACTATTATTTCGGGGCCAAGCGGGAGCTGTTCGACAGCGTCTTCGCGCGGCGGGCCGAAATCCTGAACGACGCCCGGCTGGCGGCGATGCGAGCCTATGTGGACGGCCACCCGGGCGGTATGACCACCGAGGGGATCATCGAGGCGTTCATCGGGCCGCTGATCGAACTGTCGATGACCAACGACGAGGGCTGGAAGAACTATTTCCGGCTGGTGGCCCTGGTGAACAACACCCCGGCCTGGGGCGGCGAGACCATGAACCGGTTCTTCGATCCGGTGGTCCACCAGCTGGTCGACACGCTGAAGGCGGCGCTGCCCGGCGCGGAGATGCGGGACCTGTACTGGGCCTACCAGTTCCTCACCGGGGCGATGATGCTGACCCTGTCGGAAACGGGACGGATCGACCAGCTGTCGGACGGCCTGTGCCGGTCGACAGACCTGGAGGCGGTGCGCGCGCGGCTGTTCGCCTGGTGCGCGGCGGGGCTCGAAGAGATCGTCCGCCGCCGCCCTTGAGGGCGACTGTGTCGTAAATTCATCAGTTGATTAAAAACCGGCCGAGCCCCTCGACCGTGGGTGGCGCCGCGCGCCGGAATGCCGCATCAATCCCAACTAATTCACCCTTTGGTGAAATCGTTGATTCCACGTCGCCCATAGGGGGCGGCCAAGGTGTCTTCGGGAGGATGCACATGAAGAAGCTGGTGAAAGCCGCCCTGCTCGCGGGCGCGGCCTGGTCCGTCGTTCCCACCCTGGCCGTGGCCCAGACGGCCCCCGCCGACGAGGTGGGCGTCGAAGAGGTGGTCGTCACCGCCCGCCGCCGCGAAGAATCCCTGAAAGACGTGCCCGTCGCCGTGACCGCCGTGTCGGGCGAGCGCCTAGCCGCCACCGGCGCCGTGGACATCACCACCCTGCAACAGACCACGCCCAACCTGACCGTCCAGGTGGCCCGCGGCTCCAACTCGACCCTGATCTCCTTCATTCGCGGCGTCGGCCAGCAGGACCCGCTGTGGGGCTTCGAGCCCGGCGTCGGCCTCTACATCGACGACGTCTATGTGGCCCGCCCGCAGGCCGCCGTGCTGGATATTTTCGACGTCCAGCGCATCGAAGTGCTGCGCGGACCGCAGGGCACGCTGTACGGCCGCAACACCATCGGCGGCGCGATCAAGTACGTGACCGCCAAGATCGAGGGCGAGCCCGAGATCAAGCTGCGCGGCAACTACGGTTCATATGACCAGCGCGACCTGATCGCCTCGGCCAAGGCGCGGGTGAACGACTATGTGGGCTTGGGCCTGACCTGGGCGTCGTTCAACCGCGATGGCTTCGGCAAGAACCTGACCACGGGCGCCGAGCACTACGACAAGGACGTCACCGCCGCCCGCGCCACCGTCGAGCTGGCCCCGACCGACAGCCTGTTCTTCCGCCTGTCGGGCGACATCGTCACCGACCGCTCGAACCCGCGCCACGGCCACCGCGAGACCCCCGGCCTGAACTTCCTGGGCCAGCCGATCCCCACCGCCACGGTGCTGGACGACGTCTATGACACCCGCGCCGGCGCGGGCGACAAGAACAAGGTCGAGGCCCGCGGCGTCTCGCTGTTGGGCGAGTGGACGGCGTCGGACACGCTCACCTTCAAGTCGATCACCGCCTACCGCGCCGGCGAGACCGAGGGCGCCATCGATTTCGACAACGAGCCGGCGTCGCTGCTGGACGTGCCCGCCCGCTACAACGACCACCAGTTCACCCAGGAACTGCAAGCCCTCTACACCGGCGAGCGGCTGCAGGGCGTGTTCGGCCTGTACTACTTGAACGCCACGGCCGCGGGCGCCTTCGACACCGTCGTCGGTCAGGCCAACCTCTCGATCGCCACCGCGGGCCACGTGGACACCAAGAGCTACTCGGCCTTCGCCGACGTCAGCTACGACGTGACCGACCAGCTCTCGATTTCGGTCGGCGGCCGCTACACCCACGACAAGAAGACCGGCCAGGTCTACCGCCAGAACTTCACCGGCCTGAAGAGCCCGCTGTTCGGCAATCCGACCGCGATCCCGGGCCTGATCCGCTCGAACTTCACCAGCTCGGACACCTACGAGAAGTTCACCCCGCGGGTGAGCGTCCGCTACGAGATCAACCCGGATATCTCGACCTATGTGTCGTTCAGCCAGGGCTTCAAGTCGGGCGGCTTCGACATGCGCGCCGACGCGATCCTGACCCCCAGCTCGGTCAACGGCTTCGCGCCCGAGAAGGTCGACAGCTACGAGGGCGGGGTGAAGGGCTACTTCTTCGACCGTCGCCTGTCGCTGAACACCGCGGTGTTCTACGCCAAGTACAAGGATCAGCAGATCACCCAGCAGACCCCGGTGGGCGCCTCCATCGCCTCCCAGGTGCTGAACGTCGGCCGATCGCACATCTACGGGGCGGAAGTCGAAGGCACGGCGACCTTCACGTCGTCGTTGTTCGCCAACTTCTCGCTGGGCTACACCAAGGCGGAGTTCGACGAGTATCGGGCGCTCGACCTGACCTCGACGCCGCCGGTGGTCCGCGACTTCGCCGACAGCCGGGTGTTCCAGAACACGCCCGAGTGGAACGGTTCGGTCAGCCTGACCTATCGCCACGACCTGGGCGACATGGGCTCGATCGCCGTCATCCCGTCGGCGTCGTACCGCTCGTCGTTCAACATGTTCGAGATCCCCTCGATCCTGGACCAGGACAGCTACTGGCTGCTGGACGCCAGCGTGGTGTGGACCTCGAAGGATGACCGCTACACGGTCGGCCTGCACGGCAAGAACCTGGGCAAGGAAGAGTACCGCATCGGCGGCTACAACTTCCCGCAGTCGGCCGGCGTGCTCTTCGGTAACTCGGTGACCGCCTACTACGGCCCGCCGCGCACCGTGACCCTGTCGGTCCAGGCCAAGTTCTAGCGCCTCTCCAGCGCCCGGCTCTTTGCAGAGCCGGGCGTTCTTGTTTCAGACGGTTCCTATGACATCGAAGACGCGTGGCGCCGGCTACCCCAAGGTGGTCCTGGGCGTCCTGATCCTGGCCTACACCTTCAACTTCCTGGACCGGCAGATCCTCGGCATCCTGGCGGGGCCGATCAAGGCGGAGCTGGGGCTGACGGACAGCCAGCTCGGCCTGATGGGCGGGCTGGCCTTCGCGCTGTTCTACACAGGCCTGGGCGTGCCGATCGCCGCCCTGGCCGACCGCTGGAGCCGCACCTGGATCATGACCTGGGCGTTGGCGCTGTGGAGCGGCTTCACCGCGCTATGCGGGTTCGCCACCGGATTCTGGCAGCTGTTCCTGTGCCGCATGGGCGTTGGCGTCGGCGAGGCGGGGGGCGTGGCCCCGGCCTATTCGCTGATCAGCGACTATTTCCCGAAGGAGCAGCGGGCGAGGGCGCTGGCGGCCTATTCCTTCGGCATCCCCATCGGCTCGTCCCTGGGCATCCTGTTCGGCGGACTGATCGCCCACGCCATCGACTGGCGGGCGGCGTTCATCGCGGTGGGATTGGCCGGCGTGGCGCTGGCGCCGATCTTCCGGCTGATCGTGCGCGAACCCCCGCGGGAGGCCGCTCCGGCTCCGGCGGTGGTCGCCGAGGCGCCGGCGGTCCCGGTCCCGGCGGGCGGCAGCATCCGCGCGCTGCTGGCCAAGCCCAGCTTCTGGTTGATCTCGCTGGGCGCCGCGGCCTCGTCGGTCTGCGGCTATGGGGTGGCGTTCTGGCTGCCCAGCTTCTTTGAGCGCAGCCTGGGCATGGGGCTGGTGGACCGTTCGTTGTTCCTGGGCGCGATGACCCTGGTCGGCGGCTTGATCGGGGTTTGGGCCGGCGGCGTGCTGGGCGACCGTCTGGGCCGGGCGCGGCCGGCGGCCTATCTGCTGGTGCCGGCGGTGGCGTTCCTGCTGGCCCTGCCATGCTTCGTGCTGGCGGTGCAGGCCCAGAACCTGTGGCTCGCGTTCGTGCTGTTCCTGATCCCGACGGGCCTGAACCTGGTCTGGCTCGGTCCGGTGATCACCGCCGTCCAGCACTTGGTCCCCGCCGCTCAGCGCTCGACCGCCTCGGCCTGCTTCCTGTTCGTCAACAACCTGATCGGGCTCGGCCTCGGCACCTGGTACTTCGGGGCCGTGTCGGATGCGCTCACCCCGCGCTTCGGTGCGGAGGCGCTGCGCTACGCGATCTACTCGGGCCTCGGCTTCTATGTGGTCAGCGCGGCGCTGTTCGCCCTGGCGGCCCGCGGTCTCAAGCGCGACTGGGTGGCGTAGCGTCAACTTTCGTTGCAGCGCAGCAACGTCGTGCTCCCCTCGGGGCGCGACACAATGACACCGGTGTCTGAAGATTTCACGCCGACGCGAATTTTAGGCTTGCGTGCAGTGCAGCAAAGGCGCAGAAAGGTCCTGCCCTTTTGGGCGTTTCCTCCCTAATGACTTGGCCGCACCTCCGGGTGCGGCCATTTTTTTGGCCTGGTGGGGCGGCTGGGCGGCCGGTCCCTCTCAGATGACGCGTGTGCGCCAATTAGACTCCCTCGCTCACCGCCCCTGCGCCAGGTGCTTGAGGGCGGCGGCGAGGCGGCGGGCGTGGGGGCGGGGGAACTCGCCGTCTCGGGCGCCGGCTGACAGCTGGGCGGCCATGGTCTCGAGATCGTGGGCGCTGCCGTCGGGGGCGAAGGCGGCGGCGAGAAGGCCGGCTTCGACCAGGAGGTCGGCGCGGAGACCGGGCGGGCAGGACTCCAGCAGCGCGGCGTCGAAGTCGACGATTTCGCCGGGGCCATAGGCGGCGGGCTTTGGGTCGGGTCGCGGCATGGGAGCGGTCTAACCCCTCGTCTTGACGGGAGTTCCCGGCGCCTGCGACGAATGATCGCTGTTACCCCAAGCGCCCGCCTGGGTTGCTTGCCAGCAACAATTCTATGGTCGAGTTTCCGACCAAAGGGGGCGGTATGATTCAGGATTCGAAGCACGGCAGGCGTCTTGCCCAAAACCTGATTGAGTTGCTTGCGCCTTACGAAGAAGAGTTGATTCAGCTTGAACGCGGTGCGCCTGCGTACGGTCCCTTGCGGCGGGCCTTGGGCATCGTGATTGCCGAAGCTTGTTATTGCATTTCGGATACTGCGTCGCCGCAAGAAAACCTCGTTCCCCCGGCTGATGACGCAGCCGGACGGCCGAGATAGCTCACGTCCTCTTGGAGACCCGGAACACAAATGGCCAATAGACCCGAAGCGGTCGCAGACCCAGTAGACGTCGCTGTCGGGGCGCGTATACGGCTGTTGCGTAAGGTGCGTGGTTTGTCACAGCAGGCGCTGGCGGAAGCCGCCGGCGTAACCTTCCAGCAGATTCAAAAATACGAGCGCGGCGCCAACCGCGTCAGCGCCTCCATGATCACGCGCATCGCCAAGACCCTGGGCGTCCCTGTCGCCGAGATGTTCGGCGAAGCCTCCGTCCACAGCGGCGCCGTGGATGAGGTCGCCGCGTTGCTGGCCGAGCCCGGCGCGCTCGAGCTTCTCAAGGCCTACGCCACCCTGCCGCGGGGCGTGTCGCGCTCGGCGCTGGTGGAGTTCGTCCGCAGCCTGCGTAGCCAGCCCGGCTAGGACCCCGATGCGCTTGTCCGCTGTCGTCGCGCTGGCCGCCCTGGCCGTCGCGACGCCGAGTTTCGCCGCCTCGCAGGACGCCCCAAAGGCGGCTGCGATCCGCGACGCCGCCGAGCGCAAGATGGTCGCGACCATCGACGCCGAGCGCGAGCGCAACGTGCAGCTTCTGGAAGCGCTGGTCCGGGTCAATTCCGGCACCATGAACCTGGCGGGCGTCGAGCGCGTCGGCCAGATGCTTCGCCCGGAATTCGAGCAGTTAGGCTTCCAGGTGCGCTGGATCCCCATGGCGAAGGTCGGACGGGCCGGACATCTGATCGCAACCCATAAGGGTGACGGCAAGGGCAAGCGCATCCTGCTGATCGGCCATCTCGACACGGTGTTCGAGCCGGACAGCCCGTTCCAGGGCTGGACGCGCAAGGGCGACACCGTCGAGGGGCCAGGCGTCGGCGACATGAAGGGCGGCGACGTCGTGATCGTCTCGGCGCTGCGCGCCATGCACGCGGCCGGGACACTGAAGGGCGCCGACATCACCGTGGTGCTGACCGGAGACGAGGAAAAGCCGGGTGAGCCGCTCGCGGTGGCGCGGGCGGACCTGATCGCCGCCGGTCGCGCCAGCGACGTGGCGCTGGACTTCGAAGGCCTGTCGCAGGCGGGGGGTAAGGACGTGGGGTCTATCGCCCGGCGCTCTTCCACCTCTTGGACGATCCGGGCGCGGGCGAAATCGGGGCATTCCTCAGGCGTCTGCAAGCCGAACGCTGGCTGCGGGGCGATCTACGAGCTGGCGCGCATCGTCGATGCGTTCCGCCGCGAGCTGCCCGAGCCCAACCTGACCTACAACGTGGGCGTCATCCTGGGCGGGACCGAGGCGCGGCTGAACGCCGAGGACACCGGCGGTCAGGCCAGCGGAAAGCCCAATGTCATCGCCGGCGAGGCGGTGGCGCGCGGGGATATCCGCACGCTCTCGCCCGAGCAGGACGCGCGGGTCCGGGCGCGGATGCAGGCCATCGTCGCGGCGCACCTGGACAAGGCCGAGGCCGAGATCGAATTCTCGGACGACGGCTATCCGCCCATGGCGCCGACCGACGGCAATCGCGCCCTGCTGGCCAAGCTGAACGCGGTGAACGCGACCCTGGGCCTGCCCGAGATGCCAGCCGGCGATCCGGCGAGCCGGGGCGCGGGCGACATCTCGTTCGTGGCCTTCATCGACGGCCTGGTCGGCCTGGGTATGGCGGGCGAGGGCAGCCACGCCCCCGGCGAGACGGCCGACCTGACCAGCCTGGACCGGCAGGCCAAGCGGGCCGCCCTGCTGATCACCCGCCTGTCGCGGGAGCCGCGGCCAAAACCCTAGAGCCTTCCCCCTTCAAATGGATCATTTGAAGGGGACAAGAAGGCTCTATCTCTTTGATTGACTCGCAATCTTCTCGCCGAACCGGCCTCAACTTCGGCGGATTGCGCGTTAGGCCGGGACGCCCAAGACCTTCAGGGCGTGGTCCTTGAGGGCCTTGTAGTCGACCTTGCCGTTGGGGGCGCGGCCGATGGTGTCGACGATCACCAGTTCGCGTGGCGCCTTGTAGTGGGCCAGCTGGTCGCGGACGAAGTCGCCCATCTCCTGCAGGGTGGGTGCGGCGCCGGCCTCGGGCTCGACGACCGCGCAGATCCGTTCGCCGAAGCGGGCGTCCGGCACGCCCACCACCACCGCGTCGCGGACGGCGGCATGGCGCTTCAGGGCCTCCTCGACCTCCTCGGGGAAGACCTTCTCGCCGCCCGTGTTGATACAGACCGAGCCGCGGCCCAGCAGTTTCAGCGAGCCGTCGGTGTTGACCTCGGCCCAGTCGCCGGGGACGGACCAGCGGACGCCTTCCATGATCTTGAAGGTCTTGGCGCTCTTCTCGGGGTCCTTGTAGTAGCCGGCGGGCAGGAAGCCGGAGACGGCGACCAGGCCGCGCTCGCCGGAGCCGGGTTCGACGCGGCGGCCGTCTTCGGTGAAGACGCCGGTGTTCGGGCCCAGCATGAAGGCGGCGGTCTGGGCCTCGGCCCCGGCAGCGGACGCCGAGGCGCCCAGGCCCACGGCCTCGGACGAGCCCAGGCTGTCGGCGATCATGGCGCCCGGGATGTGGCGGAGCAGGCCGTGCTTGTTCTCCTGGCTCCACATCGAGCCGGACGAGCTCATGGCGCGCACGCTGGAGAGGTCCCATCGGCCGGGGTTGGCGTCCAGCGCCTCGAGCATCGGCGTGGAGAAGGCCAGGCCGACGAGGACGATGTTGGTGGCCTTCAGCCGTTCCACCTCGTTCCAAAGCTCGACCGCGTCGAACTTGCGCGAGGGCAGGCTGCAGACGCAGCCGCCGCCGATGAGGGTGATGAACGACGAAAACTGGCCGGTGCCGTGCATCAGGGGCGCGGCGACGATGGTGGTGGAGCGCAGGTGCTCAGGTCCGGCATGGCGCGCGATGAGCTCGGGGATCGAGGTGGCGGGGGGGATGCCCATGGCGGCGTTGCCGCCGGCGCCCAGCACCTGGAACAGGTCGTCCTGGCGCCACATCACGCCCTTGGGCATGCCGGTGGTGCCGCCGGTGTAGAGCAGCAGCAGGTCGTCGCCCGAACGGCCCCAGGGCGCCTTCACCGGACGTTGGGCCGGCGCGTCGGCGACGATGGCGTCGTAGTCCGCGGCCCAGGCCGGAACGGGATGGCCGGGCTCGGCGACCGCGATCCAGGCTTTCACCTTGGGCAGGCGGCTGCGGATCTTTTCCAGGAGGTCGGTGAAGCCGGCATGGAAGACCACGGCCTCGGCGTCGGCGTTGTCGAAGAGGTAGACGATCTCCTCCGGCCCGTAGCGGTAGTTGGTGTTGACCGGCGCCAGGCCCGCCTTGAAGGCGGCGAAGTAGGTCTCGAGGTATTCGGGGCCGTTGTAGAGATAGCCCGCTACCTTGGCCTGATGCCCGACGCCGCTGGCCAGCATGTGGGCGGCCAGCGCGTCGGCGCGGGCGTCCATCTGCGACCAGGTGGTGACCCGCTCGCCCTGAACGAGCGCCGGCAGGTCGGGCTGGGCGGCGGCGATCGCCTCCCAGACGTCTGCGATTGTCCAAGCCATGGCCGATACGCCTCCCGATATCTTTTGTTCGTTGGGCGGATGTTGGCCTACTGCCGTGGGGTTATGTCAAATGGGCAGGGCGGTCGTCGATTTGATCTGTTCCATGGCGAAGGCCGAGCTGACGTCCGACAGGGGCACGGCGGCGATCAGGCGCTTGTAGAAGGTGTCGTAGGCCGAGATGTCGCGGACCAGCACCTTCATCAGATAGTCGGTGTCGCCGGACAGCCGGTAGAACTCCACCACCTCGGGCATGGCGGCCGCGGCGCCGGCGAAGGCGTCCAGCCAGGCCTGGTCGTGCCGATTGGTGCGGACGGAGACGAAGACCGCGAGGCCCAGGTCCAGCTTGCTCCGGTCCAGCAGGGCGACACGCTGGGTGATGATCCCGGCGTCGGTGAGGCGCTTGATCCGCTTCCAGCAAGGGGTCTGGGACAGGCCGACGCGTTGGGCCAGGTCGGCGATGGCGACGGTGGCGTCGCGCTGCAACTCGCGCAAGATGCGGCGATCGATGGCGTCGAGAACGATGTCCATGGCTCAGGCCTTCGGAGAGAACAGGAGTCTCCGCTCAGGGTGCGCCAGAGTTGATTGATCTTCAATGCTCGCTGGGCGGAGGTCCGGCGACGAAGGGCGCGGGCTTGGCAAAGGGGACGATCACCAGGGCGGCGGCGAACAGCAGCGCCATCAGCATGTAGGTGTCGGCGAAGGCCAGGGTGGCGGCCTCGCGCCCGACGATCCGTCCCAACACAGCCTCGGCGGTCTGCAGCGCGCGGCCGCTGTCGGGGGTCCATTGGCCCGCCATCTGCGACAGGCCGCCCAGCGCGTCCCGCGCCCGATCCGGCTGCTCGCCCATGGCCGCGGAGAGGCTGGCGGCATGTTCACGGGTGAAGTCGATGAGCCAGGTGTTGACCACGGCGATGCCGACGGCGCCGCCCAGGTTGCGCATCAGGTTGAACAGGCCGGAGGCGTAGCGCAGCTGGTCGGGCGGCACGCCGTTCAGCGCCATTCCGACGGCCGGCACGATGCACAGCAGCATGGCCAGGCCGCGTATCACCTGCGGCCAGAACAGCTCCCAGAAGCCCCATTCGGGCGTGATATGGCTGAACATCCACAGCGAGACAGCGAACATCGTGAAGCCGACCGCGATCACGTATCGGGCGTCGACGATCGTCGAGAGCCGGGCGGCGATGGGCGCGGTGATGGTCATGGCGACGCCGGTGACGAAGACCGTCAAGCCGATCTGCAGGCTGGAGAACTCGCGCACCCGGCCGAGGTAGACCGGCGTCAGGTAGGTGGCCGCGTACAGGCCGAAGCCGATGACGACGTTCAGCACACAGGCCATGGCGAAGGTTGGCCGCTTGAAGGGCGTCAGCTTCACCACCGGCATGGTGGAGAAGAAGGTCCGTTCAAAGAAGACCACGGCGCCGACGAACGACAGCCAGGCGGCGGCCAGCACCTTCTCGTCGGTGAACCACTCATGGCGGGGGCCCTCCTCGAGCACGTACTGCAGGCCGCCCAGGAAGACCGCCAGGGACGCCACGTGCAGCCAGTCGATGCGCTTCAGCATCTGGGGACTGGCGCCGTCCACCTTGCCCAGGAGGGGGAAGAGGATCGTGACGGCGACGCCGGGGACGATGTTCATGAAGAACAGCCAGCGCCAGTCCCAGTACTCGGTGATCAGGCCGCCGACGCTGGGACCCAGGGTTGGGGCCAGGGTGGAGACCATGCCGAGGATGGCGGGGATCATGGCGCGCTTGGGGCCGTCGAACATGGCGAAGCCGGTGGCGAAGACCAGCGGCACCATGGCCCCGCCGGTGAACCCCTGGATGGCCCGGAACACGATCATCGAGTTGATGTCCCAGGCCAGGCCGCAGAGCAGGCTGGAGACGGTGAAGAGCCCGGCCGACAGCGTGAACAGCCAGCGGGTCGACAGCGCCTGAGACAGGAAGGCGGCCAGGGGGATCATGACGATCTCGGCCATCAGATAGGCGGTCTGGACCCAGGCGATCTCGTCGGGTCCGGCGTTTAGGCCGGCCTGGATGGAGTTCAGCGAGGCCGCGACGATCTGGATGTCGAGGAGCGCCATGAACTGGCCGAACGCCATGATCGCGAAGATCACGAGCTTTCGCGTCTCGCTCAGCACGGGAAGCGGGGCGGCGGGTGCGACAGTCATGGTCCTTGCGCTCCCGCGTCGGTTACATGATATTATGAGCATCATATAATTTGGGACAAGCCCATGCGGTACAGCGACACGCATAAGCAGGAGACCCGCCAGAAGGTCGTGAAGGCGGCGGCGCAGTCGGTGCGGGCCAAGGGCCCCGAGGGCGTGAGCGTCGCCGAGGTCATGGCCGACGCCGGCCTGACCCACGGGGGCTTCTACGCCCACTTCCCCAACAAGGAGGCGTTGGTCGCCGCCGCGATCGAGGAGGCGTTCGGCCAGAGCGGGCGGCGCTTCGAGCGGATGACCGAGGGCCTGACACGCTCCGATTCCCTCGCGACGTTCGTGGACGCCTACGTGACGCTGGAGCATCGGGCGCATCCTGAGCGGGGCTGTCCCGTCGCCGGGCTGTCCAGCGAACTGCCGCGCCAGGGCGCGCCGGTGCGCGAGGCCTATGAGCGGGGCGTGCGTGGGATGATCGGCCGGATCGCCAGCTGGCTTCCGGAGGATGTGTCCGATCGCGAAAGCCTGGCGGCGTCTCTGGTCGCGGAGATGGCGGGCGCCGTGGCGCTGTCGCGGGCTATCGCCGACGACGATGCGGCCGATCGTCTTTTGTCCGCCGCGCGGATGAGCCTGAAACACCGAATGGGAATCACTCAATGACCACCACTGCGCCCGATATGTCCGCCATGACCGGCCTCGAGCAGCTCCAGTACGCCTTCGATCCGACGCGTCCTGAGCGGGGGCCGGGGATCGGGAAGACTTTGGGCTTCACGGTCATCGAGATGGAGGAGGGCCGCGTGGTGTTCGGCGGCGAGCCGGACGAGAGCGTCTACAATCCCATCGGCACCGTGCACGGCGGCTATGCGGCGACGCTGCTGGATAGCTGCGTGGGCTGTGCGGTGCATTCGGCGCTGGCGCCCGGCAAGGGCTACACGACGCTGGAGCTGAAAGTGGCCTATCACCGGGCCATGACCAAGCACACCGGCCCGGTGCGCGCGGAAGGCAAGGTCGTGCAGTTGGGACGGCGGGCCGCATTTGCCGAAGGCCGCCTGGTCGATCTCGAGGGGCGGCTCTATGCGACGGCCACCTCGACCCTGCTGGTCTTCGACAAATGAAGATGGAGAGCGTCACAAAGGGCGCGCCGGTGAAGCCGAAGCGTCGCCTGCCGCCCCGTGGCGTGATGGTGCTGGGCGCAGCCTTGGCGGCGGGGGCGGGCGGCTACGCCTATATCCATTCGTCCAAGGCCTCCGCGACGACCGACAACGCCTATGTGAAGACCGACATGACGATCGTCGCCCCGCGGGTGCGCGGCCATGTCGCCGAGGTGCTGGTGAGCGACAACCAGGCGGTCAAGGCGGGGCAGGTGCTGGTCCGGCTCGATCCGGCTGAATACGCCGCGCGGGTCGCGGCGGCGCAGGGCGATCTGGCCATCGCCGAGGCCGCGATCGCGTCGGCCGAGGCCGCGCTCACCCGCCTGGGATCGGAACAGGCCATGGCCCAGGCCGAGGTGCGGGAGGCGGAGACGGGTATCCGCGCCGCCGACGCCGAGGCGTTGCGGGCCAAGGCGGACTGGACGCGCTACGACGCCCTGCTCAAGACCGGCTATGCGCCACGGCGCGACGCCGACCGCATCCAGACCCAGGCCGTCGCCGCCGCCGCCGCGGCGGACAAGACCCGGGCCAGTCTGGCCGTCAGCCGCAGCCAGGCCAGCGTCACGGCCAGCCGGCGCGGCGAGCTGATGGCCGCCATCGCCCAGGCGAAGGCCCAGCGCCAGAAGGCGGCGGCGGCCCTGGACCTGGCCCGGCAGGACCAGCAGCACGTCGAGATCCGCGCGCCCGTCGCCGGGGTGATCGGCGATCGTCAGGCGAATGTCGGCGACTATGTCCAGCCGGGGTCGCGCCTGCTGGTCGTCAATCCGCTGGACCGGCTCTACATCACCGCTAACTTCAAGGAGACGCAGACCGCCCGCATGCTGGATGGCCAGGCGGCCAAGGTGAAGATCGACGCCCTGCCAGGCGTCGTGCTCAAGGCGCATGTGGAAAGCTTCGCGCCGGGCACCGGGTCGCAATTCGCCCTGCTGCCGTTCGAGCCGGGGGTCGGCAATTTCACCAAGATCGTCCAGCGGGTGCCCGTGCGACTGCGCTTCGACGCCGGCCAACCCGAGGTCGCGAAGCTGCGGCCCGGCCTCTCGGCCAAGGTGACGGTGGCCTTGGACGGCGCATAGCAAAACTGAGCGCGCCGACAGACATTCGGTATATTCCTATCAATTGGATAGGAATAACGTCCGGGGCATGTCGGAAGCCAATATCGAACTGGAACTGGACGATGGCGCCCTCGACGCCTTCGTCGCCTGTCCCGACAGCCCGGGTCGGAAGGTCCCGATTCTGCTGCTTTCCCCGACTGACGGGCTGTCGCCGGCGGTAGAATTGACCGCTCGGCGCCTTTCCGCTCACAATTATTTCGTCCTGGCGCCCGATCTCCGTGGCCTTTGCGCCGACGACCGGCGCGACGCCGCCTGGGCCAGTCTGGACCATTTGGCCGACGAGCGGCGCGTCGATGATACGCGCGTCGGCGCGCTGGGTTTCGGCGCCGGCGGCGACCTCGCCCTTGCCCTTGCGGCAGGGCGATCGGAGCGGATCGCGGCCGTCGCCGCGTATGGCGGGCAAGGCTTCCGAGCGCGTGCGGCCCTTGAAATTTCCCAGAAGATCAATGGTTTGGTGCGACTTGGGTATCTACAGTCCGCCGTGCCAGCCCGCGCCGGACTGCTGGAGACGGCGCTGAGCCTCTCGGGCGTCCTTTTTGACATCGAGGTGTACGACGATGAGCCCCGCTGGTCGGCGCTGCTTGACTTCTTCGCCCGCGGACTCGGTGACACAGCACGCGACGACAGGACGCATGCAACCGATCCTGCGGGACATGCGCTCAACCGCTAGACGACTGATGTGACGCATCTTCTGTAGCGTCAGACGTACGTCACGTTAGGATGCCCAAAGCGACTCGGTCCCGGCGGCCCCCGCCGAGATCTCGCGCCAACCATTTTAGCCGGGGGAGCCCATGGCCACGGAAAAGAAGACGAACGCACTGCAGAAGCCCCTGACGCCCTCCGCCGAACTGGCGGCCGTCGTTGGCGCTGGCCAGCTCTCGCGCGGCGAAACCGTCTCGAAGATCTGGGAATACATCAAGAAGAACAACCTGCAGGATCCCGCGAACAAGCGCGACATCCTGGCGGACGCCAAGCTGAAGCCGATTTTCGACGGCAAGGACAAGGTCAGCATGTTCGAAATGAACAAGCACCTTGCGAAGCACCTGAAGTAGGCCACGTGCGGCGCCCTGGCGCGCCGCAGCCTATGGATGACATGACGGGACCTCGCGGGCCATGCGCCTTGCGAGGTCTCTTCACTTCCGGGCCCCTGTTCACGCCTGAACCCCAGGCCTACATAGGGGCGGCCCGCGGAAACGGGGCCCTTCATCCCATGCCACGGACGGCGTCGTGACCCCCCCGAACAGAGCCATCATCCTCGCCGCTGGGCAGGGCAAGCGCCTGCTCCCGCTGACCGAGACGCGCCCGAAGTGCCTTATCGAGCTGTCCGGCCGGAGCCTGCTGTCGTGGCAATTGCTCCGCTTGCAGGCCGCGGGCGTGCAGGAGGCGGTGATCGTCACCGGCTTCCGCGCCGACGCAGTGGAGGCCGAGGTGGCGGGGCTGAAGCTGACCATGCCGGTGCGGTTGGCCTTCAACCCGTTCTATACCGTGTCGGACAACACCGCCTCGTGCTGGATCGTGCGGCACGAGTTCGACCGTGAGGTGCTGGTGCTGAACGGCGACACCCTGTTCGGCGAAGGTGTGGCCGAGCGTCTGCTGGCCGCGCCGCCGGCCGAGATCACCGTCACCATTGATCGCAAGCCGGCCTACGACGCCGACGACATGAAGGTGCTGACCGACAGTGGCCGCCTGGTCGCCATCGGCAAGACCATCGAAGCCTATGACGCCGAGTCGATCGGCTTCCTGCGGTTCTCGGTGGAGGGCGCCGCCAAGTTCGCCGCCGGGGTCGAGAAGGTGCTGCAGACGCCGGAAGGCCTGCGCCGCTGGTACCTGTCCGTCATCGACGAACTGGCCCGCACCGGCGTCGACGTGAAGGTGGCCTCGATCGAGGGGTTGGAATGGGGCGAGATGGACTTCCCCCAGGACGTCGAGAACCTGAACCGTCTGTCGGCGGGCTGGACGGCGCCTTAGTCGCCGACGATCTGGCGGACGAGGTCGAGGTCCGTCGGCTTGTCCACATCGACCGAAGCCAGGCCGTATCGGGTCTCGACGACCGCCGCTCTGACGTGGGCGAGGGCGCCGAGGCGGGTGGCCGCATCACGCAGGCTCAGGCGGCGGAAAAGGTAACGGACAAGCATCCCGGGACCCAGGATCTGGGCCATCTTCCAGGGGCGTTTGCGCTCGGCTTCGACGCGACGCCAGAGGTCGATGACGCCGAGGGCGCGGTGGTTCGCCAGATAGAAGAGATTGCAGCCGGACCAGTCGCCGTCGGCGAGCTTGAGCCATGTGCGTTTCGTGCCCGGCGCGGCGGACTCGACCGTGGGGCGGGCGGCGACAAGGACGGTGACGTCGGCGTCGGCGGGGGTGTCGGCCAGAAAGCGGGTGACCCAGTCGGGCTGGAGCAGGGCGTGGTCGGCGGTGGTGACCACCAACGGGGTGCCCAGGGCCGCGGCGCCGGCTTTCACGCTCAGGCTGGGACCGGCGGCCTCGTCCAGCGCCTCCGCGCCCAGGCGGGCGATCTCGTCGCGGACCTGCGGATGGCTGGAGATGACGGCGATGCGGGTGGCGCCGGCGGCCCGGAGCGCGCCTACGACACGGGCCAGCAGGGTCTCGCCGCCCAGTCGGATCAGAGCCTTGTGCGGGGCTTCGCCATAGGCAGCGACGGGATCGACGCCGCCGCGCGAACCCGCCAGGACCAGGGCAGAGAAGCCGCTCACCCCAGCGCCTTCTCGAAGAGCCGGTAGGTCTTGTACACCTTCGCCCCGCCGGCGTCGCAGATGCGGCGCATGGCGAGGTTGTCTTCCAGGATCCAGGACAGTTCGTAGCGCTCGTAACCTTGCTTGCGCGCGGCCTGGGCGACGGCGTCGATCAGGTGGAAGGGCAGCATCTGGCCGCGGAGGCTGTTGGCGAACTTGCGCTTCACGCCCATCAGCGGCACCCGGCCCGTCTTGGGGCCCTTGACCTTCAGCCGCCACAGCAGCTTGGCGAAGCCGAAGGGGAACAGCTTGCCTTTCAGGTCGGCGATGGCCTCGTTGATGTTGGGCAGCAGGATCATGAAGCCGGCCGGCTCGCCGTCGATCTCGGCGAACCAGGCCAGGCGCGCGTCGATGAGCAGGGAGAGGGTGGTGGCCAGCGCCTTGGTCTCGGCCTCGGTGGTCGGCGTGAAACCCCAGTTGCCGGACCAGGCGTCATTGAGGATGCCGGTGAGGGTCTGGACCTCTTCGTTGAGGCGCTTCATGTCCAGGGTGCGCAGGGTCACGCCCGCGGGCAGGCCCTTGCGCAGGCGCCGTAGCAACGGGGCCGGGAGGTCGTCGGCGACGCTGCAGGTGTAGGCGAAGATGTCCTTGGCCTTGGCATAGCCCGCGCCCTCGATGCGACCCGGCGCGTAGCGCGGGTCGTGGCTCATCATGAACATTGGCGGGGTGTCGTGCCCATCGACCAGCAGACCGACCTCCTCGTTGGTGGAGAGGTTCACGGGGCCGATGGCGGTGGTGCAGCCCTTGGCCTTGAGCCAGGCCTCGGCGGTGGCGAACAGCGCGGCGAAGACGTCGGCGTCGTCCTCGGCGGCGATCATGCCGAAGTGGCCGACGCCGTCCTTCGTCTGGGGGTTGAGATGGTCGATCTGGGCGCTGATCCGGCCAACGTCGCGCCCGCCCTTCACCGCCAGCCAGAACTGGACGTCGGCGTGCTGGAAGAAGGGGTTGCCCTTGGCAGTGAGGGACTCGCCGCGTTCCAGGATCAGCGGCGGGATGTAGTTGGGGTCGCCGGCGCCCAGGCGCATGGGCACGCGGATGAACCTATCCAGCTCGGACTTCGACTGGACCGCAACGATGTCGACGCCCCCCAAGGCGGTCATCCTTCCAGATAGAGCAGCACGCTCATGCCCAGCGCCGCGAACATGGCGGGCGCGGCCCAGGCGGCGAGGATGGGCGGCACGGCGCCATTTTCACCCAGGGCGGTGAAGGCGCCGTCGAACACCAGGAACAGCAGGCCGGCGGCCATGCACTGGACGATCAGCGTCGCCCCGCCGCCACGGAAGTTGGCGAGGGCCGCGGGCGCCGACAACAGGAGCATGACGATGCAGGCGATCGGCGCGGCCCAGGAGCGTTGGAGCTGGGTGTCGTAGAAGGTGCGGGGCCTTACTGAGAGGCCGCCGGACAGCGCGCGGCTGGCTTCGGCCGGCGTCACCGATGTCTGACCCTGGGCGAGGGCGCGGACATCGGCGGGGCGCAGCGCCTGGGTCCAATCCATGATGCGGGCCTGGCCCTCTGTGACGCTGGCGGTCCCGAGGGTTTCGAAGCGCGGCTCGATCAGGCGCCAGCGGCCTTCCTGATAGACGGCGGCCTGGGCGCTGGTGCGTTGAATCAGCCGGCCGGCCTGGTCGCGGCGATAGATGGTCACCTTCTCGAGACTATGGCCATCGGGATCCCGGGGGACGGCCACCACCAGCTCGTCGCCGACGCGGAAGGTCATGGGGTCGATGACCTTGGACGGATCCTTGGGCGAGCTGGCCTGCCACCAGGTGGAGAGGATCTGGTCGGTGCGCGGGGCGATCTGCAGGCCGATCACCAGCTGAACCAGGGTGAGGGCGACGGCCGCCGGGGCGGCCATGGCGGTCAGGCGATAGGCAGAGAAGCCGGTGGACCGCATGGCGGTGACCGCGCTGTCGCCCGCCAGCTTGCCGAACGCGAACAGGGCGCCGGCCAGGACGGCCAGCGGCGCGGCCTGCTCGATCAGGCGGGGCAGGCGCAGCAGGGCGTAGTAGCCCACGCCCGCGGCGCCCAGATCGCGGTCCAGGATGTCATTGGTGACGTCCAGGAGGTCGAGAATCTGGAGGATGCCCACCAGCGCCAGCAAGGCGATGAGGATCCGCCCCCCCATCAGCTTAAGCAGATAGCCGCCCAGGGTCATGCGGCGGCTCCGGCGGCGGCCTTTTTCTTCATCCGCATCCGCGCCATGGCGGCGCTGAGGTGTTCCATCAGCTGGCCGATGGGGGTCTCGCCGGGCCGTTTTCGGCTGGTGATGAAAACTGTGAAGGCGATGGCGGCGAAGACCAGGAAGGGCGCGCCGACCGCCAGTTCGGGCGAGATGCGGCCCTTTTCCGCCAGGCCCTGGCCCAACTGGACCATGTGGTGGAAGGCCAGCAGAAGCAGGCCGCCAACAATCGCGCCGGGCGCGCGTCCGCTGCGCTTCGCCGAGAGTCCCAGCGGCACTGCCAGCAATGGTAGGAGCGGCAGGGACAAAGCGCGCGCGAGGCGGCCGTAGAGCTCGGCCTTGAGGGTCTGTTTCGGGATGGTCGAGGCGCCGCTGTGCGCTTGGTTCCAGAGCTCGAACAGAGTCAGCTCGCGTTCGTCGCCCCCCCGGGCCCGCAACAGCTTGGCCGGGCCGGTCATGGGCAACTGCATGGTGAAGGTCTTGAAGCTGAGGACCTCGGGCCGGCCCTGGTCGTTGAACCGCAGCTGCTGGCCATTCTGGAGCTCGAGGCGGACGTTCTGGCCATCATTGGTGCGGCGCACCTCGGCCATCTGGGCCGTGGTGATCTCTTCCTTGCCCTTGTCGGTCATGCGCCGGATGAAGATGCGCGACAGCTGTTGGCCCGCCGCATCGGCTTCGTCCGTGGTCATGGTGAGATTTTTGGACGGCGCCAGGATCGTCTCAGCTGGGACCAGGCCGTTCCAGCCGGCGTTCTGAGCCGTGTGCAGCACCGCGCGGTAGGCGTAGCGGCTGTAGGGTTGCAGGAAGCCAAAGACCAGCAGGCTGACCGCCGTCAGGGCCGCGGCGAGGCACAGGTAAGGGGCCGCCAGCCGCGTAAGGGAGACTCCCGCCGCCAGCAGGGCGTCGACTTCGGACGACTGGTTCATCCGATTCACCACCACCACCAGCGCCAGGAAGAAGGCGGCGGGCAGGGTGAGGCCCAGGTAGTGCGGCACCAGGTTCACGGCCAGCTGGGCGACGAAGCCGAAGCGGTCGCTGGACGCCGACAGCATGTCGAGCAGGCGCAGGATGCGCTCCAGAAGGAGCGCGATCAGGGTGACACCCATCGCTCCCACCATCGGCCAGAACGCCAGGCGGAGCAGGTAGCGGTCGATGAGACTCAAAAGGTCCCCCGGAATGCGGCGGTCATGACCGCCAGCGGGCGGCGAAATCGGCGGCGAGCGCCGTCGCCTCCTCCTCGCGCAGTGCGACGTGCGACGCAAGCGCCGGCGGACCGGGCCAGCCCGCATCCTTGAAGACGTGGCCGCCGTGCGTCCGCTCGCCGTCGTAGCGCGGGATCACATGAAAATGGACGTCGGGATCCACCATCATCAGCATGAGGTAGTTGATCCGTTCGTAGGCGACTGCGTGGCGAAGCAGCCCTTCGATCCCGTCCACGGCGGACTTCATGTCGGCGAAGGCGTCGGGCGAAAGGTCGGAGAAGGCGGTCGCGGCCTGCTTGCAGACCAGCACCAACGCGCCGTACGTCGGTTGCTGGGGCCGCAGGAGGACCAGCCAATGGGTCGTCTCGGCGACGAGCGTGTGGGGATAGCCGAATTTGCGGGCTGTGGCGTTCGTCACGATCTGTCCGTGCCAGGTGAGCGGTCAGGCCGCGTGTGGATCATAGGGAGCGGGCGTTGACCATGAAAGGGAGAACGGTCGCAATCGCTATCGCCGCCAGCCTGCTGGGTGCGGGGCCGGCGCTGGCCGATCAGGGATGCGCGGGCCTGCGGGCGCCGGCCTCCGCAAAACTCAACGTGCATGTGACCGGGGTCAGAATGCCCAAGGGCGAGGTGGCGATCACCGTCTATCCCGACGACCGGCGCCGGTTTCTGGCCAAGGGCGGGAAGCTGGCGCGCCAGCGGTTGCGCGCCGCGGCGTCGGTGCGGACCTGCTTCTGGTTGCCGCCGGGAGCCTATGCGGTGGCGGTCTATCATGACCAGGACGGCGACAGAGACTTCGATCGGACCCTGGTGGGGCTGCCGGCGGAGGGCTTCGGCTTCTCGAACGATCCCGACACCAAGACGGGCCTGCCGTCGCTGGCCGCGGTGCGGTTCCGGCTGGGGGCGGGGGAGCGGCAGATTTCGATCCAGATGACGTACCTGCGTTAGCACAGCACGAAGCTCCCCAGCGGCTCGATCGTGAGGTCCGCGGTGATTCCGCGAGCCCGGACGGTCGTGCGGAAGCCTGCGCCATCGCGGGCGATCTCGATCTCGTTCCAGCGCGCCGGTTCCCCGTGACCGCCGGCGGGCGTGGAGGCGGCCGGCGTCGCCAGGATGGGGATTGGCCCCAGGGGCCCGGGGACGCGGGTCAGCAGCGCCTGGTGCGCATGGCCATGCAGGATCAGCTCGGCGCCCGTCTCGGACAGCATGGCGCGCAGCGCGCCGGCGTCGGTCAGCGCCTTGCGGCCGGCCACGACGCCCGGCGCGACCGGATGGTGCAGCAGGACGATGCGGTAGAGGCCGCGCTCGCCGGTCTCGCGGAGCAGGACGGCGGCCCGGTCGATCTGGGCCGATCCCAGGGCGCCCTGCGCCAGGTGCAGGGCGGTTGGCACTGCGGAAGACAGGTTGATCAACGCCACCGGGCCGCGGACCCGCAGGTAAGGGAAGCCGGCGTCGTCACCGTCGCCAAGCCAGGGCGCCCAGGGTGCGAAGCTCTTGGGCGCGCCAGCGGCGCTGAGCGCGTCGTGATTCCCGGGGCTGACCGTGACGCCCGCGGGGTCGCCAAGGCGCTGCAGCCAGGTCCGCGCGGCGGCGAACTCCTCCGGCGTAGCGAAGTTGATCACGTCGCCAGTGATCGCCACATGATCGGGCGCTTGGGCCAGCACATCGGCGGCGATGGCGTCGAGGACGGACTGGAGGTGGCGACGCTGCTTGCGCCGCCAGGCAAAGCGGCTCAGCAGCCGTTTCGAGGCGACATCGCGCCAGCGGAACGGCAGGGGCGGCGGCGGGAGCTGCAGATCCGACAAATGGGCGAGACGGAAACCGGTCACGAGCTTTCCTAACGGAACGGCGCTCGGTATCAGGTTCCGTTGATTTGCGTGAGAGGCGCGCGAGCTTTTGCAGACTACGGTTCAGACGGACGCGGCGCCCGCGGGCTTGATCCTGGGGGCGGGCGAGGTCCGCATTTGGGGCATGACGGCCCGCGAGCGGCTGCGCCGGACCTTCGCGCGCGCCAAGCTCAGCGTGGTCGAGACGGCCCCGACCTCGGGTGGCGTCGTCCTGGCCCTGGGCGGTTGGGTTTATGACGAGGCGCTGCTGGCGACTCTGGCCAAGCGTCCGGATTCGGTGCTGATCGCCGATGACGGCGCGGCTGTGGCGGCGCACGTTCCGGCGTTGCGGGTGGCCGAGGCGTCGGCGGCGCTGGAGCGCGGGGCGGACCCCGGCGGTCTGCGGCGGCTGTCGCTGGCTGAACTGTCGTACAATGAGGCCCTGCGCAAGCGTGAGCCGCCGGTGCTGGTGCGCCTGACCGCCGATAACGTGCGCGCCGTCGAGGCCCGGACGTTCGCCGGGTCGTACAAGGGGGTCACCGACGTGGTCACCAAGTACTGGTGGCCGGTCCCGGCGCGGATCGTCACCCGCTGGTGCGCGGTCGCCGGGTTTTCGCCAAATCAGGTGACCTTCGTCGGCTTCCTGATGGTCTTGGCCGCCTTCTGGCTGTTCTGGCACGGCCACTTCGGGTTGGGTCTGGTCTGCGCCTGGATCATGACCTTCCTGGACACCGTCGACGGCAAGCTGGCGCGGGTGACCCTAACGTCGTCGGCGATCGGCAATGTCTTCGACCACGGCATCGATCTGATCCATCCCCCGTTCTGGTGGTGGGCCTGGTACGTGGGGTGCTTCGGGATCGCGACGATTACCCCCGACCTCGCCGGCTACGGCCTCTTGGTCATTCTGGTCGGATACGTCGTCCAGCGCATCTTCGAGGGCATCTTCATGCGCCGCTATGGCTTCCACGTTCATTCGTGGCGGCCGTTCGACAGCTTCTTCCGGCTGATCACAGCGCGGCGGAACCCCAACCTGCTCATCCTGACGCCAGCCGCGCTGCTGGGCGTGCCTGAGATCGGCTTCCATCTGGTGGCGCTCTGGACCGCCCTGAGCCTCGTGGTTCACGGGGTGCAGCTGGTCCAGGCGTTGGCGACCCCGCGCGCGCGCGTGGTGTCCTGGCTGTCGCATTGATCCGCGCCGGACTCATCTGGAACCAGCATAGCCACCGGAACCGGGGGGCGGGCCGCGTGCCGTTGCCGGAGGACGTGGTCGATATCGTCCCGGAGGAGCCCAGCCATCTGATGGCGGGCCTGCGTCGGTTAGCGGCGGACGGCGTCGAACTGGTGGTGATCGACGGCGGCGACGGCACAGTGCGCGAGGTGGTCACGCGACTGCCGGAGGCGTTCGACGGTCGTATCCCTCGCCTCGCGGTGCTCCCGAACGGCAAGACGAATGCGCTGGCGCTCGATATCGAGTCGCCGCTTGGGACGACGCTGGAGGACATCCTGGCGTCGGCGGCTGCCGGCAAACCGACCAAGCGCCGGCAATGCCTGGAAATCGTCCGCGCCGGTGAGACCGCGCCGGAGCGGCGGGGCTTCCTGTTCGGCGTGGGCGCCTTCGTCAGGGCGACCAAGCTTGCGCAGAAGAACCATGGGCGGGGCTTCATTGATGACGCCGCCGTGGGCTTGACCCTGGCCGGCGGCTTGGCGCGCACCCTGCTGGGCGGCGCGGGCGACCGTTGGCGCCGGGGCGAGGCGGCGAGTCTTTCGATCGGCGCGACCCCAGAGGAGCGTCAGTGGTTCCTGATCATGGCCTCGACGTTCAAGCGCTTCCCGCTGGGCCTAAAACCCTATGGCGAGCCGCGCGAGGGCCTGAAGGTGCTGTCGGTGGACGCGCCACCCCGACGCCTGCTGCGAGCCCTGCCGACCATCGTCCGTGGCCAGGATGCGCCGTGGCTGGCGGCCAAGGGATATCGTCGTCACGACGTGACGGACTTTGGCCTGCGTTTCGATGGCGACTTCGTCCTGGACGGGGAACCGTACAGGGGCGGGGACCTCACGATCCGCCAGGGGCCATCGCTAGAATTCGTCGTTCCATGAGCGAGGCCCTGCTCCAGCGGGTCGAGACGGAACTGGCGAGCCCGGCCCCCGATGCGGTGGTCGCCCTCGCCGCGGCGTTGGCCGAGCCCGGCAGGGACGCGGCGATCCTCTACTATGGCTCGACCCTCCGGACGGGCGACCTGACCGGAATCCTGGACTTCTACCGGCTGACGTATCGCCCGCATCGGCGGGGTCTTCACGGTCTGGCGGAGCGGGTGCTCTGGCCTGAGGTGAGCTACCACGAGATCGAGGTCGCGGGCCGCACGCTGCGGGCCAAGGTGGCGACCCTGCCGCTGTCGACATTCGCGCGCGCCGCCAGAGGCGCCACGCTGGACACTACGATCTGGGCGCGGTTCGTTCAGCCCACGCAGCGGGTCTGGAGCGCCGACGCGGACGCGGCCCGGCAGGTCGCCGTCGCCGTGACGGGCGCCGTGGTCACCGCCAGCCGCTACGCCGCGGCCCTCGGCCCGCGCGAGGGCAAGGCCGACGACTTCTGGCTGGCGTTGTTCCGGCAGACCTATGCCGCGGAGTTCCGGGTCGAGAGCACCAATCGGGCGGGGACGGTGCTGGGGGCGGACGCGGGGCGCTATGCCGCGGTTCTGCCACTGGCCTGGCAGGCAGGTGCGGTCGCATTCGAGGCCGACGGCGCCGTTTTGCGACCCATGAAGGACGGTTTGCCGGGTTGGGCCTTGCCGAATCTGGCCGGCAAGCCGCTCAACATGGCGCGGATCCTGAAAGCCGCCTTCACCTTCGACGGCGCCGCGCGCTACGCGGCTTACAAAGTCGAGCGGCACACCGGTATCGAGCTGGCCGTCACGCCGTTTCGAGAGCGCCATCCGTTCCTGGCGGCGCCGGGCGCGTGGCTTGACCTGAGACGCCGGCAGCGCGAGCGCCGCCGGCACAACGCCTGACGGTTCAGGCCGAGGCGCGACGGGGGCGCTGGAGCAGGCCGTACTCGAGGCCCAGGCGCTCGAAGATATCAAGCACCGCGTCGATCTGTTCAGCCGTGTGGGCCGCGCTGACGCTGGAGCGCAGGAGCGACTTGTTCTCCGGTGTCGCCGGCGGGATCGCCAGGTTCAGATAGACGCCGTTGACCAGCAGGGCGTTCCACATGGTCACAGCCATGGCCTGATCGGGCATGACCACGGCGGTGATCGGGCTGGCGTGCGGGCCGACCGCATAGCCCATGTCGCGCAGACCCTCATAGAGGCGGTCGGCGTTGGCGGCGAGCTGGGTGCGGAGGCTGGAGTCCTCCTCCAGGCGCTTCAGGGCCGTCAGAGTCGAGGCGATGACGGCCGGCGGGAGCGAGGCGGTGAACATGTACGGCCGGCTGACGATGCGCAGCAGGTCGAAGTTCTCTTCGTCCGACACCAGGAAGCCGCCCACGGCCCCCAGGCTCTTGGAGAAGGTGCCGACGATGAAGTCCACGTCCTCTTCGACACCGGCGGCCTCGGCCAGGCCGCGGCCCTTTTCACCGAGCACGCCCATGGAGTGGGCTTCGTCCACCAGCAGGTAGGCGCCCATTTCCTTTTTGACGGCGACCATTTCCTTTAGCGGCGCGACGTCGCCGATCATGGAATAGATGCCCTCGACGACGATGAGGCTGCCCTTGGCCTGGTCGCCCATGCGGCGAAGGCGCTTGTGCAGGTCTTCCGGGTCGTTGTGGCGGAAACGGATGACTTCCGCGCCCGAGAGCTTGGCGGCGTCGTAGATCGACGCGTGGCTGTCGGCGTCGAGGATCAGGTGATCGCCGCGCCCAACCAGGCCGGAGATGCCGCCCAGGTTCGCCTGATAGCCGGTCGTGAAGACCATGGCGTGCTTGCGGCCATAGAACTTCGCCAGCGCTGTTTCGAGCGCCGTGTGTCCGGCGAAGGTGCCATTGGCGAAACGCGAGCCGGTGGTGCCCGTGCCCCACTGCCGCACCGCGTCCGCGGACGCTTCGATACAGGCGGGATCGAACGTCAGGCCCAGGTAGTTGTTGGTCCCGAGAAGGATGACCTTCTTGCCATCCAGCAGACCTTCCGTGGGCGACAGAACAGCGTCAAAGCGAACAGCCGACGGGTCGGCGCCAGCCGCACGGATGCCATCCAAGGGGGCGCGATAGCCCAAGTGCTTGTCGAGGAGCGACATCCTTAAGCCTTCACCCGCAGCGTGTTGATGAGATCGGAAAGATCGCCGACCGTCTGCACGGTCGCCAGGCGATCAAGAGGAATCGACAGGTCGAACCGATCCTCAAGCTCCATGACGATGTTCATGAGCGCAAGCGAATCCACGGCGAGATCGCGAGCGATATCGGTGTCCGGGGTGACCTGAACGCTACGGCCCAGGACCGTCTCGGCCGCTCGCGCGACTTCACGGACGGTCAGATCCGTCGCCAGTTCAACCATGCGCGAGCCCCCCATCGGCTCCAATGACTCTTAACGCCAAGCGGGTACCTAAGCCTGTCCGAGGTGTTTTTCCACCCGCGCGTGGCGAAAGCGGGTCACAAAACCGCAGCTAATGTTTCATCCATGCCGCATTGCGGTACCAGGCGACAGTGTCGGCAAAGCCGCTGTCGAGGTCGTATTTCGCGGCTGGGCGCACCTCTGGCAGCTCCTCGGCGGAGGCGCCCCAGTGGGGGTGGAGCAGTTCGCGGACCTTGGCTGCGCTTAGCATCGGCGTTTGCCCGAGCAGCAATGTGAAATCATTTGTGATTCCAAGTGCGCGCACCAGGGCGTCGGGAACGGGCGCCAACCTCGGCCTACGGTTGCAGGCGCGGGCGGCGGCGTGCATCAGCTCGCGCCAGGAATAGCCCTCGGACCGGTCGTCGCAAAGGACCACGGGGCGCGTGGACGGCCGCAGTGCAGCAAGCGCGGCGGTCTGGCGGGCGGCGTCCTCGACGTGGATCATGGCCACACGCCCGTTGGGATTCAGCAATGGCAGCACGGGACTGACCGCCGCTGCGCGGAAAACAGGCAGCAGTTCGACATCGCCGGGACCGTAGATGGCGCAGGGCCGGGCGATGGTCAGGCGTTCGCCCAAGACCGCGACCATGGCCTCCTCGCCCGCGCGCTTGCTCGCCGCGTAGTGCGACAGGTGCGGCTCGCGGGCGGTCAGACTTGAAACGAGCAGGACATGCGAAACCGCGGTGGCCGCCTCGGCCAAGCGCCGGGCGCCGTCGACATTGACCGCGTCGAAGGCGGCGCGGCTGCGGGCCTTTACCAGGCCGGCGGCGTGAATCACGAGATCGGCGTCGCGACAAAGGCGCTTCAGGGCGGGGTCGTCGCCGAGATCGCCGACCACGACCTCGGGCGTCACCCCCCGCCAGATCGGGTCGATCGGATCGCGCCGCGACAGGACGCGCACGCGCCATCCGTCATCGGACAGAGCGCGAACGACCTGGCGGCCCAGGAAGCCGGTGGCTCCCGTGACCGCCGCGAGCTTGCCGGCGCCGGCTCGCGCGGTCAGGCCGGCTCCTCCTGGCGGAAGGCGCCGCTGAGGAACAGCGTACGGGCCTTGGAACGGCTGAGCTTGCCGGACGAGGTCTGGGGCAGGGTGTTATGCCCGATCAGCTCAACCCGCGGCTCAACCCCGTGGCGGGCGCGCAGGACCGCTGCGACGTCGGTGCACAGCGCCTGGCGCACCTCGGGGTCGCTGCTGCGGGCCTGGACGAGGACGACAAGCTGTTCGCCCTCGGTGTCGTCGATCGAGAACGCGGCCACGTCGCCGCTCCGCAGGCGCTCCACCTCGGACTCCGCGGTCCATTCCAGGTCCTGCGGCCATACGTTGCGGCCGTTCAGCAGGATCAGGTCCTTCGCGCGTCCGGTCGGCACGATCTGGCCGTCGACGAGGTAGCCCAAGTCTCCGGTGTCGAGCCAGCCGTCGGGCGACAGCACGGCAGCGGTCGCCTGGGGATCGCCGAAGTACTCGCGCATCAGGCTGGGGCCGCGAACGAAGATGCGACCCACCTGACGCTCGGCCAGGGCCTGGCCATCGTCGCCACGGACCTCAAGGTCGTGGCCGGGGAAAATACGACCGCAGCGGACAAAGGCGCGAGAGCGGGATCCTTCGCCTGTCTGGACGACGCCGTCCGTCTCCATGCGGTCGACATCGACGGTGTCGAACACCAGGCCGGTGTCGAGCGGGGCCATCGACAGCCCGAGGGTCGCCTCGGCCATGCCATAGCTGGCCACGAAAGCGGTGTGGCGGAAGCCCGCGCTGCGATAGCGCTCGCCGAAGGCGTTGAGCGGTCCAGGCCGCACCATGTCGCCGCCGCACCCGGCGATCCGCCAGCGGGAGAGATCCAGGCCTTCACGGGTTCCGTCGCCACGCTTGGCGCAGAGCTCGTAGCCGAAGCTGGGGCTGTAGGAGATGGTCCCGCCGTTCTTCGAGATCAGGTCCAGCCAGAGCAGGGGCCGACGGACAAAGGCGCCGGTCGGCATCAGGTCGATCGACATCTGGGCCGACAGCGGCATGAGCAGAAATCCGACCAGGCCCATGTCGTGATAGAGCGGCAGCCACGAGATCGCGCGGTCGACCGGCGTCACCTGCAGCCCCTCGCGGGTGGACGCCAGGGCGTTGGCCATCAGTGCGCGGTGGGTGCAGAGCACGCCCGTGGGATTACGGGTGCTGCCAGACGAGAACTGGACGTAGCTGGGGTCATCGGGCTGCGGCGCGGGCAGATCCACCGGCGGGGCCTGCGGCAGGTCGGCGATGCTCATCGCGAGGCGCGTGCCCGCGGCGCTTGCGGCGTCCTGGAGCCACGGCATCAGGGTTTCCGACCCGAACACGGCGGCGGCGCTCGCCGACGTCAGCATCCGGCCGATCTGCTCCACATAGGCGTCGCGACCACCGAGCGGGGCGGGCAGGGGCAGGGGAGCCGGGATGATCCGTGCGTACTGGCAGGCGAAGAAGGCCACGACGAAATCGACGTCCGTGTCGGCGACCAGTCCCACCCGGTCGCCGGGCTGCAGGCTCGCGGCCAGGAAGCGGGCGGCCAGGGCACGGGCCCGCGCGCGCAGGTCGCCGTAGGGGATGGCTTCGATCAGTTCGCCGCGAAGGCCGTAGAGGTTGATGCCGGTGGGACCGTTGGCCGCGAAGTCGAGCGCCTCGGTCAGGGTCGCGAAACCGTCCCGGTGGAACGGGCGGTCCGGCGCGGTAGGGGTAGCCGTCAAACGTCGCCTTTCAGACTTTCGGGCTCAGGCGTGGGCGTCGCCGCCGCCTGCCGAGTCCCGTTCTCTCGCAGGATGAACCACAGCATGCCCAGGGCAAGGGCGCCCGCTGCCGCAGCTAGACCAGCGCCCGCGCCTATAAGGCCGAACGTCGTGACGAGGAAGGGGAGCGTCGCCAGGAAGCCGGCGCTGACCGCCAATCTGACCTTTACCGCCGCTCCCGGCTTGCCCAGTGAGATCAGCATCGGCTCCAGCGGCAGGGCGAAGACGCCGATGACGGCGGCGCCCACCTGCCACGTCATCACCGCCGCCGCCGGCTTGAACGCCGGGCCCATCACCAGCTTCAGCAAGGTCGGACCGGCCAGCCAACTCGCGGCCAGCATCACCAGGGCCACGCCGCCCGCCAACAGGCCGACGTTCCGCGCCAGCCGCCACATGGCGTGGTGGCGGTCCTCGGCGCGAAGACGGGCCAGTTCGGGATAGAGGGCGGGGGTCAGCAGCTTGGCGGGCTTGGCCAGGGCGTCTGCGACCTGTCGCCCCACCCGCCAGAACGCGGCCTGCGAGGGACCGACCAGCGCGCCGACGATCAGGGTGGCGACATGGGTGAAGGCCACGTCGAGGGTGCTGGCCAGATTGGTGTTCCAGGCGAACCGCCAAGCCCCAGGCATCCCCTCGGTCAGTGGGCCGCGCCAGCTGAAGTCCGCCAGCAGGCCGCGCTTCTTCAGTTCGATCACGGCCGAGCCGGCGAGGTAGAGCCAACTGCCGAAGGTCGCCAGGGCGGTCGCCAGCAGGAAGCCCTCCATCCCGGCTCCCAGCAGGAAGGCGATCACGCCGCCGATAACCCGGAAGAGCGAGATCAGGCCGGCCTGCCACGCCAGAACGTCGAAGCGGTCGAACAGGCGCAGGAGCCCGAGCGGCGTCGCCGAGACCATGAAGGCGATGGAGAACATGAACAGCGCCGCGGCCGGAGCCTCGGCCTGGCCCCATCCGAGGACGCCGGCGAATGCGATCGCGCCGACGACGCCCACGGCGATGCCGAGCACGGTGCTGGCGAAGTCCAGCACGACGGTGAAGCGCAGGACGCGTTGGAAGTCCTTCACCCGCCCCTCGGCCGCCGGCTTGGCGCCATAGTGCAGAATGGTCTGCCAGGACTGGAACTTGACCACCTCGCCCAGGAACTGACCGAAGGCCTGGATCAGCACCAGGACGCCCAGCTCCGCGGCGCCCAGTGCGCGGGCGGCGATCGCCATGAAGGCGAGGCTCAGGAGGGCGTTGACAGTCCGGCCGCCGAGCAGCAGGCCCGCGTTGGCCACCACGCGCCGCAGGATCGGCCGAACGCCGGCGATCTGTTCCGCCTGGGAAGCGCTCATGCGCGGAATCGCACTCCTTGCCCGTCGCCTTGGACGGCGCGGCCCTCAACTACCTCCTACCGCGACCCGGCGCAAAGCCCGGGGCCCGAGGCCCGCGGAGCTACGGCTTGGCCTGGGCGGCGACGTAGGTCTCCAGGGCGACCCGCGCCTGAACGGCGCAGCCGCCCGACTGGACCGACAGGATCTGGTCCACGGTGGTCAAGGTCGCCGGGTCTGGGCAGACGCCGGAACGACGAGCGCCGAAGGTGGAGCCCGTGGGCGCGGGGGCCACCAGCGCCTTCAGGGCCGCCAGGCGCGACGGATCGGACGGGGCGCGGGCCCGAGGCGCGGCGACCCCGCTCGCCGCGCCGCGAAGCGTGCTGATGGACCCGCTGGCTGACATGATGGTGGCGGTCTGGCCGGCGCCCAGCGCCAGGCGCTCGCCGGCAGCCAGTTCCAGCCCGGGTTTCACGGCGGGATCGGTCGATCGGACCACGACGTAGTCGGCGGCCTGCGCCGCGCCGCCAAGGCCGACAGCGAGCAGCAAGCCCAGGATCGTATTGCGCATTTCTGGCTCCTCAACCCCCCGGCGGCCTGAGTGATCCGGTGTTGCGGCCGTTGGGTCAAGGGGCCGTCGCGCGCGCGGAACGGCCCTGGTGTCGCGGCCCGCAAGCGCCCCGACGGAGGATTATTGCACCGCCGGAAAGACGCGCCTTGCCAAAGGCGCGATTTTGCGTATTTTCCGCGCCCTCGCCGCCGGCCCTCCAGGGGTGTTCGGGGCACGGCGGGTGCATAGCTCAGTTGGTAGAGCAGCTGACTCTTAATCAGCGGGTCGTAGGTTCGAATCCTACTGCACCCACCACTTCTCCCTCGAAGTGATGGTCAAGGTCCTGGAGCCAGGTGGCTGTCCGGACACGATGTTCCCGCGTCCCGACGCGGGATCGATTGTCGTGGGCCGGATCGTGAGGCCCGTTACGGCGACAACCGACCGAACGTCTGCCGAGGATGCCCGATGACCTCCGACACCACGCCGCGCGACCGCCGATCCTTTGCGGCCGAACTGATCGACATCCTCCGTACGGTGGGCGTGGCTCTTCTGATCGCGCTCGCGCTGAGGGTGGTGATCTTCGAGCCGTTCACGATCCCCTCGGACTCGATGGAGCCAGGCCTGCGGACGGGCGACTATGTGGTGGTCTCGAAGTTCGACTACGGCTGGAGTCGATATTCGATCCCGCTCGGCTTGCCGCTGTTCGAAGGGCGCGTGCTGGGGACAGGTCCGAAGCGCGGAGACGTGGTCGTGTTCAAGCTGCCGCGAGACATGAGCCAGAACTATATCAAGCGGGTGCTGGGTCTGCCGGGCGACCGCGTGCGGGTCAGCGACGGGACGGTCTATGTCAACGACGTTGCGATCGTGCGGACCAACGCCGGCTTCACGCATGATCCCGGCGCGCCCGAGGTGACGGTGCTGCAGCACATCGAGCATCGGCCGGACGGACGGGCTTACCTGACCTTCGATCGTGGTCCCGACCATGACGGCGACGACACCCGGACCTATGTCGTGCCGGAAGGGGCCTACTTCATGATGGGCGACAATCGGGACAACTCGCTGGATAGCCGCTGGCCGCCGTCGGCGATGGGCGTCGGCTTCGTCCCGGCCGAGAATCTCGTCGGCCAGGCGCGGTTCGTCCTGCTGTCCTGGCGCGGAGCGTCGCTGTGGAAGCCCTGGACCTGGGGCAACATCGACGTGAGCCGGATCTTCAAGAGTGTCGGCTAGGGTCGACCGCCGAGGTACTCGTCGAGGGTGAGCGCGCCGTCGTGGTTCGCGTCGAGGTGGGCGAAGGTCACGCGGCGCAGGAGGTTGTGCGCGGGATCGGCCGGGCGCGCCAGGGAGGGAAGGGCCACAGCGCCCAGCGCGGCGGCGATGAGTGCGCCGACAGCCAGCCGCCAGCGTCGTGGGCGGGGCGCTGGTTCGGCGATCTGGTGGTCGATGAAGTCGCGCAGGGCCTCGCTGGCCGAACGGCCGTCCGCCCGGCACCGCGCCATGAACGCCAGCTTGGCGTCGTAGGGCAGGCGGATTTCGAGCGACTCGCTCTTCTTCGGGGGCTTCGCGTGCGTCATGGGTCGAATGGAAACCGCATTCAGCCCGAAGGCGACAGCGAAAACATGTCCGGACAGGGGCCTTCGACCGGTTGTCGTTGCTTGCGGGGGCCGCTACGCACGGCGCTTCAAGGGGGCGACGATGCGCAACGAGGCTGTGGACTTCGAGTACCTGGAGGGCTTCGCCGCCGGGGATATGCAAGTCGTGACCGAGGTGCTGGCCCTGTTCCAGGGCCAGGCCGAAAGCTGGGCGCCGCGGATCGACCGCGCCGACCCCACCGACTGGCGCGACCTGGCCCACACGATCAAGGGCTCGGCCCGGGGCATCGGCGCGACCGCACTGGGGGATGTCGCCGACAAGGCCGAGCGTGGCGATCCGTCGATGGCGCCGGCCCTGCGCGCGGCGCTCGCGGATGCCCTGGCGTCGATCGAAGGTTACCTCACCCGGATCGGCGGCGGCTGAGCGCCTAGGGGATCAACACCCGGTCGGAATAGGTCTCGATCAGCAGCGCGAAAGGGCGGCCGTCCGGCGTCTGGAGATAGGCGCGGTGCTGCAGCACGTTCGCCGGGATGCTCACCGGCGCGTCGAAGCCGGTGGGATCGGCAGCTTCCCAGCCCTGCGGCAGGGGGGCGAACAGCAAGCGCGCCGACAGCGTCCGGCGCTGGAAGTTGAGCGGCCGCACCACCACCCCGAAGGGTCGTTCGGTGGACATCAGGTCGGTGTTCATCTGGTCGGTTAGTCGCGCGGGGAGATACCAGTTGTCGGCCCGCGACAGCACGACCTCGCCGCACTTCAGCTCCACCCGACGGCGGCGGACCGGCTCGTTGGCCGCGGCGCCCAGCTGGCGGCGCGCGGCGGTGGCGGCGGCCAAGTCATCCGGAATTTCAACCTGATGGGCCAGGATCTTGGGCGCGTCAGGATCGCGGCGATTGCAGAGGTCCTGCAGGACAGCCGTGGCGCTGTCGTGACTGAGCAGGTCGGCGTTCAACGTCTGGAGCTGGGCCTGCAGTCGCAGCCGCTGGATGTAGTTGGCTTGCGACTCGTCCGCTGTCGCGCCACCTGGCGCCAGCGAGGTCGCGACAAGGGCCGTCGCCACCAGACCTCCTAGAAATCTCACAGCACCCAGATCCCTGCGCCCTAGATTCCGGCGCCGTTGTCGATGGCGCGGAGCGCCGCCTCATGCGCCTCGGCTTCGGCCTCGATCCAGCCGATGAAGGCCTTGACCTGCGGCAGCCGTCCCTTGGCCTTTGGATGGACCAGATAGTAAGCGAAATCGACGGCTGTGGCGATCTGCAACGGTGCAATCAGACGCCCGGCGTCAAGGTCGGCCTGGGCGAGCGTGCGCTTGGCCAAGGCGACGCCCCGCCCGTTTGCGGCGGCCTCGATCACCAGGCTGGACTGGTTGAACCGAGGGCCCCGGTGGCCGTCGATGCCCCGCAGGCCGCGAGCCGCCAGCCACATGGGCCAGTCCGGGCAGCTGTCGTCGATCTCGGGGGACCCGTCATGCAGCAGGATGTGGCTGGCCAGATCTTCCGGCGTCGCTAGCGGCTGCTGGGCCAGCAGCTCGGGGCTGATGACGGGAATCACCGCCTCGCTGACCAGGCGCTTGACCTCGAGGCCCGGGTAGCGGCCAGCCCCGTAGCGCAGGGCCAGGTCGACCTCACCGGCGTTCAGATCGACAAGGTCCATGCCGGCGTTCAGCCAGACGTCCACCTGAGGGTGCGCGCGCTCGAAGGCGCCCAGGCGCGGAGCCAGCCATTTGGCGGCGAACGAGGGGGGCGCGGTGATCGTCAGGCGACGACCGTCAACGGCCGCGGTGAGCAGGCTGGCGGCTTCGGCCAGGCGGTCGAACGCCTCACGCAGCGCGGGCAGGGCGGTTTGGGCCGCGTCGGTCAGCAAGAGGCCCTTGGGCGTGCGTTTGAAGAGCGCGGCGCCGACATAGTCTTCGAGATTCTGGATCTGCTGGCTGACCGCGCCGGGGGTCACGGACAGCTCGTCGGCGGCGCGGCTGAAGTTAAGATGCCTGGCGGCGGCTTCGAACGCACGCAGGGCGTTGAGCGGCGGCAATCGGCGGCGCTGGTGGTTGCGATCCATCGAGAATTCCTGACACCCCAGGCAGAAGTCCTTGGGTTGCGACTTGGGCTTGTCCGCCCCTATTTGCAAGCGTCCGCCGGTGTATCGGTCCTTTTCGTCGGCGGACCACGAGCGGGGCGGGCGTCAGTCCGCCCCGTCATGATTTCAGGGCCGGCGTATCGATAGAGAAGCTAAACATGGCCCGGGTTGGCGGCGAAGGCAGGCGGAACGATCGCCTCGTAGTGTTGGGCGGGAACCCCCGTCTGCGGGGGCCCGGACAGGTGTGGCTGGTCGGCGCGGGACCGGGTGATCCCGACCTGCTGACGATCAAGGCGCTGAAGGCCCTGCAGGCCGCCGAAGTGGTCGTCCACGACGGCTTGGTGTCGGATGAAATCCTGGACCTGGCGCCGGCGACGGCGCGCCGGATTTCGGTCGCCAAGCGCAAGTCGCGCCATTCCTACAGCCAGGACGAAATCTGCCGCATGCTGACCGCGTTCGCCCTTGAGGGCTTGAACGTCGTGCGGCTCAAGGGCGGAGACCCGTTCATCTTCGGCCGCGGCGGCGAGGAACTGGAAGCCTGCCGCGAGGCCGGCGTCGATTGCATCGTCGTGCCTGGCGTCACCGCGGCCCTGGCGGCCAGCGCCTCGGCCGGCGCGCCGCTGACCCATCGCGGATCGGCCCAGGCCGTCACCTTCGTAACGGGCCACGCGGCGAAGGGCGGCGAGCCCGACCTCGACTGGGATCATCTGGCCAAGGCGAACCAGACCGTCGTGATCTACATGGGCCTCTCGATGGCCACGACGATCGCCGCCCGCCTGATCGGCGCTGGCCGCGCAGGCTCGACACCGGCGCTGATCGTCGAGAACGCCAGCCGCGCGGACGAGCGCCGGGTGGCGACCACCCTGGGCGATCTGGCCGACGCCGCCGCGATGCTGAACGGCCCCGCGCTGTTGATCGTCGGCGAGGCCATGGCGCTGGCCCAGGCCCACGACGGCGGCGTCCAGATTGAAACCGTGCTGCAGGAGGCTCGCGCATGAAGGCGCTGACCGCCAATCGTCTCATCGACGGCGACGTCGTGTTCTGGAAGGCCGGCCAGTGGGTGGAGCAGTTCGGCGACGCTCAGCTATGGGCCGACGACGACCCCGCGGCCCTCGAGGCCGAGGCCGCCGGCAAAGCCCAGCCCAAGGTTGTGGTCGACGCCTATCTGATCGACCTGATCGAGTCGGAGGGGCTGTGGGCGCCCGTAAGCTATCGCGAGCGGATCCGTGCCCTGGGACCGACCAATCATCTCCACCACGGCAAGCAGGCGGAAGGCGGCGCGACGATCGCGGCCCTTCAGCATGCCCACGGCGCGGCCCGTTCGACCGGGCGCGTCAATCTGATCAAGCGGAAGTAAGCGCATGTACCAGTACGACACCATCGATAAGGCGATGCTGGCCGACCGCTCGAACGAGTTCCGAGGCCAGGTCGCCCGCCGACTGGCCGGCGAGCTGACGGAAGACCAGTTCAAGCCGCTGCGCTTGATGAACGGCCTCTATTTGCAGCTGCACGCCTACATGTTGCGGGTGGCGATTCCGTATGGCTCGTTGAACCCCACCCAGATGCGGAAGCTGGCCTGGATCGGCCGGACCTACGACAAGGGCTACGGCCACTTCACCACGCGGACCAACCTGCAGTTCCACTGGATCAAGCTGGCCGATACGCCGGACATCCTGGACCACCTGGCCAGCGTGGACATGCACGCTATCCAGACGTCGGGGAACTGCATCCGCAACACCACGACCGACCCCTATGCCGGGGCCACGGCCGAGGAGGTGGACGATCCGCGGGTGTGGGCCGAGGCGATCCGCCAGTGGTCGACCTTCCACCCCGAGTTCTCGTTCCTGCCGCGCAAGTTCAAGATCGCGATCACCGCGGCGCCCAAGGATCGCACCGCGGCGCGGGTTCACGACATCGGCCTGGTGCTGAAGCGGGCCCGCGACGGGTCGCTGGGGTTCGAGGTGATCGTCGGCGGTGGCATGGGGCGCACGCCCTACGTCGGGCCGACCGTGAAGGAGTTCCTGCCGGTCAACCGGCTGCTGTCCTATCTGGAAGCCGTGCTGCGCGTGTACAATCGCCACGGGCGGCGGGACAACATCTACAAGGCGCGGATCAAGATCCTGGTGGCCGCACTGGGCAAGGACGAGTTCGCCCGCCAGGTCGAGGCCGAGTGGGCCAAGATCGGCGACAGCGCGGACCTGCCCGACACCGAGCTGGCCCGGATCCGCGGTGCGTTCGCCCAAGCCAACTTCGAGGTGCTTCCGGCCCAGTCCGACGCCTTCGAGGCCGCCAAGTCGTCCAATCCGGCCTTCGCACGGTTCGTGCGTAACAACGTCAAGCCGCACAAGAAGAGCGGCTACGGCATCGTCGAGATCAGCCTGAAGGGCATCGGCGACACGCCCGGCGACGCCACCTCCGAGCAGATGGAGACGGTCGCCGATCTGGCGGAGCAGTACGGCCTGTCCGATATCCGGGTCACGCACGAGCAGAATCTAGTCCTGCCGCACGTGAAGCTGGACGACATTCCGGCGGTGTGGGCGGGCTTGCACGCAGCCGGCATCGCGACGCCGAACATCAACCTGGTCAGCGACATCATCGCGTGCCCTGGGCTGGACTATTGCGCCCTGGCCAACGCCCGCGCGATCCCCATCGCCCAACACATCGCCGAGAAGTTCCGCGACCAGGACCGTGCCGAGAAGATCGGCGAGCTGAAGATCAAGATCAGCGGCTGCATCAACGCCTGCGGTCACCACCACGTGGGCCACATCGGGATCCTGGGCGTCGATAAGAAGGGCGAGGAGTTTTACCAACTCACCCTGGGCGGCTCAGGCGCCGAGGACGCGGCGGTCGGCTCGATGCTGGGCCCGGCGTTGCCGTACGAGAAGGTCGCCGACGCGGTCGACACCCTGGTCGACGTCTATCTGCGCGAGCGTCGGGACGGCGAGCGCTTCCTCGACACGTTCCGCCGCACCGGCGTCACCCCCTTCAAGGAGGCTGTCTATGCCGACGCTCATTGAGTTGAAGGACGGCGTCTATCGCGGCGTCGAGGATCCGTTCACCCATGTGGCCGACGACGAGACGCTGCCGCCCGGCGACGTGATTGTTTCGCTCACCCGCTTCCAGGCCGAGGGCGACAGCCTGCTGTCCGAAGGGCGGCGGGTCGGTGTCCGGCTCGAGGCCAACGAGGAGGTCGAGGCCCTGGCCTACGATCTGCCGCGTTTGGCGGCGAGCGGCTTGGTGGCCCTGGCCTTCCCGAAGTATCGCGACGGCCGCGCCTATACGAACGCGCGGGTCCTGCGGGAGCGATTCAAGTTCCCGGGGCAGATCCGGGCGGTGGGCGACGTCCTGCGCGAGCAGGCGGGCTTCATGGTCCGCGTGGGCTTCGACGCTTTTGAGCCGGCCGACGACGCCAGCGCCAACGAATGGCAGGCCGCCGCCAACCGCTATCGTCATGTGTACCAGAGGTCCGCCGACGGCCGCGCGCCGGCGTTCGCGGAACGGGAGGGCTGAGCAATGGCCTTTGACGCAATCGATCGGACCTCCGTGGCCCTGCGCCTCGACGCCGAATTGCGTCACGCGCACCCGCGCACCATCCTTGAAGCCGCGGTGGAGAGCTTCGGCGACAAGCTGGCGCTGGTCTCATCCTTCGGGGCGGAGTCGGCGGTGCTGCTGGATATCGCCGCCAAGGTGAAGCCGGACATCGCCGTACTGTTCCTCGACACCGGCATGCTGTTCGGACAGACCCTGGACTATCGCCAACAGCTGGCGACGCGCCTGGGGCTGACCAATGTGCGCGATCTGCGCCCGGCCTATCAGGACCTGGCGACCGCCGACCCGCAAGCCAAGCTCTGGCAGAGCGACACGGACGCCTGCTGCGAGGTCCGCAAGGTGATCCCGCTCGACCGGGCGCTGGGCGAGTTCGACGCCTGGATCACCGGCCGCAAGCGCTTCCATGGCGGTGATCGGCTGCACCTTCCGGTGGTCGAGCAGGCGGACGGCAAACTCAAATTCAATCCCCTGGCCAACTGGGGCAAGGCCGACCTCGACGCCTATGCGGCCGAGCATGACCTGCCGTCCCACCCGCTTGTGGCCCAGGGTTTCCCGTCGGTGGGCTGCTGGCCCTGCACCCAGCCGGCGGAGGAGGGCGAGGACGTTCGCGCCGGCCGCTGGAAGGGTCTGGACAAGACCGAGTGCGGCATCCATGTGGCGCGTGCGTCGGGGGCGCCCAACAACGTCGGCGGCGACATCTAAGGTTTTCAGGAATGAACGACGTGAGCGTGGCCCAGCCTTCCCCGACCGGGACGGCCCCCAAGGCGTCCGGCGCCTTCTTTGTCGAGACCGTGACGTGGGTCCATCACTGGACCGACAGCCTGTTCTCGTTCCGCACCACCCGCGATCCCGCTCTGCGCTTCGCGAGCGGCCAATTCGTGATGGTCGGGCTCCAGAAGGAAGACGGCAAGCCGCTGGTGCGCGCCTATTCCATCGCTTCACCCGCCTGGCATGAGGAGCTGGAGTTCTACTCCATCAAGGTGCCGGATGGCCCGCTGACCTCGCGCTTGCAGAACATCAAGGTGGGCGACCCCGTCCTCATCGGCCGCAAGCCAACGGGCACCCTGGTGCTGGATGGCCTGAAGCCCGGCAAGCGCCTCTACATGCTCGGCACAGGTACCGGCCTCGCGCCCTGGCTGTCGCTGGCCCGCGATCCGGACGTCTATGAGCGGTTCGAGACCGTCGTGGTCACCCACACGGTGCGCGAGGTGCGCGACCTCAACTACGCCGAGTTGTTCGACGAGCTGCCGCGCGATGAGATCCTGGGTGAACTGATCGACGGCAAGCTGAAGTACTATCCGACCGTCACGCGGGAAGACTTCCGCACCAAGGGCCGGATCACCGACCTGATCGCGTCGGGCCAGATGTTCGCCGACCTGGGCCTTCCGCCGTTAAACCCAGCCGAGGATCGAGTGATGCTGTGCGGCGGCCCCTCGGTGCTCGCCGACCTGAAGCAGCAGTTGATCGCCATGGGGTATGAAGAGGGATCCATCGCCCAGCCCGGCGACTTCGTGCTCGAGAAGGCGTTCGTCGAGACCTGAGGCGCGCCTGGCGCCCGCCTGGACTGTAGCAGAGCTCTCGCTAGGCTCACGGTTGCGCTCGCGCGCAGCCAGCGCATTATGGCGGCTTCGAGGGGGAGCCGACCATGAGCATTGTCTACATCCATGGCGTGAAGGTGCGATCCGCCGACCACGGCAAGGCGCTGCGAAAGCCCTTCGTGGACTCCCTCGGCGCGCACCTGGCGGGGGCGCAGACCGAGTATCTTCCCGTGTTCTGGGGCGATGCGGCGGCGGATTTCCGCTGGGGCCTGAAGAGTCGGCCGCGGACCGCGTTGCTGGGGCAGGGCGGCGGTGCGGCCCTGGCGGGGCTGGCGGCTGCGCGGCTGGCTCCGGAAGCCTTGCTCGCCGCCGCGGATCAGGCCGCGCCTCAGGATGGCGCCCTGCTAGGCGGCGCAGCGGCCGGTCCGTCGGCGGATACCGACCGCTTCGCCAACCTGCCGGCTGAGGAGCGCGCCGATCTCCTAGCCGACCTCTATTTCACGCTGAGAGCGTCGCCCGACACTTCGGATCCGCTGGCGGAAATCCCCGGGCTGGCCGCCGTGCCGGGCGCCGCCGAGCGTGTGGCCCTGCGATGGAATGAGATCACCGCCGGCGACAGCACCGATGCGGCCATGGCCCGGTCCCTCATGGCGGCCATGGAAGCGGAGGTCGCGGCCGGCGGTCTGCTGGCCCAAGGCGGCGACGGCTGGCTGGATCGGGCCGGGGAACTGGTGCGTCGCGCGGTGTCGACACCAGGCGACCTCATCTCAACGGCCTTGGCCGAGGGGCGTCCGACCGCCAACGAGTTCATCGCGAACTTCCTCGGTGACGTGCTGATCTACCTGCACAATCGCGGCGATGCGGGCGCGCCTGGCGAAATTCCCCGGCGGGTGCTGGACGCCCTGCGCACGGCGGCCCGGCGCAAGGCGCAGACGGGCGAGAGGATCGTCGTGGTGACTCATTCCATGGGCGGCCAGCTGATGTACGACGCGGTCACGCGCTTCGCCGACGGAGATGACGAACTGAGGACCCTGGAGATCGATCACTGGATTTCCTGTGGCGCGCAGGTCTCGTTCTTCGCGGAGCTCGGCCTCTTCCTGGGACAGCCTGCGACGCGGGCCCCGGCGAAACTGCCCAAGCCCAGCCGTGTGCTGAAGTGGACGAACTACTTCGACCGTAACGACCTCGTCGGGTTCGTCATGGAGCCTGTGTTCGACGGTGTGAAAGACCGCCCCTTCGACACCGGATACGGCCTAGCGCTGGCGCATACCGGCTTTTTGGGGCGGCCGAGCTTCTTCAAGGCCATCGCCGAGGAGATAAAGCCGCGGTGACCCTCCAGCCCGCGCAAACCTTGGGCCTCTGGCGTGACCCGGACGTGCCCGCCGGCGCGCCCGGCGTGCATGCCGTGATCATCGGGATAAGCGACTATCCGCATCTGGATCTCGGCCGCGGACCGAAGGCTGCGCAGACCGGCGCCATGGGCCAACTGGCGGTCTCGGCCTCGGGCGCCGCCCAGGTGTTCGACTGGCTGCGGGGTCAGGAGACGTTCGCCGACCGGCCGGTCCTCAGCTGCCGGCTTCTGCTGGCGCCGGGGACGACGACGCCCACCAGGGGAGGGCCGACCGAAGCGGATTTCGTCGCCGCGATCACGGGAGGCCACCATGCGGCGCCCACGTTCCGGAACTTGCGCGATGCGATCGAGGCCTGGGCGACGGAGATGATCCAGCCGCCGCGCGACCGCCGCGGTGAGAATGGGGCGCTGTTCTTCTTCTCGGGCCATGGACTGGAGGTGCTCTCCAGTCCCTCGCTCCTGGCGCAGGACATCCTCAATCCGGCCGCGCTGGGGCAGGGGGCGAACCTCGCGGTCGCCTACAAGCGGGTGCTGGAGGCCCTGCCGACCTACGGCTTCGGCGACGCGATGTTCTTCTTCGACGCCTGTCGAAACGCGCCGGACGTGGCTCAGCGGCTGAACATCGTGGGGCAAGGCATTCTCGATCCGGCGCCCAACCCCGCCGATGCACCGCGCAGCATGATGTTTCTGAAGGCGGCGGCGGCGAACACGCGCTCGTATCAGGATCCCGACAGTGAGCGGCGGGCGTCCCTGTTCACCCATGCCCTGATCGAGGCGCTGGAAGGGGTTGGGGACGACGCCAAACCGTACGACCGCGCGACCACGCCTTGGCTGCTGAAGTTCCAGGCGCTGGAGGGCTACACCAAGCGCCGGGTGCGGGAGCTCCTGGCCGAGAAGGACGCGATCAAGGTCCAGACGGTGACGGCGGGTGGCGATCCGACGGACGGGGAGGTCACCGTCGCGCGCCGCCATCCCGTTGTCGCGATGGCCGAGCCGTCGGGAATGATGCCTCAGGATATCGCCATGGCGGCCATCCTGCCGGCGGCCGCGCCGGCCGCACCGGTCGCGGAGGCTGCGGAGGCTGCGCCAACGATGTCCGCGGTGGCCCAGTCGGTCGAGGCGGAGAGCGACCTGGTCAAGGCGCGGTTCGACGTGCGGCTTGGGGGCGATGTCGAGCCCCGGGCGGGCGGAAGCGCGAACCTGCTGGACTTCGGCTTCATGCACCAGGTGCTGGGCAACGAGAACCGCACGATCCCCTGGATCGACCTGCTCACGATCACCACCCTGGACGGCGCGCCCGTCGATCCTGAGGCGGTCCGCGTGATGGACGGCAAGACCTCGACCCAGGACAACCTGACGTGGCTCGACGTGGAGGTGGCGCCCGGTCCGCCGGACCAAGCGCTATGGCTCGCGTTCAATGCCGGGCGGTGGAGTGGTCCGGACGCGACGCGTCCCATGAGCTACGCCGCTCTGCTGCCCCGCGACACGCATCACCCCATGCCCGTGCGCCTCGAGATCGGCTGGGTGGCGGTCGATGACTTCTGGCAGTTGCGGCCGGACTATCTGAGCGCGCGCTTGGGACCGCCTGCCATGGGGCCGGGTGCGTCGCAGCGCATCTGGGGGCCGCTGTGGGAGGCGCAGCGGACGGCGGTCCTGGCGAACTCGGACGCGGCGACGCAGCTGCTGATGAACGCGCCGGAGTACGAGGCGGCGCTTCGGAACAAGGTCGAGTCGCCGCTGGCGGCCGCGATCGGCACGGCCAGACTTCTTGCCGCCGGCGCTCTCGATAGCTTGCGCGACTGGCCGCGAAACCTGGCCGAACTTTACCCTACCTTCGCGGAGGGGCCGGTCCTTTGGGCTGAAACCCTGCTACGCCTGCGGGCGCGGGAGCGAAAGGAGACCGGCGGCCAGCTCTCGTTCGATGATCCAAGGGTGCTGGAGGCCGCGCGGTACTTTGCGCGACTGGCCAAGATCGGGCCGCCCCTGATCGGGCCGGTGCTTGAATCCGCTGTGACCCTGGCCGAGACCTGGGGACCGCTCGTCGAGGACGCCAAAGCGCCACCGGGGCTGCTGGAAGCCGTAGCTCTGGTGCTCGAGGCTGCGTCGCGCGCCGAGGCGGACGACATCTTCCTGACCTTCAGCTCGACGGACGAGATCTTCCTCCCGGAGCCCGCGTTCCGCCGCAGGTTCTAGATGGCGACCTTGGTCAGGACGAAGGCGGCACGATCCGCCACGCTGGCTTTCGGAACGATCAAGGGTTCGTAGCCCAGCGTCGGGAGCCGAGCGAGAATCAGTCCGAATGTGCGCTCAGCCTCGGGCCAATCTTGCTTTCGTTCAGCGTCGGTCTCGTAGATCTCCCGCCAGGGCGGCAGGACGAACACCGTTTTATTGTACCGACGGGTCCGCACGGCCTCGATGATCGCGGGCGAGGGCGCCGCGCCGTTGGCGCCGTAGCTGTCCATTATCCCGCGATCGAAGAAGATTCGTGCGTCCTCGGCGACGAGGCTGTCGAAGATCGCGATATCTCGCGCCGCGCAAAGCGAGACGTAGAGGTCGTTGTCCAGCCAGGGCACGCCACGCCCACCGCCGTCGACCTGCTCGCGAATGATCGTGCGGGCGGTCTCCTCGACGACGCGCTCGCCAAGACCCTCCAGATGACGCAGCAGGGTGGTCTTGCCCGCGCCGGGTCCGCCGGTGAGCACATGGAAGTTCGGCTTGTGGATATGAGCCCCCGTCTTGAGGGCCCCGCCTTACTTCGGCGGGCAGCCCGTGAACTGGCCGACCTTCACCGCCGTGAGGCTGGCGAGGTTGAGCTTCTGCATGGGCTTCATCGAAGCCGCGCCGTGGCCGGTATAGAGGTCGATCCGCTGACCCTTGATCGCGCCACCGATGTCGGAGGCGTACCAGTAGCCGTCATGGGCGGCGCCGTCGGGCATCTTCAGCCCAACCGTCTCCTTGATGAAGACCACGGTGCGACGGGGGATGATCGACTTATCGACCGCCAGGGTGCGCATCGGCACGACACGACAGCCGAGGCTGTCGAGGCTGCCAACGCCCTTGGCTCCGGCATGGTAGAGCGTCGCCTTCACGTTGAAGACGCCCGCGCCCGGAAGGGCCCCGGAGACGATCGAGGAAACGAGGTCCCCAATCGGATCGTTTGGCGCGGCTTGCGCGTTGGATGCGATACCGATGGCGGAGAAAACTGCCAGGGCGGCGAGGCGGCGTCGCATGGACGGCGTCCTCCTTCGTCGTTGAACTGGTTGGCCGGAGTCCTACCGGCTGAGCTCGCCCGGGGCAACCCCGGACGGGCGTTTTGTCGCGAGCTATGAGCTTTCCTGACAGCGTTGCGCGCCGAGCTCGCTTGCCCGGCAAGGGAAAACACCGCACATCGCCGCGGCAAAGCTTGGGGTGTGGCGCATGAAAATCTATGGGGACAGCATCTCCGGCAACTGCCTGAAGGTGAAATGGACGGCCGACGTTCTGGGACTCACCTACGACTGGATCGAGACCGATGTCCTCAAGGGCGAGAGCCGGACGCCGGCGTTCCTGGCGCTGAATCCAGCGGGTCAGGTCCCGCTGCTGGTGCTGGACGATGGCCGCCCGCTGGCTCAATCCAACGCCATCATCCTGCACCTGGCGGCGGGCTCCGCCCTGGTCCCCGCGGACGCCTATGACCGTGCGCGGATGTTGGAGTGGATGTTCTGGGAGCAGTACAGCCACGAGCCCTACGTCGCCGTCGCCCGGTTTCACATGAAGTACCTGGGCAAACCGGTCGAAGATCTCGAACCCCGCCTGGTCGAACGCGGCGCCGCCGCGTTGCAGAGGCTTGAGGATGGGCTGGCCGACGGGCCTTTCCTTGTCGGCGGGGCGGTGAGCTTGGCCGATGTCGCGCTGGTCGCCTACACGCGTGTCGCCCATGAGGGCGGGTTCAGCCTGGACGTCTATCCAAAGGTGAAGGCCTGGGTGGCGCGGGTCGAGGCTGCGCTTAGGATCGTCTGAGCCGGCTTGCCATCGTCGCCAATGAGCGTGCAAAGCGGTGGGTATGAAACGCCTTGCCGCCTTGGCGCTCGCCGCCACGCTCGCCGCCATTCCCAGCTCGCTGTTCGCGTGGGGCAACACCGGCCACCGCATGCTGGGCGAGATCGCCATGCGCGCGCTTCCGGCCGAGATGCCGGCCTTCCTGCGGACCCGGCAGGCGGCGGCCGACGTCGGCGAACTGTCGCGCGAGCCTGACCGGTCCAAGGGCTCGGGCAAGCTGCACGATCAGGACCGCGACGCGGCGCACTTTATCGACCTGGACGTGGACGGCCGGCTGCTGGGTGGCCCGCCGATGCTGCCGCTGGCGGCGACCCGCGCCGACTTCGAGACCCAGCTGCGGGCCGCCGGCCTGGATCAGTGGAAGGTCGGCTATCTGCCCTACGCGATCCTGGACCGGTACCAGCAGCTGGTCACCGACTTCGCCTACTGGCGCGTGCTGGCCCATGCGGAGCGTGAACCCAAGTGGCGGGCCAATCGCAAGTGGTTCACGGCAGACCGGATTCGGCGTGAGGCCCTAATTTTCCGGACCATCGGGGAGCTTGGGCACTTTGTCGGCGACGGCAGCCAGCCGCTCCACGTGACGAGCCACTACAATGGCTGGGGCGACGGCCCGAACCCGAACAACTATTCGACCGCCCGCCTGCACGGCCCGTTCGAAGGGGAGTTGGTCATGGAGACGGTGAAGCCGGCGGCCGTGGCGGCCAAGGTGACGCCGCTGCGGCTTTGCAACTGCCCGATGGAGCAGCGCGTTTCGGCCTATCTGACGACCACGGGGAACCAGGTGATCCCGTTCTACGAGATGGAAAAAGCCGGTGGGTTGGCCAAGGGCGACCCGCGCGGGACGGCGATGGCGACCGAACGTCTGGCCGCGGGCGCGTCGGAATTCCGGGACGTCATCGTCGAGGCCTGGCGCGCCAGCGCCAATGTGAAAATCGGCTGGCGTCCCGTGGCCGTGCAGGACGTGCTCGCCGGTAAGGTCGATCCCTACCCGGCGATGCGTGGCGTCGATTGATGACTACGCCCCAGTTCGGGCAGGCGGAGCCTGGGGCTAGCTATCCAGATCGCCCGGCGGCGTTCGGAGTCATCGAACGGGGCGGGCTGCTGGCTCTGGTCCGTGTCGAGCGTCAGGGGCGGGGGCTGGTGCTGGACCTTCCGGGCGGCGGCATCGATCCGAGTGAGACGCCGGCCGAGGCGGCGGTCCGTGAATGCGGTGAAGAAGCCGGTTTGGTCGTCGCCCTAGACGCCGAGCCCTTCGTTCACGCCGATCACTACTTCCTCCACAATGACGCTGTGGTTCGGAACACACGCGGTGCGTTTTTCATCGGCCGCGTGCTGGCCGAGGACCCTAAGCTGAAGATCGAGGATGATCACGAGCTGGTTTGGACCGACCCCACAGAGGCGGTGTTGCGGCTGGACCGTGAGTCCCATGTCTGGGCGGTCGTCACCTGGCTGCGATTGCGCGCGCGCGCCTGACGGGCTAGCAGCGCGCCATGACGGCGCAAATCATCGACGGGAAGGTCCACGCCGAGCGCGTACGGGCCGATGTGGCGGCTGAGGTCGCGCGGTTGCGCGCCAAGCATGGCTTGCAGCCCGGCCTGGCCGTGGTGCTGGTGGGCGATGATGCGGCCAGCCAGGTGTACGTCCGCTCCAAGGGCGAACATTCGCTGGCCGCCGGCATGCACTCGGTGACCCACCGCCTGCCGGCCGATACGCAGCAGGACGAGCTGATCCGGTTGGTCGCCGATCTCAACGCCGATCCCCTGATCCACGGCATTCTTGTGCAGTTGCCGCTGCCGAAGCACCTGGACGAAAGCGCGGTGATCGCTGCGATCAGCCCGGACAAGGACGTGGACGGCCTGCACGTGGTCAATGCGGGGCGGCTGGTGGCGGGCTTGCCGTCGTTGGTGGCCTGCACCCCGACAGGCTGCGTAATCCTGCTCAAGGCCACCTTGGGCGATCTCACGGGCAAGCGCGCCGTGGTCGTTGGCCGCTCGCTGCTGGTTGGCAAGCCTGTGGCGCAGCTGCTGCTGGCCGAAGACTGCACGGTCACCATGGCCCACTCCCGAACCGTCGATCTCCCCGCGATCTGCCGAGAGGCGGATATCCTGGTGGCCGCGGTTGGCCGCCCGCGGATGATCCGCGGCGACTGGATCAAGCCCGGCGCGACGGTCATCGACGTGGGCATCAATCGCGTGCCGTTCGACGATCCGATCAAGGCGGCCGAGGGCAAGACCAAGCTGGTCGGCGATGTCCACTACAAGGAGGCGCTGGCCGTAGCCGGCGCCATCACGCCGGTGCCTGGCGGCGTCGGCCTGATGACGGTCGCGGTGCTGCTGCAGAACACCGTCACCGCGGCCAAGCGCCTGGCTGGCGTGGACTGATCAGGTCTTCGGCTTTGCGGTGGCGTTGGTCCACGCCACCACCTCCGTGAGCACGTCGCCGACCGCCCGATCGTAGGCGGGCACGATCGCGCTGACGCGGTTGTCGCCGGCCCGAACCCGCGCCTCGAACATCTTTTCGCCGACCACGCCGCGGTCGGTGGTGCTGGTCATCGCGGCCCGCACGCGTAACACGATCAGCGGCGCGGCCTTGGCTCCGCGATCGTACTGGGTCTCGAAGTTCCGGACATCCAGCCTGAGGATATAGGGCGTCGGCGCGGGCTCTCCGCGGGCGACCAGCCGCACTGGGCCAGGGTCGGCATCAAACGCCGCCACGACCGCCTGATCCCACAGGACCGCTGCGGGGGCGACCCACCGCGTGTCGGCCACATAGGCGGCCTTGCCGTTGGTGATGGTCAACAGGCGATCGCCCGCTGACTCCCGCTGGAAGGCGGCGTTGGTGCGCAGGACGCCGACGTCGCCGACGGCCGCATCCACGGCGGACTCCGCCACGGGCTGGCCAAAGCGATAGAGATGCGCGGGCTTCGTCTTCGGCAGCAGGGAGACGCAGGCCGAAAGCGCCAGGGCCGAAGCGCCGACGGCGGCCAGGCGGAGCAGGGCGGACGCGCGGATCATTGGGGCACCTTCACTTCCTCGGCCTTGGCCTTGCCCAGGGCGCCGGTGGGGTTGGATTGTAGCTCGTTGATCAGCCGCTCGAGCGACTCCGCAGTGGTCTGCAGCTGAATGACGGCGGTGGTCACCTGCGGCAGGCCGTTGGTTGCGAAGTCCGAGGCCGGGCCCTGGAGCCGGTCGATCATGGCCCGGGTATCCTTGGCGGCCGCCTTGGCCTCTTCGGCGGCGTCCGCCACGTTGGCGATGGCGCGTCGGCCATCTCCGTCCACAACGCCGCGGGTCGACGCCGAGAGCTTGGCGATCTCGTCGGCGGCGGCGTCGATGCGTTGCAGAGCGCTCTGGGCGTCGGCGATGATGGCCTTGCGTTCGCGCAGTTCGGCCGTGACCGCCTGAGCGTCCGACACCGCGGCCGTGAAGGTCTTGATGTTTTGATCGGAGAGAACGCGGTTGATCCGGTCCAGCGCCTCGATGGTGCGGGTCAGAACCGTGCCGCCGCCTTCCAGCAGGTCGGAGATCGCGCTCCGCTGGCTGCGGATCACGGGCACGCAGTCGCGGCCTATCCCGAGCCGCTCGCACCGCGGCTTGTCGGCGTCCTTGAGCAGGGCCAGCGTACCCGAGCCCGCCGTGATCTGGATGTAGTTCAGGCCGGTGATGCCCTGGGGTTCCAGGGTGGCGTAGCTATCGACGCGGATGGGCACGTCCTCGGTGACGCGCACGCGGGCGATCACGTTCCGGGGGTTGAGCTTATCCAGGGCGATCTTGCTGACCTCACCGACCTTGATGCCGTTGAAGTTCACGTCGCCCCCTTCGTTGAGACCGCGGACCGGCCCCTGGAAGACGATGTCGTAGATGTCGTACTCGGCATTGATCCTGACCCTGGCCAGCCAGACGACGAAGACGACCAGGGCCACGGTCAGGATCATGGTGGACAGGCCCACCAGGGCGTAGTTGGCGTTTCTTTCCATCAGGCTTTCGTCCCATCTCGGGCGTCACGGGCCGCGCGGCCTCGGGGCCCGAGGAAGTATTCACGGATCCAGGGATGATCTGAACGCTCGAGCTCGCGAACCGGCGCCGTGGCGACCACGTGTTTATCGGCCAGCACCGCCACGCGGTCGGTGATTTCGTAAAGCGAGTCGAGGTCGTGGGTGATCATGAACACGGTCAGGTCCAAGCTGTCGGCCAGGTCGCGGATCAGTTCGTCGAAGGCGGCCGCGCCGATCGGATCCAGGCCGGACGTCGGTTCGTCCAGGAACAGCAGTTCGGGATCCAGGGAGAGGGCGCGAGCAAGGCCGGCGCGCTTCTTCATCCCGCCGGAGAGTTCCGCGGGTTTCAGGGAGCCCGCGTCGGGCCGAAGGCCGACCATGGCGATCTTGAGATCGGCCAGTTCGTTGGCTTCCTTCCGCGACAGCTTGGTGTGTTCCATCATCGGGGCGGCGACGTTCTCGCGCACGGTCAGGTTGGAGAACAGGGCTCCACCCTGGAAGAGGACACCCCAGGACCGCTCCAGCGCGCTCCAGCGGCGCCGCGAGGCCCGCCAGAGCTGCTGGCCGAAGACCGTGACCTGGCCCTCGTCAGGATTGCGCAGGCCAATGATCGTGTTGAGCAGCACCGACTTGCCCGTACCGGACCCGCCGACGACACCCAGGACTTCACCCCGCTTGACTGTGAGGTCGAGGTTCTCGTGGATCACATGGTCGCCAAAGGCCGACCGGAGACCGCGCACCTCGATGGCGGGCCCCGACTGGTCGAGCAGTTCCTCGTCTGAGATGGCGGCTTCGCCGCGCGCGTCGGTCATATGTCCAGCTGCATGTAGACGAGGGCGAAAGCGGCATCGATCATGATGACGGCGAAGATGGCGTGCACCACCGCGGCGGTGACGCGCTGGCCCAGAGACTGGACGTCGCCGCCCACCAGTAGCCCCTGACGGCAACCGATGCCGGCCACGACCCCCGCCATCACCGGGGCCTTGGACAGCGCCACGTAGAGGTGGGTGGGGCCGACGTTCTCGACAATCCGCTGCAGGAAGAAGGTCGGACCCAGGCCCAGGGTGGACCAAGTGACCATCAGCCCTCCCAGCAGACCGGCCAGGGTCGCCACGAACGTAAGGAGGGGGATGGTCACGAGCAGGGCGACGAATCGCGGCAGCACCAAAGCCTCGAACGGATCGACGCCCATGACCTGCATGGCGTCGATCTCCTGCTGCATCTTCATCGAACCGAGCTCGGCCGCGAAGGCCGACGCCGATCGGCCCGAGAGCAGGACGGCGGTGATCACGATGTTGAATTCCCGGATCACCGCGACGCCGATGAGCTCGACGGCATAAACCTCGGCTCCGAACTGCTGGAGCATGTTGACGCCCAGCAAGGCCACGACGGCCCCGATGAAGAAGGTGGTGATGGCGACGATCGGGATCGCATCCAGGCCCGCGCGTTCCATCTGAGTGAAGATCGGGGCCCAGCGAATTTTTCGCGGCGCGACGAAAAGGTTCATCGCCGCGCGCACCGTGACCACCAGGAGGTGGCCGAGGAAGCCCATGGTGGTGATGAACTCGACGCCCAGGTCCATCACGCTGCGACCGATGCGGATGGTCAGCTGATGGAAGCCCTTGGGCTCGCGCCGCACCACCGGCTCGACCTTCACGGCGTTGCTGACGAGCTCCAGCAGGCGGTGCGTTTCCGGCCGCGACGTGACGCGATCCAGGCTGAAGTGATCGCCGGCGGCGCGGACGATTGCAAATGCGCCGGCGGTGTCCATTCGGCGCACGCCGGTGAGGTCGAACGCCACGGTCGGGTTGCTCCCGACCTCCCGCGCCAGCGCTGTGCCGGCCGCGCCGATCATGTTGGTGGTCCAGTCGCCGTCGAGGATCAGCGTCTGGCGATCCTTTTCGTTCTGCAGCTGGAACTCGGCGGGCTTCTCCATGTTGGTTTTGTTTCGGGGTGCGAGGCGACTGTCCAGCCCTGGCGTCCGAATTCGATCTCCTTGGTTCCCGACCCGTCGTACTCAGACAGCGCGAGGGTCGAACGTCCATAAGGCGAAGGTTGTTCCGCACCATGATGTTCGATGACAGATCCGCTACGGCGCCGCTCAGCCAAGTTTTGGTCCAAGTCAGGCGGGTAAGCATCCCCCGTCCTGCCAAGGATGCGACTCGTTAGCGTAGGAGTGGAGAGAGTGACGCAACTGATTGACCTCGCGGGGGCCTCTGGCGCGCGCTACCGCTACAGCCCTCTGGACGAGAACCGATTCCTGCCGCCGGCGGGGGCGAACTACGTCATCGCCGAATTGACCGATGAGGGGCCGCGGGTGGTCTACGCCGGGGAGACGGACAATCTCGCCAGTCAGACCTGGCGCTCAGATCTGGAGAAAGCACGTCGTGACTATGCCGAAGCGACCGTGTTGACCCGGCTGAATGTCACCCGCGCGGTTCGGGAGGCAGAGCGTGCGGACCTTATCGAGCATTACCATCCGCCGTTGAACGGGTAGGGCGGTTCGGCCCATGCTGGGGCGTGAGCCCGCCGCCTCTCATCGTGATCTTCGGCGCCGCGGTGCGGCGGGACGGCCGGCCGTCCTCGGCGCTGTTGCGCCGGATCGCCCATGGGATCGATGCGGCGCGGACCTACCCGGAGTCGCCGGTGCTGTGCTCGGGCGGGGCGGTCCGGGGCGGTCCGACCGAGGCCTCGATCATGGCGCAGGTGCTGGCGGACCGGGGCGTGGCCAAGGCGCGGCTGATCTTGGACGAGCGCAGCCTGAGCACCCTCGACAATGTGGCGGCGGCGACAGCTCAGGTCGCCTTGGGGGGCCACCCCTATGTCGTGGCGTGCAGCGACGCCTACCACCTGCCGCGTATCCGGCTGCTGCTGGCCGTGCATGGGGTTCGCAGCCGTCCCTGGCCGGGTCGCGACCAAGCGCCTTGGGGCCATGGCGCCGCTATGGGTCTTCGCGAAGCCCTGGCGATTCCGCATAACCTGGCGCGTGTGATGCTGCGCGGCCGCCGGCCCGCGCCATCGTACGGTCCAACTCCAGCCGAAGACTGAGACATGGCTTCCGAACCGGAAAATCCCTTCGCGCGAAACAGCGCCTGGCCGCAGATGCCGCAGGCGCCATTCCGGGTGGGACCACTCCCCAAGGCTGATCCCGCGCCCCCTGGGCCGGGCGCCGCAGCGCCGCAGACGGTGACGCCGCTCTACACCCGGCCCTTGGCGTCTCAGCCGGGACCTGGACCCAGGGGCTTGATCACGCGCCCCCAACCTGCGGCGGTCACGCCGTCGCCGCCGCCAATCCCCGAACCGGCTCCGGTCGCGGCGGATGCCATCCCCGAACCTGCGGCGCCGGAAACCTATTTCGAGATGCCGCCCTTGATCGTTCGCCCGCCGGGGTCCGAACGCCGGGTCGCGCCGCGCAAGTCGCCCTTGCCGGCGATCGCCGCCGCGGGCGCGGGGTTGGCCGCGGTGCTGGGCGTCGCCTATGCGTTGAACAAGGGGCAGGAAGCGGCCATGAGCCGCCCGGATGCGCCGGCGACCGCGACCGTCGCACCGGCGCCCTTGGCTCCATCCCCGGCGGCGGGGCCGGCGGAACCGGCCGCGGCAGCGCGCGTCACCCCGCCGCCGCCTGTCGAGGCCGTGAAGCCGCGTATGCAGGCCACAGTTGTCCGCCCCGCCGCGCGACCTGCGACGACCGCGGCGCCCGAGGCCGCCCAGCCGCCATTGCTGGCGCTGCCGCCTGCGGCCGTCGCTCCCGTACCCCCGTCGAGCTACACGCCGCCCGCGGCGCCGGATCCCGGCGCGCCGATGACGACCCAGCCAAGCCAATAGAAAAAGGCGGCCCGGATCACTCCGGGCCGCCCCATTCTCACTCGTCGACTGCGAGCAATCAGTACTTCAGGCGGAGGGTCACGCCGTAGGTGCGCGGGGCGCCCAGGAATGCGTCGTAGACGCTGACCGCGTCATTGTTCTCGTCCACCTGGTAGGGGCCGTTGAAGCCGACCTGGATGTAGTCCTTGTCGAACAGATTGTTCGACCAGAGCTCCAGGGCCCAACGCTCGTCCTTCGAGCCCACGCCCACGCGGCCATTCACCAGAACCATGTCGTCCTGGATCTTGGACGGGTGCAGGTCCGAGCCGGTGTTGTAGCTGGACGTGAACTTGCCCGAGAGGTTGGCGCGGAACATCAGGCCGTTGCCCATCTCACGCTCGTAGGAGCCCGCCAGGGAGGCCGACCACAGGGGCGCGAAGGAGAGGCGCGCGCCGGGCAGGCGGCGCAGGCTGTTGAACCGGCCCGGGTTGATCAGGTCAGCGGCCGTAAACTGACCGATCTCGGTTTCGGCGTAAGTCACGCCGCCCTGGAACGTCAGGCCATCCACCGGCGGCAGGTAGATGAAGTCCACGTCGACGCCCTTGGACACCACCTTGGGCAGGGTCTCCACCACGAAGGCGGTGCCGACGAAGGTGTTCAGCTGGAAGTCGGTGAACTTCTGATAGAAGGCCGCCACGTTCAGAAGCAGGGTGCGGTCGAGCCAGCTGGTCTTGGCCCCCAGCTCGTAGCTGTCCACGAACTCGCCGTTGAAGTGCGTGTCCGCATCGGCCGTGAAGTTCGGGCCAGTCGCGGTGACGAGGATTGCCTGTTCGCGGTCGAGGTTAAACCCGCCCGCCTTGTAGCCGCGCGAGTAGGACGCATAGGTCATGACGTCCGGGTTCCAGCGGTAGGCCAGCTTGGCGGTGCCGGAGAACTCGTCCTCGTCGGCCTTCTGGGTGTACTTGCCCAGGGCGTCGAAGTCGTTGTTCTGCGAATTCAGGCAGAGGCCGCCCACGATCGTGGTGGCGGTCGCCTGGCCCAGCAGGCCGGCCAGCGAACCGAACGCCGCTTCGCCTTGGTCGCAAGACGAGCCCGTGGTCGCGTACTGGCTGGTGAGCGACTTCTCGTCACGGGTGAACCGCAGGCCCACCGTCAGTTCCAATTGGTCAGTGACCTGGAAGCTGTTGTTCGTGAACAGGGCGAAGGTCTCGGCCTTTTGCTTGTAGCGATCGTCCGAGCCGTTGTTGGCCTGGAAGATGGTCGCCGGCGTCAGGCCTATCAGCGCCGGAACGCCGCCCAGCACGCGGCCGGCGAAGTAGGCGTAGTAATCCGCGCCGTAGTTGAGGACCGAACGGTTCTTCAGCTCTTCGTTGGCGTAGAAGCCGCCGACTAGCCAGTTGAGCTTGCCGTCCATGGCTTCGCCGGCCAGGCGCAGTTCCTGGCTGAACTGACCGAACTCGGTGAAGTTGCGGCCGTCATCCGGGCGATAGACCAGATCGGCGGCGGTGAAGTCGCTGTCCTGGCCGATCTTCGCACGCCAGTTGCGGACGGCGGTGATCGAGGTCAGCTTCAGGCCGTCGCCCAGGTTCCAGTTGGCTTCGAGCGAGACACCCTTGTCCTCAATCTTCTGGCCCGTCGAGCGGTTGGCGTAGCCCTGCCGATCGAATGGGGTCGAGGTGGCGTCGAGGGATCCCGGACGCACGGCGTTGATGAAGTTGGCGCGGCTGTTCGCAGCTTGGCCGACCGACAGCTGGGTGCCGACGCAGCACATCTCGTTGCGCTTGGTGAAATCGGCGATCACCCGGAAGTTCACAACATCCGACGGGGCGAACTCGACCTGACCGCGGAAGGTGTAGAAGTCCTGGTCGTTGTCGCGACGATCGGTGCGCGGACCGGGGCCGGTGACGATCTTCTGGTAGCCGTCGCGTTGGCGGGTCCCGGCGAACAGGCGGGCGGAGACGGTGTCGCTCAGCGGGCCGCTGACCGAGCCGGTCAGGCCCCACTGATCGTAGTTGCCGTAGGTGGCTTCGCCTTCGGCCTGGAAGTCCTTGGTCGGACCGGCGGTGATGATGTTGATCACGCCCGCCGAGGTGTTCTTGCCGAACAGGGTGCCTTGCGGTCCCTTCAGCACTTCGATGCGGCTCATCTGGCCAAGGTCGCCGAAGGACACGCCGTTACGGGGACGGTACACGCCGTCGATCACCACCCCGACCGAGCTTTCCAGCCCCGGGTTGTCGCCGACGGTGCCCACGCCGCGCACGCGCGCGGTGACGAAGGTCTCGTTCGAGGTCGAGGTGACGGTCAGGCCGGGCGTCAGCACGGTCAGGTCACGGATGTCCTTCACGCCGGCGTCCTTCAGGAGCTGCCCGCTGATCGTGGTCACCACGATCGGCACGTCCTGGAGGCTCTGCTCGCGCTTCTGGGCGGTGACGACGATTTCCTCGATCTCGCGACCGGTGTCGGCGGCCTCCTGGGCCTGGACCGAGGACGCGAACGCGCCCGCCAGCACCACGGCCAAGGCCGAGGTCCGGAACAGCATTTCAGATTTCATTCGGTTCGTTCTCCCCGATGCGGCCCTGCTTATGAGGGGAGGTGCAGGAACTTCGCTCGGAGGCGCGCGGGTAGTTGAGCCGATCCCTTGTGCGCAAAGGGATTGCGGCCCGTCGGACCGCAAAGGACGCCACCCTGTGGCGGGATTGTCACGAAACTGTCCCAGAGGCGTCCGTTTTGTGACTGAAGAGCAGAGCGCAGGTCGCCGAACGTAATTCTTGACGTAGCGGAAACTGGACCCGCGCGCGGGTCGCAGCCTTTGCCGTTTGAGCGCGTTCACACACCGCCCGGCACGGAAGTTGCGGGAGAGAGCGCCATGAACAAAATCCGTCTCGCCCTGGTCCTGACCCTGCTGAGCGCGGGCGCCGCCGTCGCCCAGGAGTCGCCCTGTCGCGGTGAGGCGCCGACGGCCGGCGTGGAAATCCATGGGCCGGTCCTTCATGTGTTGGACGGACATACGCTGTGCGTCGCGACCGGCGCGGATCCCGCGGCTTGGCGTCCGATCGTCCTGGCGGATGCGCCGGCCGACGCCGCCTGGGGCGCGCTGATGGATGTCGCCTTCGGCAAGGATGTGACCTGCACCGGCTCCGTCTGCCGCATAGATGGCCGCTCGATCGGCGAACGGTTGCAAGACCCCGCCGCCGCGAAGGCCGGCGTCGCCTGGCGTCGTCCGACGGGCTTGGATGCGCCACGCCCATCCGTTCGCTTGCAGGTCGCCGCGACATCGTAAGCCGACGTCGTGGTCCTCGCTATCGGCGGACGGGCCTTGCAGTTTTCGGGCGGCTGCCGACAATCGGTCGGAATTCCATCAACAATTAGGACTGAAACCCCCGATGGCCGGCGATCGCGACCCCAAAGGCGCCAAGGCTGCGCGGTCGACAAAAAGCGCCGAGGCGCGCGCGAGCCGGTCGGCGCGAGAGATCAGCCATCTGCTGCGCGAACAGATCCAGGCGGGCGATATTAAGCCGGAAACCTGGCTGCGCGAGGTTCGCCTCGCCCAGGAGATGGGCGCTGCACGCTCGGCCGTGCGCGAGGCCCTGCGGCTGCTGGAGGAGGACGGGTTCGTCGAGCTGGAGAAATTCCGCGGCGCACGGGTGACGACGCCCACGCTCTATCAGATGTTCGAGCTGTTCGAGGTCCGGGCCGCCCTGTTCGGGCTCGCGGCTCGCTTCGCCTGCTTCCGCGCGTCGGACGCCGAACTGGAAGAAATCGTCCACCGGATCGAGCAGATGCTGGTGGGCGCCGCGGGGCAGAGCGCGCGGTGGCGCGTCAACCAGGGCGTCGAGATCGGCGCGATGATCACCCGACACGGCAGCCGTGACGCCCGTGAAATGATGGCCGCCTCCCACCGCAAAGCGCGGTGGCATTTCTCCTACCTTGGCCTGACGGACAGCGGCACGCTGGGGCCAATCGACGACTGGCGGCAGCTGGCGTCGGCGCTGTCGACGCGTGACGCCGCGACCGCCGCCGGAGCGGCCCGGCGGATCATCCACTTCACCCAGCAGGAAGTGACCCGCGTGCTCATCGCTAAGGGCGCCTCTGCCTGAGGCATACGCGGTTCGTCGCGTCCGAAGGCCGCGGATCACTGGCCCAGGGATTGTCCAACAATAATTCTACAATCACGCATCATTGCCAAAAATTGTTGGACAATATTGCGGGTGCGCGTTTAGCGTGTACCCAAGCCGTCGGTAACGCCCAAAACACAAGGGCGAGCCGGCCGCCTTGGGAGGCTCGCCATGACCCCGTTTCACGCCACGGATTGAGCGTCGCGCCCTAAGGGCGGCCCCCTGAGACTGTTCCTGAAATGCGTCCCACGGCGCGCGCCCTCGCGTGCGCGCCTCGCTACAACTCATGGAGGAAACGACGATGCCATCTGCTATGCTGACCTTCACGAACCAGAGCCGCCAGGTCGCCAACGACAGCGTGGTGAGTGTGTCAGTTGACGCCTACGTCTACGGCCCCTCGACCCCGGGGGACTACCCGGTCATCGTGTACAGTCACGGCACCTTCGGGTTTGCGGATCAGAGCAACCCCAATTTCACGACCTCGCTGCCGCTCTACTGGGCGTCCCAGGGCTATATCGTCATCGTGCCAGGGCACGCTGATGGCCAGGATGCGACCGCCAGCCAAAACAGCCTGGGTTTGCCGAACTTCGACGACAGCGTGGGCGCGACCGACGGCTTCCTCTGGAACCGTGTGCAGGACATGCGGATGGCGGTCGACCACGCCGCGGACCTCGCTGCCGCCCTGGGCGAAGGCTACGGCGTCACCGACTACATCGTCGCGGCTGGTTACTCCGCCGGCGGTGGGGCGGCGCAGGTGGCGGCCGGCGCGAGCATCAAGGACCTGACGGGTACTGTCGTGAACTGGGGCGACTCGCGCTTCGACGCCGTGATCGACCTCTCCGCGGGCGGCGTGCCGATCTATGGCTTCTACGACGACGGCTCCGGCAACTCCTGGCAGTCGCTGAACAAGCCGCTCTTTGTCGCCGCGGGCGAGGAGGACACGCAGAAGGGCGGCGCCAACTATCAGTACAAGCTCGACCCCTATGACAACGCGCCCGCCGGCGACAAATATGGCTTCGTCTTCAACGACGCGAACCACGGCGACTTCGGGGTGCAGGCGGCCAACAACCCGAATGTCTACGACGAGCTGGCCATCCTCACGACCAAGTTCCTGAACGGCTACGCGAAGGGCGTCGCCGCCGATCTGGCCTATCTCAAGAACGTGGACGCCCAGATGGCGGACAACACGACCTTCACCGAGCTGTGGCAGGCCCTGCATTCCAGCGCGACGGCCGGGATTTCGGCCACCGGCACCAGCGGCGCCAATGCCATGACCGGTACCGACAATAACGACACTCTGGACGGCGCCGGCAGCGGCGACACCCTGACTGGCGGAATGGGCAACGACAGCCTGGACGGCGGGGCTGGGTCGGACAGCGTGCTGGGGGGCAGCGGCAAGGATACGCTGGTCGGGGGATTGGGGACCGACACCCTGACCGGCGGCTTCGATATCGACACCCTGACCGGCGGGGCGGGGGCGGACAACTTCCGCTTTACAGCCCGGGGCGATGGGGGCGGCGAGGGGGACACCATCACCGACTTCGCCGTCGGGAGCGACAAGATCGATGTAGACGCCCTGCTCACATCGATCGGCCAGTCCAGCACCACGCTTGGCGCCTACATCGATCTGAAGGTGGTGGGCTCGGATACGTGGATCCTGCTGGACGTGAACAACGACACGTCGGGGACGTCCAACATCTGGGACGACGAGGTCATCGCCATCGTCAAGAACGTGACGACGCTCAGCGCCTCCGACTTCCTGTTCTGACGACGCTGCGGTCGCTTCGACCGCGTTGGAGGCCGCCGCGACGTCCGATCCGCGGTCTGGCGCTGAACTTGGCGGGCGAGGTGTTCGAAGCTGGCGACCGCCGCTAGGTTGTCGCCATGGATGTCCCCACGCCGTCGCCCGCCCTGTCCTTGTCCGGACTGCGCAAGTCCGTGCCGGGCGGCCGGGTTCTGTTCGACGGCCTCGACCTGCAGGTCGCCCCGGGCGAGATCGTGGCGATCACGGGGGAGTCAGGGGTCGGAAAGTCGACGTTGCTGAACTTGGCCGCCGGCCTCGATCGCGCCGACGGTGGCGGCGTCGCGATCGATGGGGTGGAGCTGGATAGCCTCGATGACGACGGGCGCACCCGACTGCGACGCGATCGCATCGGGTTTGTCTTCCAGGCCTTTCATATCCTGCCGCACCTGAGCCTGGCGCAGAACGTGGCCCTGCCGCTGGTTTTGCAGGGCGTCGGCGGCGCTCCGGCCACCGCGCGGGCCGGCGAGATGCTTGCGGCGGTCGGCCTGGCGGGCCGCGACACGGCTCGGCCTTCTCAGCTGTCGGGCGGCGAGTTGCAGCGCGTCGCCCTGGCGCGCGCCCTGGCGCATCGGCCGGCGGTGGTGCTGGCGGACGAACCCACGGGGAACCTGGATCCCGAAACCGCCGACCGAATCCTGGATCTGTTCGTGAGCGAGGTTCGCGCCTCGGGCGCGGCGGCGATCCTGGTCACCCACTCGGAGCGGGCCGCGTCAGTGGCCGACCGCCGCCTCATCCTCACCGCCGCCGGTCTGGTCCCGCACCATGAGGCCTGAGCGCGGGTCGGTCAGCCGCACCGCGCTGGCCTGGATGACCCTGGGCGAGTGGCGCGCCCACCCGGGGCGGGTGATCGTGGCGGCGCTCGCCATCGCGATCGGCGTGGCTTTGGGGCTGGCGGTGCACCTGGTGAACGCCTCGGCCCAGGCCGAGCTGGCCGGCGCCGTGCGGGCGATCAACGCGGACGCGGATCTGCACGTTCGGGCCACGACCACCCTGGGCTTCGATGAGCAACTCTATCCCCGTCTGGCGCGCACGCCGGGCGTGGCGTCGGCCAGCCCCGTCGTCGCCTTGCCCGCGCGGTTCGGTCGGGACGCCGCGCCTAGCCTCGATGCGCCCCCGCTGAGCCTGCTCGGCATCGATCCGCTGCGCGCGGTGGTCGTGACGCCGACCCTGGTGGCGCCGCCGGGCGGCGGGGTTGGCGAGGCGAGCGGCGGGTTACAGGCGGCCTCGATCTTCGACCCGTCCGCCGTCGCCCTGTCGCGCGCCGCCCTGGCGGCGAGCGGCGTCCGGATCGGCGATCCCGTTGTCATCACGGCGGCGGGCCGCAGCGCAGTGTTCGTTGTGCGCGGCGTCCTGTCATCGGCGGCCGCCGAGCAGCAGATCGCCGTGATCGACATCGCCGCGGCGCAGTGGCGCTTTGGCAGCCTGGGCCGGCTGCAGCGCATCGATCTCAAGTTGGCGCCCGGAACCGACATGGCGCGTTTCGCCGCGTCGCTGAAAGCCACGCTTCCCGCCGACGCGCAGGTCGTGACCGCGCAATCCGAAGCGCGCCAGGGCGACAACCTGACGAAAGCCTATCGCGTCAATCTGGAGATGCTGGCGCTGGTCGCCCTGCTGACCGGGGGCTTCCTGGTTTATTCCGCCCAGTCGCTGTCGGTCGCCCGACGGCGACCGCAGTTCGCCCTCCTGCGAGTGCTGGGGCTGCAGCGGCGGGGTCTGCTGGCCGAGGTGCTGGTCGAGGCGGGGCTGGTGGGCGGCTTGGGCGCGGCTCTTGGTCTCGCGCTGGGGTTGGGCGTCGCCGCCGGGACGCTGCGATGGCTCGGCGGCGATCTGGGCAGCGGCTACTTCCGTGGGGCCGATCCGGCGCTGGTGATCGATCCGTTGGCGCTCCTGGTGTTCTTCCTGCTGGGCGTAGCGGCGGCGGTGGTGGGCAGCTTGCTTCCCGCCTTTGAGGCCGCCCGCGCTCAGCCCGGCATCGCGCTGAAGGACCTGGGCGATCCGCAGGATCCCGACGTCACGCCGTCAGCGCGCTGGGCGGCGGGGCTGTTGGCGGCGGGGGGGCTGAGTGCGCTGGCGCCGGCGGTGAACGGCCTGCCGCTGTTCGGCTACATGTCCATCGCGCTGATCCTGGCGGGCGGGGTTGCGGCGATGCCCTGGCTGGCCCGGCGGCTGCTATCGCCGCTTCGCCGGTTGGGGCGTGGCGTCGTGCCGGTCGAACTGGCGTTGCAGCGGCTTTGGGGCGCACCGGGCCAGGCCGCGGTCGCGCTCTGCGGCATCGTGGCCAGCGTCAGCCTGATGGTCGCCATGGGCGTGATGGTGACCAGCCTCAGGGGATCGGTCGAGGACTGGCTGGGCGACATCCTGCCTGGCGATCTTCTGTTCCGGGTGGAGAGCGGCGGTTTCGATCCGGCGCAGCAGGCCCGGATCGCCGGGCTTCCGGGCCTGGACGGCGTCCTGTTTCAGAAGACGGCGCCGTTGCGGCTTTCGCCAGACCTGCCGCCAGCCATGCTGGTGGTGCGACCCATCGATCGAGCGGACCCTGGCGCCAGCCTGCCCGTGATCGGACGCCAGGCCGCCATCCCCTCGGGCGTGACCCCGGTCTGGCTGTCCGAGCCCGCCGCGCGCCTCTACGGCCACCGGACGGGGGATCGGGTGATCCTGCCGCTGCCTGGCGCGCCGGAGGTATTCGTGGCCGGGATCTGGCGCGACTATGCCCGCCAGTCGGGCGCCGTGGGGCTGGACGACGCCGACTACACGCGGCTGACCAGCGACCCCCTGCGCACCGAAGCGGCCGTCACGCTGGCGCCGGGGCAGGGGATCGCCAAGGCGGTGACCGCCATTCGTGGCGCGATGTCGCCGGACCTGGCGCGTCAGGTTCAGTTCGTGGAGACCCGCCGGATGCGCGGCGCGGCGCTTCAGCTGTTCGACTCCAGCTTCGCGCTCACCTACGCCCTGGAAGCCATCGCCATCGCGGTGGGCCTGGCCGGCGTGGCGGCGACTTTCTCGGCCCAGACCCTGGCGCGCACCAAGGAGTTCGGGATGCTGCGCCACATCGGCGTCCTGCGACGACAGATCGTCGCCATGCTGGCTATCGAGGGTGCGCTGCTGGGTGCGGTGGGCGTGGTGGTCGGTCTGGGTCTTGGCCTGGCGATGAGCCAGGTGCTGATCCACGTGGTGAACCCGCAGTCGTTTCACTGGACTCTGGAGACGCGCCTGCCGCTTGGCCTGTTCGCCAGTCTCGCCGTGGCCCTGGTCGTCGCCGGTGCTGTGACCGCGGTCCTGGCCGGGCGTCAGGCGCTGTCGGTCGATGCGGTGCGCGCCGTGCGGGAGGATTGGTGATGTGGCGGATGTGGCGTTCGACCGCCCTGGCCTGGATGGCCTTCCTGCTGGTCGCCGCGGCGCCGGCGTTGCCGCCCACCGTCTATGCGCCGGTCCGTCCCGGCACGGTCCTGGCCTTCCCACGGGACCACGGCGCCCACCCCGATTATCGGACCGAGTGGTGGTACGTCACCGGCTGGCTCAGGACCGCTGACGGGCGCGATCTCGGGTTTCAGGTGACCTTCTTCCGCAGCCGCCTGCCGGTGGATCCGGCCAACCCCAGCGCCTTTTCGCCAGGTCAGATCCTGTTTGCGCACGCCGGTCTCTCCGACCCGGCGGCCGGCCGGCTGCTGCACGACGGCCGGATCGCCCGCCAGGGGCTGGGACTGGCTGAGGCATCGACGACGACCGCCGACGTTCGCATCGACGACTGGCGATTGCGCCGGGCGGCGGACGGCCGGTTCACGGCCCGGGCGGCGGCGCGCGACTTCAAGCTCGACCTGGTGTTCGCGCCCACCCAGCAGGTGCTGTTGCAGGGCGACCGCGGGTTCAGTCGCAAGGGGCCTGAAGTTGGGCAGGCTAGCCACTACTACAGCCTGCCGCATCTGAAGGTGTCCGGCGCGGTGACCCGCGGAGGGAGGCGGATCGCGGTGACCGGCGCGGCGTGGCTGGACCACGAATGGTCCTCGACGCTGCTGGACCCGAAGGCGGTCGGCTGGGACTGGGTCGGCCTCAACCTCGACGACGGCGGCGCCCTGACCGCCTTCCAGGTGCGCGATCGCGCGGGACGGGCGATCTGGGCCGGCGGCTCCCTGCGGTCCGCCGATGGCGGCCTGCGCGCCCTGGGCCCTGGCGATGTAACGTTCGACGGCGGGCGGCTGTGGAAATCGCCCCGGACCGGCGGGCGCTACCCCGTGGCGCGGACCGTGACGGTGCAGACGGCCAAGGGGCCGCGTCGCTTCCCGCTGACCCCGTTGTTCGACGACCAGGAGATCGACAGCCGGCAGACGGGCGGCCCGGTCTATTGGGAGGGGGCGGTCCGAACACCTGGTGGTCGCGGTTACCTCGAACTCACCGGATATGTTGCGCCGCTGGCGCTGTGATGGCGCGCGCCGGCAGAACGGCGGGTCTGACCCTGGGTCAGCGCGCGCCCGCTTTTGCTTGACGGCCCTGGGGCGCGACGTGCGCACTGCCGCTTCGTCGGGGTCACGCCATGGGCCCCCGCGCAACAAGGCGGAAGGAGCCGTACCCGGTCATGCTCACAGTTCATCACCTTCGGGTTTCGCAGTCCGAGCGGATCGTCTGGCTCTGCGAGGAACTGGGCCTGGACTATGCGCTCAAGATCTACGACCGGCGCGCGGACAATCGGCTGGCGCCGGACGAGTACAAGGCGCTGCATCCGATGGGGATCGCGCCCGTGATCACCGACGGCGACCTGGTGCTGGGCGAGAGCGGGGCGATCTGCGACTACATCTGCGGGCGCTATGGCGACGGGCGGTTGACGCCCCAGCCGGATGATCCGGACTTCGCGGACCATCTGTTCTGGTTCCACTGGTCCAACGGCACCTTCATGGCCACATTGATGATGCAGCTGGTGCTGGGCGCGAACGCGGACGGCAATCCGGCCTCGCCCTTCGTGGCGGATCGCAGCCGCCGCGGTTGGGAGATGATCGAGACTCGGCTGGGCGAGGCGCCGTTCTTCGGCGGCCGCAACCTGACCACCGCCGACATCATGATGGTGTATTGCGTCACCACCAGCCGAGCATTCCGCGGGACAGCCCTGGACGGCTACCCCAACCTCAAAGCGTATCTCCAGCGGATCGGCGAGCGTCCAGCCTACGCGCGGGCGATGGCCAAGGCCGAGCCGGGCATGACCCCGATGTTGGGCTGACCGGGCATGGCGGGACGGGTCGAAGGAAAGGTGGCGCTGGTGTCCGGCGGCGCCTCGGGGCTTGGCGCGGAGAGCGCGCGTCGGCTTGCGCGCGAGGGCGCCCGGGTGATGCTGACCGATGTCGCCCACGATCGTGGCCAAGCGATCGCGGATGAGATTCTGGCCGAGGGAGGAGAGGCCGCCTTCCTGCTGCATGATGTGACCGACGAGGCCCAGTGGATTGAAGCGATAAAGGCGACGGTCGCGCGCTTTGGCCGCCTCGACATCCTGGTCAACTCCGCCGGGATCGGGGGCGGAGAGCCCCTGCTTGAAGCCACGCTGGACGGCTGGCGGCGGGTGACCGGTATCAATCTCGACGGGACGTTCCTGGGCCTGAGGCACGCCGCCCCGGCCATGATTGAGGGCGGCGGGGGTTCGATCATCAACCTGTCGTCGATCCTCGGGAAGGTCGGGTTTCCCGGCGCGGCGGCCTACTGCGCCTCGAAGGGTGGGGTGGCGCTGCTGACTAAGGCTGCGGCGCTCGAACTGGCCGCGACGGGGGTGCGGGTGAACTCCGTCCATCCCGGGTTTATCGAGACGCCCATGGTCGCAGAGGCTCTGCATGCCTCAGGCAACGGTAACGAGATGCGGGACATGCTGATCTCGCGTCACGCCCTGGGACGCCTGGGCGCGCCACGCGAGATCGCCGACGCCATCGTCTTCCTGGCGTCCGACGAGTCCAGCTTCATGACCGGCGCCGAGCTGGTGATCGATGGCGGGTACACGGCGGCCTAGTCACCCGAAGCTTCGAAATTCTCCATAGAGAATATCATTCCGTCTGGCGAAATTTGCTTGGCGAGGACTGCCCTTGGCGACATGGTCGCCGGCAAAACCAAGGGAGGATCGCATGGCGGCGTTTGATCTGGTCGTGCGGGGCGGCACGATGTTCGACGGGACCGGCGCGCCGTCGGTGGTCGCCGATATCGGCGTCAGCAACGGACGCATCGTCGCTGTCGGGCAGGGACTGGCGGCCGGCCGCGAGGAAATAGACGCGACGGGCCTGATGGTCACGCCGGGCTGGGTGGATATCCACACGCACTACGACGGACAGATCACCTGGGACTCGCGGATGACCCCGTCCTCGACCCTGGGCGCGACCACCGTCGTCGCGGGCAACTGCGGCGTCGGCTTCGCGCCGGTGCGCAAGGGCGACGAGGACACGCTGATCCGCCTGATGGAAGGCGTCGAGGACATTCCAGGCGCAGCCTTGCATGAGGGCCTGTCCTGGGAATGGGAGAGCTTCGACGAATACATGAGCGCCGTCGAGCGTCTGCCGCACGATATCGATGTTGCGGTCCAGCTGCCGCACGGCGCGCTTAGGGTCTACGTGATGGGCGAGCGCGGCGCCAACCGAGAGCCAGCGACGGCGGACGAGAACGCCCGCATGCGCGAGTTGACCCGCGACGCCATCAAGGCCGGCGCCCTGGGCTTCTCGACCACCCGCACGATGGTCCACCGCACCGCAGACGGCGATCTCACCCCCACGGTCGGCGCGGCGCGCGCCGAGATGGAGGCCATCGCCCAGGGTCTGGCCGACGCCGGATCAGGCGTGCTGCAGTGGGTCAGCGACTTTCAGGACATGGACGGCGAGTTCCAGCTGATCCAGGACCTGACCCGCATCGCCGGCCAGCCGCTGAGCTTCTCGATGGTCCAGGCCGACGTCATCCCCGATCAGTGGCGCGAACTGACCCGCCGGTTGGACGCGGCGGTCGAAGAGGGCTTTCCGTTGAAGGCCCAGATCGCCGGCCGGCCGGTGGGCCTCATGCTGGGTCTGCAGGGGTCGGCCCACCCCTTCATCAGTCGGCCGTCCTTTCAGGCGATCGCCGACAAGCCTCTGGCCGAGAAAGTGGCCGCCATGCGCGACCCGGCCTTCCGCGCCCGGCTGATCGCTGAAGCTCCGGCCAAGGGCCACCCGTTCATCAACTCGCTCGCCGGCGCCTATCACAAGATGTACGCCATCGAAGGCGACGCCGTGGACTATGAGCCGGATCCGGCGACCAGCCTGGGTGCGCGGGCCCAGGCTTTGGGCGTCCATCCGGACGAGCTGGTCTACGACGCCCTGATCGCCGACGCGGGGCGGGCGTTCCTGTTCTTTCCGATGCACAACTACGTCGAGGGCAGCCTCGACAACGTGCGGGCGATGATCGCCAACCCGAATACGCTGTCCGGGCTGTCGGACGGCGGCGCCCACGTGGGCGCCATCTGCGACGTCAGCCTGCCGACCTTCATGCTCACCCATTGGTGCCGCGATCGAACCCGGGGGCCCGGCTTCGGTCTGGCCGAGACGATCCGCGCCCAGACCAAGGATACGGCCGAAGCCGTGGGTCTGAACGATCGGGGGGTCATCGCGCCCGGATATCTGGCCGACCTCAATGTCATCGACTTCGAACGCCTGCGACTGAAAGCGCCCTACATGGTCTACGACCTGCCCACGGGCGCGCGACGGCTGATGCAGGACGCCGAGGGCTATGTCGCCACGATCAAGTCCGGGATGGTGATCTACCGCGATGGTCAGCCGACCGGCGCGCTGCCGGGCAAGCTGGTCCGCGGTCGCCAGCCGGCGCCGCAGGCCATGGCCGCGGAGTAGGGCCTTGCTTCCCCTGATCATCGAGGCGGCGCTCAACGGCGGCACGTCCAAGCGCCGCAATCCCAATACGCCCAAGACCCCCGACGAGATCGCCGCCGACGCCTTGGCCTGTCTCGACGCCGGCGCGACCGTCATCCACACCCACATCGACGGTCTTCGCCAGACCGGCGACGAGGCGGCCGCGGCCTATCTCGCCGGCTGGAAACCCGTCCTGGCGGCGCGGCCGGACACCATCGTCTACGGCACGATCGCCGAAGGCCGCGACGTCGAAACCCGCTTCGGCCACTATCGGCCGCTCGCCGCCGCCGGCATGCGGATGGGGGCGTTCGACCCCGGCTCGGTGAACCTGGCCACGCATGGCGAGGACGGTCTGCCCGGGGCCGTATCCTTCGTCTACCAGACCTCGTTCAAGGACATCGCGGCCTTGGCGGACCTTTTGGTCGAGGCGCGCCTGGGACCCGCCATCGCCATCTACGAACCAGGCTGGCTGCGAGCGACCCTGGCCTACGAGAAGGCGGGCCGCTTGCCGGCCGGCGCGTTCGTGAAGCTCTATCTCGCCGGCGACTACAACTTTCTCGACGGACAGAAGAGCGGCGTAACCTTTGGCCTGCCGCCGACCCGCAAGGCGCTCGACGCCTACCTTGAGATGATGGAGGGCTCGTCGCTGCCCTGGGCCGCATCGGTGATCGGCGGCTGTGTCGCCCGCACCGGACTCGCCAGGATGGCCATCGAGCGGGGCGGCCATGTCCGCGTCGGTCTCGAGGACTATGGGGGCGAGGACCACCCGACCAACGCCGCCCTGGTGGCTGAGGTCGTCGCGATCGCCCGCGCCTGCGGCCGTGCCATCGCGACCTCGGCGCAAGCGGCCGAAATCCTCGGCCTGCCGCGATGAACGCCCTGGCGCCCATCACGCCGGCGCCGCGCGGCGAGCCGTTGAAACCGGTGGGCGCCGTCACGGCGGCGCTGCAGGTCCTGCGCTGCCTGGGACGCCATGCCGAGCCGCGGCGGCTGTCCGAGATCGTGCGTGAGCTTGGGCTCAATCCGTCGACTACGCTCAACATCCTGCGGACCCTGGAACACGAGGGCCTCGTGACCCTGGATCGCGACGCCAAGCGCTATGGTCTGGGCCAGGGGCTCGCGGATCTGGCCGCACCGCTGCTGCGGGACGACGCCCAGCACCGTTTCGCCCGGGCGCTGGACGCCGCGGCCCAGGAGCTTGGCGCGACCGTCGCCCTCTGGCGGCTCGTTGGTGACGACGTCGAACTGGTGCAGGTGGCCGAGTCGGCGGCGGTGATGCGGATCGCCTTCAGCGTCGGCCGCCGTTTGCCTCGCTTCCTGGGCGCCATGGGGCGGGTCGTCGCCGCGCGGATGGATGTCTCCGCGGAGGCGCTGGAAACGGGCTTCGCCCGCGTGGCCTGGGCCAGCCCGCCGGACTATGCGCACTGGTTGGCCGATCTCGAGACGACCCGTGAAACCGGGGTCGGGGTCGATCGCGGGCATGTGAACCGCGGCGTTGTAGGGGTCGCCGTGCCGGTCGAACTTGAAGGTCCGCCCCTCCACATCATCGCCGCCGCGATGTTCGAGACCGACGAAGGTCCGGGCATCCCGACCATCGCGCGGCGCCTGCAATCCGTCGCCGCACACGCGGCCGAAGCCATCCGGAGCTGACGATGCACGATCTCATTCTGCGCAATGGCCTGATTGTCGATGGCACGGGAGCGCCGCGTATCCGCGGCGACGTCGCGATCGACGGCGGGATCATCACCGCTGTGGGCGCCGTGTCCGGTACCGCCCGACGCACCATCGACGCCGAGGGCGCGGTGGTGACGCCGGGCTTCGTGGACATCCACACCCACTATGACGGTCAGGTGTCCTGGGACTCCGTCCTGGCGCCGTCGTCGATCAACGGCGTGACCTCCGCCGCGATGGGCAACTGCGGCGTCGGCTTCGCGCCGGCGCACGTCGAGAAACACAACTGGCTCATTCAGCTGCTGGAGGGGGTTGAGGACATCCCGGGCACGGCGCTGGCCGAAGGGCTGACCTGGGACTGGGAGAGCTTCCCCGATTACCTCGATGCGCTGGGACGGCGCAGCTACACGATGGATCTGGGCGCGCACATGCCGCACGCGGCGCTGCGGGCCTATGTCATGGGCGACCGTGGCGGCGACCACACCGAGACACCGACCGACGCCGAGATCGAGCGGATGGCGCGCCTGACCGGCGAGGCGCTGGTCGCCGGCGCGCTGGGCTTCTCCACGTCGCGGACCCATGCTCACCGCAGCCGCGACGGGGCGAACATCGGAACCCTGACCGCGGGCGAACCGGAGCTTCTGGCGATCGCAGGGGCGTTGCGCCAGGCGGGTCGAGGGGTGATCCAGCTGATTTCCGACGCCTATCTCACCGCTGACGACGCATTCGCCCAGGCGGAGCTGACGCTGATCCGTCGGATCGCGGAGGCCAGCGGGCGACGGCTGTCCTTCACCGTCCAGCAGTCCGACGATGCGCCGGATCGCTGGAAGCACATCTTCGCCGAACTGGACGCCATGGCGGCCGACGGACTGGACGTCCGCGCTCAGGTGGCCCCCCGCGCCATCGGGGTGCTGTTATCGTTCGCCTCGACCTCGAACCCCTTCATGCTGACGCCGACCTGGAAGCGGATCGCGGCGGAAGCGCCCACGGTCGAAGCGCGGCTTGGGCGACTGGCCGATCCGGACGTGCGGGCGGCGATCCTGCGCGAACACGATGGCATCCGGCCGAGCAGCGGCTTCGCAGCCGTTCTGACCCATGGCTACATGCGCATGTACCAGATGAGCGATCCGGTCGATTACGAACCCGACGCGTCACAATCGCTGGGCGCACAAGCCGCCCGCGCGGGTCAGGACGCCGCCGCCTTCACCTACGACGCGTTGATGGAGGAGGGCGGCCACCGGCTGATCTACATGCCGCTGATCAACTACATTCGCGGCAATCTGGACGACGTCCATGGCATGATGAGCGGCGCCCACACCCTGTTCGGGCTGTCGGACGGCGGCGCGCACTGTGGGACGATCTGCGACGGCAGCTTCCCGACCACGACGATCGGCCTCTGGGCGAAGGGCAGCAAGTCCGGGCTGAAACTGCCGCTCGAGGCCCTCGTCCACGGCTACACCCAGCGCAACGCCGAGCATGTGGGTTGGCGCGATCGGGGCGTGATCGCGCCCGGATATCTCGCCGACCTGAACGTCATCGACATGGACGCTCTGGAACTTGGGCCACCCCGGATTGTCCAGGACCTTCCCGCCGGCGGCACCCGCCTGCTGCAGACCGCTCGCGGTTATCGCAACACGATCAAGTCGGGTGTGGTGACCTTCGAGAACGGCGTCTGGACCGGTGAGACCCCGGGACACCTGCTGCGCGGCGAAACGGCTCTGGCGACGGCGTCTCTGGCGGCGGGCTGATCAGGGCGTTCGAGCTACCACGGCTTCGACGACATGCGCGCGATACAGGACCGCGAGCAGATCTGTCTGGGTGATCACGCCCACCAGCCTGCGCTGGTCATCGACCACCATCGCCTCATGCGTCGCGCCGCTGGAAAGTAGGGGAAGCAGCGACTCGATGGCGGTGTCGGGCGTCACCGTGTGAACGGCGGGGTCGATGACTTGAGCCACGGGCCGGTCGCCGGCCGCCAGCAGTTCGGCCCGTCGCACCAGCCCAACCACCCGCCGCTCACCGTCGATCACGGGCGCCGTGCGCAGGTCGTGCCGCCGCAGGAAGGCCAGCGCACGGGCCGCAGACTGGTCCAGATCCACCGCAATGACGTCACGGGACATGATGTCGTCGCAAAGGATGCGGGAGTGGATGCGCTTGTGAGCCTGCAGTTCGACCTGCCGGAACAGTGCGTCGAGGTCCTCCCGGCTGACGTCCAGGAGTTCGCCGTACTGCGCGAGCGCCTGATCCAGGTCGGCGCTCGTAAAGCCGATCCGATCTTGAGGCGGGGGGTCTGCAGTCGTGTGCGGGCTGGAGGAGACCCCGACGCGGTGCGGATAGGATCGGCCGGTAAGGTTCACGTACACCGCGGCGGCGACGGTGAGCAGGATCGAGCAGACGGCGATCGGCAGCAGGGTGTCGATGTAGGCGCCCAAGCCCGCTGTCGCCCCCGCCATCCCGGCGCCAAGGCCGATCGCGCCGCCTGGCGGATGCAGGGTGCGGGTGAGTAACATGATCAGGATCGCCGAGGCCGCGCCGGTCACGGCCGCCAACAGGGGATTGGGCATCAGAAGGGCGGCGCTGACGCCCGCTAGGCCCGACAGCAGGTTTCCACCAATCACGGCGCGCGGCTGCGCCAGAGGGCTCGCCGGAATGGAGAAGACCAGCGCGGCCGATGCGCCGATAGGCGCGATCAAAAGGGGATGGGTGGACGCTGCGCCCGTCACGATGACGCGGGCCAGCAGGCCCGTCACGCCGAGCGCGATCGCCGCGCCCAAAGCCGCGCGGGCGGCGTCGAACAGGCTGAGCGGGGCCATGGAGCGCGGCATGGCGAAACGTCGGGCGAACATGGCGAACTCTTGCCCGGTTGCCGCCTCACGCTCAAGCCGACGGCGTGGCTGGCGTGGTGATGAGATCGTCAAGGAACAGGCACGCCAGCGCCGCGCGCGAATTCACACCAGCCTTCTGATAGATCCGAGCCAATTGCGCGCGGACCGTCCCCGGCGCCGACTTTCGGAGGCGCGCGATCTCGGCGACATCGCAGCCCTTGAGCGCAAAGACGGTCACATCGGCTTCCGCGGGCGTAAGGCCCCATTCGCGGGCGCGGGCCGTGATCACCTCGCTGAGCGCGCCGGCGGCGACCGCCAGAGCGTCGCTTTTGCGCCGGCCATCCGCCAACAGACGCCGCAGCAGGATTAGCCCCATTGCGACCCCCGACACCAGGCCGAGGGCGGCGAAGGTCTCAATCGCCAGGTGCGCACCCATCCCATCGGCGGCCAGATCAGCGGCCGCATCGAGGACAAAGAAGACGACCGCGAGGGATTGCAGGGTCACGACGACCGCCACAGCACCGGGGCCTGGCGTCAGCGCCCAAGAGGCAAGGCGTCTCACGTCGGTCGCCGCCGCCTGGGTCCGCCGGGCAGCATCGCCATAAGCACGCCGCGACCGCGACGGCGGGTCTCGAACGCCACGCCAAGCAGATGCAGCCCGGCTAGTCCGAAGAGCAAGTTCGCCGCCACCTCGTGGACCTCCTCCAATAGCTCGCCGTATTCGCCGCTTTCGTCCCCGCGCGCCTCGTCGTCCTCCCGGGGCTCGTGCGCGTCAACGGACTTGCTCGGGGCAGGCGAGAGTCTTTGAGGAACAGACGGCGCCGGCATGTGAGAAGTCGAGCGTTCAGGCAAGCCGCTCATCGCGACTCCAGAGCCGATGACGACGGCCAGGGTCGTCCATAGGGCGTAGACCATCAGCGCGCCGAGGGGGTTGTGGGATCTGTGGGCGGTCCGGTCCCCACGGGTCACCGCGCGGACATGCGCCGCGGCGCGACCGAGGCTGGGCGGGAAGGCGGAGAAGCGGGCTTCGGGCGACCCGATCAGGCCCCAGATCCACCGAACCGCCAGCAGCGCGGCGATGGCGTACCCCACCCACTGGTGCAGGCTCGAACCTTCTTCCGTGAACACGCCGTTGGCCAACACGCCGGCCGCGACGCCCCAATGGGTCAGCCGGACGAGTGGATCCCACCGTCTTTGCGACTCGAGTTGCATGGTCGTCTCCCTTGACTGGATCGACCTGCATCTCTCGCGGACATGCGTCGCCCGCCATTGCCGCGCGGCTTACGGTCCGGCCTGTAAGCGCCTGCTGATGGTCTGGCCCCGGCAAGATGGACGCGATCAGCTGTTCCCGCGCCCAGCGACCTGCGGGAGGGGCCAACGATCGGAATTGTCGGGAAGAAAATGGTGGATGCGACAGGGATTGAACCTGTGACCCCCTCGGTGTGAACGAGGTGCTCTCCCGCTGAGCTACGCATCCGCCGGCCACGCCTCACGGCGCGGGAAGGCGGGCGCTATAGCCGACCGGCATCGACCTCGCAAGCGCCCAACAGCCTGATGCACGCCGCCGGAAGCGCATCAAAGCTGTGGATGAGGATGTCAGGGTCGAGGTCGGCGGCTGGGACCTCGGTGTAGCCGAAGCTGACCAGGATCAGGTGGGCCTTGGCCGCGCGTGCCGCCCCGGCGTCGGTCGCGGCGTCGCCGACCATGACCGTGCGCCCGATGTCGCCGCCCACGGCGTCCACGGCGGCCTGGAGGTGCCGCGCGTCGGGCTTGATGGCGGGGGCCTTGTCCGCGCCGACCACCGCCTCGAAGCGGTCCGCGATTTCCAGGGCCTCGAGGAGCGTCACCGATAGATCTGTGAGCTTGTTGGTGCAGACCACCAGCTTGGCGCCCTCCGCCTTCAGCCGATCCAACGCGTCCACGCAACCGGGGAAGGGGCGGCTCTCGTCGGCGATGTGGGCCCGGTAGTGGATGAGGAAGCGCTCGAACAGCACCTGCAGTCGCGTGGGGTGGAGATGCTGGCCCGCCGCCTCGAACCCACGCTCGATCATCCAGCGGGCGCCCCGGCCGATGAAGGGCCGGGCGCTGTCGAGGGGAAGGGCGGGCAAGTCCTCTTCCGCCAGCAACACGTTGAGCGTGCCGATGAGATCCGGCGCGGTGTCGACCAGCGTGCCGTCGAGGTCGAAGGCGATGACGGCGCCGTCCAGGATGTCAGCCGCCATTGATGATCGCCGTCGCCGCGTCGAGGCCCGTCGCGTAGTCGCTCAGCGCCTGAGCCGTCAGGGCGACGTAGGTGGTCGCGTCGCCGAACCGACGCTCCTCGACCGCTTCGCGGATGCCGGGCAGAGTCTTTGCGCCATATCCGGTGAACCGGCCCGGCGCGTAGATCATGTTCTTGTAGTAGGGCCGGAACGGCAGGCCCTGTTCGCGCAACAGCGTCTGCTCCAGCGGCAGCAGGGCGGCGTCCAGCCGAGCCTTCTGCCGGGCCGGGAGCGTGGAGCCCTTCGCGGCCAGGGCCGCATCGAAGGCCATGGCGCTGGCCTTCAGGCGCGCGACTGCCCCGTCCATCGGCCCGAAGTCGAGGGAGGGCGAGGCGGCCAGCGGCGGCGGGTCGGCCCGCGGTTGCGTCGGGTCGTCGGCAAGCCGGTAGGCGCCGGCCGCCAGCAGGCGCGCCCGCGCCGCCGCCTGGTCGCGCGTGGCGCCGTCCAGCCGCTTCACCTCGTCCAGATAGCCGGAGATCGTATCGGCGACGTCGCCATACCGGGTGACCGGCGTCTCGGCGTCGGCCATGCGCATGACCAGGCGGCCCGTGTACTTCGCCAGGGCGCCGGCATAGGCGTGGCCGGGGTCCACGAACCGGCTGTGGTGTTCGTAGGTGTCATAGGCCGAGTGATAGACGCCGCCGGAGCTGCCCTCGCCGCCAAAGCCGACGTTCAGCGACGCGATCCCCAGGTGCTGCAGGAAGGTGGAATAGTCCGAGCCCGATCCCAGCGCATCGATCGGCACGTCTCGCGCGGGGTCGGCGGCGATCTTCCCCAGGGCGACGGCGCGTGGGCTGGCGCCCGGCGCTTCGGCCTGTACAGCCAGTTCGGCGCGCTGACGCTGGCCGACCGATACGCCGGTCTGCGGATCCTTCACGTCGGCGGCCACCTGGTTGACGAAATGCTGTAGGGCGTGGCTGCCGCCTACGTCCAGGAAGCCCCGGCCGTTGGAGTCGGAGTTGATGTAGACGACGGCCTTCCGCTTCAGTTCGGCGGCGTGCGTCTCGGCCCATTCGGTGGACCCCAGCAGCATCGGCTCCTCGGCGTCCCAGCTGGCGTAGACGATGGTGCGTTTGGGCTTCCAGCCGGCTTTGACCAGCGCCCCCAGCGCCTTGGCCTCGCCCATCATTGCGACGTGGCCGGAGAGCGGATCGCTGGCGCCGAACACCCAGCCATCGCGGTGGTTGCCCCGCACGATCCACGCATCCGGCGTCTCGACGCCCTTGAGGGTGGCGATGACGTTGTAGGCCGGCTTCAGGCTCCAGTCGGACTCGACTTTCAAATGTACTGCGGCGGTATCGCCGCCACCGACGTGATAGGTGATGGGCAGGCCGCCGCGGAAGCTGGGCGGCGCCACCGGACCGTCCAGGGCCTTCAGCAGCACCTGGGCGTCGCCATACGAGATCGGCAGGGTCGGGATCTTCAGGATGGTCTCAGCTTGCTCGCGCGGTACGCGCTTCGCGTCCTTGGTCGAACCGTAGCCAGGCGTCGTCGGGTCGCCGGGGAAGACGGTCATGTCGGCGACCGAGCCGCGCTGGAACCCGTTCGCCGGCCGCGACGCGCCCTTCGGATAGACGTCGTCGATGGAATAGCCGTCGTCGCGGGGGTCGGAATAGATGATCGCGCCCACCGCGCCGTGTTCCTGGGCCAGCTTGGGCTTGAGCCCCCGCCAGCCGCCGCCGTAGCGCGCGATGGCGATCTTGCCCTTCACCGAGACGCCCAGCCGGGCCAGCGCCTCATAGTCGGCCGGCATGCCGTAGTTCACGTAGACCAGGGGGGCGGTGACGTCGCCGTCGCCCTGAAAGGCCACATAGGCCGGCAGCTGGTCCTGGGTGCGGCTGGAACTTTCGTCGCCGGGGATCGGCGCCTCGGTCAGGGTCGCCTTGAAGGGCGCGCCGGCGCCGCGGGTCATCTCCAGCAGCACGGTCTTGGGTGTAGGATACATCACCCAGGCGGTCTCGATCCGGGCGTCCCAGCCCCAAGCTTTGAACTGGGCCAGGGTCATCTCGGCGTTCAGCTTATTGTGCGCCGAGCCCACGTGGTTCGGCTCGGCCGCCATGGTCTTCAGCCAGCGGCCCATCTCGGCATTGTCGATCTTCCCGTCGAACTTCGCCTCAAGCGCCGCGTCGGCGGCGCGCGCAGCCAGCGGCGCAATCGTGACGAGCGACGTGGCGGCCAACAGAGAGGCCAGGTGCGAACCGAATTTCATGAAGACTCCCCGGAAGGTCGGCGCGGACGCTAACCCCTTGTCGCGCGCCGCCACAAGGCTTGCTAAGCGGAAGGTCGACGAAGACTCAGCGATTGCCTTGGGAGCGCCGAATGACCGCCAGAGCCGCCGTGATCATGGCTGCCGGCCACGGCACGCGGATGAAGTCCAAGACGCCGAAGGTGCTGCACAAGGTGGGCGGCCGCACGTTACTGGACCGCATCATCGACACCGTGCAGGCCGCGGGCTGCGAGCGTATCCATGTGGTGGTCGGTACGATCCCGGAGGTGCGCGCCCTCGTCGTGGCGCGCCTGGGCGAAGATGCCGTGGTGCTTCAGGACCCGCCCAAGGGCACCGGGCATGCGGTGCTCTGTGCCCATGACGCACTGGCCGATTTTGACGGCGACGTGCTGGTGGTCAACGCCGACCCGCCGCTCCTGCAGGCCCAGGACCTGGAGCCGCTGTTTCAGCTGCGCCAGGGCGGCGCGGCCCTGGCGATCCTGGGGTTCGAGCCGGTCGATCCGCTGCTGTACGGACGTATCATCCGCGGCGCGGACGGACATGTGATGCGCGTGGTCGAGCCCAGCGAGGCCAGCGAGGACGTCAAGCAGGTCAAGCTGTGCAACGCCGGCATGTACCTTGCCGGACGGGCGGACCTCTTTCGTTGGCTGTCGCGGCTCACCGACGAGAACCCCAAGCAGGAGTACTTCCTTACCGGCATCATCGCCGAGGCGGTGCACGAGGAGCTTCTGGTGCGAGCCCATACCGCGCCGGAGACGTCGGTGATGGGCGCGGACACGCCCATGCAGCTCTCGCAAGCCGAGGCCGAGTTCCAGAAGCGCCGGCGGGCCTGGTTCCTGTCGCAGGGCGTGGCGATGACCGCGCCTGAGACCGTCTTCTTCGCCTGGGATACCGAGATCGCGGCCGGTGCGACCATTGAGCCCTATGTGGTGTTCGCGCCGGGCGTGCGGGTCGAGACCGGCGCGGTGATCCGGGCGTTCAGCCACCTGGAGGGTGCGATCGTGCGAGAGGGCGCCCTGATTGGTCCCTACGCGCGTCTGCGGCCGGGCGCTGACATCGGTGAGGACGCCCACATCGGCAATTTCGTGGAAGTGAAGAAGGTGACCGTGGGCAAGGGCGCCAAGGCCAATCACCTCAGCTATCTCGGCGATGGTACGGTGGGCGCCGGCGCGAACATCGGCGCGGGCACGATCTTCTGCAACTACGACGGCTTCTTCAAATACGACACCCACGTGGGCGAGGGGGCGTTCATCGGCTCCAACGCCGCGTTGGTCGCCCCCGTTCGCATCGGCGCGGGCGCCTATACGGCCTCAGGCTCGGTGATCGTCGAGGATGTCGCGCCCGACGCCCTGGCTATCGCCCGTGGCAAGCAGGTTCAGAAAGACGGTTGGGCGGCGGCGTTCCGCAAGCGCATGGCGGAAAAGAAGGCCGCGAAGGGCAAATGAGCGATCCCGACGCGCAAAAGCGTGCGGTCGGCGAGGCCGCGGCGCTGTTGGTGCAGAGCGGCATGGTGGTCGGGCTCGGCACCGGATCGACCGCGGCTTGGTTCGTGCGCGCCCTGGCGGCGCGAAAGCTCGACATCGTGGGCGTGCCGACCTCGCAGGCGACGGCCGAGCTGGCCGCCAGCCTTGGTATCCGGTTGGGCGAACTGGGCGAGACCAAGGGCATCGACCTGACCGTCGACGGCGCCGACGAGATCGGACCTGGGTTGTCGCTCATCAAGGGCGGCGGCGCGGCCCTATTGCGCGAGAAGCTGGTCTGGGAGGCGTCGCGATCCTGCGTGGTCATCGCCGATGCCGCAAAGTCGGTGGCGACCCTGGGCGCCTTCCCCCTGCCGATCGAGGTGATCGCCTTCGGACACAAGACCACCGCCAACCGGATCTGCGACGCCCTGGCCGAATGCGACCTGGAAATCGTCCCCGTGCTTCGTCGAAAAGACGGCGAGCCTGTAAGAACCGACAGCGGCAACCTTATCTATGACGCGCACTGCGGACGCATCGAGGAGCCCGCGGCCCTGGCGGCGGCGCTCAAGAGCGTCACCGGTGTTGTGGACCATGGCCTGTTTCTGGATCTCGCGGACCGCGCCCTGATCGGCGGGCCTGACGGCGTGACCGAGCTCGAACCCTAAGGAGCCCTGCGTGGCGAACTACGACTACGATCTCTTCGTCATCGGCGCCGGCTCCGGCGGTGTTCGTGCGGCCCGGGTGGCGGCCATGTCGGGCGCGAAGGTGCTGGTGGCGGAGGAGCACCGCGTCGGCGGCACCTGCGTGGTTCGCGGCTGCGTGCCGAAGAAGTTCATGGTCTATGCGTCGGAGTTCTCGAAGCAATTCGACACTGCGCGCGGCTACGGCTGGGAGGTCGGCGAGACCCGCTTCGACTGGCCAAAGTTCCTGATGGCGAAGGACAACGAGATCGCGCGCCTGTCCGGGATCTACGTGCGCAATCTCCAGAACGCGGGCGCCGAGCTGGCGCACGGTAAGGCGCGGCTGATCGATCGTCACACCGTTGAGGTCGAGGGCCGCGGTCGGGTGACGGCCGGCAAGATCCTGGTGGCGACCGGCGGGCGGCCATGGATGCCTGCCGATGTGCCGGGGATCGAGCATGCGATCACCTCCAACGAGGTTTTCCATCTGCCCGAGCTGCCGAAGCGTATGGTGATCGTCGGCGGCGGCTACATCGCGGTGGAGTTCGCCGGGATCTTCAATGGTCTGGGCGTCGACACGACGCTGGTTCATCGCGGCCCGAACCTGCTTCGGGGTTTCGACGACGACGTGCGGGCCCATGTGGCGGCGCAGATGGAGGAGCGCGGGGTCAAGATCCGCCTCGGCGCCCAGATCGGCCGGATCCAGAAGACCGCTGCAGGCCTCGTCGCCAGCTGCGTCGACGGGCATGATCTTGAGGCCGACGTCGTCGTCTTCGCCGTCGGACGCGAACCCTACACCCAGGACTTGGGTCTCGAGGCGGCCGGCGTGGCGGTGGATGAGACCGGCGCCATCAAGGTCGACGACTATTCCAAGACCAACGTGGACGACATCTGGGCGGTCGGCGACGTCACGAACCGGATCAACCTGACCCCCGTCGCGATCCGCGAGGGCCATGCCTTCGCTCTCACCGAGTTCCACCAGCAGCCCACCCGCTTCGACCATGAGATGGTGGCCTCGGCGGTGTTTTCGCAGCCCCCAGTCGGCTCCGTCGGGCTTTCGGAGGCGGACGCCCGCCATCAGTACGGGGCGAAGATCGACATCTACATGGCCAACCTTCGTCCCATGAAGGAGACCTTCTATGGCGGCCCGGTGCGCTGCCTGATGAAGCTGGTCGTGGAGCAGGGGACCGAGAAGATCCTGGGCTGCCACGTGGTCGCGCCTGATGCGCCGGAGATCATTCAGATGGCCGCCATCGCGATCAAGATGGGCGTGACCAAGGCGCAGTGGGATTCCACCTGCGCGGTTCACCCCACGCTGGCGGAAGAGCTGGTCACGATGCGCGAGAAGCACCTCCCGCCATCGCTCGGCCCGGTGACGTGAGCGAGGGCGCGCCGGCGCGGGTCGTGCGACCCTTGCCGCCGGGACTTGCGAGCTGGTGCGGCTGGGTGATGGTCGGCACGGCGGTGCTGACGCCGCTGTTCGCGTGGCTGGGGCCGCTGGGTTTCGCGCCGCTGTTGGGACTTGCGGGCCTGCTTTGCCTTCCCGCCCTCCGGATCGACGTGCGCGACGCGCCGCTGGCGGTCGTGCTCTTGCTGGCCGTGGCCTGGGCGGCGTTCTCGACGCTCTGGAGCGTTCATCGGCCACAGGAGCTTGAGGACAGCGTCGCGCTCAAGCTGTTGCTGCAACTTCCCCTTTACTGGGCGGCTTGGCTGGGCGCCCGGCGGGCGGATCCGGCCCTGCGGCGACTGGCGCTGCAGATTTTCGCCTCGGGTCTCGCGGCCTACGGCGCCATGTTGCTGATTGAGGGACTGACTGGCGCCGCGCTCTACCGGGGCCTTCGCGACCTGATCAACGATCCGATCCGACCGGATCTCGGACGAAAGAACGTCGCCCAGGGCAGCTTTGTCCTGGCGTTGCTTTGGCCGGTCGCTGCGATCGGTGGGTATCGCGCTGGCGCGCCGGCCTGGCTGGCGCTGCCGATGGCGGCGGGGACCGTGGTGTTGGCGCACAATTTCCTGTCGGACGCGCCGGTGCTGGCCGTGGGCCTGGTGCTGGCGGTTGGCGGGCTGGTCTGGGCGTGGCCGCGGCTGGCCCCTAAGTCGCTCGCCGTCGGGGCGGCCGGCGTGGTCCTCGTGATGCCCCTGATCATCCTGACCGTGCGGCTGCTGGGGCTGGGTCAGCATCTGCCTGAGTCCTGGGCCCAGCGTATGGGATACTGGACCTACGCCATGGAGCGGATCGCCGACCACCCCTGGCGGGGCTGGGGCCTGGACGCCAGCCGGGCGTTCAGCCCGCACATCCAGCTTCACCCCCACAACGGGCCGCTTCAGATCTGGCTGGAACTGGGCCTTCCGGGCGCGGCGCTCGCCGCCCTGGCCTGGATCTTCGTCTTCAGGCGGTTGGCGCGGGACCAGCGGAGCCTTGCGGCCGGCGCAGCGGCCGGGTCGGCGGCGGTCTATCTGTTCTTCGGTGTGGTCAGTTTCGGGGTCTGGCAGGAATGGTGGCTGGCGCTCGCCGCGCTGACCGCCGTCATTGCGGCCTTGGCCGGCGCGGCGGAACAGCGCGCGTCCAACCCCATCGACGCTGCGGATCAATACGAGTAAAACGCCCGGCCCGTCGAACAACCGGCGGTTCTGAGTGAAGACGATGACCGAGCATTGGACGCCTGCATCCTGGAGAGCCAAACCCGCCAAGCACATCCCGTCCGACTATCCGGACATGGCCGAGCTTTCGCGTGTTGAGACCACCCTTCGCAAGATGCCGCCGCTGGTGTTTGCAGGCGAGGCCCGTCGCCTGAAAAGCCTCCTTGGCGACGTTGCGGCCGGCAAGGCGTTCCTGCTGCAGGGTGGGGACTGCGCCGAGAGCTTCAAGGAATTCGCCGCGGACAATATCCGCGACACCTTCCGTCTGATCCTGCAGATGGCGGTTGTCCTGACCTTCGCTGGCGGCAAGCCCGTCGTGAAGGTGGGCCGCATGGCCGGCCAGTTCGGCAAGCCGCGCTCGTCTCCGGTCGAGAAGATTGGCGACGTCGAGCTGCCGTCGTACCGCGGCGACAATATCAACGGCATGGAATTCACGCCCGAGGCGCGGGTTCCGGACCCGCAGCGGCTGATGCAGGCCTACGGCCAGTCGGCGGCGACCTTGAACCTGCTGCGCGCTTTCGCGGGCGGCGGCTATGCCGACCTGCACAATATCCATCGCTGGACCCTGGGCTTCGTGGCCGACAGTCCGCAGGGCGCGCGCTATCGCGAAATCGCGGACAAGCTCAGTGAGACGCTGCAGTTCATGGAAGCCATCGGCGTGACGCCGGAGAGCCATCCGACGCTGCATCAGGTGGAGTTCTTCACCAGCCACGAGGGCCTGCTGCTGGGCTACGAGGAGGCGATGACCCGCGTCGATAGCACCTCGGGCGAGTGGTACGACACCTCCGCCCACCTGCTGTGGATCGGCGAGCGCACCCGCCAGCTGGATGGCGCCCACGTGGAATACTTCCGCGGCATCCGCAATCCGATCGGGGTGAAGTGCGGCCCGACGATGGAGGGCGATGACATCCTTCGCCTGATCGACGTCCTGAACCCGAAGGACGAGGCCGGTCGGATCACGCTGTACGGCCGGTTCGGCCACGACAAGATCGCCGATCGGCTGCCGGCGTTGCTGCGCGCGACCAAGGCGTCGGGCCGCAACGTCGTCTGGGCCATCGACCCGATGCACGGCAACACCCTGACGGCGGCCAATGGCTACAAGACCCGTCCCTTCGACCGGATCCTCTCCGAGGTGAAAAGCTTCGTGGAGATCTGCAAGGCCGAGGGCGTCCACCCCGGCGGCGTTCACCTGGAGATGACCGGTCAGAACGTCACCGAGTGCCTGGGCGGGGCGCGGTCGGTGCTGGAGGGCGATCTTGCCGATCGCTACCACACCCACTGCGACCCGCGTCTCAACGGCGAGCAGGCCCTGGAACTCGCGTTCCTGGTGGCCGAGAAGCTGAAAGACGAGCGCGCCGACGACTCCCGCCGCGTGGCCGCCAACATCTGACGTTTTTCCCTCCCCCGCGCAGGGGAGGGGATCCGTTGTCCGAAGGCCAAGCTGGACTTGCCCAAATCTGACGCGGGCGCCAGTCTCCGGCCCTCTTTGAAACCCAGGTTGCACCGTCATGGACCGCCCGGCGGCCCAGGAGCCTTCGCTCGTCCGCAGAGATCTGACCCAGCTCCTAACGCTGTCGGGGCCGGTGGTGCTGTCGCGCCTGGGGATCATGGCGATGGGACTGGTGGACGCCATTGTCGTCGGCAACTACTCGGCCAAGCACCTCGGCTACCACGCCATGGCCTGGGCGCCGACCAGCGTCATCCTGACGATGGCGGTCGGGCTGATGACGGGCGTGCAGGTGATGACCGCGCGGCGGATCGGGCAGGGGCGACCCGACCTGACCGGCGCTGTCCTGCGGCGCGGCCTCGTCTACAGCTTCTGGATCGGGCTGGTGTCGACTGGCGTGCTGTTGCTGGGCGGTCCGACGTTCATGCACGCCATCCGGCTGCCGGCCGACCTGGCCGACGGCGCAAGCCGCGCCTTGCTGGTCTTCGCCCTGTCGCTGCCGGGCTATACGCTGAGCGTGACCGCCAGCTTCTGGCTGGAGGGCCTGTCGCGGCCGGGTCCGGCGGCCTGGGCCATGTGGATCGCCAACGTCGTCAACCTGCTGCTGAACCTGTTGCTGGTGCCCGGCACGTTCGGCCTGCCGGCGCTGGGGGCCGTCGGCGGCGCCTGGGCGACGTGCGGCGCGCGGACTTTCTTGGCGGCGGCGATGCTGATCTACATCCTGCGGATGCCCGAAGCCCGCGCGATGGGCGTGTTCACCAAGCCCGAGCCCGATCGCGCGGCCGCTAGCGAGCAGCGGCGGATCGGCTATGGCGCGGGCATCTCCAACTTCTTCGAGGTCGCGGCGTTCGCCAGCATGAACCTCATCGCGGGTTGGATCAGCGCCCTGGCCATCGCGGCCTGGGCCATCGTGCTCAACGTCGCGGCGATCGTCTTCATGGTGCCGCTTGGCCTGGCGACCGGGGCGGCGGTGCTGGTGGGCAAGGCGTATGGCGCCCGCGACCTGGCGGCGGTGAACCGGGCGGGCGTGATCGTGTTCGGCGTGACCTTCGTCTTCGGCATCGTCATCGCGCTGGCGATCCTGCCGACGGCCGAGCTGATCGCGCACGGCTATACCCGCGATGCGGCGACCATCGCCATGGCGGCGCCCGCGCTGATGCTGTCCTGCCTGTTCTTCGTGCCCGACGCGCTGCAGGTGGTGACGGCGCAGTCGCTGCGGGCCCGCGGCGATGTCTGGGTGCCCACCACCACGCACTTGGCCAGCTACATCGGGGTGATGATGCCGCTGGCCTGGTGGCTGGCGATCCCGATGAAGATGGGTCTGATGGGCATCACCTGGGCGGTCGTCGCCGCCAGTTTCCTGGCGTGCGGCTTCCTGATGACCCGGTTCTGGATCCTTAGCCGGCGGCCGCTCTAGGCCCCGGCCCCCAGGATCCAGCCTTCTTCGCGCTCGGCGTCCAGAACGACGTCAGCGGCCAGATCCTTCGGCGGACCGAACAGCGGGCCCAGCTTGTTAGCCTCGTCCAGGCGGGCGAAGTGCTCGGCGGTCGTCCGCACCTGGGCCAAATCCTTGACTTCGCCCGGCGGAACCACCGGCTTCAACAGCGACGGGTAGACCTCGGCCAGGACCACGTCGACGCCGGCAAGATCCGCTTCGGTCAGGGCCTTGAACCCCGTCTCGAAGGGCCAGGCCTTCACCGTCTCTTCGCCACGCGCCAGCTTCAGGCGGCGCACGAAGGGGATGCCAAGGATCGCCTGACCGCCGACCGAGCCGTTGTAGTAGAGCTTCCAGATCGAAGCCGCGCCCTTGGCGGCGAGATCAGCGTGACGGAACTCGGGCAGATCGTCCGGCCCGTGCTCGCGGGTGCGCTTCGGCTGCAGGGTCGTCAGCGTGTCCTTGGGCGGGCAGCCCCAGAATGGGAACGGCCCGCCGGTCATGCGGCGGTTGATCTCGGAGCCGACGCCGAACCGGTTGTTGGTGTTGTCCGGCTTGTCCTTGACCATCTTGTTCAGCTGGTCCCAGGCGGCCCGCCAGGGTTGGTCGCCAGGCAGGCTCAGCGCCGCGGCGAACCCACGCGGGAAGCCCAGCGGAAAGTCGAAGCCCAAAAGGACCCGCTCGCTGCGCTTCTTGAGATCGTCCAGGATGGCTGTCAGCCGCACCTCGGCCTCGGCTCGGGTCGCAGGATTGAAGCTCTCGAAGGCCATGCGGAAGCGGATGTCGCGCTTCAGTACGCCGATCCAGATGGAGTCGGCCCCCGTGGTCGGCTTCGCCGCCGCGCTCCAGTCGACAATCACATAGGCGCTAAACAGGCGCGGCACGGCCATACTCCAGTCGTGTAGGGGAGGACGAGAGCTTGTACGCGCTCGTCCTCCGCGGTCCAACCTTAGCCGAGCTTCACGAGCATCTTTCCGAGGTTCTCCCCGGAGAACAGACCCAGGAAGGCCTCGGGAGCCTTCTCGATCCCCTCGAACACGGTCTCTTTCCAGGTCACCTTGCCGTCCTTCACCCAGCCGGACAGCTCGTCGATATAGGTCGGCATCATGTCGAAGTGGTGGGAGACGATGAAGCCCTCCATGCGGATGTTCTTGCCGATCAACTGGGCCAGGTTGCTGGGGCCGGGCTCGGGGCGGGTGGCGTTGTAGATCGAAATCATCCCGCAGATGGCGAACCGGGCGAACGGGTTCGCGGCGTTAAGCGCCGCTTCCAGGTGCGCGCCGCCCACGTTGTCGAAATAGACGTCGATACCGTTGGGCGCAGCGGCGGCCAGGGCGGCGTTGAGGTTGGGCTCGGCCTTGTAGTCGATCACATGATCGACCCCGATCTGCTTCAGGAAGGCGACCTTCTCAGCCCCGCCGGCCGAGCCGATCACGGTATGACCCTTGGCCTTGGCGATCTGGGCGACCATGGAGCCCACGGCGCCCGCCGCGCCCGAGACGAAGACGACATCGCCGTCCTTCAGCGCCGCGACCCGCAGGAGCCCGGCATAGGCGGTCAGCCCCGGCATGCCCGCGGCGCCCAGGAAGGTCTGCGGCGGCAGGCCGCGCGGATCCAGCTTCTGGACCTTGTCTGCGCCTGTGGTGAAGCCTTCGCGCCAGCCGAAGCCGGACTGGACCAGATCGCCCACCTTCAAGGCCGGGCTGTTCGAAGCGGTCACCTCGCCGATCGCCCCACCGTCCATCGCCTTGCCGAGGGGGAAGGGCGGGCTGTAGCTCTTCACGTCGTTCATGCGCCCGCGCATGTACGGATCGACCGTCATCCAGAGATTCTTGACCTGCACCTCGCCGTCGCCGGGGGCCGGCAGCTCGACGGTGGCAAGCTCGAAGTTGTCGGCGGTGGGCAGGCCGTTCGGGCGGCTTTTCAGGCGAATTTCGCGGACCGTGGTCATTGGGGGCTTCCTCGGGGTTGAATTTCAAACAGCTGTACGACTGCGGTCGGGTGGCGTCGAGGTCGCGGCGCGTGCTAACGCCCGGCCATGAGCGAGACCTTGCGCGGCGGCGTGATCGGGGCGGGCGTATTCGGCGGCTATCACGCGCGGCAGTACGCGCGATTGCCGGGCGTCTCCTTTGCGGGCGTCTACGATCTGCAGCCCGAGCGGGCGGCGGCTGTGGCGATGCCCCTGGGCGGGCGTGGCTTCGCCGATCTTGAGTCCTTTTTCGACGCGGTGGATGTGGTGACCATCGCCTCGCCGGCGACCTATCATGCCGAACAGGCGCTGGCCGCGATCTCGGCGGGCAAGTCGGTCTACATCGAGAAGCCGATCGGCGTGGCGATGGTCGAGGCCCAGAAGGTGAGGGCCGCCGCCGCCGCGAAGGGTCTGATCGTCGCCTGCGGCCACCAGGAGCGGGTGATCTTTCGGGCGATGGGTCTGCTCGACGTGCCGGACCAGCCTCTTCGGCTCGAAGCCCTGCGTCACGGACCGCCGTCGGATCGCAGCCGCGACGTCTCCGCCGTGCTGGACCTGATGATCCACGACATCGATCTGTGCCTGGCCATCGCCGCCGCCGACCCCGTGACCGCCGAGGCCGAGGGCGCGCGCGGGCCCGACGGCGTCTGGGATACGATCCGCGCCGACGTGACGTTCGAAAGCGGCTTCTCGGCCATCTTCGACGTCTCTCGCCAGGCCGAGGCCCGGCGCCGGACCATGCGCATCGTCTATCCCTCGGGCGAGGTCGAGGTCGACTTCGTGGCGCGGACGTTCCGCAATACGACGCCCTACGCCCTGAACCCCGACTTTGCGGACACACCGGCGGGCCAGGATCCGCTGGGCGCCAGCGTCGAGGGCTTTCTGATGGCGGTGCGGGGTGAGGCGCGTCGGCCTATCGTCACCGCCGACGAGGCGATCGCCGCACTGGACCTGGCCATCGCCGTCGAACAGGCGTTGGAAGACCCCGCGTAAGCCGGCTAGCTTGGCGGCTCATCTCGGAGACCGCCATGTCCAGCGCCTATGATTTCGCCTTCGACAGCATCGACGGCCAGCCGCTGCCGCTGACCACGTTCAAGGACAAGGTCGTCCTTGTGGTGAATACGGCTTCGCGATGCGGTCTGACCCCGCAGTACGATGGCTTGGAAAAACTCTACTCCGACTACAAGGACCGGGGCGTCGTCGTTCTGGGCGTGCCGTGCAACCAGTTCATGGGCCAGGAGCCTGGGACCGAGGCCGAGATCCAGACCTTCTGCAGCACCACGTTCGGTATCGACTTCCCCATGACCTCCAAGGTGGATGTGAAGGGCGAGGCCGCCCACCCGTTCTACAAGTGGGCCGAGGCCCAGCTGGGCGAACCGGCGGTTCCGGTCTGGAACTTCCACAAGATCCTGATCGGCAAGAGCGGCGAGGCCCTGCGCGCCTTCGGCCCTCGCACCGAGCCGCTGGACAGCGAGGTCACCAGCGCCATCGAGGCCGCGCTCTGAGCCTCGACCCTATCGAGCGGTCGCTGGAGCTGGCTGGCGACCCCAGCGCGGACATCTATGCGCGGCTGTTCGCGGAGTTTCCGGACGCCGAGGCGCGGTTCGCGCGCGACGTCACCGGCGCGGTTCGGGCCGAGATGCTGACCATGATCTTCGACTGCCTGATGAACCCGGCGGGGCCCTATCAAAGGCACATGGTCCGCGCCGAGCGCGTGAACCACGACAGCTACGGCACGCCAGCCGCGCACTTCGACCGGTTCTTCTGGATCGTGCGGGATGTGTGCCGCACGCGGGTCGGGGCGGGTTGGACGCCGGAGATGGAGGCCGCCTGGACCGCGCAGATCGAAGCGATCCTGACCGCCTCCCGATAAGAAGCGGGCGCTCCGTCGTTCGACGAAGCGCCCAGTCGGTCTTGGGTAGTTGGGTGTCTAGAAGCGGTACTGCAGCTCGACGCCGTACAGCCGCGGGGGCGTCAGCTCGTACACCCGAGCGCCGTTGGCGCGGTCGAGGTTGCGCTGAGATGCGGCCACGGCGGCGGCGTAGCCGTCTTCGTTGAAGACGTTCTTCACATAGGCGATGACCGTGTACTTGTTGCCGCTGGGTGTGAAGACGGCCCGCAGGTCCACCTGATCCCAGCTCGGGGCCGAGTTGTACTCACGCTCGAAGACGTTGGCGTACGACTTGGACCGATAGAGGTAGGTAGCGCCCAGCGTCAGGCTGCCGGGATCCATGTCGAAGGTGTAGCCGGCGTTCAGCGCCAGCTTGTGTTCCGGCGCCTGCGGCAGGCTGTTGCCCACCACGCTGACGGCCGCGGTGTTGATGTTGTCGTTCACATCGACCAGCGCGATGCTCTTCTTGATCTTGGTCGGGTTCCAGCCGTAGTCGAGGGTCAGACGCAGGGGCTGGATCGGCTGCCAGATCACGCTGGCCTCGACGCCCTTCGACACCGATTTCGCGATGTTCACAAACTGGGTGACATTGGTGGCCCCGACGCGCACGGCCACAGGAGCCTGCAGGTCGCGGTAGTCGAGGTAGAACGCCGCCAGGTTCAGTTGGACGTTGGGGAAGTTCTTCTTCAGGCCCACCTCGTACGAGTTGACCGTCTCTTCGTCAGCCTTGGGGTCCGCGAGGAAGCCGCCGGCGGAGAAGCCGAACGCCTTGTAGCCACGGCTGTAGCGGGCATAGGCCATGGTGTCGTCACTGGGCTCCCACTGGACGCCCACCGTGCCGGTCCAGGCGTCGGAGGTGTCGGACAGCTCGCGGCTGGCCACGCCCGTCGCTCCATTGATCGTGTACTGGCGGCAGACCTGCGGCGTGCCCGTGCAGACCGACGGCGTCTTGACGCCTTCGATCAGGCCCGCGGTGCTCTTGGGCGCGAGCGCGTCGGTAAGGTCCATAGCGCCGTTGCCCAGGCCACCCAGCGGAGCCAGGGCGTTGCCCAGACCCAGGGCTTGGCCTACCGCCGGCAGCGCTGTCAGGTTGCCGAGCAGGCTGCCCCAGTTGGCCGCCGTGCCGGGCCCGAAGCCCGCCAGACCCAGGGCCGGGTAAAGGCTCGGATAGCAGGCGTCCGAGTTACAGACGATGCGCCGGAACTCGGTGCCGAACTTCTTGTCCTTGGTGTAGCGCAGGCCCGCCGTGAGCTTGATGGTTTCCGTCGCCTGCCAGTCGACCTGACCGAACGCCGCGGTGCTGCGGGTGGTCAGCGAATAGTTGCCGGTCGACCAGTAGTTCTGCGGGTTCGGCGCGGCGCCGAGGATCGGCGTCTGCAGGCTGGACGGTCCGACCAGGAAGAAGTCGGCGGTGCTGCCCGTACCGGTGTACTTCTCGTTGTAGTAGAAGCCGCCGACGATCCACTGGACCGGCCCGTCGCCGTTCGACGAGAAGTTGATCTCGTGGCTGAACCACTTCGGGTACTCGAAGTAGTGGTAGCCGTTGTTCGCGTTCACGGTCAGCGGCGAGCAGTTCACGCTGGACCGGCCGGCCGCGAACAGGGCGCCAACGGTGCCGCAGATCGAGTTGGCCGCCAGCGGGATCTGGAACGACTGGACGGTGGTGGCGTCGGTGTCGCCGTAGAGGTCGTACTTATATTCCTGGTAACCGCCGACGTATTTCACGTCGATCGACGGCAGGTGATAGACGAAGTTCGTCGTCAGCGAATTCACGTCGCGCAGGCGCACCCGCTGCGGGATGTTGCTGCTGAAGTCGTGCTCGTCGGCCAGCGCCGGGTTCGACGTGACGGTCGAGCCATTGAACTGGCGCAGGCTGCCCGGGACGATGGTGTTCGAGTAGCCGTTGGCCGAGTTGAAGACGATCGAGAAATTCGGGTCGGTGCGGCCGGTCTCATAGGGGTCAGCCAGATAGCCGGCGCGGGCGCCGGGGCCACCGCGGTTGTGCCAGACCAGCGTCTTGTACGAGACCCAGAGCTCGGCGTTCTCGCCAAGGTCAGCCTCGACCTGCGCCTGGACCTGGTACTCGTCGCGCTTGCTGCCTTCCGACGGCCCGCCGCTGACGTTGTTGTAGTAGCCCTTACGCTGGTCCAGCTTGTAGCCCGAGACGCGCATCCGAAGGTTGTCGGCGATCGGGCCCGAGACCGCGAACTGCAAGTTCGTGAAGTCGTAGTTCTCGGCGATGGCGCGGACTTCGGCGTAGAAGTCTTCGGTCGGGCGAACCGAGATCACGTTCACCGTGCCGCCGATGGCGTTGCGGCCGTAGAGCGTGCCTTGCGGACCGCGCAGGATTTCGACGCGATCGACGTCCAGCGGAGGACCGCCGGCCAGCACCGTCGAGGTGGTGAAGAGGCCGTCGATGTAGATCGAGACCGCGCCGTCCACCGCGTGGACGTTGGTCAAGCGGCCGATGCCCCGCATGCTCGCCCGGTCGTTGGACGACTGGTAGACGAAGCCCGGCGTGAAGTTCGTCAGGTCTTGCACCGTCGAGATGCCGACCAGGTCGCGTTGCTTGCTGGTGAAGGCCGAGATGGCCACCGGCACATCCTGAAGGCTCTGCTCCCGCTTCTCGGCGGTGACCACAAGCTCCTCGATGACGTTGGCGCCTTGCTGTGCATAGGCCGTAGCCGGTGCGCCGATAACGACGGACAGCAGAGCGCTGGACGCCAGCAGACTGGGTCTGAATTTCATAACTGCCTCCCCGCAGCTTCATGAGCGCTTATTGACTGCGCTTCAGGTCAAAGCTGGATCAGGTGGCGGCAGCCGTCAACGCAAATACGGATTAGTTGAACCCGTATGTCAGTAAGCGGTTGGTCGATGGGTGAAATTGACAAGAAGGGCAATTATCGGGGTTGCGGAACTCTCTGTGTTGGACCACGCTCCGTTGGTTTCTTGCAATGTTCACCCCACCAACAACCTGGAGGCGCGTCTCTGACGCGCCTTCTTTGCTGTTTGTCGTCGCGCGGTTGCCGCTTTTAGGGATCCATTTCGCAGGCGCGAAATAATCGCGAAAGCTTATGACATAAGGGATGGCGTATCAGCGGTCGATGGTTGTTACCTGCGCTGCAGCAAGCGCGATCGGTACGTGCCAGGGCGCACGCCATGGTGGTGGTGGCCGGCGCTTTCCGGAATCTCACACAGGATTGGATCTCCCGAGGGCGACGGTTGCGGGAGGCTCCGTGAAGACCATCGGGATTCGCGGCGGCATCAGCACCGAAAGCACCGCCGCCCACTATCGCGAGTTGAATCGATTGGGGCGGAACCGCCTGGTTGGGCTACACGCGGCGGATCTGCTGCAACGATCCGTGGATTTCGCGCTGGGCCAGGCCCCAAGCGCCGTCAGCGCAGATCGTCCTCATCGTCATCGAAGACGTCGTCGCCGAACAGCGGGCCCACGGGCTCGCGCGCCGCTGGCTTTGCGTGCGGCTGGGGCGGGTCAGCGGGTTCAGGCAAGGGGTTAGACGCTACCGGAAGGGGGACGGGGACGGGACGCGGCGCGGGCCGGCGCAGGATCGAGTCCATGCGCGCCATCCAACGATTGGCCTCATGCAGCGCATCGTGTGCGTCCAGCCGGCCGCGCCGCAGTTCGTCGCCAGGCTCCCACAGATCGATCTCGAAATCGGGATGCGCCGGATCGTCGAAAACGAAGCGCAGGCGGACCCGTTCTTCGGCGTCGGTCAATTGGTCGAGCGCGCGACGCGGCTCGCCCCGGAAGGCGCGGGCGGCCACCTGTCGATCGACGATGAGTTCGACGCCCATGAGTTCGTCGAGCCGGTAGGTCAGCCGCCAGCCGCCACGGTCCCAGGTCACCACGACGAAATTTCGGGAAAGGTCGAAGCCGATGCCCACGCCATGGCCGCGGGCGATCAGCAGGGGTTGCGGCGGGGCGCCCAGGGCCTGGGTCAGGGTCCGGCGAATGCGGCGCGTCTCGTCGAGCCGCCAAACGCAGACGCCGCCCAGGAGCGTCAAGGCGCCGCCCAGGAGCGCCAGCAGCGTCAGGAGCCGCGCGACCTCGTCCATGCGCGGAAGCTACGCCGTTTTGCTGAGTCGGCTAAGCGTGGCCTCTAGCCATCGAGCTCGACGACGAGGGGGACGTGGTCGGACGGCTTTTCCCAGGCGCGAACGTCACGATGGATTGAAACGCCGGTGAGTCGGTCCGCAGCCTGGGGCGAGAGCAGTGCGTGGTCGATGCGGATGCCGTTGTTCCGCTGCCATGCCCCGGCCTGATAGTCCCAGAACGTATAGGCCCCCGGCGCCCCGTCGGCCTGCAGATAGGCCTCGGTCAGGCCCAAGTTCTTCAGCGCCCGGAACGCCGCGCGGGTCTCGGGCCGAAAAAGGGCGTCGCCCACCCAGTTGTTCGGGAACTCCGCATCGCGCGGCTCGGGGATGACGTTGTAGTCGCCGGTGAGCACGAAGGCCTCTTCCAGCGTCAGCAGTTCGCGCGCCCGGGCGTTCAGGCGCGCCATCCAGGCCAGCTTGTAGCCGAACTTCTCGGTCTCCACTGGATTGCCGTTCGGCAGATAGAGACAGCCAACGCGCACGGGCTCGGGGCCGGAGATCACCGCCTCGATGTAGCGGGCCTGTTCGTCGCTGTCGTCGCCGGGCAGGCCCTTCCGGACGTCTTCCAGGGGCGTCTTCGAGAGCAGGGCCACGCCGTTGTAGCTCTTCTGCCCATGGACGGCGACGTTGTAGCCAAGCCGCTCAAAGGCTTCCGTGGGAAACTTCTCGTCGACGCACTTGATCTCCTGCAGGCAGGCGACGTCGGGCTTCGCCTCCTCGAACCAGCGGACAACCGTCTCCAGCCGGGCGTTGACCGAGTTCACGTTCCAGGTGGCGATACGCATAGACAGCTCCGGCGAAGGTGGGGGGAAGCTAGTGGGGCCGGGACCTGGGCTCAACGGCTTTGGCGGCCGCGCGCTTGACCGAGCCGCCGCCGTACCGCCTGCTGTCGTCCATGGCGGCTGTCAAACCCTTCGCGTTCCTTTTCGTCCTGATGGCTGGCGCGGCCCAGGCTCAGGAGCTGCCGCCGATGCTCGCGCCGCCGAAGCCGGACGTGGCGACCGAGGTGCCGCCTTGTCGGCCGAGGTCGCTGGTGAGCATGACGGTGCGCAACATCACGCCGGGCTTACAGGCCGCCGATCCGCGCGCCCAACCCCGACGGCTGTGGCGGCTGGGGGCGAAATATCTCCGCAGCCTCGAGCAGCCGGCGATCTCCCAGAGCCTGCAGGATCCGAAGGCGCCCATGGCGCGGCAGTCCTTGATGATCGTCGCCGAGCCCGACGTCTGGATCGTGGACACCGCCAGCCGACAGGCGCGCCACAGCTTGGACAAGGGTCCGGTCTTCGAAGTCCGCGCGCCGATCCTGCCGCTGGGCGATACGCCGATGGAGTTCCGAAGCCTGGAGTACGGTTGCGAGGCCGAGTTCGTGGCGGTGCGGGCTCCGATCGCGCAGCGAACGGTGCGCTGGGGCGGGGTGGACGCGGCGATCCATACCTACACCGTTGGGACGGCGAGCCTGGCGATCCTGATGGACGACCGCGCCGGCGAGCCGCTGATGATCACCTATCTGCGCGATGCACGGCCCGTTCTGATCATCCGCTACGACGAGTACCGTCAGCGACTGCCGGACCAGACCGAGCTATTTCGCCCGCCGGCCGACGTCACCATCACCGAGGCGACCGGTGTGCCCGGCGCGCGGCCGCTAGATTGAGAAGCTGACGCCGCAGCCGCAGCTGGACTTGGCGTTGGGGTTGCGGATGCGGAATTCCGCCCCGGCCAGTTCGTCGACGAAGTCGATCTCGGAGCCCTTCAGCAGGGCCAGGGAGACGACATCGACCAAGGCCGCGGCCCCGTCGCGCTCGACCTTCAGGTCATCCGGCTCCGCCGCCTCGACGAGATCGAACTGATACTGGAAGCCGGAGCAGCCGCCGCCTTCGACGGCCACGCGCAGCATCACCGGGCGGCCTTCCTGGACGCCGATGGCCTGGATGCGTTTCGCCGCGGCGGGCGAGAGGGTGAGGTCGGCGGTGGTCATGCTGTTAGACGAATGTCCTTACGGGCCTATATGAGGGCCTAAGCGGCTTCGACCAAGGGGCCATGATTTAGAACGGTTCGATGGCTTCAACGATACCCCCGCGCGCACTCTACGCCGAAGATCCCGCCACGTCTCGCGGCCGCAAGGTCCCGGAGGCGCACAGCCGCACCCGCACCGACTTCGCCCGGGACCGCGACCGGATCATCCACGCCACCGCCTTCCGGCGGCTGAAGGAAAAGACCCAGGTCTTCGTGGCGCACGAGGGCGACCACTTCCGCACCCGTCTGACGCACAGCCTGGAGGTCGCGCAGATCGCGCGGTCGCTGGCGACGGCCCTGGGCCTGGATCCCGATCTGGCCGAGACGATCGCGCTGGCCCACGACCTGGGCCATCCGCCCTTCGGTCACGCCGGCGAGGATGAACTGCAGGTCCAGATGCAGGGCTATGGCGGCTTCGATCACAACGTCCAGACCTTCCGGGTGGTGACGAAGCTGGAGCGGCGCTATCCGCGCTTCGACGGTCTCAACCTTTGCTGGGAAACCCTGGAAGGGGTGATCAAGCACAACGGACCGGTGATCGACCAGCTGGCCAAGCCCTCGTGGAGCGCGATCTCGGAGTTCGACGCCCAGTATGGTCTGCGGCTCGACACCTGGGCGTCGGCGGAGGCCCAGGTCGCCGCCTTGGCCGACGACATCGCCTATAACAACCACGACGTGGACGACGGGGTCCTGGCGGGCCTGTTCAATCTGGACGAACTCGCCGCTGTGCCGCTGATCGGCCCGCACGTGATCAGCGCGCGGGCGGACTATCCGGACTGCGATCCCGGGATTCTGCGGCTTGAGGCCGTGCGGCGCATGATCGGCGCTATGGTGGATGACGTTCTGGTCGAGACGCGCCGCCGGGCCGCCGCGGGCGACGTCACCTCTCCCGAGGGCGTCCGCACGCTGGGCCATGCCCTGGTCGCCTTTTCCCGCGACATGGTCGAGGACCTCGGGGCCCTTCGCGCGTTCCTGATGGAGCGGATGTATCGCCACTGGAAGGTGAACCGGACGCGCAGCCAGGCGCGCCGCATTCTCGCGGAGATGTTCCAGCTGTTCATGGCCGAGCCCGACGTCCTGCCGTCGGAATGGTTCGACCGGACCCAAGGCCGTGACGAGGCGGGGCGGGCGAGGGTGGTCTGCGACTACATCGCCGGCATGACCGACCGCTACGCCATCGAGGAGCACAAGAAGCTCTTCCATCTCGATGTGTGGAACTGACCATGACGGTGCTCTCGGTCCGCGGGCCGATCTTCCATTCTCCGGGCGACGAGGGCGCCTTCTTCTGGTGGCTTAAGAAGATCGCCGCCGTACAACGCGCGGCCAACCGCGGCCGCAACGTCGAGATTCAGCTGCGCCCCGGCAAGGCGACCAGCGACGAACTGCGCGAGTTGCGTTCGCTGTTCCACCGCTACGGCATGGACACCACCGACCTCGAGGCCCTGGGCCGCTAGCACCGCCCACAGAAATCGACGCGCCGCCACACTCCGGTCCTCGCGACCTTCGATAGACTGTCGCTGAACGCGCGCGATTCGCGGGCGTCGAACGTCCCTCGGAGCTCTCGCGATGTCCGACCATGAGCGCGGCGCCTACACGCCTCCTACCGCCGACGCCCCGCTGAGTTTCGACCCGCGGCAGCCGGTCCGCGGCGCCCGGCCGATCCCCTTCACCCTGATCCTCAGCGTGCTGGTGCTGGCGGCGTTGGTTGCGGCGATCTTCGTCTTCTACCAGTCCGGCGTGCGTCAGGCCGGTGAGGCGCCGCCCACGGTCGGTGAGCAGGTGGCCGGCATCAAATCGCCCGCACCCGCCGAGGCGCAGCCTCAGGATCCGGCGGCCGGGCTGCAGATCTATCGGTCTGACGAAGGCGCGCCGATGGAGACCGTCGCCCCGACCTTCACGCCCGAGCCCGAGCAGCCGCAGGCGCGCCCGACGCCCAAGGTGGTGGTGACGCCCGCACCGCCCGTGCAGACGGCGCCGTCCGCCGCGACGTCCCAGGCGCTGAAGCCCGCCATTCCCGCCGAGGCGCCGCCCCAGAAAGTCGCGCCGCCTCCCGCGCCGCCGCAGAAGGTGGCCGCCGTGTCGCCCGCGCCCAAGGCCGTGACTCCTGCGCCCAAGCCCGCCGCTCCGACGCCCGCCAAAGTCGCCGCCGGCGGCGCCGTGGTCCAGATCGGCGCTGTCTCGTCCACCGCGCTCGCTGACAAGGCCTGGAATGACGCCGTCGGCGTCGCGCCCGGCCTGGCCGCCGGGAAGGGCAAGAGCGTCGAGAAGATCGAAAAGAACGGCGGCACGCTCTATCGCACGGCCGTGACCGGTTTCGCGTCCAAGGCCGACGCCCAGGCGTTCTGCGCCAAGCTGCAGGCCAGCGGGAAGAGCTGCTTCGTCCGGTGACCGTCAGCGCCTGCATCCTGGGCTGCGCTGGCCCGACGCTGAGCAAGGCGGAGAAGGCCTTCTTTGCCGCTGTCCGGCCCTGGGGCTTCATCCTGTTCGGGCGCAACATCGACACGCCGGACCAGGTGCGCGCGCTGACAGACGATCTGCGGACCTGTGTGGGCCGTGAGCAGGCGCCGATCCTGATCGACCAGGAAGGGGGGCGAGTACAGCGGATGGGCCGCCCGCACTGGCGTCGCTATCCGCCCAGCCGCGCCTACGGCCAGCTGGGGGCCGACGGTCGAGAGATCGCCCGCCTTGGCGGCCGCCTGATCGCCCATGATCTGGCGGTGATGGGCGTGACCGTGAACTGCGCCCCGGTGCTGGATCTGCCGTCGCCGGACGGCCATGCAATCATCAGCGACCGCGCCTATGGCGACACGCCGACTGACGCCGTGGTGCTGGGACGGGCCATGGCGGAAGGGTTGATCGCCGGCGGCGTCCTGCCCGTCGTCAAGCACATCCCCGGCCACGGCCGGGCGCGGGTCGATAGCCATGAGGCGCTACCCGTTGTCGACGCGGCCTGGGACGAGCTCGAAGCCTGGGACTTCGCGCCTTTCCGTGCGCTGTCGGACATGCCCATGGCCATGACCGCCCACGTGATCTACGCCGCTGCGGACCCCAAGCGCCCCGCGACAACCTCAAAGACGGTGATCCAGAAGGGCATCCGCGGCGCCATCGGGTTCGATGGCCTGTTGATGAGCGACGATCTGTCGATGAAGGCGCTGGCGGGCGGGTTCCGCGGGCGGGCCGAACGGGCCCTCAAGGCCGGCTGCGACGTGGTCCTCCACTGCAATGGCGACATGGCCGAGATGAAGGCGGTGGCGGCCGGGACCGGATCGCTGAAGGGGCGGGCGAAGCGCCGGGCCGAGGCGGCCCTGGCCCGCAGGCCGCGGGCGGCCGAGCCGTTCGATCCCGCTGAGGCGCGGCTGCGCTTCGACGCCGCCTTCGATGGCCGGTTCGCGGCATGAGCGGCGGGTTTCAGCCCTCCCTGGACTTCGCGGCCGTCGACAACGCCGTCGAGGACGGCGAAGCGCTGATCGTCGACATCGAGGGGTTCGAAGGTCCGCTGCACGTCCTGCTCGCGCTGGCGCGGACGCAGAAGGTCGACCTGCTGCAGCTGTCCATCCTGAAGCTGGCCGAACAGTACCTGGCCTTCGTTCAGGAGGCGCGGCGACGCCGCTTCAGCCTGGCGGCGGACTATCTCGTCATGGCTTCCTGGCTGGCCTATCTGAAGTCGCGGCTGCTGCTGCCCAAGCCGGAACAGGCCAAGGCCGAGGAACCGCCGGCCGAGGAGATGGCCCAGCGCCTGGCGTTCCGCCTGGCCAAGCTGGAGGCCATGCGCAGCGCCGCCGACCGGCTCATGACCGGGCCGCAGCTCGGGCGCGACGTTTTCGGCCGGGGCGATCCCGAGGCCATCCGCATCCTGCCCTCCGGCCGGATCGAAGGCGATCTCTATGGGCTGATGAGCGCCTACATCGCTCAGCGGCAGAAGGAATCGCAGCGCAGCTACAAGCCGTACGTGCCGACGGCCTATGCGCTTGAAGACGCGCGCGAGCGGTTGCGGCGCTTGCTGCCCGACCTGGATCGCTGGACGCCGTTGACGGGCGTGGCGCCGATGGGGTCGCCTACCGGCGGTCCAAGCCGAGCGTCGTATGTCGCCTCGACCCTCTCGGCCAGCCTAGAGCTGGTCAAGGAGGGCGCGCTGGAGGCCCGCCAGCTCGAAGCCTTCGCCGACCTCTATCTCCGGGCCCGGACCGACGGGACGCCCGCATGAGCGACACCGCGCGCGAAATCGAGGCGCTGTTGTTCGCGGCCGCCGCTCCGTTGACGATTGACGACTTGGCCCGCCGGCTGCCGGAAGGCGCCGACGTCGCTGCTGGACTCGCGGCGCTGTCCGAACTCTACCAGGGCCGAGGCGTCGAACTGGTCCATGTGGCGGGCGGCTGGCGGTTTCAGACGGCGCCCGACCTGGCCTGGCTGATGACCGAGGAACGGGATGAGCCGCGCCGCCTCTCCAAGGCGGCTCAGGAGACGCTAGCGATCATCGCCTATCACCAGCCGGTGACCCGCGCCGAGATCGAATCGGTACGGGGCGTCGCGGCCAGCCGCGGCACGCTCGATGTGTTGCTGGAGCTGGGCCTGGTGCGGATGCGTGGGCGGCGGCGTACGCCGGGCCGGCCGGTCACGTTCGGCACGACCGACGCCTTTCTCGAACACTACGGCCTGGCCACGCTGGCGGACCTGCCGGGGTTGTCGGAGATGAAGGCCGCCGGCCTGCTGTCGCTGGACCTGCCGCCGGATTTCGCCGTGCCCGACCCGAATGGTCTGGCGCCCGACGAGGACCCGCTGGAGGCCGATGCGCCCGAATTCCATGTGGACTTTCTGGGCGAGGACGAACAGGCGCACTAACTCTCGAACGCCGCGTTGGCTTGGACGCGACGGACGGACTATATAGCCACACGAGACAACGGGCAGGCGGCATCGGGGCCGCATCCCTGCCCAAGGAGAGTTCCGCGCATGGGCGCCCTCAGCATCTGGCATATCCTTCTGATCGTGGTCGTGGCCGCGCTGCTGTTCGGCGGCCGCGGCAAGATCTCGGGGCTCATGGGCGACACCGCCAAGGGCATCCGGGCCTTCCGTGAGGGTCTGAAGGGCGAAGACACCCCGGAGGAGACGGCCGCGAAGCCGCTTCCGAAGGACGAGAAGGACAGCGCGCGGGGCTAAGCCCGCCGCCTCACTGCAATTCGCGCCGGCCGCCTTGATCGTGGCCGGCGCTTCTGTTTAGGCCACGGCCATGCTTCCCGAAGTCGGCGCGTCTGAGCTCATCGTCATCGCCATCGTGGCGTTGATCGTCGTGGGCCCGAAGGATCTGCCCATCCTGTTGCGACGGTTCGGCCAGTTCATGGCCAAGCTGCGCGGCATGGCCAACGAGTTCCGCGCCAGCTTCGACGAGATGGCGCGACAGTCCGAACTGGACGATCTGCGCAAGGAGGTCGAGGCCATGCGTCGCGGGCAGTTCGGCGACACCGCGACCGACTTCAATCACGAGATGCGCTCCACGATCAACGAGATCGAGACCAGCATGTCGGACGTCGGCGTCCAATTGCACCCGCCCATGAGCTATCAGTACGACACGACGGAAGCGCCGCCGCCGCCCGTCGAAATCGTCGAGGCGCCGAAGCCGACCAAGCCCGCGAGAGCCAAGACTTCGCGTACCAAGACCGCAGCCGCGACGAAGCCTCCAGCGGCCAAGAAGACTCCTAAGGCCAAAGCCACCGCCACCGTCGAGGGCGGGCCCAAACCCCGTAAGCGGGCCAGCAAGACCGTCGAGGCCGGCTGATGAGCTACGACTACGACGAGTCCGAGATCGAGGCGTCGCGGGCGCCGCTGCTCGATCACCTGGTGGAGCTTCGCAAGCGGCTGATCATCTGCGTCGCCGCGATCATCGTCGGGTTTGCGGTCTGCTTCGCCTTCTCGCCGCAGATCTACTACTTCCTGCTGCACCCGTTCAAAATGGCCGCCGCCATGTACGCGGCGTCGAAGCAGGGGCACTCGGCCGGGCCGTTCGACCTGCTCTTCGTGCTGCTGGGCATGAAAGAGGCGCCGATCCCGACTGGCGATCTGCGCCTGATGTTCACCGCGCCGCTGGAGTTCTTCTTCACCAAGCTGAAGCTGGCCGGCTTTGGCGCCGTGGTCGTGACGTTCCCGGTGCTGGCGTGGCAGGTCTACGCCTTCGTGGCGCCCGGCCTGTACAAGCGCGAACGCTACGCCTTCCTGCCGTTCCTGATCGCGGCGCCGGTTCTGTTCATGATGGGCGCGGCGCTGGTCTACTACATCATCCTGCCCTTCGTGCTTTGGTTCTCGCTAAGCCAGCAGATCATGGGGGCGGGGATCGCAGTCGAGCTGCTGCCCAAGGTGTCCGACTACCTGACCTTGGTGACGACGTTGCTGCTGGCCTTTGGCCTCTGCTTCCAGTTGCCGGTGGTGCTGAGCCTGTTGGGCCTGGCCGGCATCGTCAATTCGGCCATGCTGTGGAAGGGCTGGCGCTACGCGGTGTTCGCCGTGGTGGTGGTGGCCGCCATCGTGACGCCGCCCGATCCGATCAGCCAGCTGATGTTGGCGACGCCGATCGTACTGCTCTATTTCGTCTCGATCGGCTGCGTGAAGCTGATCGAACTGCGTCGGGGCAAGGACGAAGCGTCGACGGGAACAGACATCGCTGCCGTCTGAGGTTGGCGCCTCTCCCGACGCGCTCTAGAGAAACCGCTTCCCTCAATCCCAGCGGCGCCCATGCACGATATCCGAGCCATTCGCGAAACCCCGGAGCTTTACGAGCAGGCGTGGGCGCGCAAGGGCTCGTCCGGCAAGGTCGCCGAGATCCTTGAGCTGGACGCCAAGCTGCGTGCCGCCCAGACGGCGGAGCAGGCGGCGCAGGCCGAACGCAACGACGCATCGAAGAAGATCGGTCAGGCCAAGGCCCAGAAGAACGAGGCCGAGGCTCAGCGCCTGATGGCCCTGGTCGAGTCGCTGAAGGCGGGTCAGGCCGAGCACGCCGAGGCCGAGCGCGTGGCGGCTGAGGGGTTGAAGGCGATCCTGTCCTCGCTGCCCAACATTCCGTTGCCGGATGTGCCGGTCGGCGCCGACGAGCACGACAATGTCGAGGTCCGGCGCTGGGGCGAGCCCTTCGCGATCGCCAACCCGAAGGACCACGTCGATATCGGCGAGGGCCTGGGCCTGCTGGACTTCGAGGCGGCCAGCCGCATGTCGGGCGCGCGGTTCAGCGTGCTCAAGGGCCAGCTGGCGCGACTTGAGCGGGCGCTGGGCCAGTTCATGCTGGATCTACAGACCCAGGAGCATGGCTACCTGGAGGTCTCCCCGCCGCTGCTGGTCAACGACGCGGCCGCCTACGGCACCGACAAACTGCCCAAGTTCGCTGAGGACCTGTTCCAGACCACCGACGGCCGCTGGCTGATCCCCACGGCCGAGGTGCCGCTGACCAGCCTGGTGATGGGCCAGATCGTGGCCGAGGAGGAGCTACCGCTCCGCTACACCGCGCTGACACCCTGTTTCCGGTCGGAGGCCGGCGCTTCGGGCCGTGACACCCGCGGCATGATCCGCCAGCACCAGTTCTACAAGGTCGAGCTGGTCTCCATCGTCGCCCCGGAAAAATCCGAGGAAGAGCATGAGCGGATGGTCGGCTGCGCCGAGGCGGTCCTGAAGCGCCTGGATCTGCCGTTCCGCACGATGCTGCTGTGCACGGGCGACATGGGCTTTGGGGCCCGCAAGACCTACGACCTGGAGGTCTGGCTGCCCAGCCAGGGCAAGTACCGCGAGATCAGCTCCTGCTCGAACTGCGGCGACTTCCAGGCCCGACGCATGGACGCGCGCACCAAGAAGGCCGGGGAAAAGGGCACGCGCTTCGTCCACACCTTGAACGGCTCGGGCCTCGCCGTGGGCCGCACCCTGGTGGCGATCATGGAGAACTATCAGGACGAGGGCGGCCGCATCGCCATCCCGCAGGCGTTGCATCCTTATCTGCCGGGCCTCACCCACATCGGGGTGGACGCTTGAGGATCCTCCTCACCAACGACGACGGCATCCATGCGGACGGTCTGGAGACGCTGGAGCGCATCGCCGCAAAGCTGAGCGATGATGTCTGGGTGGTCGCGCCGGAGTACGAACAGTCGGGCGCCAGCCGTGCGCTGACCCTGGCCGATCCGATCCGGGTGCGGCAACTGTCGGAGCGGCGCTTCGCGACCACCGGCACGCCGACGGACTGCGTGATGCTGGGGATCAACGACCTGGTGCCCGGCGGCAAGCCGGACCTGGTGCTGTCCGGCGTGAACCGCGGCGCGAACCTGGCTGAGGACGTGACCATGTCGGGCACGGTGGCTGGGGCCATCGAAGGCATGGCGCTGGGCGTGCCGTCCATCGCCCTGTCGCAGATGGGCTTCTACGAGGAGGGGACCAGTTTCGCGCCCGCCGAGACCTTCGGCCCTGGGATCATACGTCGACTGGTCGAGATCGGCTGGCCCCGGGACGTGGTGCTGAACATCAACTTCCCCAACGGCGACGTCGAGAACATCAAGGAGGTCGAGGTCACCCGGCAGGGCTTCCGCGATACTCACGTGCGGCATAACGAGAAGCGCACCGATCTGCGGGGCCGCGAGTACTACTGGGTGGGCTTCCGCCCGCTGCGTTCCAGTCCGGCGGACGGCACCGACCTCCACGCCCTCTACAACGGCAAGATCTCGGTCACCCCGCTGCACATCGATCTCACCCACATGCAGACCGTCCGCGACCTCAAGGGTCAGTTGGGCGGCGTGCCGCCGAAGGCCTGAGGCATGGCGCAGCCCGAGGATGACACGCCGGAGACCCGGATGGCCCGGCTGATCCTGGCCCTGCGGTCGCAAGGTGTGACCGAGCCGAAGGTGTTGTCCGCGATCGAGAAGACTCCGCGGCCGCTGTTCACCCAGGAACTGTTCCGCGAGCGGGCGTTCGAGGATTCGGCCCTGCCGATCGCCTGCGGCCAGACCATCAGCCAGCCCTTCGTAGTGGGGCTGATGACCCAGGCGCTGAAGATCGACAAGCGCGACCGCGTGCTCGAGATCGGCACCGGCAGCGGGTACCAGACGACGATCCTCTCGAAGGTGGCGCGGCTGGTCTACACGGTCGAGCGGTATCGGACCCTGATGCAGGAGGCCGAGGGCCGCTTCAAGGAACTGGGACTGACGAATGTCATCACCCGGTTCGGCGACGGCGGGGAGGGTTGGCCCGAACAGGCGCCTTTTGACCGCATTATGGTCACAGCCGCGGCGCCAGGTGAGCCGAAGGCTTTGCTTTCGCAACTCAAGCCGACCGGGGTTCTGGTGGCGCCGATCGGCAAGGGTCCGGTCCAGGTTCTTCGTCGCTATACCGGCGACGGGCAGGGCGGGTTCGAGGTGGAGGATCTGATCGACGTCCGCTTCGTGCCTCTGCTCGACGGCGTCGCCAAGGAACTCTGACCTTTTCGTGTTGCGGGGCTTTTGGGTTGGCGGGGGCGCCGGCTCATCGCCATCATCCCACCCCACGCCCCGAATGATTCTTATTCGAGCTACTCCGGAGCGGCGATGACGCATCTCTTCGAACGTACGGCCTTGATCCTGCTCGCCGGCACGGCGCTGACGGCCTGCGGCACGCCGCGGTACGCTGTGAACCCGCCGCTGATCGCCCTGCCACCGGCGGCGGCGCCGCCGGCCGCCGCGCCTCAACTGGCTGCCGCCCCGTCTGACGACATCGCCCAGGCCGCGCCCGCCGTGGCGGCCGTGGAGTCGCGTGAACTCGCGCCGATCGCGCCGACGCAGCCGACCCTGGCTCTGGCCCCGCCGCCGCCCGTCGCCGTCGCGCCCCCGGCCGAGGACGCGGCGGCCCGCGCTCGCTCGCGTGAGCCCGCGCAGACCTACACGGTCAAGAAGGGCGATACCCTCGCCGAGATCGCCGACAAGCTCGGCTCCGACATCGAGACGGTGGCCAAGGCCAACGATCTGAAGAAGCCGTACCGACTGCAGCCCGGCCAGGTGCTCAAGAACCCCAAGGCGGCGCAGAGCGGGTCGCGAGGCCGCAAGCCCGCGGCGGCGGCGGCCGAAGCTCAAACCTACACCGTGCGCTCCGGCGACACGCTCTACGGCATCGCCCAGCGCTTCGGCACGACGGTAGATGCGCTTCGCGAGGCCAATGATCTCGGGCGAAGCGCCTCGATCATGCCCGGCCGAAAGTTGAAGGTCTCGGGCGACCCGAGCCCGCGCGCCGACGCCGCCGAGGACGAGGTGGCCCCGCCCGAGCGGCCCCGGTCCACCGGCCGCCGCACGCCGGTCGATACCGCGCCGGTGGAGTCCTCGCCGGAGGCATCTGGCCGGACCGTCACGAACCGCGAGGTCACCGGGCGAGTCGTCGAGATTTCGGTTCCGGGAAAGGCCTATACCGTCAAGAAGGGCGACACCCTGGAGCGGGTGGCGAACCGGCTGGACAGCGACGTCGCCGAACTGGCCAAGCTGAACAAGCTCAAAAAGCCCTATCGTCTTCAACCCGGCCAGACCCTTCGCGGGCCCGGTAGCTCGGCGAAGGCCTATGTCGTCGGCCGCGGCGATACGGTGGCCGAGATCTCTCGGCGCTTCAGCGTGAGCGAGTCCGAACTGCGTAGCGCCAATGGGCTGCGCCGGGGCGCCAGCGTCGCGCCTGGACGCAAGTTGCGTCTGCCGGCCGGCTATCGCGATCGGGGTCCGCTGACCACCACCGTCCGCGCGCCGGATCCCGCGCCGCAGACCGAGGCCCCGCCCGCCCGGCCGCAGACCCAGTATCCGCGCCCGCCGTCGTCCTTCGACACGCCCACCCCGGCCGGGCAGGTGCTGCCGCCGCCCCGCTCGGCGCCGCGCCCGCCCACGGTCGTGATGCCCGACGCGCCTCAGCCGTACCGCGCGCCACCCGGCGGCGTGGCCGGGGCGCCCGTCGCCACACCGCCGCCGTCTGATGCTCAGATCAGCCAGATGGGCGCGGGCATGTTCGCCTGGCCGCTGCGTGGCCAGATCATTTCCAGCTTCGGCGGACGTGGCTCCGGACCGCGCAACGACGGCCTGAATATTCGCGCCAATGCCGGCGATCCCGTGCGGGCGGCGGCGGCCGGCGATGTCGTCTATGCGGGCGATCAGGTGCCGGGCTTCGGCAATCTGGTGCTCATCAAGCACGCCAACGGCTGGGTCACGGCGTACGGGCATCTCGCACGCGCCGAGGTTAAGATGCAGCAGCGGGTCGAGCAGGGCCAGACGATCGGCCAGGCTGGCTCCAGCGGCGGGGTCTCGGAGCCGCAGTTGCACTTCGAGATCCGCTACGCGCCCAGCCCGCAGGAACGCGCGCGACCGGTCGATCCGGCGTTGGTCCTGCCAAAATAGGAACCGGTGGACCGCGCGCCGGCGACAGCCGTGCGCGCGGCGCGGGCCTTAGGCGCCGCGGTCCAGCACGCTGTCGGTGACGCCGCCGTGCTCAACCTTCACGCCCAGATAGCGCATGACGCCGTCCCGGAAGCTGATGTCAGCGGTCGGGACCGAACGGTCACGCTTCAACTTCGTCAGGTCCGTCAGGGTCAGCCGCAGCGTCATGTCGCTGAGGTCGATCCCATCGGCGATCGCGGCGTCGATCTGGGTGCGAAAACGCTGCGCCGGCGGGCCGGCGGGACGCGAGGCGGAGGTCTGGGCGGCGCGGCTCATCTGATCAGGCCGCGTTGAAGAAGCCATGCTCGCCGACGATGCGGACGAGACAGGGGGTGCCGGCGTCCTGCGCGGCGCGGGCGCGCTTGTTGGCGGCGGCCTTGGCGACTTCCTTGTCGGGGCTGGCGTCGGAGAATTCTCCGTCATGCTCCACCGCCCAGCCGGTTTCGTGGCGAACTACCGTGAAGATCGCGCGGTCGGGGGCGTTACGCATGTGAAGGTGCTCCAGTGGGGCCGTCGCGGTGCAGTCTGCGGCTGCGGATCTTATGTTTCGCGGGGCGTAAGCCTGGACACTACAGTTAAAAGACGGATTTGTCGCCGCATTCCCCAAATTATTGACCGATGCCTCGGTGACATGGGCAAAATATTGGGCCGTAGTCGCATCGAAAATCCTGCGCGAGCGCCAGAATTCTCCGGACGATTCTACAGAAGCGGAACGGTGAGGATTTGAACTCGGGGGGCCGAGAATTGGCGTCCGACCCAATCAGAGCGGAAGCGGCTTGCCCAGTTCGCCGGCGAGATCGCGGATGAACTGCCAGGCCACGCGTCCGGACCGCGAGCCGCGAAGCTGGGACCACTGCAGCGCCCGGCGATCCAGATCGGGCGCCTCCAGGCCGAATCGCGCCGCATAGGCGGCTACGGCGGCGAGGTAGGTCGGCTGGTCCATTGGGGGGAACCCCACCCACAGTCCGAAGCGGTCCGACACGCTGACCTCTTCCTCGGCGTCCTCGTGGGCGGCGACCAGCCCGCGATCTTCCTGGTGGCCGCGAGGCATCAGATGGCGGCGGTTGGACGTGGCGACGAACAGGACGTTTGCCGGAGGACCGGAGACCCCGCCTTCCAATGCCGACTTCAGCGCCTTGGCTGCGGCGGCGCCCTCCTCGAACGACAGGTCGTCGCAGAGCACGACGAACCTCTCGGGCCGGTCGCGGAGATCGTCGAAGAGGCCGGGCAGGGCGGTGACCTGGTCACGATCCACCTCGACCAGCTTCAGGTCCGCCGATTTCGCAGCCGCGGCCATGAACGCCGCCTTAGCCAGCGAGCTTTTGCCCGTGCCGCGCACGCCCCAAAGCAGAGCGTGGTTGTAGGGCAGCCCGGTCGCGAACCGTTCGAGGTTCTCCAGGAACCGCGCCTTCTGCCGATCGACACCCACGAGGCTGTCCAGCGTCAGCGGGTAATCGGGCGCGGGGTGGAAGCCGCCGGTCGCCGGGTCGTGGCGGAACAGTCGGGCTCGGGTGAAATCGGCCTTGGCGCTGGCCGCTGGCGCCAGGCGCTCCAGCGCTTCGGCGATGCGGGTGAGGAGGGGCGTAAGGTCGCGATCCATGATGGGCTGGCCATACACGTAGGCGTTCCATTGCAAAAGCAGGCCCGTCCGCATAGCTTCCGCCGACTTCGGCGACCCCCTATGTGAGGGAGCGCTCGCTTGCCCAATTTCGGAGAGGCCATGTTCGCCACCCCTGCCTATGCCCAAGCCGCCGGCGGAGCCGCTGCGGGCGGCCCTGAGGCCATGCTGCTGCAGTTCCTGCCGCTCGTGGCGCTGGTCGTGCTGTTCTACTTCCTGATGATCCGTCCGCAGCAGCGGCGGATGAAGCAGCACCAGACGATGCTGGCGGCCCTCAAGCGCAATGACGTCGTGGTCCTCTCGTCAGGCATGATCGGCAAGGTCGTGCGGGTCGAGGACAAGGAAGTTGGCGTCGAGATCGCCACGGGCGTCACCGTGAAGGTGGTCAAGGGCATGATTTCCGACGTCCGCGCCAAGGGCGAACCCGCCCCGGCCAACGATTCCAAGGCGTAAAGCACCCCCTCGATGATCACCGTCTCCCGCTGGAGGGTCATCCTCGTCGTCCTGGCGACGCTGTATGGCATCCTCTTCACGCTGCCCAACGTGTTGCCGGCCTCGGTGCGCGACAACCTGCCTGGCTTCATGCCGAAGCAGACGTTGAACCTCGGTCTCGATCTTCAGGGTGGGTCCTACCTGCTCTACGAGGTGGACACCGCGGCGCTGCGCACTGAGTTGCTCACCAATCTGGTCGAGGACGCGCGCAACGCGCTGCGGGAGGCGCAGATCGACTTCACCGGCCTCGGCGTGGTGAACGGCGAAGTGAACGTTCGCATCAACGACCCAGCCCAAGTGCAGGCTGCGTTGACCGCGCTGCGGGAGTCGCTGGGCTCCGCGATGGCCACCGGCGGTCGCGACGTGACGGTGAGTTCCGCGCCCGATCAGCGTATCCGCGTCGCCTATGTGACGCAGGCGCTCGATGCGCAGTCGGCCAAGGCGGTCGAGCAATCGATCGAGGTGATCCGTCGCCGGATCGACGAGCTGGGCACCAAGGAGCCGGACATCCGGCGCCAGGGGACCAACCGGATCTCCATCGCGGCCCCCGGCGAGAGCGACCCCAAGAAGCTGCAGGCCATCGTCGGCCAGACCGCCAAGCTGACCTTCCAGATGGTGGATGAGACCGCCGATCTGGCGCAGGCGCAGGCGGGCCGGGTTCCGCCCGGGACGATGTTGGTTCCCGGCGACGACGTGCAGCCGTTCTATGTCGTGAAGCGTCGGGCCGAGGTCACCGGCGAGATGCTGACCGACGCCCAGGCCAGCTTCGACCAGCAGACGGGCCAGCCCGTCGTGACGTTCCGGTTCAACGGGATCGGCGCCAAGCGCTTCGGCGCCGTGACGACGGCCAACGTCAACAAGCGGTTCGCGATCATTCTCGACAACAAGGTGATCTCGGCGCCCAACATCATCAACCCGATCACCGGCGGTAACGGTCAGATCAGCGGTAACTTCACCGCTGAGAGCGCCAATGACCTGGCCGTGCTGCTCCGCGCCGGCGCGCTCCCCGCGCCGCTGACGATTCAGGAACAGCAGACCGTCAGCGCCGAGCTCGGCGCCGACGCCATCCGCGCCGGCGCCGTCTCGCTGGTCATCGGCGGCGTGGCGATCATCGTCTTCATCGTCCTGGCCTACGGGCTGTTCGGGGTGTTCGCCGCGCTGGCGCTCATCGTGAACGTGCTGCTCATCCTGGGCATCATGTCGATGACGCAGGCGACGCTCACCTTCCCGGGCATCGCCGGCCTGATCCTGACCCTGGCCGTGGCCGTCGACGCCAACGTGCTGATCTACGAGCGGGTTCGCGATGAGGCGCATGCGGGGCGAACACCGATCATGGCCTTGGAGCACGGTTACAGTCGCGCCCTGGTCTCGATCCTGGACGCCAACATCACCAGCGCCATTTCGGCCATCATCATGTTCCAGTTCGGCTCCGGGCCGATCCGGGGCTTCGCGTGGACCTTGCTGATCGGCGTCGTCACCTCGGTGTTCACGGCCGTTGTCATCACCCAGGTCCTGATCGGCTTCTGGTTCCGCGCCACGAAGCCCAAAGCCCTGCCGATCGAATAGAGACTGATCATGCCCTGGCCCCTCATCCGTCTCCTGCCGCGCGAGTTTCACGTTGATTTCGTGCGTGGCGCGCCCGTTGCGGCGATCATCTCGGCCATCCTCATCGCGGGCTCCGTCGGCGCCTTCGTGACCAAAGGCCTGAACTTCGGCATCGACTTCGTCGGCGGCACCGCCATCGAAGTTCGCACCAAGGGCCCCGTGCCCCTGGGCGAACTGCGCGCCGCCGTGCCGGCCGCGGGTGGCCATGACGCCCAGGTTCAAGGCTTTGGCCGTCCGGACACCGCCATCGTCCGCTTCCGCACCGACGGGGAGAACACCTTCGTCGCCGCCGAGCAGGTGAAGCAGAAGCTGGCCGCGCGCTTCCCGGGAATGGAGTTCAAGCCGCCCGTCGTCGTCGGTCCCAAGGTCTCCGGCGAACTGATGTCCGGCGGCTTCATGGCGCTCGGCATCGCGATGGTGCTGATGCTTGGCTACATCTGGTTCCGGTTCCAGCTGCAGTTCGGCTTGGGTGCGGTCGTGGCCGTGTTCCACGACGTGATCCTGACCCTAGGCCTGCTCTCCTTGACCCAGATCGAGTTCTCGATGACCTCCATCGCGGCCTTGCTGACCGTCATCGGCTATTCGATGAACGAGAAGGTCATCACCTTCGACCGGCTTCGCGAGAACCTGCGGAAGTACAAGACCACGCCGCTGCGCGACGTGATCAACAGGTCCGAGAACGAGCGTCTCTCGCGCACCTTGATCACGGGCTCGACGGCGATTCTGGCCCTGTCCGGCGCCCTGTTCCTGGGCGGCCCGGTGCTTTTCCCGCTGGTTTCGACCATGGTGTTCGGCGTGATCATCGGCACCTATTCGTCGATCTTCGTCGCGCTGCCGATCATCCTGCTCTGGGGCGTCAAGCGGAACGACGACCCGGCCGAGCCGCTGACGCCCGCGACGGCGCGCCCCTAGGGCTCGTCGCGCATGGCCCGCGACGCGCCGACAATCGACGCCTATGGCGACGGCGGCTTCCGCCTCGCCGGCGCGCGGCATGACGGCTCGGTGCTGATCCTGTCGGACACCGCACGGCCCTGGGCCGTGGCGTCCATGGCCGATCTGACGCTCGCGGATTTCCAGGCGGTCCTCGACGTGGGTCCGGCGGAGGTCGAGTTCGTCCTGCTGGGAACCGGCGCCCGGAACGCCCTGCCGTCGCGGGAGATCCGGGAGGGGCTGCGCGCCGCTGGCCTGGGCCTGGAATTCATGGACACCGTCGCTGCGGCCAAGCTCTACAACCTGCTGACATCCGAGGGGCGGAAGCTGGCGGCGGCTCTCATCGCGGTCTGAGGCGACGACCCACGTAGCGTCAGCTTCCAGCGTGAGACAAAACGCCCTATAGCTTGGCCACGGGCAGGGACTCAGAGGGTTTGTTAGATGGCTGGACTACTCGCCAATTTCCGCAACACGATCATTGTCAGCTTCATCATCGCGCTGGTGATCGTCGGCGCCTACGCGACCGGCCCGCAGGGCGCCGGCGGCGCGTTCTGGCAGGCGGTGTTCCGCTGGCTGCACGTGTTCTTCGGCATCCTCTGGATCGGGCTGCTGTACTATTTCAACTTCGTCCAGATCCGCAAAATGCCGGAAATCCCCGCCGAGCTGAAGCCGGCGGTGTCCAAGTACATCGCGCCTGAGGCGCTCTTCTGGTTCCGCTACGCGGCCCTCGCCACGGTCATCATGGGCCTGGCGATCGCCGGTGTCCGCGGCTACTCGGCCGAGACGCTCAGCCTGGGCCTGGCCGGCGGCTACGATCCGATGCTGGATAAGCAGTACACCCTGCTGGGTCTGGGCATGTGGCTGGGCATCATCATGATGCTCAACGTCTGGGGCATCATCTGGCCGAACCAGAAGCGCGCCCTGGGCATCGTGGAAGCCGACGCCGACACCAAGGCCAAGGCGGCGCGCATGGCCATGCTGGGCTCGCGCACCAACCTGCTGCTGTCGATCCCGATGCTGGCGACGATGACCATGTCGCAGACGGTCTTCAACTAGTCCGGCCAAGCTTGGCGAGAAGGCCCGCCGCTCGGCGGGCCTTTTTCGTTTCAGGACCCCATGAGCCAAGACCTCGACGATCTGATCCGACGCAACGACCCCGACCGCTGGCTTTCCAGTCGTTTCGTGGGGGACGCCGGCCTGCGCGCCGATGTCATCGCGATCTACGCCTACGACCACGAGTTGGCCCGCGCGCCCCGCGTCGCGTCGAACTCGCTGCTGGGCGAGATCCGGCTGACCTGGTGGCGCGAAATGCTGGACGAAGCCTACGAGGGCCGCCCCGTCCGCCATCACCCCACCGCGCAGGCCCTGGCCGACGTCATCGTCAGGCACAGGCTGCCGCGTGAGCTGCTTGAGGCGATGATCGACGGGCGATACCGCGAGTTGGACGCCACCCCGATGAGCGAGACCGATGCACTCGAATGGGCGCGCGATACCGCCGGACGCGCCGCCGAGATCGCCGCCATGATCCTGGCGCCCGGTGCGGACGCCGGCCCCGCACGCGCCGCGGGCACGGCCTGGGCGCTGGCGCGCCGCGCCGCCGACACGCCCGACCTGGCGAAGGTGTCGGCGAAAGCCTTGGCGGGTGCGCGGGTCGCGGTCGGTGGGCTCCCGGCGCCGGCCTTTCCGGCGGCCGCTCACGCGACCCTGGTCGGCCACCGACGCGGACCGGTTCGCGACCGCGCGCGCATGATCTGGGCGGTGGCGCGCGGCCGGATCTAGCGGATTACTCCGCCGGCTGCGGCACCCGCTCGCCCTCGACCCAGGTCTTGAGGTCTGCGAGGGCGCGTTCGCCCATCAGGCGCTTCTTGATCCGGGTCTTCTCTTTCGAACCCAGGCGATTGCCGTCCGCATCGCGCTTCGGCGGCTCGATCGGCGGCAGCAGGCCGTAGTTGATGTTCATCGGCTGGAAGCTGCCCTTGCCGCCTTCCAGGTGGCCGCCGGTGATGTGGCCCACCAGTCCGCCCAGGGCCGTCGTGGGCGGCGGCGCGTCGATCGGTCGTCCCAGGCGCTCGGCGGCGGCGAAGCGGCCCGCCATCAGGCCCACGGCGGCGCTCTCCACATAGCCTTCGACGCCGGTCACCTGACCTGCGAACCGAAGCCGCGGCTGCGCTTTCAGGCGAAGATTGGTGTCCAGCAGGCGGGGGGAATTGATGAAGGTGTTGCGGTGCAGGCCGCCCAGGCGGGCGAATACGGCCTTCTCCAGCCCGGGGATCATGCGGAAGATGTCGGTCTGGGCGCCGTGCTTCAGCTTGGTCTGGAAGCCCACCATGTTCCACAGCGTGCCCAGGGCGTTGTCCTGCCGCAGCTGGACGATGGCGTGGGCCTTCACCAGCGGGTCGCGCGGGTTGGTGAGGCCAACCGGCTTCATCGGCCCGTGGCGCAGGGTCTCGCGACCGCGCTCGGCCATCACCTCGATGGGCAGGCAGCCATCGAAATAGGGGACGTTCTCCCAGTCCTTGAACTCGGACTTCGGGCCCGCCAGCAGGGCGTCGATGAACGCCTCGTACTGATCCTTCGTCATGGGACAGTTGATGTAGGCCGCCGCGTCGCCGCCAGGGCCTTCCTTGTCGTACCGCGACTGGCGCCAGGCGATGTCCATGTTCACCGAGTCCAGGTTCACGATGGGCGCGATGGCGTCGAAGAACGAGAGCTGGCCTTCGCCGGTCAGCTCCAGGATCGCCGCCGACAAGGCCGGAGAGGTGAGGGGCCCCGTCGCCAGGATCACGCTGTCCCATTCCGCCGGCGGCAAGCCGGCCACTTCCTCACGGGAAATGGTCACTAGCGGGTGCGCCTCTAGCCGCGCGGTCACGGCTTCGGAGAAGCCTTCGCGATCCACTGCCAGGGCGCCGCCGGCCGGGACCTGGTGCGCGTCGCCGGCGCTCATGATGATCGAGCCCAGCGCCCGCATTTCGGCATGCAGCAGGCCCACCGCGTTTCCGATCCAGTCGTCGGCCCGGAAGGAGTTGGAGCAGACCAGTTCGGCGAGCTTGTCGGTCTGGTGCGCATCGGTGCCGCGAACCGGCCGCATCTCGTGCAGCACGACCGGAACGCCGGCCTCGGCGATCTGCCAGGCGGCCTCTGAGCCGGCCAAGCCGCCACCGACCACGTGAATGGGGTTCATTGTCATGCGTGGCGTACTAGCAACGAACGTCAAGGATCGCGAGCGGGGCCTTGCACGCTTGAGACCACGCACGGCAAGGTTCTCGACGAAGGGTCCGGCCGAGTCGCGCATGGACCAGGCAGGACGAATGACCAAGTTTTCTCCCAGTGACGCCGCGATGGAGGGCTTCCGCCTGACCCGGGAACATCCGGGGGTGATGCTGGCGTGGAGCGCCGTCTACCTCGGCGGCATCCTGCTGATCGGCCTGGTGATGATGGCCAGTCTTGGTCCCCAGTTCATCGCGCTCGCCCGCAAGGGCCAACTGTCTTCGCCCGACGATGTCGAGGCGGTCGCCAACATGCTGGTCCAGTCGTGGCCGGCGTTCCTGTTGGTGCTCGTGATGACGGCGGGCCTGATGTCGGTCATCACCGCCGGTGTCATGCGCTTTGTCCTCAAGCCGGAAGAGCACGGCTTCGCCCACCTGAAGCTGGGCAAGACCGAACTCCAACTGACCCTGGCCAATCTTGCGTGCGTGGGTCTCTACGCGCTGTCGGTGGTCGTTGGCGTGATCTTCACCGCCGGCGCGGCGCAGTTCGGCTCGGTCGGCGCGGCGATCGCTATCGCTCTGGTGGCAGCCTTCGGGATCTGGATCGGCGTGCGCCTGTCGCTGCTGGCGCCGTCGGTGTTCGTCACCGGTCGCATCTCGTTCCCGAGCGCCTGGGAAAAGACCAAGGGCCACTTCTGGCCGCTGCTGGGCATGATCGTCCTGGCCGTCGTCTTCTATGTGATCGTCTACATCCTCTTCAGCATCATCAGCATCGCCCTGGTGGAGCTGTCGGGCGGGCAGGCGGCTATTCAGGACATCGCGCGCCTGACTCCGCTGACGGCGATCACGGCGGTCATCTATCTGGTGCTTCAGTTCCTGCTGCAGGTGCTGCAGATCGTGATGATCTACGCCCCCTTTGCGGTCGCCTACCGCGAGCTTGTCCTTGGTGAGAACAAGCCCGCGGTCGTGGACGCCGTCTAGGCCTGGGCGCTCGGCCGGGCGCTGACCCGGTCGTGCCAAGCCTTCAGGTTGCTGAAGCTCTCGTCCATCGGCAGGCCGATCCAGCCAGCGAAGTCCACCGTCGTGAGCAGACAGATGTCGGCGATCGAGTAGCTGTCGCTCGCCAGGAACGTCCGCCCCGCCAACTCACGGTCCAGCCACTTCTGCGCGCCCTGATAGGTCGCCACGTTCGACTCCCCGAAGTCCTTGTACTGGGTCAGGAGGGCGGCCGTACGCGGATGGGCGTGGCGCCAGTAGTTACCCACCGGCATCATCACCATGAACTCGACCCGGCGGATCCACATGTCGATCAGCGCCTGTTCGACGGGCGTCGTTCCGAACAGCGGCGGCGTGGGATTGGTCGCCTCGAAGTAGCGGCAGATCGACACCGTCTCGGAGATGCAGGTGCCGTCGTCCAGCTCCAGAGTCGGGATCTGGCCAAGGCTGTTGCGCGCCTTGTGCTCGTCGCTCTTGTGCTCACGCTTCATCATGTTGACGGGCGTCTCGGGGAGATCGATCCCCTTCTCGGCCAGGAATATGCGCACGCGCCGCGGGTTCGGCGCCGGGTTCGGCGCGCCATAAAGGATCATCTTCGTTTCTTCCCCTTGTTGTTGCCCGCTAGGCTATTTCGAACATCTGTTCGCGACTAGTGCCGGAGTTCCCATGCCTCACCGCCGCAATGTTCTTCTCGGCGCAGGCGCGCTCGTCGCGATGGCCGGCCAGGCGGGGGCGGCCCCCTCCGACGATGCGGCCCTGGTCGCGCTGCTGTCGCGGCACATGGACGAGTATCTGACCCTGTCGCCGGAGGCCGCCGCCTCGCTGCTCACCGATGCGCGGGGGCGGGCTGCCCGGTCCAAGCTCGACGACCGGGGTCCGGAGGGCAAGGCCGCGGATGTCGCCGCCGCCCGACGCTGGCGGACGGACTTGAAGCGTATCGATCGCCGGCGGCTCAGCCCGGCCCGACAGGTTGACTACGACAGCGCCGCCTTCGCCTACGAGATGCTGGACGAGGTCGGCCGACGCTATGGCTTCCAGGACCACGCGCTGCGGCCCGGACCCTACCTCGTCAATCAGATGGCCGGCGCCTACTACTGGCAACCGCAGGACTTCGATCGCGAGCCCATCGCGACGCGGGAGGACGCCGAGGCCTATCTGTCCCGCCTGGCCGATTTCGGTCGCGTCCTGGACGGCGAGAGCATCGGCATCGCCAAGGACGCGGCGGCGGGCGTGGTCCCGCCCGATTTCATCATCGATCGCACGGTCGCCCAACTGATCGATCTGCGCGCGGGCGCTTCGGCGGCGTTGACGGATGGTCCTGTCGCCCGGGCCGCGAAGGCCGGCATTCCCGGTGTGGACGTGGCGGCGCGGGAGATTCTCGACGGCCGGGTGATGCCGGCGCTCAACCGCCAGATCGCCGCCCTTCGCGCCAATCGCGCGAACGCCTCCTCCGAGGCCGGCGTCTGGCGCCTGCCCGACGGCGAGGCCTGGTACGCCCTGGCCCTGCGCTCCAACACCACGGTCTCAACGTCCCCCGAGGAGATGCACCGCATCGGCCTCGACACCTTCCAGGCGCTCAGGGCCGAGTTGGACGGTCTGTTGCGCGCCCAGGGACTTGTGGGCGGTTCGGTGGCCGAGCGGATCAAGGCGCTGGATCATGACCCACGTTTTCTGAAGCCGAACACCGATGTCGGTCGCGCGGAGATCCTGGCCTTTTCCCGCGATCACCTCTCAGGCCTGTACGCCAAGCTGCCCCGTGCGTTCCGCACCCTGCCGGATCGCGACATCACCGTTGACCGCATCCCCGCCGCTATCGAGGCGGGCGCGCCCGGCGCCTACTACAGCGGTCCGCCGGCCGACGGCTCGCGCCCGGGGGTTATCTCCATCAACCTCAAGGACACGGCCGAATGGCCGACCTGGCGGCTCAAGACCCTGATCCACCACGAGGGTGATCCCGGCCACCACCTCCAGAACGCCGTCTTCCGCCGCGCCGCCGGGCCGGACCTTCCGCTCTACCGGCGCTTCGCCCAGTTCTCGTCCTACGTGGAGGGGTGGGCGCTTTACGCCGAGCAGGTGGCCGTGGAGATCGGCGCCTACGAAGGCGACCCCTTCGGCCATATCGGGGCTGTGCAGTCCGCCCTGTTCCGCGCCGCCCGCATTGTCGTGGACACCGGCATCCACCACAAGCGCTGGTCCCGCGTCGAGGCCACCCGCTGGATGGTCGAGGAGGCCGGCGAGCAGCCCGTCTCGGCCCAGCGCGAGATCGACCGCTACTGCGTCTACCCCGGCCAGGCCTGCGCCTTCATGGTCGGCCGTCTCGAACTGATGCGCACCCGCGCCGCGGCGAAGCAGCGCCAGGGCGCGGCCTTCGACATCCGCGACTGGCATGAAGCCGTGCTTCGCGCCGGCCCCATGCCGATGGAGGTGCTGGCCAGGACGATGGGGTAGCCATCAAACTTTTCCCTCCACTTTATGGGGAGGGACAGACCGCGCAGCGGTCAGGGTGGGGAAGCCCCGCTCAGCACGTCGCGGATGGAAACCATGACGCCGTCCAGATTCTTGCGGACCGCGCTATTCCAGATCCTCAAGACAATGAAGCCCTCCCGGTGAAGGACGGCGTCACGGAGCCGGTCGTGCGCCTCCTGTGCGTCTGTCCCGTGCACTCCGCCATCAAGCTCGATGACCACGCGCCGGTTGAAGCAGACAAAGTCGAGGATGTAGCCGCGAAACGGGGCTTGCCGGCGGAAGCGAAATCCTTCCGCCCGCATGACTTTTAGACGTGACCACAGGATCACTTCGGGTTCGGTCATCGCGCGCCGAAGCTCGCGTGCGCGATAGGCGACGGCCTTGTAGGGCGGCATCCTGTCTCCCCACCCGTCCGGCGCGATGCGCCGTCCACCCTCCCCATGAAGGGGAGGGAAAAGTCTTCTAAGCCCCCACCAGCTTCTTTACCCGCGCGTTGCGCCGCTCCCGGTGGCGGTCCAGGAGTTCGCCGAGGTAGCGGCCGGTCCAGCTGCGGGGTTCGGCGGCGACCTGTTCGGGCGAGCCCTGAGCCACGATCTCGCCGCCGCCGTCACCGCCCTCGGGACCGAAGTCCACCAGCCAGTCGGCGGTCTTCACCACGTCGAGATTGTGCTCGATGACCACCACGGTGTTCCCCTGGTCAGCCAACTCGTGCAGCACCTCGAGCAGCTTCTTCACGTCCTCGAAGTGCAGGCCGGTGGTAGGTTCGTCGAGGATGTAGAGGGTCTTGCCGGTAGCGCGGCGCGACAACTCCTTGGACAGCTTCACCCGCTGCGCCTCGCCGCCCGAGAGCGTGGTCGCCTGCTGGCCGACCTTCACGTAGCCAAGGCCGACACGCTTCAGCGTCTCCATCTTGTCCCGGATCGGCGGCACCGCCTTGAAGAAGTCGGCCGCCTCTTCGACGGTCATGTCCAGGGTGTCGGCGATCGACTTGCCCTTGAACAGGATCTCCAGCGTCTCGCGATTGTAGCGGCGCCCGTGACAGACGTCGCAGGTCACATAGACGTCCGGCAGGAAGTGCATCTCGATCTTGATCAGCCCGTCGCCCTGGCAGGCCTCGCAGCGACCGCCCTTGACGTTGAAGCTGAACCGTCCAGGGCCATAGCCGCGCGCCTTGGCCTCCGGCAGGCCGGCGAACCAGTCCCGAATGGGTTGGAACGCCCCCGTGTAAGTCGCGGGGTTAGACCGCGGCGTGCGGCCGATCGGCGACTGGTCGATGTCGATGACCTTGTCGAAGTTCTCCAACCCTTCGATCCGCTCGTGCGGAGCAGGGGCGTCCGAGGCGTTGTGCAACCGACGCGCGGCCGCCTTGTAGAGCGTCTCGATGGTGAAGGTGGACTTGCCGCCGCCGCTCACGCCGGTGATGCAGGTGAAGGTCCCCACCGGGATCTCGGCGGTGACGTTCTTCAGATTGTTGCCGGTCGCCCCGATCACCCGCAGCTTCTTCTTGCCGATCGGCCGACGGTCTTCGGGGACCGCGATCTCGCGGGCGCCCACCAGATACTGACCGGTGATGCTCTTGGGGTTGGCCATGATGTCGACCGGCTTGCCCTCGGCGATGATGTGTCCGCCGTGCACGCCCGCCGCCGGGCCCATGTCGATCACATGGTCTGCGGTGAGGATGGCCTCCTCATCGTGCTCCACGACCAGAACCGAGTTTCCCAGGTCCCGGAGCCCCTTCAGCGAGGTGAGCAGGCGCGTGTTGTCCCGCTGGTGCAGGCCGATGCTGGGCTCGTCGAGGACGTAGAGCACGCCGGTCAGGCCCGAGCCGATTTGGCTGGCCAGGCGGATCCGCTGACTCTCGCCGCCAGACAGAGTCCCCGACGCGCGGGACATGTTCAGGTAGTCGAGGCCCACGTTGACCAGGAACCGCAGCCGGTCGTTGATCTCCTTCAAGATCCGGCGGGCGATCTCCATCTGCTTGTCGGTCAGCTGGGCTTCCAGGCTCTCGAACCAGGCCTGGGCGTTCTTGATCGCCAGCCGAGAGACCTGGCCGATGTGCTGGCCGGCGATCTTAACCGCCAGGGCCTCGGGCTTCAGGCGATAGCCTTCGCAGGCCAGGCATGGCGTCTCGGACTGATAGCGGCCCAGCTCCTCGCGCACCCAGGCGCTGTCCGTCTCCCGCCAGCGGCGTTCCAGGTTCGGCAGCACGCCCTCGAAGGTCTTGTTGACCTCGTACTTCCGGGCGTTGTCGTCATAGATGAAGCGGATCTTGTCCGAGCCGGAGCCGTACAGCACCACGTTCTTGGCCGTCTCCGGCAGCTTCCAGAACGGCTCGTCCATCGAGAAGCCGTAGTGCCGCGACAGCGCCTGCAGGGTCTGGGTGTAGAGCGGCGAGGGCCCCTTGGCCCAGGGCGCGATCGCGCCTTTGTGCAGGCTCTTGTCCTTGTCCGGCACCACCATGTCGGCGTCGAAGGCCAGCTTCGCGCCCAGGCCATCGCACACGGGGCACGCGCCATAAGGGTTGTTGAACGAGAACAGCCGCGGCTCGATCTCGGTGATCGTGAAGCCCGAGACCGGGCAGGCGAACTTTTCCGAGAACAGCAGCTGCTTGTGGGTCTTTTCGCCCTCGGCCAGGTCCGCCCATTCGGCCACGGCGATCCCGTCCGCCAGTTTCAGCGCCGTCTCCAGGCTGTCGGCGTAACGCGCCTCCTGACCCGGCTTGGTGACGATCCGGTCCACGACGATGTCGATGTCGTGCTTGAACTTCTTGTCGAGGGTCGGGGCGTCCTCGATCAGCATCAGCTCGCCATTGACCTTGACCCGCTGGAAGCCGGACTTCTGCCACTCGGCGAACTCCTTGCGGTACTCGCCCTTGCGGCCGCGCACGACCGGCGCCAGCAGGTTGAGCCGCGTGCCGTCGGGCAGGGCGTTCAGCTTGTCGACCATCATCGAGATGGTCTGGCTCTCGATCGGCAGGCCGGTGGCCGGGGAATAGGGCACCCCCACCCGCGCCCACAGCAGGCGCATATAGTCGTGGATTTCCGTCACCGTGCCGACCGTGGAGCGCGGATTGCGGCTGGTGGTTTTCTGCTCGATGGAGATCGCCGGCGACAAGCCCTCGATCAGATCCACGTCCGGCTTGCTCATCAGCTCCAGGAACTGGCGCGCATAGGCCGACAGGCTCTCGACGTAGCGGCGCTGGCCCTCGGCGTAGATGGTGTCAAAGGCGAGCGAACTCTTGCCCGACCCCGACAGGCCGGTGATCACCACCAGCTCGCCGCGCGGAATATCGACGTTGACGTCCTTGAGATTGTGCTCGCGCGCACCGCGCACGCGGATGAGATTGTGCTGGTCGGCCATGCTGTCCCGGAAACGCGGAGGGCCCGCGAAAGGGTCCTTTCGCGAGACCGCCTAATGTAGGCGACGGGACTCAGGGATAACACGGGAACGGAGGGCGAACAAAGCGGCTGCACCGCGTGGGCGCGAGGTCTGCTGACAGCACGGTGGCAGCAGGTCGGGCGGGGCTGCGCTCTGCACGGGCCTAAAAGCCCTGCCATCTCCGCGATGTCTGCGCCGAGCGCCTAGCGTGTACGGCGAAGTTCCAGGAGGTCGAGCTTCGACTCCACGGCGGGCCAGGGGAAGGCGATACGCCAGCGTGACGGGCCGATCCGGCGGACCTCGCCAATCAGGTCGCGGGTGGGGTCCGTCCCGTAGGCCGGCGCGCCACGCTCGTCCCCAAGGGCTAGCACCCCCACAAATCGCACACGGTCGGCCGTGTCGGGACAGACGAGGCCGACGGGCCGCTGGGAGCCCGTGGTCTTGCGTACGATCAGGTCCCCGCCGGGGGTGATGACCACCTGGCACCGGAACCAACCGTAGGCGACATAGGGCAGCATACCCTCACGGGCGGCCCCGAGCTTGACGGTGCGGCACTGGTAACGCCCGGGGGTTGGTTGCGGACGGTCGAGGCCGATGCGGGGGTCTGCCAGCGGGCCGAGGGCTCGCAGGCTCGCGCCGGCGCCGCCGCGGACGGCATCAAGTTCCGCGTCGCGCCAGGCCTGATCCAGTCGCGATAGCCGTTCGGTGTCAGCGCGCGTGGGGGTGCAGGTCATGGGCTGCGCAGCTGCGGCGCTCGCGCAACCCACGAGCCCGATCGTTGCGAGGACGGCTCTAAGCATAGGACGCACCCGAGGCGGCGGAACTAGAAGCGGCTCTTATATCCGATCCGGGTGGGGCCGACCCGCAGGCCCTGATCGTCGCTCCATTCCGCCTTTGGGCGCAGCTCGACGTCAAGGGACTCGCCTTGATCCGAGGGCGTCAGGATCAGCGACGCGTTCGTGTTTCGTGCGAGACCCAGGGCGGGACGGTCCAGGGTCGCCTGCCGCGGCGCCTTTAGCGAAACGCGGGGCTGGGCCCGCATCTGCGGAGCGGCGGCCGTGGCGGTCGACGGCCAGGTTTGCGCCAGCGCGGGCAGCGGGGCCGCGGCGACGGCGGCGGCGGCGATCAGCAGGCTCAGCGGGCGGGACACGGGCGGCTCTCCGTCGGTCGGTTGAACTCGCCCGGCAGAACCCCCGCCAATCCGTTTGGTTTCACCGTGTAACGATCACCGTGATGTTAGCTTCGGTCGATGCGGGCGGCGAAGCACCCGGCGCTGCTGGCGGGCATGTCCGGATTGCGCCAGCGCCCTGAGGCTTCTAGATATCGGGCTTCGCGCAAGGAGCAGGCCGATGCGGCTGACGCTGGACAACCCGATCACCCGTTGTGTCCCCGTCGCCGGAATCCGCCATGTCTGCGCCTCTCGTCACCCTGGACAACCTCAGCGTCGCCACGCCTGACGGCCGACCGCTCCTCGACAACCTGACCCTTTCCTTCGGGGCCGAACGCACCGGCCTCGTCGGGCGCAATGGCGTTGGAAAGTCCACGCTCCTGCGTCTGATCCTGGGTGAGATGACGCCATCCGCCGGTGGCGTCGCCGTTCGGGGTCGCCTGGGCGTGCTGCGTCAGGCCTTGGCGCCGCCGGCCGGGGCCACCGTGGCGGATCTCCTGAACGTCGCCGGGCCGCTCGCCCGCCTCGCGCGGATCGCCGCGGGGCAGGGGCAGGAGGCCGATTTCGCCGACGCCGACTGGACGCTGGAGACGCGGCTCGCGGCAGCGCTTGCGGACCTGGGCTTGGCCCACCTGGACCTGTCACGCCCGGCTGCGACCTTGAGCGGTGGTCAGGTCACGCGGGCCAGTCTCGCCGGCCTGCTTGCGGCCCAGCCGGACATGCTGTTGCTGGATGAGCCCACCAACAACCTCGACGCCGAGGCGAGTGATCGCGTGGCCGACGTTCTGGCGCGCTGGCCCGGCGGCGCGATCGTCGTCAGCCATGACCGCGCCCTGTTGCGTCCGATGGATCGGATCGTTGAGCTCTCGACCCTGGGCGCCCAGGTCTTCGGCGGGGGTTACGACCTATACGCCCAGCGCAAGGCCGAGGACGAGGCGGCCGCCGGGCGCGATCTCGCCGATGCGGAAAAGCAGGCCGCCCGCGTGGCGCGCGACGTTCAGGTCGCCGCCGAACGTAAACAGCGCAAGGACGCCGCCGGCAAGCGCGCCCGCGCCAGGGGCGACCAGCCGAAGATCCTGCTCGATTTCCGCGCTGGGCGGGCTGAAGCCAGCGGCGGCCGCGAACGCCGTCTGGCCGACAAGCTCGTGGGCGAGGCCGCCGCGGCCAGGACCGCGGCCGAGGCGCGGGTGGAGCGGGTGCGCCGACTGGCCTTCGATCTGCCGCCATCGGGTCTGGCGGCCGGGAGAACGGTGCTGGCCTTCGAGCAGGTTGAATTCCGATATCCGGGCGCGGCGGCTCTGATCGCGAGGTTCGACATGCGGATCGTGGGGCCAGAGCGCGTGGCGGTTTCAGGCCCGAACGGCTCCGGCAAGACGACGCTGATCCGGCTGGCCGCCGGAGATCTGACGCCCACCGCCGGCCGCATCGTCCGTGGCGGACGCCTCGCCGTCCTGGATCAACAGACCGCGCTGCTGGGCGACGACCCCACGCTGGTCAGCGCCTTCCGACGTCTGAACCCGACGGCCAGCGAGAACGCCGCCCGCGCCGCCCTCGCGCGCTTCCTGTTCCGCAACACGGCGGCGGACAAGCCGGTCGCCGCGTTGAGCGGTGGCGAGTGCCTGCGCGCGGCGCTGGCCTGCGTGCTCCTGGGCGAGGCGCCGCCGCAACTGCTGATCCTGGACGAACCCAGCAATCACCTCGACCTGGACTCCATCGGCGCCGTCGAGGCTGCGCTGGCGGGTTACGACGGCGCGCTGCTGGTGGTCAGCCACGACCGCGATTTCCTCACCGCGATCGGGATCGAACGCGAGATCAACCTGGGGTCGGGAACCCCGCCGTGATCACGATCTCGCCCTCCGACGCGGCCAGGCGGTGCTTGGCGATCGCCCGGTACTCCGGCGATCCGGCCCAGGCCATGGCGCTGTCCCGGTCGGGGAAGGCCAGGATGACCAGCCGGCGCGTGTCTTGCGGGCCTTCCATCACCTCCGGGGTGTCGTTCACCGCCAGGATCTGTCCGCCGTATTGGGCGAAGATCGGCATGAACCCGGCCTCGTACTGGGCATAGCGTTCGCGGTCGTGGATCGCGATGCGGGCGACGATGTAGTGGGTCATGCGGCCGCCAGCCGCGCCAGGCTTTCCAACGTGCCGATACAGGCCCGCGCGGCCTCGGCGCCCTTCAGGCGGAAGTGGTCCTGGAAGAACGCGTTATGGACCTCGGTCTCCTGATAGTGGTGCGGCGTCAGCACGACAGAAAACACCGGCGTCTCCGTGGCCAGTTGCACCTGCATCAGACCCTGGACCACCGTCTGGGCGACAAACTCATGACGGTAGATGCCGCCGTCCACGACGAAGGCCGCGCCGACGACCGCCGCATAGCGACCGGTCCGGGCAAGGGTCTGGGCGTGGAGCGGGATCTCGAATGCGCCGGGCGTCTCGAACCGCTCGACCGTCTCGGGCGGGAAGCCCAGCTTGGCGATCTCCTCCATGAAGCCCGTGTAGGACTCCCGGACGATGTCGGCGTGCCAGAGCGCGTGCACGAAAGCGATGCGGCCGGCGCGGAAGGCGCCGTTGGCGGTGGGGAACTCCAGCGTGGGCTTGGAGGCAGCTTGGGTCATGGTCTTCTCCCTGACCGGGTTCAAAGGACCACGACTCAGGGGCAGGCCGATCGCGGGCGCAGGCGCAGTCCCGCCGTCGCCGCGTTCGACCGTTCTCATAACCGGACTCTAACCGTCGGCCCCGGGATCGCACCGGAATCTGCTCGTCCTTCTCAGCCGAAGCCGAGAAGCGCCCGCGGGCTCGTCCCCCGAGAGGGCATTACCGCCGGTGGGGAGTTTCACCCCGCCCTGAGAACGTAGGCCGCCGGAACCTCCGACGGCAAAGCTACGATACGATGCTTACGCAGGGTGAAACAAGTGTTTGAAAATTTCGACAGGGGTTGCCCAGTCCCGGGGACGTGCACAGCTTAGGTCCCTTCGGAGGAGGCTTCCCATGTTCGACCATCTTTCCCTCGGCGTTCGCGACCTCGTTGCGGCACGGGATTTTTACGACGCCTTCTTCGCGCCGCTGGGCGCGTCGGTCTCTTCGGCCACGGCGAACGAGCTCGCCTACGGGCCGGGCGGCCATGTGGGCCTGTTCTACCTCTATCCGGTGGACGGCGATCAGGTCGCGGGTCTGGGCGCGCACTTGGCCTTCACGGCCGACAGTCACGCGGCGGTCAATGCGGCCTATGAGTCGGCCATGGCGCGCGGCGCGACGGCGATTCGGGTGGCCGGCCCGCACCCGGACATCGCGCCCAACTACTACGGCTGCGTGATCCTAGATCCCGACGGCAACAAGCTCGAGATCGTCGCCGGCACAATGCACTAAGGGCCGTCGCTCTATGCCCGCTTGTTCAGGGTGATAGCGGTGGCGGTGGCGCCGGGAGATTGCAGGCCGGTGGCTCCGTAGGCTGTGGCCTTGGTCCGCTGGCTGGCGACTTCTTCGGCGATGCACTTCACCAGACCTTCGGTGATGATGCGGGCCGCCTCGATGGCGCGGCCCTGGCGGGCCAGGACCGAGTCGAAAGCCTCGGTGGCGCGCACCAGCCGCGTACGGGCCTCGAGAGGGGCGGACTCGATCATTCGCGGATCGGCGCGGACGCGGGCGCTCTCGTGGCGATACAGGTTGGCCAGACGCGATGTCTCTTCCAGCATCGCCGCGGCGTCCTGCGGACGGCGCTGCTCAAAGGCCAGGGCCTGACTGGCGATAAGTTCGGTCAGCCGCTCGGTTAAAATGACGAGCTGTTCGACGCGATCGGCGGCGTCGCTTGCGGCGATGGCCATTTACTGGAGCCCCTGCATCTTCAGGATTTCACGCTGGACGGTGTCGGCCAGGCCGATACCGCCCGACTTGGCGACCTGCTTGCCCATGGCCTCGGTCATCAGCGAGCGGAACATTTCCTCGCCCGCGCCGCCGCCGAAGGGGCCATCCGTCTCCAGGCCCTGGAACATGTGCTGGAACATGGTCGACAGGAACTGCGCTTCGAACTTCTGGCCTGCGTCCTTGGCCTTGCTGTGCGCCAGGGCCGCTGTGCTGGTCGGCGTCGTGGTCGAGAGCTGGACGGGCGCGAACGTCGCGGGCGCGATCGGGTTGGCCATTACATCACCTCGATTTCGGCCTGGAGCGCGCCGGCGGCCTTGATGGTCTGCAGGATGGAGATCATGTCGCGAGGGGTAACCCCCAAGGCGTTAAGGCCCGCCACTAGGTTCGAGAGTGCGGCGCCGGACCGCAGGGTCACGAACTGCTTGCCCTTCTCCTCCTCCACCGAGATGTCCGTCTGCGGCACGACCGTGGTCTCCCCGCCGCGGGCGAAGGCGCCGGGCTGGCTCACCGCCGGTTGTTCGCGCACCGTGATGGTCAGGTTGCCTTGCTGGATGGCGACGGTGGAGATCCGTACGGCGTCGCCCATGACGATCACGCCCGCCACCTCGTCGATCACCACCTTGGCGCCGCTGTCGGGTTCGACCGACAGGTTCTCGATCCCGGCCATGAAGCTCACCATGTCCTGGCCGGCCGGCGGGCGGATGGCGACGATGGTGGGGTTCTCCGCGACGGCGGAGCCCGGATAAGCCCCGTTGACCACCTCGGCGATGCGCCGCGCGGTGGTGAAGTCGGGATTGCGCAGGGTCATCCGCATCTGCGCCATGTTGGCGAGACGGAAGCCGATCTCTCGCTCGACGCTGGCCCCGCCGGCGATGCGGCCGGCCGTCGGCACGCCCTTCAGCACCGTGGAGCCGGAAGCGCCGCCGGCGCTGACCGAACCCGTCTGCACCGTCCCCTGCGCGACAGCGTAGGCCTGTCCGTCCGCGCCCAGCAGTGGGGTGACCAGCAGCGTGCCGCCCAGCAGGCTCTTGGCGTCGCCCAGCGCCGAAACGCTGGCGTCGATCTGCGCGCCCGGCGCGGCGAAGGCCGGCAGCTTGGCGGTCACCATCACGGCGGCCACGTTCTTGGTATTAAGGTTGGCGTCGCGCACATTGACGCCCAGCCGCTCAAGCATCGCCTCAAGGCTCTGCTTGGTGAAGGGGGCGTTCCGCAGGGCGTCGCCCGTTCCGTTCAGGCCGACGACGATGCCGTACCCGATGAGCTGGTTTTCGCGAACACCCTCGAACTCGACGATGTCCTTGATGCGGGACTTGGCCATCGCCGGCTGGCCCACGAGGGTCGCCGTGGCGAGCAGCAAGGCGGTAAAGAGTCGGACCGGACGCATGTAAACCTTCAGGCGCAAGTGTTCGCGACAACGCTTGCGAGTCCCGTGCCATCCGAAAAGTGTAATGAAAACAGCACTTGGAGGGCCGTGCTCGGCAAGTTCGACTAGGCAGAAAAAGCCGCCTGTTAACCATGCTTCAAGCTTGCCGACCCAAGATGCCCATCAAGCGTAAAGGACTGGCGTCCATCCTATGAAAGTCTCCGGAACAGGCGGTCTGTCGCAGACGTCGGGCGCCAAGCCGGCGCGTGGCGCGGGCGGGGGTGTCTTCCAGGTGGCCGGTCCGTCGTCGTCGGCGGCGCCCGCGGCGGCGGCCGGAGCGTCCACCGCCTCGGCGGTGTCCGGGGTCGTGGGCGTGGCCGCGCTGCTGGCGCTGCAGGACGTGGAATCGCCCACTGAACGCAAGCGCCGCTCGGTTCGACGGGCCGGCCGCCTGTTGGATGAGCTGGACGGCCTGAAGGTCGCACTCCTCGGCGGCGAGCTGTCCCAGGCCCAACTCGACAACCTGGCGCGCGCCGTCCGCGAGCAGCGCGCCGGCACCGACGACCCCAAGCTGGAGGCCGTCCTCGACGAGATCGAAACCCGTGCGGCGGTCGAGCTCGCCAAGCTGGAATTCGCCAGTCGCGCGAGCTGATGCGCGTGGTGGCGTCAGCGCCGTTGAAACCACCGGTCCTTTTGCTATACAGCCGGCGCGTGTCTTAGGAGTCCTTAGGGGCGTGAGGTTTCCATGAAAGCAGCCGCGGTTCTGGCTGAGGTTACCGACTATCGTCCGTCCGAGGACGAAGAGTTCATGAATGAGCGTCAGCTTGAGTATTTCAAGAAGAAGCTCAACGCGTGGAAAGAAGACATCCTCCGCGAATCTCGCGAGACGCTGTCACATCTCCAAAAGGAAACCGAGAACCACCCGGACATTGCTGACCGGGCGTCCTCGGAGACCGACCGCGCTCTTGAACTTCGTACTCGTGATCGGCAGCGTAAGCTCATCTCGAAGATCGACGACGCGTTGCGCCGTATCGAAGACAATTCGTACGGCTACTGCGAAGAGACCGGGGAGCCGATCGGGCTGGCCCGCCTCGACGCCCGTCCGATCGCCACCCTGAGCCTCGAAGCTCAGGAGCGGCACGAGCGTCGCGAGCGCGTCCACCGCGACGACTGATCCCTTTTTCGTGAAGGGGCGGGGCTCCGGGGCGCCGTCCCCGGACCCTCGGTCGTGCGCGGTGCGCGGAACGCCACCGTTACCGGTGATCGCCGCTGTCGGCGCAGTTCGAAGCGCGGATCCACGGGACGGCGTAGCCTTGCGCGGCGCGCGTCGCCAACCTCGCTCAGCCGCTGAGTCGGTCGCGTTGTGGCGTTAAGCTGCGGGCAGGCTATATATGCTCAAGATGAGCATTAGTCCGGACGGGAGCTGTCGGTGACGAAGGCGTTCTACTCGATCCACGCGCACGGCTTTGTCCGCGCGGCGGTCTGCACGCCGGCCGTCCTGCCTGGCGACCCAGGCTTCAACGCTGCGGAGACCCTGCGTCTGGCCCGGGAGGGTGACGCCCAGGGCTGCGATTTGATGCTGTTCCCGGAGCTCGGTCTGTCGGCCTACGCCATCGACGACCTGTTCCTGCAAGACGCCCTGCTGAAGCGGGTCGAGGCCGAGGTCGCCGCCCTGGCCGAGGCCAGCAAGACGTTGAAGCCAGTGTTGATCGTCGGCGCGCCGGTGGTGTGCGAGGGGCGTCTCTACAACGGCGCCATCGCGATTTCCCGCGGGCGCATCCTGGGCGTGACGCCGAAAAGTTTCCTGCCCAACTATCGGGAATATTACGAGAAACGCTGGTTCGCGCCTGGCGTCGGCGTCACCGGGCTGACGATCGACTTTGCGGGACAGCAGGTCCCGTTCGGCACGGATCTGGTGTTCCAGGCCGAAGATCTGGCCGACTTTATCTTTCACCTCGAGGTCTGCGAGGACTTCTGGGCCCCGCTGCCGCCCTCGACCGCCGGCGCCATGGCTGGCGCCCTCATCCTCTGCAACCTGTCGGCCTCCAATATCGTGGTGGGCAAGGCCGACGACCGCGAGGTGCTGTGCGCCAGCCAGTCCATGCGCTGCCAAGCCGCCTATCTCTATTCGGCGGCCGGACCTGGCGAGAGCACCACCGACCTCGCCTGGGACGGCCAAGCCTCGATCCACGAACTGGGCCGCCGGCTGGCTCAGACCGAGCGGTTCCCGATTGGGTCGCAAATGGCCGTGGCCGACATCGACGTCGGTCGTCTGCGCCTTGAGCGGATGCGCACGCCCACGTTCAACGATGGCGCGGTCGCCGCCGGCCGGCCGGAGACCACCTTCCGGCGCGTCCGCTTCGCTCACAAGCCGCACATGGACGACGTCGGCATGGTCCGTGCGCTGGACCGCTTCCCCTTCGTGCCTGACGACCCCGCCCGCCTCGACCGAGACTGCTACGAAGCCTTCAACATCCAGGTCCAGGGCCTGATGAAGCGCATCCAGTCGACGAAGGCGAAGCACATCGTCATCGGCGTCTCCGGCGGACTGGACTCCACCCATGCCCTTATCGTCGCGGCCAAGGCGTTCGACGCTGTGGGACTGCCGCGGGCGAACATCCTGGGCTTCACCCTGCCGGGCTTCGCCACCAGCGACGGCACCAAGGCCAACGCCTGGGCCCTGATGGACGGCTTGGGCGTCACGGGCGCCGAGATCGATATCCGACCGACCGCCCGGCTCATGCTGCAGGAGATCGGTCACCCCTTCGCCGATGGTGAACCGGTCTACGACATCACCTTCGAGAACGTGCAGGCCGGCCTGCGCACCGACTACCTGTTCCGCTTGGCCAACCAACGAAACGGCTTTGTGCTGGGCACCGGGGATCTGTCCGAACTGGCCCTGGGCTGGTGCACCTATGGCGTCGGCGACCAGATGAGCCACTACAACGTCAACGGCGGCGTGGCGAAGACCCTGATCCAGCACCTGATCCGCTGGGTGGTGAAAACCAACCAGTTCGTCGACGGCCCGAACGAAACGCTGCTGTCGATCCTGGGCACCGAGATCTCGCCCGAGCTGGTTCCGGCGGACGCCACCGGCGCGATCCAGAGCACCCAGGCCAAGGTTGGCCCCTACGAACTTCAGGACTTCAACCTGTTCCACATCACCCGCTTCGGCCTGGCGCCGTCCAAGGTGGCGTTCCTGGCCTGGCATGCCTGGCGCGACGTGGCGCAGGGCCAGTGGCCCGAGAACTTCCCGGACGAGGCGCGCAACGCCTACGACCTGGCGACGATCAAGAAATGGCTGGGCGTCTTCCTGTTCCGCTTCTTCGAGATCAGCCAGTTCAAGCGCTCGGCCATGCCCAACGGTCCGAAGGTCATCTCCGGCGGCGCCCTCAGCCCCCGCGGCGACTGGCGCGCGCCCTCCGACGGGACGGCCCGGGTCTGGCTCGACGAACTGGACGCCAACGTCCCTTAGGCGCCCTTTCGCGCGGAGGCCGGGGGCAGGCGAGGCGTCGCCGCTTGATTTGTGCTGGGCGCCCGCAGGCGGCGCGTCAGCCAGCGGTAGGCCGGAACCACCCATTCGACCCAGTAGCCGAAGGGAACATCCTTATGGATGCGATGCAGCTCGTCCATGTCCGTCACCCCTTCAAGGCAGGTCTTGCGAGACGGAACGTGCGCGTCGCGCCGCAGATGTTCAAAGCGGTCCTGCTGCTGTACGTATAAGGCAAGCTTATGTCAGACCCGCTCGCCAACGTCGCGCTCAGCGCCATCCGCGTCTTCGAGGCGGCGGCCCGGCTGGGCAGCTTCACCCGCGCCGCCGAGGAGCTGGGCATGACCCAGGCCGCGGTGAGCTGGCAGGTGAAGGGCCTTGAGAAGCGTCTGGATCAGCCGCTGTTCCGCCGCCTGCCGCGCGAGGTTGCGTTGACGCCGGCGGGCGAGCGGCTGGCCCGCGCGGCGACCGAAGCGATGGTGGCGCTACGCAGCGCCGTCGCCGACATCGCCGACAGCGGGGCAGGGGTCCTCTCGATCACCGTCCTGCAGACCTTCGCCACCCAGTGGTTGGCCCCGCGCCTCGGCGCCTTTCAGGTCGATCACCCGCAGATCGCGGTCCGGCTGGATTCCGCGGCCCGGCTCGTGGACCTGCTGCACGACGATTTCGACGTCGGCATTCGCACTGGCGACGATGGGGTCTGGCCGGGGCTGGAGGCGACGTTCCTGTTCCCGGCCGCCCAGACCGTGCTGGCGCCGCCGCAACTCATCGCCGGGCTGGCTCCAACGCCGACCCCGGCCGACCTCTTGGGCGTCGCGCGTGTCGGCTCGGCGGGAGAGTGGGCGGCATGGTTCGCGGCAGCCGGCGTCGCCGCGGACGCGGAGCCCAGCAGCGGACCTCGGCTCACGGCCGACAGTCAGGTGCTTGAAGTGGCGGCGGCGATGGCGAACGGCGCGGCGGCCATCGGGTCGCCGGTGATGTTCGGGGCCGATATCGCGGCAGGGCGGCTGGTACAGCCCTTCGAGGTCTATGTGGGCGACGTCGGCGGCTACTGGCTGGCCTACCCGAAGGATCGCGCGCGCACCCGTAAGATCGCGGCGTTCAGAAGTTGGCTGCTGGATCAGGTTCAGGCCGATCCCGCGGCCCAGCGCCAGTTGGCGCGCCGGGCCGCGGGCTGAGCCGGCTTAGAAGCGGTAGCTGGCCGTCACGCGGTAGCTGTCGAACTTGAAGCGGTCGGACGTGCGCTGGAAGTCCGTGCCCGACGCATTGGTCAGCAAGAACGGGTTGGTCGCGGGCGTCGTGCCGGCGTTGCCCGCGCGCACGGTGTAGTCCTTGTCGTTCAGGCTGGTCCGGATCCACTCCAGGCCCAGGGTCACGTTCGGCGTCAGCTTGCGCTCGTAACCCAGGCCCAGCTGGTAGCCGTTGGCGTCGCCGCCGCCGTCATCGGTGAAGCTGTTGGCCGTGTTGGTGGTGTTGAAGCTGTGCTTCATGTTGCCCCGGGCGTAGCCGCCGGTGGCGTAGAACAGATTGTCGCCCATGGCGTAGCCGCCGCGCGCCCGCACGGCCCAAAGGTCGTTGAGCTTGCGGTTGAAGGCATAGCCGGCCGGGGTGGTGGAGAAGCCGGTCACCGCGTCGTTGAGCTGGAGCTGGGAATACTCCACCAGCCCGCCGACCACGAACGACCCCATCTGATAGTCGTAGCCGGCGCGGACGCTCATCTCGACATCGGTGTCGTCGTCCTTGGCGCAGCCGCCGGCGGCGGCGTTGGTGCTGTAGGACCCGCCACAGAAGCCGGGCGAGAAGGCGTTGGCGCCCGCGGCCGTGTTCACGGTGTTGTCGAAGGTCCCGTCGAGATTGGTGTCGAAGCCGATGGCCTCGGAGCTCTTCTCGTTGCGATCGGCGAGGCCGGCGGACACGCCGACATAGGGGCCGGTCCAGGTGGCGTCCTGCGCCTGGGCGGCGCCGGCGATCAGGGTCAGGGAGGCGGTGGCGAGAAGAAGCTTACGCATGGGCGGGGGGAGTCCATTTCGTGTGGGTGACGGCGCTTGTGGCGCGTCTGACCCCCGCGATACGCGTACGTCCCCGGAAAGGATGCGTCAGGACGACGCAGTCCTTCGACGGTGTGACATTCGTCTCACAGTCGCGGGTCAGCCCCGCCGGCCGACCGCCGCCTCGGACGGATAGGGCTCGCGGCCCTGTCCCAGCAGCGCCGGAACCACCTGTTCGACGGTATCCACCGACACCCAGGCGTTCATGAACTCCGGCGGGGTCAGCTTTTCGTCGACCGTGTGTTGGAACAGCTTGAACAGGGGTTCCCAGAAGCCGCGCGGATTGAAGAACACAACGGGCTTGGCATGCAGATCCAGCCGCCGCCAGGACAGCAGTTCCACCACCTCTTCTAGCGTGCCGATGCCGCCGGGCAGGATCACGAAGCTGTCCGAGCGCTGAAACATCAGCATTTTCCGCTCGTGCATATTGTCGACGATGATGTGCTCGACCATCTCGAGCGCACGCTCCTTGCCAACCAGGAACGTCGGGATGATCCCCAGCACATCGCCGCCCGCGTTGTGCGCGCCCCGCGCCACGGCGCCCATCAGGCCCACGCCGCCGCCGCCATAGACCAGCTTGATCCCCGCGTCGGCCATGGCCTTGCCCAACACGCCGGCTGCGTTCAGGAAGTCCTGGTCGGCGTCGTCGGACGATCCGCAGAACACACAGGCCGATTCCAGGCGTTGGCGCTCACGCCGCATAAGTCTACTCCAGTGGAAAACCGAGTGGGCCGCTTGCTTGCGAGACGCGTAAGCCCAACGCGTAGTGGTCAGGGTTAAGGAGTTTCGGTCAGGTCGTGAAGAGGGCGTTGGACATCATCACTGCGGACAGAGCCTGAGATTGGCCCACGCCCACATGGCTCATGGCCGGTTCAGCGGGCCCGGCGCGGTCGAAGGCAAGGACGCCAAGTTCGATTTCTGGCGTTCCATGGCCGACCTCGGCGCCCTCGTCATGCGCTCGGGCGCGCCCCAGCTGCGGCTACGCATCGCCGCGGCCCTGCTGCTGGTGTTCGTCGGCAAGCTTTGCGGCGTCCTGGCGCCCGTCCTCCTCGGCGACGCCATCAACACCCTGACCCCCGCCCAGCAGGGCGGCGTGGTCCTCGGCGCCAGCTTTATCGGCGGCGCTATCGCCTTTGCGGCCCTGCGCCTCGTGTCCGCCTGCGCGCCGTTCGCCCGGGACGCCGTCTTCACCCGCGTCTCCCAGTCCACCATGGCACGGGCGGCGGTCGAGAGCTTCGGCCATGCGCTCTCCCTGTCGCTCGACTTCCACCAGACCAAGCAGAGCGGGACCCTGTCGCGGGTCATCGACCGGGGCGCCCGCTCCACCGACTTCCTGATCCGCAGCCTGGTCTTCAGCCTGGGCCCGACGTTCGTCGAGCTGATCCTGGCCATCGGCGTGATGGTGGTGCGGTTGGACTGGACGTTCGCGATCACCGCCTTCGCGACCCTGGTCTTCTACGCGGTGGTCACCTTCAAGATCACCGACTGGCGGCTGTCGCACCGCCGCGACCTGAACGAGGCCGAGAACCGCGCCGCGGGCCTCTCGTCCGACGCCCTGATCAACTACGAGACCCTGAAGGCCTTCGGCGCCGAGCAACGGCTGGTGGACAGCTACGGCGAGGCCATGACCCGCTATGTGGACGCCAGCTCCAAGGCGAACGGTTCGCTCAACCTGCTGAACGCGGCTCAGTCGCTGATCCTGAACGTCGGCCTGGCCGCCATGACCGTCATGGCCGGCTACCAGGTCTCGGGTGGCCAGCTCCAGGTGGGCGACATCACCATGGCGATCCTGCTGCTGTCCGGCCTCTATGCGCCGCTGGGCATGCTGGGCTTCCAGTACCGCGAGATCCGCCAGGGCCTGATCGACATGGAGCAGATGGTGGCCCTGCAGGCCATTGTCCCCGACATCACCGACCCTGAGAAAGCCCAGCCGCTGCCGCCGGCCAGCGGGCAGGGGGCGGCGCTCGCCTTCGACCACGTCAGCTTTCGCCACGACGCCCGCTCGTCCGGCCTGCTGGATGTCAGCCTCGATGTTCGTCCGGGCCAGACCGTCGCCCTGGTGGGGCCGTCCGGCGCGGGCAAGACCACAGCGATCCGCCTGGCCATGCGTCTGCTGGACCCGCAGGAGGGCGCGGTTAGGCTGGATGGCGTCGACCTGCGCCAGGCGCGCCAGGCCGACCTGCGCCGCGCCGTGGCGCTGGTGCCGCAGGACGTGGCCCTCTTCAATGACACCCTCTACGCCAACATCGGCTTCGCCCGACCCGACGCCACGCCGGACGAGGTTCGCGCCGCCGCCGACGCGGCAGAGCTGGGTCCGTTCATCGACGGCCTGCCCAGTGGCATGGCGACCCGGGTGGGCGAACGGGGGCTGAAGCTGTCCGGGGGCGAGCGCCAGCGGGTCGGCATCGCGCGCGCGCTTCTCGCCAATCCGCGGCTGCTGATCCTCGACGAGGCCACCAGCGCCCTTGATGGCCCGACCGAGGCGGCGATCCAGGACACCCTGCGCAAGGTCAAGGCCGGCCGCACGACCCTGGTGATCGCCCACAGACTGTCCACCATCGTCGACGCCGACCAGATCCTGGTCCTGCGCCGCGGGCGGATCGTCGAGCGGGGAACCCACGCCGAACTCCTGGCGAACCAGGGCGAATACGCCGCCCTCTGGCGTCGTCAGACCCGCGAGGCCTGATCGCCAGAGGGACGTCTCCCCAACCTCAGGGGCGGGCCGGAATGGGCTGGACGTACTCGCCCTTCTTGGCCGCCTTTTCCGCCGCGTTCAGCTCGGCGAACTCCTCGCGCTTGGGGCCGAGGTAGCCGAACAGATAGGCCGCCACCTTGCGGATCTGGATCTCTTCCGAGCCCTCAGTGATCCGATAGCGGCGGTGGTGCCGGTAGATGTGCTCGAAGGGCGTGTGCCGCGAATAGCCCATCCCGCCGTGCACCTGCATGGCCCGGTCCGAGGCCTCGCAGACCAGCCGGTTACCCCAGTAGTTGCACATCGAGACCTTGTCCGAGATCGTCTTCTCGATCTCCTTGTGATCCATCTGGTCCATCTGCCAGGCCGTCTTGCGGATCAGCAGGCGCAGCATTTCGCACTGGGTCTGCAGCTCCACCAGCGGCCACTGGATGGCCTGGTTCTCGGCCAGGGCCTTGCCGAACGGCTTGCGCTTGCGGGCGTATTTCACGCTCTCATTGATGCAGAACTGCGCCGCGCCGAGGCTCGAAGCCGCCTGCCGGATCCGGTTTTGGTGGACGAAGCTCTGACCCAGCCCCAGCCCCCGGTCGATCTGGCCCCAGTAGCTGTCCTCGGGAATCCAGACGTTGGTGAAGCTGACCCGCGGGTGGTCCGTGGGCATGTTGAAGGTCCACATGTACTCTTCGATCTTCACCCCGGGCGTGTCCGCCGGCACGATGAAGCAGGTGATCCCCGTGGCGTCCCCGTCCTTGCCGGAGGTGCGGGCGAAGACCATCACGTGGGTGGCGACGTGCATCCCCGTCGTCCACATTTTTTCGCCGTTGATCAGCCACCCGGGCTTGCCGTCCTTCTCGTGCCGGACGCCGGTGGTTTCCATGAAGGTGGCGTCCGACCCGTGGTTCGGTTCGGTCAGGCCGAAGCCCGTGCGCATGCCGCCGTTCAGCAGCTTGTCGCCGTCGCGCTCGTACTGCGCGTTGGTGGCGAACTCCTTGAACATCAGGATGAAGGGGTTGTTGCCGACGATCGAGTGTTCGGTCTGCAGGTCGTTGAACAGGCCCAGGCCCTTGGCCGCCAGGTGCTCGCGGATCACCGCCATGGCCAGCTGGCTGCCGCCCTTGCCGCCCATCTCCGGCGGCCAGGCGAAGCGCAGGTGCCCGGCCTCGTCGGCCAGCTTGCGGGCCTTGGCCAGCAGCTCTTCCCATTCCTTGCGCGGCAGGCCCTGGTTGTCCCAGTCAGTGCGGGCGTGTTCGCGGCGGTGGTCGAAGAACCGCTCGTTGTCGTCCTGCGCCTGCAGGGGCGCGATCACGTCCTCGATGAACCGATCCAGCTCGGCCAGATAGTCCACGAGGTCCTTGGGCAGGTTGAAGTCCATGGCCATTTTCTCCCAACGCGTTCTTGGGCGGGATTGACGTCGGGAGAGGCGTTTACAAGCCGTCCGATCGCCCGCCAGATCATGCGGGAGACGTTAGGCGAGGTTCCGTCAGGTCATGGAATTGGATGTTCGCGCAGGCCTCGAGAAGCTTGCCGGAAGACTGGGAGGCGAGGGCGCCAGACTGACCGAAGCCGGTCGTCTGTCGGGCGGCGCCAGCATGGAAACCTGGGCCTTCGGGTTCGAGGGGCGGGACGGACCCGAGCGGCTGATCCTTCGCCGCCGCAACGGGCCCTTCGACGAGGAGTCCGCCCGTTCGGTCAGCCTCGCGACCGAGGCGAAACTGATCCAGGCCACCGGCGCCAATGGCGCGCGGGTGCCCCAGGTGCGCCATGTCTGCGACGACGCCGACGGCCTGGGCGAGGCCTATGTCATGGTCCGCGTCGACGGCGAGACCCTGGGCAAGAAGATCGTCAGCGACCCGCGCTTCGACGCCATCCGGCCAGCGCTGGCCCGCCAGTGCGGCGAGTCGCTGGTGGCCATCCACCGGACCCCGCCGCCGGCGGGTCTCAACCTCAAGACGGTCGACGGCGTCGCCGAACTGGACCGCTACGAAGAGGTCTATCGCGCCACCGGCGCCGAGCGTCCGATCCTCGAGCTGGCCTTCCAGTATCTGCGAAAGCATGTGCCCACGCCGGTTGAGCCGGCCCTGTTGCACGGCGACTTCCGCAACGGGAACATCATGTTCGACCCTGAGGTCGGCGTGGCGGCGATCCTGGACTGGGAGCTGGCCCACGTCGGCGACCCGGCCGAGGACATGGGCTGGATCTGCACCAACTCCTGGCGCTTCGGCCGGCCGGATCGCCCGGTCGGCGGCTTCGGCGACTATGCCGACCTGCTCGCCGGCTACGCCTCTGCCGGGGGGCGGGAGATCGAGCTCAGCCGCGTGCGGTTCTGGCAGATGCTGGGCTCGCTGCGCTGGGGCGTCATGTGCCTGACCATGTATCTGAGCTGGGCCAACGGCATGGAAAAGTCCGTCGAGCGCCCGATGATCGGCCGCCGCGTGTCCGAGACCGAAGCCGATCTCGTCGTCCTGCTGGAGGAAGGCCTGTGATCACGCACCCCCGCACCGAGGAACTGGTGGAGTCCGTCCGTCTCTGGATCGACCAGATCCGCCCGACGCTGGATCCGCGCAACGCTTTCCTGGCCCGCGTCGCCGCCAACGCTCTGGCCACCGTCGGCCGTGAGATCACCGCCGGCCCCGCCGCCGAGGCGGCCGCCGTCGCAGGCATGGCCAGCGTCCTGGGTCACGACGGCGACTACGCCGCGTTGAACAGGGAGCTCTGCGCCCGCATCCGCGCCGGCGAACTGACAGTGGAAACCCCGGGCCTCCTGGCCGCGCTGACCATCATGGCCCGCGACCAGATCGCCATCGACCAGCCGAGCTACAAGCCGGAAGGAACGGCTCGGCCGGCCTGAGCTGGATGTTGGGCGACTAAGCCGCCATCCGCGCGTCGGCGCCTTCCAGCACGCGGACGATCTCGCTCTCGCGCTCGTTCCACAGGATCGCGACATTGGCCGCCCGGCGGGTGTCGCCGCCCAGGGCCGCGACCACCTGCGGCTCGCGCAGCGCCCGGTCCGACAGGCGGAGCAGAGTGCGTTGGCCGCCCTGGTCCAATTCCACGTCCCGGAAGCGCAGGATTGCGTCGATCACCGCCGCGGGCGGCAGCGGCAGGCGCGTGGGCTGCGGCGCTTGCACGGGACGGGGGCTGAAGCGCGCCGGGCTGAACCGGCCGGGGGACGTGCGGCGGGGCTGGAAGCGGGTGGCCATCGGTTTGGTCCTTGCGGGATGTCGATGGTTCTGGTTTTGTCTGATGCCTACGACAGAAACGGACGCAGGAAATCATGCGCCACGAAAAAGGGGCCCGTCTGCTGGAGCTGGCCCGCCTGCTGGCCGGCAGCGCCGAGGGGCTGACGCTGGACGAAATGGCCGACCGCCTAGCCGTCAGCCGCCGCACCGTCGAGCGGATGCGCGACGCCGTCTGGGAGATGTTCCCGCAGATGGAGGTCGTCGAGGAACCGCCCTCCCGTCGGTTCCGGATCCCGGCCGGGCTGGATGGCCTCTTCCAGGCGCCCACGGCCGAAGAGCTGGCGGCCCTGGCCGCCTCCGCCGAGCTGATGGACCGTCAGGGCGCGGCCGCCCGCGCGGCCGCCCTGCGATCGCTGGAGCAGAAGGTGATGTCCGCCACCCGCGCCGCCGCCCGCCGGCGGCTCGCGCCCGACCTTGAGGCGCTGCTGCAGGCCGAGACCATCGCTGTCACCGCCGGCCCGCGCCCCTTCGAGGAGGAAAGCGTCCTGGCCGCCGTGCGCGGCGCGCTCAAGTCGCTCTCGACGCTCCGTTTCCGCTACGAGGGCGGCTCGACGCCCGGCCGGACGCGGGAGGTCACCCCCTACGGCATTCTCTTCGGCCGCTCGAACTACCTCGTGGCCGAGGAGGTCGGCGCCGGCACCGGACCTCGCAACTGGCGCCTCGACCGCATCTCCGACGTCGAGGTCACCGGATCGCCCGGCGCCCCGCCGGAGGATTTCTCGCTGCAGGCCTACGCCGACGAGAGTTTCGGCATCTACCAGGATGACACCGAGGACGTGGTCCTGCGTGTCCTGCCCCATGGTCGCGACGACGGCCTGCGCTGGCGCTTCCACGCCCGCCAGAAGGTCGAGGAACAGGCCGACGGCGGTGTCATCGTCCGCTTCCGCGCCAGCGGCATGCGCGAACTGGCCTGGCACCTCTTCACCTGGGGCGACAAGATCGCGATCCTCGAGCCACGGGCGTTGCAGGAGATGATGGCGGGGGAATTGGCCGTCGCGATGAAGGCCCACGTCCGAAACTGACGTACCGGGGTCCCACAACGCTCTCCATCAGTTCAGGAGAGACAGCCGTGACCGCCACCCTCGACTACGCCACCCTCTACGAAAACGAGTTCCGCCCCGCCCGTCGCCTGCGCCGCGCCGTCGCCCGCGTGATCTGGGCCGGTCTTTTCATCGTTCGTCCCCGGCTCGCCGTGGATATCCTCCAAGACCGCTGAATCCGGGTCGAAATCCCCTTGAGCTTCCGGCCGGCATCTCGTCTATCGACACCTTGGTTCAATCCGAGGCTGCTCGATGAAAGCGCGACTGATCGCGACGGTCCTGGCGGGAGTGTTTCTGATGGGGGCGGCTGCGCCTGACGACGATCCTTACACCTGGATGGAGGAGATCGAGGGCGCCCGGGCCCTCGACTGGGCCAAGGCCGAGAACGCCCGCTCGCTGCCGCAGCTGCAGAACGATCCGCGCTACGCCGGCCTCTATGCCGAGGCGTTAAAGATCGCCACCGCCAAGGACCGCATCCCCGGCGTCGGCTTCGGCGGCGACGGGTCCTTGCGCGACTACTGGCAGGACGCCGAGCATGTCCGCGGCGTCTGGCGCACCACCAGCCTGGACAGCTACCGGTCGGGCGCCCCCGACTGGAAGACCATCCTCGACCTCGACGCCCTGTCCAAGGCCGAGAAGGCCAACTGGGTCTGGAAGGGCGCCGACTGCCTGCCGCCGGACGAGCGCCGGTGCCTGGTCAGCCTGTCGAATGGCGGCAAGGACGCCGTCGTCGTGCGCGAGTTCGACACCGCGACGGGCGCCTTCGTGGACGGCGGCTTCAGCCTGCCCGAGGGCAAGCACCGGTTCGACTGGATCGACAAGGACACCATCTTCCTGGTCACCGAGTGGGCCAAGGGCGACGTCACGACCTCGGGCTATCCCTACATCGCCAAGCTCCTGAAGCGCGGCCAGCCCCTGTCGGCGGCCCAGCAGGTGTTCGCCGGCACGAAGACCGACGGCGGCTATGGCGTGCAACCCATCGTCCTGCGTGACCCGGCCGGCAAGGTGCAGGCGGTGATCGTCCAGCGCCCCTTGGATACGTTCAACGCCGAATACTACCTGCTGCAGGGCGACCGCCCGCTGAAGCTGGACCTGCCCAAGAAGTCGTCAATCCAGGGCTACCTCGACGGCCGCCTGCTGGTCGGTCTGGAAGAGGCCTGGGACGCCAAGGGGATGAAAGAGGGCGACCTCGTCGATTTCGACCTCGCCGCCGTCAAAAAGACCCCTGCGTCACTGACCCCCAGCCTGGTCCTGCGGCCAAGCCTGAGCCAGAGCGTCGAACAGGTGGTCACCACCCGGACCCGCCTGGTCGTCACCCTGCTCGACAATGTGAAAGGCCAGGTCCTCAGCTACCAACGCAAGGGCGGCGCCTGGACCTCGACCCAGCTCGACCTGCCGAAGGACTCCACCATCGGCATCAGCTCGGCCTCCGACACCGACGACCGGCTGATCGTCAATGTGCAGAACTTCCTGACCCCCAACAGCCAGTGGCTGGCCGACGCGGCCGGCGGCAAGTCGGTCGAACTGCGCAAGCTGCCGGATCGCTTTGACGCCTCGAAGTTCGTCACCGAACAGTTCTGGGCGACCTCCAAGGACGGCACGAAGGTCCCGTACTTCGTCACCCACGCCAAGGACATGAAGCTGGATGGGACGAACCCGACCCTGCTCAACGCGTACGGCGGCTTCCTGGTCAGCCAGTCGCCGGCCTACTCCGGCGCCATGGGCAAGCTCTGGCTGGAGAAGGGCGGCGTCTTCGTCGTCGCCAACATCCGCGGGGGCGGCGAGTTTGGTCCTCGCTGGCATAATGCCGGCCTGAAGCTGAAGCGGATGGCGGTCTACGAGGACTTCTTCGCGGTTTCGGAGGACCTGATCGCTCGCAAGATCACCAATCCGAAGAAACTCGGCATCATGGGCGGCTCCAACGGCGGCCTGCTGATGGGCGTGGCGCTCACCAAGCGCCCCGAGCTCTACAACGCCATCGTGATCCAGGTGCCGTTGTTCGACATGATCGGCTACGACCACATCGGCGCCGGCTCCTCCTGGATCGGCGAATACGGCGACCCCAAGGTGCCGGAAGAGCGGGCCATGCTGATGACCTACTCGCCGTACCAGAACCTCAAGCCGGGCCAGCCGTACCCCAAGGTGTTCATCGAGACGTCCACCAAGGACGACCGCGTCCACCCCGCCCACGCCCGCAAGGCGGCGGCGCGGATGAAGGAGTACGGCTACGACTTCCTGTACTACGAGAACATCGACGGCGGGCACGCGGCGGCCGCCAACCTGAACGAACGCGCCACCCGTCAGGCGCTGGAGTTCACCTACCTCCAGCAGCGCCTGATGGACTGATGGCGAGGCCGCCGGTCGTCAGCGCGGGCGTCCTCGCCTGGCGACCGGGGCCGGCCGGTCCGGAGGTTCTGCTGGTCCATCCTGGCGGACCGTACTGGGCGGGCAAGGATGACGCGGGCTGGTCGATCCCCAAGGGCCTGGTCGAACCCGGCGAAGATGGCTGGGCGGCCGCCCGGCGCGAATTCCGTGAGGAGTTGGGCCAGGACGTCATTGGGACCCCCGAGCCCCTGACCCCCTGCGCGGCCAACGGCAAGACGATCCACGCCTGGCTGGTGCGGGCCGACCTCGATGTCTCGACCGTCGTCAGCACCACCTTCGAGATCGAGTGGCCGCCCCGTTCGGGCCGCCGCCAGAGCTTTCCGGAAGTCGATCGCGCCGCCTGGTTCGACCTGCCGACCGCCGCCCTCAAGATCCACAAGGGCCAGCGCCCGATCCTGGCCGAGGCGGCGGCGCGGCTGGCCGCGCCTCAACCTCGGCCTTAGCGGCCGTCGCCGCCGGCCCGGACGTCCGCCGCCGCCCTGACCAGCTGCACGAACTCGGCCCGCTCGCCGTAGGGGTCGGCGCCGCGGGCGGTCTGGGCCAGGCTGACCACGTCGCCCCAGCCGAAGGCGTCCGACACCCGCGGGTCCTGCTTGAGCTTCTGGCCGAACCCCGCCACCGCCACAGCCCAGCGGGTTGGCTCAGGCGCGGCCGCCAGGCTCGGCGCCGCATCCGCGCGGGTGATCGGCCGTTCGATCAGCTTGGACGCCCGACCGCCTGGCACCTTGTAGCGGATCTTGAGAAAGGCCAACTCGCCGGCCGGGCTGGCGGCGCGGGCGCGGACTTTGCCATAGCGCAGCGGATCGGCCGAGGGCGTCGCACCGGCCGGCGTGATCTCGTACAGCGCGGTCACCGACGCGCCGGCCCCGACCTCGCCCGCGTCCACCTGGTCGTTGTTGAAGTCCTCACGCGCCAGCATTCGCGTCTCGTAGCCGATCAGCCGATACTCGCTGACCTGGGCAGGATTGAACTCCACCTGGATCTTCACGTCGTCGGCGATCGGGAACATCGATCGGCTGAAGTCTTCGCGGAACAGCTTCCGCGCCTCCTGCAGGCTGTCCACATAGGCCGCCGTGCCGTTCCCATTCTGCGCCAGCGCCTGCATCATCGTGTCGTTGTAGTTGCCCCGGCCGAAGCCGAAGACCGACAGATAGACGCCGTCCTTGCGCCTCTCGGCCACCACGTCCTTCAGCTTCGCCGGGTCGGAAACCCCCACGTTGAAGTCGCCGTCGGTCACCAGGATCACCCGGTTCACCGCCTTGGGATCGAAGTTCTGATTGGCCAGGGCGTAGGCCAGGTTCAGCCCCTGGCCGCCGGCGGTCGAGCCGCCCGACTGCAGGGCGTTCAGCGCACAGCGCATCTTCAGCTTCTGGCGACCGTCGGTGGGCGCCAGGACCGCGCCGGCCGACCCCGCATAGGCGACCATCGCCACCCGGTCCTGTGGCCGCAGCTGGTCGATCAGCAGGCTCAGCGACCGCTGCGCCAGCGGCAGCCGGTCATCCGACGCCATCGAGCCGGAGGTGTCGATCAGGAACACCAGGTTCAGCGGCGGCTGCTCGCCCTTGGGCAGATCGAAGCCCTGGATGCCGATATGCAGGATCTGCCGCTGGCTGGCCCAGGGGGAGGGGGCCAGCGCCACATACGAACTGAACGGCGAGGTCCGGTCCTTCGGCGGCGCATAGCCGTAGTCGAAATAGTTGATCAGTTCCTCGACCCGCACCGCGTCGGTCGGCGGGCGCACGCCCTCGTTCAGGAAGCGTCGGACATTGGCATAGGCGGCGGTGTCCACATCCACCGAGAAGGTCGAGACCGGATCGCTGGCGACCTGTCGGATCGGGTTGGCCGTGGCGTTCGGATAGCGCTCGGTGTCCTGCTGAATGGCGGGTCCTGCCGGACGCCGGCTGGCGCTCACCACCACCTCGTCGAGGCGGCCTTGCACAGGCGGCACGGGCAGGGGCGGGACCGACGGCGCGCTCTTTCCGGTCGGCGCTGCGATGGCGGGCGGTGGCGGTGGTGGCGGCGCCGGCGCGTAGGCGCGTGAGGGTTGGATGCCACCCATCAGGCGGGGTCCCGTTTGACGCGGCGGTGTCGATGCGAACCCGAGCGGCGCGCAGGCGTCCGCGGTCGGTGCGCCATCGACAACGCGCGGCTGCGCCGCGATGGGGGAGGCCGACGTGGCGGCGGTCAGCCCCGCCAGGGCTGCGGCCGACAGTCTTTTCAGGGTCATCGATCATCCTCCCGCAAACGGCTTGTTGCACAAACTACGCGTGTAGATCGTGGCGGACGCAAGGCGGCGCCTGGGCGCAAAGATGACGAATGTAAATTATCGAACGAAGCTCGCCCCGTTGATGTCGATCACCGCCCCGGTCATCGAGGCCGGCGCCTCCAGCGCCAGATAGGCCGCCGCGTTGGCCACCTCGGCGGGATCGGCGACGCGGCCCAGTGGGATGTCTGCGAGCAGCTTGTCGCCCCCGCGGCTCGCCAGATAGTCCTCGGCCATGCCCGTCATGGTAAAACCGGGACAGACGGCGAAGGCCAGGACGCCCTCGGACGCATAGCCCCGGGCGATCGACTTGGTCATCCCGACCATCCCGGCCTTGGACGCCGCGTAGTGCCAGTGCGCGGGGCTGTCGCCGCGATAGGCCGCGCGGCTGGCGATGTTGACGATCCGCCCGCCAACCCCGCGCTCGCGCCAATGCAGGATCGCGGCGCGGCAGAGATCGGCGCTGGCCTGCAGGTTGATCTGCATCGTGCGGCCCCAACCCGCCTGCCAATCGTCCAGCGACGCCTCGACCGCCACGGGCTCAAACACGCCGGCGTTGTTGATCAGCACGTCGATCCGGCCATCCAGGCCGGCCAGCGCCGCCGCCCAGAGCTGCGACGCGGCGGCCGGGTCCGAAAGATCGGCGCCGATGACATCGGCGGCGTCTGCGCGCCCGTGCCCCATGACGCGCGCGCGTCCGCGAAGACTGTCGACGATCGCAGCGCCGATGCCGCGCGTCGCGCCGGTGACCAGGACGTGAGGGAGAGCGTTCGCCATGGCCCTGGGGTAAGGGTCCGGCCGGTAGGGTTCAAGCGCTTCCGCACGGCGCGCCGCCTCGGCCACTTAACGCGGGGCTGACGCAGGACGCGTCGAAAACCAGGGGCGGCGAAAACCAGGAAGAAAGCTTGGAGGCCCGACCGAGAATCGAACTCGGGTGCACGGATTTGCAGTCCGCTGCGTCACCACTCCGCCATCGGGCCAACCGGAAGCGAGGCGCGGTGCTATCAGAACGACCAACGCGCCGCAATTGCCTTCCGGGCGCGCCGGCCTATAACCCGCCGACGTAACGCAAGCGCCCGCAAGGATTCCCGATGGCCGACTACGCCGCCGCCCGCCTCAACATGGTGGAAAGCCAGGTCCGGACCCAGGACGTCACCGACGTCCGCATCCACGACGCCATGCGGGTCGTGCCGCGCGAAACCTTCCTCCCCGACGGCAAGGCGCATCTCGCCTACGCCGACATCGAGCCCGAGTACGCCCCCGGCCGCTGGCTGCTGAAGCCGCGCGACGTGGCCAAGCTGCTGCAGGCGCTGCGGCCTATGCCGGGCGATCGCGTCCTGGCCATCGGCGCGCCCTATGCGGCGGCGGTGATCGAGGCCCTGGGCGCGACGGTCATCCGGGTCGAACCGGATGCGACGCTGCCGGACGGCCCGTTCGACATCGTCGTGTGCGAGGGCGCTGTCGCCCGCGCGCCGCAGGCCTGGACCGGCGTGCTGGCGCCGAACGGTCGCCTGGGTGTCGTCGAGCGGGACGGCCCGGTCGGCAAGGCCTGTCTCTATCTGCGCAGCGACGACGGGATCGGCCGTCGCGACCTGTTCGACGCCTTCCCACCGGTCATGGCGGGGTTCGAGCCCAGCCACGGTTTCGCCTTCTAGGCGGGCAAGCCTGAAACACCCTCGAAACCCGGCTGTGAAAAAAGCTTAAGGTGACGCGGCGTGGTCCAGGCGGCAGACAAAAGCATACAAGGGCGCATCTCTCGCGAGATCGGGGATTACGAATGTCGATGAAACTCCGTGGCCGTTTGCTGGCCGCGACCGTGTGCGCCGCCGTTGCCAGCGCCTCCGCTTTCCCGGCCAGCGCCGAGACCCTGGCCGACGCCATCGCACTGGCCTACCAGAACAACCCGACCCTCCAGGCCCAGCGCGCGACGCAGCGGGCCCTCGACGAAACCTACGTCCAGGCCCGCTCCGGCTGGCGGCCGACGCTTGGGGCGTCCGGCACCTTGTCGTACACGGAACAACGCACGCCCCGTTTCGCGCTTGGTCGCGATGACAATGCGGACGGCATTCCGGATACCTTCGCGAACACCCCGACGATCAACGAAGGTAATGGCGCGACGATCGGCCTGAGCTTCAGCCAGCCGCTGTGGACGGGTGGTCGGGTCGCCGCGTCAGTGAATGCCGCCAACGCCGATGTTCTCGCCGGCCGCGAAAACCTCCGCCGGGTCGAAGCCCAGGTCTTGGCGTCCGTGATCCAGGCCTATTCGGACACCCGCCGCGATCAGGAAACCGTCCGCATCCGGCAGGAGAACGTCAACGTCCTGACCCGCCAGCTGCAGGAATCCAACGCCAGGTTCGACGTGGGCGAGGTGACCCGCACCGACGTGGCCCAGTCGCAGGCGCGCCTCTCGCAGGCGCAGGCCCTTCTGCAGTCCTCGGTCGCCCAGCTGGCGATCACGCGGGCCACTTACGCGACCCTGGTCGGCCAGAACCCCGGCGACCTCGCGCCTGAACCGTCCCTAGCCTATCTCCTGCCGACGGATCCGGACGAGGCCTTCAAGCTCGCCGAGGAATTCAATCCGCAGCTTCGCGCGCAGCAGTTCACCGAACAGGCCAGCCGCGCGCGGCTGGCGGGAGCCCACGCCGAGCGTATGCCCAACGTCACCGCGTCGGTCACCTACGGCTTCAGCGGTGCGGCCATCCCGAACCGGCCGCTTGATGCCTTCGAACGCGAGCTCTACGCGCGCTCGACCCGCGCAACCATCAACGCCACGGTGCCACTGTTCAGCGGTGGTCTGGCCAGCTCGCGGATTCGCGCCGCCGTGGAGCGCAACAACGCCGACCGGATCACCGTCGAGGGCGTGCGGCGCACCGTTCTGCAGAACGTCACCACCTTCTGGAGCCAGCTGATCGCGGCCCGCGCCAACATCAGCTCCAGCGACGAGCAGGTCCGCGCCGCCAAGATCGCCGCCGAGGGCACCCGCCAGGAGCAGCAGGTGGGCCTGCGCACCACCATCGACGTGCTGAACGCCGAGAACGAGCTGCGCCAGGCCGAGCTGAACGCCGTCAGCTCCCGCCGCGACGAATACGTCGCCGCCGCCAACGTCCTGGCGGTCATGGGCCGGCTGGAGGGCAAGAACGTCGTCCCGAGCGTGCCGCAGTACGACGCCGCCAAGAATTTCCGCAAACTGCGCATCACCTGGGGCTGGGTCCCGTGGGAAGAGGCGGTCGGCGCGGTCGATCAGCTCGCCACCCCGTGGCCGGCCAAGGCTCCGGCGCTGACGCCTGTCGAAAAACCCATCGGTCCGGGCCTGCAACCGGCTCCGGTGACGGCGCCGCCGGCGGCGCGTTGACCCGATAGCGCCGGGGAAATTGCAGGATCGATCCGGGGCGCTTAGGGTCCAGGCTACAGACTCAAACCGCGGCGGCCGATTCATGTCCGAACAGACGTCCCAAGAACCGACGATGGAGGAGATTCTCGCCTCCATCCGCCGCATCATCTCCGAGGATGAGCAGCCGGCCGAGGGGGCCGAGGCTCCGGCGCCTGAGCCCGAACCCGCGCCCGTCGCCGAGGCGCCGCTGCCGATTCCCGAACCGGAGCCCGAGCCTGTCGCCGCTGCGCCGGAACCGGAGCCTGAGATCGAGGACGACGACGACGGCGACCTCGAACTGACCCAGAAGGTCGAGACCCACGGCGACCTGGATTTCGTCGCCGTCGAGTCCGAGCCGGAGCCTGAGCCGGTCCCGCCGCCGCCGGTCATGGAAGCCCCGGCGTCGCCGGCCGCCCTGGTCAGCGAGCCGGTGGCCGCCGCCGCCGCCGCCGCTTTCGGCCAGCTGTCGTCCAGCATTCTGATGCCCGCCGAGGGCCGCACCCTCGAAGACGTGGTCCGCGAGATGCTGCGCCCGATGCTCCAGCAATGGCTCGACACCAATCTGCCCGGCATCGTCCAGGACGCCGTCCAGGCCGAAGTCGAACGCATCGCCCGCGGCCGAGTACGCTAGCGGCTCCCAATTGCTCCCCCCTCGGGGGAGCTGTCAGCCAAGCTGACTGAGGGGGTCCTTCCAGACCGTCGTATCTGCGCCGGTGCGCCGGTGGCGGCGACATCTTGGCGGACCCTCAGCGGCGCTTTGCGCCACCTCCCCCGACGGGGGAGGAATTGCGGTATTCCCGCGGCTCGTTCAGAAGACACCCGCCATGCTCGACAAGACCTTCGATCCCAAGACCGCCGAACCGCGCCTCTACGAGGCCTGGGAGCAATCCGGCGGCTTCGCGCCCATCGACGACCCGGCCGCCGAGCCGTTCTCCATCGTCATCCCGCCGCCCAACGTCACCGGCTCGCTGCACATCGGGCATGCGCTGAACAACACCCTGCAGGACGTGCTGATCCGCTTCGAGCGGATGCGCGGCAAGGCGGCCCTGTGGCTGCCCGGCACCGACCACGCCGGCATCGCCACCCAGATGGTGGTCGAGCGCAAGCTGGCCGCCGAGGGCAACCAGAGCCGCCGCGACATGGGCCGCGAGGACTTTGTCGCCAAGGTCTGGGAGTGGAAGGCCGAGTCCGGCGGGACCATCGTCAACCAGCTGCGCCGCCTGGGCGCCTCCTGCGACTGGTCGCGCGAGCGCTTCACCCTGGACGAGGGCCTCTCGGCCGCCGTCCGCAAGGTCTTCGTGCAGTTGCACAAGGAAAAGCTGATCTACCGCGACAAGCGGCTGGTGAACTGGGACCCCCACTTCCAGACCGCCATCTCCGACCTCGAGGTCGAGCAGCGCGAGGTCGACGGCCACTACTGGCACTTCGCCTATCCGCTGGAGGACGGCTCCGGCGAGATCGTGGTCGCCACTACCCGGCCCGAAACCATGCTGGGCGACACCGCCGTGGCCGTCCATCCGGACGACGAGCGCTACAAGGCCCTGGTCGGCAAGGCCGTTCGCCTGCCGATCGTCAATCGCCCGATCCCGATCATCGCCGATGAGTATCCGGACCCGGAGAAGGGCTCCGGCGCGGTGAAGATCACGCCTGCCCACGACTTCAACGACTTCATGGTCGGGAAGCGCCACAACCTGCCGATGATCAACGTCTTCGACGACTTCGCGAAGATCAACGACAACGCCCCGCCGGAGTATCGCGGCCTCGATCGCTTCGCCGCCCGCAAGAAGGTGATCGAACAGTTCGAAGCCCTGGGCCTGCTGCGCGAGATCGAGAAGACCCGCCACACCGTGCCCCACGGCGACCGCTCGGGCGTCGTGGTCGAACCCTATCTGACCGACCAGTGGTACGTCGCCGCCGACGTCCTGGCCAAGCCCGCCATCGCCGCGGTGGAGCAGGGCGACACAGTCTTCGTCCCCAAGGCGTGGGAGAAGACCTATTTCGAATGGATGCGGAACATCCAGCCGTGGTGCGTGTCGCGCCAGCTCTGGTGGGGTCACCGCATCCCCGCCTGGTACGGCCCGGACGGCACGCCCTTCGTCGAGGAAACCGAAGCCGAAGCCCAGGCCAAGGCCGACGAACACTATGGTCGGCCGACCCCGCTGCGCCAGGACGAGGACGTCCTCGACACCTGGTTCTCCTCCGGCCTGTGGCCGTTCTCCACCATGGGCTGGCCGGAGAAGACCTCGGACCTCGCCCGCTTCTACCCGACCCACACCCTGATCACCGGCTTCGACATCATCTTCTTCTGGGTCGCCCGGATGATGATGCAGGGCATCCATTTCACCGGCGAGGTCCCGTTCAAGCGGGTGTTCATCAACGCCCTGGTCCGCGACGCCACCGGCGCCAAGATGTCCAAGTCCAAGGGCAACGTCATGGACCCGCTGGAGCTGGTCGACGACTACGGCGCCGACGCCCTGCGGTTCACGCTGACCGCCATGTCCGGCCAGGCCCGCGACATCAAGCTCAGCCGCCAGCGGATCGAGGGCTACCGCAACTTCGGCACCAAGCTCTGGAACGCCACCCGCTTCACCCAGATGAACGGCTGCGCCCGCGCCGAGGGGTTCGATCCGGGGTCGGTGAAGGTCGCGCTCAATCGCTGGATCGTCGGCGAGACCACCCGTACGGCCCAGGCCGTCACCGCCGCCCTGGCCGACTGCGGCTTCGGGGAGGGGACGGAGCAGCTCTACCGTTTCATCTGGAACCAGTACTGCGACTGGTACGTCGAACTCGCCAAGCCGCTGCTGACCGGCGACGACGCCGCCGCAAAGGCTGAGACCCAGGCCACCGCCGCCTGGGTGCTGGACGTGATCCTCACCCTGCTGCACCCGGTCATGCCCTTCATCACCGAAGAGCTGTGGGCCCAGACCCAGGACCTCGGCGCGGCGCGTCCGCACAAGGGCTTCCTGATGACGGCCCGCTGGCCGGACCTGCCCTCCAGCCTGATCGATCCGGCCGCCGACGCCGAGATCGGCCTGGTCATCGAGGCGATCTCGGAAGGCCGCTCGGTCCGCTCGGGCCTGAACGTGCCCCTGTCGGCCAAGCCGCCCCTGCTGGTGGTCGAGGCCACCGACGCTCAGCGCGCGACGCTCGCCGCCAACGCCGCCCAGATCGCCCAGCTCCTCCGCGTCTCGGGCGTGGAAGCCGTGTCCGCCGCCCCGGAAGGCGCCATCCCCTTCGTCGTGGCCGGCGCCACCTTCGCTCTGCCGGTGGCCGAGTTTATCGACCTGGCCGTCGAACGCGCCCGCCTGACCAAGGAGGTCGCCGCCCTCAAGGGTGAGATCGCCAAGATCTCCGGCAAGCTGAACAACGCCGACTTCGTCTCCCGCGCCCCGGAGGAGGTCGTCGAGGAAAACCGCGAACGCCTCGCCGAGGCCGAAGGCGCCAAGGCCAAGCTGGAAGGCGCCCTGGCGCGGCTGTAGCCGGGCAGGGCGCCCGGTCCGCAACGCCCCCGCCAGCGGGCTTTGCTTGACCGGCGTTCTCCGATGTTCTACATATGTTCTCATGTCGGATGAGGACCCGCGCCACCACATGCTCGCTCGGATGAGCGAATGCGCGTTCCGGCTGGGCGAGCACTTCGGCGCCGCGGCCGAGGCGGCGCAGACGCATGCGGAGAAGGTTCAGGCGTTCGAACTTTTCGACCGCTGCTTCTTTGCCGTCCGGGTGTCCATTGCCCTGGAGCTGCGCCTGCGACGCGAGTCCCGGTGGCGCCCGGCGGTCGAGATCGAAGCCGCGGAGCGCGAGACCGCAGATCCGTCCGACGACGAGCCCCTTGAGGTCGAGCGCTACACGGAGTGCGACCGCGAGCGGGACCGTGAGGCCGTCAGCCTGCCGGTGCTGCTGCGAACGGTAAGCGGCATCGTTGACGCCGCCGCGGCCCTGCCGGGTCCGCCGCCCGCCGAACTGCCGACCCTCCGCGAATTGCTGGTCCGCATGTCAGCGGCGCCAGCTGACGTACGGAGCGCGGGGGGCGTGATAAGGCCCGCGTCCGCCGCGAACCTTCGCGCCCGCCTCGCGGGCTCCGCCACGGCGCCGGCCGTCGCGTTCGCTGGGTCTGCCGGGTTCGGATCGGCGCGAGGGGGAATGCCGACCCGCCGCCGGGCGACGGGGCCGCCGACCTGAGCGTCGTCGTTCAGATCCCTGCCGTCTTCACATCTCCGCCCTAGCTCCACCCTGCGTCAGAACGACGCGCAGGGGGCGCCGGCGCACGCCATTTAATTCAGGAGTCATTTCTCACGGACACAGATGGCCGCGCCTCAATGAAGCATAGATTCCCGCTTCTAGCCTCGTCACAACGTCATGACGAGCGCCGGGCGTGGGAATGAATGCGAATACTAAGATTACAGGCTCGGAGACTGATCGTGAACGTGCTCGAAAACACCAAGATCGGCGCGAAGATCGCCGCCATGATGGTCGCGCTGGGGCTGATCTGCATGGCCGTGGCGGCTTACGGTGGTCACACGCTGATGACGACCGACGCGAAGTACTCGGTGCTCACCGATGTCAGCGGTCCGGCGCGGGTGCAGATGGCCCGGGCGAACCGGGTCATGAATCAGATGGCCTACATGGCGGCCATGACGATCTTCTACGACAGCGTCTCGCCCGAAGGGCGCAAGGCCAAGGAGACTTACGACAAGGCCTATCCGAGGCTCTTGGACTATCTCAAGGACGGCGCGAACGGCCTGCCGAACGACGCCGCGGAGATCAACGCCTTGATCAAGAGCGCTGAGAGCGTGAAGGCGGACCTCGACAAGGCGGTGGCGCTGGGCGAGCAGGACCGTAACGCCGAAGCTGGCGAGGCCATGATCGTCGCCGCGGCGGACATCGAGGCCTTCGGCGCCGCCAACGCCAAGATCGTGAATCGCTCCATCGCCCAGGGCAAGGCGGAGTCGGCCGCCATGAGCGACGCCTCCAGCGGTACGCGCCTGCAGTTGTTCGCCATCGCCGCGCTCGGCACGATCCTGGGGATCGGGGGCGCCATGTGGATGACGCGGGTCAGCATCACCCGACCGCTGAACCGGCTTGCCGATGGGATGGGACGCCTGGCCGCCGGTGATCTCGACGTTGAGGTCGAGGGGCAGATGCGCCGCGACGAGGTGGGCGTCATGGCCCAGGCTGTTCTGGTCTTCAAGGAGAACGGGCTGAAGGCTCGCGCCACGTCCAGCGAGGCCGAGCAGATGCGCGCCGACGCCGAGGCGCAACGCAGCCGCGCCGAGGCTGAGCGGCGCGAAACGGAGGCCGAGCAGGCCGCCGTGGTCAGCGCCATCGCGGGAAGTCTTGCGAAACTGGCGCAGGGCGACCTGACCAGCCGCATCGACGCCGACTTCAAGGGCCAGTACGCCCAGATCAAGGCCGACTACAACGCCGCCATCGCCTCGCTCCGCGAAGCCATGTCCGCGATCTCCGGTTCGACCAGCGGCATCCGCAACGGCTCGGACGAAATCGCCGCGGCGTCAGACGATCTGTCCCGTCGAACCGAGCAGCAGGCCGCCAATCTGGAAGAGACGGCCGCCGCGCTCGACGAGATCACCGCCACCGTGAAGCGCAGCGCCGAAGGCGCCCGCGACGCCTCCGCCGCCGCCACTGGCGCGCGCCAGGATGCGGAAAAGTCCGGCGAGGTCATGCAGGAAGCGGTCGCTGCGATGACGGAGATCGAGGCCAGTTCGGGTCAGATCTCGCAGATCATCGGCGTCATCGACGAAATCGCCTTCCAGACCAACCTTCTGGCCCTCAACGCCGGCGTCGAGGCCGCACGAGCGGGCGAGGCGGGTCGCGGCTTCGCCGTCGTGGCCCAGGAAGTGCGCGCGCTGGCCCAACGCTCGGCCGAGGCGGCCAAGGAGATCAAGACCCTGATCGCCAGCTCGTCCTTCCAGGTCGAGCGCGGCGTGAAGCTGGTCGGCGCGACCGGCCAGGCCCTGGGCGACATCGTGACTAAGGTCGGGAAGATCGATCAGCTGATCTCCGAGATCGCCAAGTCGTCCCAGGAACAGGCGACCGGCCTCAATCAGGTCAACACTGCCGTCAATCAGATGGATCAGGTGACCCAGCAGAACGCGGCCATGGTCGAACAGGCCACCGCCGCGGCCTCGAATCTCAAGCGCGAAGCCAACGAACTGGCGCGCCTGGTCGTGCGGTTCGAGACGGGCCAGGCTGGCCAGCCGGCGGCGTCACAGGCCCGGGCGCCCCAGTTGGCCTCGGCGGACCATCATGAGCCAGCGCCCAACCCGGTGGCGCGGATGCAGTCCAAGGTCGCCCAGTTCGCGCGCCCGGCCGCCAGCAGTGCGGCGGCGGCTCCGGCGTCGGACACCTGGGACGAGTTCTGATCCCGGCCTCGATATGACGCAGAGGGGTGGCGGCGCCGGATAACGCCGTCGCCCGTTTGCCTCTGACGCTAGGTTATGCTTGTTCACCTGACAGAACCGGGCACGGATCCGGTGGTGTTAGGGAGCTATTGATGTCCGAGGCCGTTCTGCCGGCGGGTTGGCCTGCCATGTCGATCCAGCAGGCGCATGCGTTGTTGAGCAGCCCGGGCCTGCCGACCGAGATCGAAGAGGTCGAAATTCGGGGCGTGCGGCTCAAGACCTGGAAGAACCAGCCGCCGACCCTCCGCGCCGTCGCCGAACTCGCCAAGACCCACGGCGACAAGGTCTTCCTCGTCTACGAGGACGAGCGCGTGACGTACGACGCGTTCCACCGCGCGGTCGCCGCCTTCGCCGTGGAACTCCAGGCCCAGGGCGTGGAGAAGGGCGACCGGGTCGCCGTCATCATGCGCAACGTGCCCGAGTGGGCGGTGGCCTTCTACGCGGCCGCCTCCATCGGCGCCGTGGTGACCCCGCTGAACGCCTGGTGGACCGGGCCCGAGCTGGAGTACGGCCTCACCGACTCCGGCTCCAAGGTGGCCGTCATGGACGCCGAGCGGTTCGGCCGCATGACCGAGCACTTCGTGAACTGCCCCGACCTGAAGCGGGTCTACGTCAGCCGCGAGCCGGGCGAGATCGCCCATCCGTACGTCAGCAAGCTCGAGGACGTCCTGGGCGGCGCCAACGCCTGGGCCGATCTGCCGGACCAGGCGATTCCGCCGGTCGAGATCGCCACCGATGACGACGCCACCATCTTCTACACCTCCGGCACGACGGGTAAGCCCAAGGGGGCCCTGGCCACGCACCGCGCGGTGAACGCCAACATCTTCACGGCCGGCGCGGCCGCCGCGCGCAGCTTCCTGCGTCGGGGCGAAGCGCCGCCCGCGCCCGACCCGGACGCCCCGCAACGCTCGGCCTTGCTGTCCGTGCCCTTCTTCCACGTCACCGGCTGTTTCGCGGTGCTGAACCCCACGGTGGCCACCGGCGGCAAGCTGGTTCTGATGTTCAAGTGGGAGCCGATCCGCGCCTTCGAACTGATCCAGCGGGAAAAGGTGACGACCGCCGGCGGCGTGCCGACGATCGCCTGGCAGCTGCTGGAGCATCCCGCCCGCGCCGACTACGACCTCTCGTCCCTGGAAAGCGTCTCGTACGGCGGCGCGCCCTCGGCGCCGGAACTGGTCCGACGCCTCAAGGAAGTCTTCCCCAAGTCGCAGCCGGGTCAGGGCTGGGGCATGACCGAGACCTGCGCCACCGTCACCTCCAACGCCGCCGAAGACTATCAGCACCGCCCGGACAGCTGCGGTCCCGCCGCGGCCGTGGCCGAGTTGCAGATCCGCGATCCCGCCGATGGCGTCACGGTCCTGCCGCCGGGCGCCGTGGGCGAGCTGTGGTCAAAGGGCCCGATGAACGCGCGCGCCTACTGGAACAAGCCCGAGCCCACTGCGCAGACCTTCGTCGATGGATGGGTCCGCACCGGCGATCTGGCGCGCCTGGACGAGGAAGGCTTCTGCTTCATCATCGACCGGGCCAAGGACATGCTGATCCGCGGCGGCGAGAACATCTACTGCGTCGAGGTCGAGAACGTCCTCTATGACCACCCGGCGATCATGGACGCCGCGGTCGTCGCCAAGCCGCACCGCATCCTGGGCGAGGAGCCGGCCGCCGTCGTCACCCTCAAGCCGGGCGCCGAGGCCACCGAGGCGGAACTGCGGGCTCACGTCGCCGAGCGGCTCGCCGCCTTCAAGGTGCCGGTGGCCGTGAAGTTCTGGCACGAGACCCTGCCGCGCAACGCCAACGGCAAGATCCTCAAGACCGAGCTCAAGAAGCTCTTCGAGGAAGAGACCGCCTGAAGACGCGCGCCGACCTGGCCCTGGTCGCCCGCGGCCTGTTCGAGAGCCGCGCCAAGGCCCGCGCGGCCATCGAAGCCGGCGGCGTGACGGTCGATGGCCGGGTCGTCGCCCGGGCGTCCGAACCGATCGCCGACGACGCCCTGGTCGAGGCCGTCGCCGCCCATCCTTGGGTGGGTCGCGGCGCGCTGAAACTGGTTCACGCGCTGGATCTTTGGGCCGTGGTGGTCGAGGGGCAGGTGGTGCTGGACGTGGGCGCCTCGACGGGCGGCTTCACCGAGGTCTGCCTCGCCCGCGGCGCGGTGCGGGTCTATGCGGTCGACGTGGGCCGCGGCCAGCTGCATCCGCGCGTGGCGACCGATCCTCGCGTGATCTCGCTGGAAGCCACCGACGCCCGCGACCTGACCGCGGACCTGATCCCCGAGGCGCCGGGCCTGATCGTCACCGACGTCAGCTTCATCGCCCTGGCCAAGGCGCTGCCGGCGGCCCTGGCCTTGGCGCGGCCGGGCGCGCATCTAGTCGCGCTGGTGAAGCCGCAGTTCGAGGTCGGACGCGAGAAGGTCGGGAAGGGCGGGGTCGTCACCGACCCCGCGTCGCAGGCCGAGGCTGTGGAGGCCGTGAAGGCTTTCGTCTCGGACGCTGGCTGGACTGTCCGCGCCGCCACCGCCAGCCCGATCACGGGCGGCGATGGCAACCGCGAGTTTCTGCTCTGGGCGAGCCTCTAGTCGACGACGGCGTACTTGCCGCTGGCGTCGCGGCAGACGCGGACGAACCGGGTCTGGGTCCGGCCGTCGGGCATGTAGATCGGGCTCTCGGCCAGGGTGCAGCCGTCCGGCTCGGCCGGCCGCTCGGCGGCGCGATATCGCTCGGCCCGCGGCTCGTCGCGCCAGGCGTCTTCACGGGCCTGGGCCGCGGCGCCGGCATAGGCGTCGCGCTCGTAGTAGCCGTTCGACGCGACGGGCGGCGGCGGGGGCAGGGGCGCCGGGTCGTAGCGGGTCGAGTACTGCGGGCCTTGCGTGCAGGCGGCCGTCTTGTTGCCAACCACGCCGCCGGCGATCGCGCCCAGCAGCCCGCCCAACAGGGCGCCTTCCGTCCGCGCGTTGCGGGCCGCCGCGTTCGAGCCGATCACCGCCCCCATGCCGCCGCCGATCAGGGCGCCGGCCGTGCCACGCTGGTTGGCGTCGCGGCGGCAGGGATCGTAATTGTAGCTATTTCCGCCCTGGGCGGTGTAGGACCCGCCGGGTTGGGCCAGCGCCTGTGCGCCGGAGCCCAGCGCGATCACGCCGGCGAGCGCGGCGGCTGCGGCCTTGGCGATGGTGACCTGCGTGGACATTCGGTATCCCTCGATTTCGATGCGTTCCGTCGCCTCACAGCGACGCTTGTCAGGAAGATGCGGCCGTGAACCTGAACGGCTGTTGAGAAACTCGTTCATGTTCGTTCATTTGGTCTTAACCGTGACCTCGGCGAGGGCGGCCGCATGAGGTACCCCAAGCGCCGTCCGCAGGACCGTCCCATGCCCCGTCCGCCGGCGGGACCGCCGGCCGAGTTCCGCATCGACGCCGTTGGCGGCGAGGGCGATGGCGTCGCGCCCGGGCCGGTCTTCGTCCCCTACACGCTGCCGGGCGAGCGGGTTCGCGCCCAGGGGGCCGGCGAACGCCGCGAATTGCTCGAGGTTCTGGAGGCCAGCGATCAGCGCGTCGAGCCGCCCTGTCCGCACTTCGGCGTCTGCGGTGGTTGCGCCCTGCAGCACTGGGCGCACGCGCCGTACCTCGCCTGGAAGGTCGAGCGGTTGGTGGGCACACTGGCGCGCCAGCACATCGAGACCGAGGTCCTGCCGGCCTTCGCCGCCGGTCCGGCCACACGCCGCCGCGTCGCGCTTCACGCCCGCAAGGGTCACCGCGACGCCGCCCGCTTGGGCTACAAGGGCCGCAAGTCCTGGGACCTGGTGGACATCGCTGTCTGCCCGATCGCCGATCCCCAGATCGAGGCCGCAATCCCGGCGTTGAAACGCCTCGCTGCGCCGCTGTTCGAGCACCCGAAGTCCGCGCCCACCCTTCACGTCACCCTGACCGACACCGGCCTGGACGTGGACATCACGGGCGTCGAGGCCCGCAGCGGCGGTCTGTCGGCCGACGCGCGCATGGAACTCGCCGAGCGCGCCGCCGACGGCGACTTCGCCCGGGTCACCCTGGCCGGTGAGATGGCCTATCTGGCCCGGATGCCGCAGGTCCGTCTGGGACCCGCCCGCGTGGGCCTGCCGCCTGGCAGCTTCCTGCAAGCGACGCCGGGCGCCGAGGCGGCCATGACCGAGTTCGTGGGGCAGGCCGCCGCCGGCGCTAACCGCATCGCCGACCTCTTCTGCGGGGTCGGGACCTTCACCTTCCGTCTGGCCGAGGTCGCCCCGGTTCACGCCGCCGACTTTTCGGCTGGCGCTGTCGCCGCGCTCAGCGCGGCGCTGGCTGGGGCGCCCGGTCTCAAGGGGATCACCGTCGAAGCCCGCGATCTCGCTCGCCGTCCGTTGCTCGTCCACGATCTGCGGCACACCGATGTGGCGGTCTTCGACCCGCCTCGCGCCGGCGCCGCCGAGCAGACGGCCGAGTTGGCTGCCTCCGGCGTCTCCCGCGTGATCGGCGTCTCCTGCAATCCGGCCACCTTCGCCCGCGACGCGCGCACGCTCATCGACGCCGGCTTCACGCTGGATCGGGTCTGGCCTGTGGACCAGTTTCTGTGGTCGCCCCACGTCGAGCTCGTGGGCGTGTTCTCCCGCTAGGGGCGGCGCAGGCGAACCAGCAGGAAGACGCCAACCACGACCGCCAACGGCGTCACCAGCAGGATGGCGCCCAGCGTGTTCATCCCTGGCCGCCGCCGAGCGGATTTGGCGACCGCGCCGCGCGCCGGCCATGCAGGCGCTCACGCTCCTGGCGCAGGCGATCCACCTCGGCGGCCAAGTCGGCTATGTCTGAGGTCAGTTGGGCCACGCGCGTCTTCAGATAGGCGTTCTCGCGCGCCAGATCGCCGAGGTCGGACGGCGCGTTCATCGCCGCCGAAGTCCCAGCAGGCCGAACGCCACGGGAATGGCGGCGGCGGCCAGGACGAATAGCGCGGATAAAAGGAACATCAGGGGCCTTCGCGACACATGACGCGTCATCGCCACACGGGCGTACATGGCGTGGAACGGACAACATTCAAGTCAAAACAAAATTGTGAAGCCCGACTGCAAAGAATATTCTTAGATAATTCCATTCGTCGGCGAAATTGACGATTTCGCGCAATAATAACGTGTCGTCGTGTTATGGATGACGCCTGCGGGAATTTTTGCCGTGTAAAGAATTGGTCCGGCAAACGGCCGGACGTCGTCAGCGACGAGGTTTAGTCATGGCCAAGGGTCAGAAGAAATCGAACAAGGAAGTCCGCAAGCCGAAGCAGCCGGCTGCGAAGCCGCCCGAGGTCGTCAAAGGCCTGACGTCGCTGACCAATGGCCGCTGACCCAAGGGCTCGACGCGGTATCTCCGATCTCTTGAAGATGCTGTTCCGGCCCGCAGCCGCCCAGGCCGAGGTCCGGGCCGAGATCTGGCGGCTTGGACAGCGACACCTCGGTTGGCCGCTCGAGGGCGCGCTCGCCGAGCTGAAAGAACCCAACTTACCTGCAGCGCGCGCAAGTTTGCTTCGCGCCTGCGTCCACCAACTCAGGACTGAATGACCATGCGCAATATCTCGAAGACCTGGACCACGCTCCCAGCGCCGGCCCGTACGGGCTTGGCCGACCCCCGCTCGACGGGGTCTGCGGCTGCCGTCGCGCCGATGCGCCAGGGTCTGCTCACGGACCGCCGCAGCACGCGCTAAGCCGTCGCCGCCTAGGTCCCGAACAGGTCCAGCTGTCCGCCGGGCTTGGTCGGGACCCGGAACTGGCTGCCATCGAGCGGCGGGCGTGGCTGGTCGAGGCCATATCGGGCCTTGGCGGATCGAAACCGGGCCGCCATTACATCCGCCAATGGGCCCTGGCCCTTCATGCGGCTGCCCCACGCGGCGTCATAGTCCTTGCCGCCCCGCATCTGCCGGACCAGGGACATCACCCGCCGCGCGCGATCGGGATGGTCGGTCTCCAGCCATTCGCGGAACAGATCCTTGATCTCGTGCGGCAAGCGCAGCGCGACGTAGCCGGCGCTCGTCGCGCCAGCGGCGGCGGCCTGCTCGAGGACGGCGTCCATCTCGTGGTCGTTCAGCCCAGGGATGACGGGCGCGAACATCACCATCACCGGCACGCCCGCCGCCGTCAGCTTGCGCACCGCCTCGATCCGCTTGTCGGGCGTGGCCGCGCGGGGCTCCATCGAACGCGCCAGTTTGCGATCCAGGCTGGTGATCGAGATCGCCACGCGCGCCAGGTTCATCGACGCCGCCTCGGCCAGCAGATCCATGTCGCGCGTCACCAGAGCGGACTTGGTGATCACCGAAAACGGATGCCTGAAACGCAGCAGCACCTCGATCAGGCCCCGTGTGACGCGGAGCGTACGCTCCTGCGGCTGATACGGATCGGTGTTGCCGCCGATATGGATCGTCTCCGGCGTATAGCGCCGCGCCGACAGCTCAGCTTCGAGCAGTTGAGCGGCGTCCGGCTTGAAGAACAGCTTGGTCTCGAAATCGAGCCCGGCGGACAGTCCCATGTAAGCGTGCGCCGGCCGGGCGTAGCAGTAGATGCAGCCGTGCTCGCACCCGCGATAGGGGTTGAGCGAGGCCGAGAACCCCACATCGGGGCTGTCGTTGCGGCTGATGATCGTTCGGGCCCGTTCGGGCGTGATGGTCGTGGAGATCTGAGCCGGGCTGGGGTCGTGCTCAGTCCAACCGTCGTCGAAGGCGTCCCGCATCTCCCGTTCGAACCGTCCGCTGGCGTTCGAGCGCGCGCCGCGTCCGCGGGCGATCTTCAGGGTGTGGATGGGTCCGGACACGTGAACAGTCTATCTCTCGAAATGAACAAAACAAGAACTCTTGACCTGGCCGGGGAAGCGGGGTCTGTCGTCGACCATGCTTTCGGTGATTATCGACGCGCGCGGCGAGGCTCAGGGTCTGCCGGCGCTTCTGGCGCAACTCACGGCCGGCGCGGTGGATGGGCTGGTTCGACAGGTGCTGATCGTGGCCGCGGACGGCCAGCCAGGGATCGACGCGCTCTGCGAGGACATGGGGGCCGAGGCGCACGCCGCAATCGAGGCGGCGGGGGCGGCGGCCCGGTCCGATCACCTGCTAATCTTGCCGGCTGACTTCCGCCTGCGTGACGGATGGATCGGCGCGCTGCATAGCCACCTGACGAGCGGTGGTGACGGCGCAATCGTGGCGGGGTTGGCGACCGGCGGTTTGTTCCGCCGCCGACCCTTCGGGGTCCTAGTCGAACGCCGCCGTCTGGAGGGTCGTCGCGGCGCCGATCTGCAGCGTCTGCGGCGTGACCTGGGCCTGGGCGCCCGCCGGATCGGCTAGGTCGAGGCGCACATCGATCCGCCGCGCGCCACCGGCCAGGGCGTCGAGGGTGCGCGTCTCCTCGCCGAACATCCGCTTGTACGTCCAGTAGGCGGCCATGACCTTCTCGACGTAGTTGCGGGTCTCCAGCGCGGGCAGGCACTCGATGGTCAGCAGGGGATCGTCCTGGCCCACCATGGCGGTGGTCTTCAACACCGCGCCAGGTCCGGCGTTGTAGGCGGCCACGACATGCAGGATGTCGCCGCCCACGCCGCGATCCATCAGATAGGTCAGATAGTCCTGGCCGGCCCGCAGATTGACTGCGGGGTTGAAGAGCGTCTTCGGACGCTTGCGGTAGGTGTTGTCGCCGGTGGCGAGGGCGGCCGAGGCCGGCATCAGCTGCATCAGGCCCATCGCTCCGACCGGCGAGACCGCCATCGGGTTGAACGCGCTCTCTTGCCGAACGATCGCGTAGACCAGCGCCTTATCGACGGTGAAGCCATCCTTCGGCGTCAGCGGCGGAGCCTGATAGTCGCCCAGCGACAGATACTGCGGGCGCTGCAGGCCGGGACCCGTCGAGGGCCCAAGCGAGGAGAGCAGCGCCGTCCAGGCCTTGCGCTCCTCCCCGGTGCGGGCCAGCGCCAGCCCTGCGCGGAGTTCCTGGCGGGCCTCGTCGATCCGGCCGATCTGGGCCAGGGCCGAGGCGCGGTGCGCGCGCGGATCGGCGTCGAGCACGGGCGAGGCGGGGGGCTCCGGGGCGCGGAAGGCGGCCGGGATGAACTGGCCGGTCGGCGCTTGAGCGGTGGTCATCTGGACCTGCCGCTCCGCGATCATGCCGTAGAAGGTCTGTGGGGTCTGCGCAGCGAGCCGCAGGAAGGCCTGCGCCGTGGCGTTGTCGCCCAGCGCAACGGCCGAACGGGCCGCCCAATAGGCGCCGGCGGACCGCATCCACGGATCGGTTTCGTCGTCGCGAGCGACCTGAGCGAAGTAATCGTGGGCCTGGCTGTAGTCCTGCATGCGCCAGGCGGACAGGCCGGCGATCCAGCGCTCGCCGACACTCACGGCCAGCTCGAACGCGGTGCGCGCATCCCCGGAATAGAACGCTTCGCGCGCGGGCCGGGTGATCTCGCTGCGGGTGGTGTCGACCAGCGCGACTTCGGGACGGGGCAGGGTCACCGCCTCGGCGGGCTGGCGCTTAGCCGCCAGGGAGAAGACGCGATCGGCGAGCGGGAGGTCGCGGAACCTAGCAAGCCAGCTTGAGAGCTCTTCGAAGCTCGCCTTGTGGGCGGTCGGGTGCATCAGGGCGCGGAAGGACAGATAGCCATCCAGCGCGCGATCCTTGATCGATGCGGCTTCAAGCTGCGCGCCCAGGAAGTCGCCTTGTTCCACGGCCTGGAAGGCGGCGGCATAGGCGCGGGCGTCGGTGTCGGAGAGGGCCTTCGGCGATCCGGCCGCGCCAGCAGAGCTGGCGACCGAGGCGGCGGCGACGAGGGACAATACCCCGACGCGCAGGCGCTGTTTGAGCGTCATGCCGTCTATATCCGCGTGCAGAACTAACGCCTGCTGAACGCGGACCCCTTTTCTCTGAGTCCCAAAACGGGAAGCTAGAGGGGCCTGTCCGGGCGATCAAGCCTTTCGGTCAGGGTCAGCAAATCCGTCCACGCTCTTTTCTTCGCACCCGGCTGACGGAGCAGAAATGCGGGGTGGAGTGTCGGCATTGCAGGCAGTTCCAGCGCGCCGTCGGCCGACCGCCACTCGAACCAGCGGCCCCGCAGCGACAAAATGCCTTCTTCGCGTTGCAGGACGGATTTGGCCGACGCGCCGCCGGCGAGAAGCAGCATCTTCGGCTGAACCAGCTGAATGATCCGCTCGAGGAAGGGCGCGCAGATGGCCTGTTCGGCGGGGGTCGGAGTCCGGTTGCCGGGCGGGCGCCAGAACACCGTGTTGGTGATCAGCACGCGGTCCGTCAGTCCCGCCGCCGCGAGCATGCGGTCGAGCAGCTTGCCCGCCCGCCCGACGAAGGGTTCGCCCCGGGCGTCCTCTTCCGCCCCTGGGCCTTCGCCGATGACCAGCAAGGGGGCCTTCGGATCGCCGCGGTAGACGACGGCCTTGCTCGCCGCGCCCTCGAAGCGCAGGGGGCAGCCCTCGAAGCCGGCGATGGCCTGCGCCAGGTCATCGAGACTCGCCGCCGCCGCCGCGAGCTCCCGCGCCTTCGCCACCGCGGCCGAGATGTCGACCAGTCCGCCGCCTAGCGCACGCGGACTTGCGACGGGCGCGATCGACGGCGTCGCCGCGGCAGGTCGGGACGGAGGCAGCACCCTGCCCGCCTCGATCCGATCGATGGCCTCGTCGAGCAGCATGGCGTCGACGCCGGCGTCGGCCCAGAAGGCGAGCAGGCTTTCGGCGACGGCGGCGTCGATGGGTTCGGCGGACGCCGACATTCCCCGGTTCACTCCTCAAGAGGCTTGGGCCACTCTTGGCGCGTCGGCGCGGGCTTGTCAGCCCGGAATGGAGACCCTGACCCGATGAAGAGGTTCGCCTTGGCGGCCGCGCTGGCGTTTGTGGCGATTCCGGCCCTAGCCCAGCCGGCGCGCGAACACCGCCAGATGGTGGCCGAGCTGGGCGGGACCTACCTCGGACCCCAGGCGGCCTATGTCCAGCAGGTCGGCGAGCGGATGGCGAAGGCCGCCGGGCTGCGACAGGCCTGCGTCTTCACGGTGGTGGATTCCGAGGTCGTCAACGCCTTCACCGCGCCGCCCGGATGCTATGTCTATGTCACCCGAGGCCTCCTGGGCATCGTCAACTCCGAGGCCGAGTTGGCGGCGGTGCTGGGCCACGAACTGGGCCACGTGGCGGCCAACCATGCGATCCGCCAGCAGAACACCGAGACCCTGGGAAACCTGGCCGCGGCTCTGGTCGGGGTCGCCACCAAGTCCGATGTCGCAGGCAAGCTTGCCGGTCGCGTCGCCAAGCTGGGCGCCCTCGGCTACTCGCGCAGTCAGGAGTACGAGGCGGACACTCTGGCGCTGGGCTATCTGCCGGCGGCCGGGTATGCGCCGGATGGGCTGACCCGCGTGCTCGACGGACTGCAGCGCGAGGCGGCGTTCACCGCGGCGGCGACGGGCCAGCCCGATGGCGCCGTGGCGCCGTGGGCCAGAACCCACCCCCTGACCTCCGACCGGATCACACGCGCGCGGACGCAGGCGCTCAAGTCGGCGCCGGGCGCGGGCCTCGTTCTCGACGCATCCGTCTATCTCGCGGCGATCGATGGCCTGCCGTACGGCGACGATCCTGCTCAGGGCTATGTCCAGGGAACAACCTATATCCACCCGCAACTGGGCATCAGCTTCGATGCGCCCCGGGGCTTCCGGGTGGCGAACGAGCTCGAGGCGGTGAAGATCGCCGGCCCTGGGGGCGCCCTGGCGGAGTTCTCCGGCGGCCGGGCCACGCCCGGTCAGCTGGAAGGCTACGCCCAGCAGCGGCTCGCCGATGTGGTTCGGAGGTCCCGCTATGAGGCAGGACAGGTTCAGCGTACGCGTATCAACGGGCTGGACGCGGTGGTTCTGCCGGCCCGGGCCGCCTCGGGCGGGCGGCCCGTCGACCTGACCGTCGTCGCCTATGGCTTGGGCGGGGACGAGGTCTACAGCTTCATCGCCATAACGCCGGCCGGGCAGGCGGCTCTGTTCGATCCGATGTTCGATTCCTTCCGGCGGCTGTCCGACCGCGAGGCCGACGCAACGGCGGGCCGGCGGATCGCCGTCGTCGATGTCAGGCCGGGCGAGACCGTCGAATCGCTGACTGCCCGGATGGCGCCGGACGCCGACCCTGTCGGACGCTTTCGGATGCTCAACGCCCTGGCCGTCGGAGAGCCCCTTCGGCCAGGCTCGCGAGTGAAGCTGATTGTCTCAGGACGCCGCTGAGCGACCGCCGCGACGCCTTCGCCCTTGACCGCCGCGCCGTGACCTACTGATAAGACCGCATAAACGCGAACATCGGACGGTGACGCCGACTGATGATGACCCAGGGGACTGCGATGAGCGAAGACGTCGGCCAGGAAGCGATCCAGCGCGAGGCCATGGAGTATGACGTCGTCATCGTCGGCGCCGGTCCGTCGGGCCTGGCTGCAGGCATCCGCCTGAAGCAGCTGAACCCCGACATCACGGTGGCGATCATCGAGAAGGGCGCCGAGGTTGGCGCGCACATCCTCTCCGGCGCCGTAATCGATCCCAAGGGGCTGACCGAGCTGCTGCCGAACTGGAAAGAGCTCGGCGCGCCGCTCGAGACGGCGGTCACCAAGGACGTCTTCCTGCTGCTCGGTCCGCAGGGCAGCTTGGAGCTGCCGATGTGGGCCATGCCGCCGTTCATGGACAACCACGGCAACTACATCGCCTCGCTGGGCAACGTCTGCCGCTGGCTGGCGGGGCAGGCGGAGGCGCTGGGCGTCGAAATCTATCCGGGCATGGCGGCGTCTTCGCCGGTCTTCGAAGGCGACACCCTGGTGGGCGTCGTGGCGGGCGAGTTCGGCTTCGGCAAGGACGGCAAGCCTGGCCCGAACTACGAGCCGGGCATGGAACTGCGGGGCAAGTATGTCTTCCTGGGCGAAGGCGTGCGCGGCTCGCTCTCGAAGGTCATCCGCCAGAAGTACGAGCTCGCGCGGGACTGCGACAAAGAGAAGTACGGGATCGGCATCAAGGAGCTGTGGCAGGTCCCGGACGCCGTCTTCACGCCGGGTCTGGTCCAGCACACAACCGGCTGGCCGCTGGACAACAACACCGGCGGTGGCAGCTTCATGTACCACTTCGGCGACAACTACGTGTCGATCGGCTTCGTGACCCACCTGAACTACAAGAACCCCTGGCTCTCGCCGTTCGACGAGTTCCAGCGGTTCAAGCACCACCCCGAGGTGGCGAAGTACCTGGAAGGCGGCAAGCGCATCGCCTACGGCGCTCGCGCCATCAGCGAGGGCGGCATCCAGTCGATTCCGAAGCTCTACTTCCCCGGCGGTGTGCTGCTCGGCGATAGCGCCGGCTTCGTCAACGTCCCCCGGATCAAAGGCAGCCATGCCGCGATCAAGAGCGGCATCATGGCCGCCGAGGCCGCCTTCGAGGCGATCCAGGCCGGTCGCTCGGGCGACGAGCTGAGCGCCTATAAGGACGCCTTCGATAAGTCGTGGCTCAAGAAGGAGCTGCACGTCGTCCGTAACGCCAAGCCGATGCTGTCGAAGTTCGGCACGGCGCTCGGCGGCGCGATCTCGATGTTCGACATGTGGACGGCGCATCTCCTGGGTGGCTTCTCGTTCTTCGGCACCATGAAGCATGGCAAGTCCGACGCGGAGTCGACGGGCCTCGCCAAGGACTACAAGCCGATCGTCTATCCGAAGCCCGATGGCGTGCTGAGCTTCGACAAGCTCTCCAGCGTCTTCCTGTCCTCGACCAACCACGACGAGGCCCAGCCGGCGCACCTTCGCCTGCGCGATCCGTCCGTCCCGATCTCGGTGAACCTGCCCAAGTATGGCGAGCCGGCGCGGCTGTACTGCCCGGCGGGCGTCTACGAGGTGCTGTACGACGAGGCGGGGCAGAACCCGAAGTTTCAGATCAACTTCCAGAACTGCGTCCACTGCAAGACCTGCGACATCAAGGATCCGTCGCAGAACATCGTCTGGACGACGCCGCAGGGTGGGGACGGTCCGAACTATCCCAACATGTAGGGCTTTGTTGGGCGCCTGTGACGAGACCACGCTTGCGGGCGCGTCGCGGCGCGCCCAGAGTCTCCGCATGCCTCGTCATCTGTTGTTCGCCGTCGCCGCCCCCTTGATCCTGCTGGGGGGCTGCGCCGCCACCCGGACCCCGTCGGAGGCGACCCTCGGCGCGTCGGTGACCGCCGACAGCGCCTACGGCATGTTCCTCGCCGGCAGTGCAGCGCTGCAGGAAGGCCGCAACAGCGAGGCGGCCCGCTATCTCGAGCTGGCGCGCGCGCAGAGCGGCGACGATCCGGCTGTCGCGGAGCGCGCCTTCACCGCCGCCCTTAACGCAGGCGACATCCAACGCGCCGCGACGTTGGCGCCGGACGGGCCGACGGCCTCCGAGCCCGGCAAACGCCTGGGCCGCCTGGTCAAGGTCGTGGCGGCGCTCAACGACGGCAAGGGCAAGGTGGCCAAGGCCGAACTGGCCAGCGACGGCATCGGTTTTCCGCACCGCGCGGCGGCTGCGCTTTTGGGGCCTTGGGTCGCGGCCTCTGTTGGAGACGTTGAGGGCTCGACAGTCCGTCCGCAACTGCGCGGCGATGCTGGCGTCGATTACTTCGGCCAGATCGGCCAGGGCCACCTGTTCGAACGCGCGCGCCGCTTCGACGAGGCCGAGACCGACTTCAAGGCGGTGACCGCGAGCGCAGATCCCAGCGAAATCGCGGTGTCGGCCTACGGCGGGTTCCTGGAGCGTCGGGGGCGTCGAGCCGAGGCCCTTGCGCTCTACGACTCGGCCCTGCAGCGCAATCCTTCGAATATGGCCCTCAAGGCGGCCCGAGCGCGGGTTGCGGCCAAGCGACCGCCGCCGCCGATCCCGACAATCCGCGAGGGGGCGGCCTTCGCCCTTCTGGCGCCTGCGGCCGCCATGGTCAGCGCAAAGCAGGAAGCCATCGGGCTGGCCTATCTCAGGATGGCGCTGGCGTTGGACCCGCAGCGCAACGACGCCTGGCTGATGCTGGGGGACGTCCTGCAGCAGGCCGGAGACATCGAGGGCGCGCGCGCGGCCTATCTCAAGCCCAAGCCCGACTCCACGGAGTTTCCCGCGGCGCAGGCGAAGCTGGCCTGGAGCTATCAGACCGCCGGCGACAAGGCGGGGGCGCTTAAGATGGCCCGCACCGCGGCGGCCACTGGCGACACGGAAGCCCGTATCACGCTCTCGGACCTGCTGCGGGTGAATGAGGACTATCCCGAGGCCATCACCCTGTTGAACGGGCTGATCGCCGAGGCCAAGACCCCGGACTGGCAGCTCTACTACGCCCGAGGGCAGGCCTATGAGCGGACCGGCCGCTGGCCCGAAGCCGAGGCCGACCTCAGCCAGGCGCTGAAGCTCCGACCCGACGAACCTGAATTGCTGAACTACCTGGGCTACGCCTGGATCGATCGCGGCGAGCGGCTGACCGAAGCCATGGCCATGGTCGAGCGGGCGGTGGCGGCCAACCCGAGATCCGGCGCCATCGTCGACAGTCTGGGCTGGGCCCACTACCGGCTGGGCGACTACAAGAAGGCGGTCGAGGTTCTGGAACAGGCCGTCGAGTTGGAAGCCGGTGACCCCGAAATCAACAACCATCTGGGCGACGCCTACTGGATGGTCGGCCGCCGAGACGAGGCCGTGTTCCAGTGGCGACGCGTGCTGACCCTGAAGCCTGACGACAAGATCAAGGCCGACGCCGAGAAGAAGCTGGCCTCGGGCCTGGGTCCGCAGCCGAAGCTCGCTGGGCAATAGCCGTGCCTGCGCGCTTGGCGCCGGCCAAGGTCAATCTGTTCCTGCACGTCGGCGCGCCGACGGCCGACGGCTATCATCCCATCTGCAGCCTGATGGTGTTCGCCGATATCGGCGACAACGTCGCGATGGAGCTGGGGGAGGGCCGTCTGGTCGCCCACGGCCCGTTCGCCCGGGGTTTGGGGCGCGAGAGCGATAACCTGATCATCCGCGCCGTCCGCGCGTTCGTCGCGGAACTGGGCCGACCGATGGCGGAGCTGGCCTTCGCCCTGGACAAGCAGCTGCCGGTCGCCAGCGGCCTGGGCGGCGGGTCCAGCGACGCTGGCGCCGCCCTGAGGTTGATCCGTGACGTCTTCGCGCCGCAGATCGACGATGCGCGACTGGAGCGTGTCGCGGCCAGTCTGGGGGCGGATGGCGCGGCCTGCCTGTGGGCCCGACCTGTGATCGCCGAGGGGCGAGGCGAGCGGCTTTCGCCCGCGCCGCAGCTTCCGGTCCTGCCCTGCGTGCTGGTAAATCCCGGCGTCGGCGTCTCGACCCCGGCGGTCTACCGCCGACTGGACGAGAGCGGCGCGTTCGGCGACGTGGCGTGCCCGCCCATGCCCGAGGCCTTCGAAAGTCCGCAAGAGGTAGCCGCCTGGCTCTCCCGGCTGGCCAACGATCTCGAAGCGCCGGCCATCGCTGTCGCCCCGGAGGTCGGCGCGGTGCTGGCCACCTTGCGTGAAGAACCGGAGACGCTGTTGGCCCGGGTGTCCGGCTCCGGCGGCACCTGCTTCGCGCTCTGCGCCGACGACATGGCGGCTGAGACCCTCGCGGAGCGGATTCAGGCCATGGCGCCCCAATGGTGGGTGCGCCGCTGTCGCCTGGGCGGACCCTGGGACTAGCCAAATGAAAACGGGGGCCCCGAAGGACCCCCGTTCCGGTTCACTCAAGGACCGCCGCGAGAGGCGGTCCGACACTCGTGCGAGAGCTTACGAGTGGTAGGCGCGTTCACCGTGCTCGACGATGTCCAGGCCTTCTTCTTCGGCTTCCGGCGAGGAGCGGAGGCCAACCGTGTACTTGATGATCAGGAACACGATGGTCGAAGCCACCGCAGACCAGACCACCGCCACGGCAACCGCCTTAAGCTGGGTGATGAACTGGGCCATCATGGTGTAGCTGGCGAGGGCGTCGCAGGTGGAGATGTCGCCGTCCGCCGCGCAGGTCGTGTAGTCCACGATCCCGGCGCCGCCGAGGTTCGCCGACACCAGGATGCCGGTGGCCAGCGCGCCGACGATGCCGCCGACCGCGTGGATGCCGAAGGCGTCCAGGCTGTCGTCGTACTTGAGGGCGTTCTTCACGACCGAGCAGAAGAACACGCAGATCGGCGAGACGATCAGGCCGAGCACCAGGGCGCCCATCGGACCCGCGAAGCCGGCGGCCGGGGTGACGGCCACGAGGCCGGCGACCAGACCCGAAGCCATGCCGAGCAGCGACGCCTTCTTACGCGTGACCCACTCCGTCATCGCCCAGGAGAAGCCCGCCGCCGCGGTGGCGACGAAGGTGTTGACCACGGCCAGGGCGGCGTACCCATTGGCTTCCAGGTTGGAGCCGGCGTTGAAGCCGAACCAGCCCACCCACAGCAGGCCAGCGCCCACCAGGGTCAGCGTCAGGGAGTGCGGTTGCATCGGCTCGGAACGATAACCCTTGCGCGGACCCAGGATGACGGCGCCCACGAGCGCCGCGATCCCGGCGTTGATGTGAACCACGGTGCCGCCCGCGAAGTCGAGCGCGCCCCAGCCCCACAGCAGACCCGACTTCACCGGCGCGGTCGGAGCCGTCGCGATGCCGTCGGGGCCCGGCCACCACCAGACCATGTGGGCCATCGGGTAGTAGGAGAGCAGCGGCCACAGCACGGCGAAGATCACCACCGCGCCAAACTTCATCCGCTCGGCCACGCCGCCCAGCACGAGGCAGGCGGTGATTGCGGCGAAGGTCATCTGGAAGGCGATGAAGGCCAGTTCCGGGATGTAGATGCCGGTCGAGAACGTCGCGACGTTCGAGGCCGGCGTCACGTCCTTCAGGAACAGCCGCCCGGTCCCGCCGACGAAGGTGTCGAGACCGCCGCCGTCTGTGAAGGCCAGGCTGTAGCCGTAGGTGACCCAGGCGATCATGCCGATCACGCAGACGGTCGCCGTCTGCATCAGCATCGACAGCATGTTCTTCTCACGTACCAGGCCGCCGTAGAACAGGGCCAGGCCGGGGATGATCATCAGCAGCACGAGCACGGCCGAGACCATCATCCAGGTGGTGTCACCCTTGTCGACCGTCTGGGCCGGCGCGGCGGGGGCTGCGGCAGGCGCAGCCTCGGCGGCGGGGGCCGGCGCGGGCGCTGCGGCCTCGGCGGCCGGAGCCGCGGCCTCAGGCGCGGCGGCGGCAGGCGCCGCAGCGGCTGGCGCGGGCGCCTCCTGGGCGATGGCCGTGGACGCCAGCGGCATCCCGGCCACGGCGGCGGCGAGCACAAGCCCGGCTAGCCGCTGTTTTCCGAAAAACGTCATAAGCATATCCCCTCTGTCCCGTTCGCTAGAGCGCCGCGGCGCCCGTCTCGCCCGTCCGGATGCGAACCGCTTCCGAGACGTCGAGGACGAAGATCTTTCCGTCGCCGATCTTGCCGGTCGCGGCCGCGGCCTTGATCGCCTCGACCGCCTTGGCCGCAGCCGCGTCGTCGACGACGGCCTCCAGCTTCACCTTGGGCAGGAAGTTGATCTGGTACTCCGCCCCCCGATAGATCTCGGTCTGGCCCTTCTGCCGGCCGTAACCCTTGACCTCCGAGACCGTCAGACCTTCAACGCCGGCCCCAACGAGCGCTTCGCGCACGTCGTCCAGCTTGAACGGTTTGACGATCGCCATGATGAGTTTCATCAGCTCGCTCCCGCGTCCGGCCCTGAGGGCGGGCCCAACCCCTCTCGTTCGTTCGAAGACCGCCGCGCTGTTCTGATCCCCTTTGCAGCGGTCGAAGCGACGCTATGTCGGGGGCGGCGTGGGGCGGACCGCTGGGGTGACGCTTTGGTGAAGAAGCCAAGGAGCGCCCAGTAATTGAGCGTTTGTGACCGCGGGCGCCGAATTATCCGGCAGAATCAGGTGTCGGGAGGCGGAAAGCGTGCCAGGAGCAACCCCGTCGCCGTCGCAAATCCGGCGCCGTCGACGCTTAGTCTAGCCATGTCGGAGGCGGGAACCGTCCCCGCTCTCCCGCGTAGTCAACGCGGCCCCGCTTGGGACGGGCCGCAGAAGTCACAAGGATCCTGCATGTCGCCGACCCGCTTCCTCCTCGCCGCGGCCGCCGTCGCCGCCCTGGGCGCCGCGCCGCTTGCTGCTCAGGCTCAAGCGCCTGCCGCCCCTTCGCCGGTGGCCGTCCAGGGCGACCTGGTCGACACCCTGAAGCTCTCGGGTCAGTTCAGCACCTTCGTGGGCGGCATCGACGCCACCAATCTGACCGGCCTGCTGAAGACCAACAAGAACCTCACCGTCTTCGCGCCGACCGACGCCGCCTTCGCCGCGATGCCGGCGGCCGATCTGGCCAAGCTCAAGGCGGACAAGACCGCCATGCAGAAGTTCGTCCTGCACCACGTCGTCAATGCGCCGATCGACTCCACGAAGATCAAAGGCGCGAAGGGTCCGATCCCGTCGGGCGCCGGCGACACCATTCTTCTCGACGGCAGTGACGAGGCGGGCGCGCTGAAGGTGGACGGCGCCACGATCGTTCAGGCCGACCTGCGTACTGGCAGCGGCCTGCTGCATGTCGTCGATCACGTCCTGGTCGCGGGGCAGGGCGCTGCGGATGCGCCGGCCGCGCCGCCCGCCGACGCCTCGGCCACCGCGCCGGCGCGCTAACGATCGAAAGCGACGGCCCAGGCGGAACCAACGGCCGCCTGGGCCGTACATCGTCGGCACATCGAGATGGACAGACGATCGCGCCATCAACCGGAGTTCTGACGATGAAGACTGCTCTTCTGACCACCGCCGCCGCTGCATTCGCCCTGATGGGCGGCGCCGCCCTCGCGCAAAGCCCGCAGACGCCGAAGCCGCCGACCCCGGGGTCGGTGACCGGTGACTGGAACGGTGCGCATGCCCCGTCCGATGACCAGCAGTACACCAAGAAGGTGGTTGTGCCGGTTGGCGCATCCAATGCTGAGACGGCCGACGCGGCGCCGGTTGATACTGCCGCCACGGTCGACACCACCGCCGCGGTCGCAGCGCCCGCGGCCGGTGGCTACGCCCAGAGCGTCAGCGTCACCACAACGACCGTGACCAACGGCCCTGTGGCCGACACACCTGAGAACCGCGCGAAGTATGGCTCGCCGATGTCGCGGGCCGGCAAGCGTACGGCCGCGCGCGGCAACTGATTGCTCAGATCGGCCGTCGGTTTCGGCGGTTGAAGCGAAGGTCGGCGGGCCCTATGGTCCGCCGACTTTTTTGCGCCTGCGAACGTACAGCTCCAAATGCCAGATCAACCACTGTCTTTTCAGGGCCTTATCCTGAAACTCCATGACTATTGGAGCCGTCAGGGCTGCGCGATTCTGCAGCCCTATGACGTCGAGGTGGGGGCAGGGACGCTCTCGCCGATGACGGTGCTGCGGACGCTCGGGCCGAAACCCTGGAAAGTCGCCTATGTGCAGCCCTCGCGCCGCCCCGCGGACGGCCGCTACGGCGAGAACCCCAATCGGCTGCACCAGCACCACCAGTATCAGGTCATCCTGAAGCCCAATCCTGAGGACCTTCAGGAACTGTACCTGGGCTGCCTCGAGGCCATCGGCATCGACCCCAAGGTTCACGACATCCGCTTCGTCGAGGATGACTGGGAAAACCCGACGGTCGGCGCCTGGGGGCTGGGCTGGGAAGTCTGGTGCGACGGGATGGAGATCACCCAGTTCACCTACTTCCAGCAGGTGGGCGGCCTAGACGTGTTCCCCGTGGCGGGCGAGCTAACCATTGGGCTCGAACGCCTGAGCCTCTATCTGCAGAACGTCGAGAACGTCTACGACCTGCGGTTCAACGACGAGTTCACGTACGGCGACATCTATCTCCCGAACGAACAGCAGTTCTCGGCCTTTGAGCTGGAGGTCGCCGATGTGGCGACCCTGAAGCGCCAGTTCGAGGACATGGAGCGCGAAGTGCCCCGCATCCTCGGCCACAAGGGCCGCCAGGGGCAGCCGTTGGCGCTGCCGGCCTATGATCACGTCCTGAAGGCCAGCCACCTGTTCAACATCATGGACGCCCGCGGCGCGATCGCCGTCGCCGAGCGCCAAGCCTACATCGGCCGCATCCGTGACCTCTGTAAGATGTGCGCCGAGGCCTGGGTGGCGTCGCAGGGCGGCAACGCCCCGCTACCGCCGCAGGCCGCGGCTCTGGCGGAAGCGGTCTAAGTCATGCCTCAGCTCCTGCTCGAACTGCTCTCGGAAGAGATTCCTGCCCGTATGCAGGCTGGCGCCGCGCGTGACCTCGAACGTATGGCGCGTGAACGGCTGGCGGCCGAGGGCCTGCTGCCGGAGGCGCTCAAGACCTTCTGCGGCGCCCGGCGCCTGACGCTGGTGGCCGAGGGGCTGCCCGAAGCGCAGAAGGATCGGCACGAGGACGTCAAAGGGCCGCGGACCACCGCGCCGGATCAGGCGCTGGAAGGTTTTCTTCGCAAGACGGGCCTGACCAAGTCCGATCTCGTCGAGCGCGACGGCGTTTGGGTGGCTCACATCCATAAGCCGGGCCGACCGACGTCGGAGATCGTCGCCGAGATCATCCCGGCGATCGTGCGCGATTTCCCGTGGCCCAAGTCCATGGTGTCCGGGGTCAGCAAGCTGCGCTGGGTCCGACCGTTGCGGCGGATCCTTTGCCTGTTCGACGGCGAAGTCGTGCCGTTCGAGATCGACGGGATCGCCAGCGGGGACGTGACCCAGGGTCACCGGTTCATGGGCTCTGGCCAGTCGTTCAAGGTGAAGGACTTCGACGCCTACGCAGAGAAGCTGGAGAAGCACTTCGTCGTGCTGGATCCGCAGGAGCGGAAGGACCGCATCCTGGACGCGGCCCGGACGCTCTGCTTCGCCCGCAACCTGGAGCTCGTCGAGGATCAGGGGCTGCTGGACGAAGTGGCGGGCCTGGTCGAATGGCCTGTGCCGGTCATGGGCGACATGGACGCCGCCTTCCTGGACCTGCCGCCCGAGGTGATCCGCACCTCCATGCGGGTCCACCAGCGGTACTTCGCCGTGCGCGACCCACGAACCGGCAAGCTCGCGCCGCATTTCGTCACCGTGGCCAATATCGACGCCACCGATGGCGGCCAGACGATCGCGCTGGGCAACGCCAAGGTGCTTCGCGCCCGCCTGTCGGACGCGCGATTCTTCTGGGACGAGGATCGCAAGACAAGGCTGGAAGACCGGCTGGAGAAGCTCAAGGGCGTGACCTTCCACGCCAAGCTGGGCGCCATGTACGAGCGCGTCGAGCGGCTGGAGATGATGGCGGCCGCCCTGGCGCCCCGCGTCGGCGCCGATCCCGCAAAGGCCGTGCAGGCGGCGCGTCTGGCGAAGGCCGACCTCGGCACGGGCGTCGTTGGCGAGTTTCCGGAACTCCAGGGCGTCATGGGCGGCTACTACGCCGAGGCCGAGGGACTTTCGCCGCTGGTCGCCGAGGCGATCCGCGATCACTACAAGCCGGCCGGCGCCAATGACGAGGTTCCGGACCGCCCCGTCACCATGGCCGTCGCCCTGGCCGACAAGCTGGACACCCTAACCGGCTTCTTCGCGATCAACGAGAAGCCGACCGGATCGCGCGACCCGTTCGCCCTGCGCCGCGCCGCGCTGGGTGTGATCCGCATTGTGCTGGGGTCCGAGCTTCGCGTCCCCCTGCGCCAGGCGGTGGCGGACTGGTACCGGTCGCTGCGTTGCTTCGTGGATCCGGGCCGGGCGCTGTGGGTCTCGACGCCGAAGGTCACCGTGCACCTGGGCGCTGGCGGCCGCGCCAAGTCGCAGGAGTTCGAGGTCTACCTGCGCGAGTTCGACGAAGCCCTGCTGGATGGGCCGCCCCTGGTGGTCGCCATGGAGCGCGACGTCGACATCGTCTTCGACCGCCTGGAGCGGGAGAAGCCCACGGGCAAGGTGCTGTTCCAATTCCGGCCGTACGATGAAGTGGCCGACGAGATCGTCGCCTTTTTCGCCGACCGTTTGGCCGTCTGGCTGCGTGATCGTGGCCAACGCCACGACCTCGTGGCCGCCATCTTCGCCCTTGGCGACGACGATCTCGTGCGCGTCGTCGCCCGGGTGAGCGCCTTGGAAGGGTTCCTGAAGACAGAGGACGGCGCGAACCTGCTGGCTGGCTACAAGCGCGCCGTGAACATCCTCAAGGCCGAGGAAAAGAAGGGTGCCCTCCCGACCGGCGCGCCGGTGCGGATGGCCTCCTCATCGGACCAGGAACTGGCCCTTATCGCGGCCGTCGAAGAGCTGGACGCCAAGTTGGACGCGGCGCTCGACGCCGAAAACTTCGCCGACGCCATGCGCGAACTTTCGAAGCTTCGTGCGCCTGTCGATGCATTCTTCGACAAGGTGTTAGTAAATTCCGACGTATCCGAGGAACGCGACAACCGGCTGCGCCTTCTGGCGAAAGTCCGGGACGCCATGGGACAAGTGGCGGATTTCTCCCAGGTTACGGGCTAGCTTTAGGGGACTGACAAGATGGCCGATACGTTGGTGAAGACGCGTTGGGTCTATGCCTTCGGCGGCGGCTCCGCCGACGGCGACGCCTCGATGAAGAACCTGCTGGGGGGCAAGGGCGCCAACCTGGCCGAAATGTCCTCGCTGGGCCTGCCGGTGCCGCCGGGCTTCACCATCACCACCGAGGCCTGCGTCCACTACTACGCCAACGACAAGGCCTATCCGCCGAACCTGACCGAACAGGTCACCCAAGGTCTGAAGCAAGTCGAAAAGCTCACCGGCAAGGCGTTCGGCGATCCGGCCAACCCGCTGCTGGTGTCGGTGCGCTCGGGCGCCCGCGCCTCGATGCCGGGGATGATGGACACGGTCCTCAACCTCGGCCTGAACGACGAAACGGTCGAGGGCCTCGCCAAACTTTCCGGCGACCGGCGCTTCGCCTTCGACAGCTATCGTCGCTTCATTCAGATGTACTCGAACGTGGTCCTCGACCTGGATCACCACATGTTCGAGGAGATCCTCGACGACCATAAGGACCGCCTGGACGTTCACGTCGACACCGGCCTGACCGCCGAGGACTGGGAAGCGGTCGTCGCCGACTACAAGGCCGCCGTTGAACGCGACCTGGGCAAGCCGTTCCCGCAGGACCCGACCGAACAGCTCTGGGGCGCCGTCGGCGCCGTGTTCGCCAGCTGGATGAACGACCGGGCGAAGTTCTACCGCCGCATGCACGACATCCCCGAAAGTTGGGGTACGGCCGTGAACATCCAGTCCATGGTGTTCGGCAACATGGGCGACGGTTCGGCCACCGGCGTGGCCTTCACGCGCAATCCCTCGACCGGCGACAACCGCCTCTACGGCGAGTTCCTGATCAACGCCCAAGGCGAGGACGTGGTCGCCGGCATCCGTACCCCGCAGCCACTGACCAAGATCGCCCGCGAAGAGATGGGCGACGTCAATCCGTCGATGGAAGAGGCGCTGCCCGAGGTCTTCACCCAGTTCAAGGCCGTGGTCGAGAAGCTCGAAGCCCACTACCGCGACATGCAGGATATCGAGTTCACGGTCGAGCAGGGCCGGCTCTACATGCTGCAGACCCGCAACGGGAAGCGTACCGCCAAGGCGGCCCTGCGGATTTCGGTGGACCTTGCGAGCGAGGGCGTCATCAGCAAATCCGAAGCGGTGATGCGGGTCGAGCCTGCGTCGCTGGACCAGCTGCTGCACCCGACCATCGATCCGGCAAGCCCCCGCGATGTCATCGCCTCCGGCCTGCCCGCGTCGCCCGGCGCGGCCACGGGCAAGGTGGTTTTCACGGCGGAAGAGGCCGAGAAGCTTGGCGGGTCGGGCGAGGCGGTGATCCTTGTTCGTGAAGAGACCAGCCCCGAGGACATTCGCGGCATGGACGCCGCGCGCGGCATCGTGACCGCTCGGGGCGGCATGACCAGCCACGCCGCCGTGGTCGCCCGCGGCATGGGTCGCCCGTGCGTCTCCGGCGCCGGCGAGATCCACATCGACGCGCGCGCCGGCGAGTTCCGGGCCCGCGGCCAGACGATCCGCGCCTACGACATCGTCACCATCGACGGCTCGACGGGCGAGGTGTTGAAGGGCGCGGTCAAGATGATTGAGCCCGAGCTGTCGGGCGACTTTGGCACCCTGATGGGCTGGGCTGACGAAAGCCGTCGTCTCAAGGTGCGCGCCAACGCCGAGACGGCGCTGGACGCCCAGACGGCCCGCCAATTCGGCGCCGAGGGCATCGGCCTCTGTCGCACGGAGCATATGTTCTTCGATCCCGCGCGGATCGCGGCGGTGCGCGAGATGATCCTGGCCGACGACGTGGCCGGCCGGAAGACGGCCCTGGCCAAGATCCTGCCCATGCAACGGCAGGACTTCGTTGAGCTGTTCAAGATCATGGAAGGCCTGCCGGTCACCATCCGCCTGCTGGATCCGCCGCTGCACGAGTTCTTGCCGCACACCGAGGAAGACGTACAGGCGGTGGCCGAGGCGACCGGGCTGGACGCCGCCAAGCTGATGCGCCGGGCGCAGGAGATGCATGAGGTGAACCCCATGCTGGGTCACCGCGGCTGCCGCCTGGGCGTCTCCTATCCCGAGATCTATGAGATGCAGGTCCGCGCCATCATCGAGGCGGCCTGTGAAGTCGCCGCCGAAGGCCGGCCGCAGCCGATCCCTGAGATCATGCATCCCCTCGTCGCCAAGGGCGAGGAGATGAAGTTCCTGCGCGACCTCACCGACCGCACCGCCAAGGCCGTGATCGCCGAACGGGGCGTCGACATCGTCTACATGGTCGGCACCATGGTCGAGCTGCCGCGGGCCGCGCTTCGCGCCGGCGATCTGGCGCAGAACGCCGAGTTCTTCTCGTTCGGCACCAACGACCTGACCCAGACCACCTTCGGCATCAGCCGCGACGACAGCGGCCGGTTCCTGAACGCCTACATCGACAAGGGAATCTTCGAAAAGGACCCCTTCGTCAGCCTGGATCAGGAAGGCGTCGGCGACCTGATCAAGATTGCGGCCGAGCGCGGTCGCGCCGAGCGCCCCGACGTGAAGCTCGGTATCTGCGGCGAGCATGGCGGCGATCCCGCCTCGATCCAGTTCTGCGAGTGCGTCGGGCTGGACTACGTCAGCTGCTCGCCCTACCGCGTGCCGATCGCGCGCCTTGCCGCCGCCCAGGCGGCGATCGGGGAACGCGAGAAGGATCGGTAAGTCGTCCAGCGTTGCTGCCCTTCGGGGGAGCTGTCAGCGATGCTGACTGAGGGGGCCACTCGGACGCTCGGGACACCCCCCGGCGCCTTCGGCGACACCTCCCCGGTGGGGGAGGCGTTGGGGTTCGCGCTCACCAGCTCCAGTCGCTCGCCGCCTTGCGGCAGCCACCGTCCTTCCAGCCGGTCCAACCCCGGCCGCGGACCACCTGGCCGGGGCGGGCGGATGTCGGCTCGCCGTTCGCCAGGGCGAGCTGCCCGTTGACGATCACGTCGGAGACGCCGGTCGAGAACTGCTGGGGCTTTTCGAAGGTGGCGTGGTCCTGCACCGTCGCGGGATCGAAAACCACGACGTCGGCGTAGTTTCCGACTTTCAGCATCCCCCGGTCGCGAAGGCCCAGGTTCTGGGCGGGGAGGGCTGAGAGTTTGCGGACGGCTTCGGCCAGGCTCAGGCGCTTTTCATCGCGCACATACTTCGCCAGCAGGCGTGAGAAGTTCCCATAGGCGCGCGGGTGGGTGGACGACAGCAGGAAGGGCCCCTCCGGCGCCTGCGCCTCGGCGTCCGACCCAAAGCTCATCCAAGGCAAGGTGGTCTGGCGTGCGACATTGGCCTCGTCCATCAGGAAATAGACCACTTGGACGCGGCTACCGTCCTCGATCACGAGGTCGATGGCCGCGTCCTGCGGGCTGACGCCGCGCTCGGCGGCGACCTGGGCCAGGGTCTTGCCGGTGAGGGGCTTCAGCTTGGGGTTCTTGAAGCCGACCAGCAGGGTGCCCTCGGCGCCGGCGTGCCGCTGGAGGTTCTCGAACCCCACCGGCTCGCCGATCATCTCGGCTTTCACTTTGGCGCGGGTTTCGGGGTCCTTCAGCCGGGCGATCCAGGCCTCCACGCCGCCAGCCTGCACCCAGGTGGGCATCGCCGCGTCGAGTCCCGTGGAGCCGGCGGGGTAGGTGTACATGTTGGCGGTGATGCGCTGGCCGCTCGCCCGCGCCGCCTCGATCCGGGCCAGCACCGGCTCAAGCTTGCGCCAGTTGGACCGACCGCTCTGCTTGAGGTGATAGATCTCGGCTGGCGCGCCCGACCGTCGGGAGATCTCGATCAGCTCATCGACCGCCTCCTCAAGCTTGTTCCCCTCCGAGCGCATGTGGCTGACGTACATGCCGCCGCATCGTCCCGCCTCGGTGACCAAGGCCACCAGCTCGTCGGTCTCGGCATAGCTGCCCGGCGCGTAGATCAGCGATGAGCCGACGCCCATGGCGCCGTCCTCCATGGCCTGCACCACCAGCGCCTGCATCTTCTTCAGTTGGTCCGGAGTGGGATCGACGTCGCCTTCGCCCAGGACGTTGATCCGCGCGGTGGCCGCACCGACGAACGAGGCGACATTCACCGAGACGCCCTTCGCCTCCAGCGCGCGCAGGTAACCGTCCAGGGTCGTCCAGGTGATGGGATACTTGATGTCGCCCTGACGCTGCGATTCCAGCACCGCCATTTCCGGAGTCAGCGGCCCCATGGACGTGCCTTCGCCCATGACCTCCAGCGTGATGCCCTGGCGAAGCTCCGACTGCCCCCGACCGTCCTGGATCAGGCTCTCAGTGGACCAGGACAGCATGTTGATAAAGCCGGGCGCCACCGCCTTGCCTCTGGCGTCGATGACCTTGGCCGCCGCGCCGGGACAGACGCCGACACAGACGATCCGCTGGCCCTTGACGCCCACGTCGCCGGTGATCGCCGCGCCGCCTGAGCCGTCGTAGATCGCCCCGCCGCGCACGATCAGGTCGTAGGCGGGCGGGGCGGAGCCGGCGGAGGTCGCGGTCAGGCAGACCACCATGGCCGTCGCGGAAAACAGCTTCTTCATTCCAGACTCCCTGAACGACAGGAGCCTAGCGCTAGCGCTTGCGGACGAACACCGTGCCCGCGGAATAGCCCGCGCCGAACGAGCAGATCAGGCCGGTTTCGCCCGCCTGGAAGTCGTCGTTGGCCTTGTGGAAGGCGATGATCGAGCCGGCGGACGAGGTGTTGGCGTACTCGTCGAGGATGATGACATTCTCGGCCGCGGTGGGCTCGCGGCCCAGGACGCGTTTGCCAATCATGTCGTTCATGTTGATGTTGGCCTGGTGCAGCCACATCCGCTTCAGGCCGTGAGGGTCGATCCCGAGGTCGCCCGCGTGCTGAACGATCATCTCCGAGACCATCGGCACGACCTCGCGGAACACCTTGCGGCCCTCCTGCACGAACAGCTTGTCCGGGGCGCCGACGCCCTCGGGGGCAGCGCGGTTCAGGAAGCCGAAGTTGTTGCGGATGTTGTTCGAGAACTGAGTCTTCAGCCGTGTGCCCAGGATATCCCAGCCGCCGGTCGCGTCTTCTGCGCGCTCGACGATCACCGCGGTCGCGACATCGCCAAAGATGAAGTGGCTGTCGCGGTCGCGGAAGTTCAGATGGCCTGAGCAGATCTCCGGGTTGACCATCAGGACGGCGCGCGCCGAGCCTGAGGTGACGAAGTCCGCCGCCGTCTTGATGCCGAAGGTCGCCGACGAACAGGCGACGTTCATGTCGAACGCGAACCCCTCGATCCCCAACGCCTGCTGCACCTCGATCGCCATGGCGGGATAGGCGCGTTGCATGTTCGAGGCGGCGCAGATCACCGCGTCGATCTGGGAGACATCCTTGCCCCAGCGGGCGATGGCTTCCTTGGCGGCTTCGACAGCGATCTCCGCCAAGACCGAAATCTGGTCGTTCGGCCGTTCAGGGATGTTGGGCGCCATCCGCTCGGGGTCGACCAGGCCGGTCTTGTCTATGACGAAGCGCGATTTGATGCCCGACGCCTTCTCGATGAACTCGGGCGAGGAGGGAGCCAGGGCCTGAACCTCGCCCGCCGCAATGGCGTCCGCATTGGCGGCGTTGAAGCGCGCAACGTAGGCGTTGAAGGTCTCGACCAGCTCCGTGTTCGAAACGCTGTGCGGTGGCGTGTAGAGCCCCGTGGCGGCGATCACCGCGTCGGTCATTCGTCTTCCTTCCGAACTTTGGCCGCCTGATTACCACGCCTGTACGGGGCGTCACGGGGGCATGTGGCCATAAGGACACAGACACCCACTGAACACATGTTCGCCAAAGAACCGTCCGAGCCGGGCCGCGTTTAGAGACGATCCCTCACGGGACTGGGCGGGCTGCCTAGACGAAGTACGGAGTTCTCCCCCAAAAATGAAAAACGCTCTCATCGCCGCGGCCTCGGTGGCCGCGATCGCCGCCATCGTTCCCGCCGCCGCCCAAGCCCAGGACGCCGCCGCCAGCAACGTCGGCGCCTATGTGAACCTGGGTCTGGCCCACGCTGACGCCGGCACGCCGAACTATGAGATCGTCGGCGCGCGCCTCGGCTATCGCTTCACGCCCTATATCGGGGTGGAAGGCGAACTGGCGACCGGCCTGTCGGGCTACACCTATCGTGACGTCGGTGGCACGGCCGGGTTCGACGTGAAGACCAAGGTCGAGCATCAGGCGGCGGTCTACGGCGTCGGCTTCCTGCCGATCAGCCCCAGCACCGACCTGTTCGCCCGGGTCGGCTACGGCAACACCAAGATCAGCGGCAAGGCGCTGGGCGTCTCGGTCGCCGATGACGGCGATTCCTGGAACTTCGGCGTCGGCGCCCAGCACTCGTTCGATGGGCTGAATGGCATCCGGGTTGACTATACCCGCCAGGAGTTCACCAACAGCAGCGCCCACGCCAACGTGTTCGGCGCCTCCTACGTCCGGAAGTTCTAGACCGGACAATCCATACGGGACGCCGTCCCGCGTGATGGAAGGCCGCCCCATTCTGGGGCGGCCTTTTCCTTGACCATGCGCCCCCTCGCGCCCACGCTTGTGTGAAACGCGCTGGGAGGAAACCGCCATGGACGAGGCGTTCTTCGTTCAACTGGCCCTGTCGGGGGCCGCCGTGGCGACTCTGGTCGGCCTCGCAGCCTGGGCGAAGATCGCCAAGCCCGCAGGCCCGCTCGACGACAAGCGCGCCCGCAACCTGTTCGCGGACGAGTTTCCGGGCCGCCGCCTCGATGCGGTGTGGGTGGCGTCCGACGGCGCCGGCGCGCTCGCGCGGTCCGGCGGGCTGGCGCTGATTCTGTGCCAGGTTGGCGATGGATTCGCCGCCCGCCAGATCCCATGGGCGCAGGCGATTTCGGCCAGCTTCAGGAACGGCAAGCTCTGCGTGGATCTCGCGGACATCGCGGCGCCGCGGGCCACGCTATCGCTGCCATCCTGGCCGCCCAAGGACCTGGCGGCTTGATGACGGCGGCCTTCGACCCGGTCGCCCTGGCGACCCCGTTCTTCATCCTCTCGATCATCCTGGAGATCGTCCTCGCTCGCATGGGCAAGGCCGAAGCGCGCTACGAGCCGAAGGACACCGCGGTTTCGCTCGGGATGGGGCTGATCTCCGGCGTCGCGGGCCTGCTGACGGCGGGTCTCGTGTTCGCCTGCACGCTGTGGGTCTACCAACATCGCCTGTTCACGATCCCGATGACCGCGATCTGGGCCTGGGTGGCGATCTTCTTGCTCGAGGACCTGACCTACTACTGGTTCCATCGGCTGAGCCACGAGCGGAGGCTCTGGTGGGCGGCGCACGTCAACCATCACTCGTCCCAGCACTACAACCTGTCGACGGCGCTTCGGCAGACTTGGACCGGCGGCGTGGCTGGAACCTGGGCGCTTTGGCTGCCGCTGGCTTTTCTGGGCTTCCCGCCGGCGATGATCGCCATCCAGAAGGGCGTGAGCCTTGTCTACCAGTACTGGATCCACACCGAGGCGATCCGGCGGATGCCGCGTTGGTTCGAGGCGGTGTTCAACACGCCCTCGCATCACCGGGTCCATCATGCGCGAAACCCGACCTACCTCGACCGCAACTACGCCGGGATCCTGATCGTGTGGGACAAGCTGTTCGGCACCTTCCAGGCGGAGCTGGATAGCGAGCCCTGCCGCTACGGTCTGGTCAAGAACATCGCCACCTTCAACATCCTGCGGGTCGCCTTCCACGAGTGGATCGGGATGGCCGCCGATGTTGTCCGTAACCCGCGTCACGTCCTGGGCTACGTCTTCGGGCCACCCGGCTGGAGCCACGATGGCAGCCGGGAGACATCGGCAGATATTAAGGCGAGGGCAGGGATTCCGTTGCGGGGCCCGGCCCCAAGCCGCGATCTTCCGACGCCCGCAGGCGTTGGCGAAGCCTAGTCACCCATGCGGCCCAAGGGTCCCGACCTCCTGCGCCGCCTGCTCCGGGCGAAGGACCGGATGGACGCCGCCAGCGAAGAGGCTTGGCCGATCACGCGTTTGGCCGCGGTCAGTGGCGTGTCGCAAGCGCACTTTGCGCGGTCGTTCCGCTACGCCTTCGGCCTTCCGCCCCACCGCTATCTCCTCACACGACGGATCGAACGTGCGGCAGCGCTGCTGCGCGATACGGACATGTCGATCACCGAAATCGTCTTTGGAACAGGCTGGAACAGTCTAGGCACGTTCGGCCGCGTCTTTCGCGACATCACCGGCGAAAGTCCGAGCGCGCTCCGGGCCCGTACGCAGACCGCGGGGAATGCGCGTGAAGCGGTGCCGCCGTGCTACCTCAGCGCCGCCGAACGGCCTGACCTCGTAATCGCAGTTTCGGAGAAGCGGCGGCGCGAAGCCGAGGGTATCTGCGGGCCTCAGAAAACGGAGGTCCCATGAGTGAGGGTATTCAGGTCGTCGGCATCTATGTCCGCGACCAAGATGAGGCCGTGCGGTTCTACGTCGAGAAACTCGGTTTCCGCATCCACACCGACGCCAAGAACGGCGACTACCGCTGGCTGACGGTGCAACATCCTGATCAGCCGTTCTTCCAGCTAGGGTTGTTCACGCCACAACCGCCCCTGATCGACGCCGCGACCGCAGGAACTCTGAACGAGGTCGTGGCGAAGGGGGCCATGCCTCCACTGGTGCTGATCGTCGCCGATTGCCGGGCTACTCACGCCCGCCTCAAGGCAGCAGGCGTCGAATTCACGCAGGAACCGGTAGAGCGCTACGGCGCCGTCGACGCGTCCTTCCGCGACCCATCCGGCAACGGCTGGAAACTGATCCAGGCCCGCCCGGCCTAGCGACGCGCCCTTTCCCGCAAACCATGTTCGGGCGCCGGCTCCTCAGCGGACGGCGCCGCCGAGGAGCCATGTCATGAGCCTGCTGATCCGACAACTGCACCGCTGGTTATCCATCGCCTTCACCCTGGGTGTGGGTGTCAACACGATCATCATCGTCGCTCTGGGCCAGAAGCAGCCGCCCTCCTGGCTCTATCTGCTGGCGCTGGCTCCGCTCTTCGCCTTGCTCGCGAGCGGCCTCTACCTGTTTGTCCTGCCGTATGCGCGCCGCCGCAGCCGGTGACCGTTAGTCTCGCAGCAGCGGCAGGCTGAGCCCGCTCACCGGCCGAGCCCCGAGGATCTCACGCCTAAAGCGGAAGAGCTCGGCCGGCCGGCCGCCTGTGTCGGCGTCGAGTCGGCCCAGCCCCTCGACCAACTCGGCCCGTTCGAGCGCGCGGCGGAAGTTCTGCTTGTGGAGGGGCACGCCGGCGATCGCCTCGACGGTTCGTTGGAGCGCCGAGAGCGTAAAGGCGTCGGGCATCAGCTCGAACACGACGGGCCGATACTTCAGTTTGCCGCGCAGGCGGCCAAGCGCGGTGGCGAGGATTCGGCGGTGGTCGGAGATCATCGCGTCTCCCAGGGCCGTCACGAGGGCGTCGGTGCGGGCCGGGGCGGCTTCGCCGCGGTCGCGGGCGGCTTCGGGGGCGAGGCCCGCTTCGTACAGCAGCTCGTAGCGCTCCAGCACGCGTTCCTCGTTCCAGGGCGCGCCGTCCAGGGCGAATAGCAACCGCGCCCGTGCCAGCTTCTGGGCGTCGTTGCCGGCCCAGCCGCGCAGGGCCGTCTCGATGGCGTCGAAGGCGGCGGGGCGGCCGCTCCGCCAGTCCTCCCACGGGAAGATCCGGGACCAGGGCCGCCATTCGCTGCCGGCGAAGTGGGTGTCGACCGCCGCCGGCGCCAGCGCCAGATAGCCGACGGAAATCACCCGGGCGGCCGTATCGCCATCGCCGAGGTCCGCCAGCGGCGCGTCCCGTCCCTTGTCCCCGAAGGTGTAGAGCTGTTCCACATAGCCCAGGTCGAACCGCGTCTGCTCGGTCACGAAGGCGCGCAGGGCCAGCTCGAACGTCCGGTGGCCATCGGGGTCAAACGGACCGAAAGGCAGGCTCGACAGATCGCCTGCCGGTCCTTTCTGGCGCACGGTCAGCGCCACAGCCTCGCCATCGCTGATCGCCACCACCACCGCCGACAGTCCGATGACGAGGGTGCTGGTCATTCGGTGTCGAAGGCCTGCGCATGCGAGGTATAGCCGGCGGCTTCCGAGAGCACCTCGAAGCGGCGAACGTAATGGGCCTGGGCGTCGAATGGCGCTTGAGGGTCGATCTTCAGATCGTAGCCCGCGGGCGGCGCCCCGAAGATCTCCAGCGCCTCGGCCTCGCTGAATCCCGCCAGCTGGGTCGCCTCGAAGAAGGCGCAAGCCCGGTCCGCGCGTTTGATCAGATTCTTGATCGTCGCCGGCGTCTTGGCCGGGATGCCGAAGCGGACGTGGATGGCGTTCTCAAGCCGCTCTTCGAAGACCTTGTAGTCGACGCCCAGAGCCGCCTTGAACGGGCTGATCATGTCGCCGATCACGTACTCGGATGCATCGTGCAGCAGCGCGGCCAGTCGCCAGCGCGCCTCGATATCAGGCTGGATGTGGGTGACGATCTCCTCGACCACGACCGAATGCTGCGCCACCGAGAAGGCGTGCTCGCCCACCGTCTGGCCGTTCCATCGCGCCACGCGGGCGAGGCCATGGGCGATATCCTCGATCTCGATATCCATGGGCGAGGGGTCGAGAAGATCCAGCCGCCGGCCCGATAGCATCCGCTGCCAGGCGCGAGGCGTCTCTTTCGTGCGACGCAGCCCTTTCCTCACGCGCGCATTCCTTCCACTGTCGAGAGCGTGAACTGGCCCAGGGACTGACAAAGATCAATCCGGGTCATCTCACCTTAGGTGATGATGGGGCGCGAAGAAGGAAACGAACATGAGCTGGGCACGGATCATGGCGCCGCTTTCGGGCGGCCAGGGCGACGCCGCCGCCGTTGCGGCTGCGGCGATGATCGCCGAACCGTTTGGGGCGGAGCTGGCGTGTGTCTACACACCGGCCGATGTCGCCGACGTGATGCCGTGGATGGGCGAGGGGTTCCTCGGCGGCGTGCAGACCACTGCGCTCGAGTCGCTCAAGGAGGCGACGGCTGCGGGTGAAGCCAACGCTCGAAAGGCTGCGGACAGCGCGACCTATGCCAAGCGCCAATTCGTTTCGTTGCAGACCCCGGTGTGGGCCGGACTATCCGCCGAGAGCCGGCTCTCGGACGTTGTGGTCTTCACGAGCGATCCCGCCCGCGGCCGCGGCCCCCTGGCCGAGGCCTTCCAACAGATGGTGGCCGACGAGCAGCGCCCGGTGCTGATCGCCCGCGAGGGCCTGAAGGTCGGTGGAGTGATGGCCGTGGCATGGGATGGCGGCAAGGAGGCCAGCCGGGCGGCCCGCCTGGCCACGCCATTGCTGGAGAAGGCGTCGCGAGTGGTGATCATCGCCGCGCCGAAGGCCAGTTCACGAACGTTCGATCCCGCACGCCTGCAGAGCTACTACGCGGCGCGGGGCGTGGCCTCCGAAGTGCAGTTGTTGACCGACAGCGGCGACGCTGCGCCAGCGATCCTTCACGCCGTGGCCGCCGCGGGCGCAGACATCTTGGTGGCCGGCGCGTTCGGCCACCCCAGGCTGCAGGAGTTCATATTCGGCGGCACGACGCGCACGCTGTTGAACGCCGACAGCCCCAGCCTGTTTCTCTCCCACTAGAACCATCTGACCTATCAGGAGCTGACGCCATGACCCTGTCGCGTATCGTGATGCGGCTCGCCCGAAATCCCGGCACCGAATTCGCCGGCGGTGATGACCACCGCGGCTATTCGCTGACGGCCCCGTTAACCCCCGACGGGATGCTGGACGAGGCCGCCTACGGCAAGGCGCGTGACGCCTGCACCGTGCGGCGGTTTTCGCCAGACGAGGATCCGGTCGACGGCCGTCTGGCGCGTAAGGGCCAGCGCTGGTTCTTCGACTATGACGACGAAGACAGCGCCGACGACGAGCCCGTCCACCGCCTGGGCCAGCATCGGTTCGCGGTGGGCGAATACGTTACGGTGACCGACGAGGACGGCCGGCCGCTGACCTACAAGGTGGTCGAGGTGAAGGCGGCCTAAGCCACGCTCACGTCTCGCTGGCCATGCGCGCTTGACGCGCCGCCTCAAGCGGATTGGGCTCGATGACGTTGAACGAACCCGTTGGGACAGATCCGGCGGGTTCGTACACGCTCAAGGTCACGCCTGTGGACGACACGGCGGAGCGGGTCAGCCTTAGCCCGGTTGGCGCGCCGTCCTCCCCGAACAGGCGCTTCCCGCGCCCCAGGATCACCGGGTAGGTCATCACCCGGTACTCGTCGATCAGGCCAGCCGCGATCAGGCTCTTCAGCATGTCGCCGCTGCCTTGCGTCAGCAGCATCGGGCCGTCCCTTTGCTTCAGGGCGGCCACCTCTGCGACGGCGTCGGTCAGACGCACCGAGTTGGCCCAGGTGAGTGGCGCGCCCTCTCGGCTGGCGACGTACTTCGTCGCCGCGTTGAAACGGGCGGCGATCGGGTGCTCCGCCGACATGAACGGCCAGTAGGCGGCGAAGATCTCGTATGTACGGCGGCCCAGGAGCAGCTCGAAAGGCGCGTCGAACAGGCCCATCACCCATTCGCCGGTGGCGCTGTCCGCGTGCGGTGCGGTCCAGCCGCCGAATCGAAAGCCGCCTGTGGGATCCTCGGTCGGCAGTCCGGGCGCCTGCATCACGCCGTCCAGGCTGACGAAGGCTGCGGCGACAACGGGTCTCATCTAACGGCTCCCGAGTGGTTGTCTCGCTAGGACGGACGACAGCCGGCGGCCCCGACTCGGACTGGTTCAGACCCCGCCGTTTTTGCGGACCAGCTTCTTTACATCCGGGTAGAGCTCGCTGCCGTCCGGCCCTTCGGTTTTCGAACGAACCACGGCGACGGTGATCGGCCCACGCTTGGGACCGCCCGCTTCATAGCCGACGAAGCGATAGCCGTCCGGCAGGTCCGATCCGGTGTAGAGGAACATGGCGCGCAGGCCGCGCTTCTCCGGATTGAGCGCTTCCCCCCGCAGTCGCACGTCGCGGCGGATGCGGACCGTGGCGCCATCGTCGCCGGCGTCGATGGTGATGGGACCCACGCGGACGTTGGCGGTCTCGTCGTGGTCGTTGGCGACCACGCTGATCCCGGGCAGCCGCACGCGCGTCGTGCCGCCCTCTTCGCTGACGGCGGCGCGTTCACGCGACGGGCCGGTCTTGTCGTCGAGGGTCACGGAAACGGTGAGCCCCTTGGTGTCGTCGACCGCTTCCTTGTTCGCCATCGCCGCGTCCTTGAGGACGTCGGCGCCGGGCTTATCCGGGCTCCCCGTCTTTGAGGCGTCAGGAGCGGTCGCAGCTGTCCGCTTCGCGAGCAACGCCGTCTCGATACCGGCGAGTGTTGCGTCGGCGCTGCCAGTCACATTGACCAGCTGAAGGGTCACCTCGGCCCCGCCCTTGTTGACGTAGGTGCAGGCCTTGCCGTCGGGCGACACCGATGTCCGGCTGAGTTCGCCCTCGGTCGGCGGGCAGTCCAAGGCCGCGCGGGCCACCGGGACCTTGGGGCCGCAAGCCGCGGCGGTGAGCGCCAGGGCGGACACGGCGACAAAAGAAATCGGCTTCATGAAAAAGGGCTCCGTCCGTTCCTCAAAAGGTGGTCGGAGCCCTTCCAAAAGGCGAATGAATTCGCCGTAACGCCTTGCGGCGCGACGTTACTGCTGGCCGGGGCGAGTCGCGCCTTCGCGGCGGGCCAGGAACGCCAGCCGCTCGAACAGATGCACGTCCTGCTCGTTCTTCAGCAGGGCGCCATGCAGCGGCGGAATCAGCTTGGTCGGATCCTTCTCGGCGAGGGTGTCGCCGTCGATGTCTTCGACCATCAGCAGCTTCAGCCAGTCGAGCAGCTCGGATGTCGACGGCTTCTTCTTCAGCCCGGGCACCTTGCGCATGTCGTAGAAGATACGGAGCGCCTCGGCGACCAGCTTGGCCTTGATCCCCGGATAGTGGACGTCAACGATGGCCTGCATCGTCTCGCTGTCGGGGAAGCGGATGTAGTGGAAGAAGCAGCGGCGCAGGAAGGCGTCCGGCAACTCCTTCTCGTTATTTGAGGTGATGATCACGATGGGGCGCACCGCCGCCTTGATCGTCTCATTCGTCTCGTAGACGTAGAATTCCATCCGATCGAGCTCCTGCAGGAGGTCGTTCGGGAACTCGATGTCGGCCTTGTCGATCTCGTCGATGAGCAGGACAGGGCGGCCGCCGTGTTCGAACGCCTCCCAGAGCTTGCCCTTCTTGATGTAGTTCTTGACGTCCTTGACCCGCTCGTCGCCGAGCTGACTGTCACGCAGGCGGGTGACGGCGTCGTACTCGTAGAGGCCCATCGTGGCCTTGGTCGTCGACTTGATGTGCCAGGTGATCAGCTCGGACCCGAGCGCCTTGGCGATCTGTTCCGCGAGGACCGTCTTCCCGGTGCCAGGCTCGCCCTTGATGAGGAGCGGGCGCTCCAAGGCGATGGCGGCGTTGACCGCGACCTTAAGATCCTCGGTTGCGACGTAGTCGTCGGTCCCTTCGAAACGTTGACGGCTCATCTAGGCTCCCCGCGTGGGCACCAAGCCCACGTTCGAACAGTTGTTTGTCTAACGGCAACGTATAGGCCTGTACCGGATGTTCAAGCGAGATCGCGCGTCCGTCAGGGCAGGGACCCAGCCATTGCCCGCGCGGCGGACGCGGAATAGTCCTTGCGCTCCTCCATCGCCGTCGCGGGGACTTCCAACTTGAACCTGGCGATCCTTCAGGCGCGCATGACCTCCAGCCGGCTTCCGGGCAAGGTGATGGCCCCGGTCCTCGGCGAACCGATGATCGGTCGTCAGCTTGAGCGTCTGGGTCGGTCCGTGCGGATCGGCCGCATCGTCGTGGCGACCAGCATCGATCCGAGCGACGATCCGCTCGCCGATTACGTCGAGGGGCTGGGACACCTGGTGTTCCGTGGCGCGTTGGCCGACGTTCTCGACCGCTTCGGTGGTGCGATGGCCATGGTCCCGGAGGCTGACACAGTGGTCCGCCTGACGGCCGATTGTCCGCTGGCGGACTGGGCCGTGATCGACGCCACCATCGACTGCTATCGCGAGGCGGAGGCCGACTACGCGAGCAACACTCCTGCGGTCCGAACCTATCCACATGGCCTGGATGTCGAGGTCATGCGCCGCAGCGCGCTGGAGCAGGCCGTGCGCGAGGCGACCGACCCGTACGAGCGCGAGCACGTCACCCCGTTCATCTATCGGCGTCCTGAGCGGTTCCGGCTTGCTTACCTGTCCCAGCCAATTTCGCTGGCTCATCTGCGCTGGACGGTCGACCTTCCCGACGACCTTGCGTTCGTTCGTGACGTCTATTCGCGTCTCTATCCGGCGAACCCCGCTTTCACGAGCGTAGAGGTGGCCGCGTTGGCGCGCAACAGCTCCGGAGCCGCCGTATGAACGCCCCCGATATCGTCCTGCGGCCGCTGGAATCGACGGACAAGGATCGGCTCCGGGCCTGGCGGAACCTGCCCGAAATCGCAGCGTGGATGTACAGCGATCATGAGATCTCCGAAGCGGAGCACCATCGCTGGTTCCACGCCGCCCTCGCGGATCCGACGCGGGCCTACTGGATCATCGCGTTGGATGGTCTGCCCGTAGGATTGGCCAACTTGTACGATATCGCGCCTGCGCACCGGAAATGCGCCTGGGCGTACTATCTGGCGGAAGGCTCGACCCGCGGCCGGGGCGTCGGCGCGTTTGTCGAGTTCAAGGTGATCGAGCATGTGTTCGCCGAGCGCGGTTTGAACAAGCTGTGCTGCGAAGTGCTGATCGACAATGCGGCAGTCTGGAAGCTGCACGAATCCTTCGGCTTCAAGCGCGAAGCTCTGTTTCGGGCGCATGTCTGGAAGAACGGCGCGCCCAAGGACGTGGTCGGTCTGGGCCTGCTGGCCGAGGATTGGGCGGCGCAGAGACCTGAAAGCCTGCGCCGCCTGCGCGAGAAGGGCTTCGACCTCTAGGCCGCGGGCTTGCCGTAGCCAAGATTCCGCAGGTCGGCGTCATCGACCCGCGTCGATTCGAAGTCGCTGACCTCGTCCCCATCGCCTTGCACGGAGAGGGCGTCCCCGGTCTGCTCGAGAACGTCGACATCGCTCGCTGGCACGCGATCGGCGTCGAAAGCGTCTTCTGGTCCTTGGCCGTCCAGGTCGTCTTCCCGCTCAGCCGACGCGGCGTGGTAGTCGAGTTCGTGGTCTTCCTCGGTGTCGTTGTCGTCGATGGCGTCTGGGTCGAACTCGTTGGCGTCGAGAGCCAGCGCCTCGTCTTCGTCGCGATCTCCGGCCACCTGAGTCAGGTCCTCGACCTCAGGCAATTCCTCGAAGGTGCGTTCTTCGCCCAGCCCCGATCCATCGTCGTCGAGAAGGGCGTCATAGGCCTCCGCGCCGTCCTGGGCGTCTTGACCGTCGAGATCGGGGGATTCGGACATGGGGACTCCTCGCACCTGCGCCGACTGCCGGCGCCTGTGCGATCAATCCCTGGACGCGTTCAGCGTTCCGCGACGAACGCTGCGAGAGCCTCGCCAACGGCGTCCATGACCGGCGTCCAATTGCCGAAGGCGGGGGTCGTGAACGTGCGGACCTGCGGGTACCAGGGGTATCGCGACGTCCCGAGCCGGGTCCAGGCGCCCGGCACCGAGATCAGCCAAGTGGGCGCGCCAACGCCAGCCGCGAGGTTCATCGTCGCATTGGAGAAGCCCACAACCAGGTCCATGGCGGCGCAAAGAGCGGTGACGTCGTCCAGATCCTGCTTCAGGTCGATCCCAGGCGGCGTCCAGATCCGGACGCCGTAGTCGCGCTCGGCCTGGGCGATCTCCTCGGAGCAGTCGCCGTACTGCAGGTTGACCAGGGTGACGCCCTTGGCCTGAAGCACCGGCGCCCAGTCGGCGAACGGCGAGTAGAAGCGATAGCGGGCGCCGTTCTTGATATTGCTCTTCCAGAGAAGCCCGACCTTGACCCCCGCGGGGGCCTTTTCGAGTTCGTGGCGCCAGTGAGCGACCCGGTCCGGATCGGGGGTAAGGAAGCCAACGCGGTCGGGGAAGGCGCTGGTCGTGCGGCGGAACTCACGGAGCAGCGACGCTAGGGGCGTCCAAAGGTCGAACGCCGAGAAATCCATCACGAAGGGGAGGGTTCGATACGTCCGTCCCGCGGCCAGATAGGTGGCGTGCGCTCCCACGGTCGCTTGCGGGAAGCTGCGTTGAAAAAGCTCAACAAGGCGCGGTTCGACCGCCAGGGTCAGATGGCCGTCGGGGCCCAGCGCCTCGATGATGTCGGGGATGAGGTGGCCGAACAACACCTCATCTCCCAGGCCCTGTTCGCCGATGACGAGCAGCGACTTGCCGGCGAGGTCGGCGCCCGGCGCCCACTTGGCCACATCGACCACGAAGTGCGTGACGTCGGGGTGCGCCGGATGCAGCCGCGCCTCATAGGCGTCCCAACCTTCGCCAAGGCGGCCGAGGGCCAGCAGCATGGTGGAGCGGGACAGCTCCATCAACTGGCGCTCGTCGTCGCTCATGGGACGCTTGAGGGCTTCCTCGCAGAGGACGAGGGCGTCCTCGCCGTCGCCTTGAGAAAGCCGGGCGTTGGCGAGGTTGTAGCGAGCCTTGGCGAAGGTCTCGTCGAGGCGAAGCGCTTCGCGGAAGAAGATTTCGGCGGTGGCGTAATCGCCCTGTTCGGCCAGGACCGTCGCCATGGTGTTCCACAGCATCGGCACGTCCGGGTTCGCGACGATGACCGGCCGGAGCAACGCGATGGCCTCGTCGTAGGCCAGCCGGTCCCGCAGCACGCAGGCAAGGTTGTTTGCGCCCTCATGGTGCCCCGGGAAGCGGGCCAGGAAGTGGCGAAAAAGCTTTTCGGCCTGCGGCTTCATGTCGAGTCGGTAGGCCAGGCGGCCGAGGTCGTTGGCGACTTCGGCGTGGTCCGGCAGAAGCCGCAGAGCGGTTTCGTAAGCCGTGATCGCCGAGGCGAAGTCGCCGACCCGTTCCCGGGCGATCGCCAGCAGGTACCAGCCAAACCCGCTGGTCTCGTCCTTTTCGAGCGCCTTGATCGCCCATTCGGCCCCTTCTTGGTGCCGGTCCGCGGTCAAGGCTTGCAACGCGCGGTCCAGCAGCGGCTTGGCGGCGAGCGCGCGCAGGTCCGACATCGCGGCGTTCAGCCTCGCGAGCGCCTCCTTCGATCCGGCCTGGCCCATCGGGCCGCCGACGATCTGGGGAGTGATTGCAGCCGGTTGCGCGGACGCATCCAGCGCGAGCGCGGACACCACGGTGGTCGGGGCCTTGGCGGGCATGAACGGATAACTCCAGCGTGCTCAAGGGTGCATCGCGCGATTATGCTTAAGCCACGCTTAAGGACGCCCAAGATTCCCACCAGCAATCGTGCGTTAACGCGTCGGCGTTAAGCGTGGGGTGCGTTGGAGCCTCAGGAGGGTGATTATGGTTCGGTCGAATCGAATCGCCGGTTCGCAGGCTCCGAGATCAGGGGGCGGGTTTTGCCGCTGAAGCTGTCTTTAAGGCCCGGAGAGAAGTTCGTTTTGAACGGCGCTGTCGTTCAAAACGGGGATCGCCGCGCCGTGCTCGTCCTCCAGAACAAGGCGTCCGTCCTTCGCGAGAAGGACATCCTGCAACCCGACGATGTGCAAACCCCAGCGCGGCGGATCTATTTCCCCGTGATGATGATGTACCTCGATGAGGGGAACGCCGAACGCTTCTATGACGAATTCGTTCGTCGGCTGACCGAGTTCATGGGGGTCATCCAGAACCCCCCGATCCTGGCCGACTGCGTGAACATTTCGAAGCACTGCATGGCGCGCGAGTACTACAAGGCGTTGATGCTGTGCCGGAAACTCATCGAGTACGAAGACGAAAGGCTGGGGCATGTCCCTTCAGGCGTATCAACAGGCGGCGACGCGGGCTGAGAACCCCCGTGACATGGAGTATCGCCTGTTCGCGCAGGTGACTCGCGCGCTGATGGAGGCGGCCGCTCTCGACAAGACCGAGGTCGGCAAGCGCGTTGACGCGCTGGATTGGAACCGCCGCCTGTGGGCTACGCTGGGCGCCGACTGCGCGAATCCCCAGAATGGGCTTCCCCCGGCGCTGCGGGCCTCTTTCATCTCGCTCAGCATCTGGGTCAGTCGCCATACGACGCTGGTGATCCGCAACAAGGAAGAGATCGAGCCGTTGATCGAGATCAACCGCATGATCATGCAGGGGCTAGCCAGCCAAGGGGCGCAGGCCGCAGCCTGACGTCAACATAAGCACCACTAGTCAAAGGGCCGCGGAACCCCCGCGGCCCTTTTTCATGGCTGGAGCCTCTCGCCGGGCAGGATCTGCCGTGCGGCAGGAATGGATCGTACTCAAGCTTGGCTTGCGCACCGGCGTTGTCCGGAAAATTCCGTGAAAACAGTGCCCTGGCGGTTGGCCCGACGTGGTTAATTCTGGCCTGCGGCTTGCGAGGTCATGGTCGGGCGAAAAATCGCCCACCGGCAGAAGTCCGGAACACTCCCTCCAGAATGGAAGGCAATACCCATGGCCAATTCGGTCAACACGAACGTCGGCGCGATGATCGCGCTGCAAAACCTGAACGCGACGAACGCGGAACTGAATACGACACAGGGGAGGATCAACACCGGCAAGAGGATCAACAACGCCAAGGACAACGGCGCTGTCTGGGCCATTGCTCAGAACCAGCGCGCGACGTCCCAGTCGTTGAATGCTGTTCGTGAATCGCTGCAGCGGGGACAATCGACGGTGGACGTGGCCATTTCGGCCGGCGAAACCATCTCGGATCTGCTCCTTCAGATGAAGGAAAAAGCCCTCGCTGCCGCCGACGCGTCGCTCGACACCAACAGCCGCACCGCCCTGAACGAAGACTTCAAGGCGCTGCGCGACCAGGTGAAGAAGTCCGTGGACAATGCCGAATTCAACGGCATCAACATGGTGAAGACCGGCGGCACCGCGATCGCGGCTCTCGCGAACTCCGACGCCACGTCGAAGATCACCGTTGCGGCCCGGGACCTGTCCCTCGGCGGCGGTACCCTCGGCGCTTCGCTGAGCGCGACGGCCTCGATCGGCACCCAGTCGATCGCGACCAGCATGATCGCCACGGTCAACTCTGCGATCGTCAACGTCTCGACCGCGCTGAGCCAGCTCGGCACCGGTTCGAAGTCGCTGGGTTCGCACCTGGACTTCATCAACAAGCTCCAGGACTCGATCGATGCCGGCGTGGGCAACCTCGTCGACGCCGACCTGGCGAAGGAAAGCGCCAAGCTCCAGGCTCTGCAGACGAAGCAGCAGCTCGGGGTCCAAGCGCTGGGGATCGCCAACCAGTCGTCGTCGATCCTGCTCGGCCTGTTCCGTTAAGTCGATAACCCCGGGCGGGCCTAGCGCCCGCCCGGGGCTCCTTTTCGCCCCGGCAAAATATGCCGGTTTGGCTAGGCAAATGCTGCCTGCGACGCATTGGCTCGGCAATAACTGCCTAGAAAAACAACCCTAACAAGCCAACAATCCAATTAAATCAATTGGCTAAGACTCTATTCGTTAACGGCCAACTGGCCCGTCGATTGCTGCCCTAAACGCAGGACAAAACGTCCTCCGGTAGCCAGAACGGCGCCGGTCCTGATGAATAGGGACTACAAAGATGGCGAATAGCGTCAATACGAACGTGGGCGCGATGGTTGCGCTTCAGAATCTGAACGCGACCAACAACGACCTGCAAACCACCCAGGCCCGGATCAATACGGGCAAGAAGGTGGGCAACGCGAAGGACAACGGCGCTATCTGGGCTATCGCTCAGAACCAGCGTGCGACGTCTCAGTCGTTGAACGCCGTGAAAGAGTCGCTGCAACGCGGTCAGTCGACGGTGGACGTGGCCATTTCGGCCGGCGAAACCGTTTCCGACCTGCTCCTTCAAATGAAGGAAAAGGCTCTGGCCGCTGCCGACGCCTCCCTCGACACCAACAGCCGCACCGCTCTGAACGAAGACTTCAAGGCGCTGCGCGACCAGGTGGCGAAGGCCGTGAGCAATGCCGAATTCAACGGCATCAACATGGTCAAGAGCGGCGGCACCGCGATCGGCGCGCTGGCGAACTCCGACGCCACGTCGAAGATTACTGTTGCGGCCCGGGACCTGTCCTTGGGCGGCGGCACCCTCGGCGCTTCGCTGAGCGCGACGGCCTCGATCGGCACCCAGTCGATCGCGACCTCGATGATCGCCACGGTCAACTCCGCGATCACCAACGTTTCGACTGCGCTGAGCCAGCTCGGCACCGGTTCGAAGTCGCTGGGCTCGCACCTGGACTTCATCGGCAAGCTCCAGGACTCGATCGATGCCGGCGTGGGCAACCTCGTCGACGCCGATCTGGCGAAGGAAAGCGCCAAGCTTCAGGCTCTGCAAACCAAGCAACAGCTCGGCGTGCAGGCCCTGTCCATCGCCAACCAGTCGTCCTCGATCCTGCTCGGTCTGTTCCGATAGGCCGGCGCCGGGGGGCCGTTCGCGGCCCCCCGGACCGTCAGTGCGTCGGCGGGCGAGGGCAACCTCGTCCGCCGGTCGCCATAGCTTGGAGCGCTGTACTCACGGTCAGCGAAGGGAGACATGGAAAAAAACGTCGCGGCCCTACCGCCTGCGCCGGACCCCTTGAGCCCGAAGATCCAATCCGCCGCACAGCCCGCCGTCAGCGAGCCCAAGGCGGACACCAAAAAGCCCGCGCCCAGCGCGCCGGCTGCGAACCAAGGCTCAAGTCCGGTCGACACGCGACTGGTCATCGAAATGGATCAAGCCAGCGGCTCTTTCGTCTACAAGACGATCGATCTGCGCACCGGCGAGGTGGTCCGTCAGCTTCCCAGGGCCGAGGTCCTGAAGATGCGAGACGGGGGCCAGTACGAAGCCGGCGCGGTCATTAAGACCCAGGTCTGATCCAAAGCCCGCGCGACCCCCCGCGCGCGTAGGACAAATTGTCCCAACCGCCCCAGGAGCACCTGGCGGCGGCGCTCGTCGTTAATCTTGTTAACCATATGCACACCAGGCCCTACCTAGCTTAGCGTTACGTTCTGGCTGCGAGTCGCGGTCGAGGGCGTCCCGCCGCTAGGAGAGCGTCATGACGATCAGCGTCAACACGAACAAGTCCGCGCTGACCGCGCTGCAGAACCTTAACAAGACCAATGACGAGCTGGCCAACACCCAGAACCGCGTCAACACCGGTCTAAGGATCGCAAACGCGAAGGATAACGCAGCCGTCTGGGCCATCGCGCAGGGACAGCGCGCCGACATCGGGGCGCTTGGCGCGGTGCGGATGAGTCTCGACCGCGCCCAATCCATCGCCGAAGTGACGATGACCGCCGGCGAGACGATCTCGGACCTCCTGGTCGAGCTGAAGGGTAAGGTCGTTGCGGCGATGGACACCTCGCTCGACACCGCCTCGCGCACCGCGCTGAATTCCGATTTCCGGTCGCTGCTGCGGCAGATCACGCAGGTTACGACCAACGCGTCGTTCGATGGCGCGAATCTGTTGGACGGCTCGATCGGGGCCAATATCCAGTTCCTGGCCAACGCCGAGGCGACGGCGAGGATCACCCTGTCGTCTCAGAATTTGTCGCTGGGCGGTTCGATCCTCACGATCGCCTCGACGGCGTCCATTCAGACGGTGACGAACGCTACGACTGTGCTGGCGTCGCTCAACACCTCGATCAGCCAGGTTAACCAGGCGCTGGGCAATCTCGGCTCCCAGGGCAAGCAGATCGAGGCCCACTTGGGCTTCGTATCGAAGCTGACCGACGTGCTGGAGGCGGGGGTCGGCAACCTCGTCGACGCCGACCTGGCAAAGGAGAGCGCCCGGTTGCAGGGCTTGCAGGTCCAGCAGCAGCTGGGGGCTCAGGCGCTGTCGATCGCCAACCAGGCGCCGCAGATTGTGCTGCAGCTGTTCCGCGGCGGCTAAGTTTCGACGTCTCGTCAAGGGGTTGGGTGAAGCCCGGGCGTTGCACGCCCGGGCTTTCGCGCATTCGGGTGTTAGCCGATCGTAAACGCTCCGCGCGCTAATCTGTGAGACGGCGGATTCGCTCGCCGCCGAAGAGCGCCATGGTCACATCGATCGATTCCAATCTGTTGCTCGGCTACTACAGCACCCGCGCGGGTGCGAACGGCGGCGTGGGCCTCGCTTCGGGATCGTCGTCGAGCAAGAAAGTCGCGCCCACCGCGCCGTGGACCAGCGGGATCACAGCAGCCCAGACGACCGAGTCGGTGAAGTCGGCGCTGGCGGGGCGCAAGCTGATCAATGAAAGCGCCGCCCAGCTAGATCTGCCGGGCGCGAGCCAGGACTACCGGAAGCTCTTCGCCATGTATCAGGGGCTTTCCACCCTGAATGGCCTGGTCGAGCAGATCCAGAAGAAGGGTCTCACCAGCACTGAGAAGACCCGGATCCAGGCCACGTTCGCCAAGGGCCTCGACGAGGTCATGACGTACTCGAAGGCTGCCGGGCTCGATAAGGTTCGCCTGACGTCCGGCGAGGTGGGAACCTCGACGAAGACGACGATCCCGGTCCAGTCAAACAAGCAGGAATACACGACCACCCCGATCTTCGCGGGCACGAGTGCGGACGCGGTGCCGCAGTTCGCTGGCGACGTGAAGTTCGCCATCGCCGTCAAGCGCTCGGGCGTGACCTACAACGTGGACATCGACCTCAACGACGTCGTCGGCACGCGTTCGATGGCCAATGTCGTGAACTTCATCAACGACAAGCTTCAGGCCGCCGGCGTCGACACGCGGTTCGCAACCCAGCGCCTTCCTGGCGCCGAGCGGACGATCACGGCGGGCGGTCAGACCATCAAGCTGGGTCCCGGCCCGGACCAATGGGCCTTCAAGGTCAAGACGGGCGGCGAGACCGTGTCATTCAGCGCCGCCGACACCGCGCCCGCCGTCTACATGGCTCAGGGCGTCGGCGATCCGAATCCCGACGGGAAGATCGACACCAACGACGGCGTCATCACCCAGCAGTTGCTGAAATTTCAAACCGACACGACGAACGTCGATGGGCCGATCGCCGGTCAGAACGAGACGAACTGGGTCGATGGCCGCGCCTTTGCCAAGAACCTCGGTTCCGAGGTCAAGGCGGTGCGGGCCACCAAGGTGGGCCCAGACGGCTCCGTCTACATGCTGGCCGATGTGACAGCCAAGACGGGCGGCCAGGAACTCAAGGGCGCCCAGGACGTGGCGCTGCTCAAGTATGATCCCGCGGGGAACCTTGTTTACACGCGTACGCTGGGCGCCTCGGACACGGCCACGGGCCTTGGCCTCTCGGTGGCGGCGGATGGGCGTGTAGCCATCGCCGGCTCGGTCGTGGGCGGACTCAACGGCGCCCAGGAAGGCCCGATGAACTCGTCGGGCGCCTTCTCCGACCAGACCGACAGCTTCGTTACGGTGTTCAACGCCGACGGCGAGGAGATGTGGACTCAGCGGCGGGGCGCGCGCCTGGCGGACGAGGCCAGCCAGATCGTCTTCGGCGACAACAACATGGTCTATGTGGCGGGCCGGTCGAAGTCCGCCCTTCCCGGGGCCACGTCGCTGGGAGACTGGGATAGCTATATCGAGGGCTTCGGTCCGCCCTCCACGGCTACCCTGACCAAGGGCAAAGTGCCGGCGACGTTTACCCAATCCTTCGGCACGGCGGGTTCGGACAAGCCGGCCGGCATGGTTCTGGACGGGACCAACCTGATCACCGCCAGCGTGGAGAATGGGCGAGGGGTTCTGCGTCGCTTCGATATCTCGTCGGGCTCGCCCGTCCTGACCTCGACACGGGATCTCGGCGACCTGCAAGGCGGCGACATCGTGGGCCTAGCCCTGGACGGCGGCGACGTCGTGGTGGCCGGGACGACCGCCAACGGATCGCTGGCCGCGGGGACGACGACCCGGGCCTACAACGGCGGAACCGACGCCTTCGCCGCGCGGATCGCCAAGGATCTCTCGGCGGGCGGCTCCATCGCCTATTATGGCGGATCGGGCGACGACAAGGCCACGGCGATGTCGGTCTCCAACGGCCAGGTCTATGTGGCGGGTTCGACGGGCACGACCGATCTGCCAGGTCAGGATGGCGATCCGGATCTGGCGGCCGTCGGCAAGAAGGACGGTTTCCTGGTGGGCCTCGACGTGGCGGCGGGATCCGTCGACTGGGCGCGGCGGTTCACAGGCAAGGATGGCTTTGCGGCCCCCAGCTCCATCGCCGTCGATGCGACCGGCGCAAGCTCGCTGGATCGCCTGGGCCTGCCCATGGGAACGTTCGACACCACCGACTCCAAGCGGATCACGGCGGCGAGCGCCATTCGCGCCGGGGAGCAGTTCACGGTGCGGGCGGGTACGGGCCGGGCTCAGACCATCACGATCGACGAGGCCGAAACGCTGCAGACCCTGGCCGCCAAGATCAAGCGGGCCACGGGGTTCCAGGCCAAGGTGACGGTGGGCAGTGGAGGCGGTGTCAGCAAGCTGACCGTTACGCCGCTGAACGACCGCACCATCATCGAGTTCGGCGCCGGCAAGGTCGGGAAGGATGCTCTGGAGTTTCTGGGCATTCCCGAGGGGATCGTCCGCAACACCGAGATCGACAACAAGGGCGCCAGCGTGCCAGCTGACGGAAAGGGCCAGATCTTCGGACTGGGCCTAGAGTCCGACCTCAAGCTGGACACTGCGGTCGAGATCGCCCACGCCGCCGCCGACATCTCCACGGCCATGGGCGTCATCCGCAAGGCCTACAAGGACCTGGTCGCCCAGGCGACGCCGCAGTCGAACGTCAAGGCGGCTTCGGCGGCCGTGACGGGCTCCGTGCCCAAATACATGCAGGACCAGCTCGCCAACTATCAGGCGGCCCTGACACGCCTGGGCGGCTGAGGCGTTCGACGCCGCTTGAAAGCCGTGGTCCGGGGGGTTAGCCAGACCGGATGGCGACCACTCCACCTGCCGACGATCCAAAGCCGCCGCGCAAGGGCCTGCCGCTTGTGGCCCTGGGCGGGCTGGGCGCGCTGGTCGCCGGGGGGGCGATCGCCTGGGTCCTGATCGGCGGTGATCGGGGCGCCACGCCGCCGCCGCCAGCGTCCGAAGCGGGCTTGGTGATCGATTCGGTGGCCGAGGATGGCAAGATCGACCCCGGCAAGCCGCTCCGCTGCTTCGTCCAGGGGCAGTTCGTGGGTGAGCTCAGCCTAACCGATTGCGCCCGCCGCAACGGCGTGGCCACCGACGCGCTCGATGTGGGGATCGACGAAACCGGGGCCCTGGCCGCGGCGCAGGCCGCCGGCGTTCAACTCGTGCCGCTGCCGCCCGCGGACGAAGAGGGGCCGCCGCCCACGGAGGAGTCGGCCCTGCCGCCCGCCGATCCGGAGACGCCGTCGCCGGACGCGGCCCCGACGAACCTCTGCTGGCGCCACGGCGGCGGTCGTTGGCGCCGGGCCTTGGAGACGGCGGACCTGAACGCCTGCGTGCAACTGCTGTTTGCAGGCCGGTGCGAGCGACCGGGCGGGGTGACCTATGGCCGGTTCGGAACCCAGACCCTGCGTCTGGTCGCCGGCAAGGTGGAGATTTCGGACGATAACCGGACGTTCCGCACCCTGGCGCCCCAGGCGCCCGATTGCAGTCTGCCGGCTGTGGGCTAGGCTGGGGCTATGTCGTTCAAGCCGCTGTTCGTTCTCGCCGCCGCCCTGTCGCTCAGCGCCTGCGCCAAGAAGACCGAGCCACCGGGTGATCCGGGCGTCTGCTACCACGTCGTCCCGCAGAAGGACGGCGGGCTGAAGTACAACAAGCTGGTCCAGGCCAAGTCGCTCGAGGTGTGCGCCGCCAACCTCGAGGCCATGCGGATCAAGTTTCTCACCTTGGGGGGCAACCAGCAGGAGATCTACGGCGCCTACCAGGCCAACTTCCTGTTCCTGGAAAGGACCGGGGTGTTCACCTCGACCTCGCTCGAGGGGCCGCGGTACGTCGCGCTGGTGCGGACGGGCGATGGCCGGCTCGCGATCCCCGGGGCCATGCCTCAGACGCCATGAGCCAGCCCAATCTGCTGTGGACGGTTCGCGGCAATTGGAACATTGTAAGAACATCTGCCTTGTTAACCGATTTGCGACCGGCTAGGTAGGGGCAGGGCGCGAAGCCTGCTTCTACGGAAACCAAGGAACAAATCGAATGGCGGGCAGCGTCAACAAGGTGATCCTCATCGGCAATCTCGGCGCCGATCCCGAAATCCGGTCGCTGGGATCGGGCGACCGTGTCGCCAACCTGCGTATCGCCACGTCCGAGACCTGGCGCGATCGCAATTCCGGCGAGCGCAAGGAAAAGACCGAGTGGCACCGGGTCGTGGTCTTCAACGAGAACATCGTGAAGGTTTGCGAGAACTACCTGAAGAAGGGCTCCAAGGTTTACATCGAAGGCTCGATCCAGACCCGCAAGTGGGCGGACCAGTCGGGCGTCGAGAAGTTCTCGACCGAGATCGTGCTGCAGAAGTTCCGCGGTGAACTGACCATGCTGGATGGCCGCGGCGGCGACGCCGAACAGGGCGATAGCGGCTACGGCGGCGGCGGCGGTTTCTCCTCAGGTCCCCGCCAGTCCAGCTCCGCGCCCCGCGAAGACTTCTCGGCAAACCTGGACGACGAAATTCCGTTCTAATTTTTGCTTAGTGCAAGAATGTCTACAGGTGGCCGGTTCCTGTTGGAATCGGTCACTTTTTTATTGCATCTGACGTTCGCTGATCACCTCGTCTAGCGTGGGTAAAACCCACTGAGCGACGGGCGTAAAAATGAGCGCTGCGACATTCGTTCGAGTTCTCGTGTTGAGCGGCGGGGAAAGGCTTCCGGCCCTGTTCGACGGAGCTACCGGGCAGCCTCTCTTTGATCCTCTCGTGTACGTGACCACCCGCCTTCGTGGGCGAGCTGCGAACACGATCCATCAGCACGTCGTTGCACTCGCCCGCTTGCTTGCGTTCTGCGGCGAGCGACGCATCGAGCTGCCCGAAAGGGTCAGGTCCGGACGATTGCTCGCTCTGCATGAGCTGGATGGCCTTTTCGGCGCGATCGGAACCCCGAAGGGCAGGGGAGGCTCGAAGTCACCGCAACGCGCGCTCTCTCGGGTGACGTCAGCAAATCGGCTGCGGGCCATTCGCGCCTATCTTTCTTGGCTGACTACTCGCCGCCTCCACCAGCTCGCTCATGAGGGAGCGGACTATGGCCGCTATCAGATTGCTCGCGACAGGTTCATCGCCGAGTTCGATGCAAGGCTGCCGTCGGTTCGAGTAAACGCCTCCACCAAATCTGGGCTGACGCCTCGGGAGCGAGAGCGATTGCTCGACGCGGTAGACCCGAGCAGCCGTGCAAATCCGTGGCGGCGAAGCTCGGCGCGTTCACGCAACGGCTTGATCGTGAGGCTGCTGTACGAGCTGGGTGTTAGGCGCGGGGAGCTGTTGGCGCTGCGCCTTGAGGACTTCAACGCGCGCGAGTCACGCCTGGGTATTGTGAGGCGCCCAGACAATCCAAAGGACCCACGGCGCAAGCAGCCTGTCGTGAAGACAGCAGAGAGAGTCTTGCAGCTGTCATCGGGGTTGGCGGAGGATCTCCTGCAATACGTATTGCGCGACCGTGCCCCCTTGGTGAAGGGGCGTCACGGCTTCGTATTCGTCGCAACGCGAAACGGCGCGCCGCTCAGCGCGTCGGGCTTGGACAAGGTTTTCACCCAACTGCGAACAGTCAAAGGACTGCCTCGGAGCCTCACCAGCCACACACTACGTCACGACTGGAACGACCGGTTCTCCGCGACCGCCGATGAAAAGCGAATCGCGGCGGGGGATGAGATGCGTCTGCGAAAGTATCTTCAGGGATGGCGATGGGACGGTTCCGCCCAACGCTACAATCGGAGGCATATCGTCAAGCGGGCGAACGAAGCCCTGCTTGGCATGCAGGCTCAAGTCCTGGGTGGGGCGAGCTCAAATGAAGTCTGATGCATGGCCCAAGAATGAGCAGCTTCGGTCGACGGCGCGCTCGCGGCAAGGGGTCGAGTTCGACCCGCGGCAAGGTGAGTGGAACTTCCGAAGTGGCGTCGATCAGCTACAGATTGACTTCTCGCTTCTGCATGGTGCGCGAGAACCACTATCCGGATCGATCCGGCTTCTGCTGCTTTGGTATGTAGAAAACAAGTCCGCTTCGCTCGCGAACAATATCTTCCAGCGAATACTTCATTTTCTCCGCTGGCACCAGAACGCGGCTGGCGAAGGGGTTGGGGAGGTGGGGGCGGCCGATGTGCTGAGTTACAGGGCTAGCCTTGAGGAGCGCCAACAATGGTACCTCACCACGCTCGCCGGAGCTTTGCGGAAGTTGGATGCCCTCGGATACGCCGGCGTTTCCAAGGAAGCGACCGACTTGCTGCGGCAGTTGAAGCTCCGCGGCAATCGCAAGGGCGAGGCGGTGCGAATTGCCTGCCCCATTTCGGGGCCGTTGACCGACATCGAGTTCACGGGAGTTGTGACGGCCCTCACGGCGGCAAGCGAGGGAAATAGGCTCACGCGCGAGCAGTTTCTATTGGGCTGGCTCTGCATCGGGTTAGGCCTAAGAACCATCCAGATCGCATCGTTGAAGGTGTGCGACTTGGTGCCAGGGCAGAATGGCAGCCCTTCCATTCTTCGTGTGCCAAGGGCGAAGCAGCGGTCGCAGCTTCAAAGGAGTGAGTTCAAGGAGAGACCCCTTGTCGCGGCCTTCGCAGCGGAATTCGGCGACCACGTACGAGATGTCTGTCAGAGGCTCGGCCGCGACGATTGCCCTGACGGCGCGCCGATGTTCCCGAACATCAGTGAAATCGCCTGGGCCCCAGGCTTCGAGTGGCACGCGACCACCAAAGAAATCTATAGGCGAGCACGCGCGGGCTTGGAGAGCCTGGGGGTGCACTCGGAGAGGACAGGACTGCCCCTTCGCCTAAACCCCACCCGCTTCCGCAGAACGCTGGGCAGCCGCGCGGCCGCCGAAGGGCGAGGCGAGCTGGTGATTGCCGAGATGCTTGACCACTCGGACCTGCAGAACGTCGCCGTCTACGCGGAAGCCCGACCCGACATTGTCGATCGACTAGACGAGGCGATGGCTTCCACGCTCGCGCCGCTCGCCCGTGCATTCGTGGGCGAGATCGACGATGGTCAGACGCCGGCGGAGGCGCCTGGCGGCCGCATTGCAGACCCTCGCTTCGGCTCGCGGAAGCCCCTCGGTAGCTGTCGATCCTCAGGCAGCTGTCGCCTGCTGGCGCCAACAGGCTGCTACACCTGCCCCAACTTCCGAGCCTGGAAGGACGGTCCACACCGCGCCGTTCTGGACTTCCTAGTGGGAGAACGCGCGCATCTCGAGCGTGCAACCGATGAGCGGATCGCAGCCGTCAACGACCGGACCATCTTGGCGGTATCTGAGGTCCTATCGCTCTGCGAGGAGCGCGGTCATGGATGACGTCGTCCCTTTCACGTCGCGGGCCGACCGCTCCGCCCAAGGCAACCTCGAAGGATTCATCGAGGCAATGCGGCGAAAGCCCAATCCCTTCGGCAATGTCGAATTCGACGAAGATGTTTGGGACATTACAGCCACTACTCGGGGTAGTGGCCTGGGCATCAAGCGCATCACGTTCAGTACGCTGGAAACCGCCAACGCAAGTCAGCCGGAACCCCTCCCGGCTCCATTTCGCCAATTCGCTAAAGCTTATTTGATCTCCCGCCAGGAGGTCGCGCCGACACAGAACCAACAACAGCGTCTGTCGGCGCTTCGTGCGCTTGAATTCGTGCTGAGGGAATTTGGCCTTCAGCTCTCAGGCGTGCGAGGCGACCACCTGAATCACGCCGCCAGTCTGATTACGCACCGCTTTAGCGCTGAGGGCGCCTACCGGATCGGTACACAGCTGGAACTCCTAGTTCAGTTTGTCTCAGAGGCCAAATTGCTCGCGGTGCCGCTGCAGTGGACCAACGCGATACCGCGTCCTCGCGGGACAGTACGGGTCGGGGCAGCGCACGAGGAGCAGCGAGCAAAGAAGCTACCCAGCGGGGAAGCGCTGCAGGCCATCACCCTTGCATTCCGCCAGGCGGAGCACCCGTCGGACAAGCTCGTTGCCGCCCTCGCGGCGCTACTCTGCTCGGCGCCCGTCCGCATCGGTGAGGTACTTCGCATGCGGGCCGACTGCGAAGTCGAGGACCGCACGGCGAAGGGTGCTAAGGCGTACGGTCTGAGGTGGTGGACGGAAAAGGGTGTGGATCCCGAAGTCCGTTGGGTGCTGCCCCAGATGGTGCCGACTGTTCGTGTTGCATTGGCAACGATCCAGCAGGTGACGGCGGAAGCTCGAAAAATCGCGGCGTGGTACGAGCGCCGGCCGAATGAGATCTATCTCCCGCCGAAGTACGAGGATCTTCGACGCGAGGCGTTCATCGATCTCGAGGAAGCAGGCTTGCTTCTCGGCGTTGCGGCAGACGACTGGGCGGCGCGCCATCGCCTACCGATGGCGCGGCTTGGTGATCGATCGGGCTTCGATTTTGGTCAGTTCGAACGCGCCGTGTTGGCCGATCTGCCGAGTGAGTTCCCGCTGATGGAGCGGGCCACCAGACTGAAGGCGGCCGAGGCGCTGTTCGTCGTGTCGTTCAACGAGTTCCGTACCGACCGGGGGACGTCTCTCTGCATGTTTGAGCCGGTGACGCAGGCTCGAGTGAGGAACGCTCTCGGGGCCCGCACTGCGCATGGTGTGCCCTCAGTCTTCAGCCGTTTGGGGTTAGTGAACGCAGATGGATCGCCTATCAAAGTCAAAACCCACGCGTTTCGCCACTACCTGAACACGGTCGCGCAGAGGGGCGGGCTCGATCCACTCGACATCGCAAAGTGGAGTGGGCGGAAATCGGTGGCTCAGAACGCCGCCTACGATCATGTGTCGGCTGACGAGATGCTTGAAGATCTGGATGCGGCTACCAGAAGCGAGTTGCAGCCGGTAAAAGTCCAGCCACCAGCCACGAGAGAAGAGTTTGCAGGGCTCGCGACCGGTGCTGCGCACGTCACTGAGTATGGCTTCTGCCTGCACGACTTCGCGATGCTGCCTTGCCTACTGCATCGGGACTGCCTGAATTGTGATGAGCACGTCTGCGTAAAGGGGGACCTAGCCAAAGAGGCCCGACTGGCCGCTCACCTAGAGCAAGCTAGGCTGCTGTTGGCTAGGGCCAGTGAGGCAGATCAGGCTGGCTACGAAGGAGCAGACCGCTGGCGGGACCACCAGCAGCGAACCGTAGAGAGGGCCGAGAAGATCTGGGCGATACTCCAAGATCCGGATGTGCCGAACGGAACGGTGATCCGTCCGGCTTCCGGCGAGGTGCCTGAGAATGGCCGACATTCCTGGCTGGCTCAATCGGCGCTGGGGAAACTCGCGTGAAACGGCGGGCGCCAAACATTCAGCCGGCGGACCTCACGGCGATCCTGGGGATCATAGACGGCTGGGAGGAACTTCCGCTGTCTTGGAGCGGGTTGATCGCGCGGATCGAGACCGTCCTTCACGTCACCTACGTCCGCCAGACACTGCATCGCTATCCCGAAATCGCCCAGGCTCTGAGGCGGAGGAGGGCGGAACTGGCATCGCGCCGACCGCGCCGGGTTGGCGCTGGAGACCTGAGGGTAGCGACCGAGCGCCTTGAGCGGCTGGAGGCGGAAATCAGCCGCGTGCGAGCGCAGAACGATGCGCTGCTGGAGCGCTTCGTGAGGTGGGCCTACAATGCCAGTCTCTTCGGGCTCGACGAGCAGAAGCTGGATCAACCTTTGCCGCCCGCATCACGCAGCTAGTGCCTTCGACTCGATTCGAGAGATCTACGAACTTAAGGATGTCCCGTCCGACTGAAGCCGCTCGAGCAGCGCCACGGACGGCATACCCATCCCTTCGGCCAGCGACCGCAGGTCGTTGATGTCCAGCCGGCGCTCCGCCAATTCAAGCTTGGCGATGTACGATGGTGGTTTGCCGACGCGCTCAGCCAGATCCTTCTGGGTCAAGCCGCATTGCTGCCGTACGGCCGCCAGCCGGCGGCCGATCTCCCTGAAGGCCTCAATGCTTTTGCCCGCCACCGTCCCCGCCCGAGGTCACTCAAGGGCGAAGGGCTAGCCAAGTCGGCGCATACTCCCATAATGGGAGTGAGATGCGCGCTGGCGGATCAAGGCTCCCCGTACTGGTCAGGTTGAAGCGACTTGCTCGACGATACGCCCGACATGGATACGCTTACCGTCCACATCGACGACGAACTTCTCTGCGCGATGGAGGAGGAAGGTGATGTGGTTGGCGATGCCACGCTTGGTCAGACGATCGCGCGACGCCTTTCGCAAGGCGTCTCTCTGGCTCGGATCGTCGGCGCGAATGACCTGCTCTGGCGGCCCGTCCGCAATGGCGCGCAGCCCTTCGCTGTCGAACTGCCTCGCGCGTTGATTGCCCGTCTGGAGGATCTAGCGGAACAGTTCGACTACCCACCAGCTGTGCTGGTCTGCACCATTCTGTACAATGATGCCTGCAAGCCGTGGGAGGTCCGGGAGGCGGAACAGCCGGTACCGTTTGGCCCCGTCACCTGGCAGCCGGGCAGGGGCAACATCTACTCCATGCGATTTGATCTGCCAGGCTATCAAATCGTCTTCCTCAAGCTGCTTTCGCCCCGCGCCGTTGAGCGAGACCAGATCGTTGGGGAAGCCCTCCTGGCTCTCGCCCGTCAGGTTAGACAGGTCGGTGCCGTCGCTGGCCGGCCTGTTTCGGATGAGGCGTTCGAGTTCGCTGGCAAGATGATCAGGAATGCTGATCTTCGGAGGCGTGGCGGCGCCTCGGTGGATCGACGGCTGCCGGACTAGCCTGATGCACCCTGGTACACGCCACTTCGTCAAACTGGGGTCGCTATGGCTGGCCCGCGGTGGCGGCGGCCTCATCGGGGTCTCGATGTTCCTGCTGGCGACGATGCAAGCCACCCGGTGGCACTGGGGGTGGGGAATCGCTGGAGGCCTATGCTTGGTCCTAATCGGCCTCGTTGCCCTGCGCTATATTCAGTATTCGGACACCGATTAGTCCGAGCGAAAGGCGGACGAATCCGTCAACGAACTCCCGTCGGCGGCGACGGCGCATCGAACACCCTAAGTTGCGCCGGGCAGACCGCGCCTGCTAGCGTATAGGTCGCCCGGGGGGGCACCATGAGTCAGTCGTTTTTCGAACAACCCATCCTCAACTCGCCGTACGAGCCGCCGCGGCGTCACCACGCGCTCGATGAGAAGGGCCAACCGCTCAATACGCCGCCTGTCGAAGGTCGGCGGAAGTCCGAACTGATCTCGCCGGTACCGCCCTCGAGGAAGCAGGGGAAGAGGGCGAGGCAGGCCGAGTTGGACCTCGATCTCTTCGCGGAGGAGGACGAGGAGGGGCAGGCCTACACACTGGCCATCATCAACGAAATCCGCAGCTACGTGACCGCATGGCGCGGCCTGAACAACCCGGCCGATTGGGGCGTCACGCCGGTCACACAGCGGCTCCTGCAATACTGGCGGCATCACGAATTCGAATCCGTCCGGCCGTTTTTCTGCCAGGTCGAGGCCGTTGAGACCGCGATCTGGCTGACAGAGGTCGCGCCCAAGCAGAAGCAGCACGCGCACCTCTGGAAGCATATCCAGGCTGCGAACCAGGCCGCAAATCCCGAGCTGATGCGGATCGCACTGAAGCTTGCCACGGGGGCTGGCAAGACGACTGTCATGGCTATGCTCATCGCGTGGCAGACGCTGAACGCGGTCCGCTCGCCGGCGAGCGCCCAGTTCAGCCGCGCGTTCTTGATTGTCGCGCCGGGCATCACCATCCGCGACCGCCTTCAGATCCTGCTGCCGTCGCATCCAGACAACTACTACGCCAAGCGCGAGCTAGTGCCGGCCGACATGTTGCTGGACGTCGCCAAGGCCAAGATCGTCCTGACTAACTACCACGCCTTCAAGCGCAGGGAGACCATGGAGCTGACCAAGGTCGGCCGCGCCTTCCTGCAGGGCAGGGACGAGCCGATCCAGACGACTGAGACGGAAGGGGCCATGCTCAAGCGGGCCTGCGGCGAGCTGTTGGCCTTCAAGAACGTCGTCGTGATCAACGACGAGGCGCACCACTGCTATCGGGAGCGCGCCCAAGGCGATGCCGAGACGCCGATTTCGGCAGAGGACCGCGAGGAAGCCAAGCGGAACACGGAAGCAGCTCGCTTGTGGATCTCAGGCCTGGAGGCGCTCAAGCGGAAAGTCGGCGTCCGCACCGTCTTCGACCTGTCGGCTACGCCCTTCTTCCTGCGTGGCTCTGGCTATCGCGAGGGGACACTGTTCCCTTGGACGGTCTCGGACTTCTCGCTGATGGACGCCATCGAATGCGGGATCGTGAAGCTCCCGCGCATCCCGGTGGCCGATAACTCCGTCACGGGCGAGATGCCGATCTACCGCGAGCTGTGGGAGCATATCGGCAAGCGGATGCCGAAGAAGGGCGCTGCGAAGTCGGGCCAGCTCGATCCGCTCGCCGCGACGTTCCCCGCCGAGCTGCAAACCGCGCTCTACGCACTCTACAGCCACTACGAGAAGACGTTCGAGGCCTGGAAGCAGGCGGGCCTAGAGACGCCGCCGGTCTTCATCGTGGTCTGCAACAACACCGCCACCTCCAAGCTCGTCTACGAGTGGATCTCCGGCTTCGAACGCGAAGACGAAGATGGCGACATGCGCTTTCGCCATGCCGGCCATTTGGCGCTGTTCCGCAACTACGATGAGTATGGCAACCGGCTGACCCGCTTCAACACCCTGCTGGTGGACTCTGAGGCCCTGGAAAGCGGCGAGGCGTTGGATGCTAGCTACCGCGAGCTGATGGGCTCGGAGATCGATCAGTTCAAGCGCGAGCTGATCGATCGCACCGGCGACCAGCAGGCCGGCGAGGCGCTCACCGATACGGACATCCTGCGTGAGGCCATGAATACGGTAGGCCGAAAGGGCAGGTTGGGCGAACAGATCCGCTGCGTCGTCTCTGTGTCGATGCTCACGGAGGGGTGGGACGCGAACACGGTCACCCACATCATGGGCGTACGCGCCTTCGGCACGCAGCTGCTCTGCGAACAGGTGGTCGGCCGTGGTCTGCGCCGGCAGTCCTACGATTTGAATAAGGATGGTCTGTTCAACGTCGAGTACGCCGACATCCTCGGCATCCCCTTCAATTTCACGGCGGCCCCCGTGGTCGCGCCGGTGACCAAGCCAGCCAAGACGACGCGCGTGCAAGCGCTGAAGGAGCGGTCCGCGCTCGAGATCACCTTCCCCCGCGTCGAGGGTTACCGTTACGATCTGCCGGACGAGCGGATCACGGCCGAGTTCAGTGACGATAGCCGCTTCGAGCTGAACCCTGGCAACGTCGGGCCATGTGTCGTTCTCAATGAAGGCATCGTCGGTGAGGGAGTCGAGCTGACACCTCAGGTCCTGGAGGACAAGCGGCCAAGCGAGCTGTCCTTCCACCTGGCGAAGCGACTGCTTTACACGCGCTACCGTGACCCCGGCGAAGACCCGCCGATGCACCTATTCGGCGATATCCAGCGCGTCGTGCGCCGCTGGATCAATGAGGGGTATCTCGTCGCTAAGGGCGTGCCCACCGGTGCGATCCTCTACACAGAATTGGCCGACAAGGCCGCTGAGTTGATCTTCATGGCCTGCCAACGGGCCAATGAAGGTGAGAAGCGGATCAAGGCGATCCTCGACGCTTACAATCCCAGTGGCTCGACACGTTTCGTCGCCTTCAACACCACCAAGGAAGTTTGGACGACTGCCGGCGATAAGAGCCATGTCAGCCACGTGGTACTGGACAGCGAGTGGGAGGCTGAGCTCGCTCGCGTGGTCGAGCGTCACCCTCGTGTCCTCGCCTACGTGAAGAACCAGGGCATGCAGTTCGACGTCCCGTATCGCGACGGCGCCGTGCCCCGCCGCTACGTGCCAGACTTCATCGTGCGCCTTGATGACGGACAACCTGAGCCGCTCAACCTCATCATCGAAACCAAAGGCTTCCGCGGCCAGGATGCTCAGCTCAAGGCGGAGACGATGAAGACCTTGTGGGTGCCAGGCGTGAACAACCTCGGCGCACATGGTCGCTGGGCCTTCGCGGAATTCACCGACGTCTACGCCATCCAGGACGCCTTCGATGCTCTCGTCGGCGATCTGACCAAAAGCCAATTCGAGCCGGCTTGAGGCCGCGAAGGGGGATGCCCGTGGGGGGAAGTTTCAAGACGAATCCGGTCGCGCTTGCTGAGCTCCTTCGGGACTGCGAACGCGGCGCAATTCAGCTTCCGGACTTTCAGCGAAGCTGGGTTTGGGATGAGGAGCGCATCAAGGGACTCATCGCCTCGATATCGCAGGCCTTTCCGGTCGGAGCTCTCATGACGCTCGAAACGGGCGGGGAAGTCGACTTCGCGCCGCGGCTCATTCAGGGGGCCCCGCCCGAGAACGGCACTCGCAAGCCAACCGCACTTCTGCTCGACGGCCAGCAGCGAATGACGTCGCTCTATCAGACGGCTTTGCGAAAGGCTGTGGTCGAGACCGTGACCGCCCGGAACGCTCGGGTGAAGCGCTGGTACTATATCGACATGCGCCGGGCGTTGGACGCCGACATCCCCCGGGAAGAAGCGATCGTCGGCGTCCCCGAGGATCGCCTGATCAAGTCGAACTTCGGCAAGGACATCGACCTCGACCTCTCTAATTCGGAGCGGGAATACGAAGCGATGATGTTTCCCGTGAACCGGGTGTTCGATTGGGACGAGTGGAAGGACGGCTTCGGCGACTATTGGATCGCGAAAGGGGAGCTTGAAAAGCGCGCGTTCTTCAAGGCGTTCCAGGACACCGTGCTGCAGAATTTCCGCAGCTACGACGTCCCCGTCATCGCGCTAGATCGCGATACGTCGAAGGAGGCGGTGTGCCTCGTCTTCGAGAAGGTGAACACCGGCGGAAAGGCGCTCGACGCGTTCGAACTCGTAACAGCGATGTACGCCGCTGATGGCTTCCGACTTCGTGACGATTGGGCGGCGCGCGAGAAGCGGCTCAAGGCCCACCCGGCGCTGGCCAATATCTCCAGCACGGAGTTCATGCAGGCGATCAGCCTCTTGCATACGAAGGCCGTGCGGCGTGCGGCCGAGGCGGAAGGCCACGATAACCCGCCGGCCGTGAGCGCGACGCGGCAATCGCTCTTGAAGCTTCCGCTTGCCGCCTACCAGAAGTACGCCGACTTGGTGGAGCGAGGCTTTGACAGGGCGGCGCGCTTTTTGCGGCTGCTAGGTGTCTACCGCGGATATGATCTTCCCTACCAATCCCAGGTCACGCCCCTGGCCGCGATTCTGGCGGAGCTGGGCGGCGGCTGGGAGAATATCGAGGTCCGCCACAGGCTGATGCGCTGGTACTGGAACGGCGTCTTTGGCGAACTCTACGGATCAGCCACGGAGTCTCGGTTGGCCCGCGATATCCAGGAGGTTCCCGCCTGGCTTGACGGCGGACCGGAGCCCTCGACGATCGTGCAATCGACGTTCGACGCGCAGCGTCTGCAATCCATGCGCACCCGCCTTTCCGCAGCATACAAGGGCGTCAGCGCGCTGCTGATGAAGAAGGGCGCGAACGATTTCCGCTCTGGGCAGGCCTATGACCACACCGTCTTCTTCGACGAGCAGGTCGACATCCATCACATCTTCCCGAAGGCCTGGTGCGAAAAGGCAAAGCTGCCGCCTGAGGACTACGACTGCATCATCAACAAGACGCCGCTCGGCGCGCGCACTAACCGAATCCTCGGCGGCGTGGCGCCCAGTGAATACGTGGCTCGCCTTGAGCGCGGCTGGGAAGGCTCACCGGCCATCGCGGGCGACAAGCTGGATCACTTGCTGCAAAGCCACCTTGTCGACTCGGTCCACCTGCGGGCCGACGACTTCACCGCGTTTCTGAAGGCGCGCCGCGAAGAGCTTCTGAAGCTGATCGAAGACGCGACCGGGAAGAAGCTCTACCGCGGCGAGGGCGCCAACGAGGCGGAGGCCTACGACGAACCGGAGGAGTCGGCAGACGTCCCAAAGGCGATGGAAGCGGCCGAATGACCTCGAAGGCAGCGGCCGGTTTCATTCCCGCGCAAAGGCTCTCTCAGGGCGCTCATTTCGAGCGGACCTGCGGCGAGGCAGTAGGCCACGGCGGCTCGGCCTACAGGCTGCAGCCTGAGCACTTCTTCCTGAATCTTGCTCCGTGCATCCAGGAGCCCGCACAGGCCTATTTCGATCGCTACAAGATCACTTGGCACCAGCACGCCAATCACGGGCTCTCGTCCCAGGTCTGTTGCCTGAACTTTCTCATGCCGCTGGCGCGCCGCCCTGATCTGTTGTCGAGCGTCGTCGGCAACGCGCTCGGCATCGCGCCGCCCGAGATGCTGAAGGTTGAAGACGGTCCCTGCGGCGAGCCCTGGTTCGTCGGGTTCGAGTGGACCGGCCGAGACAACTATCTGAGCGAATGGCCCGCCACCAGGCGCGCCACGCGCGGCGCGAATGCGACCAGTGCCGACGCCGTGGTGCGCTTCCGGGCGGATGGCCGGGTCGAGACGCTGCTCATCGAATGGAAGTACACCGAGAAGTACGGTGCGCCGATCCCGCCGTCGGGCAACGCGACACGGGTCGCTCGTTACGCTGACAAGGCCTTTGCACCACGTGGCCCCATACGCGCCGACCTTGCGCTCAGGGTGGAAGACTTCTTCTGGGAGCCCTTCTACCAGCTGCTGCGCCAACAGATGCTGGCGTTCCAGATGCAGACGGCCGGCGAAGACGGCGCCGGGCGCGTGCGGGTGCTACACATTTCACCGGCGGAGAATCGCGCCCTTCATGTCGTAACGGCACCGGCGCTAACCAAGTTTGGCGAAGACGCCTTCGAAGCCTTCTCGGCCGTTTTGGTCGATCCTGCGGCCTTCATCGCTCGGACCACGGAGCAGGTGTTCGGGGCTGTCATGGCGGCGATGCCTGAGGACCCATGGGCGGCGTATCTCGTAGGGCGCTACACGTTCCTGACGTCGGCGCCGAACTTGGGAGTGAACTGATGGCCAGGACCCCTAAGGGGCCGAAGCAGATCGAGACGCTGGTCCATGACGAGGCCACGAGGCGGAACATTCCGACCGCTGAGCTGCAATCGACGGCCGAGTATCTGGAAGAAATGCATCCACCAAAGCCCGCGCACTATCCGCGCGCGCGGCCACTGGCGGAAGGTGAGCGACGCGAGAGGGACGAAGACTTGGATCCCCAGATCATTTGGAACGGAGCGCGCATCCGCCTGACGCCGGCGCAGGTCACGCAACTGCACGACACGGGCGAGGTCGAACTAGGCGACGCGCAATTGGTCTGGCGCGGCAAGGACACGCAGGATTGGTCCGACCTGATTGTCCAGACGCCGCCGCTCTACATTCAGGAGAAGATCCATCCCAAGGCGATCATCGACGACCTGAAACGCCGTTCAGCGGAAGGCTCGAAGGTATCTGAATCCATTGACCTGTTCGCGGACTTCAACGGCATCGACGCCGAGGCCAAAACCGAGTTCTACCTGCATAACCAGCATTGGTCGAACCGCATGATCCTGGGCGACAGCCTTCAGGTGATGGCGTCACTGGCTGAGCGCGAGGCTCTTGCGGGCAAGGTCCAGTGTATCTTCTTTGATCCTCCCTACGGAATTGGGTTCGCGTCAAACTGGCAGCCCAGCGTTGATCAGAAGGAAGCCAAGCCAGACGCTCAAGCTCGCATCACAAGAGAGCCGGAACAAATCAAGGCGTTCCGCGACACATGGAAAAACGGTATCCATTCATATCTTTCTTATCTGAGAGATAGATTATCCGTTTCAAAATCACTCTTGTCTGAGAGTGGATCTATATTCATCCAAATTGGACAGGAAAATGTTCATTTGGTCCGGAACGTCTGCGATGAGATATTTGGATCTCAGAACTTCATCTCTCAAATATACTTTCGAAAAAAGACGATGCCCTTTGGCTCAACATTTATAGAGCATATGGGAGATTTTCTTGTCTGGTACGCAAAAGATAAATTTGACCAAAAAGGAAGAAAGAGGGCGAAATTCAATAGGCTTTTGACAATTCCCCGCATTGAGGGTGAGTTTCATCACTGTTGGTACGAGACTCCCAACCTACGACGAGTTAGGATGACCGCCGATCAAGTGGATGATCATTCTCTGCTGCCTGTTGATGCGAGAGTATATCGCCTAAAATCATTAGAACCGTCGGGCGACATGGCCAGTGGAAAGTATTCGCCAGAGTTTCAGGGGAAAACGTATTCCCCGCCCAAGAAGGGATTTGGAGTTCCGCCGCTTGGCTTGGAAAGGCTGAAGCGCGCGGGCCGTTTACAGGGCGAAGGGAAGAACCTCAACTATCGGCTATTTCCAGACGAGGCATCCACCTCTGCCCTGACTGCGCCGTGGGCTGATACTGTAGGTGCCGATAGTAAGGTGTATGTCGTTCAAACTAACTCGGAGGTTGTCAAACGCTGCATACTCATGGCTTCGGATCCGGGAGACTTGGTGCTCGATCCTACTTGCGGCTCCGGAACGACCGCGTATGTCGCTGAACATTGGGGGCGCCGTTGGATAACAATCGATACTAGCCGAGTCGCGCTTGCTCTCGCGCGGACCCGCCTAATGTCTGCGCGATATCCTTTCTACATCCTAGCGGACAGCAATCTGGGCCTGCAAAAGGAACGGGAGCTGACCGGTCATGTAGGAAGATCCGAGGATTGTCGCGATGATATTCGCCTCGGTTTTGTATATAGGCGAGCTCCACATATAACAGTTGGGGACATTGCCAATAACGCCGCGATCGATGATGTTTGGGATAAGTGGGATGCCTTACTTTCGCCGCTCCTGGCTGAGCTAAACGAAACGTTGGGCGAATCCTGGGAAGACTGGCAAGTGCCCGATGACTGCAGCGCAGAATGGCCTGTCGCGGCACGGCAGATCCACGGGGATTGGCGCAGTGGTCTGATCGGGCGGCAACGCGAAATCGACGCCTTGATTGCTCGCACGGCCGATGTCGAGTTGCTCTTCGATCAACCCTACGAAGACAAGGGCAGGGTCCGCGTCGCGGGCCCATTCACTGTTGAGAGTCTGTCTCCTCACCGGGTTGTGCCGTCAGATGCAGACGCCTTGGCTGGTGTCTCTGAAGCTTCGGAAGGCCGCCGCCGCCGCAACCTCGCCTCCGCGCCACCTGCCGATTTCTCTGCGATCGTGCTGGAGAACCTGAAAACGTCCGGCGTCCAACAGGGCGCGAGGGCCGATAAAATTGCCTTTACATCGCTCACGCCCTGGCCTGGCGAGTACATCGCCGCCGAGGGCCGCTTCATGGAAGGCGAGATTGAGCGGCGTGCAGCCATCTTTATCGGCCCGGAGTTTGGGACTACCTCGCGCCCCGATCTGACGGCCGCAGCTCGCGAGGCAACCGACGCTCGCTTCGACGTGCTGATCGCGGCCGCCTTCAACTTCGAGGCCCACGCCTCGGAGCTGGTGAAGCTTGGTCCGCTGCCGATCCTCAAGGCCAAGATCAGCCCCGACCTGCACATGGCCGGCGAGCTGAAGAACACCGGCAAGGGCAACCTCTTCATCGTGTTCGGCGAGCCGGATGTCGAAGTCGAGACCCTGCCCGGCGACCAGATCACGGTGCGGGTGAAGGGCGTGGACGTCTTCGATCCGAACACAGGAGACATCCGGTCGGGGGACACTAAATCCATCGCCGCCTGGTTCATCGACACCGACTACGACGAGGAAAGCTTCTTCGTCCGCCACGCCTATTTCCTGGGCGCGAACGACCCCTACAAGAGCCTCAAGACCGCACTGCGCGCCGAGATCGACGAAGCCGCCTGGGCCACCCTCTACCGCGAGGTCTCACGCCCCTTCGACCGCCCGAAGAGCGGCAGGATCGCGGTGAAGGTGATCAATCACTTCGGGGACGAAGTGATGAAGGTTTTCAGGGTCTAGCCGTGGCGAAGGGGGGCTACATTGGCGGGTCAACAGTGATCCGCGTTCATCCGACGGCGAGCGGCAAGCGTCGCACGCGTGGCTTGCTGGCGCTCGAGGTCGAATACGAGAAGACTGGCGAAGTGAGGCCGCAGACTTTGCTACCACAGAAACCGCGGAAGAAGGTCACCAAAGGCCGCAAAACGCTGGAGACGAAGGCAGGGGGGCGTACGAAGCCTGACAGCGCGGCTATGAAGCCCGCAACCGCGGCTCGCGCTCCGGCCGTACGAGTTCCTCCTGCCGAATCCGTGACTGGGCGTTACAGCGCCGAGGAAGTCCGGAAATACGCGGCCGAGCGCCACCCGCGATGCACAGGCACGGCGCTGAAGCGCGTGGTGAAGCTCGGAGCCCAGGGGCGCTGGACCGGGATGCAACTGGGCGATGTCGTGGCGTCCTGCATGGAGCAGCATCTTCTCTACGAGGTATTCGGCCTGCCTAAGCTCGTCTCCTGTGGATTCACGCAAGAGCGCGCGCTTCGGATGGTTTCGCCGATGGTCAGGGAAGTTCTAGCCGAATGGGGCGCTCGACCGGTCTGGGCGAAGTAAGGGGCGCTGGGCAAACGCCCGCAGACGCTCAGTAGGGGGATGAGTGTTCGACAGTGAAGACGCAGGGCTACCGCCACACGGGCGAATTGGTTGCGATCGGTGCTTTGGATCCGGCGTTGATTGGGGGCGAAGCCAAGTCTCCGAGGGCGCCTGGCGGATCACCAACAATCCGTTGGCCTGGGGCAATCCACAGGCCGAGATCGTTGTGCTCGGTTTCTCAAAGGGCCCAGCACAGGCCGGAGCGCTCGAGCGACAGTCACATGACGAGATCGCGTTCCGCCGCGGTCGCACGAACCTAGCGAAGATCCTCCACCATGTTGGGCTTCTGGCAGCGCCGGACTCTGAGCTCGTGGACAGGGTCATCGCGGACCCGAGCGGCCGATTCCATTTCGGCTCGCTGATCCGGTGCACGGTGGAGCGGCACGACGAAGCCAAGCAAGCCTGGACCGGTACCGGTGGCGGCATGCTCGACAGGTTTGTGAAGACTGAGTTCGGCCGGTCCATCGTTTCGGAGTGTTCGGCTCGCTACCTGCGGAGGCTTCCTCGGCCGACCAAGCTGATTGTCATGCTGGGGATGGGGGCGAAGCAATGCTATGTGCAGGCATGTCGCCGGGCCTTCGAGGGCGCTCGCCCTGGCGCCTGGCGGACGCTCAACGAAGTCGCATACAGGGACGACCAAATTGTCGTCGTCCACACGGAGCACTTCGCCGCCCAAGGCGCGCTGATACCGAACTGGCTTAGCGGCCCGGCCCATCCCAGAGGCAGGCTCGGCCTGCTCGCGCGCGACGCAATCAACGCTGTGGCTGCATGAGCATCGCACACACCGGCATCGCTGTCGTCGAAAGCAAGTGGTGGCCGAACAGCAATGTGTCGGTCAGAGCGCTCTTCGACCTGGTGGCAGACCTCGCCACCGACAATCCGCATCGCTACCACTACGAGATGGCGTCGTCCGAGGTCGCTCTCAAGGAGGCGATCCCGCGGATCGCGCGCGATCCCGTTTGCCGTTATCTTTGCCTCGCGATGCACGGCTCCCACGAGGGCTTGGCGTTGATGAACGGCGAGGTGCTTAAGCGGGTCGAAATCCGCAACCTCCTTGATCGGATTCGAACTACCAGGGGCGCTAGCCTCTCGGGCCTGCATCTTGCGACGTGCGAGTTCGGCACTCACGCGGTCGCGGAGAAGCTCTTCAGTAGCCAGACTAAGCTCGTCTGGGTGGCAGGCTACACAGAGGAGATCGACTGGATCGAGTCGTCCGCGCTGGACCTGTTGTTCTTCAATTGCCTTGTCAGACTTCGGCGGACGAAGCTGACGGAGTTGCAGAAAATCCAACGTGTGGCCGATGAACTCAATCGCTATGTCGGTGGATTGGTTCGCGAACTCGGCTTCGGGATTTACGTCCGAAAGCAACGAACCGGGGGCGTGAAGGACTTGTTGGCGCCCGCCCGCGTATCGCTGCTGAGTTGCTGAGAGCGCAGGATCATGGATTTCCGCATCGCCGACACCTTCACTGACGCGCTCGCGCGGCTCCCGGCCGCGGAGCAGAAAGCCGTGAAGATCAGCGTGCTCGATCTGCAACTGGACCCATCTGCGCCGGGGCTCCAGCTGCACCGGATCGGCAAGTCAAAGGACGTCAATTTCTGGTCTGCGCGGGTCAATCGTGACCTCCGTCTCATCCTGCACAAGACCGCGTCCAGCATCCTCGTCGCATACGTGGACCATCACGATCGCGCCTACGCCTGGGCAGAGCGCAGGCGGATTGAGGCGCATCCGCGTACCGGAGCGGTGCAGATCGTGGAGGTCCGCGAGCGGGTCGAGGAGGCGCAACCCGACCTCGCGCGCCTCTGGACAGAACCCCCTGAAGAGACGCCGAGGGCGGCGCACAGCGCGCTCGCTGCGCCACAGCTCTTCGCCATGTTGGACGACGACGCCCTACTGGCGGTCGGCGTGCCGGAGGACTGGCTGTTTCCGGTACAGGCAGCGACCGAGGCCGCCTTCTTCGAACTGGCCGAGCATCTGCCTGCGGAAGCGGCCGAGGCGTTGCTGGACTATGCCGCGACTGGGGTCCTGCGGCGGCCCGAGGACGTGGTCGAAGCCAAGGCGCCCGTCGATCCTTTCCGGCATCCAGATGCGCTGCGTCGCTTCCTCACTGTGGAGTCCGCGGACGAGCTGCGCGCGGCTCTCGACGCGCCGTGGGACAAGTGGTCGGTCTTCCTGCATCCCTCGCAGCGCGCTGTCGTGGAGCGCAGCTACAACGGGCCGGCTCGAGTGGCCGGCTCCGCCGGAACGGGCAAGACCGTTGTCGCCGTCCACCGCGCGGTTCGGCTGATCCGCGACGATCCTGCTGCGCGAGTGCTGCTGACGACCTTCTCCGAGCCGCTGGCCGGCAGCCTCCGTCGCAAGCTGGCGGTGCTGGCGGGGCCGGACAAATCAATCGTACCCCGCATAACGGTCGCCTCTTTCGAGGGCCTGGCGACGGAGCTGTTCCAGCTCGCATTCGGCCGCAAGCCACGCGTTGCATTGGCCGACCAAGTGGAGGCCGCGCTCGCCGGCGCCGCGCGCGATGCGGGGCTGAAGGCCTATTCGCAGCGGTTTCTTTCGGCAGAGTGGGACTGTGTTGTCGATGCTTGGCGGGTCGCCGATTCCGGCTCCTACGCAGACGTCCCGCGGCTTGGCCGCAAGAACCGACTGGGGAGCCGCCAGCGCGAGGCCCTTTGGCCGGTATTCGAGGCGGCCCGGTCGGCTATCAAGGCTCAGGGCGCACTAACGTGGGCGGGGGTCTTCCACGCCCTGGCGGACCACTATGCCGCTAAGGACGAGAAGCCCTTCACCCACGTGGTCGTAGACGAGGCGCAGGATCTGGGCGTGCCTGAGCTTCGCCTGCTCTGCGCCATCGCGCCCGAAGGTCAGGACCGCCTCTTCTTCGCTGGCGACCTGGGGCAGCGGATCTTCCAGCAGCCCTTCTCCTGGAAGGCTCTGGGCGCCGATGTGCGGGGCCGCTCCACCACGCTCAAGGTCAACTACCGCACCTCCCAACAAATCCGGGAAGCCGCCGATCGGTTGTTACCGAACACGGTGCGGGACGTCGACGGCCGGGAGGAGGAGAGGCGGGGCACGATCTCCGTCTTCGAGGGACCCGCGCCGGATGTCGTCCTCAGCAACGACGAGGCGACCGAGGGCGAGCTCGTCGCTCGCTTCATTCAAGACGCCATCGCGAACGGCATCGCGTCGTCGGAGATCGGCGTCTTCGTGCGTTCCCGACGGGAGTTGCCCCGTGCTCGCGCCGCCGTCGAGGCCGCGGGACAGCAGCCTATCGAACTCTCCGAGCGGCAGATCGAGGTCGGCGATCGCGTGGCCATCGGAACCATGCACCTGGCCAAGGGCCTGGAGTTCAAGGCCGTGGCGGTCATGGCCTGCGACGACGAGGTGCTGCCCTCGGCTGAGCGCATCGACGCAGTGGTCGAAGAGACCGACCTCGATGACGTCTACGAAACCGAACGCCATCTCCTCTACGTCGCCTGCACCCGGGCTCGAGATCGCTTGCTTGTCAGTGGGATCCGACCCGGGTCCGAGTTTTTGGCCGATTTTGGGGCGCGCAGGTGACGTCCTGGATCGTCGCGGCGTTCTTGCTCTGCTTGCTCATGGCGCTCGGGGGGCTCTGGCTTTCCCGACGGCGCGCCACCGCTGCTAACGCTGTCGCGCGGCTTAGGCCCGTGAGCCTCGCACCGCCTGAGAGCGATCCGGCACCCGAGGTAGAACTCGTGATCACGCCGATTGCAGGCTCTGCGGACGTGCCCGCGCTGCGGGACCTGGATTTAGGAGAGTCCCTGCTCGCGCGCCTCTCGCCGATGCTTCCGATGCTCCCGACTGGCGTTCTCTTGTCGCAACTTGCATCGGGCGAGCTAGTGAGGATCGACGCCCGGTTCGCTGGTCTCGCGCGCAAGTCGAGCGGGGCCCGCATTGGCCAGATCAAGGATGCTGGGCGAGTTGCGCGGTTGGTAGAGATCACCAATCCGAGCGCCATGGCGACGGGCGCACTAATTGTTTTCCAGATTATCACTGTGGTCGTCGGACAGCAGCATCTGAGCTCAATCGGCGAGAGACTTCGATTTCTGGGCGACGGACTCGCCCGCCTGGACGCTCACTTCAAACACGAAAAAGTGGCTATCCTTCAGGCGGCCTATGAGCAGCTTTTCGTGATCGCTCAACCGGTTGTCCTGGGTGAGTGGGACTCCGATTACCTGGGGCAACTTTCGAGCATTGAGCGCAAGCTCAACGAGGTCGGCCAGTTCGCTCACAATGCGCTGCGAGCGGAACAGGAGCGTCTTGAGCACGCGGAGCTGCGGAGTTTCAGCAGTGCCCGGAAGGCCGTTTCGCCACTGGACAGGCATGCGGTGGAAATCGACTACTTGCTCCAGCTCTGGGCGCAGTCGCTGGACGCGCGGATCATTGCTTTGCAGATCCTCGCTCTATGTCCGGAGCTATCAACACAGAGGTTCCTGGCGCTGGATATGATCTTGAGAGCCGGGGCGGAGAAATATGCCGCCACCGCTAAGGAAGCCTATAGCATAGGCCTGCTGGCCGTGGGGCGGGTCGAGACTGTCGTTCCATTGGCGAAACGTCGCCTTGGTCAGGTGACGGTCTCGGCGCTTCAGAACATCCGCAGGGTTCGAGACTTCGCGGCGGAGATGGCCGAAGAACACCGAGCGCAACTGCGTGCAGCCGGAACGGCGCACCAAGCCTCGCGCGAGGGCGTGACGCTATACGCAACACGAACGTCGGATGGGGCGATCCGGTATCTCGTACCTAAATCATCATCGGTTTAGAGATCTCGGGTCACTGCGTTCAAGGCGTTCCCGCAGCCGTTCCGCGGAGGTGGGACTAAGCCAAGCTCAGTCGTCTCGCGAAGGGTGGCCAACTCTGGGCGGGAGTGCCGGCCGCGACGCAGTGTTTTCTGAGGCCGACATCAACGGCGAAGCGGTGCGCTGCACTGCGGATCGGGTCGGCCCAAACGGAACAATGACATAGCCGCCGCGTGCGGCAGGGGCATTGAGCGTTCAGGGATAGGAATGATTTGGCGCGGCCGCTTCTGTAGCGCAATGCCATGTGCAGCGGTCCTCCGGCTACAGCGCAGCGGCTGCGACAGCGAGCTCCGCGGTGACGTCTCGCACGCCAGGGACCTGCCACACGCGATCCTCGAGCATGAACAGCCAACTGTTGGTGTGCTCCCGGCGCCGGGAGCGGGCGGCGACGATGGCATGCGGGATGATGATCGCGCGGAGGACCTTGAAGTCTGCGTCGAACAGAACCGCGCCAAGATGATCGAAAGTCTGATCGTTCAGCCGCCGTATGGCGCTAAGCTGCCGGGATCCATTGGCGGCCGTGAGGCGCCTTGCCTTGATTTGGTAGCGAAGGCCGCTGTCGTCGGTGGCGTCGTGCCCGGAGGCAGAGTTGCTTTCCAAGCTCCATCCGAAAGCCTTTGCGAAAAGCAGCTCGCCGTAGTCGCCCACTGGGGAGTTGCTGGTGCGGACCACTTCGCGGGCGCGCAACTCTTCCATGATCTGGCTGTAGAGCAGAAGGAGGTCCTGGACGCTGGCGTCTCGTATGAGTTCCGGGACTGGGTTCTCCAGCTGAGTTGGTTCCGGCGAGGGGGCCAACTTCGAGCGCGGGGAGGGCGCCTGCATTTGGTCCCCGGTCGGGGCGTCCGCCCCTTCGTAATCGGCCGGAGGGATGACGCGGCGCAGGATGTTTCCGAGGTTCATGCGCTGCTGGCCAGCGTTTAGGTGAGCATACTCCACGCGCTTATTCACGCCGTAACGCTCGGCCAGAGCGTAGAGGCGTTCGAGGTCGAAGGCACCGTCTTCGTCTCGCGCCTGCTCGTCCACCCATCGGTTGAGGGGGCCCGTCGCGGTGTTCGCAGCCCATGCCTCACGCTGTTCCCGCGTTACACGCATGGTTCGCGCCGTCGTCGACGCGGTCCGCTGGCCGCGGCGAAACTCAGCGTAGGACTTCAGGGCGGAGATACAGTCGCTGGCGCTTCGAGAAGGGATGCCTGCGTCCTCAATCTGCCGGCGAAGGTTAGACAAGCCTATTTCGCTCAGGTCGCATTGATCGATGTCGACCGCAGCGGTCTTGCGGACCCGCTGGCAATTGGAGACGTAGCTATCGATTGTTCGAGTGCCAAGGCGTCCGGATAGGAACCGGCGAAACTCAGCCTCACGCAAACCCAGCCTCCCCCAACAGTATGGCCCATATCCATTTAGACCAGCTAACCGCACACCGACAGCCACGGCGACCCAGTAGCGAGCGCGAGTCCACTAACCGATCTAAACAGAGCTAGCCGAATTCTGCGGCGCTAGTGCGGGGGCGACGCCGTTAGCTGACGGTTTGCGCAAACTGCCCGACCATCACCAAGTACCTGCAGGTCGAGACCGAGGCGGAACGCCCGCGCCTCGCTAGCCTGCTACCCGGACGACATGCTTCATGAACGAGGCGGTAAGCTCGAAGATGAACTCAATCTCTTCCTCGGGTAGATTATCGTCGTGTTTTACATAGTCGTTCTGGTATTTGCAATAGTAGTCAAGTAACTTCTGGAACATGTTGGTAAACTGTGGGGAGGCCGATCGCTCCTTCAATTTTGCCCCGATCAGCGGTATTTGATTTTCAAGGGACTTGTTATTGTTCAGTACCGACTTGAGCAACAGTTCGAGCCCGAGTCTCAGGTCGTCGATCAAGCTGCGCTGGAACACCTTGGCGTCGTACTTCAGCTTGGCCTCTTCTAACAGAGCTAGCGTCTTCGGATGTGCGTGCAGCCAGTGTCGAGTCTCGTCGATAAGCGGTACATCCAGTTCCCTCACCTCCTTGTTCGCGCGGAACTCTCCGAAGCGGGTGAACAGCTCCGCCTTGAGTTTTCGGCGCTCAGCCATCGACGGCGATCCGATCGGAAAGGAGTGGTGTTCGCAGAGCTCCTCAATAATTTGGAACTGCTGGGGCGCGGAGAACGCCCTGAGGCTGTCGAGCAGAGCCGTGCGCTTGTTGCCAGCATCAAACGGGTAAGACGGATGGGGAACGCCAACCCCCCATTGATCACCGTACGCGTTGATGGCCCGCACGATGTGCGTCCCCGAAAGACCAGAATTCGTGTCGGCAAGTAAATCCGCAGCTTTGCTGAGGAAGGTAATCGGCAAGGCAGGTTCGAACATTCTCTAGAACTACCCGATTCATTCCGCTTTTTGATAGGACTTCGCGCCTGCCACGCCATTCGCGTGCCGTCCGGGCAAGCCCTCATCGCGAGCGCTGGCGTCGATATCAGAAAATTTAAGTCTCTCCGGGACGGCGACGGCTCGGTTGGTAGTCGGATTGAGCAAGTCGGCTTCATGGAGCGCCCACGCGATGGGACTACTCGATCGTTTCGGGCGGCGTCATGTCGGCGGCCGCGAGGGCGCCGTTTAGCACCGGATCCAGCGCGTCGGCTTCCGCCCGCGCCCAGGTCGCCCACGGGTTCAGATCCTGGACGTTTTCACTGTTCAAGACGTCTTCGACGAAGCCACGAATGTCGCGAGCCGTGCGCCAGTCCTTCGCTTGGGCGAACAGGCGCTCCCGACGTTCCTTGGCCGCCTTGAGGCGGCGCTCCTCTGCGAGCCGTTCGGCTTCGATCCGTCGCCTGAGCACTTCTGCTTCGTTGTCGGCGCGACGCTGGACGAGCCAGGCGTGGTGGTTGACCTCGCCCTGGCGGTATTGGGCTTCTCCGGCGACGGCCAAGCCGACAACGATTTCGGTGAGCTGATCCTCCAGCTTGGCGTCCTGGGTATCTGCCCAACTGAATGTCGCGAGCTCTTTGGACCCGGGCGGAAGGTCAAGCTTCAGACATCGACTGGACCGGGTCGGGTCTTCCATTCACCCCATCGGTCCGACTTGGCGTCCGGGTGATCGAGCAGAAATTCCAGGCGCTGGCTGCCAACGTGTGCGCCCAGCTTTCGGCCTTGCTTGCAGGACCAGTCCAGACCGCCGCCCACCCGTGGCAGGGCAAGCGCAATGGCGTTCAGAATGCGCAGGCGGCGGGCTTCGAAAGGGCTGTCGAACTGAGGTCCGTCGGACCAGGAATACTTCCGCCTTTCCTCACGCCGACGTTCGTCGGCCTCCAGGAGCTTGCGGACGACGGGACACGGGCCGGTCAGGTCCCTGCAGCGGACGACCTTGCCGACCAATTTCGTGACCCGCGTCCTCAAATCCTCGATTGGCTCGGTGAATACGGGTGGGTCAGGCAGCGGGGCGGCGAGTTCGGCCGCGGGGTCGTAGTGCCACCGGTCATCAGCCTTGGTCACGGAAACCAAGTCGGGCATGCCTGGACCGCGGGGCGGTAGCTTCGCCCGAACCACGGGTTTCCCCGCCGCGAGCTTGGCCCAGTAGCCGCGATCGGGCGTGGGAATATGGCCCTTGGCACAGACCTTCTTCAGCCAGACGTCCGAAACGCCATAGGCGGCAGCGACCGTCCGCATCGCGTCGGTCCAGACAAGGTCGTAGAGTTCCTGTCGGGTGAGCGTCGTTTTTGGCAAATGAGGTGACCTTCGTCTCTCTGCGGCAGATCTGTCGCCGCGATGATCACCACCGGCTCTCGGGGTCGTAGGCGAGCTTGGTGAGCACCTTGTTCGCGTCGCCCCGGGAGCCGTACAGGCCGATCCTGGCGCCGCCGTCTTCCACCGACTGGATCCGGTACAACTCCCAGCGCTTGTCCTTGGTTGGGCTCAGCCGGTAGGCCCGCCCGTTGATCCGTGTGTAGAGCTCCGGAGATCTCTGGATCGCTGTCCATTTGCAGTCGGCGCCGGACAGGAACCTTTGCTCGAGGGCGAGGCGTTCGTCCTCGATGCGCTGCCGGCGAGCCTCTGCCCGCGCCGCTTCGAGTTTCAGCCCTTCGAAATAGACGAAATCTTCCAGGGCACCGACGATGGCGGCCAGCTCGGTCCCTTCGGCCTTCTCCCGGGCATAGAGCGCCTCGCACCCCGGGCGCAGTTCTTCGTCGCGGCGAGAGGTGAAGGGCGCGTCGTTGATGGCGCGGACGCGTTGCTCCACGTCAGTGAGCGTCAGGCGCGGCCCAGGCAGACCATTAAGGAAGTCGCGCAGATCCTCGAGCGGCAGCCAGTAGGGCGCCGCGGCCTCTAGGAAAGTCTCGCGCTCCCCCAGCCACTTGCGCCAGACCGAGGGCTCCCGGTCGATTGCCCCGAGGATCTGCTCGACCAGCTGATCGATGGAATGGACGTCGCGCATGTGGCTGATCGACGGGCTGCGGAGATAGCCTGTCACCAACCTGCGGACCGCGCCGACGCGGTCGGAATCGAACATCGGCGACCACCTACGCTGTGAGGTCAGAATGAGCGTGGGCGTCGTTCTTAATCCGTGGAATTGGCTGATCGCAAGCACTCGGCTTGGCGGGCCGTCAGCCCCGTCTAGTGGCCCAGCAGGTCAGGCAACCCCCTGTGGATAACCTCTCGCTCTCTCCCCCCGCCCCCCTCTCTCACTCTCGGGGAGCCCTTGTCTATCGACTGTGACCGGGTTCGGATCGGGTCACCCCCGCGGACTCACCTTCGTCGCTTCGAGCTCGATCTTCCTTTCCATGCGGCGGATCGACTATTCCTCACCGTATTGTCGCACGATCAGGTATCTGAGTCGTGAGGCTGCCTCTGCCGCAGCACGATATCTGGAGGCACCCATCAAACTTCGACGGTTCAGATTGAGGCGCTTCAAAGCCATCGCCGCGCTTGAGTTGGGACTGAGCGATGATCTGTTGCTTCTGATCGGGCAGAATGGGGCAGGTAAAAGCTCTTTGCTCCAGGCGCTCTCGTTCATTCGCTACTTCGGCGAAGGTCGCGCGGACAGCTTCTTCAAGGATCGCGGCTGGGAGCCTCTCGATCTTCGACATCGTCTGAAGGTCTCGAATCCAACGGTCCTTGGCATAGACCTTCTTTTCGAAGGCCCGGGTGGCGTTCAGCACTTCTGGCAATTTGAGTGGGGCTTGCGAAGCGGGCGGACGCTTTCGGAACGCATCTGGACACGTGACGGCCACGGATACCGTAAAATTGCACATTTCGCGCGGGACAAGGGTCTAACGATCGGCGAGGAGGATCCAGCGTTTGGCAAGCTTCGGCTGAACGGGTCCATGCTCTCGTTCTTGGACCTCGACAGTTTCGGTGACGATACGCCTGTCGCAGAGGCGTTGTTGGCCTGGTCCAGCGGCGTCACAAGCCTGGAGCTACTAAGCCCGAATGCGATGCGCGGAAGCGTCCGCGGAACAGCTAGCGATATCGGCGCGCGTGGCGATCGGCTGGCCGGCTTTCTGTCCGGACTATCTGAGCGGCAACAAAGCGAAATCGTTGAGCGGCTAAGCCGCTACTACCCGATCAATGGCATCGATACGGTCCGCAAACGCGCCGGCTGGATCGATATGAAAATTGCCGAGGTCGTGACGGGCCTTTCTGTTTCCGTCGACCATGTCAGCGATGGCTTCTTGAGGCTCCTCGCTCTGGCATCCATTCCGGCTTTGGGGGACGCAGCGACGCTCATCCTTTTGGATGAAATCGAAGATGGTATCGAACCTCACATACTCCCCAAAGTTCTCGAAGATCTGCGGCGGGAGAGCCCCGCGCAGTTTGTCGTCACAACGCACTCGCCTGTGCTGCTCAACCACGTGGAGCCACATTGCGCGGCGCTTCTGCATCGGGATGCGCAGGGCCGCTCCGAGGCCGTGCCGCTCGACGATCTCAGCACCTTCGCCACTGGCGAGGATATCTTCGGACCCGGCGAACTCTGGCTGAACACCAGCCTGCCTGCGCTTCAGCGGCAAGCGCGTACAGCTGTCGAGGAGCCGACCACGCAAGCGCTGATCACGAGCGCCCGAATTGAGGCGTTCGCTGCGAAATGAGAATCTTGCTCTGCGGGGAGGGGCCGCACGAGTTCGGCGATCCGCGCGTATGGGACGCCCAAACAAAATCCTTCAGCTCGGTTGAAGGCTGGCTGCAGGCGCTCCTTCGCAATCTGCGAGAAGACGACCTTGAATTCGAAATCCGCCCCCGGCGGAAGCTGCAGCTGATTGGCAATCGAACCCTGCGCCCGGCGCTGAAAGGCCACGCCGAAAAGGCGCGCCTGGCTCGATTCATCGCCTCCAACGAAGAGTTCGACGCGGTGATATTCATGGTCGATACGGACTCGCCCGACCGACGGCGCTGGCGCGATATCGTGGCAGAGATCACGTCAGGCTTCGACAACTTGCCCGAGATCGTCGCCGTCGCAGCCGCAGTGGCGTGCGTTCCGATGAGCGCTTCTGAAAGTTGGCTGCTGTCTGACGCAGAGGCATGGGCGGCACTCGGTCTGACGGATCCGGCCGAGCTCCCCAAGCGCCCCGAAACGATATGGGGCGAGCGCGACGACCACGAGGGACGACATCCTCACCGCTACTTCGCTGGCGTTTGCAAAAAGGCCGGCGTCCCCGACAACCGAGACACCCGAGTGCAGATTGCGACAGCCATCGTCCCCGAGACGCTCGCTGCGCGTTGCCCGATCAGCTTTCCTCCCTTCGCAGAGGCGATCGCTGCACTCTGAGGCAACCGACTCTGCCCCTGACGCCGTCTAGCGCGAGGGGGGCAGCTCGCATGTTACGATCCCCCCCGCGCAAGAACGCGCCCGTCGGCGGTGACCGCGACGCCGGCCTGTTCAAGGCGCGCGCGGGCCGAGACCTTCACAGCCTCTTTGAAGCTTTCAGGATAGCGTAGGACGATAGCCTCTGCGGTCATCTCGGGCAGGCCGTAGGCTAGCACCTCGCTGAAGCCCTCCGTCTCGCGGCTGGCGCAATAAGCAAGGGCGGCGACTTCTCCCTCCTTGTCGATCTTCGGGCGCAGGCGGTTCATTCGCGCCACCTTCGCGCCCGCGAGGCGTCGTGTGGCCTCGACCGTGTGGATCATTGTCCAGCAGGCGTGCTCGACGGTGCCCGGCGCATGTTTCGCCGAGATCTCGGCGAGCCGGCGCACGGCGGCCTGCGCAACGGCCGGGGACTTTCCGTGGGCATTTTGCGCATAGGTCAAAAGCCTCTCGACGTCAGTTTCCTGTGCGATGCGCGCGATCGCTTGTTGGGCGTGGTCGGTCACCTGCGCCATCCTCAGAGAATTTTGATTTGAATTGCGATGTCGGCCGGGGCCAGTTCGAGTTCAGCGGCCACCTGGTCCTGAAACGCCGCCTTGAGTCGCTGCAGCGCCTCGCGTCGAGACTCGGATCCGCGCCGCGCCGCCGTGACCGACGCCACCTGGCCGAGAAGGGCCTCCTGCGTCGTCTCCAGCGCCCGGGCGATACGGGGCAGGGTGACCGGCGAGGCCGCGGAGCGTCCCCGTTCATAGCCGTTGTATTGCGTGACGTTCATCCCGGCGGCGGCGGCGACCTGTTCCTGGGTCAGGCCAAGCTCGGCGCGGCGGGCTCGCAAGCGCTCTTTGAAATCCATTCGAATTTTCCTCGTTAAAATACAAAAACAATTTGAAAGATGTTGTAATGTAGTCGTGTATATCGCGGGGTCAAGGCCGGAGATTGATGTAGGGCTCGGAACTGCCGGCAGGCGGCGTCATGGTCGGCCGGCATGCAGCCGGCTCGCACCCAGCCGGGGCGCGACGTCTGGACGCCGCGGGTCAGATGGCTTTCCAACGTCCCGGGCGACACGTCATCACCTCCGACGACAATCCAGCCCGTCTCAGGCCGCCGCTGCAGCTCTTTGTTCCCGAGCCGAATCTTCGGAAGCGCTTCTAATACTGGATGGCGGACCGGAGGCACTTCGAGCCAGCCTGCCCGCTCGACCCACCGGCGTGAGTTTGCCCATCCAAGGGCGTTTCTCGTCGGCTGTGACGGTAAGGGGGGCGCGTGCGGCAAGGTTGGTCAGAAGAGTGCATGCGAGAGGTCATTTCCGACCTTGTCGCCGACGCAGTACCCGAGACCTATCCAAGGCGGATCGCGGAAGCCTCTCTCGAAACCGGCATTCCGGAGGCTGTGATCGACAACCGGTTCCGTCGGGAGCGCGGGGTGCCGGAGATCGCACTGCGGCGGAATGGAGAGACGCAAAGGCTGGTCGCGAACGCTAGACGTGCCGCCGCGGACCTGCCCGATAACATCGAACTGGGAGGATGGACGCCCGCCTCAGGGATTATCGTCGAGTTGGGCGATGCATCCCTCGGCTTCGTGGGGTACGATCCTTTCCAGAGCGGCGACATGTTCCTGGTCGAAGCCACTGGAGTAATGCTGCAGCTGCGACGAGGGGATCCGCGAATTGAAAATGTGCTCAAGCAGATATCGATCTCGTTCAGCACGCAACTTGCGACTGGCCGGTAGCCCGTCTGATTGGCCGGACTAGCGTTCTGTTTGCTCGCCACTCCATGGACACGTTCATAATGTCCGGCGCCGGCAGGTCACAGCAAGAAGGGGCCGGCCCCTCGCAAATACCGCTTACACCCCGGAAGCGGGGCGGCCCTTTCATTTAAATCGCGCCATGGCAAAGCGACCCATCGCATTCATCAGCTTCCAGTTCGAACCGGTCAGCATGGCGCGATTGTTCGATGACCCGCGCGGCGACGTGCAAACCGCTGCGCTGAACCTCCTCATCTGGCGCAGAGGGAAAGGCGGCAAGGCGGAGGTGGATGAAGTCCACGAGATTGGCCGGGCCCAGAGCATTGCGGAGTTCGAGCGCCTAACTGCCAAGGTCGGAGCCGATCTCCGCGGTGTCGAGCGTGACGCTAAGGAGTGGTTTCCTGCGCGTCGGTCATTCTGGCGCTGACAGATAGCCACTGCGCCGGCACGCGCATGCCCGACCGCCGCACTGCAGCGCTTCTTGGGGCCGAGACATCGGAGATGCTGCAGCGCTGCGCCACCGTGCGCATCGGGTCGGCTCACACAAGCCTAGGCAATTCTTCGCGAGTGAGACTGGGCACGGATCGTCAGGCATCGTCGGGAGGGGCCGGCAGGGCTCTGATGGCGCTGAATGACGGCGGCCGCTGCCGCTTGTTATCTGGCGCGCATGAGCTAGCGGAAGGCTATCCATACGGCGATCATGGCCAGCACGCCGAGGGCCCCGCCGATGGGGTACATCAGAAGCTGCCAACGCGGCGTCTCTCTGTAATCGTCTTCATCCCGGTTCATCCGCCGATAGTAGCAGCAAGATGGGTGTCGCCCATCGGCGAGATACGCAAAGCGGCCGAGACGACTGGGGTCGGCGCCGAGGCTGTGGATAACCTCTCGCTCTCTCCCCCCGCCCCCCTCTCTCACTCTCCGGGGAGTCCTTATTTACACGCGGCGTGCGCGCGCCTGATGGCGCACGCCGCTTCGTCGTAGTTGTTGACGCGCCGCAAGCTTGCAGAGAAGCTGAGTGTAAGAAAAACAGCGGCTTACGCCGCTGTTTACGTGCTTAGGTCTGCATAACCCTTCTAGAGCCGGGCGTTCTTCGTCATGCACCGTCGCGGCGCCGCGCCTTCGGGAGCGGCGCCGTTTCGATTCTCGGCTTAGAGCCGGGTGCGGAGCGACCAGAGTTCGGGGAAACAGCGGCGCTGGAGGGTGCGCTGGAGGTAGCTGGCGCCGTCGCTTCCGCCCGTGCCGCGCTTGCCGCCGATGATGCGTTCGACGGTCAACACATGCTTGTGGCGCCAGGTCAGCAGCGCGTCGTCAAGGTCGACCAGCTTTTCGGCCAGCTGATACAGCTCCCAGTAGCGCTTGGTGTCGCGATACACGGCCAGCCAAGCGTCCTCGACCGCGGGGGATGGCGCATAGGGCTGGGTCACGTCCCGTCGCAGAACTTCGGCCGGGATGTCGAACCCGTGCGCGACGAGCCGCTCGATCGCGTCGTCGTAGAGGCTGGGCGCCTCCAGGGCGCGCCTGAGACTCTCCATCGCCACGGTGCCTTCGTCCTGGAACGAGAGGAACGAGGCGTCCTTCAGTCCCAGCATGTACTCCAGGGTCCTGAACTGCCAGGACTGGAAGCCGGAGCTTGAGCCCAGGCCGCCGCGGAAGCTGAGGTAGTCCGCCGGCGTCATGGTGGCCAGGACATCCCACGACAGCGTCATGATCGTCTGGATACGCGACACTCGGGCAAGCGCCTTGTAGGCCGGCTCCAGCGCCTCCGAGCGGATCAGCTGCTTGGCCAGTTGAACCTCGTGGACGATCTCCTTGAGCCACAATTCCTTGGTCTGGTGGATGACGATGAACAGCAGTTCGTCGTGGCGATCGCTGGTCGGATGCTGCGCCGTGAGCAGGCGGTCGAGGTCGAGGTAGCTTGCGTAGGTGGTGGTGTCGGTCACTTCGTCACTTCCGGCTTCGGCGCGGGCGGGGGGCACGTGTCGCCGATGCGCCGGGCTTCTGTCGAGGCCTTGCCCACGATGTCCAGGCCGAGGAATTCGGCCGCGATCTCCGCCGTGAGATCGAAGCGGGTCGGGGCATAGGTCCCAGCGCCCTGCACGGCGATCTTGCGGCCTTTCTTGCTGACGCAGGTCCCCTTCAACGTGATCTTGCCGTTGGCGAACACCCTGGTCGGATAGGTGCAGGTGTAGTGGCGGTTCGACGGGCCCCCCATGAACTTCTCGACATCGGCCGGGGTGATACAGCGCCGCTCGGTCGAACTCTGCCGGATCGGCGACAGCAGCCGGTTCGTGGATTCCCAGTAGCCCGGCTGGATCAGTGGCGCGGCGGCGGCGGCCGGCGTGACGAGCGCCAGGGCGAGCAAAATGGGGGGCAGGACTCTCATAGGGCGCGACTCTAGGGTTGATTCCGGCGTCAGCGTGACGGACGGCGGATGAACCGTGGCTTAGCGCGCCGCGGCCGTGTCTGCCTGCGCCGACTGGAGGAACATGTGGTTCTGCTCGCGGATGCGCTGTTCGGCCTCGCCGTAGAAGAACGGCAGGAACGCGTACCGTCGCCCAGCGACGACCGGGGTCGCCTCATGCTGCAGGTTACAGGCGAAGACGACGGCGCCCCCGGTTGGCGGCCTGTAGGTCCTGGGTCCGAACTCCGGGAATCGGAGGTCGCCGCCTTCGAACGCCTCTGCGTTCAAATTGATCGAGCAGGCAAAACGCCGATGGGCGGTGCCCAAGGTCTCGTTGTCCCGATGGGCGCGGAAATAGCCGCCGTCCGCCGCGTCGTAGCAGGCGACGATGTACCGCTCGATGCGGGTCGCCTGGAACTGATAGGTCCGGCGGATCATCGGCACGACACTGCGTTCAATCCGCTGGGCGATCTCGCGACGCAGCTCGACGTCGCCTTCGAGGCTGACGTCCTGCCGACGCTTCATGTCGTCGAAGACGCCGACGGTACGGCCGCCGATGTCGCGCATGACTCCGCTCGGGGTTCCACCGCGCGCCTCATAGATTTCAATCAGCCGGCGGCAGAGTTCCGGTTCAAAGACGCGCGGTACGATCAACACCGGGGCCGCCAACGGAGTCCCCGCGTGGACGGCGAGCGGCGGCAGGCCGGCGGCGATGCGGTCGAACACGGGCCCCGGCTGGTCGAGCGGGGCCTGGGCCAGAAGGCGGGCCGCAGGATCCATCAGGAACCAGGCGCCTTCGCTCTGGGTCACGTGGTAGCGGGGCGCAACCTCGCCTGCCGGGTCGAAGAACCAGCGTTGTCCAGGGATCTGGTCGGGCGGGATGTCGGGCCCATCCGGACGACCGATGAGGAAGAACGCCGTCAGGAACGTGTCGTTGAAGCGCGACCGAATGGCCTCGAACGCGGACAGCGCCGCCTGGCGCCGTGCCGGGTCGTCCGGCAAAAACCCGAGGAGGACGTAGCGCCCCGCGACGGTGCTGAAATGGTAGTTGGGATTGGTGCGGGTGGCCGCCCGAAAGTCCGGCGCCAGTTCACCGATCGTGAGCGGCGGGAGCGCCCAGCGCCCGGTCATGCCGGCGCGCCTTCGGGTTGGCGCTGATCAGCCGCCGCGATACGGGCGTGATAGGCGTCGAGCACGGCCTGGCCGGCTTCATCGTAAAGGAACGGCAGGAAGGCGTACCGCCGCCCCATCGTGACGGGCGTGGCCTCGTGCATTAGGGCGCAGGAGAAAACCACGGCGCCTCCGACCGGCGGCCGGTATGTGGCAGGGCCGTACTCGGCGAACCTCAGGTCGCCGCCCTCGAAATCGCTGTTGAGATTGATCGAGCAGGCGAAGCGACGATGGGCGGTGCCCTGGGTCGTGTTGTCCCGGTGGGGATGGAAGACGCCGCCCTCCTGCGCGTCATAGCAGCTGACCAGAAACCGCTCGATGCGCGTCGGCTGATAGCCCAGCGCCCGGACCATCATCGGGTAGAGTCGGCGCTCCAGTCGCTCGCGGATCGCGCCCTGCAACTCAGGATCCCGGATCCAAATGTCGCGGCGGCTTTTCAGAGGGTCCATGACCGCGACCGTGCGGTCGCCATCGTCGCGCATGACGCCCGTGAAGGCGCCGCCGTCGGCCTCGTGAAGCCCGATTAGGGCTTCGCACAGCTCGCGCTCGAAGATGTTGGACAGGGTGAGCACCGGGGCGTGCAGCGAGACGCCCGCGTGGTCACCGGGCGGCGGCAGGGCGGGCAATCGGGACAGGATATCCGTCGGGGCGTCGATCGCGGCCGAGGCCATGACGCGGAGGGTGGGGTCCAGCAACAGCCAATGGGCTTCGCCGCCATAGCCCCTGGTGATCGCGCCGTTTGGGTCGCGCATCCACCGGATCCCACGGATGTCGCGCAGACCGGCGCTCATCTCGGGGTCGCGGAAGACGACCAAGGCGCAGACCTTGACCTCATCGAAGAGGTGCTGGTGCGCGGCGAGGGCTCGGAGGGCGTTCACCCGGGGCTCGGCGTCCTGCGGCAGGAACAGCATCAGGACGTAGCGTCCCGCGACCGTGTCGAACGCGAACGCGGGGTTGGAGGGCGTCCAGGCGGTGAACCATGGCGCGGTCTGTCCAGGCGGCAGCGGCATCGTCGCCAACCTAAAGCGTTCGTCGATGCAGGTCACGTGGGGAGCCACGGGGCAGGTGGCCCCGCGACCTGTCGCACTCCGCACGCGTGCGCGTGTACGTACGTGCGCACGCGCGACGTGGCGCTTCGGCCTTCGGGGTGCTAATTGGGATACCCATCTAACCCTTCGATTCGAACGGCGATTTTCCTCCCTTGACCGACGACAGCACCACGACCCCTCCCGACAGCGGGCCCGGGGGCATCGCACCGATCGCGATCGAAGACGAGCTGAAGCGCTCGTACCTCGACTACGCCATGAGCGTGATCGTCAGCCGGGCGCTGCCGGACGTGCGCGATGGCTTGAAGCCGGTGCACCGGCGCATCCTGTTCTCGATGGGCGAGCAAGGGCATACGCCCGACCGGTCGTATGTGAAGTCGGCTCGGGTCGTCGGTGACGTCATGGGTAAGTATCACCCGCACGGCGACGTCGCGATCTACGACACCATGGTGCGGATGGCCCAGCCGTTCTCCATGAGCCTGCTGCTGATCGACGGCCAGGGCAACTTCGGCTCGGTCGACAACGATCCGCCCGCGGCCATGCGCTACACCGAGAGCCGCATGACCAAGGCCGCCATGGCGATCCTGGCGGACCTGGACAAGGACACGGTCGACTTCAAGGATAACTACGACGGCTCGGAGAGCGAGCCCGTTGTCCTGCCGTCGCGGATTCCGAACCTGCTGGTCAACGGCGCGGGCGGCATCGCCGTCGGCATGGCCACCAACATCCCGCCCCATAACCTGGGCGAGGTCGTCGACGCCTGCCTGGCCTACATCGATGATCCCGACATCGGCCTGGACGCGCTGCTGGATATTGTCCCGGGGCCCGATTTCCCGACGGGCGGCCAGATCGTCGGCCGTACCGGCGCCCGCACGGCGCTGATGACCGGCCGTGGATCGGTGATCATGCGCGGCATCGCCAACGTCGAGGAGATCCGCAAGGACCGCGAAGCGATCATCATCACGGCGATCCCGTATCAGCTGAACAAGGCCTCGCTGGTTGAGCGGATCGCCGAGCTGGTTCGCGAGAAGCGCGTCGAGGGCGTGTCCGATCTGCGCGACGAAAGCGACCGTCAGGGCATGCGCATCGTCATCGAGATGAAGCGCGACGCCTCGGCCGAGGTGCTACTGAACCAGCTCTACCGCTACACGCCGCTGCAGACCTCGTTCGGGGTCAACATGCTGGCGCTGAACCGCGGGCGGCCCGAGCAGATGGGCCTGCGCGAGATGATCACCGCCTTCGTGGATTTCCGCGAAGAGGTGGTGGTCCGCCGCACCAAGTTCGAGTTGGGCAAGGCGCGTGACCGCGGCCACGTCTTGGTCGGCCTCGCCATCGCTGTGGCCAACATCGACGAGTTCATCCACATCATCCGCTCGTCCAAGGACCCCACAGAGGCGCGCGAGCGCCTGGTGGCGAAGGACTGGCCGGCGGGCGACATGCTGCCCCTGGTCGAGCTGATCGCCGACCCGCGCACCCTGGTTATCGACGGCAAGGAAATCCGGCTCACCGACGAACAGGCCCGCGCCATCCTGGCCCTGACGCTGTCGCGCCTGACCGGCCTGGGCCGCGACGAAATCTTCGGCGAAGCTCGCGAACTGGCTAGCACCATCCAGGGCCACCTGGAGATTCTGGCGTCCCGCGAGAAGATCATGGGCATCGTGCGCGAAGAGCTTGTCGCCGTGCGCGACGCCTTCGCCGTGCCGCGGCGGACCGAGATCATCGATGGCGACGCCGATGTCGAAGACGAAGACCTGATCGCCCGCGAGGACATGGTCATCACCGTGACCCACGGCGGTTATGTGAAGCGCACGCCGCTTAGCCTGTACCGGACCCAGCACCGGGGCGGGAAGGGCCGCTCGGGCATGGCGACGAAGGATGAGGACGCCGTCACCCGCGTGTTCTCGGCCAACACCCATACGCCGATGCTGTTCTTCTCGTCCGGCGGCAAGGCCTACAAGCTGAAGGTCTGGCGCCTGCCGGTGGGTACGCCGACATCGCGTGGCAAGGCCTTCGTCAATCTGCTGCCGATCGAGCCCGGCGAGACCATCACCTCGATCCTGCCGCTGCCTGAGGACGAGTCCACCTGGGATCAGTTCGACGTGATGTTCGCCACCCGTTCGGGGAACGTCCGCCGCAACAAGCTCAGCGACTTCATCGACATCCGCCGCAATGGCAAGATCGCGATGAAGCTGGACGAAGGCGATAGCATCATCGGCGTCGGTGTCTGCAACGCCGAGGTCAACGATATCCTGCTGACGACCGCGCTGGGCCGCTGCATCCGTTTCGCCACCGAAGAGGTCCGGGTCTTCGCCGGGCGTGACTCCACCGGCGTCCGGGGCATCCGTCTAGCCGAGGGCGACAGCGTGATCTCGATGGCGATCCTGCGCGCCGTTCAGGCCACGCCGGACGAACGGTCCGCCTTCGTGAAGCAGTCCAACGCCAATCGCCGCGCCGCCAACGGCGAAAGCGAGGAGATCGAGGACGCCACGACGCCCGATGACGACGAGGAAGCCGCCGGCGAGGCCGCGCTGTCGGTCGAGCGGTTTGCGCAACTTGGCGCGGCGGAGGAAGTCATCCTCACCGTTTCGACCGAAGGCTACGGCAAGCGGACCTCGGCCTACGAGTTCCGCCGCACCGGCCGCGGTGGTCAGGGTCTGCTGGCGCAGGATCTGACCAAGCGCGGCGGCAAGCTCGCGGCGTCCTTCCCGGTCGATGAGGGCGATCAGATCCTTTTGGTCACCGACCAGGGCCAACTCATCCGCACGCCGGTCAGCCAGGTGCGCATGGTGGGACGCAACACCTCGGGCGTCATCATCTTCCGCACGAGCACCGATGAGCACGTGGTTTCGGTCGAGCGGCTCGCCGATCAGGGCGAGGACGACGTTGAGGTCGATGGGCCGCCGGCGGACGACGCGAGCGGAGCGGCTGCGGACGGCGATCAGGCCTGACGCGGCTGAACCTCACGCAGGGGCACAGTGTTTTCCGCTTGCCAGACGCCGCCCCTGCGGCGAAAGGCGGGGGGTAGTTGGGGGACCTTCAGCGCATGACCCGCGTCGGCTTCTATCCGGGCACGTTCGATCCGATCCACAACGGCCACACCGACATCATGGGTCGCGCGGTCAAGCTGGTGGACAGGCTGGTGATCGGCGTGGCCATCAACGCCGGCAAAGGCCCGCTATTCTCCCTCGAGGAACGGGTCGATATCGTCGAACAGGCGATTCAGCCCCTGCGCGACCGGGCCGAGATCGTGGTCCAGCCCTATGAGGGCCTCACCATGCACTTCGCCCGTGAGGTCGGGGCCAGCGTCATCGTCCGCGGTCTGCGCGCCGTGGCCGACTTCGAGTTCGAATTTCAGATGACCGCGATGAACCAGCAGCTCGACCGCGAGATCGAGACCGTGTTCTTCATGGCCGATCCCCGCCACCTGGCCATCGCCTCCAAGCTGGTCAAGGAAATCGCCCAGCTCGGCGGGGAGATCGACAAGTTCGTCAGCCCGTCGGTGAAGGCGCGCCTGCTGGACAAGGTCGGCCGCGCCTAAGGTCTGGCGGACCGGCGCCGACGTCGCTACGAGAGGCGCCATGACGTTGAAGACCGTTCTGCTCGCCGCCACCCTTGCGGCCCTGGCCACCACGGCGTCCGCTCAGAAAGCCCCCGCGGCTGGTGTTGCTCCGCCCAAGCCGACCGCCGGTGATTGGCGCGTCCCCAAAGCCGAAGACGTGCTGGTCATCGACACGAACAAGGGCCGCATCATCGTCGAGCTGGTCCCTGAGGTCGCACCACTGTTCACGGCCCAGATTCGGGCGTTGGCGCTTGAGCACTTCTACGACGGCCAGACGTTCTTCCGCGTGATCGAAGACTTCATGGACCAGACGGGCGACCCGGAGAACCGTGGCACGGGCCAGTCGAGCCGCCCCAATGTGAACGCCGAGTTCCAGTTCCGCCGCGGTCCGGACACCCCCTTCGCCTTGGTCGTCGATCAGGCCGTCGCCGAGGTCGGCTTCATCAAGTCGTTGCCGGTCAGCACCCAGTCGATGATGCTGGCCCCCATGACCCGCGACGGGAAGGTCTCGGGCTATGGCCTGTTCTGCCCCGGCGTCGCGGGCGCCGCGCGCGGCGAAGACGAGAATTCCGCCAACAGCCAGTTCTTCCTGATGCGCGCTGCCTATCCGCGCCTGGAGCGCCGCTATACGGCGTTCGGCCGGGTGATCTCGGGCCAGAACGTGGTGACCGCGATAAAGGTCGGCGAGCCCGTCCCCGATCCGCAGGATCGCATGGAACGGGTGCGCGTGCTGAGCGATATCCCTGAGAAAGACCGACCGAAGATCCGTGTGATCGATCCGGCCGGACCGTGGTTCAAGGCCGAGATCGCCCGGGCGCAAGCCGCGGGCGGCGCGAACTTCACGGCCTGTGACGTGAACATTCCTGTCGAGGTGAAATGATGGACGCTGAAAACACTCTTCTGCTGGAGCTGGAAACCGGCGCTGTGACGATCAAGCTGCGGCCCGACCTGGCGCCCCAGCACGTGGCCCGGATCAAGGAATTGGCCCGCGAAGGCTTCTATGACGGCGTGGTGTTCCACCGCGTGATCCCGGGCTTCATGGCCCAGGGCGGCGACCCCACCGGCACGGGCACCAGCGGCTCGAACAAGCCGAACCTGCCGGCGGAATTCTCGAAGGAGCCCCACGTGCGTGGCGTCTGCTCCATGGCGCGCACCGCCAACCCGAACTCGGCCAACAGCCAGTTCTTCATCTGCTTCGACGACGCCCGCTTCCTCGACGGCCAATACACGGTCTGGGGCGAAGTGACCGAGGGCATGGACGCCGTCGACGCCCTGCCCAAGGGCGAGCCGCCGCGCGCGCCGGGCAAGATCATCTCAGCCAAGGTCGCCGCGGACGCCTAAGGAGCCATGGCTCCGCGACTGAAGGTCTTCGTCACGTCGGACGGTCTGACCGACTATGTGGTCGCAGCCAGTTCGAAGCCGAAGGCGCTGGCCGCCTGGGGCAGCCATCAGGACCTGTTCAAGACGGGTCTGGCCCATGAGACCGATGATCCGGCCCTCGTGACGGCTGCGACAGCCCAGCCCGGCGAAGTTCTTCGTCGGGCGGCCGGTGGTCGGGCGAAGCTCGCCAGCATCAAGCCATCCAGACCGGCGGGGCGGGGTCCCGCCGGACCCTCGAAGGCTGCGCTGAAAAAGGTCGCCGACGTCGAGGCGAAGCTGGCGGATGTGGACGCCGCCCACGCGGCGCAGCTTGCGGCCCTGGACATCCAGCGTGCGCGAGTCGAGGCGGCCTACCACGCGCGTCGAACACGGCTGGAACATGCCCTGACGGCAGCGCGCAAGGCTTTGAACTCAAGCGCGTCCGCTTGACGCGCGAGCCGCTGCGTGCGCTTCACCTCGCCCTTCATGCAACTCTCTGACTTCGATTTCCATCTCCCCGAGGACCGGATCGCGCTGCGGCCCGCCAGCCCGCGGGATGCCGCGCGCCTCCTGCTGGTCCAGCCGGGCGTCGCGCTGCGGGACCACCATGTGCGCGACTTGCCCAGCCTGCTGCGGGCGGGCGACGTGTTGGTGGTGAACGACACGCGGGTGATCCCGGCGCGGCTCAAGGGCGTTCGGGTGCGGGGCGAAAGCCGCATCGCCGTCGAGGCCACCCTGCACCAGGCGCGTTCGGGCAACGTCTGGACCGCGTTCATGCGGCCGGGGAAAAAGCTGGCGTTGGGCGACCGGCTCATCTTCGGCACGGACGACGACCGCGCCTGCCAGGCCGGCAGCCTGGACGCCACGGTCCAGGCGAAGGGGGAGGGGGGCGAGGTCACCATCGCCTTCGACCTCACCGGCCCGGACCTGATGGCGGCCATCGCTGCGCGCGGGATGATGCCCCTGCCGCCCTACATCGCGGCCAAGCGCGGCGAGGATGAGCGGGACCGCGCCGACTACCAGACGGTCTACGCCGCCGAGGATGGGTCGGTAGCCGCCCCCACCGCTGGCCTGCACTTCACACCGGAGCTGCTTGAGCGGCTCGGCGTCATGGGCGTCGGTTTCGAGCGGGTGACCCTGCACGTCGGCGCCGGGACCTTCCTGCCCGTGAAGACCGATGACGTCGCGGCGCATAAGATGCACGCGGAATGGGGCGAGATCGATGGCCCGACGGCGGCGCGCCTGAATGCGGCCCGCGCCGCTGGAGGTCGCATCATCTGTGTGGGGACGACCTCCCTGCGCCTGCTGGAGAGCGCCGCCGACGCCGACGGGACTTTTCAGCCGTTCCGCGCGGAGACCGCGATCTTCATCACCCCCGGCTATCGCTTCCGGGCCGCAGATGGGCTCATGACCAACTTTCACCTGCCGAAATCGACGCTGTTCATGCTGGTCTCGGCCTTCGCGGGCTTCGAGACGATGCATGCGGCCTATGCCCATGCCATCGCCACGGGATACCGCTTCTATTCGTACGGCGACTCCAGCCTGCTCTGGCGGGCGGCCTGATGGCGGGCTTTCCGTTCACGATCGCGGCGACGGACGGCAAGGCGCGTACCGGCGTGCTGTCGACGCCGCGCGGGGATATTCGCACCCCGGCGTTCATGCCGGTCGGCACGGCCGGGACGGTCAAGGCGTTGACCGTCGAACAGGTGGCGGCCACCGGGGCGGACATCCTGCTGGGAAACACCTACCACCTGATGCTGCGGCCGACCGCCGAGCGGGTGAAGCGGCTGGGCGGCCTTCACCGCTTCATGCGCTGGGAGCGGCCCATCCTGACCGACTCGGGGGGCTTCCAGGTGATGTCGCTCTCGAAGATCGCCAAGGTCACCGAGGATACCGTCACCTTCCAGAGCCACATCGACGGCAGCCGCCACTCGCTCTCGCCGGAGCGGTCGATGGAGATTCAGGCGGATCTGCTGGGCTCCGACATCGTGATGCAGCTGGACGAACTGGTCTCGCTGCCCGCCACGCCGGAGCGGGCCGCAGACGCCATGCGCCGGTCCGCGAGATGGGGACAGCGTTCGAAGAACGCGTTCGGCGAACGCGATGTGCAAAACCTCTTTGGAATCCAGCAAGGCGGGCTGGACCATGCCTTGCGCCAGGAGTCGGCCGATCGTCTCCGCGAGATCGGGTTCGATGGATACGCGATCGGTGGCTTGGCGGTGGGCGAGGGCCACCAGGCGATGTGCGAGGTCCTCGACTTCGCCCCCGGCATGCTCCCGGTTGAGCGTCCGCGCTACCTAATGGGTGTCGGCAAGCCAATCGACATCGTCGAGGCCGTCTATCGCGGCGTGGACATGTTCGACTGCGTGCTGCCCACGCGCTCGGGCCGCCATGGTCAGGCGTGGACCTGGGAGGGCGCGATCAACCTCAAGAACGCCCGCTTCGCCGAAGACGATACGCCGCTGGATCCGACCAGCGATGTCTCGGCGAGCCGGGACTATTCCAAGGCCTATCTCCACCACCTGGTAAAGTCGCAGGAGATCCTGGGGCAGGTTTTGCTGTCCTGGCACAACCTGGCCTTCTTCCAGGCGCTGATGGCCGGTATGCGCGCGGCGATCGCGGCTGGCGCTCTGGACGCGTTCCGGGCCGACTTCCTCGCGCGTCAGCGTGTCAGCGGGTCGGGTACTTTGGCGTAAGCGGACCCTTGCTCGCTTGCAGCGGAGGTTGCGGGCGCGGGTCGGCTTGCCGAAGCGCCGCCCGCTCATGCGACGGTGTCGCGGGCGGCGGACATCCCTTGGCCTCGCCAAGGCCCTTCAGATAGGCGCGGCGGACGTTGCCGGCGATGATCGCCGCCTGCACCAGCCGATCATGCGCCTCCGCCCCCGACAGCTTGCGCACCACGCCACGGAACGGGATGGCGCCCGACGCCAGGTCGGCCGCGGTGCCCAGAGCGGTCGACTTGCCCCGCTCGAGCAGATCCTCGTCGCCAGCCGGCAGGCGGTCCAGGTCCGGGCCCAGAACTTCGTCCAGCGGGCGGACGAGAGCCGCGAGCGCCGGACACTTGAAGCTGCGCGGCGGTCGCGCATAGGGGTCGTCCAGCGCCTGCAACAGCACGTCTGGAATCCTGGCGCGTATCACATTCAGGTCGCGCAACGGCGCGGTCGCGGCGCCCTGGACGCTTTCGCGCTTCAACTGATCAGAGGTCTTCATCTGATTGGCGGGATCTGGCGGCGGAGGCGGTGGCGGCAGACGCTCGACCGTTGTCCGGCGCGGCGCGGCGCCGGTCTGTGCCATCGCCGGACCTGCCGTCGTGGCGATGGCTAAAAAGAGGACGACAAGGGGGAGGGCTCGCGGTCGCATGACCCTAAGAATACGCCGGCCTGTGGCGCTGTTAAGGCTGTGGGCGCGAAAGCCGGTTTGACTTTCGCCCGCCGCCCTCTAGGTTCCGCCCGCTTCGCCCAGGCGTCCCGCAGGGATTCCTGGGTCGGGGGCCGGTAGCTCAGTGGTAGAGCATTCGACTTTTAATCGAATGGTCGTGAGTTCGAACCTCACCCGGCCTACCAATCGCGCGCCATCCGGGCGGCGTCTGGTCCGAAACGTGCCCGACGGCGGCGTGGCTGATTGGGATCGTCACCCGCGGGCTGAGCCCCAGCAAGTTGGACGCTGCCCTTAGAGCACTGGCTCCACAAACTTCGGCGGCTGTCCGTTAACGGTTCACGTCACCAACGGCGGCGTTGTCGCCAAGCCAGACGGCGCGCGTGCGCGATGTCTACGCGTCGAATGTGTCGGCGGCGGCCGTGGCGAAGGCGTCTGTCGCCGCGCCGTTGGACGATCGCGTTGAGTGAAATCCCGCGAACGTTAAGTGGGAGCTCTAATGCAATTAAAAAACAGTGGGTTGTGTGAAAATCATAACATCCGCGCTCCACCTTTTGGTTGCAACATAAAAGCCCGTAATATCCGCGTGTTATTGGCGAATATTCTCGCGTTTTACGGGCGTCGCATCGAAGGCATGGATGTAGCGCCAGACCGGTCCCTGCGCCGCCAGCATGAAGCCAGCAAGCGCCAGCCGGAACGGGTTGTCGAAGCTCATGAGAATGAGAACGAAGACCGCCAGCAGCGGCCACATCCACAAAGCGGTAAGGTTAAGATTGCGCATGATCGGAGTTGGCCACACGTCAGCGACGAAGCGCAAGCCGTCTCAGACGCAGGGGCTTGCAGCCCTCGCTTGCTCCACGGTTGGGAGGGCTTTGGGGGCGGCGCGACGGCCGGGCATATCGACCACCTGGGCCTGGCGCGACAGGCAGATGGGGGCGATTGAACGGGTCCGGATCACGATCCGCTGGTCCGGCGCGGCGTTGAGGATGCAGCTCACGTCGCCGCTAGGGTCGGTTGCGCAAACCGGCTGCGGCGCAGGCGTGCGTGTCGCCCCAGCCGTGACGATCGGCGGGGTGCTCGTTGCGTTGGCGACGACCGTCAAGGCGATCGCAAGGACCGAAGGCGTCATGGGCGGCTCCTCCACGTGTCAGACGTGGCTGGAGCGTCCCATGAGTCGGGGCGTCAGGCGCGGTTGAGCAGCGCGTTGGTGAAACGGGTGGCGACCTGCTTGGCCCACCGGACCGGGGGCCGCAGGGAATCCTTCACCTCGGCCAACAGGGTGCGCAAGGTGGGCCGCGGCGGGCGAGGCTGCGCCACCGGCGGGGCGGGCGGCGGATTCGTCTCAGCGAGGCGCGAGCGGTCCCCAAGCGGCGAGGTCGCCTCGCGCCCAAGATGAGGTGTGACGATGATCGCCAGTTCGCGCTCGGCCGTCCGCGTTCGTGCCGCGCGGAAGAGGGGCGCGAGCAGAGGGCCGACGACCGGCGTGCGGGCCAGGAACGGCGGCTCGCGCGCCACCCGTTCGTCCATCGCTTCGAAGAGACCGGCGATGAGGAAGGTTTCGCCGTCTCGGAGCTCGGTGATCGTTGTTGCGCGACGGACCTTGAGCCCGGGCACGCTCAAGCCCGCCAGCCGGATCGCCACGCTCGGGTCGAGATCCGACAGCTCGGTGCTGAGCGCGACGCGGATCAGACCGTTTTCCTGCACGACGGGCGTGAAGGTCATCGCCGCGCCGTAGGGCCGGAACTGGATGGTGATCCGGCTATCGTCGCCGGGCACGGGGAATGGAAACTCGCCGCCGGCATGGAAGCTGGCGGTCTCACCCGACAGGGCGACGAGGGAGGGCTGAGCCACCACGCGGAGCTGCCCCTTGTCCTCGAGCGCGCGGACGGTGGCGTCGAGGCTCAGGCGACCGGAGCCGCCGCGGATACGACCGATGCCTTGTGGGGCCTCCGTGCCGATGGCGCCGCCGTTGAGATCGACCGACAGCTCTGCGCCGTTGTTGATTTCAACCGCGGTGCTGATCTCCCCGAGGCTCCGACGGCTCACCTCCATGATGCGCACCTCGAGCAGCACCTGGCTTTGCCGGGCTTGCAGACGGGAGATGACGCTGTCGGGCGCGATCCGCTCTGCCAGGGTCTCGGCGATCCGCTGCACGGATGGGCTGGACACCTCGCCGTCGAGGATCACGCTGGACGACAGCGCCGTCACCGAGATCCGTTCGGCCGGCAGGGCGTCCGCCAGCAGATCGCGTAGAGCATGGGCGTCCGGCCCGACGTTGATGTCGATGCTTTGCGAGAGCCGGCCCTTGCGGTCGTAAACCAGCAGGTTCGTCGCGCCCGCCTGACTGCCGATCAGGTACAGGCCATCGCCCGCCTGACCCACCTGGGCTGTCTCGGGCTGGCTCACGACGACCTTGCCGACGTCGCCCGAAGGGTGAAGACCGATCGCGGTGTCGAGCGGGGCCTGGAGAACCAGATTGGCGACCGGCTCGGGGTCCAGCGCCTGGCTCGACGCGGCGCCGCAGGCTCCGAGCGCCCCGGCGCACGCGATCGCACCCGCAAGCGCACGCGGTAGCGCGCGCTGCAGGCTCCGAATAGCGCCGGTGATCGCCCGATGGAGCTGCATCGGCGGCACAACGCCACACCCAGGGTTGGGTTAGCCCTAACGGACATGCTTGCTCGGCCGTTAACCCGCTGAATTCAATAGGACGATCGCCGCTCGCGGGGGCCGGCCGCCAGGTTGAGGATCGGAGCCGGCGGCGAGCGCCGTCGTCCGATGCGCCACGACTGTCCGGCGCCGCGCGCATCGAAAGGCCACTGCGCTGAAAGACTATGAACTAATGTGAATAAACTCGTATAAAAACAATAGACTATATTATATATCTAAGACGATAAACCAACGACTGGCGGATCCTGTGCGAAGTGCAGTTGACGCGTGGTTTCGGCGGTTAGCATTCTATTCAGGGTACCGAAGCTCCACTGACCCCGCTAAAGATTCGCGCGAGTGCGCGCGCTGGAGGGCCGATGGTGGAGGGACGAGCGTCGCGAGTGATCGGCGCGCTATGCGCCGCCGCCGCCGTCCTGATCGGCGGCCTCGCGGTCGGCGTTGGCCGCGACGCGACCGCTGCGCCTGAAACCGCCATCGGAGCGACTCACGAGGGGGTCGCATCCTGTGCGGGATCGACCTGCCATAGCCGCCAAGTCGATTCCGGCGTCAACGTGCGTCAGAACGAACTGATCACGTGGCAAGACCCGGCCAGCGCGGCCGGGGCGCACAGCCGTGCCTACCGCGTCCTCTACGAGGCGCGCGGCCAAGCGATCACGCGGAAGCTGGGTCTGAGCGCCGATGGCGTCGCTCGCCAATGCCTGGGCTGCCACAGCGATCCGGCGGCTGGTGGGCGTGGACCCCGCTTCCAGGTCTCTGACGGCGTCGGGTGCGAAGGCTGTCACGGCGGGTCGAGCGGGTGGCTGGCGAGCCACCGAACGGTGACCGGCACTCACGCCGACAATGTCTCGCGCGGCATGCGCCCCCTCGAGAACCCGAAGGTTCGCGCCGGCGTCTGTCTGGATTGCCATTTCGGCAGCAACAAGCCGGGCCAGTTCGTCAGCCATGAGATCATGGCCGCGGGGCATCCACGCGTCGCCTTCGAGCTGGACCTGTTTTCCAGCCTCACCCAGCACTGGGATGTCGACGCCGACTACGTGAAGCGAAAGACGTATGCGGGCGGTGTGAAGACCTGGGCCGTGGGCCAGGCCATGGCCCTGGATCGCGCGTTGACCCTCTACGGGTCGTCGGGTCGCGGGCAGGGGGTATTCCCGGAGCTCTACTTCTTCGATTGCCACGCCTGCCACCGCCAGATTTCCGATGATCCCAAGGCGCGCCCGCAATGGCAGGCCAATCCCGGTCGTCTGATCCCGTCCGGGACCCCGCCCTTCAACGACGAGAACATGATCATGCTCTCGGCCGCCGCCCAGGTGGTCGCGCCCAGCCTTGGCGCCCGTCTGGAGGCCGACAGCCGCGCCTTCCATGCGGCCTTGGCGCGGGACAAGGCGGAGTCGGTCCGGGCCGCGGCCAAGCTGGCCGGCACGGCCCGCGCCCTGTCCGACGCCTTCGCCGCCCGCAGTTTCACGCGCGCCGAGACGCTTTCGATCATCGACGTCATCCTGCAGGGCGAGATCTCCCGCCGCTATACCGACTATGCGGGCAGCGCCCAGGCTGTGATGGCGGCCGACACCCTGCTTAACGCCATGGCCAAGGCCGGCCAGGTGGATCGTGGGGCAGTCACCCGAATTCGCCCGAACCTTGATCGCGCCTACGACCAGGTGCGGGATCCCAATAGCTATCGGCCAGACGCCTTCCGCGCCTCCCTCGCGCAGGTGGCCCAGGCCGCGAGGTCTCTCCGATGATGTCTACCAGGCGCTGGGCCGTGTCCGTGGCCGCGTTGGCGCTCGCCTCCTGTGGCGGCGGCGGCTCCGGAGGCGGCGGGACGACCACCCCCACGCCTACCCCGACACCGTCGGCCCCGGCCTATACGTTGCCCGCCGCCCAGTCGCTGTCGGCCGCCGACGTTCAGCAGGTCATCGCACAGGCGGTGGCCGAGGCCCGGGCGCGGAACCTGCCCGCGGTCATTTCGGTGACCGACCGGGTCGGCAACGTGCTGGCGGTCTATTCGATGACAGGCGCGCGGGCCACCGCGACCCTTCGGGCGGCCCCCAACGGCCAGAACGTGGATGCGCAGGGCGTCGTCGTTCCGGCCGCCGGCGGCGCGATCGCCAAGGCGATCACCGGCGCCTACCTGTCATCAGGCGGCAATGCCTTTTCCACACGGACAGCCAGCCAGATCGTCCAGGAACATTTCCCGCCGTCGCCGTCCGCCATGGGACTCGAGAGCGGGCCACTGTTCGGCGTGCAGTTCTCGTCCCTGCCTTGCTCTGACGTGACCACGCGGACGGCCACGGCCAGCATCGGCCCGCGCCGATCGCCGCTGGGCCTCTCCGCCGATCCCGGCGGGTTCCCGCTGTACAAGAACGGCGTCTTGGTCGGCGGCGTTGGCGTCATGGCCGACGGCGACTATGGCTTCGACAAGAACATCCTCGATACCGACGACGATGCGGAAGAGGCGATCGCCTATGCGGCCGCCACCGGGTTCGACGCCCCGACCGACATCCGCGCCGAGCGTGTCAGCGTCGATGGCACGACCCTGCGTTTCAGCGACACCAGCGCCGCCAGCCTGAAGTCCACGCCGTCCAGCGCGCCGGCCTTCGCCAGCCTGCCAGCCGGGACGGGCGCGTTCACGCCCGTGACGGGCTATTATGCGGGCGGCGGCGCTCTGGCCGGGGCCGTCTACGGCACTGAGGCCTCGGGGCTGCGCTTGGCCACGACCGCCGAGTTCGCCAATAGCAGCGCCATGGTGCTGACCAATGGCGCCGGCTCCAATCGCTTTCCGATCCGCGCCGGCACCGATGGCGCCGACGGCCTGACCCCGCTCACCGAGACCGAGGTTCGCGGAGTCCTGGAGGAGGCCTTCACCCTCATGAGCCGGGCGCGGGCCCAGATCCGTCGCCCGCTGGACAGCAAGGCGCAGGTGTCGATCACGGTGGTCGACAGCCGCGGCCAGATCCTGGGGATCGTCCGATCACCGGACGCGCCAGTCTTCGGCATCGACGTTTCCGCCCAGAAGGCGCGGACCGCCAGCTTCTTCTCCGGGACCTTCACGGCGGCCGAGCTCGGCGCCGATCCCAGCGCGGATGTGCGGGGCTTCGTTCAGAAGACCCGCGATTTCTTCGGGGACGCGACGGCTCTGACGGGCAAGACCGCGTTCGGCGCGCGCAGCATCGGCAACCTGGCGCGTCCCTACTTCCCTGATGGCGAAGTGAGCCGGCCCAACGGGCCGCTGTCGCGTCCCATCGCGCAGTGGAGCCCCCTTTCCACCGGTCTGCAATCGGCGCTGGTGATTGGCAATATCGGGCAGCACCTGAGCTTCCTGGCGGGCGGGTCGGCGACGGATACGCCTCAGCGCTGCACCGCCATTCCCGATGTCGCGCCGGGCCAGAACCGCCTGCAGAACGGCATTCAGATCTTCCCGGGCGGCTTTCCGATCTACCGGGGCGGTCGGTTGGTTGGCGCGATTGGCGTCTCCGGCGACGGCGTCGACCAAGACGACATGATCGCATTCCTCGGCCTCTACAATGGCGGGAACCGGGTGCAGAACCTGTCCAACGCCGCGTCGGCGATGCGCGCGGATCAGCTTGTGGTCGGACCGACCGTGCCGGCGCGCCTGCGCTACGTCAACTGCCCCTTCGCCCCGTTCCTCGACACGAACGATCAGAACGTGTGCCAGGGGAAATAGACGTGCGCCGGACGTCCTTCCTGGCACTGACGGCCGCTGTCGCCCTCTGCGGGTGGGCGAGCGGTGCGTCGGCGCGTGGGGCGTCCGCCGTTTCTATCGATGACGTCCTGGCGGGTCGGGAACAGGTGATCCTGGCCTCACTCGACGAGGGCCTTGTCTCGCGAACACAGGTGGCGCCCCATGCGGATCTGCAGGCCACCTCAGCAGCCGAAGTCGCCCTGACGGTCGACGGCGAGCCCGCGCCGACGATCGACGACATCCTGGAGGGCCGGCGCATTCCAGGCCGGGCGAAGGACCTGCCGCCGCCAGTGGTGCAGGACAATCCCGGGGCCGTGCGCGCGCCGCCGCCGGAGGCCTTCCCGCACGACGAATTGCCGGTCCCCGATCGTTGGCGGTTGGCCGGCGCGCTGGGCGTGACCAAGCCTCGCTGGTTCGATCCCTACAATCAGAACGTCCTGAAAGGCGACCTGCCGCTCAAAGGCACGCGCGACTGGTTCTTCGCGTTCACGGGCGTGTCGGACACCGTGATCGAGCCGCGCAGCTTCCCTATCCCGGTCGGCGTCCAGACGACCGAGCGTCCGGGCAGCCTGGACGTCTTCGGCAAATCCACCAGCCTCGTCATGGCCCAGACCTTCGTCGCCGCCGCTTCGATCACCAAGGGTTCGACGGCCTACAAGCCGCCGGAGATCGAATTCCGCGTCGCCCTGGCGTTTCAGGACAGCTACGTCGACGTGCCCGAGAAGCGCGTTCTCGACGTCGAACCCAGCCGGAAAAGTTCTCGGAACGACGCCTTCGTCGGCGTGCAAGAGGTCTTCCTCGACTACCACCTGCGAAACGTTTCCGATCGCTACGACTTCGACAGCGTGCGGGTCGGCATCCAGCCCTTCTCCAGCGACTTCCGCGGGTTTCTCTTCCAGGACAATCAGTTGGGCGTCCGACTCTTCGGCAACCGCGACAACAACCGCATTCAGTACAACCTCGCGGCGTTCTGGCGGATCGAGAAGGACACCAATTCGGGCCTGAATGACCTGACGAAGCACCCGCGCGACGATCTTGTCTTCGTCGGTAATCTCTATCGCCAGGATCTCCCGCTGCCGGGGATCACCAGCCAGATCACCGTCATCTACAATCGCAATCGCGAGGGTGACGAGATCTACGTCGACAAGAACGGCTTTCCGCAGCGCCCGGCGCTCTTGGGAAGCCTGCGCGGCCGCGACTATGACGTGACCTACCTGGGCTACAACGCCGACGGCCGTCTCGGCCGGATCAATCTGACGGCCTCGGCTTACTACGCGATCGGCGAGGACCGCGCGAACTTCATGACGGGTCGAAAGTCCGACATCCGGGCGTACTTCGTGGCGGCCGAGCCCTCGATCGACTTCAGCTGGGTGCGCCTGCGGCTGCAGGGTCTGTACGCATCGGGGGACAAGGATCCCTATGACGGGAAGGAGACGGGCTTCGATGCCATCTTCGAGAACCCACAGTTCGCCGGGTCCGACACCAGCTATTGGATTCGTCAGACCATCCCGGCCGCCGGCGCGGGTCGCGCGATCGGGATCAATGGGCGCAACGGCGTCCTGAACAGCTTGCGGTCCTCGAAGGAAGAGGGGCAGTCCAACTTCACCAACCCCGGCACGATCCTGCTCGGCGGAGGCGCGGACTTCGATCTGACGCCCGAGCTGCGCGTCTCCACCAACATCAATCATATCGGGTTCGCCAACACCTCCATCCTTGAGGCGCTGCGCATGCAAGGCTCGATCCCAAAGTCGCTGGGATGGGACGCGTCGCTCTCGACGATCTGGCGGCCGCACATGACTCAGAACATCGTCTTCCGCGCCTCGGCCGCGGCATTCGACCCTGGCAAAGGGTTCAACGATCTGTTCGACAACAGCGAGCGCAATAAGCGCTACTACTCCATACTGCTAAACGCCGTTCTCACTTTTTAAGGGCAAGATGCTGAAATTCGGGACAAAATGGCTGATGATGGGAGCGCTGCTGGCAGTGGCTCTCGTCGCGCCCCTGTCCGCGAAGGCCAGCGATACGGAAAAGCCCGTCGCTCGCGTCTATCCCGTCTTTCCCGCCGCCAAGCTGGGGATGACCGACGCGGAGGCCGATCAGGCCAGCGCTGGGTGCATCACCTGCCACACCGACAGCGACGCCAAGACCATGCACGTCTCGCAGGCCGTGAAGCTGGGTTGCGCGTCCTGCCATGGCGGCGATGCGACGGTCATGGCGCCCGCGGGTTTGGCCAAGACCTCGGCGCCCTATGCGGCGCTGCGCGATCGCGCCCACGTCCTGCCCAGGTATCCGAAGACCTGGCAGTACCCGAGCTCGGCCAATCCCAAGCAGAGCTACACCCTGTTGAACAAGGAATCTCCCGAGTTCATCCGGTTCGTGAACCCGTCGGACTATCGTGTGGCCCGCCAAGCCTGCGGCGCCTGCCACATGGACCTGATCGAGAAGGCCGAGCGCTCTCTGATGGCGACCGGCGCCATGTTCTTCGGGGGCGCGTCCTACAACAACGGGGTCCTGCTCTTTAAAAACTATCTGTTGGGCGAGGCCTACACCGCACACGGCGAGCCCGCCCGATTGCTGTCCCCCGGCAATCCTCACGGGACGGTGACGCCCGCGCAGGCCAAGCGCGGAGCTTTGCCTACGCTCTATCCGCTGCCGACGTGGCAGGTGACGCCGCCGGGCGACATCTTCCGGGTGTTCGAGCGCGGCGGGCGCAATATCAACTCGCAGTTCGCCGACATCGGCCTGCCCAACGCCAGCGGCTCGCTTCAGCGGCTGGAAGAGCCAGGGCGTCCGGACATCCGCCAGTCGAACCGCGGTCCGGGCACCGGCCTGCGCGCGGCGATCCCGCTGCTCAATATCCACAAGACCCGCCTGAACGACCCCTTCACTTGGTTCATGGGTACCAATGACCAGCCGGGCGACTACCGCTCCTCGGGGTGCGCCTCTTGTCACGTGGTCTACGCGAACAATCGCCAGCCTCACGCCAGCTCGACCTGGGCCCAATTCGGCCGCGACGGGCAGAGCGCGCAGGTCGATCCGACCATCTCGAAGGACGAGCCCGGCCACCCCATCAAGCACGCCTTCACACGGGCCATCCCGACGGCTCAATGCATGAACTGCCACATGCACCAGCCGAACATGTTTGTGAACACCTACCTCGGCTACACGATGTGGGACTACGAGGCCGACGCGCCCTTCATGTGGCCCGAACGTCAGAAGTACCCCACCACCGAAGAAATCCGGAAAGTCCTGAACCGCAACCCGGAGGGCGCGGCCCCGCGTGGCAAGTGGGCGGATCTGAATTTCCTGCGCGACGTGTTTGGCCTGAACCCCAAGCTCAAGGACACCCAGTTCGCCGACTATCACGGCCACGGCTGGAATTTCCGGGCGGTGTTCAAGCGCAACCGCGACGGCGAGCTGCTGGACAAGGACGGAGCCGTCATCGCCAACGACGATCCCGAGAAGTTCCATCGTAAGGGCGCGCCTGAGTTCACCCCCGTCGGCCAGAATGCGCCGGGCAAGGCGGTCCATATGATGGACATCCACGCCGAGAAGGGCATGCAGTGCGCCGACTGCCACTTCAGCCAGGACAGCCATGGCTCCGGGCTGATCATGGGCGAGGTGGCGAATGCCGTGGAAATTCGCTGCAAGGATTGTCACGGCACATCATCGGCCTATCCGACCTTGCGCACCTCTGGGCCGGCGGCCGACCCCAAAGGCAACGACCTCACGCTCTTGCGTAACCCGGACGGCCAGCGGCGTTTCGAGTGGCTGGAGCGGGATGGTCGCCAGGTTCTGATCCAGCGGTCGCTGGTCGATCCCAAGCTGGAATGGCAGGTCAAGCTGACCAAGGACACGGTGGATCGAACGTCGCCGGACTTCAACGCCAAGTCGGCCCGGGCCAAGCTGATGGGCAAGATCAGCCAGGACGGTAAGCCGTTCACCTGGGGGCCCGGCGTCGCGCCCGGCGATCGGGCGCACAACGACGAGGAGATGGAATGCTTCGCCTGTCACACGTCATGGACGACGGCCTGCGCCGGCTGCCACCTGCCTGTTGAGGCGAACTGGAAGACCAAGAGTCATAAGTACGAGGGCGAGGAGACGCGAAACTACGCGACCTACAATCCCCAGGTAGCGCGTGACGACATGTACCAACTGGGCGTGCACATGACGACGAAGGGCTCCACCATCGCCCCGATCCGCTCGTCATCGGCCCTGGTGCTGTCCTCGACCAACGTCAACCGCGAGCGGATCTACGTCCAGCAGCCGCCGATTTCAGCCTCGGGCTTCTCGAGCCAGGCCTTCGCGCCCCACTTCCCGCACACGGTGCGGACGACCGAGACCAAGACCTGCTCGGACTGTCACGTCTCCGCAGCCAACGACAACAACGCGATCATGTCCCAGCTGCTGCTGCTGGGGACCAACTTCGTGAACTTCGTTGGCCTGAACGCGTGGGTGGGCCTGGAGGATGGGGTTGAGGCGGTGCGGGTTTCGGAATGGAGCGAGCCGCAGGCGGTATTTGGCTCCTACCTGCAGAAGTACGCCTATCCGGACTTCTACAAGCTGCACGTCGAGACGAATAAGCGGGAGCTGAAGACCTGGGTCCGGGGCAAGCCGTTCGCGAAGGGTGTCTCGGGCGGCGAGGAGGACGCGGCCGAGGAGATATCGAACTTCGTCGCAAAAACGCAGGGCGCGGCGCGCTGTCTCCAGCTGCGCGGCGAATACATGTTCGTCGCGGAGGGGAAGGGCGGCTTCCACGTGATGGACGCCGCGAGCGTGGCCAATAAGGGCGTGTCCCAGCGGGTCGTCTCGGCGCCGTTCTCCCCCCTCGGCAACAACACCCGCGTTGCATCGAAGAACGCCACCTGCATGGCGCTGCCGACCAATCAGAGCATCGCGCCGCTTCGCAACGAGGCGATGCAGACGATGATGGTCAAGGATGCGGTGACGGGTGGAGACGTCAGCCTGCTGAAGGCCAACCAGGAGCAGACGTTCCACCCCCTCTATTCGTACGCCGTCGTCACCGACAGCGAGGAAGGGCTGATCCTCGTCAACGTGAACACCCTGGCCGACGGCGACCCGCGCAACAACAATCTGAAGCGGGCGGTCACCTGGAACGCCGGCGGCGTGCTGAAGGGGGCCCGGCATATCACCCTGGGCGGCTACTATGCTTACGTCGCCGCCGACGCCGGTCTGGTGGTCGTCGATCTCAACGATCCGCTGAAGCCGCGCTATGTGACGACGGTGCCGCTGACCGATGTCCGGGCCTCGGCGCTACAGTTCCGCTACCTCTGGGTCACGACGGCCCGCGGTCTCGAAGTTCTCGACGTCACCAAGATGGACCAGCCCAAGCTGGTTCCGGAAGCGACCATCCCCCTGGTCGACGCCCGCCGGGTCTATGTCGCCCGGACCTTCGCCTATGTCGCGGCCAAGAAGGACGGGCTAGTCATCGTCGACGTGAAGAATCCCGAGCGACCGCGCCTCTATCGAAAGTTCGACGCAGGCGGCGCCTTGAACGACGCCGAGGATGTGATCGTCGCCTCGACCAACGCCTCGCTGTTCGCTTACGTGGCCGACGGCCGCAACGGCATGAAGGTGCTGCAGCTGATCAGCCCGGCGAGCCAGCCCAACTTCTACGGCTTCTCGCCGCTGCCGAAGCCCGAGCTGATCGCCTGGGCCCGGACACCGTCACCGGCTGTCGCGCTCTCCAAGGGCCTCGACCGCGATCGCGCTGTCGACGAGACCGGCGGTCAGATGGCCGTCTTCGGGCGCCTGGGCTCGCGTCCGTTTAACCGGCCTGAGATGGAGCGCTTCTTCACCGACCGATGGGGACGCCCCTATCGCGTGACGGACGAGGTCGACATGTCGGCATGGATGGGGCCGCGCCTGATGGGGCCTGCGGACCGCTGAAGCCTAGGCTGGCTCAACCCGCATCGTGTAGGCGGGGATTGGAACCGGCACGCCCTTGAGGTCGATGTCACCGACCGCTTCGATCGGGATGTCGGTTTTGACCAGCTTGAGCGTCTCGCCGGAGAACAGGATGCGGGTGCCGAAGGTCTTGTTTGCGGCCTCCAGGCGCGCGGCGATCACCACAACCTCACCGTAGGCCGTGTAGTTGAATCGCCGTTCCCCACCGAAGTTCCCGACCAGCCCGATACCGGACGACAGGCCCATCCGCGTGTAGCCAAACTTGATCCCGCGCCCGATCATCCGCTCGCGGATCTCAAGGGCGTAGAGGTCGATCTCGCGGGCGCAGGCAAGGGCGCGGTCCGCATGGTCGGTGGAGGCGACGGGCGCGCCGAAGATCGCGATGATGCCGTCGCCGGTCATCTTGTCGATCATCGCCTCGTGCTTCCACAGAATATCGATCACCCCGTCGAAGTACGCGTTGATGACCTCGGAGAAGGTATCCAGCGGCAGGGTGGCGACCAGGGTGGAGAAGTTCTCAAGATCCGAGATCATCACGGTGATCTCGCGGGCCTCCGCCCCGATCTTCACCTCCTCGCGACCATCGACCATCCGGTCGATCACCTGCGGAGCCAGGTAGCGTTCGAGCGTGGAAGAATAGAACGCCCGCTGCGTCTGAAGCTCGGCGGCGGCCAGCCGGCTGAGCACGAAGAAGCCAATGGCGAAGCTTAGCAGGGGGGGGACCATCGGCGCCATCAAGGCGGTCTGGTCGTAGAGAACGAAGGCGCTGCCCAGCAGCACGCCCGCGCCGAGCAGGACGATCAATACCGAGATCCACCACCGCTGGGTGGAGCGGCCGAGCAGGGCGCCGGACAGGGCGGCGATGAGCGCCATGAACGCGTCCCACACGGGCCCGGGCCGCTTCACGCGGTCGCCGGCCAGCATCTGAGCCAGAGCGTGGGCATGCACTTCCACCCCGGGCGTGCCCTGGGTGTGACCGGGCCGAAACCGCAGCGGCGTGGTGTGCATGTCTTCCTTCGGCGTGTCGGAGTCCTCTGTCGCGGCGCGCGTGACGCTGCCGATGAAGACAATTTTTCCCGTCAGCAGCGGCGCGGGCAGGAAGGACACGAAGGCGGCGGAATAGGAGGGCGCGATGGCCCCCGCGTTCTCGGCCTTCACCGCCGGATCCGGCTGGCGATAGCGGATGTCGAAAGGCTTTGTCGGCAGGGCGCGATCCGACACGGCCATCGCCACCCGAGTGGCGAAGGCCGGGTACGGGCTAGGCCACGGATCGTATCTGCGGATGATGTCGTCGTAGTCGATGTGCAACAGCGCCCGGGCGTCGGCGTACAGCACCTTCTTCGAGACGGGGAAGTTGATCCCCGGCTTCCGGGCGGGATCGACCACGGCGACTACGGGCGCTTTGACCCCGGATATCCGGCGCTCGAAATCCTGAAATTCCTCCGGCGAGGACCAGGTGTCCAAGAGGTAGTCGACGGCGATGGCCTTGGCGCCCTTGGCGTCCAAGGCGGCGATAAGATCACCCAGCCAGGCCTTGTCGATGGGTGCGAGACAATGACAGGCCGAGCTTTCGCTCATGACCTGGGTTGCTGCCTCGTCTATCTTGACGATGACGAAGTCGCGCGGCGGGGGTGGTGCACCCCAGGCGAGCCGGAAATCGTAGGTGAGGTTTTCGACAAATCTCAGGGGAAGGGTGGTGCTCAACCACATCGCCGCGGCCGCCGCGACGATCGCGATGACCACGGTCGCAACCCCGTCCGCCAGCCGCTTGCCGCCCGCTGCCCGCAGGCGGGCCAACGCCGCGAGCACGCGCCCGACGAGGCCTCGCGGCGCAGCGCGCGTCGCCATGGCTCAGGCCAGGTTTCGGAATGGGAAGTTGTAGGTGACGGCCGGCGCATAGTCGCCCGCCAGACACATGTGGGTCGTCAGGTTCGGGCCGACCGACATCAAGAGCGCGTAGCCCGGCGGTTCTTCGACCAGGATCTCACGTCCATCGGGGACATGCATGTCGACGTCGGTGAGGTCCAGCGTGAGCTGGATCGAGGTGGCCGGGGCCACGGACACCAGATGACCGGCGAACACGCCGTTGAAGGCCCGGTGGATGTGCCCGCACATCAGCACCTTCACCTGTGACCGGTCTGCCAGCACTGCTTCGAGCCGGTTCAGCCATGGCGAGTCCGGCTCGGGATCCATCCACTGGATGCCGCTGGGGATGGGCGGATGATGCAGGATGACGGCGGTAGGTCGATCGGGCGCCTCATCCAAGGTCTTGGCCAGCCAGCCGGCGCGCGCCTCGTCATATTCGCCGTGGTTGGGCCCGTCGAGCGTGTCGCAGACCACCACCCGCATGTCGCCGAAATCCACGGCATATTGGATGTAGCCGTTAGCGTCGGTCTGGGCGCCTCGCCCACTAAATACGCTTAGGAAGGCCTCGCGATTGTCGTGATTGCCGAGGGCGAAAAAGATGGGGATCTCGCTCTCGGATATCAGTCTCTGGAGTTCGAGGTACTCGTCGGCCTCGCCACGATCGACCAGATCGCCGCTGGCGATGATGGCGACCGGCCGCGGACGCAGCCCGTGAATGGACTTCATCACCTGGCGCAGGCGGTCCGCGTTCCGCTGCTGATTCAGCGGATCGCGCTCCGTGGTCACATGGAGGTCGGTGATTTGCGCAATCGTCAACAACAAGCCGCCTCCCCAAGCAGCGCGCACGTTCCCGTGAGTATACGAACGCTTAGCGGCGACGGATGACCAGGTTACGAATTTCCGTCATGTCCTCCATCGCGAAGCGTACCCCTTCGCGGCCCAGTCCGGAGTCCTTCACTCCGCCGTAGGGCATGTTGTCCACCCGATAGCTCGGCACGTCCCCGATAACGACACCGCCAACGTCCAGGTGATCCCACGCATCGAGCATCTTGTAGAGGTCGCGCGTAAACACACCTGCCTGTAGACCAAACTTGGAGTCGTTCACCTCGTCGAGTGCCTGTTTGAAATCGGTGAACTTTGACAGAATAGCCACGGGCCCAAACGCCTCTTCGGCATACAGCGCCGCCGTGCGGCTGACACCCTCCAAAAGGGTCGCCTCCAACATCGCGCCGTCCCGCTTGCCGCCGACCAACAGTGTCGCACCATCGGCCACCGCCTGCGCGATCCAGCTGTCGAGACGGCGCGCCTCCTTCTCGTCGATCATCGGGCCGATGAAGGTGGCTTCGTCGCGCGGATCGCCCGCTACCAGCGTCCGGGTCTTGGCGACCAGGCGGTCGCGCAGCTCGTCGTAGATGTCTGCGTGGATGATGATCCTCTGGACGCCGATGCAGGATTGGCCCGACTGATAGAAGGCGCCGAAGATGATCCGCTCGACGGCGTCGTCCAGGTCGGTGTCGGGGTCGACCACCACGGCCGCGTTGCCACCCAGCTCAAGCACCACCTTCTTCTTGCCGGCCTTGGCCTTGAGGTCCCAGCCGACCCCGGGGGATCCGGTGAAACTGAGCAGCTTGAGGCGCTCATCGGTCGTGAAAAGGTCGGCGCCGTCACGGTGCGCCGGCAGAATCGAAAACGCCCCCTTGGGCAGGTCCGTCTCGGCCAGCACCTCGCCGATGATGATCGCCCCTAGCGGCGTGCGCGAGGCAGGCTTCATCACGAACGGGCAGCCAACCGCCAGCGCCGGTGCAATCTTGTGGGCCGCGAGATTCAGCGGGAAGTTGAAGGGACTGATGAACGAGCAGGGGCCGATCGGAACCCGCTTCCACATGCCTTGATAGCCCTTGGCGCGGGGCGAGATGTCCAGCGGCTGGACCTCTCCGGTCATGCGCACGGCTTCCTCCGCGGCGATCCGGAAGGTGTCGATCAGGCGCGTAACCTCGCCTCGGGCGTCGCGGATCGGCTTTCCCGCCTCGATGCAAAGCGCGTAGGCCAGTTCGTCGGACCGCTCCTGGAAGCGCTTCACGCAGTGGGCCAGAACCGCCTGGCGCGCATAGGCGGGCAGGCGGGCCATGGGTTCGGTGGCCTCAACGCAAGCCTGGATGCCCGCTTCGATGGTCTTGGCGTCGGCCAGCGCCACGCGCGTCGCGACCTTGCCGGTGTACTTGTCCGTGACCTCGAGATCGAGGTTTGGAGTCTGGGCCACGTTGGCGAGGTAGAGCGGGTAGGCGTCCTTGAGGGCGGTCATGAGCGTGTCCTGCCGAGCCGCCGATCAGAGCATCGCGAAGAGGTCAGACGCATTGATCATGGCAGCAGCCTCATTCATCGGAGGAATTGTCGCCAATCGCGGACGGTTGTGAAGGGTTAAAGAGAACGTGGACCGAATGCATCGGTGACGGGCTTGGATCCCATCGAACCTGACGATTGGCTTGTCCTGCGCCGTGACCTCGGGTGCGGGTTGGTGTCGCGACCGTTTCGATCTCGACGGTCCTGGCGCCCCCGCACCTCAATCCCCGGCCGCCCGACGAGTCATCGCCTCGGTCCAGCGAAGCGTTCGCAGCGGGGGATGGCCAGGTTTCGGCGTCGCTTGTCCCGGAGCGTGGAAGCTGTGGCAAGTGGTGCAGTCAGCGTCGTCGGCGGCGGCGATCTTGGCTGTGGTCTGGCCATGACAGGTCCCGCACGTGGCAAGGTCCGGAATGAGCACGTCGCCCGACCTATCGGACGTCTGAGCCCGGTGGCAATCGGCGCACTGGAAGCCGCCGCCCTTGGACCGGCCGGGTCCGCCGTGTTCGGGTACGCTGTGGTCGAAGCCGCCGCGGGGCAGATAGCGGGCGGTCAGCTTCACGGAGGCCATTCGCACCGTGTCGCCTTCCCAGCTGATGGTGTGACAGTCGTAGCACGCGCCGCCTGGCGAGAACGTGCCGCGGTAGGCGCCGGCGCCGCTGGCCGCGAAGGCGGTTGGGGGAACCTGGCCGGGGCGATGGGGCGGGGGGGCCGCGCGTGCCTGCGATCCACGGCCGGCGAGGGTGGCCACGACGGTTTGCAGGTCGCCATGGGGCAGATTGCGGAACTCGCCGCCGACCCGGGCATAGGCGAGGCTGTGGCAGTCTCCGCAGTCGCGCTCCATCTCGATTGGCTTGAAATCCTTCCCGTCGGATGTGCGGCGGTGGCAGGACGCGCAGGCCAACGCCGCACCGTAGCCGGCGGCCTTGCCGAGGCCGATCGCCTGCCGCGCGACGCCGCCTGCGGGTTCGAGGTGCAGGCGGTGCGGGAATGTCAGCCCGTTCCGCTCCTCGGGCGCGGTGTCCAGCGCCACCCGCTGAAAGCGCGGTGTCGGGCCGGCCTCGGTCATCACCAGAGGCCGGAACCCTGGGTGCTTGCTCCAGTCCGGGGTGTCGATCAGGTCCGTCTTGCCCAGCCGCATCTTCAGCTCGCTGTGGCAGCTCTCGCAGTCCTGTACGACCACCAGCTTGGGCTTGTCCGCCAGCGGCGCCTGGGGATCACCGCCCTTGGTCGGGGTGTGCTCCACGTGACAGCTCGCGCAGCGGTCGGTCGGATGATTGAGCGCGCGCTGGACGAAGACGCTGGCCTTGGCTCCTAGCCCGGCGGGCAGGGGCGTCGCCTTCCGCAGGTCGGCATGCGGCGCGTGCTGGGCGATCAGTCGGGGCGCAAACGGGCTGCCAAGCTGCTTCGCATTCGCCAGCGCCTTGGGCGCCGCCTTCGGATCTGCGGCGTGACAGCTCAGGCAGGTCTCGTCCCGCACGGCTACGAACGCGTTGGCGTGGCAGGACTTGCAGTCGTTTTGCAGGAACGCGTGAGACGTTGACAGCGGCCCGCTCGACCACTGCTTGTCCAGGCCGATCATCGGATTTGCTGAGAATAGGACGAAGATCAGCGGGATCGCCAGGCACAGCAGGAGAATCCCCGAACCTAGCATCCAGGCCATGTTCCGGCGGCCGAAAACCTTGGATTGCAACGAGAAGACGCCAGGGTTGGCGTGGCGCTCGTCGTCCTCGCGCTTGACGGTGACCACCACCGCTTCGTCCTCGCCCGGCTCGAAGCTGAGGATGTAGGCGCCGAACGCGACGGTGGGCTGGGTGAGGACGTCGAGCTCGGCGCCCAGCACAGGCTTACCCGCGACCTCGAATGGCAGGCCGCTGGTCGACTCTATGCTGATCCGTCCGGGGCCGGTGAATCGCATCCGGGCGTGCTGGGGGTCGATGGACAGATCGGCGAGGACGATGTCGTTCCCGGCCGAGCGGCCGATGGTGGCCGCAAGGCCTTCGACCTCGCGCTCGCGGATGATCGGATCGCCGCCGCCCGCGCGCTGAGTGATCAGTCTGAGCTGGAAGACCTGAGCCATCTCACCAGTACGCGAAGACGCTGACGACGTGCGCGCTCAGCGCCGCCAGCAGGGCGAAGGTGGCAGGGATGTGCACAAACAACCAGCCCTCGAGGGCGGCCGTGATCTGCATCTGGCGACGCGCCAGGCCCAGGACGTCGGCCTTCTGCTGCATCACCGTGTCGATCTTCCCGATCACCTCGGCGATCCGCGGGTTGGGGGCTGGCGGCAGGGCTCGCAGCCGGCGCATCGCGCGGAGATTGGCGCAGTCGCCGTAAGCGCCGGTTATCCGGCGCCAGAAACCGCCGCCCAAGTCGGTCTGCTCCACTGACAGTCTGACGATCTGAGCCCCGGCCCGGTCCAAGGGCTGACCCAGGTCGCGCAGCTGGTGGTCCAGGCTCTCCAGCGCCTCGAGCATTTGCTTGCGCGTGGTCTCGCCGCGGTTCCCATGGAGGCGCTGAGGCAGGGTGGCGTAGGCCCAGACGCCAATGGCTCCTGACGCGATCACCAGCATCATCAAGCCATAGGCGAGGGTGTGGACGTTCCAGCCGAACTGGAAGCCTGTGTGGAGGGTCGCAAGCACTGTCAGCGAGAGACCGAGGTACACGTGGGCCGATACCCAGGCCTTGAGCGAGTAGTGGCCGCTGGTGATCACCCGCTTGCGGATGCCCAGGCAGGCCAGCCAGACAATCAGCCCGGCGCTGAGGGCGCCCAGAAGATAGCCCAGCCAACTGCCGCCGCTGGGCGGCTCCTGCAGACGGGCGGCCACGACGACGTAGATTGCGACCACCACCAGGCAGAGCAGGGTGGCGATCTGCGCCCAACGGAATCCTTTGTGCCGCAGAAACCCTTCGTGGGTCCGCTGCCTCACGCGTTCCGTATGCCCTCCGGCGGTTGTCACGCGATCACCCGGCGCCCCGGTCAATGCGCGCGACGGAGAGGAAGGCGTCCGGCGAGACCCGGATCGCGGCGCCGGTCGGGCAGGCACGGACGCAGGCTGGCCCGCCCGCCTTGCCCGAGCACATGTCGCACTTGATAGCGAGCTTCGGCGCCTCGGCGCCGCCGCCGGTCTTGGCCGCCTTCTTGCGCCATTCGTAGTCCGGCTGTCCCGGCCCGGGGCCCTTGCCAAACAGCATCCAGGAGAACAGCGACGGTTTCGGCGGCGGCGGCCTGTCCATCTGGATCACGCCGTAGGGACAGGCGCGCTGGCAGTTGCCGCAGCCGATGCACGTATCGGAGATGAACACCTCGCCGTCCGGACCGCGCCGGATGGCGTTCGGTGGGCAGTCGCTCATGCAGTGCGGATGCTCGCAGTGCCGGCACGACGTGGGGACGTGAATGTTGGCGAAGGTGGTGCCCGCCTCGCGGTTGAGGCGGCTCAGACCATCGTGGCTGTCGGCGCAGGCCTTCTCGCAGTTGTCACAGCCGACGCAGAGGCTCTCATCGATCAGCAACACGTCCGTCGCTTCGCCGATCCCCTGCTTGATCAGGAAATTGGCGACCGACGAATACATGTCCACCGCGCCGCCGAACGCTTCCTTCTGTTCCTCGATGAAGGCGTTGATCTCGCGCCGGGCCTTCATCTCGGCCTGCATCCGCTTGGCCAGTTCGGGCTTCCGGGCCAGCAGCGCGCGGAACGGCTCGGCCGGCAGCTTGACGACGGTGGACCGGATCGCCGCCTTCACTGTGGCGACACGCGGCGCGCGTTCCATCATCGCCATTTCGCCGGAATAGGATCCCGCCGGCACGTAGGACATGAACACCGATTTTCCGCCGAGGTTCTTCTCTACGATCATCGAGCCTGAGCGGATGATATAGAGATCGTCTGAGATATCGCCCTCGTGGATGATCGCTTGGCCAGGCCGAACCTCCATAACCTCGGCGCCGGCCAGCACCTCGGAGATATCCGCCGGAGTCAGGCCCGATTTGAAGATTTGCAGCACCTGTCGCTCGCTGGTGATGCGGTTCACGGTGTCCCGGGCTTCGGGCACCTGGGCCATCAGCTTCAACGCGGCCATCCGCGGTATCTCGATGCAGATCGTGGGCTCCGACGCCCGGATTGTTGAGCCCCGCTTGCGACCGGAGATCAGACCGACCTCGCCAAAGATCGAGCCCGCGCCGATCGGCACGGTGATGTTCGGGTTGCCGGGATCGACCTCCACCTTCACCGCGCCATCGGCGATGCCGAACACGGACGACCCCTGGTCATTTCGAATGAAGATCGCCTCGCCCGGCTGGTAGGCCCGCACCTCCGAGTCGAGCAGGAACTCGCGCATCTGTAGCGGTGACAAGCCGTTCAGAATTTCGACCCGGCTACGCAGGAACTCCAGCCACTGAGAGACCGACAGCAGGCCGGGCAGCCCCTTTAGCTTGTCCTTCAGCAGTGGTTCGTCGGCCGGCTCCAGATCGGTGACGCCGGAGATGAACTCCACCACGTCATAGCCCTGGTTCATGCAGTGCTTGATCAGCGGATAGCCCGCGAGGGCGCCGATCACATAGATGCCCGGTTTGCTGCTGCTCTCGAAGGTGGAGGTCAGCGTGGGGAAGGCGCTGGCGGACTCGCTGGCGAACGTCACGCCGGCGGCCTCGACGAACTTGCGTGGCGGCGAGGCGCCCATGCGGGCGATGATCCTGTCGCACTTGTAGCGCGACGATCCCTGCGGCGTATCGACCGTGATCCAGCCGGGCTCGACCACGCTGGGCGAGGTTTCCGTCATGACCGTGATGCGGCCGGCGTCGCGGGCGCCGGTCAGATTGTCGACGTTGGCCTTCTTGGCGCGGGCGAAGTCGGCTGAGCGGTTGAGGATCGTGACCGTGTTGCCCTGGGCGGCGTCGGCGGCCAGACCCAGCGCGTTCTCAATGCCGGCGTCGCCCGACCCGACCACGAAGATATGCTCGTCCGTGTACTCGCCCGGGTCGTCGAGTTGATATTGCACGTGGGGCAGGTGGGCGCCCTCGCAACGCATCAGGTTCGGATTTCCCTGCGTACCGATCGCCAGGATGATGTTTTCGGCCCGGATCGGCGCGCCCTTGGCGATCTCGATGGTGAAATCGCCCTTTTCGCCGGTGATGGCCCTGGCCTCAGCGTTGAACCGGACATTCACCCCTGCGGATCTGGCGTCCGCGTTCCACTGCGCGAGAATCGTTTCCCGCTTTCCGGCGTCGAAGCGGCAGTCGGCGCGCAGCACCAGCACGGCTGGCGTCGCCATGACGTGCTTGCCCTTCTGGTAGCGGAAGATGGTGTCGGAGAGGTGGTCGGTCTTCTCCAGCAGGATGTGCGAGAGACCCTTGTTCGCAGCGTGCGCGGCGGCGCTCAGTCCCGCGGGGCCGGATCCGATGATCGCGATCTTATAGACTTCCGACATCGCCCAAAACGCCCCCAGAACACCCACGGGTCAATCCTGACCAGGCCGTACGCGCTAGGCCTTCACGCTCCCTCTCAGCTTTGGCAGAGTAACATTTCCGATCCGCTGCGAACGCGCTACCACGCGCCGCAGGTCGGAGGGGAGCACAAAGTCCATGTTGGCGGAAGTCGGTCAGTTCGCGCTGATCCTCGCCCTGTTGCTGTCGTTGATTCAGGCTGCCGCTCCGCTTTGGGGAGCCCACCGTGGCGATGGCGTGCTCATGGCTGTCGGCCGTCAGGCCGCGTTGCTCCAGGCCCTTTTCGTCACCTTGGCCTTCGTGTGCCTCGCGTGGGCCTACGTGGTCTGCGACTTCTCCGTCGCCCTCGTCGCGCAGCACAGCCACACGACACAGCCGGTCGCCTATCGGCTCGCAGCGACCTGGGGCAGCCACGAGGGCTCCATGCTGCTCTGGGTGCTGATCCTGGCGATCTATGGCGGCGGGGTCGCCGTCTTCGGCCGAACGCTGCGCGAGACCCTGCAGGCGCGAGTGCTGGGGATACAGGGCGTCCTGGGCGCAGCCTTCCTCGGCTTCCTGCTCTTCACGTCCAATCCCTTCCTGCGTCTGTCGCCGGCGGCGGTGGAAGGGACGGAGCTCAATCCGCTGCTCCAAGACCCGGGCCTCGTCTTCCATCCGCCGCTGCTCTACCTCGGCTACGTCGGCTTCTCGGTGTCGTTCTGTTTTGCTGTCGCCGCGCTGATCGAGGGGCGGGTGGATGCGGCCTGGGCGCGTTGGGTGCGGCCTTGGGTGCTCGCGGCGTGGATCCCCCTGACGGCCGGCATCACGCTGGGCAGCGCTTGGGCCTACTATGAGCTGGGCTGGGGCGGCTGGTGGTTCTGGGATCCGGTCGAGAACGCCTCGCTGATGCCCTGGCTGCTGGGCACGGCCCTGTTGCATTCCGCCCTTGTCCTCGAACGGCGCGGGGCGTTGGTCAGTTGGACGATCCTGCTGGCTATTCTGACCTTCTCACTCAGCCTGGTCGGCACGTTCCTGGTGCGCTCGGGCATCCTCACCAGCGTCCACGCCTTCGCCGTGGACCCGGAGCGAGGTGTCTACATCCTGGGGATTCTGGCGGCGACGACGGGCCTCTCCCTGGCGCTCTACAGTTGGCGGGCGCCGGCATTGCGGTCTGGCGCGCTGTTCCAGCCGCTGTCGCGAGAGGGCGGCATTACGCTGAACAACCTGTTCCTGACCGCGCTGACGGCCACGGTGTTCCTGGGAACCTTCAGCCCAGTCTTCATCGAGATGGTCAACAACGACAAGATCTCGGTCGGACCCCCATACTACGCCAAGACGTTCGTTCCCCTGGCGATCCCGCTCCTGCTCCTCGTGGTGTTCGGCCCGATGCTGAACTGGAAACGCGACGATGTCCGGACGGTCCTGACGCGCCTCCGCACCCCGGCGATGATCGCGGGATTGGCGCTGCTGGCGGCGCTTGTCTTTGGTGGTCTGAAGGGCGCGGCGACCGCCGCCGGCGTCGCGCTGGCTGTCTGGCTCCTGGCGGGCTCACTCTGGATTCTCGGCCGGCGGTGGTGGTCGGGTCGCGCCTACCTGGGCCGCGCCATCCGCACCACGCCCCGGTCTATTGTCGGTCTTGTGGTGGCACACGCCGGTCTCGGCCTTCTGACACTGGGGATCACCGGCGTCACCGCTTGGGACAGCGACAAGGTGCTGACCATGAGGATCGGCGACAGCGTCGCCTTTGCTGGCCGGACTCTCAAGCTCACCGACTATGGGATGGTCTCCGGTCCGAACTACGAGGCCAAGCAGGCGCGCTTCGCGGTCGCCGGCCCGACCGGCAGCTATGTCCTTCGCAGCGAGAAGCGGTGGTTTCCCTCCGCTCAGTCGCAGACGACGGAGGCCGGCATCCGGGTTGGGCCCTTGGGCAACCTCTATGTGTCAATCGGCGAGGAGTCGGAGGCGGGCGTGATTGTTCGCCTGTGGGACCACCCGCTGATCATCTGGATCTGGATCGGCGGCTTCGCGATGTCGATCGGCGGCGCGATCTCGCTCAGCGACCGGCGGCTGCGCGTCGGCGCGGCGGTGAAGACGCAGCCGCTGGCCCAGCCGGTCGCAGCCGAATGAAGCGGCTCCTTTTTCTCCTGCCGGTCGCCGGGTTTGTCGTGCTGCTCGGGGTGTTCTTCCTGGGATTGGATCGTGACCCGCGCGCTCTGCCCTCGGCCTTCATCGGCAAGCCCCTTCCGGCTTTCACGACGGCGCCGGTCCGGCCGGGGGACCAGGGGCTGTCGACCACAGATTTCCAGCGGGGCGAGCCGGTCCTGTTGAATGTCTTCGCCTCCTGGTGCGGCCCATGCCGGGTGGAGCATCCCGTCCTGATGCGCCTTCGACAGCAGGGCGTGCCGATCCATGGCCTTGACTGGAAAGAGGCGGCGCCAGCGGGCCTGAAGTGGCTGACCGACAATGGCGATCCCTACATTCGCGTGGGCAACGACGAGAGTGGGCGCACCGGTATCGAGTTCGGCGTCGCGGGCGTGCCGGAGACCTTCGTCATCGATAAGCACGGAAAGGTCCGCTATCGGCATGTCGGCGCGCTCACGCCCGATGACTGGGAGCAGAAGATCGGCCCGCTGATGGAACAGCTGAGGAAGGAATCGTGAGGCGTCTGCTGGCGCTCGCTATCACCTTCGCCCTATTGGCGGGGCCGGCAGGGGCGGTGAATCCCGACGAGCAACTGTCCGATCCGGCGCTGGAGGCGCGCGCGCTCACCATCTCGAAAGAGCTGCGATGCGTGGTCTGTCAGAACCAGTCGATCGACGACTCCGACGCGACCTTGGCGCGAGACCTTCGGATCATTCTGCGCGAACGGATCAGCGCCGGTGACACCGATAAACAAGCCATCGATTTCATCGTCGCGCGGTACGGAAGCTTCGTGCAGCTGGATCCGCCTATGCGGCTTGATACGCTGGCGCTGTGGTTCGGACCGCTCGCCGTCCTGCTGGTGGGCGGGATCGGGGCAATCATCTACATGCGGGGGCGTTCGCCCGCGCAGGCGGCGGCACTGACCGCCGAGGAAGAGGCTGAACTCGCCTCGATGCTGAAGTCCGACGAGGCGCGCTGAATGCTCTGGATGATCCTGACCCTGATGACGGTCCTCGCGGCCGTGGGCCTGGCCATCCCGTTGATCCGCCGCCGTGACGACGCGCGGTCGCGGCGCGCCGACTCTGTAACGGTTCTCAAGGCTCAGCTCGGCGAGATCGAGGCGCAGGCGTCGACCGGCGCCATGGCCCAGCCCGAGGCCGAGGCCCTCAAAAGCGACCTCAAGCGTCGCGTTCTGGCGGAGGGGCGCCAGGCGGAGCCTCCGGGTCGGCCTCTGTCCGAGCGTACCTTGCTGATCGTGGCTCTGGGGATTGTCGCCATCGTCACCTTGGCTGGCACCGGCCTCTATTTGAAGATCGGGCGGCCCGACGTCCCCGGGACCTCGGCGCTCAAGAACAGCCCCGCCAGTCTGGCGACCACGGCCGACGATCATCCGCAGGGCGAGGTGGGCGCGATGATCGCTCAGCTCGAGGCTCAGATGCAGCAGCGGCCGGACAACGCCGAAGGCTGGCGCATGCTGGGCTGGTCGTACATGCAGACCGGTCGCAACGCCGACGCCGCCGTCGCCTACGGCAAGGCGGCTGCCCTGGATCCGCGCAACGCAGAGTACCTGTCGGCGCAGGGGGAGGCGACGGTGCTGGCGGCCGACGGATCGGTCACGCCCGCGGCCGTAGAGATCTTCCGGCGCGCCGTCGTGGCGGATCCCGGCGATCCGCGCGCCCGCTACTACCTCGCCGTCGCCAAGGACCAGGCTGGCGACGAGGCGGGCGCAATGAATGATTGGATCGCCCTGCTCAAGTCCGCGCCGCCCGACGCGCCCTGGGCCGCGGAAGTGCGGACCTTCGTGGAGAAGGTGGCGGCCGACCGAAAGATCGATCTCGCCGGACGCTTGCCGCCGGCGTCGTCGGCTCAGGCCGCGTCGGTTGGCGAGGCCGCGCCCCGCGGTCCCAACGCGCAGCAGATGGCCGAAGCCCAGTCGATGAGCGAGGCGGACCGCCAGCAGATGATCGAAGGGATGGTCGCCGGCCTCGCGACCCGCTTGAAACAGAACCCGAAAGACCGCGCCGGCTGGGAACGACTGATCCGCGCTCGGATGGTGCTGGGCCAGCCCCAACAGGCCGCCGCGGACTATCGCGACGCCAGCCGCGCCTTCGCCGGCTCTCCGGCCGATCAACAGGCCCTGCGCAACGCTGCGTCGCAACTCGGAGTGCCGGTGAGCTGATGTTCCGACTTATGGACAAGAACGCTGCCGGGGCCGCCGCACAGCTCATTCTCGAGCTGTTGCCCGAGCCGGTGATCCTGGTGCAGGGGCGTGACGGCGAGGCGCCCGAGATCGCCTATGGCAATCAGGCGGCCCGCGAAGTCTTCCGCATCGAGCTGGCCGGCGCACCGCTCGGCGCGGCCCTGCGTCGACCAGAGGTGCTGGAAGCGATCGAGGGCGCGCTGGCGACGGCGACGTCTGCGGAGGTCGCGTTCGAGACAATCGGCGTGCAGCCGCGCTTCTGGCGGGCGTTCGCGCGCCCCTTGGTCACCGAAGACAATGACCCGCGCCAGCTGGTCGTGGTCCTCCGGGACGAGACCGACGCACGGCGCACCGAGCGCATGCGCGCCGACTTCCTGGCGAACGCCAGCCATGAATTGCGCACGCCCCTGGCCTCGTTGGCCGGCTTCGTCGAGACCCTTCGCACTCACGCCAAGGACGATCCCGAGGCCCGGGACAAGTTCCTTGGGATCATGGCCCAGCAGGCGACCCGCATGGCGCGGCTGGTGGACGACCTCCTGTCGCTCAGCCGCATCGAGCTGAACGAACACATCGCGCCTTCGGGCAAGGTGGACCTGGCAAGGACCGTCCAGGACGTCTCCGACGCCATCAAGCCGCTGACCGCCGAGCGGAGGGTGAGCGTGTCGATCGAACCCGGCCCGGACGTCGGCTCGGTCACTGGCGATCGCGACCAGCTGGTTCAGGTCATCCAGAACCTGGTGGACAACGCGGTGAAGTACACGCCTGCCGGCGGCAAGGTTCACGTGTCGCTGCAGGCCGCTCCAAATCTGGAGGCGGCGCGCGCGTCCAGCCGGAGCGGCGTCGGCCTGTCGTTGCTGTCCCCCGATGCGCCGAGCGACGGCCAGGCCTATGTCGTCCTGCGGGTCACCGACCAGGGACCGGGCATCGCGCGCCAGCACCTGCCGCGACTTTCCGAGCGGTTCTATCGGGTGGAGGGTCAGCGAAGCGGGGGCACGGGCTTGGGCTTGGCGATCGTCAAGCACGTGGTCAATCGTCACCGTGGCGGCCTCACAGTCGAGAGCGCCGAAGGCGAGGGCAGCACCTTCAGCGTCTATCTGCCGGCGGCCGCCGCCAGTTCGTGACGGCCGGGCCGGCAATTCGCCGCCCGTGTCGCAAAACTGTCGCGCGATCGCATTAGTTTGCGCGCCAACGGATCGAGGGCTGCGTGACACGTTCGTATCAAGCCGAGTTGCGGCAACTGGTGGCCGAGGTCATCCGCATGGGTGGCCTGGCCGAAGCTCAGGTCATGGACGCCGTCGACGCCGTCGTGCGTCGGGATGTTCCCTTGGCCCAGGCGCTGATCGTTCGCGACCTGCGGCTGGACACCCTGCAGAGCGAGGTGGAGCGGCGGGCGCTGAGCCTGATCGCCCATCATCACCCCGGTGAAGCCGATCTGCGCCGGGCGATCTCGACCCTCAAGCTGGCGATGAACCTGGAGCGCTGCGGCGACCTCGCGCGCAACATCGCCAAGCGCAGTCTCGTCCTGTCCGCGAGCGAGCCGGTGCTGCCTTTGACGGGCGCCATCGAGCGGATGGGCCGGCTGGTCTCGGCGCGACTGCGTGAGGTGCTGGACGCCTATGCCGCCGGCGACGTCGAACCGGCCCTGGACGTCTGGCGGCGCGATGGCGAGGTCGACGAACACTACGAAAGCCTGTTCCGCGAACTGCTCGCCCTGATGACCAACCATCCGAGCTCTGTCGCGGCGGGCGCGCACCTGCTGTTCGTCGCCAAGAACCTCGAGCGCATCGGCGATCACGCCACGAACATCGCCGAGATCCTTCACTTCCAGATGACCGGTCAGGAATTGACCGGCGAGAGGCCCAAAGTGAGCTTGCCCGGCGTCGAAGCGGAAGGGGCTCTGTCGTGAGCACGCCCTACGTTCTGGTGGTCGAAGACGAGGACGCTCTGGCGACCCTTCTCGATTACAACCTCATCAAGGAAGGCTTCCGCGTCGAGCGGGCCGCCGACGGCGAGGAAGCGTTGCTGCGCGTCGCCGAGGAGCCGCCGGATCTGGTGGTTCTCGACTGGATGCTGCCCAAGGTGTCCGGGGTCGAGGTCTGCCGGCAACTGCGCGCCGGCGCCGAGACCCGCCGCACCCCGGTGCTGATGCTCACCGCGCGGGGCGAGGAGGCTGACAAGGTTCGCGGCCTCGATACGGGCGCCGACGACTATGTGGTGAAGCCGTTCGCCATGAGCGAGCTGGTCGCGCGCATCCGCGCCCTTCTGCGCCGCACGCGGCCCGAGCTGGTCGAAGAACGGCTGGAGTATGCCGACCTGGTGCTGGACCGCGGCCGTCATCGCGTCACCCGCGCCGGCAAGGACGTGCATCTGGGGCCCACGGAGTACCGTCTGCTGGACTTCCTGATGCAGCGGCCTGGCCGGGTGTTCAGCCGCGAGCGGCTGCTGGACGCGGTCTGGGGCGCAAACACGTACGTCGAGGTCCGCACGGTCGACGTGCACGTCGGCCGACTTCGCAAGGCGCTGCGCCAGGACAACTCGCCGGACCTCATCCGAACGGTCCGCTCAGCTGGGTACGCGCTGGATACCGAGGGCTAGCGACGCCCACGTCACCCGGGCGTCACAGACTCGGCTGACGGTCGCCCGCGTCTTTCGCCGTTGGGGGCAGCGATGCACGAGACCACAGCAGCCGTCCGTTGCCGGACGGCCTTCATTTCCGACATCCACCTCGGCACTAAGGGGTGCCAGGCCGAACTGCTGTTAGAGTTCATCCGGGAGCTGGAGTGCGAGACGCTCTACCTGGTGGGCGACATCGTGGATGGCTGGAAGCTGCGCTCGGGCTGGTTCTGGCCGCAGGCCCACAACGACGTCGTGCAGAAGATCCTTAGGCTGGCGCGCAAGGGCGTGAAGGTCATCTACGTGCCCGGCAATCACGATGAAGGCGTCCGGGACTTCTGTGGCGTCCACTTCGGTGGGGTGATCGTCGCCCGCGACGCCATTCACGAAGCTGCAGATGGGCGGCGCTATCTGGTCACCCACGGCGATGAGTTCGACGGGGTCGTGCAGAACGCGCGCTGGCTCGCGTTCCTAGGCGACTGGAGCTACCGCGGCCTTATCGCGCTCAACACCCACTTCAACCGCGTACGGCGAATGATGGGGCTGGGGTACTGGAGCCTGTCGGCCTACCTCAAGCACAAGGTGAAGGACGCCGTCGCCTTCATCGATCAGTTCGAAGGTGCGATGGCCGATGAGGCTCGCCGCCGCGGTGTTCATGGCGTCATCTGCGGGCATATCCACAAGGCCGAAATGCGCGACATCGGCGGCGTCATGTATCTGAACGACGGCGACTGGGTCGAAAGCTGCACGGCGATTGTCGAGGGCTTTGACGGCGCGTTCGAGATCGTCCATTGGCTGGACGCACGCAAAGCGCTTGGCGTTACGCCGACCCTCGTTCGAGCGCCGCTGGCGGCCTGACCTGCCAGCCGTTCGAAAAAGAAGGCCGCGACCGGGGGGCGGTCGCGGCCGTAAATCCGGTCATCGGGGCGACCGGCTGCAGATCTACAAGGGGTTACCGGGCGCCACGCTAGCCGCGCTGCATGTCGTCCGCATGACGCTCGTCCGTCTCGCGCAAGAAAAGACCGCCACGGCGAGCCGCGGCGGTCCGATGCTTCACTCGGGGTAGGACCGTTAGAAGTTGACCTGTCCCCGGGCCGCGATCGCGTTGTAGGTCTGGCCGATCTGCAGGCCGGTGGCGCCCAGGCGATCGACGTCGACGTGCTGGTAGTCGAGCATGACCCGCATTGACGGGTTCAAATACCAGTTGAGGCCGGCGCTCCAGATCTTCTGCTCGCCGCCGCGTACCGCGCCCGCCACCGGTGCGCCCGCCGTACCTTCCCGGAAGTTGAGATCCACCAGCGAATACCGGGCGGCGACCTCGAAGGCGCCCCAGGTGCCGGCTTCCGGGTTGAAGTTGTAGGTCAGCTTCGGCGCATCGAAGCGAGCCTCGATCGGGTTGTAGACCCGCGATTCTCCGGTCAGCACCCACGAACCCTGCACGTACCAGCCCTTGAATTTCGGGTTGGCCAGGGCGGACGCGGTCGTGATCCGACGGTCGATCTTGTACTGGAACCACTCGCCTTCGATCATCGCTGGCCCGTACTGGAACGCACCCTCCAGGCCCATGACGGTGGTGTGGCGGGCGTCGATGGCCCCGGTGTCGATCAGGCGAGCCCCATCCAGCCGCAGTTCGGGTCGGTCGCGGAGTTGGGCGGCGTAGCGGGTCGTCGCGGTGGCGCCGGCGTCGTTCGGGTGGATCACATATTGATAGTTCGCGCCGAGGTGCGCCTGCCAGTCCGTCCCCGAGTAGGGCGCCAGCGCGACGCGGGCGATCCACGCGGTCTGTTCGTCGAACGGCTGGACGGTGGCCGAGGCGGCCGAGCTGCCAGCGGCGACGGTGTTGCCCGTGAAGGCGGTGGAACCGAACCACCGGGTGGCGATCCCGGTATCGTCCGCGCCGAACACGCCGGCGCCGCTGACCTGCAACGCCACGCGGCTGTCGCCGGCGGCCACGCTGCGGGCGATTTCGGCCGGCGCCGGTCGCTCCATCATCGGCATCTGGCTGGTCGAGACAGCCGCGGCCAGCCCGATGTTCGGTTCGAAGGCGCCGACCTTGATACGCACGGGCTTGATCGCCGTGTACGTGAGCGACGCCTCGTACAGACGGCCGGGATCTTCCTGACCGGAGCCGCCGAATTCGTAGATGAACGAGTAGTCGAAATCGCGGAACAGCTTGCCGTCCAGGCCGATGCGGGCGCGTCGGAAGTTCGCGCCTTCGTTGAGATCGCGATTGGAGACCGCCGGCGGCAGGTCGCCCTTCTGGAAGTACTTGCCGGCGTCCAGCATCAGGATCGCCTTGATGTTCGCCGTGAACCGACCATCGGCTGTGGCGAAGCCCGGCTTCCCGTTCGAAAGGGTCGTGGTCACCGAAGACCCGGGCGGCGCCTGCTTCAACGTCGCGATATCGGCGCCAGCGGTCTCCTGGCTCGACTTCATCTCGGCTAGTTGCGCCGCCATGGCGTCCAGCTGCTGCTGAACGGCGGTGAGCTTGGCGTCCTGCTGACCCTGGGCGGCGATGGCGTTCAGCTGGGCGCGCATGTCGTCCAGCTGTCGCTGCATCGCCTGAAGCTTGGTGTCGTCGCTAGCGCTCGGCGCGGCCAGCGCCGTCGTCGAGACACTACAGAGCAGCAAACCGGCGAGGCTCGCGGAGCGCCAGGCGCCCCGCTTAGGAGACGTTCCCATCGTGAGGAATCCTTCGGATTGGCCGCCAGACGGGCGACGTCGCCGGGCTCTCTAGGCTCGCTGTGCGACAGTTCGGCGAATGAGATGCGACAGAACGATGACATCCACGGTTCGCCCGGGAATGTCATTCAACTGACACCTCCACGTCACGGGACCTTCGCGCAGGCTCCGTACACCGGCCTCGATCGGGCGCCCGCTGGCGCCCACTCCAGGGGGTTTCCCAACATGTTCAAACGCTACCTCTCCGCGATCGCCGCCGTGGCGATGCTCGCCGGCGCGGGCGGGACCCACGCCGCCGACATTTCGGGCGCCGGGGCGACGTTCCCCGCGCCGGTCTATTCGAAGTGGGCCGAAACCTATCGAGCCCAGACCGGCAATCGCCTGAACTATCAGGCGATCGGTTCGGGCGGTGGCATTCGTCAGATCACCGCAGGCACCGTCGACTTCGGCGCCACCGACAAGCCGCTGAAGCCGGACGACCTGGCCACGGGCGGCTTCACCATGTTCCCCACCGTGATCGGCGGCGTCGTGCCGGTCATCAACGTGCCGGGGATCCGGTCAGGCCAGATCAAGCTGACGGGCGCCCTGACCGCTGACATCTTCCGCGGCGTGGTCAAGAAGTGGAATGATCCGCTGATCGCCAAGTTCAACCCCGGCGTGACGCTGCCGAACCTGCCGATCACCGTGGTCCACCGGTCGGACGGCTCGGGCACCACCTTCCTGTTCACCAGCTACCTCGCCATGAAGGCGCCGCGCTGGGCCAGCGAGGTGGGCGCGAACGACGCCGTGAAGTGGCCGACGGGTCTGGGCGGCAAGGGCAACGACGGCGTCGCCGCCTATGTGAAGCAGACGCCCGGCGCCATCGGCTATGTCGAGTACGCCTACGCCAAGCAGAACGGCCTGACCTACACCCTCCTGCAAAACAAGGCGGGCAAGTTCGTCGCGCCGGCCGCGGCCAACTTCAGCGCCGCCGCGGCGGGCGCCAAGTGGAACGCCGCGCCGGGCTTCTATCTCCTGCTTCTGGAACAGCCGGGCGCCGAGGCGTGGCCGATCACCGGGGCGACCTTCATCCTGGTGAAGACGAAGCAGGAAGACGCCGCCAAGGGCAAAGAGGTGCTGGCGTTCTTCGACTGGGCCTACAAGAACGGTGACGCGGCCGCGAGCCAGCTCGACTACCTGCCGATGCCCGCCGCGGTGAAGGAGATGGTCCGCAAATCGTGGACCAAGGTCGTCGGACCGGACGGCAAGCCCGTCTATCGCTAGGCGGATCCGCGAAAGCCCTGAAGACCCTCCCGGAGACGGGAGGGTTTTTTGTTATGACGTCGGTTGCGGGCCGTAAGTGTCATCGAACTGTCGTCAGAGTGTCGTACGCCCCTGGCTAAAGGCATGACCCTATGGCGGGCCTCGGAGGGACCTTATGATCCGCAAACTGATTGTCGGCCTCACGGCCTGTCTCGCGCTTTCGGCCTGCGGGCAGAAGACCGATTCCAAGGGCGGCGCGTCGTCTTCGTCCAGCGCGCAGATCGCTGGGGCGGGTGCGTCGTTCCCCGCGCCGCTCTACGCCAAGTGGGCCGAGACCCAGAAGGCCGAGACAGGCGTCGCGCTGAACTACCAGTCGATCGGCTCGGGCGGCGGCATCAAGCAGATCAAGGCCAAGACGGTGGCGTTCGGCGCGACCGACAAGCCTCTCAAGCCCGAGGAACTCGAGGCGGAGGGCCTTGCGCAATTCCCGACGGTCATCGGCGGTGTGGTCCCGATTGTGAACCTGCCGGACCTGCAGCCGGGCCAGCTGAAGCTGACCGGCCCGATCCTCGCCGACATCTTCCTGGGCACGATCAAGAAGTGGAACGACCCGGCGATCGTGGCGCTGAACCCCGGCGTCAAGCTTCCCAACCTGCCGATCACCGTCGTCCACCGTTCGGATGGCTCGGGCACCAGCTTCCTGTTCACCAGCTATCTCACAGCGGTCGCGCCCAAGTGGGCGTCGGTCGGCGCCAGCGATGCGGTGAAGTGGCCGACCGGGCAGGGCGGCAAGGGTAACGACGGGGTCTCCGGCTATGTGAAGCAGACCATCGGCGCCATCGGCTATGTGGAATACGCCTACGCCAAGCAGAACGGTCTGCCGCACGCCAGCCTCCAGAATGCGGCGGGCCAGTACGTCAACCCGACAGCGGAGAGCTTCTCGGCCGCCGCCGCGGGAGCCGACTGGTCGAAGGCGCCGGGCTTCTACCTGCTGCTCATCGATCAGAAGGACCCGGCGGCCTGGCCGATCACCGGCGCGACCTTCATCCTCATGCACAAGGCCCAGACGAACGCCGCCACCGGCAAGACGGTGCTCGGCTTCTTCGACCGCGCCTTCTCGACGGGCGACGCCGCCGCCGGCGAACTGGCCTATGTGCCGCTCCCGGCCGCACTGAAGGCTCAGGTCCGCGCCAGCTGGTCGGCGATCGTCGGTCCTGACGGCAAGCCGGTCTTCACGCCGACCGCACAATGACCGCAGCCGCCGACGCTCCGTCGCCGACGCCGACCGCGCCCTCGCGGTCGGCCTTCGGCGCCGCCTTCGACAAGGGCTTCGAGATTCTCTGCTTCTCGGCCGCCACCTTCCTGCTGGCGGCCCTGGGCGGCATCGTGGTGTCGCTGGCGATCGGGGGCTGGCCGGCGTTCCAGACGTTTGGCCTGAACTTCTTCTTCAGCGCCGAGTGGGATCCGGTCCAGGAGATCTACGGCGCCGCGGGCGCGGTGACGGGCACTCTCGTCACGGCCTCTCTGGCGCTGCTCTTCGCCCTACCGCTGGCCTTTGGGATCGCCATTTTCCTGGTCGAGTTGTGCCCGCCGCTGTTGCGCCGGCCGATCGGCACGGCGGTGGAGCTCCTCGCCGGCATTCCCTCGATCGTCTACGGGATGTGGGGCCTGTTCGTCTTCGCGCCCTGGTTCGCTAAGCACATCCAGATGCCGATCATGATGTCGGCCGAACCGGGCACCTTCTGGGAGAAGATCACCACAGGCGTGCCCAACGGCGCGGGGATTCTGTCCGCCTCGATCATCCTGGCGATCATGATCCTGCCGTTCATCGCCGCCACCATGCGCGAGCTGCTGCTGACCATTCCGGCCCAGGTGCGCGAGAGCGCCTATGGCCTCGGCTCGACCACCTTCGAGGTCGTCCGTAAGGTCAGCATTCCCTACGTTCGCACCGGCGCCATCGGCGCCATGATGCTGGGCCTGGGACGCGCGCTCGGGGAGACGATGGCGGTGACCTTCATCATCGGCAATGCGCACGGGTTCCCGACCTCGATCTTCGCCTCGGGGTCGACCATCGCGTCCACCATCGCCAACGAGTTCGCCGAGGCGACCGAGCGGCTTCACGCGGCGTCGCTGATCGCCCTGGGTCTCGTGCTCTTCCTCATCACCTTCGTAGTCCTGGCCCTGGCCCGGCTGCTCATCGGACGTCAGGCGAACCTATGACCACGGTTGCCGCACCCAGGCTCTCTCGCCGGATTGGCGAAGGGCTTTTCCTCACCTTCTGTTGGGTCGCGACGGGCATCGCCATCCTCGCGCTGACGGCCATCCTTTGGTCGTTGCTGAGCCAGGGCATCGGCGGCCTCGACCTCAATATCTTCACCAAGTCGACCCCGGCGCCCGGGTCCGAAGGCGGACTTCTGAACGCTATCCTGGGCTCGCTGATGATGTGCGTCGTCGCGATGATCGGCGCGGTGTTTATCGGCGTCCTGGCCGGCACCTGGCTGTCCGAGTACGCCCGCGACAGTCACTATGGGAAGGTCGTCCGCTTCCTGAACGACGTCCTGCTGTCGGCGCCGTCCATCCTGGTCGGCCTGTTTGTCTATACGATCCTGGTCGCCCCGCTGAAGGGCTTCTCGGGCCTCGCGGGGTCGGTGGCCCTGGCCCTGCTGGCCGCGCCCGTGATCACGCGGACCACCGAAGACGTTCTGCGCCTCCAGCCCGTCGCCCTGCGCGAAGCCAGCGTTGCGCTTGGCGCGCCGGTTTGGCGCACGATCCTTACCGTGATCTGGAAGGCGGGGCAGGGCGGCATGCTGACCGGCGCCCTGTTGGCCTTCGCCCGGATCAGCGGGGAGACGGCGCCGCTGCTGTTCACCGCGCTGAACAACCAGTTCCTCAGCCTCGACCTGACGAAGCCTACGGCCAACTTGCCGGTCGTGATCTTCAACTTCGCCCTGTCCGCCTATGACGATTGGCGGCGTCTGGCCTGGGCCGGCGCGCTGCTCATCGCCGCCACCGTGCTGACGGTTACCGTCGTCGCCCGCATCATCGCCCGGGAGCCCCGTCGCTCATGAACGCCCAATTGGAAAGCCCGCCGGAGACGGCGGTCCTCGAGCTCCCGCCTGAGGCGGTCAAGCTGGCGATCAAGGATCTCAGCTTCTTCTACGGCCAGAAGCAGGCGCTGTTCGACGTCAGCGTGTCCTTCGCCGCCAACGCGGTGACGGCGCTGATCGGACCTTCGGGCTGCGGCAAGTCCACGCTGCTGCGCGTGCTGAACCGGATGTACAGCCTCTATCCAGGCCAGCGGGCCCAGGGCCAGGTGCTGCTGGACGGCGAAGATATGCTGTCCTCCCGAGTCGACGTCGCCACCCTGCGCGCCAGGGTGGGCATGGTCTTCCAGAAGCCCACGCCGTTCCCGATGTCGATCTACGACAACGTGGCCTACGGGGTGAAGCTGTACGAGAAGCTCTCCAAGGCCGATATGGCGATCCGGGTCGAGGACAGCCTCCGCCGCGCCGCGCTGTGGGACGAGGTGAAAGACAAGCTCAAGGAGTCGGGCCTCAGCCTGTCCGGCGGCCAGCAGCAGCGCCTCTGCGTCGCTCGCGGGATCGCGGTGAAGCCGGAGGTCCTGCTGCTGGACGAACCGGCGTCGGCCCTGGATCCGATTTCGACCGCCCGGTTGGAAGAGACCATCGCCGAACTCAAGCGCGACTACACGATCGTCATCGTCACCCACAACATGGGGCAGGCGGCCCGCCTCTCGGACCACACCGGCTTCATGTACCTGGGCAAGCTGATCGAGTTCGGCGAGACCGAGCAACTCTTCACCAATCCGGTGACCACCCGGGCACGCGACTACATCACCGGCCGGTTTGGCTGACCCTTCGGACGACACCGCTTGTCGGCTCTGTGGCGCGATGCGCGCAACTCTTTGGAAGAATAGGCGAGGCCCACGTGGACCATACCCTGAAGGCCGTCGATAAGGATCTCGCGGCGCTGACCTACGAGGTGGCGGCCATGGGCGACCTGGCCGTCGCCCAGATCCGGGCCGCGGTGGACGTGTTCGTTCGTCACGACCTGCCGGCGGCGGAAAAGGTCGTGCTGGCCGACAATGCGGTCGACCTCCAGGACGCCGAGATCGAAAAGAACGCGGTGCGCTTCATCGCGCTGCGCCAGCCGATGGCGGATGATCTGCGTCGCCCGATCGCCGCGATGAAGATCGCGATGCAACTCGAACGTTGTGGCGACCTGGCCAAGAATATCGCCAAGCGCGTGCCGCGGCTCGCGTCCGCGCCGTCCGAGGCTCAGTCGTCGAGCATCGCCACGCTCGGTCAGATGGCGGCCGAGCGTCTGGCCGCGGTGGTCAACGCCTACCGCAACGACGACGCACAGGGCGCCTACGACGTCTGGCTCAAGGACACTGACATCGATGAGCGCCACGACGCCATCGTTCGCGAAATCGTGGCGAGCATGGTCGGCGACGCGGACGTGATGTCCGACGCCATCCACCTGCTGTTTATCGCCAAGAATCTTGAACGGATCGGCGACCACGCGACCAACGTGGCCGAGCTTGTGCATTACCAGATCACCGGGACGGATCTGGCCAACCGTCCCAAGCTCTAGGCTTGCCTCGATCCCCCGAAGCCTTCGACCATGGGGCTTCGAGCGGTAGGGGGTGAAGCATGACATCCGAGATCGGACGGCCGGCGGACCGCCGGACCTTTCTTCAGTCCTCGGCGGCCTTGGGCGGTCTGGGGCTGCTCGGCGGCTGTGCGGCGACCAGCCGGGCCGCGATGGCTCCGGTCGGCTTCGCGCCGCCGCCTCTGCTGTCGCCCGTTCGCGCCCGCCTCGACCGGGTTCAGGACATCACCGTCTGCCTGCGCCCCTTCCGCGCCGCGGGACCGCGGATCGAAGCCGAGACCCTGGGCGACAAGCTTGTCGTCCACAACTACGGGCACGGCGGCAGCGGTTGGTCGCTGTCCTGGGGGTCGGGGCTCGCCGCTCTGAAGATCGCCCTGGCCGGGGGCGAGACCGACATCGCAGTCATTGGCTCCGGCGCGCTTGGCCTCACCGCCGCCACCCTGGCCCAGCGTGCGGGACGCCGCGTGACAATCTACGCCAAGGATCGGCTGCCCGAGGCGCGTTCCGCGCGGGCGACCGGGGTCTGGTCGCCCGACAGCCGTATCGCCTTGGCCGATGCCGTCAGCCCCAGCTTCGCGGCGCAGTGGGAGGATATGGCCCGTCGCGCTTTCCGCATGCACCTGCAGTATCTGGGGCTCGCCGACCGCCCGGTGGAATGGCTCGAACAGTACAGGCTCTCCGATGGGACGCCAGGCGCATCCACGGCCAAGCCGCCGATGGCGTTCGCCCACTACCTGCCGCGCATTGCCGACCTTACCCCTCCGTCCGAAGAGATACCTGCGGGACGTCACCCGTTCCCGGTGGCGCGGGTTCGGCGTGGTTCGACGCCGATGTTCAGCATCGCGGGCTACGGTCGCACCCTGGTCAACGACTTCTTGCTGAATGGCGGGCGCCTGGAGACCATGGAATTCCACGCCCCGGCCGAATTGCTGGCGCTGAAGCAGAAGGTGATCCTGAACTGCACGGGCTATGGCGCGCGGGCTCTCTGGAAGGACGAGAGCATCGTTCCGGTGCGCGGCCAGATCGCCTGGCTGATCCCGCAAGAGGAGGTCCGCTATGGGGTCTACTACCGCGGGGTCGGAACGATCCCGCGCCACGACGGCATCGCCGTGCAGTACTCCGGGGCGGACGAGTCCTACGGCTACAACGACGACAACGAGACGCCGGACCGCGCCGAGACCGAATCCGCGATCGCCACGATCGCAAGCCTGTTCCAGCCGCGCGCCTGACCTATATTACGAGCGCTGCGGCGGGCTACGACGGCCCATCGGCGCGCCGGTTTTCGGCCCCAGTCCGGACGGTGGGTCAAAACGTCATCGCAAGAGCGTTTTCCCGCCGCAGCGCCTACTGCTGCTGTTGCTGCATCTGGTGCAGGCGCTGCTGGTGACGGTAGGCGGCGTTGCCGCTGGCCCGCCGCCCGGCTGGCAGGCTGCGCGCCGCAGCGTTTGATACCCGCAGGAACTCGGGGTCGGCCAGTGCGGCCCGCGCCTTGCGCACGGAGACACCAACGGCCAGCTGGCTCTCCGAGTCGCCCTTGTAGACCCCGCGCGATGGCGGCACATCGGAGTAGTCGCGGCCGACGGCGCAGGCCACGTGCCGCTCGGTCGCCGGTGTGTTGTTGGTGGGGTCGAAGCCGATCCATCGCAGGCTGGGCAGGAACACCTCGACCCAGGCGTGCGTCGCGTCCGGGTCGGACCGATCGCCGTGCTTTCTGTCGGTGAACAGATAGCCAGACACATAGCGCGCCGGAATTCCCCACAGGCGACAAATGGTGATCATCACGTGGGCGAAGTCCTGGCAGACGCCCTTGCGCGCCGACAGCACGTCGTCGATGGGGCTGTCCGCGCGCGTGACTCCGGCCTCGTAGCCGAACGAGTCGTAGATCAACTTGTTGAGCTCGCGCACGGCGGTCAGCGGATCGCGGCTGCGAATGGCGGCGAGGTCGTGCTCGGCCATGTACTGGTGCAGCGCCGCCGACTCGCGCGCGAACCCGTGCGGATGCAGGAAGTCGAAATTCTCGCCACGCAGGAACTCGGACCGCAGTCGATCCCACTCGCCTCGGTCCAGATAGTCGGGTTGTGGCGGCGCCGGTTGGGTCTCCACCGCAGAGCGCGCCGTGATCGTCAGCTTGTCGTGCGGCTGCGGCACATCGAAGTGATAGACGGCGTTGCCGAAACTGTCGGGATACGAAAACACCTGCGCCGGCGGGTCGAGATCCAGGTCGAAACTGACCAGGCGCTGGCGGGCGCTTTTTTGCGGCTGCATCCAGACCTCCATGACGCTTTCGCGCACGAGGGAGGCGTAGCGGTACTGGGTGACGTGGCGGATCTCGAGCAGCACTGTTCTTAAGTCCTTAGGCCGGCAGGCGGTCTTCGAGGGGGTAGGCGACGAAGGCGTCGTAGAGGCTGCGGTGGATGGTGGCGCACTCTTCCAGCACGGTCTTGAGGAAGGCGCTGGCGCCCTGGGCCTCGATCTCGGCCATGTCGGCGTATTGGATGCGCGCGCGCAGGCGGCCGGCCAAGCGATCCGGCCCCACGCTGCCGGCCATGCCGGCGTGCCGGATGATCGACGACAGGTGGGCCTCGATCTCCTGGGTGCAGAAGCGGATGGAGCGGGGGAAATCCTCGTCCAGCATCAGGAACTTGAGGATCAGTTTGGGCTGCATCTCGGCCGTGTAGGCGCGCAGGTAGGGCTCCAACGCGCAGCCCATACGCAGCACGCTGGTCAGGGCGAAGTGGTCCGAGATCGGACGACGCTTCTGGCCCTCGCCGAACACCACCTCCAGCAGCGACCCGATCAGCTGGGCCCGCTCCAGGTAGACGCCCAGCAGCAGGAAGCTCCAGCCTTCGCCGTGACTCATCGTGGCGTCGCCGGCGCCCTTGAACAGATGTAGGTCGGCGATGGTCTCGTGCAGGAAGAGTTGCGAGCCATCCTCGAACGCGCGCCGGGCGTTCGGATCGCTCATGCGCAGGTAGATCAGGTTCAGCCGCTCCCACGTCTCCGTCGTCAACTGGTCACGAACCTGGCGGGCGTTCTCCCGGGCCAGCGCGATGGAGGAGTAGATCGAGCCGTCGTCGTCGCGGTCCAGCGTCAGGGCGCGGGCGGCGTCATAAGGGCTGGCGGCCTTGCTTACGTCGGGGTCGCCGACGGCGGCCAGGGCGATCCGCGCGACCTGTGTCGCCGCCTCCGATCGGTCCAGGGTGGCGTTGAGCATGACGTCGGACAGGCGGCACATGTGCTCCGCCCGCTCCACATAGCGGCCGATCCAGTAGAGGCTGTCGGCGACCCGCGCGAGCATCATGCCCGGTCTCCCTTGTTCTCGGAGAGCACCCAGGTGTCCTTGGATCCGCCGCCTTGACTTGAGTTGACCACCAGCGAGCCCTTGCGCAGCGCCACGCGGGTGAGGGCGCCGGGCGTGACCACGATTTTTTCGCCACACAGGATGAACGGGCGCAGGTCCACGTGCCGCGGCTCCACCGCATGGTCGATCAGGCAGGGGGCGGTGGACAGTTGGATCGTCGGCTGGGCGATGTAGTTGGCCGGGTCGGCCTTCAGCGCGTCGGCGAACTCCGCCTGTTGGGCCTTTGTCGAGTGCGGACCGACGAGCATGCCATAGCCCCCGGATGCGCCCACGGCCTTGACCACCAGCTTGTCCAGATTGGCCAGCACGTGGCTGAGCTGCGCCGGCTCGCGGCACAGATAGGTCTCGATGTTGGGCAGGATCGCGTCCTCGCCCAGGTAGTATTTGATCATCTCCGGGACGTAGGCATAGACCGCCTTGTCGTCGGCGACGCCGGTGCCTGGCGCGTTGCAGATCACCACATTCCCGGCGCGATAGGCGTTGAACAGGCCGGCCGCGCCCAGGGCGGAGTCCCGGCGGAAGGTCAGCGGGTCGATGAAGTCGTCGTCCACGCGCCGATAGATGACGTCGATCCGACGCAACCCCGTCGTCGTGCGCATGTAGACCATGTTATCGTGGACCACGAGGTCGCGGCCCTCGACCAGCGGCACGCCCATGAGCCGCGCGAGATAGGCGTGCTCATAGTAGGCGGAATTGTAGACCCCGGGGGTCAGCACCACGACCTGCGGGTTGGGCCGCCAGTCGGCCGCCATCCCCTTCAGCGTCGTCAGCAGCAGGTCGGGGTAGCGATCCACCGACCGGACGCCAGCGCCGCGGAACGTCCCCGGGAACACCCGCCGTGACGCTTCGCGGTTGGCCAGCATGTACGAGACACCGGAGGGAACCCGCAGGTTATCCTCCAGCACCGCGAACGCGCCATCCGGCTGTCGGATCAGGTCCGAGCCGCAGACGTTGGCGTAGGCCTTGTGCGGGACATAGAGGTTCTGCATCTCCCGGCGGTACGAGGGCGCGTTCAGCACCAGCTCGCGCGGGATCACCCCGTCCATCAGGATCTGTTGTTCCGAGTAGATGTCCGCCAGGAACATATTCAGCGCGCGCAGCCGCTGGACCAGACCCGTCTCGATCCGAGCCCACTCCGGCGCCGGGATGATCCGGGGCAGAATGTCGCTGGGGATGATCCGCTCGGTCGAGCTGTCGGCGCCATAGACCGTGAAGGTGATGCCCTGCAGCAGGAAGAACCGCTCCTGGGTCCGCTGGCGCTCGGCGAGTTCCTCGAAACTCAGGGTCGATAGGCGGGCGTCCAGGGCGGCGTAGTGCGGGCGCACCTGGCCGTCGGGCGTCAGCATCTCGTCATATGGCGCTACTGTCGGGGCCACCGGGGCCGCCACGTTCACGGCCGGGTCGTCCTGCCTGACGCTCACGATCGAATCCACGCCTCGCCGCCGCTCATCATGTTGAATCTGTAGGACGCTTACGGCGCGGCCGAAAGCCGTGTGTCGAAATTCACGCCGACATGGCGCCGTCGACCAGGTGGCGCCCATTTATTAGGCGCCAGCTTCGGATGACAGGGTGGCGACACCCGGCTACACCCCACCCTTGGGGGCCGCGAGCGAGGATTCGGGCTTGGGTCGACTGCTGTATGCCGTCGCCGCGTCGGCGGCTCTGTGCGCGCCGGGCGTGGCCGACGCGGCCGAGCCGAAAGCCGTCGTCCAGGGCGATATGAGCGGCGATCTGCGCGCCACGATCCAGCGTGTGATCGGCGACAGCGACCGCCCGATTGAGAACCGTTTCGAGGCGCGTCGGCGGGCGCGCGCGGCCGCTGAGGACGCTATCGCCGTCTTGCGATCGGAAGGCTACTACGCCAACCAGGTCGAGGCCGACGTCAGCGAGACCGATCCCCCTCGGCCGATCGTGCAGGTCACGCCGGGCCAGCGGTTCGTCATCGGGGACACATCCATCGCGTGGCAGGGCGCGGCGCCGGACGCTGATGCCGACGTCGCCGCCCGCGACGCCCTCCAACTTCCCGCAGGAACCCCGGGTCGGGCTGTCGATGTCATCGCTGCGGAGGGGCGGGCGGTCGCCGCCATCCAGAAGCGGGGTTACGCCGACGCCATGGCCGAACCCCGGGACGTGGTGGTCGATCACGCCGACCATACGGTGCGTCCGACCTATCGCATCGCCGCCGGCGTGCTGGTGCGGCTGGACGGACTGGACATCACCCCAGGGGGACGCACAAACCCGGCGTGGCTTCGGCGGCTTGCGCCGTGGAGCTCGGGCGAGACCTACGATCCGGACGATGTCGCCGAGTTGGAGCGTCGTCTCCTGGACACTGGCGTCTACGATTCCGTGACGGTGGCCCTGGCGCCGCCGGAGAAGGTTACGGCCGAAGGGCTGCGGCCGGTCGTTGTAAGTCTGGCCGAGCGCAAGCCACGCACCATCGAGGGCGGCGCCAGCTATGCAACGAGCGACGGCGCCGGCGTGAATGCGCGCTGGACCCACTACAACCGGCTCCGTCGTGCCGACACAATCGCCCTCTACGGGCAGATCTCCACGCGCGACACCCGCGCCGGCGTCGATGTGACCTTGCCGCACTGGATGCGTCCGGCTCAAACCCTGAAGACCGGCGCGGCGGCCTACAAGGTGCGCACGGACGCTTACGATGAGACGGGCTTCGGCGTGAACGCGGATGTGACCCGGCGATACGGCAAGACATCGTATGTCACCGCCGGCCTCTCGGCGGACTACAGTCAGACCGAGGAACTGAGCGCTGCGAAATCGGGAACCCTCACCACTCTCGGTCGTGACCTGATCACGCTGCAGGGACTGGGCGACGTGCTGATGGATCGCTCCAACGATCCCCTCAACCCCACACGGGGATGGCGGCTGAGCGCGCGGGCGGAACCGACCTTGATCCTGGGCGACACCAATCTGCCCTATCTCCGCCTGCTGGCGCAGGGGACCTACTACCTGCCACTGGACAAGCAGGCGCAGACGGTCGTCGCGGGCCGACTGCGGCTGGGGCGCATCTTGAACGGCACGGTGGACCAGATCCCGGCGTCCCAGAGGTTCTACGCCGGCGGCGGCGGCTCGGTGCGGGGCTTCCCGTATCAAGCTGTTGGGCCGCGGCTTGAGGACAACACGCCCCGCGGCGGTGTTTTCCTGTTCGAGTCTTCGTTTGAGGTCCGTCGCGAGCTGACCTCCAAGTGGGGCGTGGCCGGCTTCGTTGACGCCGGCGCGGTGGGCTCCAGCGGCCCGATCGACTTCCAGGATCTCGCCGTCGGCGTTGGCCTGGGCGTCCGCTACAACCTGGGCTTCGCGCCGATCCGGGTCGATATCGCCACGCCTGTCGCCCGCCGAAAGGGCGAGCCTCTGATTCAGGCCTACGTCAGTATCGGGCAGGCGTTTTGAGCTCGCCGGTCGACACACCGCCGCCGACCGACGAGACGCCGGCCGGCCGCAAGCGCCTCGGCCCGGGGAAAATCGGCGCTGTGGCGGCGCTGGCGCTGCTGCTGCTGTTGGCCGGCGCCGTGGCGCTCACCCGCTATGGCGTTCTGATCCCGCAGGTTCAGGTCATGATCGAGGCCCGCACGGACGGCCTCAAGCTAGGCCGGCTCGGCCGTCTCAAGATCGAGGGCCTGTCCGGCGATGTCTGGCGCGACGCGCGTGTCCGACGTTTGACGATCCGCGACGAGCGGGGAGTCTGGCTGGAAGCTAACGATGTCCATGTCTCCTGGCGCTACGCCGAGCTCTTGAGACGCCGGTTCGACGCCGATCTGATCGAGGCGCACAGCATCCGGGTGATCCGCCGTCCGACCTTGGCGCCCAAGGGCAAGGATCGCGGGCTGCCCGTCTCGTTCCATATTGACCGGGCGACCACCCGTCTGGTGCTCGAACCGGCGTTCAGCCGAACCCGCGGCGTCTACGATGTGTCCCTGAACCTGGATATCGAGCGCGCCGGCGGCCGAAGCGGCAAGGTCAGCGCCGCTAGCGTGCTTCACGCCGGCGATCGCCTCGATCTGGACTTCGCCCTGGGCCGGACCGGACCAATGCGGGTCGTGGCCGATGCCGTCGAGGCGCGGGGCGGGGCCCTGGCCGGCGCTGCGGGTCTCGCGCCGGATCAGCCGTTCAAGCTGTCCGTCCGCGCTGACGGCGCGGTCTCACAGGGGCGGTTCGCCGCCACCGCCACCACCGGGACGCTCACGCCGCTGTACGCGCGGGGGGTATGGTCGCCGGAGGGCGGGCAGGTGGGCGGGCGGTTGTTGCTGAGCGCCTCGACCCTGACCGCTGGCTACGCCGAGCGGTTCGGCCGTGACGTCGTCTTCGGTCTCGCGGGCCGCAAGGCGCCTGCCGGCGTCTACGCGCTCGACGCCCGCCTGAGGTCCGACGCGCTTTCCCTGCGCGCGTGGGGCGAGGGAGACCTCGGCAAGCAGACGCTCGGACCACGCGGCCTGCGTGTCGATGCGCAGACGGCGTCGCTGTCCGATATTGTTGGAACGGGCCCGAAGCTCGGACCTTCCCGCGTGGTCGGCGTCGTGTCCGGCGAGGCGACATCCTGGCGGTTCGCAGGCTCGGCGAACGTCGCCGATCTCGGGATCGGAGCCTATGGCCTCACCCGCGTGTCCGGGCCGCTGGAGCTGGGCCGCGACAAGACGGGCGTGACACTGAAGACGACCCTGACCGGCGCCGGCGGGCGGGGGGAAGGGGTTGCCGCAGCCCTGCTCGGCGGTGCGCCTGTCGCCGTGCTTGACGCCCAGCGGCTCGCCAACGGTCAGTTGATGCTGCGGCGGCTGGACATCACCGGACGCGGCCTACGGGTTCAGGCCAGTGGCGGTCGCAGCCTGCTGGGCGCGGTCTCCGTTAAGGGCAAGGCCGACATCTCGAATCTGCAGGCGGCGCGGCTGGGGGCCAACGGGGCGGCCAATATCGCGATCGAGGCTTCCCAGGCCCGGTCTACAGCGCCTTGGAACGTCACGCTCGACGCCAAGGGTGATCGCTTCGCAATGGGGCTCGCCGAGCTGGACCGCCTGCTGGGCGGTACGCCGCGGGTGCAGGCGCGCGCCAGCTGGCAGGCGGGCCGACTCGCGGTGAGCAAGGCCAGCCTCGATGGCGCATCCCTGGACGCCAACGCGGCGGGTGCGATGGCGGCGGATGGTGGGCTCAAGTTCACGATGGATTGGAGCGCGACCGGACCCGTGCGCGCGGGTCCCGTCGAGATCACCGGTCGCGCCAAGGGGACCGGGGGTGTCACCGGCACGCTCGCCGCGCCGCGCCTGGATCTTCTGGCCGAGCTCGAACAGGTGGATTTGCCCAGACTGCCGCTGCAGAACGCGAAGGTCGCGGTCACCTTCCAGCGCCTCGCCGACGGTTCGTCTGGCGCCGTGGCGCTCACGGCGCGCAGCTCCTATGGCCCCGCCAAGGCGCGCTCCGACTTCCGCTTCCCGCGCGGCGGCGTCGACCTGACCGGGCTTGCCGTGGACGCCGGGGGCGTCAAGGCCGCGGGCTCTCTGTCGCTGCGTCGCAGCAGTCCGTCCGCGGCGGACCTGACCCTGGAGATCGCCCGCGGGGCGTTCCTCGACGCCGGCCGGATCGCCGGCACGGCGAAGATCATCGACGCGGCGGGCGGCCCCCGGGCAGATCTCGACCTCCGCGCGGACGGCGTCCGCCCCGCAAACTCGGCGATCACCGTCCGCAGTGCGCGGCTCAGCGCCGAAGGACCGCTCGCACGCTTGCCCTTTAGGGCCAGCGCCAGGGGCGCATCTGGGCAAGGCGCCTGGACCCTCGACGGCCGGGGCGTCCTGAACGATGTCGAGCCCGGCTACCAACTGGCCTTCGATGGCAAGGGCACGCTGGGCAAGCGCGATCTGCACACCACCGAGACGGCGTCGTTCCGGTTCGGCGGGCCCGAGCAGAGCGCGCGTCTGCGCTTGGCGGGTTCGGACGGCGGCCGGATCGACCTGGATGGCGCCCTGCGCGGCGATGACGCCGACGTACGAGCCAAGGTGGCTGGCATTGGTCTGAACCTGTTCAACCCCGACCTGGACGGCCGCATCGACGCGACCCTGGTCGCACAGGGGCAAGGGGCAAGGCTGGCCGGCGCGCTGGATGCGGAACTCGCCGACGCGCGTGGCAAGGGCGCGCCGGCCAACCAGGGCATCGACGGAACGCTGAAGGCGCGCCTGTCGGATCAGACCATCACGCTCGACGTCGCCACGCTCAATGAGCAAGGCCTGAAAGCCAACGCCAACTTCGTCCTGCCCGCGGAAGCCTCCGCCAAGCCATTCCGCGTGGCGATCGCCCGTCAGCGCCCCATGCGGGGTCGTTTCTTCGCGGAGGGCGAGGTGAGGCCGCTCTGGGAGCTGCTTGTCGGCGGCGAGCGGGCGCTGGCCGGCTTCGTCCACACCGAGGGAACGGTCTCCGGCACGCTGGCCGACCCGCGCGCCTCCGGCCAGGTGACGGTCGAGCGCGGACGGTTCGATGACGGGGGGACGGGCTTGTCGCTTCGCGAGGTGACCGTGAAGGCGGCCTTCACCGAGGATGCGGTGAATGTCACCCAGGTGCAGGGCGTCGACGGCCATGGGGGCCAGGTGAGTGGTCGAGGGCAGGTCAGTCTTCTGCGTGACGGCGCCTCGAGCTTCCGTCTCGACCTGAAGGGGTTCCGACTGATCGACAACGAAACCGCCACGGCCTCGGCGACAGGCCAGGCGACGATCAATCGCGGCGCCGACGGCAAGGCGAAGCTGACGGGCGACTTCACCATCGATCGGGCTGATGTCGCGGCCGATCCGCCGATCCCGTCCGGCGTCGTGGCCATGGATGTTCGCGAGATCAATCGTCCCGACGATCTGCCGGCGGCGCTGCCGGCCAGCGTTAAGCGCGGGGACGGATGGGCCCTGGACGTAAAGCTGCGCGCGCCGCGTCGGATCTTCCTGCGGGGTCGCGGTCTGGACGTGGAACTGTCCCTCGACGCGCACGTCGGGGGCACCACCACCGCGCCCGATCTCACCGGAACGGCCCGCGTGGTCCGGGGGGACTACGACTTTGCCGGCAAGCGGTTCGAGTTTGACGATCGCGGTGTGGTCTATCTGTCCACCCGACCACAGAACATCCGCCTGCAGTTGGACGCCGAACGCGACGACCCGACGCTCACGGTCACCGTCCGCATCCGTGGCACTGCCGCGAGGCCGGAGATCACCCTGGTCTCGTCGCCCAGCCTCCCGAACGACGAGGTGTTGGCTAAGGTGCTGTTCGAGCGCTCAGCCTCGCAGCTGTCGCCGGTGGAGGCGGCGCAACTCGCGTCCACGCTCTCGGCCCTCGCCGGCGGCGGCGGGTTCGATGTGATCGGGAACCTGCGGAACTTCGCCGGCCTCGATCGGCTGGCGTTCGGGGGCGGCGACGCATCCGGCGTCACGGTCTCGGGGGGCAAGTACCTGACCGACGACGTCTATCTGGAGTTGACCGGCGGTGGGCGGGAAGGCCCGTCCGCTCAGGTCGAGTGGCGCGTCCGCAAGAACCTCTCGATCCTCTCACGCCTCAGCGGTCAAAGTTCCAGCACCACGGGGTCGGGCAACCGCATCGCCGTGCGCTGGCGTAAGGACTACTAGGCGACTGGCGTGCGCCCGCCGCGCCGGGCGTAGGCCTGGGTCCCGCGGGTAAACACCTTGTCGTCCGGCAGGATTGCGTCGATCGCGAGGTCCGCCTGGCCCGCCAGGTCGGCGTAGATCGCCCCGAAATCCGACAGGGTCGCGTCCAGCAGCGCCTGCAGCGATGGGATTACGAAATAGGTCTGCTGGAAATCGTCGATCCGGTAGGGGGTGCGCATCGCCCGCTCCAGATCGAACCCCAGCCGGTTGGGTGAGGGATCGTCGAGGGCGAACACGGATTCGGCGCGGCTGGAGACGATGCCCGCGCCGTAGATCCGCAAACCCGCCGGGGTCTCCAGCAGCCCGAACTCCACCGTGTACCAGTAGAGCCGCGCCAGATTGTGCAGTTGACCCAGGTTCAGCGCGCGCAAGCCGCCCTGGCCATAGGCCTGCATGTAGTCGGCGAACGTTGGGTCCGTCAGCATCGGCACATGGCCGAAGACGTCGTGGAAAATGTCGGGTTCCTGAAGGTAGTCCAGCTGGTCCGGCCGCCGGATGAACTGTCCGGCCGGAAAGCGCCGGTTCGCCAAGTGATCGAAGAAGACCGCGTCGGGCACCAATCCGGGCGCGGCGACCACCGTCCAGCCAGTCAGGCGCGAGAGTTCTTCGTTGATGCGTTGGAAGTCGGGAATACCCGCCCGGTGCAGATCAAGGGCGTCGAGCCCCTTGAGGAACGGGTCGCAGGCCCGTCCCGGAAGCAGCGCGGTCTGGCGCTCGTACAGCGTGATCCAGACATCGTGCTCGGCGGGACCGTAGGCCTGCCAGTTCTGATCGATCGTCCAATCCGGCCGCACGCCGGGCGGGGGATCGAGGCTCATGCCATCTGCGCTCATGGCGCGAGAATGGCCGCGTTTCCGCGGAAGTTCCGTTCGGAGTTCGCCCTGAAATCGGTCTTACGCGAAAAATCTATCCACGGCGTGCGCCGCGCTGGGTCAGGCTAGTGCCCGATGCCGGAGCGCAGCTTGTACTGCCCCTCGTTGAACGCGTCGAAGATCAACGCCGCCTGCGGGTGGCCGACGGGTTGACCGGTATGGTCGATTTCGAGGTTCTGCTCGGAGACATAAGCCACGTAGGCGCTGTCATCGTTCTCGGCGAGCAGGTGGTAGAAGGGCTGGTCCTTGTGCGGCCGGATGTGCTGCGGGATCGACAGCCAGTACTCCTCGGTGTTCGAGAACGTGGGATCGACGTCGAAGATCACGCCCCGGAACGGATAGACGCGGTGGCGGACGACCTGGCCGATGGTGAATTTGGCGAGTCGCGTGCTCATGACACCGAATCTAACCCTCCTGAACTGACTGGAAGGTGAACGTAGCGACGGAAAGTCGTCATTCAACCGTCGTGAGCTTCCGGGCGCCCGCCGCGCTTGCTATGTTCGCCATGAAATGAGGCGCGCTCGGGGGCGGCGCCGCCTGCGTAGGACGGACAGATGTCCATGAGTGAGGCGCCGCGTGCGCCCGGGCCGCCGAGTCGCGGCCGGGAAAAGGCTGTTGCGGATCCGCCATGCTATGCGGCGCTGGATCTCGGAACCAACAATTGCCGTCTGCTGATCGCCACACCCAGCCACAACGGTGGATTCCGGGTGGTCGAGGCCTACTCTCGGATCGTGCGATTGGGCGAGGGGCTCGGGGCCAGCGGACGCCTTTCTGACGAGGCCATGGAGCGGGCCATGGCGGCGCTCAAGGTCAGTGGCGAAAAGGTTCGCCGCCGTCGCGTCGTCAAGTTCCGCGCGATCGCCACCCAGGCCTGCCGTATCGCCGACAACGGCCCGGCCTTCGTCAACCGCGTCGCCCAAGAGACCGGCGTGAAGCTTCAGATCATTACGCCCCAGGAGGAGGCCAGGCTCTCGGTCACCGGCTGCCTCAACCTGTTGGACAACCGGCACGACGCGGCCCTGGTGGTGGATGTCGGCGGCGGATCGACAGAGCTGTCCTGGGTGGACCTCAAGGGCAGCACGCCGGGCGTAACCCCACCGGTGCGCGCGTGGCTGTCGGTGCCGATTGGGGTGGTCACCCTGGCCGAGCGGTTCCCGGAGGGCGACGTCGCCACCGAGGGCTGGTTCCGCCAGATGGTCGATCACGTTAAGGCCCAGATCTCCGCCTTCAAGCGGGCCGACACCCTGCGTCCGCTGTTCGCGGCGGATCGGGCTCACCTGGTGGGCACCTCGGGCGCGATCACCAGCCTTGCGGGCATGCACCTCAAGCTGCCCCGCTACGACCGCAACCGGGTCGATGGCATCTGGATGAGCCGGGGTGATTGCGAGGCGGCGGCCGATGGGCTGCTGGCCTTGACCGCCAGCCAGCGGGCCGCCCAGCCCTGCATCGGCCCAGACCGCGCGGACCTCGTGCTGGCCGGCGCCGCGATCCTCCAGGCAGTGCAGGAGGAATGGCCCTGCAATCGCGTGCGGGTCGCCGACCGGGGTTTGCGCGAAGGCATCCTGCTCTCATTGATGGCCGAACGGGGTCAACGTCGACGGCGCAAGCGTCGGCGCAGCCGAGGTGGTACGAAGGCGGCCGCATGACCGACGACGCACCCCCCCGCAAGCGCATGGTGAAGCTGCCGACCGGCGGCCAGGAAGGCGGTCGCGGCAAGCCCGCGCGCCTCAAGACAGCCAAGCAGCGCACGCCCAGCCAGCAGGCCTGGCTCAACCGCCAGGTCAACGATCCGTTCTCGGCGAAGGCCCGCGCGCTCGGCTACCGGAGCCGCGCAGCCTTCAAGATCACCGAGATCGACGACCGCTTTCACTTCCTGAAGCCCGGCGCGCGCGTCGTCGATTTGGGCCTGGCCCCCGGCGGATGGACGCAGATGGCGATCATGCGCGGCGTGACGAACATCGTGGGCGTCGACCTGCTGCCGGTCGATCCGCTGCCGCCCGCCCAGATCCTGCAGATGGATTTCACCGACCCGGAGTGCGCGCCGAAACTCATCGAGCTTCTGGGCGGGACGCCGGATGTCGTGCTGTCGGACATGGCGCCCAACACCGTCGGTCACCGCGAGACCGACCACCTGCGCATCGTCGGCCTGATCGAAGCCGCCATCGCCTTCGCCCTGGATGTGCTGCGTCCCGGCGGCACCTTCGTCGCCAAGTCCTTCCAGGGCGGGGGTTCCGATCAGCTCATCGCCGGGCTGAAGCAGCACTTCAACGACGTGAAGAACGTCAAGCCGAAGGCCAGCCGTCAGGATTCGTCCGAAGTCTTCCTCGTGGCGACCGGCTTCAAGGGGCGGTAGGCGGCGCCGGCGTCTTCGCGCCTTCCGCCACCAGCCAATCGCGGAACCGGTCCAGGACCCGGCTTTCCGCCCCCGGCGCTGTCAGCAGAGCGAACGCGCTCTCCGACCGGCGGAAACCCAAGGGCGCCACCAATTGCCCCGCCTGGACCTCGCTCACGCATAGCGGCCACGACACGACCGCCGCGCCGAGGCCGGCGATGGCGGCGTCCATCGCGAAGTGTACGTGGGCGAAGGGACGCTCGTTGGCGGGGGCCAATTCCACGCCCGCCAGTTCCGCAAAGATCGGCCAGGCTTCCGGGTGTGTGGTGGCGGCGAGGCGTGGGGCCTTCAGCACGTCGCCGCCCGTGCGTTCAGCCAGGTCCGGCGACATCACGGCGCCCAGGGCGTTACGGATGAACGGCGTGCAGTGCGGGTCGGACAGACGGCTGGTCGGGACGATACGCACGACGGCTTGGGCGCCGCGGTGCGAGGTCGCGTGCGCGGCCAGCTCCGACAGGTGCAGCCGGATATCCGGATAGGCCGCCTGGAACCCTGCCAGACGGGGGATCAGCCACTTCACCGAGATTGAGGCGTTCACGGCCACGTGCAGGTCCTCGCCGCCGACCCGGACGCGTCGCACCGCGCCAGCGATCTGGTCGAAGGCTTCGGTCAGAGCAGGCAGGAGCTCTCGCCCCGCTGCCGTCAACTCGAGCCGGTTCTTCGGCCCCGCAAACAGACGAACGCCCAGCGCCGCCTCCAACCCCTTCACCTGCCGGCTGACGGCGGAGTGGGTGACGTGCAATTCCTCCGCCGCCAAGGTCACCCGCCCCGTGCGCGCCATCGCCTCGAACGCGCGCAGGGCGTTCAGGGATGGAAGGGCGCTGGATGTGAGGTTATCGAACATAGGGGTGCGAATAAGTCGATTTTCGCGCAACGGCAATTCGGGCACCTGCTACCCATGGAAGCCGGCACATGCCCCCAACGTTCACAACGCCTGATCGTCGGCGGCTTCGGGCTGGGCCAGATCGCCGCCTTCGCCTCCAGTTTCTACCTGATGGGGGTGGTCGGCGACGCCATCGGGAGCGACCTCGGCCTCAGCGCCACCTTCGTCTTCGCCATGGTGTCGTTGTCGTTGGCTGTGCCGGCGCTGATCGCGCCGCGCGTGGCGAGGCGTATCGACGCCCGTGGCGGCAAGTCCGTGCTGCTGGCCAGCCACGTCGTGCTCACGGCGGGTCTCGTGCTTGTCGGGGTCGCCCAGGACGGCCTTGGCCTCGCGCTTGGGATGACGGTCATCGGGTTCGGCCAGGCGCTTGGCCTTTCGCCAACGCCCTTCGCGATCCTCGTCTCATTCTATGGCGAGGCGGCGCGCCGCCCGATCACCGCCGTCGCCCTGATCGGCGGCCTGGGTTCGGTCGTGGGCTGGCCGCTGACCGGCTGGCTGGCCGATCACGTCGGCTGGCGGGGCGCGCACTTCGTCTGGGCGGCGGTGCAGATCCTGGTGTGCCTTCCCCTGACCGCCTGGGTCTGCCCGAAGACCCCCGGCCACGGTCCTCGACCCGAGGCGAGGCAATCGCCCGTCCGCTGGGACCGCCCGATGACCCAGCTGGCGGTGCTGTTCGCCTGCGCGTGGTTCGTCTCGACCTGTATGAGCGCCCACCTGCCACGCCTGCTCACCGCCTTCGGCCTGCCGCTGCACGCCGCGACCGCCGCGGCCGGCTTGATGGGGGTCGCCGCGGTCACTGTGCGGTTCCTGGAGTTCACCGTGCTGCGCAAGCTGCCGCCGCTCGCCACCACCCGCCTCGCCACCCTCATGCATCCGATCGGCGCCGCGGCCCTCCTCACCCTCGGCGCGCACGCCGGGCCGGTGATGGCGATGGGGCAGGGGGCGGGCAATGGCATGCTCACCGTGGCCAAGGGCGTCCTGCCGCTCAGCCTCTACGGACCCGCCGATTATGCCTACCGTTCCGCCCTGATCGGACGGCCGGCGTTGTTCGCGCAGATTCTGGGGCCAGCGGCTTTCGCGCTCGCCCTGGAGCGCTCGGCGACCCTCGCGCTCCTCGGCACATCGGTCCTCTGCCTGGTCATGTTCGTCATGACCTTCGGCCTGCGTCGTCACACTCAAGTCGTCTCGGAACCTGCAATCGCATGAACGCCCCCCTTGCCCCTACGGGCGCCGACCCCCTATACGCGGACCGCAAAATGGAGAGTCGCATGGAGATCCGAGAAGGTCTCACCTTCGACGACGTTTTGCTCGAGCCCGGCCCGTCCGATGTCATGCCTACCAAGGTGGACGTTTCGACCCGGTTCACGCGCGAAATCAGTCTGAATATCCCGCTCGTGTCCGCCGCCATGGACACGGTGACCGAAAGCCGTCTGGCCATCGCCATGGCCCAGTCGGGCGGCATCGGCGTCCTGCACCGGAACCTCACCGTCGAGGAGCAGGCCGATCACGTCCGCGAGGTGAAGCGCTACGAAAGTGGGATGGTCATCAATCCGCTGACCATCAACCCGGACACCCCGCTCAGCGAGGTTCTGGCGATCAAGGCTCGCCGTCGCATCTCGGGCTTCCCGGTCGTGGACCCGCAGACGGGCAAGCTGTGCGGGATCCTGACCAACCGCGACATGCGCTTCGAGGGCAGCGGTGACATTCCGGCCAAGGCGCTCATGACGCATGAGAACCTGGTCACCGTCCGCGAGGGCGTGACCCAGGCCGAGGCGCGCGACCTGCTTCGCCGCCATAAGATCGAGCGTCTGATCGTTGTGGATGAGGACTACCGCGCCGTCGGCCTCATCACCGTCAAGGACATGGAGAAGTCCCAGGCTCACCCGGCCGCCGCGAAGGACGCCCAGGGCCGCCTGCTGGTCGCCGCCGCCTCCACCGTGGGTGACGCCGGCTACGAGCGCTCCATGGCCCTGGTGGACGCCGGCGTGGACGTGGTGGTGATCGACACCGCCCACGGCCACAACGCCAGCGTCGCCGAGGCGGTCCAGCGGGTGAAGCGCGAAAGCAACCGCGTTCAGGTCGTCGCCGGCAACGTCGCCACCTACGACGGCGCGCGCGCTCTGATCGACGCGGGCGCCGACGCGGTGAAGGTCGGCATCGGCCCAGGCTCGATCTGCACCACCCGGATCGTCGCCGGCGTGGGCGTGCCGCAACTCACCGCCATCGCCGACGCCGTTCGCGCGGCCAAGGGCACCGGCGTTCCGGTCGTGGCCGATGGCGGGATCAAGTACTCGGGCGACCTGGCCAAGGCGCTCGCCATGGGGGCCTCGGTCGCCATGATGGGATCGGTCTTCGCCGGCGTCGACGAAGCGCCGGGCGAGGTCTTCCTGTACCAGGGCCGGAGCTACAAGTCGTACCGCGGCATGGGCTCAGTGGGCGCCATGGGCCAGGGTTCGGCCGACCGCTACTTCCAGAAGGACGTCAAGGACGCGCTCAAGCTGGTGCCGGAAGGCATCGAGGGTCAGGTTCCCTATAAGGGCCCGATCGCGCCGATCTTGCATCAGATGGTGGGCGGCCTGCGGGCGGCCATGGGCTATGTCGGCGCCCCGACCCTGGATCTGTTCCAGGAGCGCGCCCGCTTCATCCGCATCACCAATGCGGGCCTGCGGGAAAGCCACGTCCATGATGTGATGATCACGCGTGAGGCGCCGAACTATCCGAGCGCCGGCTAGGGCGTCTGGCGGGTGGTGAATGCAATGGCCTTGGCTACTGGCCAACTTCGGGTGACCTGATGCGCGACGGCGGACGTCTGACGGCGGCCATTGAGGTCCTCACCGACATCGAGACCCGGCACAAGCCGGTGCGATTGGCGATGAAGACCTGGGGGGAGGGCGCGCGCTATGCGGGGTCCAAGGACCGGGCCTTCATCTCCGGTCTGGTGCTGGATGTGCTGCGCCGCAAGCGCTCGCTGGCGTGGAAGATGGGCGACGACAGCCTGCGTGCCGCTGTGCTGGGCGTGCTGCACTTCGAGTGGGACTGGCCTATCGACCGCCTGGCCGAGGCGGCGGGCGACCCGGTCCACGGCCACGGGCCCCTGTCCGACGCCGAGCGCGCTTCGCTCGCGGCGCCACGCGACCTGGCCGAGGCGCCGGCCGCCGTGCGCGGGGACTATCCCGACTGGCTCGACCCCTCGTTCGCGCGCGCCTTCGGCGACGAGCGGGGGGCTCAGTTGGCCGCCTTGGCCACCCGCGCGCCGGTCGACCTGCGCGTCAACACGATCAAGACGGACCCGGTCCGGGCGCTGAGGGCGCTCAGCCCCTTCGACGCGACCGCGCCCGGCCTGCTGCCCAACGCGCTGCGGATCGCCGCGCCCGCGGCCGCCGAGCGCAGCGGGGCGGTCGAGGTGATCCCGCAGTTCTCGAAGGGCTGGTTCGAGGTCCAGGACCTGGGCAGCCAGGTGGCCGCCGCGGCCGCCGGCGACGTCAAGGGCAAGCAGGTCCTCGACCTCTGCGCTGGGGGCGGGGGCAAGACGCTGGCCTTGGCCGCCGCGATGAACAACACCGGCCAGATCTATGCCTACGACAGCGACGCGCGCCGGCTGACCGACACCATCCGTCGCGGCGACCGCGCCGGCGTGCGTAACCTGCAGGTCCGCACCCCGCTCAACCCGGAGCCGCTCAAGGACCTGGTCGGCAAGATGGATGTCGTCTTTATCGACGCCCCCTGTTCCGGGACGGGCTCCTGGCGCCGTCACCCCGACACCAAGTGGCGCCTGACCCCTGACACCCTGGCCAAGCGCCAGGCCGACCAGGATCTGGTGCTGAAGGACGGCGCCGACTTCGTGAAGCCCGGCGGTCGGATGATCTATGTGACCTGCTCGGTGCTGCCTGAAGAGGACGAGGACCGCGTCGCCGCCTTCCTTGCCAGTCACCCCGCGTTCACGCGCCAGCCCGCGGCCGATGACGCCGCGTTGACGCCGTTCCTCACCGCCGATGGCGACCTGCGCCTGACCCCTCGATCCTCCGGCACCGACGGCTTCTACGTCGCGGTGCTCGAGAAAGCCCGCTGACGGAGCCCCATGACCACCACGGCCCATGCCCCCTCTAATCAGGCCCACGAAAAGGTCCTGATCGTCGACTTCGGCAGCCAGGTCACCCAGCTCATCGCGCGCCGGCTGCGGGAGGCGGGGGTCTATTGCGAGATCCACCCCTACGACAAGGTGGACGCCATGCTGGACGCCTTCGGCGCCAAGGCGGTGATCCTGTCAGGTGGTCCCGCCAGCGTGCATGAGGACGCCAGCCCCCGCGCGCCCCAGAGGATCTTCGAGATGGGCGTGCCGGTGCTAGGCATCTGCTACGGCGAGATGACCATGTGCGCCCAGCTCGGCGGGGCGGTGGAAGGCGGGCATGACCGCGAGTTCGGCCGCGCCGAGATCCGCATCCAGCAGACCTCACCACTGCTCGAGGGTTTGGGCGACCTGGGCGACGCCGAAACCGTCTGGATGAGCCACGGCGACAAGATCACCGCCATTCCCGACGGCTTCGAAGTTGTCGCCACGTCCGAGGGCAGCCCCTACGCCATCATCGCCGATGAGACGCGGCGCTTCTACGGCATCCAGTTCCACCCGGAAGTGGCCCACACGCCGCGCGGCGCGCAGATCCTGCGCAACTTCACCCACCGCATCGCCGGGCTGAAGGGCGACTGGACCATGGCCTCCTACCGCCAGGAACAGGTCGCCAAGATCCGCGCCCAGGTGGGCGACGCCAAGGTGATCTGCGGCCTTTCCGGGGGCGTGGACAGCTCGGTCGCCGCCGTCCTGATCCACGAAGCTATCGGCGACCAGTTGACCTGCGTGTTCGTCGACACCGGCCTGCTGCGCAAGGACGAGGCGACCCAGGTCGTCACCCTGTTCCGCGACCACTACAACATTCCTCTGGTCCACGTGGACGCTGGGGATCTGTTCCTGGGCGAACTCGCGGGGGTCACCGACCCGGAGACCAAGCGCAAGACCATCGGCCGGCTGTTCATCGAGGTCTTCGACCGCGAGAGCGCCAAGATCGAAGGCGCCGCCTTCCTGGCCCAGGGTACGCTCTATCCCGACGTGATCGAAAGCGTCTCGGCCAGCGGCGGGCCGTCGGTCGTCATCAAGAGCCATCACAACGTCGGTGGCCTGCCGGACTATATGAAGCTCAAGCTGGTGGAGCCCCTGCGCGAGCTGTTCAAGGACGAGGTCCGGGCGCTGGGGGTCGAACTTGGCTTGGCCCCGGCCTTCGTCGGTCGCCACCCGTTCCCGGGCCCGGGCCTGGCCATCCGCATCCCGGGCGAGATCACCCGCGAGAAGGTCGCCGTCCTGCAGCAGGCCGACGCCATCTACCTCGAGGAAATCCGCAAGGCCGGCCTCTACGACAAGATCTGGCAGGCCTTTGCGGTGCTACTTCCTGTGAAGACCGTGGGCGTCATGGGCGACGCCCGCACCTACGAAGACGTCCTGGCGCTGCGCGCGGTCACCTCGACGGATGGCATGACCGCCGACTTCTTCGAGTTTCCGTGGGAGGTTTTGGGCCGCTGTGCCACGCGGATCATCAACGAGGTCCGTGGCGTCAACCGCGTCGTCTACGACGTCACCAGCAAGCCGCCTGGCACCATCGAGTGGGAGTAGGCGGCGCCGGCTGATGGCCGACGCCGCGCCGGATCAATCGCCTGCGCGATAGCGGGCGGCGGCGTGCGCTTGCGCGAAGTTGGGCAGCATCGCCTGGCGCGCGGCCTGAAGGGCGCTCCACTGGGCTTCGTCCGGGAGCGGCGGAATGGTCACCGGCTCGCGGCGATCGAAGCCGACTAGCGCGGCATCGACCAGTTCCTCGACATCCATGACGCCGGGCACGCTGTTCACGTCCGCGCCGGCGTGGCGCCAGATGTCGGTGCGGGTGGCCGACGGCAGCACCGCCTGAACGTAGACGCCCTTCGGTCCGAGCTCGAGGGTGAGGCCTTGTGACAGGTAGAGCACGAACGCCTTCGTCGCGCCGTAGACGGTCATGCCGAACTCCGGCGCCAGGCCGACGACTGACCCGATGTTGATGATCGCGCCCTGACCGGCGGCGGCCAGGCGCGGAGCGACGGCGCTTGCCAGCCGTAGGGGCGCCGTGGTGTTCAGCGCGAGCAGGCGCGCCACATCGTCGGTGGACTGCTGAACGAAGCCGCCGCCCAGCGCCGTCCCGGCATTGTTCACCAGCACGCCGATCGACGTGTCGTCGCGTAGCCGGGCCTCCACCACCGCGAGATCGGCCGGCGCGGTGAGATCCGCGCGCACGATGTCGATCGTCACGCCCGTCTCAGTGCGCAGGGGCCCGGCCAAAGCCTCCATCCGCGCCTGATCGCGAGCCACCAGGACGAGGTCGTGGCCGCGGCGGGCGAACCGGTCCGCATAGATCGCGCCGATGCCGCTGGAGGCGCCTGTGATCAGCACGGTTGGTTTGGCAGTCATAGGAAGGCTCTCTCTGATGGACTCTGCGGCGTCATGGCGAGCGTGACGAGATAGTTGATATGATGATCGTCATGCCAACTTCAATGGTGACGACGGCGGTTGTCGGCGGTTGGATTAGCCCTTGCGGAGGCGAGGAAACGCGCCAGATGAACGCCACGCCCTGGACGCCAGCGAGTCTCGCCCGCCGATGAAGCCGCCGACCGTCGCCAGTCTCAAGAAGGTCACGCCCGAAAATCTGGCCCGCCTGGGGGCAGAACGCCTGGCCGACATCGTCGCGGAGGCCGCGGACACCCGCCCCGATCTCAAGCGCCGTCTCCGGATGGAGCTGGCCGCCGCGCAAGGCGCCGAGCATTTGGCGCTCGAACTGGACAAGCGCCTCACGACGCTTGAGGGCAGCCGCTCCAAGATTTCGTGGCGCAAGCGCCCCGCGTTCGTGGCGGACCTCGAAATCTTGCGCGGCCTCATTGCGGAGCGCCTCGCGGAGCTCGATGCCGTCGCGGCGTTGGCCCGGATGTGGCCTTTCATGGACCTTGCCCGCCGGTTGGGCAGCCGGGTTCGCGACAAAGATGGTGGCGTCGCGGCCACCTTCGACCGCGCCGCCGCCGACATCGGGCGGCTGTTGGCGGATCGCAGTGACGCCCGTGCGCTCGACGGCCTGGTCGATGCCATCGGCGGCAATCTCACCGCCTGGTCCGACTGGCTGCCGGCCGTGGTGTCTGGCCTGCCGAAGCCGACGCTGGAAACGCTGCTGGCCCGACTTCGCGAGCGGCAGACGGGCTCGCCCGGCTGGTCGGCGATCCTCCGCCAGGTGGCCGACGCCGGCGGCGACGTGGACGCCTTCCTCACCACCTTCACCGCGCAGGCCCTGCGCGCGCCGCCGGTGGCTGCTGAGGCGGCCCAGCGGCTGCTGGGCGCCGGACGCGTGGCCGAAGCCGGTCGCCTGTTGGAAGCGTCCGCAAAGCTCGGCGCATCCGACGCGGCGTGGGAGGGGGCCTGGATCGACTATCTCGACGCGGCGGATCGTGCGGAGGAGGCCCAGCTCGCCCGGTGGGCCGCCTTTGAGCGCACCCTGTCGCCGGACCGGGCACGTGAGTTCACACGTCGGCTGCCGGACTTCGAGGATGTGGAGGCCGAGAACCGCGCTTTCGCCTACGCCGCCAGCCACGCCGACGCGACACGGGGTCTGGCGTTCCTGATGGCCTGGCCGGCGCTGCCGGAGGCGGCGACCATGATCGCGAGCCGGGCGGACGACCTGGACCTGCCCGTCGATCAGGCCGAACTCTGGGCCGGCAAGCTGCGGGCCCGGCAGCCCAAGGCCGCCCATATCCTCTTACGCAAGGCCGCCGCGGCTGCCTTTCGGCGCCGCGACTTCGCCACCTGCGACCGCCTCACGGAGGAGGCGGACACCATCGACATAGATTAGGCCGTCGCGCGGACCGGCAGCTTCCAGTTCGGGCGGATGAAGTGGCAGGTATAGCCGTTGGGGATCCGCTCCAGATAGTCCTGATGCTCAGGCTCGGCCTCCCAGAACGGGCCGGCCGGCGCGACCTCGGTGACCACCTTGCCGGGCCATAGGCCTGAGGCGTCCACGTCGGCGATGGTGTCGAGGGCCACGCGCTTCTGCTCGTCGCTCGTATAGAAGATCGCCGACCGATAGCTCAGCCCGATATCGTTGCCTTGGCGGTTCAGAGTGGTCGGATCGTGGATCTGGAAGAAGAACTCCAGGATCTGCCGATACGAGATCACCGCGGGGTCGAAGATGATCTCGATCGCCTCGGCGTGGGTGCCGTGGTTGCGGTAGGTGGCGTTGGGCACGTCGCCGCCGGAATAGCCGACGCGGGTTTTCAGAACGCCGGGATAGCGGCGCAGCAGATCCTGCACGCCCCAGAAGCAGCCGCCGGCGAGGATTGCGGTTTCGGTCATGGCAGGGTCCTTCGTGTCACGATTGAGCGCTCACATAAGCATTGTGCGGCCGGATTAAACATGCGGCGTCAGACGGCGGCGATCCCGCGTCGCGTCGCCAGATAGGCCGCGCCCGTCAGCACGAACAGCGCGGCGAAGGCCTTGGCCGCCGTGGCCGGGTCCTCGTGCACGAACAGGCCGAACAACGCGGTGTTCACGGCCAGGGCGAACAGGGCCGGCAGCGGAAACAGCGGCATCCGATAGGGCCGCTCAAGGTCGGGTTCGCGCCAGCGCAGCGCGATGGCGGCCGCATTCACGCAGACGCTCAACGCCGCGATCAGCGCCGCGCTGAACGCCAGCAGCAGTTCATAGACCCCCACGGTCGCCAGCAACCCGGCCGCCGCCATGGTCGCGAACAGGGCGGCGCGTGGCGTGCCGTTGGCGGCCACATGGCTCAGCCCTGCGATCCGTGCATCCCGCGCGACGGCGAACAGCACCCGCGGGAACACCATCATCATCGCGTTGATGATGGTGATCAGCGAAATCAGCGAGATCGCCGTGACGACGGTGTCGGCGGCGGGTCCGAACACCCGCGCGGCGGCGTCGGCCGCGACCAGGTTCGACCCCGCCATCTCGGCCGGCGTCATGATCCGCAACAGGGCGACGTTCACCAGAACGTAGATCACCGTGACGAGGGCGATGCCTGAGAAGGTCGCACGGGCGATGTCGCGGCGCGGGTCGCGGACCTCCTCGCAGAAGTAGGACGCGCCGTTCCAGCCCGTGTAGGTGCCGACGATGGCGCGGAGCGCGACCACGACGCCGCCCAGCGTGAGCCCGGCCGTCATGCCGCCGGAGGGCAGGGTGCTCACGGGCGTCTCCCGCGGGGCCAGCAGCAACACGCCCACAAGCAGCATGAAGATCAGGGCCTTGACCGCGCTGCCGACCTCCTGGGACCAGCCGCTGGCCCGCGTGCCCAGCAGCTGGGTGACGGCGACGGCGCCGATGATCAGCGGCGCCAGGACCCCGAGCGGCACGACCGTCGCCAGCCCCAGCCGGTGCAGGTATTCGCCGAACACGACCGCGATGAACGCGATCCCAGCCATATTCCCCAACCAGTCGGTGATCCCGATGGCGAGGCCGACCAGCGGCCCGAAGGCGCGTGTCGCGAAGGCGTACGGACCGCCGGTTTTGCGGATCGAGCTGGCGAGTTCGACGGTCGACATGGCGTCGATGGCTGCGACCACCCCGACCGCGACCCACAGCGCCACGATGAGGGTCGGACTGGCGATACCTTGGGCGACGAGGCCCGGCGTTCGCAGGACCCCTTGCCCGATGGTGCCGCCGATGACGACCGCGACCCCGAACATCACGCCCAGCACGCGCAGCAGATGACTGCCGTCGCCGTCTCGCGCCATTGTCGCCCCCCGAGCAGATGCCTCGATCCGGGTTGAGCATCCGATCCGCTGCACGGCAAGGGCCGTCCCGTAAGCTAAAGCGCGCGGGGCGCCGGCTATCGCCTTCTCGTACCTTACGAATCGAACACAGAACGGCGATCCGCGGGGTCGGTGCTGAGGGCGTTGTTGTGGTTGATATCGACGAAATCTACGACGCGGCGTTCGATCGCGAGCGGTTCGAGCCGCTGCTGCGGCGCATTTTGACCGCCATGAACGCCCAGGCGGGCTTCATCGGGTGGGTCGACATGGCGCGCCAGGCCCGCTTCGAGGTCCAATTCGGAAACGATCCGGGCTACTTGCAGAGTTACGCCGAAACCTACGCCCAGCATGACATCCTGCAGCCCACGCTTCAGGCCGCCCCCGAGGGGGTGGTCATGCAGGCTTACGCGCATTTGCAGACGCCGGAGGTCCGCGACAGCCGGTTCTATCGGGAGTGGCTGGCGCCGCAACGCATCGTCGACAACCTCGCGGTCAACCTGATCAAGCGCGAACGGATGTTCGCCCCTATGGCGATCCTGAGGATGGGCGATGCTCCGCCGTTTGATGCCGAGGATCTGGCAAAGCTCCAGGCGATCGTTCCGCACCTCAAGCGGGCGATCCACATGCAAAGCCGGCTGGTGCACCAGGCCAATCTCGTGGGGGGCTATCAGCGGATCGCCAGCGGCGGTAACGGCCTCGTGCTGCTGGATGATCGATCGCGGGTCCTGGATGTCGACCGCAGGACGCAGGCGTTGACGGGGCTTCAGACCGACCAGGCTCTGGGCGGATCGGCCTTTGAGAAGGCGCTGCTTTCCACGGTGCGCGACGGGGCTCCGGTCGCCGTCGAAGTCACCCCCCCTGATGCCGAGAGCTTGACCCTGTTGTGCGTGGCCCAGCCGCTTGAGCGGGACGGGTTCGGCGACTTCGCAGGCGGTTTGGGGGGGACAGGCGTCGTCGCCAGCGCCGTGCACGTTCTGCGCATCGATCAGCCGGCCACCATCGCCTTCGCCAGCATGGCCGACCGCTACGGTCTGACGCCGACCGAGGTTAGGGTCATGGCTGACGCCTTCGCGCACGCGGACCTGACGGAGCTTGGCGACCGGCTGGGCATGGCGCGGGCCACGGCGCGGACGCACCTGCACCGGATCTATGACAAGACCGGCGTCCAGGGCTTTGCCGGCTTGGCGCTCCTGGCGCACCGTTTCGCAGTGCCGACCGCCTGAGACGAGGCGAAGAGGTAAACAAAAGATGGACGCGCGACGTTCCGCCCTCAGCTAGGCCTTGGGGGAAATGCGCTTTTGTGGCGCTTGGAGTGGGGCTTACGTAATGAAACTTGCATGGCTTGCCGCCGCGGCCTTCGCCGTCGCGACGCCGGCGTTCGCCGGTCAGACCACCTTCTCAGACAGCAAGATGCTGCTGAGCGACTACGCGATCACCACCTATTCGCCGTCCTCCAACTTCACCACCGAGGTGCTGCAGACGCCCGGCCAAGGCGACGACTCCGGCTTTGGGACGATCTACATCGCGACCGGCTCCACCACGCCGTCGCCGCGGATCCAGGCGCTCGGCAAGAACTTTGTCTATGACCCCTCGGCTCTGGGCGCGATTACCGCCATCGACGCCTCGCTCGATCAGATCGTGTTGCTTCTCTACAACTCCTCAGAGGTCGATGTCAGCGCGACCAAGCTGATCGTCCGCCTTCTGGCCGAGCAGGACGGGCAGGTCTATCGAACCCGCACGGAGTCGGACGTCTTTGCCGCCGCGAACGATTGGCGCTCGACGTCCGTCACGGGGATCACCTCGGCCGACTTCCTGCGCGTCGATCCCAATGATCCCTTCACGGCGGCCACCGGTACGGGGCTCGACTTTGCCGGCGGCGCCATCCGGTTCGGCTTCGAGATCTCCCCCTTCGGCGTGCTCGTGAACGGCGGCCCATCCACGGGGCTCACGGTGTCCTACCACTTCGTCGACAACCTGAAGATCACGCTGAACACGCAGGATCCGGGGGGCCCGGTTGGCGGCGTGCCCGAGCCTTCGACCTGGGCGATGATGATCCTGGGCTTTAGTCTCGCGGGATCCGTCGTGCGCCGCCGTCGGATGGCGCTGGTCTGATCGCGCGACGGCGGCTTTCGCCGGGGCGACAAAGGCTGGTAAGGGCGTCCCTCACGGTTCGCCCGAACCGCCTTGAGCCCTGGAAGCCGCCGCATGCCCGCCATCCCCGGCAAGCACGTCGTCTACTTCGCCCTGCAGCCGCCGCCCGAGACGGCGGCGCAGATCGTCGCGCTGCTGGCGGACCGGCGGTCCGCGTTGGGTTTGACGGCGAAGCCGACCTCGCCCGATCGTCTGCACGTTCCGCTAAATGCCGTGGGCGACTTCAAGCGCCCGCCGGGACCCGTGATCGAAAAGGCGGTCGAGGCCGCGAAGCCTGTCGCCGCGCCGCCCGTGGACGTCCGGTTCGACCGCCTGGGCAGTTGGGCCGTCGGCAACGGTCCAGGCCCGATCGTGCTGTGGGGCGACCAGGGCCCGGTCGCCGACCTCTATTCGACGATCCATCGCGCCCTGGTGAAGCCGGGCATGGCCCCCCGACGCGAACCTGAGATGACCCCGCACATGATGCTGCTGAACGACGTCGTGCGGCCGTCGGAAACGGAGATCGCGCCGATCGCCTGGACGGCTGAGGCCTTCGTCCTCATCTACGCCATCCCGAGCGAGAACCGCTTCGAGATCGTCGAGACCTTTCCGCTTAACGGATAGGCGGCAGCGGCTTTTCCAGCTGGTAGATCGCCTCGACGATCTCCTCCGTCTTGCGCCCGACCAGCGCCTGGGCGTCGGCCAGACCCTGATTGTAGTAGTAGGCCCCGATCTGGTCCGCGATGAAATCGGCCAGGAACACCGCGTCGAATCCCGTCACGTCCAGGTCCAGCTCGGTCTTGAGGTAGCGGCTTAGCGCGGCGGCCAGGGCTTCGCGGGCGGGCTTGGGAAGATCGATGGCTGGCATGAAAGGATCCGACGTGACCGCGACGCTCTACGGCATCAGGAACTGCGACACGATGAAGAAGGCGTGGACCTTCCTCGACAACGCTGGGGTCGCCTACGACTTTCACGACTACAAGAAGGCTGGCCTGGACCGCGCCACGCTGGAGGGCTGGGTCCGGCAAGTGGGCTGGGAGGTGCTGCTCAACCGCGCCGGGACGACCTTCAAGAAGCTGCCCGACGCCGACAAGGCCAATCTCGACGCGGCCAAGGCGATCGACCTGATGCTGGCCCAACCGTCGATGATCAAGCGCCCTGTCCTCGACATCGACGGCCAACTGCGCGTCGGTTTCAAGCCGGACAGCTACGCCGACTTGAAGGGCTAGCGACGCAAGGCGTGGTGCGTCCGGGACATTGACGGGCCTGCCGCCTGCCGCATGGGCGTCGCCTGAGGCCGGCGCACCTCCGGAATCATGGATAAGCTTTCATCCTCGCGTTTGCATCCGTGCGCCGGGGTCCGGGCCTCTAACCCATAGAGACGGGCCGATCCCCGCCCGCCGACCTGGAGAGGATACAAGAAATGACCCCGGTCCTGATCGTGCTGATCATCTTCGGATCGATCGCCTCACTGTTCATCCTGCCGCGCTACTTCAAGAGCGTGGAGCGCCAGAAGATGGCCGAAACCCTCCGCATCGCCATCGAAAAGGGCCAGCCCCTGCCGGCCGAAGTGATCGAGGCGATGTCCAGCAATGTCCGCAATCCCGGCCTGCCGCCGTCGCCGCAGCGCGATCTGCGCACCGGCATCATCTGGCTGGGCGTGGGCATCGGCTTCGCGGCTTTGGGCGCGGTGCTGAGCTTCGAGGAGCCGGACGCTCTGTTCCCGATGCTGGGCGTGGCGACCTTCCCGATCTTCATCGGCCTGGCCTTCGTGGTCCTGGGCTTCCTGAACAAGAAGTCCTGAAGCGCCGGACGGGGGACGAAGCCCATGTCGGGCGCCAAACCAACCAGCTACGCCAGCCTGCACGATGTGGAGCTCTGCTCCTATTCGGTCGCCGGCGAACGTCGCGCCTTCGGAGAGCTGGTGCGCCGCCATGGCTCGGGCGTCCGCCACCTGCTGCGCCGTATGGGCGCCCAGGCGTCGACAGCCGACGACGTGGCGCAGGACGCGTTCCTGGCGGCCTTCGAGCGCATCGCCGAGTTTCGCGGAGAGGGGACCTTCGCGGGCTGGGTGAAGAAGATCGCGGCCAGGCTCTACCTGCGCCGCCTGCAGCGGGAAAAGCGGCTGAGCGCGATCGCGGCGGAGGAGGGACCGGCCGATGAGATCCACAGCGATGGCGACGCCGAGCACCGCATCGACCTTGACGAGGCCATGAAGGGGCTTTCGCCGGCCGAGCGGCTTTGCGTGTCCATGTGCTACGGCGCGGGACTTTCCCACGGCGAGGCGGCCGACGCCTTGAACCTGCCGCTTGGAACGGTCAAATCCCATGTCAAACGTGGTCTGGAAAAGCTCCGTGCGCGACTGGCGCCGGGGAACGACGCCAGGACGGGCGAGGCGGATCTTCACGGGAGGCGCAGCAATGGCTGAGGTGGATTTCGAGCGGCGGCTCGAGCGCCTGTTCGCCGATGCGCCGGATCTGCCGGACGCCCAGGCGTTCGCCCAGCGGATCGAGGGCCGGCTCGATCGCGGCTGGACCGCGCGGCGCTGGTTGCTGGGCGCCGCGGGCGCAGCGGGCGGCGTCATTGGCGCCAGCCAGCTGGTGATGTCCAACCTGTTCGCCCAGGTCGAGAGCGCCGAGCAGTCGGCGCGGGCGCTCGGCCAGGGTATCGCGCGCGTGACGCCGACAACCGACATGGTCTCGGCGCTGTCGGGAGGCTATGGAGTGTGGATCGCCGTCGGCGTCGCGGTCCTGACCATGGGCTTCGTGCTGGCGCGGGTGATCGAGGAGATCTGACGTGTCCAGTCATCGCCAGGAAACGGTCCGACGCCTGACGGCGCCGGATATCGCCGCGCGCAAGGGCGGTGTGCCCATCGTCTGCCTGACCGCCTACACCGCACCAACGGCCGAGATTCTCGACGAGCACTGCGACCTGCTGCTGGTCGGCGACAGTGTCGGGATGGTGGTCCACGGCCTGCCCAACACGGTGGGCGTGACGCTGGAGATGATGATCCTGCACGGCCAGGCGGTCATGCGCGGCTCGCGCAAGGCCATGGTCGTCGTCGACCTGCCGTTCGGCTCCTATGAGGGTTCGGCCGAGGTCGCCTACGCCAACGCCGCCCGCGTCATGAAGGAGACCGGCTGCAGCGCCGTGAAGGTCGAAGCCGGTCCGACCGTCGCGGCCAATATCGAGTACCTGGTCAAGCGCGGGATCCCGGTGATGGGCCACGTCGGTCTGCGGCCCCAGGCCGTGATGGTCGACGGCGGCTTCCGCGCCAAGGGCAAGTCCGACGCCGAACGGGCCAGCATCCTGGATGACGCCCGCGCCGCCGCCGACGCCGGCGCCTTCTCCGTCGTCGTGGAAGGCGTGGCGGAGGGCCTGGCCCGCGAGATCACCGCCGCCATCGCCTCGCCTACCATCGGCATCGGGGCGTCCGCCGGCTGCGACGGCCAAATCCTCGTCACCGACGATATGCTGGGCCTGTTCGACTGGACCCCGAAGTTCGTCCGACGCTACGCCAACCTGCGCGGCGAGATCGGCAAGGCCGTCGCGGGTTATGCCGATGACGTCCGTCAGCGGCGCTTCCCGGGCCCGGCCGAGATCTACTTCGCCAAGGCGGGGTAGGGCGCGCGATCATCCCATCTTGAGACGAACGTCCCGAAACCCTATCTGGGCGGTCGTGTTCGGGACATTTGTCTTGCACGCAACGGACCGTCCTTTCAGCGCCAACTGACGGAGCTGGGGCGATGGGACGCAGTGTCGCGCAGGGTTCTTGCGGCGCTTGAAAGGCGCTGGAAACCGTCCACATAAAACATTGAGCCAACGCCGAGGTCCGGCGACGGGTCGTCCGACTCAAGCGCATCGTTTGAGTGACCACGATCCGATAGGCGAGGTCTGCGACGAAACGGGCCCGCCAGGAGTTAGAGCATCATGTCTGAGATCAAGGTTCTCCCCATCCTGCCGTTGCGGGATATCGTGGTCTTCCCGCATCAGCCGGTTCCGCTGTTTGTCGGCCGTGAGAAGTCCGTTCGCGCCCTCGAGGAAGCCATGCGCGCCGAGGGCAAGCAGATCCTGCTGGCCACCCAGAAGGACAAGGACGACGACGATCCGTCGCCCAACGCCATCTATGACGTGGGTGTGGTCGCCACCATCCTGCAGCTGCTGAAGCTGCCCGACGGCACCGTGAAGGTGCTGGTCGAGGGCAAGGCGCGCGCCGGCGTTACCCGATTCACGGGCTCGGGCGACTACTACGAGGCCGAGATCGCCATGGTTCAGGAAGACGGCGCGGGGTCACCCGAGGCCGAGGCCCTGAGCCGCGCGGTCGTCGAGCAGTTCGAAAACTATGTGAAGCTGAACAAGAAGGTCCCGCCCGAGGCGCTGGCCGCGATCCCGCAGATCGACAATCCCAGCGAGCTGGCCGACCGCATCGCCGGTCACCTGTCGGTGAAGATCGCCGAGAAGCAGCAGCTGCTGGAAGTCTTCAACGTCGTGAAGCGCCTCGAGAAGGTCTACGCCCTGATGGAGGGCGAGATCTCGGTCATGCAGACCGAGAAGAAGATCCGGAACCGCGTGAAGCGGCAGATGGAGAAGACCCAGCGCGAGTACTATCTGAACGAGCAGATGAAGGCGATCCAGCGCGAGCTGGGCGAGCAGGACGATCATCGCGACGAGCTCCTCGAGCTCGAGAAGAAGATCAAGAAGACCAAGCTCTCGAAGGAAGCCCGCACCAAGGCCGAGGCGGAGCTGAAGAAGCTGCGCAACATGAGCCCGATGTCGGCCGAAAGCACGGTCGTCCGGAATTATCTGGACTGGCTGCTGTCGATCCCGTGGGGCAAGGCCAAGCAGAAGCCCATCGACCTGCAGAAGGCCGAGGACATCCTCAACGAGGACCACTACGGCCTCGACAAGGTCAAGGAACGGATCCTGGAGTACCTGGCGGTGCAGAGCCGCGTGGGCACGCTGAAGGGGCCGATCCTGTGCCTGGTTGGACCGCCCGGCGTCGGCAAGACCTCGCTGGGCAAGTCCATCGCCAAGGCCACCAGCCGCGAATTCGTCCGGGTCTCCCTGGGCGGCGTTCGCGACGAAGCCGAAATCCGCGGCCACCGGCGCACCTACATCGGCTCGATGCCCGGCAAGGTCATTCAGTCGATGAAGAAGGCCAAGACGACCAACGCCTTCTTCCTTCTGGATGAGATCGACAAGATGGGCTCCGACTACCGGGGTGACCCGTCGTCGGCCCTGCTCGAGGTGCTGGACCCGTCTCAGAACTCCACCTTCGCCGACCACTACCTGGAGGTGGACTACGATCTGTCGCCGGTGATGTTCGTCACCACGGCCAACTCGCTCAACATGCCCCAGCCCCTGCTGGACCGCATGGAGATCATCCGCATCCCCGGCTACACCGAGGATGAGAAGGTCGAGATCGCCAAGCGGCACATCCTGCCCAAGCTGGCCAAAGATCACGGCCTGAAGCCGGAAGAGTTTGTGGTGCCGGAAGACGCCATCCGTGGCCTCATCCGCTACTACACGCGCGAAGCCGGTGTCCGGAGCCTCGAGCGCGAACTGGGTAATCTGGCGCGCAAGACGGTGCGCGATCTTGGCCGTGAAAAGCTGCTCTCGATCACCATCGACGAGGAGCGGCTGGGCAAGTACGCGGGCGTCAAGAAGTACCGCTATGGCGAAACCGACGCCGAGGATGCGGTCGGGATCATCACCGGCCTGGCCTATACCGACTTCGGCGGCGACATCCTGACCATCGAGGCGGTCAAGATGCCGGGTAAGGGTCGCATGTCGATCACGGGCAACCTGAAGGACGTGATGAAGGAATCGATCGCGGCGGCGAACAGCTACGTTCGCAGCCGGGCGACGAAGTTCGGCATCGAACCGCCGTCCTTCGAGCGGACCGACGTCCACATCCACGTGCCGGATGGGGCCACGCCGAAGGACGGTCCGTCCGCGGGCGCGGCGATGGCCACGGCCATCGTCTCCGTGCTCACCGGCATTCCGATCCGGGCCGACATCGCCATGACTGGCGAGGTCACGCTGCGGGGCCGGGTCACCGCCATCGGCGGCCTGAAGGAGAAGCTGCTCGCGGCCATGCGCTCCGGCGTCAAGACCGTGCTGATCCCGCAGGAGAACGAAAAGGACCTGGCCGACATCCCCGAGAACGTGAAGTCGGCGATGGAGATCATTCCCGTCAACACGATGGACGAAGTGCTCGCCAAAGCGCTGGTTCGTCAGCCGGTGGCGATCGAGTGGACCGAGCCGGTGGCGGCGGTTGCGGTCGACGCCGACGACGCCGGCGATCAGATCGGTCTGCACTAGTTCGAAGATCGGGTATCGCGTCGGAGGGTGTCCGCGCATCGATCAATTTTGGTGACAACGCGCGGCGCGGGAAGCTTTCCCGCGCCGCTGCCGTTTGACGGCCACGCTTTGTCATGCCTGAATTCGAATAAGGCGTAGGCGGGCGCGGCCCAAGACCCTCCACGCCAAAGAACAGAATTGGGCTGGGAGAAAACACACATGACGAAAGCCGAACTCGTATCGGCGATCGCCGATAAGGCGGGCCTGAACAAGTCGCAGGCCAAGGAGGCGCTCGACGCCTTCATGGACTCCGTCTCCACCTCCCTGAAGCAAGGGAATGAGGTCCGGTTGGTTGGCTTTGGAAGCTTCGTGCCGGTCAAGCGCGCGGCGGGCGTGGCGCGCAATCCGCGGACCGGGGAGAAGGTGAAGCGACCGGCGACTCAGACCTGTCGGTTCCGCGTGGGCGACTCACTCAAGAGCACCCTCAACAGCTGAGGCGATCGCCAGGGCGAGGGGAGCGGCTGTCTGACGCGGCCGCTCTTTTCGTTTGGTCCTGGCGGCGGCGCGGGCTAGGACACCGGCCTCTTCGGGGAGTAGCCGTCCGCGCGACAGCGGAGCCCGCGTCAACAGACTTGGTCCAAGGCCGTCGTGGCTGTCCGACCATGGCGCGTGCGGCAGGCCTTCGGGCCTGGATTGGCGAGACCGACGATGCGGCCTCCATAGCCTACGGGCGCGGCGGGGGTTTTGCGTCGTCGCGTCCTCTGCCGCGTCCCAAGTGTGTGCGCCTTGCTCGAAGCCTTCTTCATTTCCACTGGCCTCGTGGCCGTCGCCGAGATCGGTGACAAGACCCAACTGTTGGCCATCATGCTGGCGGCCCGGTTCCGCCGGCCCGTTCCGATCATCCTGGGCATCCTGGTGGCGACCCTGGCCAACCATGGCCTCGCGGCGACCCTGGGCTTCGTGGTGTCGGAGTACCTGACCGGCCCCGCGTTCCAGATCCTGGTGGGCGTGGGCTTCGTCGCCATGGCGGCCTGGGCCCTGATCCCCGACAAGGACGACGAGGACGCCGGCAACCGGACCGCGGGCGGCGTCTTCCTGACCACCCTGGTCGCCTTCTTCCTGGTGGAGATCGGCGACAAGACCCAGATCGCCACGACGCTGCTGGCGGCCCGCTTCCACGACATTCTCATCGTCGCGGCGGGCACCACCCTGGGCATGATGCTGGCCAATGTGCCGGCCGTGTTCCTGGGCGAGGCGGCGACCAAGGTCGTGCCGCTAAAGTACGTTCGAATCGCCGCGGCCGTGGTCTTCGCGTTGATTGGCGTCTCGGTCCTGGCGGCGGCGCTTCTTAAGCCGGGCTTCCACGTCTAAGGTCCCGTCGGGTTTGGAGAATCCGATGACGTCGACGACCGCCCGAAAGGACGACACCGCCTTCCTGGGGCACCCCAAGGCTCTGGGCTACCTGGCCTTCACCGAGGCCTGGGAGCGGTTCTCCTACTACGGCATGCAGTCGCTGCTGGTCCTCTACATGACCAAGACGCTGCTGCTGTCGCCTCACGTCGAGCAGATCGCCGGGTTCGCCGCCTTTGAGCGCGTGATCCAGGCGGTCTATCATCCGGGCGCGTCGACCCAGGCCATCGCCTCGGCGATCTTCGGCCTCTACACCAGCCTGGTCTATCTGACGCCGATCCTCGGCGGCATTCTCGCCGACCAGTTGCTGGGCAAGACCCGGACCGTCGTCCTCGGCGGGCTGCTCATGGCGGCGGGCCATTTCCTGATGGCCTTCGACGTCTCGTTCCTGCTGGCGCTGCTCTGCCTCGTCCTCGGTACCGGGTGCTTCAAGGGCAATATCGCCGGACAGGTGGGCGCCCTCTACGGCGAGGGCGACCTGCGCCGCGCCGACGCTTTCCAGATCTTCTACCTGGGCATCAACGCCGGGGTGATCGCCGCCCCGCTGATCGCCGGCACCCTGGGCGAGAAGGTTGGTTGGCACTACGGCTTCGGGGTCGCGGGCGTCGGCATGCTGATCGCTCTGGTGATCTACATGGTCGGTCGCCGGCATCTCCCGCCGGACCCGCCTCTGCGCGGCGCCGACAAGGTGGCCAAGCCGCGGTTGAAGCCGGGTGAGGGCCGCACCGTCGTCCTGCTTATCCTGCTTCTGCCCGTGCTCGCCGCCTCGGTCCTGGCCAACCAGCAGATCTTCAACGCCTACTTGGTGTGGGCCGATCGCAGCGTGAACCTGACCTTCGGCGGCGAGAAGCTGCCGACGACCTGGCTCATCACCCTCGACGCCATCACCTCGGTGTCGTTCCTGGCCGGGATGGTGGTGTTCTGGCGCGTCTGGGCGAAGCGCTTCAAGGAGCCGGACGAACTGGGCAAGCTGACCATCGGCGCCTTCATCTCCCTGACCGGCGTCCTATCGCTGGCCGCCGGCGCGCTGATCGCCGAGCGGACAGGGACACAGGTGTCGATCTGGTGGTGCGTCCTGTTCCACATCCTGAACAGCATCGCCTTCGCCAACATGCTGCCGGTGTCGCTGGCGCTCTATGCCCGCGCCGCGCCGGCCGCCATGGGGGGCACGATCATCGGGATCTACTATCTGCACCTCTTCGCGGGGAACCAGGTGGTGGGCATCCTCGGGACCCTGCTGGAGAAGATGCCGGCCAGTCAGTTCTGGCTGATGCACGCCGGCATCGCCGCCGGCGCCGGCTTCGTCTTCCTGATCGTGGGCCGCTTCTTCGCCAAGTGGCTGAGCCACGAAAACACCAGCGACGCGCGGGGCCAGACGGGCTAGGCGGCGCCCGCGGTCTTGCTTTAGAAGCGGCCGCAAGGGCGGCTAGCTCAGTTGGTTAGAGCACCTCGTTTACACCGAGGGGGTCGGGGGTTCGAATCCCTCGCCGCCCACCAGCCTTCGCGGGGAGCGCATGAGACTGTGGCTGCTGTCGTCTGCATGCCTGCTGATCGCGACTTGCGCCATGGCTGAGCCCGCCACCGTCCAGGACTATATGGCGCAGCCGCAGGTGAAGGCGGACGTCCGCATCCCCTATGGTCCGGCGCCCGCGCAGGTGGCGGACCTGTTCCTGCCCAAGGGCCGGGGTCCGCATCCCGTCGTCATCCTGATTCACGGCGGCTGTTACCTGGCGAAGTATCAGGGCCTGGCCCAGACCAGCGGCATCGCGGCCGACTTGGCGAAGCGCGGCTACGCCGTCTGGAACGTGGAGTACCGAAAGCTGGGCGAGCCCGGCGCCGGCTACCCCGGGACGTTTCTCGACGTGGCCGACGCCATCGACGCCCTCCGCAAGGCCGCGCCGCGCTACGGCCTGGATACGAAACGCGTGATCGCGGTCGGCCACTCGGCGGGCGGTCACCTCGCCCTTTGGGCGGCGGCCCGTACAAAGCTGCCCAAGGCCAGCCCGCTCTGGCGCGCCGACCCCCTGACGATCTCGACCGCAATCAGCCTCGGGGGTATCGGGGATTTGCAAGGGCAGGGCGACATCTTCGCCGGGGCCTGCGGTCCCGAGCCCATCCCGCAGATCATCGGCCTCGCCGACCGCGCTCAGCCTTATGCCGACACCTCGCCCGCCGAACTTCTGCCGTCCGGGGCGCGGGTGTTGATGATCGCCGGGGACCTCGACCACGTGATGCCGCCGCCGACTGGCGCCGCCTACGCGACCCGCGTCCGGGCCGCCGGCGACAGCGCCGAGGCCGTCGCGATCCCGGGCGCCACCCACTACGATGTGGTGATCCCAACGACCGCCGCCTGGGCGACCGTCGCTGACGCCGTCGCGCGTGAAGTCGCCCGGCTCCGTTGATGCGTTACCGCCCGCTGGGCCGGACCGGCCTGACCGTCTCCGAACTCGGCTTCGGTTGCGCCAGTTGGTGGGGCAAGCCGCGGTTCGACGAGCGGACGGCCGTGGGATTGGTGCATGCGGCGATCGATCAGGGCGTCACCCTGTTCGACACCGGCTCCAGCTATTCCGCCGGCGAAGCCGAGCCGCGGCTCGGCCGTGCGCTGGCCCGGCGCGACAAGTCTAAGCTGGTGATCGCCACCAAGGCCGGGACCTATCACGCGGGCGGCGGGCGGATCGCCCGCGACATGACGCCAGACGCCATCGCCGCCAGCGCCGAGCGCAGCCTTCGCAACCTCGGCCTGGACGCCCTGGGGTTGCTGCAGCTTCACGGGCCCTCGATCCCCGAACTCGATGCCGCCCTCGGGGTCCTGGCCGACCTCAAGCGCCGCGGTCTGATCCGCGCCGCCGGGCTCAACAGCTTCGACCCCGCTGTCATCGCGTACGCGGTCGGCGTTCCCGAGGTCGACGTCGTGATGGTCGACTACAACGTCCTGCGGCCGGAACGCGAGCCGCTGATCCGGCGGGCCGCGGCGGCTGGCAAGGGCGTGCTGGCCGGCATGCCGCTAGCCATGGGGCACACCCGCCCGCTGCTGTCGCGGCTCCGGGGCCCTCAGGATCTCTGGTACGCCGCGCGCGCCCTGGCCAAGCACCGGAGCGAACTGTCGCGTGGCGCTCGGTTCGGCTTCCTCCATCGTCTCCCGGACCTCACGGGCTCGCAGGCGGCCTTGGCCTATGTCCTCGCCAACCGCGACGTGAGCGCCGCCGTTTTCGGCGCCACGCGGCCGGAACATCTGTCGGAGAATCTCGCGGCCTCAGGCCTTGTCCTGGCCGATGGCGTCACCGCCCGCATTCGCGCGGTGCAGAAGCAGCGCGCCTGACGTGACGTGAGGACTTCCGCCAGCCGGCGTCGGGAGTCATGCTGTCCGCAACCAGAACAACGATAACCTACGGGCAGGACACAACATGGTCGACGTTCCCGCGAACCTTGAAGAGGTGCTGAAGGACGCGCACCTCCCGGCGCTGTTGACCGCCATGGTGCACATGACCGGCGACGCCAGCTGGCTCCGCCCCGAATGGGCCCCGGTCTACAACCCCCTGGACCGGGCCGACATCGGCGTTCCGGCTGAGGTCCAGGACGAGGCCCGCAAAGCCGCGGCCGCCGCCATAAGAGCGCACCTGGGCGGAAAGCCCCTGCAGATGCCGAGCACGGACACAGCCACCCTCCGTCGGCAGATGGACTTCGTCTCCGGGGCGCCCATCCCGGAAGAGTACGTCGACTTCCTGCTCGACGAGCTGGCGCTGGCCGGCAAGAGCACCAAGGATCCGCAGTTCGACCAACCGCAGCTTCAGGCGGCTGCCCGCAAGCTCAAGGTGCTGGTGATCGGCGCTGGGATGACGGGCCTGCTGGCCGGAATCCGTCTCTCACAGGCCGGCGTGCCGTTCGAGATCGTGGACAAGAACGCCGACGTGGGCGGCACCTGGTTCGAAAACACCTACCCGGGCTGCCGGGTCGACAACTCGAACCACATGTACAGCTACTCCTTCGAGCCCAATCACGCCTGGCCTCAGCACTTCTCGCCCCAGCCCGTGCTGCTCCAGTACTTCCAGGGCATCGCGAAGAAGTACGACCTTCGCAAACACATCCGTTTCGAGACCCTTGTCGAAGTCGTGGCCTGGGACGACGCCCGGTCGGTGTGGCGCGCCACGCTGAAGGGCCCGGACGGCAAGACAGAAGTCATTGAGGCCAACGCCGTCATCACCGCGGTGGGCCAGCTCAACCGCCCCCGCATGCCGGACATCGAGGGCGTCGGCACGTTCGAAGGACCTGCGTTCCACTCCGCCGAATGGCGCCACGACGTGGATCTTAAGGGCAAGCGCGTCGGGGTGATCGGCACCGGCGCCTCGGCCTATCAGTTCGTGCCGGAGATCGCGCCTGACGTGGCCCAGCTCACCGTGTTCCAGCGCTCGCCGCCCTGGGGCCTGCCCGTCCCGCACTACCACGACAACGTGCCGGACAACATGAAGTGGGTGCTCGAGCACGTGCCCTACTTCGACAAGTGGTACCGCTTCTATCTGTTCTGGAGCACGACCGAAGGCTTCCTGCCGATGGTCAAGTCGGACCCCAACTGGAACGGCGGGCCGGGGGCGGTCAGCCCGGAGAACGCGATGTTCCGGGAACAGGTGATCGAGTCCTACCGCGCCCAGATGACTGTTCGGCCCGAGCTGCTGGACAAGGTGGTTCCCAACTATCCCATCGGCGGCAAGCGGGCCGTGCTGGACAACGGCGTCTGGCTGGCGGCGCTCCAGCGCGACAACGTCGAACTGGTCACCGAGAAGATCGCCCGCATCACGCCCAAGGGCATCGTGACCGCCGATGGCGTCGAGCACGAGTACGACGTACTCATCTACAGCACCGGCTTCCAGGCCTCGAACTTCCTGGCCTATCTGAAGGTGAAGGGCCGGGGCGGGCGCGACCTGCACGAGACCTGGGGCGGGGACGCCAAGGCCTATCTCGGCATGACCGTGCCGGGCTTCCCGAACTTCTTCATCACCTACGGCCCGAACACCAACATCGTGGTCAACGGTTCGATCATCTTCTTCTCGGAGTGCTCGATCCGCTACATCGTGGGCAGCCTCAAGCTGCTGGCCGAGACCGGCGTCCGCGCCATGGAGCCCAAGCCGGCCGTCCACGACGACTTCAACCGCCGGGTCGACGAGGCCAACGCCGGTTGGGCCTGGGGCTCGCCCCACGTCTCCAGCTGGTACAAGAACAGCTTCGGCCGCGTCAGCCAGAACTGGCCCTTCGGCCTCATCGACTACTGGCGCGCCACCCTGGCCCCGAACCCCGAGGATTTCGTGCTGGAGAAGGCGGCCGAGCCCGTCGCCTAGCCGGCGGTCAGCGCCAAAAGGGCGAACGAGGCCAGCCAGTGTTCGCCCATGTAGTCGCCCGCGACGTGCGCCAGGCCGGCCGACAGGTGTCGGTCGGCCGCGTCGTGCATCACGGCCCTCGTGGGATCGTCCGCCGGCAATGCCGCCGCCAACTCGCGCCAGCACCAGGCGCGTGAGAGATTGAGGCCGTCCAGGTGGGCGATCTTGCCGTCCGTGCGGTCGCTAACGGACGCCGGGGCGAACAGGCTGGCCGGCGAGCGCTCGGCGGCCCGGGGCAGATAGGCCGCCAGCCAGGTTGCGAAGTCCAGGGGCGGCAGCAGTCGGCGCAGGCAGACCGCGGTCACCAGCGTCGGCGACAGGAAGTCATCGCCGGAGGGCTCCCACGCCTGGGCGTCGCGGTCCGCAAGGTGCCACGCGCGCGCCTTGTCCGCGAACATGGCCAGCAGGTCGCCGTCGTCCGCTGCCCGGGCGTAGTCGCTGGCGAGCGCCAGGGCGAAGGCCGTGGACGAGTGCACGCCCGTCCGCACCGGATAGTCGGCGATCGGCAGGAAGTCGCGGAAGCGCTGGGCGAACGCCTCGGCCAGCGGCGCATGCGTGGCCGCCCACGGCGCATCATGGGTCAGCAGTTCGGCCTGCAGCTTGAGCAACCAGCCCCAGCCGTACGGTCGTTCGAAGCCCCGCGCGGACGGTCGCGCCAGATAATCCGCCTCGGCGCCCACCTTCTCGGCCGTGAAGGCGTCGTCGAACAAGGCCCGGATCGCCGGCGCTTCAGGGATGTCCGGATGGCGGCGCAGAACGGTCGCCAGGGTCCAGTAGCCGTGAACGCAGGAATGCCAGTCGAAGCTGCCGAAGAAGATCGGATGCAGTTCGCACGGGCTCTTCACATCCTCGGGCCCGGCCAGCACGTGATCCAGCTTGTTCGGATACTCCCGCGCCACGTGGCCGAGCGCCAGCCGAGCGAACTGGGAGGCGAGGGCCGGGGTGAGGCGGTCAGCGGAAGGCGAGGACATACATCAGTCCGATGTTGGCGATCAGCAGGGGAAGGGCGGTCGGGATCTGCGCCTTGATGACGGCGTTGCGGTCCTTCAACTCCAGCAGGGCGGCGGGCACCAGATTGAAGTTGGCGGCCAGCGGGGTCATCAGCGTGCCGCAGAAGCCCGAGAGCATCCCGATCGAGGCCACAACGGCCGGATCGCCGCCAAACCGCTGCATCAGGATGGGCAGGCCGATCCCGGCCGTCATCACCGGGAAGGCGGCGAAGGCGTTGCCCATGATCATCGTGAACCCCGCCATGCCCAGGCAATAGACGGCCACGGCGGTGAGGCGGGCGTCCATCGGGATCCACGTCGTCACCAGGTCCCCCACCTGCTGGCCAACCCCGGCCAGTGCGAAGATGGCGCCCAGCGCCGCCAGCATCTGGGGCAGCAAGGCGGCCCATCCCACCGTGTCCATCAGCCTGCGGCCCTCTTGCAGGGGGCTGATCAATGGCTGGCGAAGCAGCCACAGGGCGACGGCCACGGCGACCACGGCCGCCAGCGCGAGCGACAGCAGCGTCGCCTGCTTGGGATCGAGCAGCGGCTGGCCGCCCAGTTCCAGCGGCTTCAGGACCAGCACGCCGAACGCGACGACGACCGGCAGGGTGAGGGCCGGGATGAACAGCCTGTCGCCGAACCGTTCGGCGAGCGCCTTGCGGTCGTCCGGCGACGTCGTGGCGGGCTGGCCGCGGCCGAGCAGGCCGAACCCAGCGATCGCGGCGAGGCCCAACACCAACACGCCGTTGCCCAGATCGCCCAAGGCGTCGCCGGCCAGGAAGCTGAGCGCTACCAGGCCCCAGAACGCGGCGTTGCCGAACCGCCGGCTGTTGTTGCGGTCCAGGGCGCTCAGCACGGCGAAGGCCGCGAATACCGCGCCCGCGAGGATATAGACGGCCGAGAGCTTGATCATGCGCCGCCGCGACCCCGCAGCCTGCGGTCGAACAGCAGCAGGCGCGCGGCATGCAGCACGAACGCGACGATCGCCGTCGGGATCGCCCACAGCGACAGGTGCAGCGGGTCGATCACGATCCCGCTCGTCGCCAGGAAGCCCACCATCAGCAGGATCGAGCCGATGGCGATGAAGATGTCCTCGCCGAAGAACAGCCCGATGTTGTCGGTGGCCGACGCCATCGCCCGGACGTCCTGGCGCGTCGCCTCGTCCAACGCGCCGGTCTGCGTCTCGACCGCGCCCTCGGCCATCGGGGCGACCATCGGCCGAACGCTCTGGGCATGGCCGGCGATGGAGGTCAGGCCCAGGGCCGAGGTGATCTGGCGAAAGGCCAGATAGCCGATCAGGAACGGCCCCACCGACACGCCCCGGAACTGGGCGATCAGCGCCCGCGCGCGCTCCTGCAGCCCCGCGCGCTCGACCACGCCGATGACCGGCAGCACGAGATAGGCGGCGGTGACGAACCGGTTGTCATTGAACGCCTTGCCGAACGCCTTGAGCACGTCGACAGGGGTCAGACCGGCGGCCAGTCCCGTCACGAAGGCCGCGATCGTCACCACCAGCAGCGGATTGAGTCGCACGGCGAAGCCGACCACCACCGCGGCCACGCCCAGTAGGGTCAGCATGCCCGCTCCTTGAACGATTCCACCGCATTGGAGCCTTTGGCGTGGGGTTGCGCAACGGGCGGTGACGCCCGGCTGGCGGCCGGCGCGCCCGTTGCGCTGCGATCAGGCGCCGGACCTTGCGCGACGGCTCTTGCGGTAGACCCGAACCAGATAGGCCACGATCAACGCTGCGAAGACGACGGTCGAGACCGGATCCAGCCACGCGGCGACCCGATGGTATTCCTGTTCGAGCAGATAGCCCGCAGCGGCCAGCATTGTCGTCCAAAGGGCGGTCCCAGCGGTTGTGGCGAGAAGAAACGGGCCATGCGGCATCCGCATCACGCCCGCCGGAACCGAAACGAACGTCCGAACGCCAGGCGCAAGCCGCCCGAGGAACACCGCCAGGACACCGCGACGGCGGAAGTAGGATCGCGAGCGTTCCAGGTCCTCGGCGTCGAGGGTCAGCCAACGGCCATGGCGATCGATCCAGCGTTCCAGCCGCGGCTCGGAGACCCGCTGACCGACGGCGTACCAGACATAGGCTCCGGCGGTCGCGCCGATCGTGCCGGCCGCGGCAACCCCCGCCAGGTTCATGTCACCCTGGGCGGCCGCGAAGCCGGCGAGGGGCATGATCAGCTCGGATGGGATCGGCGGCACGATGTTCTCGGCGAACATCAGGAGGGCGACGCCGATCAGGCCGCCGGCGACGATAATGCTGAGCACGAAGTCGAACATGACCGATCCTAACGCGGACGCCAGTCCACAAGCTTCACGGCGAGATTTGTTTTTTCGCAACCTTCGCCGAGCCCCAACCTCTGGTCCGACGCTCAGCGCGCCGCCAGCCAAGCGTCCGCCAAGGCGAGGAACCCGTCCACGGGCACCACCTCCGCCCGCGCCTGAGGATCCAGGCCGGCGGCGGCGATCAGCTCTTCGCCCCCCAGCACCTTCAGGCTGGACCGCAACATCTTGCGGCGCTGTCCGAAGGCGGCGGCGGTGATCCGTTGCAGGGCGTCCAGCCTTTCGGGCGACGGCCGCTCAGCCAGCGGCTTCAGATGCACCACGGCGGAATCCACCTTGGGCGGCGGCGTGAAGGCGCGCGCCGGCGCGTCCATCACCCGCTGCGCTTGGCAGGTCGCCTGGACGATCACGGCCAGTCGTCCATAGGCCTCTTCCCCCGGCCCCTCGGTGATCCGGTCCGCCACTTCGCGTTGGAACATCAGGGTGAGGGACTTGGGCGTCCATGGTCCGGTCAGCCACTTGATGAGCAGGGGCGTGCCCACATTGTACGGCAGGTTGGACACCACATGGGCCGGCTGTCCGTCGGCAATCTGCGCCTCGTCGGCCTTGAGCGCGTCGCCGAACACCAAGGCTAGGCCGGGTGCGACGGCCGCCACCTCCTGCAATAGGGGTGCGAAGCGTTCGTCCTTCTCGATGGCGGTGACGCGGGCGCCGGTCTCGAGCAGGGCGCGCGTCAACCCGCCAGGGCCCGGACCCACCTCGATGACGTGGTCACCCGCGCCGACGTTGGCCAGGCGCGCAATCTTGCGGGTGATGTTGAGGTCCAGCAGGAAGTGCTGTCCGAACGCCTTCTTGGCCATCAGGCCATGGGCTTCCAGCGCTTCGCGCAGGGTGGGCAGGCTGTCCAGGATCAAGACCGTGTCCGTGCAATCTGATCGGCCAGGCGGATCGCCGCGACCAGGCTGTCGGCCCGGGCGATCCCGCGGCCGGCGATGTCGAACGCCGTGCCATGGTCGGGCGAGGTGCGAACGATGGGCAGGCCCAGGGTGACGTTCACCCCACCCCAGAAGTCGAGCATCTTGATCGGGATCAGGGCCTGGTCGTGATAGAGGCAGAGCGCGGCGTCATAGCCGGCGCGCGCCTCGGCATGGAACAGCGTGTCGGACGGGTAGGGGCCGCGGGCGTTCACGCCCAGGTCCGCCAGGGCCCGGATCGCCGGGGCGACGATCTCGACCTCTTCGCGGCCAATGGTCCCGCTTTCACCCGCGTGGGGGTTCAACCCCGCCACGGCCAATCGTGGCGCGGCGATGCCGAAATCGCGCCGCAGCGCCTGGGCGGTGACCAGGCCCGCGTTGACGATCGCCTGGATGCTGAGGGCGCGCGACACCTCGGCCAACGGCGTGTGCACCGTCACCAGCGTCACGCGCAAATCTGCGGCGGTCAGCATCATGATCGGGCCGCGGGCGCCGTCGTATGTCGTCGCCGCCGTCAGCTCCCCCAGAAATTCCGTGTGCCCGGGAAATTTGAACCCCGCCGCATAGAGGGGCGCCTTGGCGATCGGAGCTGTGACCACGCCGGACACGGTTCCGGACAGGGCTAGGCCGACCGCCGTCTCGATCCACTGAATGATCGAACCGGCCGCGGCCGGATTCGGCTGCCCGGCGATCACCGGACCGCGCAAGGGCAGGTCCAGGACGGGGATGGCGTCCGGGAAGATGGTCGCCACCTGATCCGGACTGGACAGGCTTCGGACCACGCTCGAACCGGCTCCCGGCGCGGAAGCCACCGACTGGGCGTCACCGACGACGAAGAATGCGGGGCCCTGGGCGCGGAGCTCCCGCCACGCCTTGACGACGATCTCCGGGCCGACGCCGGCCGGATCGCCGAGCGTTAGGGCGAGCGGTCCCGTGTTCACCGCCCCACCGGCTTCACTTGGTCTCGATGGTCGCCGAGTTGCGCAGATCGCGCATGTAGCGGCGGGCGATCATGCTGAGCTGCTGGCCGCGCAGGCGCCGTTCGATCTGGTCCTTGTCGGCCTGAGCGTCGCCAGCCGTGCGGCGGCCGCAGACGGAGATCAGGTGCAGGCCGACGGGCGTGCGGATCGGGTCCGACACCTCGTTCACCTTCAGCTTCTCGGCGGCGTCGCGGAAGGCCGGCGCGAGGTCTGCGACCTCAGCCTCGCCGAGATCGCCGGCGATCACACCGGGCGCGCCGCCCACGGCGGCTTCCATACCAGCGCAGGTCTGGATCTTGGGCTTGATGGCCATCAGCTTGGCGCGCGCGGCGGCTTCATCCTCGGCGGTGGCCGTCTGCGGCAGGGCGACGGCGACCTGCTTCAGGTTGACCAGGGTGGCGTTACCGCCGGCCCGCTTCTCGCGCAGGTAGAGGATGTAGACGCCATCCTTCACCGGGATCGGCTGCGAAAGTTGACCCGGCCGCATCTGCTCGAGCACGGCCTGAACCTCGGGCGGAACTTCGCCGGGGCTGACCCAGCCGGCGTCGCCGCCGGCGGCCGCGGTCGGCAGGGCCGAGAACTGGCGGGCGACGGCCGGGAAGGGCGCGCCCTGCTGCATCTGCGTCACCAACTGCTGGGCGCCGGCCATGGCCTGCTGCATTCCACCCACGCGATTGGCGTCGATCAGCACTTCGCCGATGTTGTACTGGGGCTTGGCGGCCTGGGCGGCCAGCAGGGCCTGGGTCGCGGCGATCTGGTCGTCGCCAACGCGCAGACGCGAGCCGTAACGGCCCTGGATCCAGCGCGACCAGCTGACCTGGGCGCGAAGCTGCGCCTTCAAGGTGTCCTGGCCGATGCCGCGAGACGCGAGGAACGCCAGGAACTGCTCGGGGCTCATGTTGTTGCCCTTGGCCATTTCGGCGATCTCTTCGTTGATCTCCGCGTCGTCGGCCAGGATGTCGATCTTCTGTTCCTTCTCGACGCGCCGCAGCTCCTGGAACTGGAGGTGCTCGTCGACGAGGGACACCAGCGCCTCACGCTGGAACTGCTGCAGGTTATCCTGCGTCGGCTGGACCCCCGAGGTGGTGATCAACAGCCGCATCCGCTGGGCCAGATCGTAGGTCGAGATGATGTCGTCGTTCACAACGGCGGCGACGGATTCGGACAGACCTTGCGGCGCGCGGGGCGCGGCGGGGGCAGGGGTCTCGGGCGGCGCTGTGCCGACAGCAGCTTCGCTCGCCGGCTGCTGCGCCACGGCCTGGGGCGCCGCCGCCGCGGCGGCCAGGGCGCAGGCGAACGCCGCGCTCCGCGCAGTGGGGCCGGTCAGATAACGCATCATGGACGAGAGTCTTCCTTCGTGTGGCGCACTTGGTTCGCCATCTTACCTGAATGAGCCGCCCAATGTGGCGAGGGTTAGGCGCACCGACACCGACTCGCTCGGGAGCAGGCGTCCGATGATCGTATCTTCGCGACGGTAGATCACATCCACCCGCAGGCAGTCGTCCCGATAGAACACGCCCACGTCGCGGATGACCCACGCGTCGCGGGTCAGGTCGCGGTTTCCGTAGAGGCTGACCCCGTAGTTCTTGTTGAGATAGACTTCGCCGCCGACGTCGAGGTTCTCACGCTTCGTGCCGTTGATGTCGAAATCGTCGGTCAGATAGCGGACGAAGCCGTTGCCGTGCTTGTTGTAGACGTTCGCGCCCGCTTCCAGCCGGTGAATGTCCAGGGTGTCGTTGTCCAGACGCGCGCGGGCGAAGACCGACAGGCCGCGAAGCGGCTGGGCGTCGGCCGACACGATCCAGTCCGAATTCTTGCTGCGCAGCCCCGAGCGATCGGAGAACACCGCATTCTGTTCGGTCCGGAAACTGCGGCCCAGCATGAAGTTGGCGCGGCGGCCATCGTCCCAGGTGACACCCGCCCGGCCTGCCACGTTTAGGCGAACGCCGTCTTCGTAGAGGTCGTAGCCGGGGAACTTGTTCGGCCGGAACAGCGTGGTCTCGTCGAACTCGAAGGCGACGCTGTCCTCGTTGAGGTACACCTTTTCGCCCGTGGTCGCGTCGCGCCCGATCACGACCTGCTTGGCCTTGGGCGAGGCGGCGACCTGCAGCACCGGCTCCAGGACGATGGTGGCGTCCTTGGTCCGCTTGAACACCGGATAGGTGACATCGACGCCGGCGGTCGCCAGGCCGCGGGTCATCTCGTCGCTGCGCGTCGCCGATCCCACACCCGTCAGGATGTCGCTCAGCCGATAGGCGTCGGCGCGCACGTTCACGAAGGGCTCGACCCGCACGCCCGCGGGCGAGGTGAAGGCCCGGCGCCAGTCCAGTTCTCCGGTCGCGCGCGCGCTGTCCAGGCCCGGAAGGCGTTGCGTCAGATCGGTCTGCGACTGTTCGCGGCTCAGAACCACGGCGCTGGTATGGACGCGCAGCCGCCCGCCCAGGATCTTCGGCGCCGGCTCGTAGTGGCCCTCGATCAGCGGACCGATCACGGGGAACACGCGATCGTTCTCGCCGGAAGCGAAGCCGGTGACCGGGTCGATTGCCCCAGGCCGCAGGCCCTGGATCGTCATCGCCGCCGCCGAGAAGTACGACCGCTCGTCCTGGCGGATCGAATAGATCTGCGAGATCAGGCGCCGGTCGTCGGCCACGTACGGACCTCGGCTGACATAGACCTTGCCGATCTCGTACTTGTCGAAGATCAGGTCATCGGACGAGCGCTCGGCGGTGAAACCCCAGAGCCACTTCTCATCGATCTGGAAGGCGCCCCGACCCAGGATATAGCTGCGATCGGTGCTGGTGCCCGCGATCTCGTTGCCCTTGCCGTCGAAGTCGCGGGCGTGGGTGTAGCCGAAGCGGACGTCGACCTCGCCGGAATAGAAGCGCTTGCGCACCTCACCGTTGAGGAAGGGGGCGATCTTCGAGTTGATCTGCGGGCTGATCGTCAGGTCGGTCGAGGGTGAAATCACCCAGTAGTAGGGCTGCTCGTACGATACGCCGCGACGGTCCGACACCGAGCCCTTGGGCACCAGGAAGCCGGAGTTGCGCTCCGACGCCGGGTCGGCGTGCCAGAACACCGGCAGATACAGCACCGACACACCGAACAGCCGGAACCGCGCATTGCGGTAGTAGACGATCCGACGCTGCTTATCGCGGACCACCCGCTCGGCGGCGATGGACCAGGTGGGGGTGCGGGGCGAGCCGTCCTTCGCGCAGATCTCGCAGGGCGTGTAGATCGCCTTGTTGAGCTCTTCGACGTTCGCGTTGCGCTTGGCGGCGCTGGCCGCCGCGATCTTCACGTTCTCCTGCAGGCGGGCCGAGAAGCCCAGCGCCACACCGGCGCGCAGCTCTTCGTCCAGCACCATCTCGCTGGCGTATTCAGACGAGCCGTCGGCGTTGACCACGACGATGTTGCCGTAGGCGCGGATCACGCCGGTCTTGTCGTTGTAGATCAGCTTGTCGGCGCGCAGGGTGCGACCGTTGTAGCGGACTTCGATGTGACCGTTCGCCGTCGTCAGGCCGGCGTCGTCCTCACGGACGACCTCGTCGGCCTCCATGTACATCTCGTCTTTCTGCAGGCCGTCGGCGACAGGCGCCGCCTTGGGGGCCTGGGCCTGGGCGTGGCCCGTGCACAGGAGCGCGAACGCGGCTCCGGCCAGGAGGGCGCGCTTGCCAGCTGATCGCGGCGTACGCCGGCGCGGACTCATCAACCCTCTCGATCCCCTCTGGCGCGTCGGTCTTGGCCGGCGCGTCTATTGTGTCGAACTCGCGATGCATAGAGCGCATCCCGCCAAAGTGGAAAGCGGTTTGGCGGCTAGCACGCGCTTCAAGCGGTCACAGTGACGAGGCTGCCACGGCTGGCCGAAGCCCCCGTCAGTCTCCGATTCAACCGTCTTCGGTGTAGCAAAGCAGGGTCACCCCGGCGAGCAGGGCGACGAGCGCCGGCGCCCAGGCCGCGGCGAACAGCGGAATGATATCGGCCTTCGCCAGGGCGCCGGCGAACTGATTGAAGAAGAACATCACAAATCCCAGCGCCACCCCGGCCCCGGCCAGCCCCGCCAGACCCCCGAGCCGCGCGAGGCGCAGCGAGAAGGCCGCGGCCAGGATCGACATGGCCGCGAACAGCAGCGGCGTGGCCAGCAGCTGGTGGAACCGGAGCCGATAGCCCGACGCCGAAAAGCCGGCCTGTTCTGTCAGCTGGATCGCCTTCGGCAGCCGCCAGAACGCGATCGCCTCAGGGGAGGCCAGGCGCTCCATGGCCGCCTCCGAATCGAGGGTCGAGCGGATCGACATGCTGTCGGAGCGGATCGACGAATCGCCGGCCGTCGCCTCCCGCACGTCTCGCAGGCGCCAGAAGCCCGGCAGCAGCGTCGCCGATCCGGCCTCGAGGCGTCGGCGGAACACCGGCGCGCCGCTGGGCGTCTTCTCATAAATGAACAGCGAGACGCCCCGGAGCGTCACCACGCCGCCATTGGTCTCGCGCGCCTTGGCGTGGATGACGATCTGGCTGGCGTCGTCGCCCTGGCGCAGCCAGATGTCCTGTGGCTGATCGCCCAGATAGTTGGCCATCATCCGGCCGCGTTCCAGCTCGAACCGGGCGTTCAGTGCGGCCGCCACGGGGTTCAGACCGCCGACCGCCAGCACCCCCAGCAGGAAGGCGCCCAAGGCCGAAGGCAGGATGAACCGCCAGGCCGAGATCCCCGCCGCGCGCATGGCCACAAGTTCGCTGCGTCGGTTCAGCCCGACGAAGGCCGCGATGCCGCCGAACAGGAAGCAGAACGGCAGCAGGATCTGGATCAGCGACGGCACCCGCAGCAGGGTCAGCGCCAGAATGCTGTCGGCGCCCACGTCGGCCCGCGTACCGACCTGTCCCGTCAGCTCGACGAACTGGATCAGCACCACGACCGACGAGATGATCGCCAACGCGCCGATCACGCCCAGCAGCATGTAGCCGATGACGTAGCGCTCGATGCGGCCCATGCCCATCATGCGCTCACCCGCGCCGGCGCGATCCCGGACCGGGGCCGAGTGATGTCGATGTAGCGGCCGACCTTCTGCCGGAAGATCGCGGCCATCGCGCCCCAGACCGCCAGCAGCGGCACGACGTACTGCATGACGTTGAGCCAGGCGTTGTCCTCGCAGGCGGACTGCACCAGGAAGCCCACCAGTCGCACCAGGGCGGCGATCGCCCCCACGGCGACGATGCGCCGTCCATAGCCCAAGCGTGAGAAGCCCCCGCCAAATATCGCCGCCAGCGCCAGCGACATGAAGGCGATGTTGTAGAGCGGGGAGGCCAGCCGTGCGTTGCCCTCGGCCAGAAGTTCCAGCCGGTTCCGCCGCTCCCAGTCCTGTTGCAGGTCGGGGAAGAACAGCTCGTGCAGGTATCGGTCGGACGGCTTGTAGTGGATCATCTCGTCCGAGTTCGCCATCGGCTCGAGATCGAAGGTGTAGTAGCCAAACGTCAGATAGTTGAGGACGCCCCGGCTCGAGAACTCCTGATTGGTGCCGTTCTCCATGAACAGCGCCGGCCGGCCCTGGGCCCGCCCGACCCGCCCGCGCTCGGCGGTGTAGGTCGTCGTCGATCCGTCCGGCTTGATCTGGTGGATGAACAGGTTCCGCAGGCCGCCCTGGCGATCGACGCTCTGGGCATAGACCGTCAGCCCCGGCGTCGGCTCGGTGAACTCGCCCTCGCGCACCAGGGTGGCGGCCAGGTCGGTGCGTACCTCGAACAGCTCCTGGCGGAGGGTCCGGAACGACAGCGGCTGGATGAAGATGTTCATCAGCAGCGCCAGGAACGCCACCGTGCAGGCCAGCCGCATGGCCGGCGAGATCACCCGCCACCGGCTCATGCCGCCTGCGAAGCAGACGACGATCTCCTGCTCGGTGTGCAGGCGGTTCAGCGCCACGAGCGCCGCCACGAACACCGCGATCGGCAGGATCAGGTTGATCAGCTGCGGCATGTACAGCAGCGTCACCTTCAGGAAGACGAGGGCGCTCTGCCGCTGGTTTACGATGAGGTCGAGGCCGGCCAGGCTCTGGCTCAGCAGCGCAACCGAGGTCAGGGCCAGCGTCGCGAGGGCCACAGGCCCCACGAGTTGCCGCAGAAGGTATCGATCGATCAGGCGCATCTTGTGAAAAACGGCTAGCCCGGAGAATTAGACGCGCCCCGGCGGCGGTCCTGTTCTAAACCATGCGTCGCCGCGTCACACAACCAGACCGTAGGGCGCGGGCAGAGCTGCAAGAGAGAGTATCGATGGATATCCAATTCGTCGCGGCGGGCGCTGGCCTGCCTGCCAAGGCCGCCGTCGCCCGTATCGTCTTCGAGGGCGACTCGCATGACGGACCGCTCGGTCAGGCCGTGGGCGCCAGCCGGTTCACCGGCGCAAAGGGGCAGACGCTGGACATCCTGGCGCCGCAGGGCGTCGACGCCGCCCGCCTCGTGCTGGTGGGCGCCGGCAAGCGCGACAGCTTCGACGCGATGGCCGCCGAGCGCGCCGCCGCCAGCGCCTACCACGCCGTGAAGACATCAGGCCTCGAGACCCTGCGGATCGAGGGCGTCGCCGACTACGCCGCGCAGGCCGCCCTGGGCGTCCGCCTGGCGAGCTACCGCTTCGACAAGTACCGGACCAAGGAAGCGGCGGACAAGAAGCCCTCGATCGTGAAGGCCTCGATTGTCGCCGCCGACGTCGACGCGGCGTTCGACGCTTTCGCGCCGCTGGCCGCCCTGGCCGACGCCATCAGCTTCACCCGCGACCTGGTGTCGGAGCCGCCGAACGTCCTCTATCCCGCGTCCTTCGCCGCCCGGGTCAAGGAACTGGAATCTCTGGGCCTCGAAGTCGAGATCCTTGGCGAGGCCGAGATGTCGAAGCTGGGCATGGGCTCGCTGCTGGCCGTGGGGCAGGGCAGCATCCGCGAAAGCCAGCTGGCGGTGATCAAGTGGTATGGCGCGGCCGACAAGTCCGCCCAGCCTGTCGCCTTCGTCGGCAAGGGGGTCTGCTTCGACACCGGCGGCATCTCGATCAAGCCGGCCGACGGCATGGAAGACATGAAGTGGGACATGGGCGGCGCGGGCGCCGTTGCGGGTCTCATGCACGCCCTGGCCGGCCGCAAGGCCAAGGTGAACGCCATCGGCATCCTGGGCCTCGTCGAGAACATGCCCGACGGCAACGCCTATCGTCCCGGCGACGTGCTGACCTCCATGTCGGGCCAGACCATCGAGGTGGTGAACACCGACGCTGAGGGCCGCCTCGTGCTGGCCGATGCGCTCTGGTACTGCCAGGACCGCTTCAAGCCCAAGTTCATGGTCGATCTGGCCACGCTCACCGGCGCCATCATCATCGCCATCGGCAACGACCTGGCCGGCTGCTACGCCAATGACGAGGAGCTGGCCGCCAACCTGCTGGCCGCCTCCAAGGCGGAGGACGAGGGCCTGTGGCGCATGCCGCTGCCCGACGCCTACAACAAGCAGATCGACTCCATGATCGCCGACATGAAGAACACCGGCGGCCGGCCGGGCGGCTCGATCACCGCGGCGCTCTTCCTGCAGAAGTACGTGAACGGCACGCCCTGGGCCCACCTCGACATCGCCGGCGTCGCCTGGAAGAAGCCGTCTTCGATCCCGACCAGCCCCGACGGCGCCACCGGCTTCGGTGTCCGCCTGCTGAACCGCATGGTCCAGGACAAGTACGAGGGCTGAGGTGAGCGCGTCGGCCTGCGAGGTCTGGTTCTACCACCTGGAACGCACCGGGCTGGACCAGGCCTTGCCGGAACTGCTGGAAAAGACCCTGCAGAAGGGCTGGCGCGCCATCGTCCGCTCATCGGTGAGCGAGCGGATCGATCACCTGGACAGCTGGCTGTGGAGCTATCGGGACGAGAGCTTCCTGCCGCATGCCCCGGCCGAGGAGCCGGGTGCGTCCCGCCAGCCGATCCTGCTGACCATCGGGACGGACAACCCCAACGCCGCCGACGCCCTGTTCCTGGTGGACGGCGCCGAGCCCGGCGATCTCACGCCCTACAAGCGCTGTGTCGTCCTGTTCGACGGCAACGACGACGGCCAGCTCCGAAACGCCCGGACCCAGTGGTCCGCGGTCAAGGCCAAGGGGCTGCCGGCCTCGTACTGGAAGCAACAGGCGCGCGGTTGGGAGAAGCAGGCATGATGCGGATCGCGCTTCTGGTCGGGCTGCTTGGGCTGGCCGCCTGTTCCACCTCGGCCCCGCCGACGCCGGCGCCGCCGTCGGTCGCACCGTCCCCCGCGCCGCCGGTCGCCACGCCCCCGCCGGCGCCCGACACCTGCGGGGCCCGCGATCTGCAAAGCTTGATCGGCCGTCCTCGGAGCGAAATTCCCGTCCCGGTGCGCCCGGAGCTGCAGCGCGTCGCCTGCACGACCTGCGCCGTCACCATGGACTTCAACCCGAACCGGCTGAACATCTTCTTCGACGCCGCGACCGGCCTCATCGCGCAGATCCGCTGCGGCTGATCCTCAGGCGCCGGGGATATCGACCCCGAGTTCGCGCAGCAGGTCGAGCCACGCCGCACGCCCCTTCGCCCGGCTGAACATCGCCTCGGCGGTCTTGCGCGCCTCGGCTCGCAGCGGTCGTGACGCCTCGGGATCGTGGCAGGCGGCGACCAACGCATCCGTCAGGGCCTCGTGGTCGAAGAACGGCAGCAGCCGCCCATTAACCCCGTCTTGGATCGCGTCGCGCACCGGCGCGGTGTCCGAGCCGATCACATAGCACCCCGACGCCATCGCCTCGGACAGCGACCACGAGAGCACGAAGGGGTAGGTGTAATAGACGTGCGCCACGCCCAGCCGCAGCGCCGCCAGCATCCGGGCGTGCGGCACGCGCCCCATGAAATGCACCCGCGCCGGATCGAACGACACGCCCTCGAAACAGACGTCCTGCCAGGTCTTCCCTTCGGGCGCGCTCCCGCCATAGGGCTTGCGGGTCGGGTCGCCGATCAGGATCGCATGCGCGTCCGGAACGGCGTCCAGCAGGCGGGGCAGGGCCCGCGCGAAGATCTGCAGCCCCCGCAGCGGCTCCATGTGGTTGTTCACATAGGTCACGACCGGCGTTCCGGGCGTCAGCACCCGGCCGTCGTCCAGCGGGAAGGGCGCGGGCGGCGCCGGCCGGATCGTCTCGACGTCGATCCCTTCATGGAAAATCCGCGCGCCGTCGCGCAGCCGCCAAGGCAGACTGCCGGCCTGGAACGGCGTCGGCGCAACGATCGCGTCGGCCGTGGCGTAGGCCATGGCCATCATCCCGTTCTTCGCCTCGGCGCGCAGCACCGTGTCGATGTCCGGCTCGCCATGCAGCGGGGTGTCGAAGCCCACGTCGTAACCGCGGCCGTGGTAGTAGAACTCGGCGAACGCCACCGTCTTCGCCGCCGGAAACACCTCGGCCAAAAAGGTCATCTCGCCCCAGCCCGGATGGCCGACGATCACGGCGGGGTCCCAGCCTTCGGCCTTCAGCGCCATGGCGGCGTCGTAGGCCCCGCGCGCTCGCAGCAGATCGGCCTCGGCCCGCACGGCCATCGGGAAGATTGTCGGCGTGCTGCCTCGGCCCAGGGTGTAGCGGGCGATCTTCACCCCCTCCTGCCCGGGCGCGTAGTGCTGGCCGATCGCCAGGCAGGGCACGCCGCGCGCGATCAACTCCCGCGCCAGATCGCCGAACTGGCCGGGGAAGTTGTTGTGGACGAAGAGGACGCCGCGCGACATGGCCGTCTTCTGCCCTGGAGCGGGGCTGGCTGTCACCTGCGTGCGCGAAAACGGCCGTATCCACGGCTTCGGCGTCTGCATTCGATCGGATGAACCCTGCGAAGCCCGACGGCGAAGCCCCAGGGCGAGGCGCTGTCGCGAAACAGGATGGTGCGGCTAGAGGGACTCGAACCCCCACGGTTGCCCGACGGTACCTAAAACCGTTGCGTCTACCAATTCCGCCATAGCCGCACGGGGTAGATCCCTGCCATCGCGGGCGGCGGGCCCGACGTCAAGGGGGCAGGGGCTTGGACCTGCGTTCGCGTCGTGACATAAGAGCGCCCGCGCGCCGCCGGACACCGTTCGGCGGCCTTCCCCTGTTTGACGAGAAGGGCGGACCAGGCGCGCACTGGCGCCGGGCCCTGAGAATCTGAGAATGCCGATGCAAATCGTTGAGAAGTCTGGCGAAGGCCTTAGCCGAGTTTACGGCGTGACGGTCCCCGTCTCCGATCTTGCCGAGCGCCTTGAGGCGCGGATCAAGGAGATCGCCCCCACCCTCAACGTGAAGGGATTCCGCCCGGGCAAGGTTCCCGCGGCCCACGTTCGCCGGCTCTACGGCAAGTCGCTGATGGGCGAAGTGGTCCAGCAGAGCCTGACCGAGACCACCCAGAAGATCCTGGAAGACAACAAGCTGCGCCCCGCCGGCGAGCCCGAACTGAAGCCGGAAGGCGACATCGACGCGGTCATGGATGGCAAGGCCGACCTGGCCTACGAGCTGTCGATCGACCTGATGCCGGACTTCGAGCCGGTCGACGGCGCGACCCTGTCGCTGGTGAAGCCGGTCTACACGCCCACCGACGAAGAGGTGGATGAAGCCGTGGCCGAACTGGCCAGCCAGAACCGCACCTACGAAGCCAAGACCGGCAAGACCGTGAAGGCCAAGGACGGCGACCAGGTCCTGATCGACTTCATCGGCCGCGTGGACGGCGTCGCCTTCGAAGGCGGCACGGCCCAGGACGTCGAGCTGGTGCTGGGCTCCGGCAACTTCATCCCGGGCTTCGAGGACCAGCTGGTCGGCGCCAAGCCGGACAGCGATGTGACGGTGAAGGTCACCTTCCCGGCCGACTACCAAGCCGCCAACCTGGCCGGCAAGGACGCCGAGTTCGAGACCAAGGTGAAGGAAGTCCGTAGCCCGGTCGATTCGCCGGCCGACGACGCCTTCGCCGAACGCCTGGGCCTGGAGAGCCTCGAAAAGCTCAAGGGTCTGGTGAAGAGCAATCTGGAAGAACAGTACGCGGGGGCCTCGCGCTTCAAGCTGAAGCGCGCGCTGCTCGACGAACTGGACACCAAGCACGACTTCCCGCTGCCGCCGAAGATGGTCGAAGCCGAGTTCGCGTCGATCTGGAGCCAGGTCCAACAGGACAAGGAAGGTGGCCAGCTGCCGCCCGAGGACGCCGACAAGTCCGAGGAGCAACTGACCAAGGAATACCGCAAGATCGCCGAGCGCCGCGTGCGCCTGGGTCTGGTGCTGGCCGAGATCGGCCGCGCCAACAACGTCCAGGTGACCGAGGCCGAGCTGAACGAGGCGATCCGCCGCGAAGCGATCAAGTACGGCGCCCAGGCCCAGCAGATCTTCAACCTGCTGCGTGAGAACCAGAACGCCCAGGCCCAGCTCCGCGCGCCGATCTTCGAAGACAAGGTCGTCGACCTGATCGTCTCCAAGGCCAAGGTCGAGGACAAGCCGGTCAGCAAGGACGAGCTGATGAAGGACGACGACCTGCCGGCCGGCTACGCCGAGTAGGCCGTCCGCCGCGCCAGGGGCGTCCCGGTTTCGCCGCAGGCGGGGACCGGGACCCGGACGCGGGACAACGATCCAGATACGAAAGCGGCGCCGCCTCGAACCGAGACGGCGCCGTTTCTCATTCGGGGTCCCTGTTTCCGTTGCGCGGAGACCGGGATGAAAGTCCGCGGTCGCGTTAAAGCGCCCGCAAGCCGCGCAACAGCTCGGGGTTTTCCATCTGCGCCCGGCGCTCGTTGATGGCGCGGTGCAAGTCCAGCGCCTCCGTCGGATCCAGCGGCGCCAGCGTAGTCGTATCGACGTCTTCGAATACGGTTGGCGTGGCTTCGGGCACGCGCCCGCGAGGCATGTCCATCGGCAGTCTCCCATAACCCCGCGAGTGCGGAGCTCTCCCACCGGTTAAGGTATCATTTACCTGTTACGCTCGCCAGAGCCTCGTTGTCGCGAAACGACCCGGGGCGCATCACAGCTTGGTGTGGAAGAACCTACCCCGGGCACGCCGATGCCGGGCGATTGCTGAACTGCGATCAGGAATCGTTTGGCGCCCCGCGCCGTGTAGACATAACCTGTTCAACGAACGCCGCGTCGGGGCGCGGAGCCCGCTCTGCATCGCGCAGAGCTGACTTCGCCGCCTCGGGAGTAGAGCGTCCCGGGAAGGAAGCGAGTTTTGCAGCGCACGCGTGAGCTTGAGCCTGACTATTTTCACAAGGTCGTAGATTGCCAGTGGGCCTGTCCGGCCCACACGCCGGTCCCCGAATACATCCGCCTGATTGCGGAGGGCCGCTACGTCGACGCCTACATGATCAACTGGAAGTCGAATGTCTTCCCCGGGATCCTCGGGCGGACCTGCGACCGACCGTGCGAGCCGGCCTGTCGGCGGGGCCGGGTCGAGGACGAGCCGGTGGCTATCTGCCGGCTGAAACGGGTGGCGGCTGACCACAAGGGCGACGTCGCCGATCTCATGCCCCCGCCGGCCGCGCAACCGAACGGCCGACGCATCGCCCTGGTGGGCTGTGGCCCGGCGTCTCTGACCGTTGCGCGCGACCTTGCGCCCCTGGGCTACCAGCTGACCGTCTTCGACAAGGACACCAAGTCGGCGGGCATGATCCGCAGCCAGATCCCGCGGTTCCGCCTGCCCGAGGCGGTGATCGACGAGGAGGTGGGCTACGTCCAACGGCTGGGCGGCGTCGAGATGCGCTTCGGAACACCGGTCGACAGCCTTAAGGGCCTGCTGGACCAGGGCTACGACGCCATCTTCGTCGGCTCCGGCGCCCCGCGCGGCCGCGACCTGGACCTGCCCGGCCGACGCGAGGCGGCGGCGAACATTCACATCGGCATCGACTGGCTGAGCTCGGTCTCCTTCGGACACGTCGAGAAGATCGGTCGGCGGGTCATTGTGCTGGGCGGTGGCAACACCGCCATGGACTGCTGCCGTACGTCCCGTCGCCTGGGCGGCGAGGATGTGAAAGTCATCGTCCGCTCCGGCTTCGAGGAAATGAAGGCGTCTCCCTGGGAGAAGGAGGACGCGATGCATGAGGACATCCCGATCCTCAACTTCCGCGTCCCCAAGGCCTTCACGCATGCGGACGGAAAGCTGACCGGCGTGCTGTTTGAGGTGGTTCAGGCCGAGATCGATGCGGCGGGCCGTCGCCGGCTCGTACCCTCTGGCCAGCCCGACGAACACTACGAATGCGACGACGTGCTGGTGGCGGTCGGGCAAGAGAACGCCTTCCCCTGGATCGAAACGGACATCGGCCTGGCGTTCGACGAATGGCATATGCCGGTCGTCGATCCGGCGACTTTCCAGTCGACCCTGCCCAACGTCTTCTTCGGCGGCGACGCCGCGTTCGGACCGAAGAACATCATCTGGGCGGTGGCCCAGGGTCACGAGGCCGCGGTCTCGATCCACAAGTTCTGCGATGGCCAGGACGTGGCCCAGCGCCCGCCGCCGGGCGTCACCCTCGTGAGCCAGAAGATGGGCATCCACGAGTGGAGCTACGACAACGACGTCTCCAACGATCACCGCTACCGCGTGCCGATGCGCGACAAGGCCGAGGCCCTCACCAGCGTCCGGGTCGAGGTGGAGCTGGGGTTCGACGCCCAGCAGGCCCTGGCCGAGGCGCAGCGCTGCCTGAATTGCGACGTCCAGACGGTGTTCGCCGACAACCTCTGCATTGAGTGCGACGGCTGCGTCGACATCTGCCCGATGGACTGCATCACCTTCACCGAGGATGGGGAGGAGGGGGATCTGCGCGGCCGCCTGAAAGCGCCGGCGACCAATCTCACGCAAGATCTCTACGTCTCGGGGAAGCTGCCCACCGGCCGCGTCATGGCCAAGGACGAGGACGTCTGCCTGCACTGTGGGCTCTGCGCCGAGCGGTGTCCGACAGGGGCCTGGGACATGCAGAAGTTCTACCTCGAGGTCACCCACGCCGAGGGCGCCGCCCATGTCTGAGGCCCGGATCAACGACTTCGTCGTCAAGTTCGCCAATGTGAACGGCTCGGGCTCCGCCTCGGCCAATGGTCTCTTCGCCCGGTCAGTGATGCGGATGGGCGTGCCGGTGGCGGCTCGCAATATCTTCCCGTCGAACATCCAGGGGCTTCCCACGTGGTACGAGGTGCGGGTCACCGAGGCCGGACATATGGGTCGGCGCGGCGGCGTGGACCTGATGGTCGCGATGAACCCGCAGACCTGGGATCGCGACCTCGCTGAGATCGAGAGCGGCGGCTACCTGTTTTACGACTCTACCAAGCCGCTCAGCCGCGTGCGTGATGATATCCACGTCCTGGGCGTGCCGCTGACGGCCATGTGCAACGCGGCCTACGCCCTGCCGCGCGAGCGCCAGTTGTTCAAGAATACGATTTATGTCGGGGCTTTAGCGGCGCTTCTTAACATCGATATCGGCGTCATCGACGCCCTGCTGGCGGATGACTTCGCCGGCAAGGAGAGGCTCATCAAGGCCAACGTCGAGGCGCTGCGGATGGGCCACGACTATGTGGTCCATAACCTGGCCCCGCTGCCGCTGCAGGTCCGCCGCGCGGACGCCGTCGGTGACCGAATCTATGTGGAAGGCAACAACGCCGCGGCCCTTGGCGCTGTCTACGGCGGCGCCACCGTCTGCGCCTGGTATCCGATCACGCCATCGACCTCGCTCGCCGAGGCTTTCACCAGCTATTGCCAGGACTTGCGCGTCGATCCTGAGACGGGAAAGGCCCGCTACGCCATCATCCAGGGCGAGGACGAGATCGCCTCCATCGGCATGGTGATCGGCGCCGGCTGGAATGGCTGCCGCGCGTTCACCGCGACCTCCGGCCCCGGCATCTCGTTGATGACGGAGTTCATTGGTCTCAGCTACTTCGCCGAGATTCCTGCGGTGATTTTCGACGTTCAGCGGGGCGGTCCGTCCACGGGCATGCCGACCCGCACCCAGCAGGCCGACCTGCTGGCCGCCGCCTATTCCGGCCACGGCGACACCAAGCATCCGATGCTGCTGCCCGCCGACCCCGGCGAGTGCTTCGAGATGGGCGCCCAGGCTTTCGATCTCGCCGATCGGCTGCAGACCACGGTCTTCGTCATGCTCGACCTCGACATCGGCATGAACGAGTGGCTGACCGCGCCCTTCAAATGGGACGACAGCCGCCGCCTGGACCGCGGCAAGGTGATGACCGCCGCCGAGCTCGAGGCCGGCGCCGATTTCGGCCGCTACAAGGAGGTGGACGGCGACGGCATCCCGTACCGCACCTATCCCGGCACGCACCCCACCAAGGGCGGCTACTTCACCCGCGGCACCTCCCGGAACCCTTACGCCCGCTACTCGGAGGAGGGCGCCGTCTACGTCGACAACATGGAGCGCCTGCTCCGCAAGTTCGAGACGGCCAAGACCCTGGTCCCGCAGCCCATCGTCACCCCCGCCAAGGGCAAGGCGACCGACGGCGTCATCTACTTCGGCTCCACCACGCCCGCCATGAACGAGGCGCTGGAGATGCTGGAGGCGCAGGGGCTACGCCTCGACGCCCTGCGCGTCCGGGGCTTCCCGTTCGCCGACGAAGTCTTCGACTTCATCGCCGCCCACGAGCGCGTCTATCTCGTGGAGCAGAACCGCGACGCCCAGCTGCGCACCCTGGTGGTCACCGAGGGCGATGTGGATCCGGCGCGCCTGATCTCCATCCTCCACTACGACGGCACCCCCATCACTGCCCGGTTCATCGCCGGCGCCATCGGCCAGCGAATGCAAGTGCGCCAGAGCGAGGCGGCGGAATGACCTACATCCTCAAGCCCCAGCTGCATCACCCCAACCTGCCGAAGAACGGCCTGGGCTACACGCGCCGCGATTACGAGGGCTCGGTCTCGACGCTGTGCGCCGGCTGCGGCCACGACAGCATCTCGGCGGCGATCATCCAGGCCTGTTTCGAGCTGGAGCTGCCGCCCCACCGGGTCGCCAAGCTCAGCGGCATCGGCTGTTCGTCCAAGACGCCGGACTATTTCCTGGGCGCCAGCCACGGGTTCAACACCGTCCACGGCCGCATGCCCTCGGTGCTGACCGGCGCCAATCTCGCCAACCGCGACCTGATCTATCTGGGCGTCTCCGGCGACGGCGACTCGGCCTCCATCGGCCTTGGCCAGTTCGCCCACGCCATCCGCCGCGGCGTGAACATGCTCTACATCGTCGAGAACAACGGCGTGTACGGCCTGACCAAGGGCCAGTTCTCCGCCACCTCCGACAAGGGCTCGAAGTCCAAGAAGGGCGTGGTCAACCACGACGCGGGCATCGACATGGTCAGCCTGGCGCTGCAGATGGGCGCGACCTACGTCGCCCGCAGCTTCTCCGGCGACAAGGAACAGCTGGTCCCGCTGATCAAGGCCGGCCTCGCCCACAAGGGCGCCGCCTTCATCGACTGCGTGTCGCCCTGCGTGCAGTTCAACAACCACAACGGCTCGACCAAGAGCTACGACTACGTCCGTGAGCACAACGAGGCGGTCAACCGCCTGGACATGATCACGCCCCGCGACCCGATCACCGTCGACTATCAGCCCGGGGAGACCGTGAAGGTCCAGCAGCACGACGGCTCGGTCCTCTCGCTGCACAAGCTGAACACCCTCTACGACCCCTCCAGCCGCGCCCAGGCCCTGGGCTATCTCCAGGCGCGGCAGGCGAGGGGCCAGATCGTCACCGGCCTGCTGTTCGTCGACCCCGAGGCCCAGGACCTGCACGACGCCGTGGGCACCATCGACACGCCGCTCAACCAGCTGAACGAACCCGAGCTCGTCCCCGGCCAATCCGCCCTCGACCGCATCAACGCCCGCCTGCGCTAGGCGCACATTCCGATCGAACGGGAACCACGGCGCCGCTTGGTGGTTTGCGAACAGTCCGGGGTTCGCCCGCGGCGAGGGGCGGGAGGGCCGTATGATCGCGCGCGCGCGAAGACTGTGGCGGAGCCTTGCGGACTCGTTTTGGCTCCTGCCGGCCGCCATCGTGGTCATGCTGGCGGGCCTGGGGCTGCTGGTCGTCGAAATCCAGGCTTGGGAGGCGATGCCCGATTGGCTGTCCTCGGACTGGATCTATGGCGGGGGCGAGACGGGGGCGCGCACCCTGCTGGGCGCGATCGCCGCCTCCACCATCGGGGTGGCGGGCACGCTGTTCTCGATCACCATCGCCGCCCTTTCCCTGGCCTCCAGCCAGATGGGACCGCGCCTGCTGCGAAATTTCGTCAAGGACCGGGGCAACCAGGTGACCCTGGGCGTCCTCCTGGGCGCCTTCGCCTACGCCCTGGTCGTCCTGCGCGCGGTTCGCGGCGGCGAGGCCAACCCGTTTGTCCCCGCGCTGGGGGTTACGGTCGGGTTGATCCTGGCCGCCGGGTGCATCGGGCTGCTGATCTACTTTGTCCACCACGTCGCGACGCGGATCAACGTCGATACCGTGATCGATCTCGTCCACGGCGATATCCAGCGCGACATCGACCGCCTCACGTCGCCGGAGTCTGACGCCGACCCGGTCATCGACGTCGACTGGCGCGACGCCGCAGAGCTCCGGCTGGAGGGCTCGGGCTATCTGCAACAGATCGACGCCGCTGGGCTCGCCGCCTGGGCGGCGGAACACGACACGACGGTGCGTCTCCTCGTCCGGCCCGGCGCGTTCGTCCTTCCCGGCGCCGTCGCGGCCCTGGTCAGCCCGCCGGTGGATGGCGCGGCGGCCGCCCTGCACGACGCCACCGCCTTGAGCCCCCAGGCCGGCGGCGCGGACGATCTGAGCTATCCGATGCTGCAACTGGTCGAGGTGGCGGTGCGCGCGCTGTCGCCGGGGATCAACGATCCGCGCACAGCGATGAGCGTCCTGGACCGCCTGGGCGCGGTGCTTGGCGAGCTGTCGTCGCGTGAGCTGCGCAGCGGTGTCGTCAGTCATGACGGCCGGCCCCGGCTGTTGATCCCCAACCTGACCTATGGCGACCTGATCCAGGCGGTGTTCCCGATGATCCGCCATGCTGCGGGCCGCAGCCCGGTCGTCCTGCTGCACCTCATGTCGGTGCTGCGCGCCGTCGCCGACATCGAGACGCGCGAGGACCGGCGGTCCGCTCTGCGCCGGGTGGCCGAAGAGGCGGTTGTGGAGGCCCGGATCGGCTGCGCCAACCCATTCGACCTGGCGGCGGTGGAGCGCGCCCACCGCGCGGTTCTGGCCGCCGTCTCCGGCAGAACCGGCGTGCGCTAGGCGGCAACCCGCCGCCCGGGCCGGCCCTGCCAGGCCGCGTAGGCGCCGACCACGACCGCCGCCGCCAGGGCCGCGACCGCGACGTCGGGCTTGCCCGCCTTCTCCGCGACCCAGACAGCCACCAGGCCCCAGGCGATCGGCACGCCATAGACCGCGACCCGCCCGGCCCGCAGCACCGCCACGGCGACCAGGGCCACGACGCCCACGCCCACGAACGCGGCCGTCCGCTCCACGCCGTCCAGAACGCCATAGGCCGTCAGCACGGTCAGGATGTTGATCGCCGACGCAATCGTCAGCCAGCCCGCCAGCAGGCTCAGCGGCCACCACGCCAGCAGCCGGTCCTTGAAATCCGCCCGCGCCGGCGCATGCCGCAGCAGCCCGAACACCAGCGCCGCCGCCGAGACCACGATAATCCCCACGCTGGCCCACTTCAGATCCGCCGCCGCGGCGATGATCCACAGGCCACAGCCCAGGATCGCCACCAGCGCCCCCGGCGCCACCCCCGCCAGCCGCGGATCGTCGCGATTGCGCGGCAGGGCCTGCCAGACCGCATAGGCGATCAGGCCCACGTAGATCACGCTCCAGATCGAGAAGGCGTAGCCCTCGGCCCGCAGCGTCCGGTTCCCGTCACTGGCGAACGCCGCCTGCGACAACCCCAGGCCCAGCACCGCCTGGAGCGTCGGAACCACGATCGCGAAGGCGACCGCCGCCGGGATCAGCCAGCGTCGAAGCGTCGGGCTCAAGAGTCGCGTTCCTTTTCCGTCTTCGGGGCCTTCGGCGCCGCCTTGGCGCCGCTCATCTCCGGCACATAGAGCCCGCTGGCGAAGCCCGCCAGGAAGCCCTCGGGCCGGAAGCGCGGCCCATACTGCGCGCACGGGTCCTGGCCCGATTCGATCTTGCGCGACGTCAGCCCCTTGGGTGTCATGGTCGCGGCGGCCACGTCGGCGAACGGCTCCACGAACTGCAGCGCGTCGCCCAGCCGGCTCAGCGACGGATCGTCCGTCCCTACCGCCGTCGCGTCGCGGTTCCAGACCAGGGCGGCCAGCTGCTTGCCCCCGCTGCTCACCATCTCGGCCTCGGCGCCCAGCCCGCCCAGGGTGCCCGGCACCCGCAGGCCGATCGGCCCCGGAATGAAGAAGCCGGCCGCCGCCGAGGCGGTCGATCCCACCCGGCCCGTGGGCTTCACCCGCGTGACGATGGCCCGCACCCGCGCATCCGCCTGGGCCGGGTCATAGGTCAGCTCGTAGCGCTCGGTGATCTCGAAGCACATCTGCGCGTCCATCTCGCGCAACAGCAGCGTCCGCTCCTTGTCGGTCAGCCACGCCGTGGGCTCGCCCTCGGCCAGCCGCGCCGGCTCCACCAGCACCCGCCGCACGGCCGCCAGGTCCGCCTCGCTCTTCCGCTCGGCGATCCCGGTCCGCAGCGTGCCGGTCCGTGTCGTCAGTCCCTCATAGCTGGAGAGCCCGCCGGACGGCTTGCCCGCGGTCGCGCACGCCCCGAGGGAGAGGGCGGCCAGAAGAACGATGGGGAGAGGTTTCAAGGTCGCTCGCAATGAGGTCTCGGGTTCACAACGTACATGGGGGCGGCGCAGTTGCGGCGCGAGGGGGCGGCGTCCGGTCCCGACTGCACAAATTCACCCAGGGGTAGAAACCGGATGAACCCAGAAACCATCGTTAGTAGAGTGTGAATGGGAGGGGCTTGGATGTCCGAGCTGACGGGTTCCCGTAGTCTAAAAGGTCGAACGTATATGATGGCGCGTACTCTTCTGGCGGCTGCGGCGGCCCTGACGCTCTCCGCGGGCGCGGCCCAGGCGGCCCTGATCACCTCCGACGCGACCTACACAGGTCCCGATCTCAATCTGGCCGGCTATGACAACGGCAGCTTCAACTTCACCTTCGGCCCCGTGACCGTTGGCGAATTCACCTTCACCCGCTCCAACACCCAGACCAACAGCGGGCTCGGCGCCGTGGTGGGCCAGGGCGACTACGCGCTGAACGACAACGGGAACTTCGGCGGCGACGCCGTCTACATCGGCCTCGACGGCGGCGGCGGCTACGGCTACCTGACCGGCGCCACGGGCTACAGCCAGATGGGCTTCTTCTTCAACTACGCCCGGTTCGGCCGCACGCCGGTGGGCGATGATCCGACCATCGCGGCCCTCGATATCAACGGCAATGTGCTGGAGGAGTACAACCTCCTGGCCACCGCGCCCATCGGCACCCCCGGCGGCTTCAACGCCTTCGCGTTCCGCGGCATCTCCCGCAGCACCGCCGACATCTACGGCTTCCGCTTCGGCGGCTCCTACATCCTGGCCACCGGCACCGCGACGGGCGAGGTGATCCCCACGGTTCCCCCCACCGGCGCCGTGCCCGAGCCCGGCGTCTGGGCCCTGATGATCCTCGGCTTCGGCGCCGCCGGCGGCATGCTCCGCCGCCAGCGCCAGATGCTGGCCGCCTGACGCAAACGCCAAGGCCCCGGTCCTAGACCGGGGCCGACCGCGCCGGCGGTTTTCCGTCCAAAGTTCGCGTTTAGCGAGAGTGTTGTTTGCCCGACATATCCGGTTCGGCTAACCCTTGACGACGCGCGCCGCGCGTTGGACGGGCCCGCAGGGGAGCTCAAGCATGTTGAAGTCCAGACTGACCCTTGCCGCCACCGCCATCGGCTTGGCCCTCGTGGCGCAGCCCGCTTCGGCGCTGCAGATCATCCTCAACGACAAGGGCGGCCTGACCGGCTCGCCGGCCGAGACCGCCTTGAACCTCGCGGCCAAGTACTGGGGCCAAGTGCTGACCAACGACGTCACGGTCAGGTTCGATGTCCGTTACGAGCGTTTGCCGTCCAGCGTCCTGGGCCGGGGTGGCGCGACCCTCATCTCCCAGTCGGCGGAGTCCTTCTACGACCAGCTCGACCAGTCGCAGACCAGCGCGCTCGACGCCGAGGCTGTCGCCCACCTGCCGTCGTTCGCCGCCAGCGGCCAGCAGCTCCTCGTCGGCCTGCCCCTCTCTTACGCCGTCGGCGGGCCTGAACAGCCGCTAGGACCCGACGTGGCCGACGGCGCCCTGGTCTTCAACAGCAGCGCGCTATGGGACTTCGACCCGACCGACGGCATTTCTTTCATTGGCTTCGATTTCCTGGGCGTCGCCATTCACGAAATGGCGCACGCGCTGGGCTTCCACAGCGGGAGCGATCTCGACTTTGTCAGCCCGCTGGACCTGTTCCGCTACGACAACGTCGGCCAGCTCGCCCTGGAGCCCGGGCCCGCCTACTTCTCGCTGAATGGCGGAAACACCGCCTACTTGGGCACGCAGTTCCAAGGGGAGCACTGGCTGCCGATCGGCGGGGGGTGCATCGGGTATCCGGGGCTCATGGCGCCGGGCGTGTGCTACGGCCAGACGTTGGCGGTCACCGGCCTCGACATCGCCGCCATGGACGTCATCGGCTGGAACACCAACGTCGACGTTCAGACCTACCGCCAGAGCACCGCCGACATCTACCGCCGCCTGACCGAGACCTCGGGCGAGCCGCCGGGCGCTGTGCCGGAACCCTCGACCTGGGCGCTGATGATCGGCGGCTTCGGCCTGGCGGGCGCCGCCCTGCGTCGCCGCCGCGTCGCCGTCGCCTGATCGCGAGGGCGGGCGGGGCGCAGACCCCGTCCTCTATCCCCGCGCCAAGGCGCTGGCCGCCTTGCCGTCGTATTGGCCGCCGAAGTTGGCTTTCAGGTGCGCCATGATCGCGCCCACATTGGTGTCGGGGTTCGCGGCGCGGAACGCGTCGATGGCCGCCTTCAGCTCCGCCTCCGACATCTGCTTGGGGCTATAGGACGCCAGGATCGCCAGCTCGGTTTCCGCCGCCTGGACCCGCGCGTCCACCTTGCCCGCATCGCCGCCGCCCTCGGCCAGCCGCGCGCGCTCGCTGGCCAGGTTCTCCAGCGTCAGCTTGGTGTTCTTCAGGAACTTCGCGACCGTCGCGGCGACCTTATCGTCGGTCACCTCGGTCACCCCGCGCTTGAACTCCTCGGTCGTGATCTGCGTCGCCTCGCCGATCAGCGTGGTCAGCAGGTCCGCCTTCAGCCGGTCGTTCGCCTTGCGCGCCGCCAGTTGGTCCGCCTTGAGCGCATCGAGCAAAGCCATGGCGCCGTCCTTTCAATTCACGCTATCCGAACGCCGTAGTTAGGGCAGGGGGCCGCCGGCGCCCATCCAGGGACCGCAAGAAACATGGCCACCGACCGCAAGACCGTGGATTACCTCGTCGACCAGATGTCCAAGGCCGGCGCCGTATCGGCCAAGCCGATGTTCGGCGAATACGGCGTCTACTGCGACGGCAAGATGGTCGCCATCATCGCCGACGGCCAACTCTACCTCAAACCCACCCCCGCCGGCCGCGCCCTGGCCCCCGACGCCGAAGAGGCCCCGCCCTATCCCGGCGCCAAGCCGTCGCTGGTGATCGACGCGGAGCGCTGGGAGGACCAGGACGCGCTGAGCGACCTCGTCCGCGCGACGACGGCGGGGTTGCCTGCGGCGAAGCCGAAGGCGGTCAAGGCGCCCCGCTAACCCCGAACCCCGTTCGGCTCCCACGCCGTGGGAGCGGGGGACCGCCCGCCGAGCGCAGCGAAGCGCGGGTGGGGCGGAGGGCAAGCCTCAGGCTCGAACGAGCGTCCGGCCGCGCGGTCTATAGGAGACGCGATCCGCCCGAGCTTACGGTGCTCAATATCCCGTCCCTGAACTCCAAGCTTCAATCTTCCCCACAAAGCGGCGGGAGGGGGCCCGCCGGCCGTAGAGAAGGGGGTGGAGGGGGCGAGCGGCCGGCAGAGCCGTTCGTTTCCGGCGACGAGGCTAGATATCCTGTCCCCGAAATTGTTCGCAAAAAAGTGCTAACTTAGGTTAGGCGTTCTTAGTTCATCCCCTGCCCACCATCAGCTGCGGCGCGATGACCTGTCCCCAAACACCTAGATGCCTAGTCCCTCGCTGAACGTTGCGACCGCGGCCCAACTCGTGCGAGTTCTGATCGGGGGCGGTGCAGACTGCCAAGGCTGCCGGTAAGAGCATGAAAAACGAGCGCGTAACTGAAGGGCTCATTCGCGATGAGCTTAAAGCGAGGGGATATGCCTCCGACGGGATAACGGTCGAAGAGCAGCGGAGCGACGTCGCCAACATCCAAAAGGCGCTGCGCGCGGCTAGCAAGTCAGGAAAGGGAGGGATCGGCGCACCGGAGTTCATCATCACGGGTGCCGCCAATCTGGACTTCGTCATCCTGATAGAATGCAAGGCGTCGACTTCGGATCACGCAAGTGCGGTCGTTCCGGCGCTGCTCGCTGGCAAGGAACTGGCGGAAGAAGAGCCCGACCGGATAAGGCGGGTTCAGCGGTACGCTGTGGATGGAGGGCTTCACTACGCTGAGGCGCTGTCCAAGCAGTTTAATGTCATCGTAATCGCCGCAAGCGGGTCGACCAAATCTGCGCTGAAGGTAACGAACTATCTGCATCCACGTGGTGCCCCTCACCCTATCAGCCTGCACAACAAAGACGGTAAAGAGGTTGAGGGGATTATTCCTTGGGCTGATTACATCGAGTGCGCCACTTTTGATCCTACCCTTCAAAAGCTGCGTTTTGATGAGCTGATGGCCTTTGCGCGGGAGTTGCACGACTTCATGAGAAGTCATGCCAAGCTAACAGAGAGTGAGAAGCCTCTTCTCGTCAGTGGCACCCTCATCGCGCTAAGAAACGCTCCGTTTGCGCTCTCCTATGATGCGTACGCCCCAAATGAGCTACAGCGCGAGTGGCTGCGTGTGATCGAGACGGAAATAGAAAATGCTGCGATCCCGAAAGCAAAGAAAAAAAATATGTCGCAGCCCTATTCGGGCATCGCAGTGCACCCAGAGCTCGGGAAATCCACTAAATCGTATCCAAAAGGTCCGCTTAATGAGTTGATTGCTCGATTAAATGAGAAGGTATGGCCATTTATAAGCGTCTATCACGACTTCGATGTGGTGGGGCAATTCTATGGTGAGTTCCTAAAATACACTGGTGGTGACAAAAAGGCACTGGGTATCGTCCTAACCCCTCGACACGTTACAGAGCTCTTTGCTCTTCTCGCGAACGTGAAAAAGGACACGAGAGTTTTAGATATCTGCGCTGGAACTGGTGGTTTTCTGATATCTGCTATGCATCAAATGATAAGAGATGCCGACACAGAGGCGCAGCGAGAGCAGATTAAGAAAAACGGCCTGATTGGTATCGAGCAACAGCCAAACATGTTTGCGTTGGCAGCATCGAATATGATTCTTCGAGGCGATGGCAAGGCAAACCTTTACCAGGGTAGTTGTTTCGATGCAGAAGTTATTAAGGCCGTCGCTGCGCACAGCTGCGACGTCGGGCTTCTCAATCCGCCTTTCTCACAGGATGACGCTGATCTTCATGAGCTGTACTTCATAAAGCAGATGCTCGATCTACTTGCGGATGGCGGCCTAGGCATTGCCATTGCGCCCATGTCCTGCGCCATAGCCCCGCATCCAGCAAAGGCAGAGCTTCTAAAGCACCACACCTTAGAAGCTGTGATGTCGCTCCCGCACGAACTATTCTATCCGGTTGGGACGGTGACTTGCGCCATGGTTTTCACCGCTAAAGTCCCCCACGCGAAAAGCAATCGGAAAACTTGGTTCGGCTTCTGGAAGGATGACGGTTTCAGGAAGACGAAGAAGTGGGGGCGCATTGATCGCGACCGCCGCTGGAAGGACATTCGGGATGGATGGGTGGAGGCTTTTCGCAACCGCGATGTTCACCCAGGCGAGAGTGTGAGCCGGAAGGTCGACGCCACAGACGAATGGTGCGCTGAAGCTTACATGGAAACCGATTATTCCACGCTTACGGTCAGCGAGTTCGAGGATGTCGTTCGCCGATATGCGGTATTCAAACTGTTGGGCGTAGAAGGGCAGGATCCGGGCGAAGATCCGACTGGGGATAGCGATGAAGCCGCTCTCTGAACTATTCCGGGTGGAATACGGTAACTCTCTTAGTATGAACAAGATGACAATCTGCGATGGTGCAGAGGGCTATCCATTTGTCTCCCGTAAAATGGGGGACAATGGAGTATCAGCTTATGTTCGTGCCATACCCGACGAGCCTCTAAATCCGGAGGGAACCCTGACCTGTGCTCTTAGCGGTAGCGGCGTCCTTTCTACTTTTATACAGGAGAGACCGTACTACACAGGGTTCCATATAGCGGTTCTAGATCCGATTGAGGATCTTACTCTCAACGAGTTGCTTTACTATTCACTTTGCATCCGCGCGAACCGCTACCGGTACAGTTGGGGGAGGCAGGCCAATCGGTCGTTGAAGTCCATTGTGCTACCCGAGCGTCATGAGTTCCCAGCCTGGGTTTCGCTGCCAAGCCTTGACGAGTTTGCGGGGAAGAACGCTCCCGCGGACGCCGAGCCACTTGCCCTCGTCGATCCAAGCTCTTGGGTTCCGTTCGCGTACAGCGACCTATTCGACATCGAACGAGGTCGTGGTCCTCGCATCTGGGAACTGACAGGGCGTGGGACGACGCCCTTCATAACGTCCACTGATGCCGACAACGGCTTGACAGGCTATTGCGAAATGGCTCCGCTGCACGCCGGTAACGTGATTACCGTCAATCGGAATGGGTCGGTAGGTGAAGCCTATTACCAACCGGTCCCGTTCTGCTCGACTGAAGATGTTCACGTCTTCCGGCCCAGGTTTGAATTGAACCCATTCAGCGCCCTGTTTCTTTGCGCCCTGATCCGGAAGGAGCGGTACAGGTTCGGGTACGGGAGGAAATGGGGGTTGGAGCGAATGAGGGGCTCTATCATCCGCCTTCCTACTGATGACGCCGGTGAGCCAGACTGGCCGTATATGACACGCTTCATCCGAAGCCGGCCCTTCAGTTCCGTTTTTGCGACCTCCTAGCCCATCGCAGACAGTAACCGAGCCGACCCCTCACGTCCGCTTCTGACGCACCCAGCCCCCACACTCCCGCTGAACATGTGGGACGCCCTCGACATCACCGCGGAAGACGCCGCCGGCCTGGCGGAGATCGCGCAGCACGATCTCGCCCTGGCGCGGGACTTTGCGCGGCGCGCGCTTGAGGCCACGGACAACGACGAGGCCAACCGGCTGGCGCGGAGCTATCAGCGGGCGGCGCGGTCCTATCGCCAGACCCTGGCGGTGAAGGCGCGGCTGAAGCGGGATCTGGCGGCTGCCGCCCGGACCCAGGCCGATACGCCGAAGATCAAGCCCGGCGGGGCCGCCGTGGCGCGCCGGATCACCGAACTGCGCGCCGCGCTGCTGCGGGTGAGCTGGGACGAGGCCGAGTCGGTCGAGACCGACGGCGCCGAGGCGGCCGAGGCGTTCGAGATCGCCTGCGAGGACTTCTCCTATCGGCGCCGCGATATCGAGCTGGTGGTCGCCGAAGCCTGCCTCAAGCCCGACTTCGGCGCCGGCCCGCTGGACGATGAGGTCGCGGAGGTGGCGCTCCGGCTAGGCTTCGACGCCGACGCCATCGCCCGCTGGCGCGATCTGCCCGATCCGCCGCAGGCCGCCCTCGACCGGGAAGCCGAGCCGATCGACTGGCGCAGCTCCGCGTGACCCGCGCGTCAGCGCAGAACCAATTCAAGCCCGGAAAAGACGGCCAACCCGGACGGCGCCCCGCGCACGGCCGCGTTCGCCATGTCCGGCGTCAGATCCCGTGCGGCGCGCTAAGCCGTCGCCAGCTCGCCCACCACGAAGGCGTCCTCGCCGTCGCGCACCAGGCCCTCCAGCACGTCGGGCAGGTCGTCCGGGCTGACGATCAGCATCAGGCCGATCCCGCAGTTGAACGTCCGGCGCATCTCCTGTTCGGAGACGCCGCCCGTTTCCGCCAGCCATTGGAACACCGGGGGCAGGGCCCAGGCGTTCCAGTCGAAGCGGGCGACCAGGCCGTCGGCGATGGCGCGGGGCGGGTTCTCGATCAGGCCGCCGCCGGTGATGTGGGCCAGGCCCTTGATGCGGCCGGCCTTCAGGTGCGGCAGGACGGTGCGGATATAGATCCGCGTCGGCTCCAGCAGCGCCTCGGCCAGGCTCTTGCCCTCGGCGAAGGGCGCAGGCGCATCCCAGGCCAGGCCCGAGCGCTCGACGATGCGGCGGATCAGCGAATAGCCGTTGGAGTGCGGGCCGGAGGAGGCCAGGCCCACCAGGATGTCGCCGGCCTTCTGGTCGCCCAGGCGCGGGATCACCTTGTCGCGGTCGACGGCGCCGACGCAGAAGCCGGCCATGTCATAGTCGCCTTCGGCGTACATGCCCGGCATCTCGGCCGTCTCGCCGCCCACCAGGGCGCAGTTGGCCCGGCGGCAGCCCTCGGCGATGCCGGCGACGACGGAGGCGGCGGCCTCCACGTCCAGCTTGCCGGTGGCGTAGTAGTCCAGGAACATCAGCGGCTCGGCGCCCTGGGCCAGCAGGTCGTTGACGCACATGCCCACCAGGTCGATGCCCACCGTGCCGTGCAGGCCAGTCTCGATGGCGACCTTCAGCTTGGTGCCGACCCCGTCTGTCGTGGTGACCAGCAGCGGGTCGTCGTAGCCGGCGGCCTTCAGGTCGAACAGCGCGCCGAACCCGCCCAGCGACGGCTCGGAGCCGGACCGGCGGGTGGATTTCGCCAGCGGCTTGATGCGCTCGACGAGTTCATTTCCGGCGTCGATGGAGACACCGGCCTGCGCATAGGTGAGACCGTTAGGCCGTTCGGACATTTACGAACCCGGACTTGGAGTGCAGAGAGACGCGCTTGCGGACTGGAGTCGTCCGCGCGCGGGGCTATAGCTGATTTTATGACGCCTATCACGACTACCGCCGAACTCGCGGCGTTCTGCGACAAGATCAAGGGCCAGCCGTTCGTTGCGGTGGACACCGAGTTCATGCGCGAGACCACCTACTGGCCGAAGCTGTGCCTGATCCAGGCCGCCGCGCCGTCCGCCGAAGCGTGCATCGATCCCCTGGCCGAGGGCCTGGATCTGGAGCCGTTCCTGGCGATCATGCGCGACGAAAGCATCCTGAAGGTGTTCCACGCCGCCCGGCAGGACGTGGAAATCTTCAACAACCTGCAGGCCATGCCGCGGCCGCTGTTCGACACCCAGGTGGCGGGCATGGCGGCGGGCTTCGGCGAGCAGATCGCCTATGACGCCCTGGTCCGCCAGATGCTGAAGATCGAGCTCGACAAGAGTTCGCGCTTCACCGACTGGGCCCGCCGGCCGCTGTCGGACAACCAGCTCACCTACGCCCTGGCCGACGTGACCCACCTGGCCGCGCTGTTCCCCATGCTGCGCGACCGGCTGGAGCGGGAAGGGCGCATGGCCTGGGTCCAGGACGAGATGAACGATCTCACCGACCCGGCGAACTATGACGTCGAGCCGGAGAACGCCTGGAAGCGCCTGCGGCCGCGCAAGCACAACGCCAAGTACCTGGCCGTCTATCGCGCCGTCGCCGCCTGGCGCGAGCGCATGGCCCAGAGCCGCGACCAGCCGCGCGGTCGGATCCTCAAGGACGAGGCCATCGACGAGATCGCCACCCAGGCGCCGATCGACGCCGACGGCCTGGACCGTCTGCGCTCGGTGCCCAAGGGCTTCTCCGGCTCGCGCTTCGGCCCCGACCTGGTGGCCGCCATCCGCGAGGCGCTGAAGGACCCCGAGGCCTACGCCCCCGTGGTGGAAAAGCCCCGCCAGTCGGCCTCGCCGGCCGCCGGCGCCGTGGTCGAACTGCTGAAGGTGCTGCTGAAGGCCCGCGCCGAGGAGTCGGGCGTGGCGTCCAAGCTGATCGCCACGGTCTCCGACCTGGAGCAGATCGCCAACGACGACGACGCCGATGTCGGCGCGCTCAAGGGCTGGCGCCGCGAGGCGTTCGGCGAGGACGCCTTGAAGCTGAAGCGCGGCGAACTGGCCCTGGTGCTGGACGGCGCGCGGGTGCGCGTGGTCGAGGTTCGCCGGGCGCCCAAGGCGGCCGCTTCCTGAGGATAAGCCAAGCCCCCGATAAGCCGGGGGATTTGGCCGCTGTCCGGGGGTTGTCCACAGGTTGTGCACCGCCGGTCCTGAGAAGCGTTCACAGGGGCCGGCCAGAACAACGTTGCGCGATCTTTGGGGCTGCGAGACCCTGACCTTGCCGAGAGGACCAGCGGCGCTGCGGACCGGGCGACCGGGCGGCGAGCGAGCTGGGGGACGAGGAATGACCGCGTGGCCGGGCGACCGGCGGCGCCGAAACCTCTCCATCTCACGGACAGGTCCCCCAACGGATCTGGATTGAGGGCGGTGGGCCGGGCGACCGGCGCGCCGCCCTCGTCATATGGGCCCTCCGGCTGCGGCGTCCTCAGGCGCGATGCCGAAGGTCCGCGGGGCAGGGATCGCGTCGCGCGGTCCCTGCGTCCGGCGGTCAGCCCATCTCGAGTTTGAGTTTCAGCGCGTTCGCTAGCGCCTGGGCGCGCCGGGTGGTCTGCTCGCCCATCAGCATGTCCTCCCAGTCGCGCAGCGCGGTGAGCGACAGGCGGTCCCCGCGGATGGTCACCGCCGACTTCTCCAGCAGGCGCGGGTTGCGGGCGGAGAGGTCGCTGCCCAGGCGGATCGCTGAGCCCAGGGCCCGGGCCCGCTGCCGCCGCTCCGGCGACAGCACCCGTCCCACGGCCGAGGCGTCCGGCGGCTGCGGCGATGCGGAGTGGCGGGCGAAGGCCACGTTGGCCAGGAACGCCCGCTCGGCGTGGGTCATCCCCGCCAGCGGCGCCCGGAGCACCTGCTCGAACGCCAGGTCGGCGCGATGGTCGGGGTGGAGGAAGGCGCCCAGGTCGGCTAGGCGGCACGCCGCCGCCAGCAGCACGCCGTCCCGCCCGCCGAACAGCGGCGGCAGGCGCTCGAACAGCGGCCCCACCCACGCCTCCAGCGCGGGACCCAGCCCCGGCGCCACCCCGCGATGCGCCGCCAGCGCCTCGCAGCCGGCGATCAGCGGGTCCAGCCGGCGCACCTCGGCTGGCATAGCTTCAAGGAGAAGACCTTCGCGCACGCCATAGGCCGAAATCACCACCCGCTCGACGCCCAGCCGCTCGATCAGCCGCTCCAGCACCACGGCGGCGTAGGGCAGGGTGTCGAACCGCTTCTTGGAGAGCCCCTCGATGCCCTCCAGCGACGACCGCGACTGCCGCTGGACGAACCGCGCCAGCTCCAGCCCGTCGGTCCGGCTGATCTCGTACTGGTGCGCCACATGCAGCGGATAGTCCGCCAGCTGCATGTGCAGCAGCCCCAGGTTCCGCCAGGCGCCGCCCACCGCATGGAACGCGGCGCTGCCGTACCGCTTGGCCACCGGCGCCAAGTGATCGTCCACGACCCGCTTGGTCCGGTCCAGGTTGATCGGCTTCGGCGCGCCCAGCGCGAACGGCCCCAGCGGCAGCGTCACGCCGTCCGTCGTGCCGAGCCCGTTCAGCCGCACCAGCTCCAGGCTCGACCCGCCCAGGTCGCCCACGACGCCGTCGGCGTCCGGCTGCCCGCAGATCACGCCCAGCGCCGCGTACCGCGCCTCTTCCTCGCCCGACAGGACCCGCACCTCCAGACCCGTCTCATCCAGGATCCGCTTGAGAAACGCCTTGCCGTCCGCCGCCTCGCGCACCGCCGCCGTCGCGCACGCCGTAACCTGCTCCGCCGTCCAGCCGTCCAGCACCGCCCGGAAGCGCCGGAGCGCGCCCATGGCCGCCTCCACGCCTTCCGGCGACAGCCGACGCGTCGCAGTCAGGTCCTTGCCCAGACCCGCCACGACCTTCTCGTTGTAGATGGTCCACAGCGCGCGGCCGTCGATCCGGTAGATCACCAGACGAACAGAGTTCGACCCCACATCGATGACGGCGGCCTGGTGGCCCTCCGCGCGGTGTTGGCTATCCCCGAGAGGCCACATTTTCGATCGCGCGCGGCATGTCTTTCACCTTCTGCCCGCGACCGGAGAGACTCGGATTGGTCATGAAATACTCGTGCGCCGAAAAGGCGTTCGGGTGATCCCAGGCAGGATCACGCCTATAGCGGCCGTCGGCGTCGAGGGTCCAGCTTTGCGCTTCGTCTTTCAGGTTCGCGACCATGATCTGTTGCAGAACTTGTTGATGAACCGTCGGGTTCTCGATCGGCGTCATCACCTCGACCCGGCGGTCGAGATTGCGCGGCATCCAGTCCGCCGACGACATGAACAGGCGCGCATGCTGGGAGGGCATGGGGTGCCCGTTGGCGAAGGCCACGACCCGCCCGTGCTCGAGATAGCGCCCGACGATCGACTTCACGCGGATGTTCTCGGACAGACCCTCGACGCCCGGCCGCAGGCAGCAGATACCGCGGATCACCAGATCGATCTGCACACCGGCCTGACTGGCCTTGTAGAGACCATCGATGATTTCCGGATCAACGAGCGAGTTCATCTTCGCCCAGATCGCCGCCGGCTTGCCCGACTTCGCGTTCTCGGCCTCCTGACCGATCATCCGCAGCAGATCGCGCTTCATCGTCACCGGCGAGAACGACAGCCGCTCCAATCCGACAGGCTGAGCGTAGCCGGTGATGAAATTGAACAGCTTGGCCGAGTCCCGCCCGAACGGCGCCTCGGTCGTGAACAGCGACAGGTCCGTGTAAATGCGCGCCGTGACCGGGTGGTAGTTGCCGGTGCCGAAGTGGCAGTAGCTACGCAGCGTCTCACCCTCCTTGCGGACCACGGTCGAGAGCTTGGCGTGGGTCTTGTACTCGATGAACCCGTAGACCACGTGGACGCCGGCCCGCTCGAGATCGCGGGCCCACTTCAGGTTGGCTTCCTCATCGAACCGCGCCTTGATCTCGATGAGGGCGGTGACGTTCTTGCCGTTCTCGGCCGCCTCGATGAGGGCCGCGACGATCGGGCTGTCCTTCGAGGTGCGGTAGAGAGTCTGCTTGATCGCCAGCACGTTCGGGTCGCGAGCCGCTTGACGCAGGAACTGCACCACGACGTCGAAGCTCTCGAACGGGTGGTGGACCAGGATGTCCTTCTCGCGGATCGCGGCGAAGCAATCGCCACCGTGATCTCGGATCCGCTCCGGAAACCGCGGCTCGAAGCGCTTGAACTTCAGGTCCGGCCGATCGGAAGGGATCAGTTGCGTCAGCTCGTCCAGGCCCAGAAGCCCGTCCATCACGACGATGTCTTCGGGATTGGCGTGAAGGCTGGCCGAAATGAAGCCTCGCAGATCCTCCGGGGTGTGGGCCTCGAGTTCCACGCGAACGACCGATCCGAGACGGCGCTGCTTGAGCCGGGCTTCGAACTCCCGGACCAGATCCTCGGCCTCTTCCTCGATTTCAACGTCGGAGTCGCGGATCAGGCGGAACACGCCCTGTTCCTCGATCTCGCAGCCGGGAAACAGGTGGTCGAGGAACAGGGTGACCATGCTTTCCAGCGAAATCACCCGCCGCTGGGCTTTGCGTCGCGTGGGGCGTCCAGGCGCCACGTCCCAGAAGCGCGCCACCTGAGCCGGCAGCGGCGCCAGGGCGTAGAGCTGGCGTCCGTCCGAGGTGCGACGGATTTTCAGGACCAGCGAGAAGGCCAGGTTCGGGATGAACGGAAACGGATGCGCCGGGTCGATCGCCAGCGGCGTCAGGACGGGAAAGAGTTCCGCGAGGAACCGGGCCTCCAGCGCCGCGCGCTCCGCGGCCGTGACCTCGTCGGCGGAAATGTAGCTAAGGCCTTCCGTCGCCAGCTCAGCGCAGAGCTGACGCCAGCGAACCTGTTGGTCGGCGATCAGGTCGGCAGCGGCCGCGTTCACGCGCACCAGCTGTTCGGCCGGGGTCAGGCCATCCTGGCTATGCACCCGGACGCCCTCGCGCACCTGCGCCTTCAGCCCGGCCACGCGGACCATGTAGAACTCGTCGAGATTGTTAGCGCTGATGGCCAGAAACCGGAGCCGCTCCAGAAGCGGGTGGCGCGGATTCACGCTCTCGGCCAGCACCCGGCGGTTAAAGGCCAGCCAAGACAGTTCACGATTGAAGAAGCGCGCCGGCGAGCGCGAAAGGTCTTCGGCATGCGCCGCCCCCGGGTCTGACGAGACGGCCAGCGGGGCGCTCATCGGGGCGAGGGCATTCGGCGGTGGCATTGTGATTCCCTAGATGCGTCAGGCGCCGCGTAACCGTGCGGGGGAAAGGTTAAGGTCCTCATTGCGACCCGCTGTGGGCCCCCAGAACGGCTTCATTCGGCGGAATGACTTCAACGCCTTGTTGGCGGTTTCGATCACCGCGCCCTCGTCACCGGTCAGACGGCCGACTTCCAGCCCGGCGGCGAACGCCAGTTCGCCGGAGCGTCGCCCAACGGCGCGCCGGGCCACCGCGCGCGCAACGGCCATGTCGTTCAACTCGCCCAGCTGATCCTGCAGCACCTTCAAGGCGGAGACATACCGCATGCGGCGCTTGGGATGATCGGGGAAGGCCTCGCCGAAGAAGGCGGCGGCGTAGCGGAGCTTCTTCGCTTGCTTGCGCAGGTCGTGCCGCCCCTCGGCGTCGATCCGCCGGAACCTGCGCGACGCCCGGCGAAGACGCTTGTCCAGTTTGTCGAGAACCGGTCCTGCCAATGCGGCAGCGGACCCTTCGCGCAATCCGCGTTGCGCGCCATTCGCCAAGCGCAGCCAGCCGCCGACTTCGATCCATTCCGCCAGGTTAAACAGCATCAAGCGAAATCTGTCGGAGCTCACCGCCGCCAGCGCCTGCTCATAGGCTTCGGCTTGCGCGATCCTGAGGGCGCGGAAGAACGCGGTCCGGCCAGGGAGGTCCTCGATCTCGTCGGGCAGAGCCGCCCGCTGGAGGAACACATCGATGTCTCGGGCCTCGGAAAGCGCGCTTGCCAGCCAGCGCGTCTCGCGGCGGGCGAGCTGAAGGCCCTCGGGGTCCAGCATATCCTTGAATACCGACAGCGCGGCGCGCAGCCGGCGCAGACCCACCCGCATCTGATGCAAGACATCGGGGTTGTGGGCGCGTTCCAGCAGGCGGGCGTTGCCAGCAATTTGGACGAGGGCGTCGCGCGCGATCAGCTGAAAGGCTGTCCCCGCCGGTGTCGACGCATCGACGGCCGAAGCCTGGGCCCGAAGCGCCGCGACGCCGTCGTGACCCGCCAGACGATAGCCTCGCTGGGCCTTGCTTTCGAACGCCAAGGTGAGGTCTGCGCGAGATTGCAGATCGCGAGCGAGATCGAACAGACCTTGCGGCGTTCCGACCAGCAACTCGAGCTCCATCTCAGTGATGGCCTCCTGCCGCTCGCCCGCCAGGATCAGACCCGTGTCGAACACGACCTCCACCCGCGTCGACCCCTTGGCCCAAATGTGGGTCCGTCGTTCGACCTCGACCGTGAATGCCGGATGAAGCGGCCCGTCGCCGATGGCGGCCAGCGCCGGTGTGTCCGCCAGGGCCTGGAGGTCAAGGTCCGGGCCGGCGACCGGCGTTTCCCATTCGTCGCGTTCGAACAGCCCGCCGCCGGCGCGATGCTTCAGCGTCTGGACATAGGTCTCGCCCTTGCGGCGCACCCGAAGGCTGAAGCCGCCGTCTCGCAGGGCATGGGTCGGCGTATCGAAATAGACAGCATGAAGCTGGGAGATCGTGGCCTTGGCGAGAGGAAAAGCGTCCCCCTGCAGCGCCTCTAAGGCGCCGGCGCCGAGCTGGAATTTGATCTCAAGCTCCGGGGCGGCCTTGGCCGGTTTCCGCGCAAGCATGCGGCGGGCCTCAGGAACGTGGCCAACGCGCCACGCGGGCAACAAGTGCCGGAAAACGAATCGCTTTGTCTATCGCGCCAGGAAAGAAATTTCCGGCGCGTCGGGGAGCGCTCACTGCCCGTCGAGGATCTGCCGCGCGAGGACCCGGGTGACCGGCCGAAATCCCATGTCGCCCGCTTCGTCCAGCCGCCGAACGATCTCGGCGGCGTCGGGGATCGACCGGCTCATCCGCGCTAGGAGGTATGGATAGACCTCCTCCGGCGGGCGGATGTTACGGTTGCGGAAGAAGCGTCGGAGCACGCCCTCAAGCACGGCGTCGTCCGGAGGATCGATCTCCGCTACCGGAAGGGTATTCAATCTGGAGCGGAGGTCCGGCAGCGCCGTCGTCCATGTCGCGGGTCGGGTCCGCCCAGTCAGCAGCAGGCCACCGCCCGTCCGCGCCGCCAGGTTGATCAGGTGGAACAGGCCCTCAGGCGTCACTTCCCGATCGGCATCCTCAAGCAGCACCGGCCGGCCCGCAGCCGCCGACACGTCAGCGGTCGCGGGATCCAGGATCACGGCGTCAGAGGCAGCCGCCCATGCGAGAGCAAGATGGCTCTTACCCGCGCCTTGGGGGCCGATAAGCGCCAGACAGCCATCGCGCCACGCCGGCCACGACCTCACAGCCGCCACCGCCTCGGCATTGGAATCGCCGCGGACGAAGTCGTCGAAGGAGGGGGGCGCGTCGCGCCCCAGGCTCAGCCGAAGCTGCCGCGCCACGGATCGTCTCGATTGGTTGCGGTCACGTGGCGAACTTAACGGGCCGAGCCGTGGAACGCCACCGGCGCGAAACCGGCCGTCAACAGTTCAGGCCGGGTTGTCCAGACCCTTGAGCTCACGCGCAGCCGCCAGGGTCCATCCATCTGGCTTCAGGAGCTCGATCGGGCTGAAGCGCACCTTGTAGTCCATCTTCTCCGAGCCTCGGACCCAATAGCCCAGGTAGACGTAGGGCAGGCTGGTCAGGCCCGCCTGGACGATATGGTCCAGGATCACGAAGGAGCCCAGGCTCCGACGGGTCAGGGTGGGGTCGTAGAAGCTGTAGACCAGGGACAGCCCGTCGCTCATCAGGTCCACAAGAGCGCACGCGATCAAGTCGCCGGGACCCGGGCCGTCAGACCTGAGGCGGTATTCGATCATGTGCGTGCGGACGGCGGTGTCCTCGACCATGGCGACATAGTCGGGCCAGGTCATCTCGGCCATGCCGCCGTCAGCATGGCGGGCCAGCAGGTAGCGGCGAAGCAGATCGAACTGCTCCATCGTCGCCTCGGCCTCGACTAGCTGACGCTGGATGTCGGCGTTGCGCGAGAGCGCCTTTCGTTCCGACCGGGAAAACACATAGTCGGCCACGGGAATCCGCGCTGAGACGCAGGCCGAGCAGGCCTCGCAGGCGGGACGATAGGCGATGTTCTGAGACCGTCGGAAGCCAACTTGAGTGAGGCTGTCGTTGACGGTCGCCCCATCCGACAGCGGCAGGTGGGCGAAGACCTTCCGCTCGAAGCGCTCAGGCAGATACGGACACGGCGACGGCGCGGTCAGGAAGAACCGGAGCTGTCGGGTCGGAAAATGCTGCGTCACGGACCGGATGTCGCTTTCGAAACACGTCGTCTGATCCGATTAGGCGTCATGCTGGGCGTCTGCGCAACAATTACCCTACAGCCCCGGGTTCGGCGGGAGCACGGGGGCTTCGCGCAGAAGCACGATGGCGATCCGGCGATTGCCGGGCAGCATCGGATCGTCCGGGTACAGCGGTTCCGAGCTGGCCTTGCCTGAGACCTGATAGATCCGATCGGCCTCGACGCCGGCGCTTTGCAGCACCACGCGGGAGGCGTCCGCGCGGGCGGCGGACAATTGCCAGTCGGTCGCCGGTTTGACGCCGCCTGGGCTGGCGCTGGTATGGCCATAGAGGCTGATCCGGTTCGGCAGCAGGTTTATCACCTTCGAGATCGCCCGGAGCAGCAGCTTGGCCCGGTCATTGGGCTGGGCCGAGCCTTGATTGAACATCGACCGACCTTCCTGGTCGACCAGTTGGATCCGCAGACCCTCGGGTGTCTGGTCGATGATGATGTTCTTCGACAGTTCGGCCAGTTCGGGCATGGCCTGGAGCGCCTGGCGCAAGGATTGCGCGGCGGAGGCGAAGGCGGCGGACTCGGCTTCGGCGTCGGCCTGAGCGCGCGCGGCGGCCGCGACTTCTTCGGGCGTTTGGGGTTTGCTGCCGTCCTTAGAATCCCCGTCGTTGGGATGCTCGGACCGCGGGGCCAGTTCTTCGATCACGTCGCTGGAACCAGCGCTCTTGGAGCCATCGGATCCCAGAGCGGTGCCTCCGAGGATGCCACCGGCGCCGGAGGTCGTCTCCGACACGCTGGCCGGGGCGAAGTAGTCGGCGATGCCGCGCTTCTGCTCCGGGCTGGTGGTGTTGATCAGCCACATCAAGAGGAAGAAGGCCATCATGGCGGTCACGAAGTCGGCGTAGGCGACCTTCCAGGCGCCGCCGTGGTGACCACCGCCGCCCCCCTTCTTGATCTTCTTGATAATGATCGGCTGGTCGCCCACCGACATGGTTCACCCGACTTAACTTTGATTCCCCGGCCAAAGTGCGGGGCGCGCGTTAAGATGACGTTTCAGGACGGCGGGGAGGCGGGATCGGAACGCGATGGTGACGGTGCTGGAAACGGAGCGGCTGCTCCTGCGCGAGGTCGAGGCGTCGGATGCGGCATTCGTGCTGGAGCTGCTGAATTCTCCGGGTTTTCTCGAAAACATTGGCGACCGCGGAGTGCGCACCGAAGACGAGGCGGGCGACTATATCCAGGAGCGGGTTGTCGGGAGCTACCGCGCTAACGGCTTCGGCATGTGGCTGACCGTCCAAAAGCTTGATCAGTCGCCGGTCGGTCTCGCGGGCTTGGTCAAGCGCGACGGGCTGGACGTCCCCGATGTGGGCTATGCCTTCATTCCGCGTGTTTGGGGGCAAGGCTATGCGGCCGAGGCCGCTGGCGCAGTGCTCGCGCACGCGCAGAGGACCCTGGGAATTCCCAAGCTGGCGGCGATCACCACGCTCGAAAACTTCGCGTCCATGGCCGTGCTGCGGAAGATTGGCTTCGTCTATCAGGGCGTCATCCAGTTGCCGGGCGTGGAACGCGAAAGCAGCCACTTCACCGTGGGCTAGGGTCTTCGCCTCCGTTACGGCAACGCTTTAGGGTTGCCGATCGGATGTGGGAGGGCGCCATGCAGACGCGGTTCGTCGAGGCCAACGGGTTCCGGTTCGCGGTCGACGAAACGGGGGAGGGCGACCACCTAGCGCTCTGCCTGCACGGCTTTCCGGAAAGCCGTTTTTCCTGGCGCCACCAGATCCCGCTGCTGGCCGACATGGGCTACCGTGTCTGGGCGCCCGACCTGCGCGGCTATGGCGAGACCGAGCCCAAGCCGCCCGAGATAGCGGCCTATCTGGTCGACCGGCTGATGGAGGACGTCGCCGCCCTGATCGACGCCAGCGGCGCCAAAAAGGTCACTCTGATCGCGCATGACTGGGGCGCCGGCCTAGCCTGGACCTTCGCCGCCAACGCCGTCCGGCCCCTGCAGCGGCTGGTGATCATGAACCTGCCGCACCCTGCGGTGATGGCGCGGCAGATGCAGGGCGGGAACTGGGCCCAGCTCCGCAAGAGCTGGTACATGTTCTTCTTCCAGCTTCCGGGTCTGCCCGAGCGGGCCATGACCGCCAACGGGGCGAAGGCCATTCGCGGCGCGTTCTACAACATGGCCGTGGATAAGACCCACTTCACGCCCGACGTGCTCGACCGTTACGCCCTGGACGCCCAGCGGCCGGGCGCGATCCGCGGGATGATCAATTGGTACCGCGCCGCCTTCCGCCTGAGGGGCAAGATGGCGGGGCCCTGGCCGATGATTGAAACGCCCACCCTGATCATCTGGGGCGAGGAGGACGCCGCGCTTGGCGTCGAGCTGTTGGAGGGGACCGAAGCCCACGTCCGCGACGTCACGATCGAACGGTTGCCGGGGGTCTCGCACTGGGTTCAACAGGAGGCGCCTGAACGGGTCAACCTGATCCTGAAAGCCTGGCTCAGCGCGCCACGATAAGCGCTGGCAGAATCTGGGTGGTCAACAGAGGGGCGATCCCCTCCGAGGGCGGGTTTTCTGGATCGATCCACAGCAGGGCCTCGATCTCGGCCTGGATGGCGATCTCGCCTTCGACCCTCACGCGATAGGCGCAAGAGCGGACGGTGGCGCCGGGCTCATTGGCCGCAACCGCCTCGAAACGGCCCAGGAACGTGGCCGACACGAGACGCACACCCAGTTCCTCGGCAAGTTCGCGCCGAAGGGCGGTCAGGTCGTCCTCTCCCGGTTCATGCTTGCCGCCCGGCAGCATGAAGCGCGTGGTGCCGCGCTTGCGGACGGTCAGCACCTGGCCCTGAGCGTCTTCGATCAGCGCGCCGACCACCTCGATCAGCATCGGCTGGATCTAGGCTCCGAGCAGCCGCGCCGCGCGGGGGGCGAAGTAGCTGATGACGCCCGCGGCCCCTGCGCGCTTGAAGGCGCCGAGGCTTTCGAGGATGGAGCGTTCCTCGTCCAGCCAGCCGTTCTGGGCGGCGGCCATGATCATGGCGTACTCGCCGGACACCTGGAACGCGTAGGTCGGGACCTGGAACGCGTCGACCACCTGGCGCACGATATCCAGGTACGGCATCCCCGGCTTGACCATCACCATGTCGGCGCCCTCGGCGATGTCCAGAGCCACCTCGCGCAGGGCCTCGGCGTGGTTAGCCGAGTCCATCTGATAGGTCTTCTTGTCGCCGGGATTGTCCACCGACCCCGTGCCGAGTTTCCCGGAGCCGATGGCTTCACGATAGGGACCGTAGAAGGCCGAGGCGTACTTGGCGGCGTAGGACATGATCATCACGTCCTGCAGTCCTTCGGCTTCAAGGGCCTGGCGGATTGCGCCGCAGCGGCCGTCCATCATGTCGCTGGGCGCCAGGATATCGCAGCCGGCCTTGGCTTGCATCAGCGCCTGGGCCACCAGGGTCTCGACGGTGGCGTCATTGACGATGCGGCCGTCTTCCAGGAGCCCGTCGTGGCCATGGTCCGTGAACGGGTCCAGCGCCACGTCGCACATGATCCCGACCTCAGGGGCGGCGTCCTTCATCGCCTTCACCGCCGTCGCGATCAGGCCGTTAGGGTCGTGGGCCAGCGTGCCGGCGGAGTCCTTCTTGGCGCCGTCGATGTGCGGAAAGATGGCGATCGCCGGAATGCCCAGAGCCCGCGCTTCCTTCGCCGCGGCCGCGCAATCCTTGACCGACAGGCGGCTCACACCCGGCATCGCGCCTACGGGAATGGCGCCCGCGCCCTCATGGACCACCATCGACCAGATCAGGTCGTTCGGCGTCAGCACCGTCTCGCGCACCATCCGTCGGATCCAGTCGGCTTGGCGCAGACGACGCAGGCGAAGGGCGGGGTAGGCGGCGAGAGGGGCTTTGCTCATGGCTGGCCGTTTGCACCCGCGAGGGCCGGCGACGCAAGGGCTAGCAGCGGTGGAAGACGTGGCAGGCGATGCCGGGGTAGCCGGCGTTCCCCGGCAGTTCGCGATAGCGCTTGGTGGCTTCGCTGTGGCGTCCCTCACGCGCGAACTCGCCGTCAGATTTCTGGGGGTCGAAGGTGCGGGTGACGGCGTTGGCGACATCGTCTTCCCGCCGACACGCCCGCGACTCGCGTTTCGGGTCCTTGAGAGGATCGCAGCGCGCTAGCAGGGGGCGCTCGGGCCGCGGCCACTGACCGTCGGCGAACACCGGCTTGTTGAGATCGACCGTCCAACGCGAATCTGGGCTGGAGCCGTCGGCGCCTGGAGCGCCCACAGCGGTCGCTTTGGACGGCTGCGCCGGCCGGGCGCTGGGCGACGCCGCTGTGGCGGAAGGCGCCGTGGGCGAGCCTGGCGATGGAGGGCGCAGGACGAGTTCCACCGCCATCACCGGCGCCTCGGAGGCCGGCGGGGTCGCAGACTGTCGCAGCGCGAACACGGCCAGCAGCCCGATGTGCAGCAAAGCGGAGAGGGCAACGGCCAGGGACCGGCGTCGACCGTCGGCGATGCGCGGCGCGACCCCGCCGGTTCGACCACGCATCCGCCCGTCCTCCCCAGCGCCAGCCAACCGGCCAAAAGCGACGGGGATGTGGCGTCGTGTTCCGTAAGGGTCGATTGACACGCCCGCCGCGCCGCGCGACCCAACCGTCCATGGATTTCGACCTTTCCCAGGACCAGCGCGCGATCGAGGACGCCGCTCGCGCCTTCGCCGCCTCTGAGCTGGCGCCCCATTCCGCCCGTTGGGACGAAGAGAAGCATTTGCCCGTGGACGTCCTGCGCAAGGCGGCCGAACTGGGCTTCGCGGGCCTGTACGTGCGCGAGGACGTGGGCGGCTCGGCCCTGAGCCGTCTGGACGCCTCGATCGTGTTCGAACAGCTGAGCTACGGCGATGTCTCGGTGGCGGCGTTCATATCGATTCACAATATGGCCGCCTGGATGATCGACCGGTTCGGGTCGGAAGACTTGCGACGGCGCTATCTCCCGCGGCTAACCACGATGGAGCTGATCGCGTCCTATTGCCTGACCGAGCCCGGCTCGGGGTCCGACGCCGCCGCGATGAAGACGACGGCGACCCGTGACGGTGACGCCTATGTGCTGAACGGCGCCAAGGCGTTCATCTCCGGCGCGGGCGCTTCGGACGTCTATCTGGTCATGGCGCGCACGGGCGGCGCGGGCGCGAAGGGTGTTTCGGCCTTCGTGGTGGAGAAGGGGACGCCCGGCCTCTCTTTTGGCGCTCAGGAGCGCAAGATGGGCTGGAACGCCCAGCCCACGGCCACGGTCAACTTCGACGATTGCCGGGTGCCGGCGGCAAACCGGATCGGCGAGGAGGGCGAGGGGTTCAAGTTCGCAATGGCCGGATTGGATGGCGGGCGGATCAACATCGCCTCCTGCTCCTTGGGCGGGGCGGGCCTGGCGCTCGACACCGCCCAAGCCTACCTGGCCACGCGCAAACAGTTCGGCCAGGCGCTCAAGGAGTTTCAGGGGTTGCAGTGGCGGCTGGCGGACATGGCGACCGATCTGGACGCCGCCCGTTTGATGGTGCGTCGCGCCGCCCACGCCCTCGACACGAAAAACCCGAAGGCGACCCAGTACTGCGCCATGGCCAAGCGCTTCGCGACCGACGCGGGCTTCGACGTCGCGAACCAGGCGCTGCAACTGCATGGCGGATACGGCTATCTGCGGGACTATCCGCTGGAGCGGATCGTCCGCGACCTGCGCGTCCACCAGATCCTCGAAGGCACCAACGAAATCATGCGCGTCATCACCGCGCGGGAGCTGTTCCGGGCATGAGCGAACCTGACGTCATCACCCGGATCGAGGGCCAGGTCGGGCGGATCACCCTGAACCGGCCACAGGCGCTGCATGCGCTGAACACCAATATGATCGCGCTGATGACCCAGGCGCTGTTGGCCTGGCGGGACGATCCGGGCGTCGAACTTGTCCTCATCGACCATTCGGGGGAGCGCGGGTTTTGCGCCGGGGGCGATATCCGGATGCTGGCCGAGAGCGGGGCGGGGGATGGGGCCGCGGCGCGCGAATTCTTCTTCACCGAGTACCGGCTGAACCACCTCCTGTTCCACTACCCCAAGCCCACCGTGGCGATCATGGACGGGGTGACGATGGGCGGCGGCGTCGGCCTGTCGCGGCCGTGCCGGTTCCGGGTGGCGACGGAGCGGACAACCTTCGCCATGCCAGAGACCGGGATCGGCCTGTTCCCCGACGTTGGCGGCGGCTGGTACCTGAGCCGCATGCCCGATCACCTGGGCCTGTGGCTGGCGCTGACCGGCGCGCGGATCAAGGCGGCCGACTGCGAACTGCTGGGGATTGCCACGGACTACGTGGAAAGCGCCCGCATCGGCGAGCTGAAGGCCGCGATTCTCGCCGCGCCGGCCAGGACGGAGGCCCTGCTCACGGAATTCGAGGCCGATGCGGGGCGGCCACCCATCGCGCAGCACCAGGATGAAATCGCCAAGCTCTTCAGTGGGGAAAGCGTCGAGGCCATTCTGGCGGCGCTCCAAGCCGCAGACACCGACTGGGCGCGCGAACAACTGAAGGTTCTGGCGACCAAGTCACCGCAAACGCTGAAGGTGGCCTTCCGGCAGTTGCGCTTGGGCGCGGCGGCCAAGACCTTCGCCGAGAACATGGCGATCGAGTATCGCATCGGCGCGCGCGTGGTGCAGCGGCATGACTTCCTCGAGGGGGTCCGCGCGGTGATCGTCGACAAGGACAACGCGCCGCGCTGGGATCCGCCAACGCCAGAGGCCGTGGACGACGCCTTGCTCGACGCCATCTTTGCGCCCCTCCCGCCGGAACAGGCGTGGACCCCCCTGGACGGAGCTACCGCATGACCCGAGTCGCCTTCATCGGACTGGGCAACATGGGCGGCGGCATGGCCGCCAACCAGGCCAAGGCGGGCCACACCGTGCTGGCGTTCGATCTGTCGGCCGCGGCCCTGGACAAGGCCGCGGCCGCAGGCTGCGACGTCGCTGGCTCGGTGGCCGAAGCGGTGCGGACCGCCGACGTGGTCATCACCATGTTACCCGCCGGACCGCACGTGCGCCAGGTGTACGCCGAGCAGATCCTGCCCAACGCGCCGACGACCGCGCTGCTGATCGACAGCTCCACCATCGATGTCGACAGCGCGCGAGCTGTCGCCGCCCAGGCGAAGGCGGCAGGGTTCCGGTTCGCCGATGCGCCGGTCTCTGGCGGCACGGCCGCCGCGGATGCGGGAACCTTGGCCTTCATGGTTGGCTGCGACGAGGCCGACTTCGCCGCCGTCGAGACGGCCATCGCGCCGATGTCGCGGGTGACGATGCGGGCGGGCGATCATGGCGCGGGGCAGGCGGCCAAGATCTGCAACAACATGGTGCTCGGCGTGTCGATGATCGCCGTCTGCGAGGCGTTCGCTCTCGCTGAGAAGCTGGGGCTCGAGGGTGAGCGCTTCTTTGAGATCGCGTCGAAGTCGTCCGGCCAGTGCTGGAGCCTCACCAGCTACTGCCCGTTCCCCGGTCCGGTGCCCACGGCGCCGTCGAATCGCAACTACGAGGGCGGCTTCGCCACGGCGATGATGCTCAAGGACTTGAAGCTGGCCCAGGAGGCCGCCGCGAAATCCGGCGCCGCGACGCCATTGGGGGCTAGCGCCGAAGGTCTGTATGCCCTGTTCGATCGGTTGGGCGGCGGACCAAAAGACTTCTCGGCGATTCTCGAGATGCTGCGAGGCAATGCGCCGCAGCAGGCCTGACGATCCAGGTGCGAAGGCGCGCGATTGAGACGCGTTCTCTTCGCGGCCACTCTGCGCGTCTCTGTGAAGGGCTCGCGCGCTCACGAATTCCGCGCGATCATTCACGAAACGTGCGTCGTGCGGGGTCCGTGATTTTATGGACAACGTGAAATCACGGCGCCAAAAGGCGTGAATAATTCAGGGGCCGGGCAGAGCGCGATCCAAAGAATGCGCACCGGGAACAAGTCGATGGAATACAGGGACGCTTTCCGCACGGCCTTGGAGCGGATCCACGGCGAGGGTCGTTATCGGGTCTTTG
>CAZNPJ010000003.1:0-305660 GCA_964575195.1 uncultured Phenylobacterium sp.
ACGCTAGAACACCGCCGCCTGCGTTTCTCTTTCCTATTCCACAATGTCAAAGACCCGATCCAGGTAACACCTAGATCCGCTCGTAACGAGCAAAATATTGAGGGACGCTTGGCCGGCCGAAGCCAGTTGAGCCAGAGACGTCTACGAGAGCCGAAACTCCCGCCGCCGACAAGACGGTCTTCGCAGACCAACCTTACCGGCTGAAACCCCCCGCTAGTTCGTTTGGACCGAACCCACTGAGTGTTTCCCGCCGGTGGCGAACCGTGAGGTCCTTGCCGGCGGAGGCGGGCTTGTAGGCGGGACTAAGCAGGCGGTCAACAGTGTTTTCGAGATCCGTCGTATTTTTGTCAGATCGCCGCATCGGCGGGCGCCGACACCCCTATGGACGGCGCCGCCAAAACCCACCTTCGGCCGCCTAGAGGCCCAACACCATCTTGGCCATGATGTTGTGCTGGATCTCGTTCGACCCCGCGTAGATCGAGGTTTTGCGGTAGTTGAAGTACGTCGGGGCCACGGTGGCCGAATAGTCCTGGCCCGCACGGAAATAGTTGGCCCCATCGCCCTTGAGATGGCTCCACGTGTCCTGCACGAACGGCTGGGCGTAGACGCCGGCGGCCTCCAGCGCGAGCTCGGTGATCGCCTGCTGCATCTGGCTGCCCTCCAGCTTGAGCATCGACGACACGGCTCCCATGGCGTCGCCATTGGCCCGGCCGGCGAAGATCCGCAGCTCGGTGGCGTTCAGGGCCTCGACCTTGATCTCCACCTCGCTGAGCTTCTTGCGGAAGTCAGGATCGCTCATCATTGAGCCTCCACGATCCGACCGCTCGATCGTGGCGATGTTGCGCACCTTCTTGAGCTGGGCCTGAAGGCCTGGGGCGTAGGCGTTGCCCCGCTCAAATTGCAGGAGGTATTTGGCGTAGGTCCAGCCCTCCCCCTCCTTGCCGATGCGGTTCGAGACCGGCACCCGGACGTTGTCGAAGAAGGTTTCGTTGATCTCCTGCTCGCCCTCGGGCGGGCCGTCGAGCGTCACGATCGGGCGGATCGAGATGCCCGGTGTCTTCATGTCGATCAACAGGAACGAGATGCCCTTCTGGCGGATGTCCTCGTTCGAGGTGCGAACCAGGCAGAACATCCAGTCGGCCCACTGCGCCAGCGTCGTCCAGGTCTTCGACCCGTTCAGCACGTAGTGGTCGCCGTCCCGCTCGGCCTTCAGGGCCAGGGACGCCAGGTCGGAGCCCGATCCGGGTTCCGAATAGCCCTGACACCACCAGACGTCGCTGGAGAGGATCTTGGGCAGGTGCTGCGCCTTCTGTTCGGGGGTGCCGAAGGCCATGACCACCGGCGCGCACATGCGAACGCCCATGTTCGAAGTCGGCGGCGCCCCGGCCAGCGCCATCTCCATGTCGTAGACGTACTTCTTGCCCAGGCTCCAGCCCGTGCCGCCGTACTCGACAGGCCAATCCGGGGCGAGCCACCCCTTCGCGGACAGCCGCTTCAGCCAGCGGACCTGGCTCTCCTTGTCGAGGTGGTTGTTCTTCGATTGCGAGAGCTTGGCCCGCATCTCATCGTCGAACGCCTCGGCGATGAAGGCACGGACTTCGGCGCCAAACGCCAGATCCTCGGGGGAGAAATCCAGGTCCATGACCGACTACTCCACGCCGTCGAGGTATTCGATTTCAGGGCGACCGGCGAGCACGCCGGCGAACTTCGGGCCGGCGGCCTTGAAATAGTCGGTGCCGCCATGATGGGTCAGGGCGTCCTGATCCTTGTAGAGCTCCAGCACCTTGTAGACGTTCGGCTCGGTGCGGCTCTTCACCAGCTGATAAGCGATGTTGCCCGGCTCATTGGCCCGGACCTGGGCGGCGAGCTCCGTGAAGAACGCCTCGAACTCCGCAGCCTTGCCCTCTTGGATCGGCAGCTTCGCGATCACACCAATGGTCATTCCGTCTCTCCCAACAATTGTTTGAAAGACGGTAGAGGCGCCCAGCCCGCCACGCAACATCAACCGCGCGCCGCGCGCGAGGCGTCAGGCCATGGCAAGGTCGCGGGATCGAACGACAACGCGCCTAGGCGCAAGAACGACGACTTGGGGTCGAACGCTTAGCGGCGCTCGTTCCAGCCGGTCGCGACCCAGTGATGGCCGCCCAGGTGACGGGCTTCGATGACGCCGTCGTCGCGTCGGCGCGCCTGGACCTGGCGCCGGGCGCGCATGGCCAGGGCCGTGAACCCCAGCAGCGCCGACGCCATGATGGCGAGGACGGCGACGGTGGCGGCTGCGAAGACGGCGAGGACAGCGCCCATCACCACGGCGCCAGCAGTGGCGAGAGCGGCCCCGACGGCGGCCAGGCTCCGGAAGGCGGAACCCCCATTGGCGGCGAAGTCCTTGACCATTTCGTCTCCTCAGCGGGCGCGTTCGGCGCTCCGTGGAAGGTTCATGTCAGCACACTTCGTCCAGACGTCAACCTTGGAGGGGAAGAGAAATTGCCTTCGAGCCCTCATGCCGCACCTTCAAGCGCCGGAGATTTGCGCTCGCGCACGATCTGATCGTAGGCCCCATTGATCGCCGCAGCCTTGGCCTCGGCCACCTCCACGAACTCCGCGGGCAGCCCCCGGGCGCGGGCGCGATCGGGATGGGCTTCCAACAATAGGGCGCGCCACGCTGCGCGAACGACCTCGTCCGACGCGTCGGGTGCGACATCCAGGATCACGTAAGGGTCGTCGTTCGCGGCCCCGAGGTGGGTCGCCTTGAGGCGCCGGAAGGTCAGTGGCGACAGACCGAACAGATCCGAGACCCGCGCCAAGTAGGCAAGCTCGTCGGCGGTGACGACACCGTCCGAGCTGGCGATATGGAACAGGCCGTCCAGGACATCCTCAAGCAGCTGCGGGCATGAGCCGTAGCGCTTCTTCAGCCGGCGGGCGTAGCCCTCGAACCCGCGCGTCGTCTGGCGGGCCAGCTGATAGAGTCGGCGGATATTGCCTTCGCTGCCCGGATCGGCGTGGAAGACGGTGTGGAAGGTGTCGTACTCGGCTGCCTGGGCCTCGCCGTCGGCCTTGGCCAGCTTGGCGCCCAGCGCGGTCACCGCGGTCGAAAAGGCGGGATCTTCCCCCGGCAAGCCGGGCGGGCAGACATCGCAGTCGGCTTCATCGACCTTGCGCGCCGCCAGGCCGGCGATCTTGCGCCAGAAGCTCAATGGCTCTGTCCAGGGGATGCGTACCGTTCCATTGTCCCAACGCGTTCGATGGGGCGGCATGCCTCACGCACCCGGCGTGTGTCACACAACATCCCCTTAGCTCGGCCGATTTTACAGGACGTTGTAGGGTGACTTCATGACGAAAGCCACCACGGCAGATCGGCGCAGCCACGCCGTCGCCGCCCATGACCGACCCCACGGACCGGTCTCCACCCCGACGTAGAGGCGGAGCGCCGTAGACCTCAGGCTCCGAGCGCTTCGTAGGCAGCGGCAATGAGGGCGGTCGCGCGCGGGTCGCCGACCAGATCGGTTCCCATGCGGTTCATGGCATAGGCCAGCGTCATGCGACGCTCGGGATCCACCAGCACGAAGGAACCACCCCAGCCCGAGTGGCCGAACGCGGCCGGCGACGGGCCGTAGAGACCGTCGGTGTTGAGCAGGAAGCCAGCGCCCCAGCGTGCGGGAACGCCCAACACCTCGTCGATGCCCGCGATCCGTTCGTCCGTGGCGGCCTTGAAGGTCTGCGCCGACAGCAGGCGACCATCGGCGACGGCTCCGAAAAGCCGCGCCAGCGATCCCGCATTGGCGAAGCCGTTCGCGGAGGACAGCTCACATGCCCGCCAGGCCGCCGTGTTGGGCAGCAGCGGCTCGACCACCGGGTTGGTGAAAGCGGCGACCTGCGACGGGTTCATCTCGGTCAGGCGGTTTGAGGTGGCGAGCTCAGGCGGCGCGATCATCTCCGCGCGCCGCGCCTCCTCGCTCGGCGGTAGTCCTAGCGTCAGATCCAGGTCCATAGGACCGGCCAAGGTCTCGGCGATGAACTGGCCGAGGCTCTGCCCCGCTATCCGTTGAAAGAGTTCCCCCGCCAACACGCCGATCGATATGGCGTGATACCCGGACCGCGAACCCGGCGGCCACAAGGGCTGGGTGGCGGCCAGCCGCGCCGCCGCAGCATGCAGGTCGTAGAAGTCCTCGATCCGCGCCGGGTCACGGAAGCTGCAGAGGCCGGCCTGGTGCGACAGCAGCATGGCGATGGTGACCCCGTCCTTCCCGTGCGCGCCGAACTCGGGCCACCAGCGCACGACGGGATCGTCGTAGGCGCAGAGGCCCCGCTCGACGAGAAGCGCAAAGCAGAGGGCGTTGACGGCTTTGGTTGTCGACCAGACGTTCACGACGGAGTCCGCCTGCCACGGCCTGTCGCCAGCAGCGTCAAGCGCGCCGCCCCAGAGATCGACGACCGGCTGGCCGTCGATCACCAGGCTGACCGAGGCGCCCACCTCGCCCCGATCAGTGAAGTTTTCGGCGAAGGCGCGGGCCAGGGCTTCGAACGACGCGACGGCTTGGCCGCCGATAGGGGGCGCCATGGTCATTGGAAGGCCTTGGAAACGGAGACGCCCCAGGTGCGCGGTGCGCCGTAGACCCGGAAGCCAATGCCAAGAGGCAGGTTGTTGACCGCCTGGGTGATATATCGCTTGTCGGCCAGGTTCTTGACCCACACCGAGACGTCCCAGTCATCCGAGGACAGCACGCTCAGCCTCGCGTTCCACACCCAGTAGGCGGGTGCGGCGATGAGCGGATCGTTCAGGGCGTCCTTGAAACTCTTGCCGTTACGCTGGCCATCCACCTGCACCCTCGCTCGCAGCGCGTCACTGAGCTGCAGGCTGTAGGCGGCCACGACGTTGAACGTGACCTTGGGCGCGTCCGGCAACCTGTTGCCCTTCGCCACCGGACCCGCCGACGACGCGAAGGTCCCCAGCTCGGTGTGCAGCAGCCCAAGTCCGGCCGTCAGGTCCAGGCCTTCGAGAACGGGCGGCGACAGGGTCAGGTCGAGATCGGCGCCATAGATCGTCGCCTTTCGGACATTGCCTAGCCGCTGGATCGGCAGGCCGCCGGACTCGTCGCGGATGAAGGTCTGAACGTCCTGGTAGTCGTAGTAGAACGCGCTGCCGGACCACGACAGGCCCGCTTCGGGCAGGCGCTGCTTGATGCCGGCCTCGTAGTCGACCAGAGTCTCGGGACGATAGGGCTGCAGCTGCGCGCTGGTGGTCGCCACGCCGGAGAAGAAGCCGCCGCTCTTCACGCCCTGGCTCACCGAGGCATAGACCAGCGTCAGGGGCGCCGGTTTCCAGTTCAGCCCAACCTTCCAGGACCAATTGCGATCGTCGATCTTGGTGTCGACGGACGCGAGCGTGACGGGTCCGGCGCCGCAGGGCGTCAGCGACAGGAAGCTCGCGGGGCAGGCCGAAACCAGATCCCGATCGAACCCGGCGTTGCGCTTTTCCTCCCAGGTGTAGCGAAGGCCCGCCACGAGGTTCAGGTTGGACGTCAGCTCATGCTCGATGTTTCCGAACGCGGCGGCGGACTTCGAAGTCTGGTCGGCGAAGGTGTAGAGACGGGTGTTGAAGAGCGCCCGCAGATCGCCGTCGTAGGAGGTCTTGACCCGGTCGCGCGACGCGAACACGCCGATCTGCCACTCGGTGGAGGCGGTCGAGCCCGCCAGCCGCAGTTCCTGCGACAGCTGATGCACCCGGTCCTTGGCGATGAAGTCCAGCTGCGGGAGCGGCCCGGCGTCGGTGTCCGCGCCCCACTCGCGCTTGAAATCGACGTAGCCGGTGATCGACGTCAGATTGGCCCATCCGAGATCGGCGCTGATCCGATTGGTCAGGGCGCGTTGGTCGAGATCGTAGCTGGGATCCACCGAGTAGTCGCCGGTGAAGGGATTACCGTCGGTGTCGCGATAGCCCAGCAGGTCTTGGCAGCCGGGCGAACCGGGGCAGACCAGGCTGCTCGGTGCGCCGGTTGGGCGGGTCAGGCCGAAGAACTCCGGGGCCCCCACCTCCGAGCGGGACTTCTGGATCTCGATCTTGGTCAGAACCTCCAGATCGGGCGTGGGGCGCCAGAGGGCCTGGGCGCGCGCCATCCGCACGTCGCGGCGGCCGATGTCGCGCCCGAGGCTGCGGTTGAAGACGTAGCCTTCGTCCTGCCGGACGTATTTCCCGGCGAACCGAAGGGCGAAACTGTCGGAGACCGGCAGGTTGAGCATGCCTTCCAGGTCCAGCGCCTGGTAGTCGCCGTAGCTGGCGGCAAGGCGTCCCGTTCGCCCGCGGACGCTGGGCTTCGCCGTCACGACATTGATGGCGCCGGCGGTGGAGTTGCGGCCATAGAGCGTTCCTTGAGGCCCCTTCAGCGCCTCCATGCGCTCGAGGTCGAACAGGTCGAAGTTCATGAGCGCGAGCGAGCTCAGATAGACCTCGTCGACATAGACGCCCGCGCTCGGGTTGTTCACCACCGAGAAGTCGTTGAGGCCGACGCCGCGGATCGTCACGACGGGCAGGATGCCCGGCATGTTCTCTTTGATGCCGACGTTGGGGGTGAAGGCCGCGATGTCGGTGACTTGGCTGACCCGGCGCGCCGCCAGGTCTTCGCGACCCACCACTGCGACGTTGAGCCCGACATCCAGGGTGTCCTGCACCCGCTTCTGGGCCGTGACGGTGACGACCTCGACTTCCGGCGCGTCGGTCGGGGTCTCGCCAGCCAAGGCGGGAACCGACGAGGCCAGCAGCGACACGGCCGCGACGCCGCCGAACAGGCGCGCGCGCCCTGCGATGGAACCGAACATTTCACCCTCCCTGAACCTGTCTGAGCCGGTGATCCGGCTTTTTTCGACATTTGAGTTTGTCTTCATAACGATACGACCAAGATGGCTGTCAAGTTTTTCGACACCGAAGTATCTACACGCGCCCTGATGCCGAAGGATTGGCGGCGGGCGGTCACCAGGGCTATGAAGCGTTGTGCGGGCAGCGGAGCGCAGGGTTGGAAGACAGGCGGGAATCCCCGACGCAGAAGCGGATGGCGAAGCGCGAGCGGCTGCTGGCGGAAGCGGCGCGGGAGATCAACGCGGTGGGCGCCGGAGCGATCGTGATCAACGACATCGCCGAGCGCGTCGGACTGTCTCGGAATACGCTCTACTACTATGTGTCCGACCGGACCGACCTGGTCTTCCGCTGTTACGAGCGGTCATGCGAGGCTTTCACCGACGATCTGGTCGCCGCGGAGGACACCGGGGGCGATCCCAGCGAACGGCTTTCAATGCTGGTCGATCGGCAGCTTGATTTCGACCGCGCGCCCCAGGCAGTCCTGAGTGACATCGATTTTCTCCCCGCCGCGCAGCAGGCGGTGATCCGCGAGCAACAGGCCCGCAATGTCGCCGCCGTCGAGGCCGTAATCGCCGATGGTGTCGCGATGGGACGCTTCCGCGCCTGCGACACCCAGATCGCCGCCCAATCCCTGATCGGGATGATCGCGTGGGCGCAGCTGTCCGCGGGATGGATGGGCCGGACGGATAGCCGCGTCATGCGCCGACGCGCGGCGGCTGCGATTCTCGACGTGGTGCTGCACGGGTTCGCCAGCCGCCCGCGGCCGCCGCCGCTCTGCGACATCGACGTGACCCATCTGACCGCCCGGGCCTTCAACGCCTTCGACCGGCGCCAGACGAACGAGATGAAGATCGACCAACTGATCGCGGCCGCGTCGCGCCTGTTCAATCGGCGCGGGATCGACGGCGCGTCCCTGGACGAGGTGGCCGCCAGCGTCGGGGCCACGAAGGGCGCGGTCTACCACTACTTCGACGACAAGGCGGACCTGGTCACCCGCTGCTACCGGCGCGCCTTCGAGCTCTACGACCTGTTCATGGCCACGGCGACCGAGGCGGGCGTTACGGGGTTCGACCAGGCAATCATCACCACGCACCTCAACATCCAGGCGCAGGCGGGGCCCGTTTCACCGCTGATGCCGCAACCAGGACGTATGGCTCTGGGCCAATTGGAGCGCGAACGCCTCGTGCGGGCCGGCAACCGCCTGCGTGTGGCCTCGGCGCGCAACATCCGCCGGGGGATCGCCGATGGGTCGTGCCGGCCCTGCGATGCGACCGCGGTTAGCGAGATGGCGGCCGGGACCTTCCTTTGGCTGCCCAAGTGGCTCCCGGAGACCTATCCGCTATCGGCCACGCAGATCGCCGACGAGACCTGCGATTTGCTGGCGTTCGGGCTTCTCGCCCGCCGCTGAGCCCCGGGGTCCCCGACTGCGTCATCGAGGCTGTCGAACGCGCAAAGGCTGTGTAGATGGAGCGATAGCCGGCGCCGGCGCTGTCCGGGCCCTGGCGACGATCTGGCGGAGGAATTGAAGGTTTGGACCGGCGCTGCGCCTTCTGGATCGATCGGGGCGGCACCTTCACGGATGTGATCGGCCGCTGGAGCGATGGCGTCGAGGTGTCGGCCAAACTGCTGTCCGCCTCGCCGTCCTATCCCGACGCCGCCGTCGAGGCGATGCGCCGGATCTTGGGCGCCGCGCCCGGGGCGCCGTTTCCCGCCAGCCGGGTCGAAGCGATCAAAATGGGGACAACCGTCGCCACGAACGCGCTGCTGGAGCGGCGCGGCGCGCGGACGCTGTTCGTGACAACCGGCGGCTTCGCCGACGCGCTGCGGATCGGCGATCAGGCGCGTCCCGACCTCTTCGCGCTCCAGATCGACAAGCCCGCGCCGCTCTACGCCGGCGTTGTGGAAGCGTCGGAGCGGCTGGCCGCTGATGGAACGGTGGTCGCTCCGCTAGACGAGGCCGCCCTCCAGGCCGCCATGACCGCCGCGGTCGCCGACGGCTTCACCTCCGCCGCCATAGCCTTCCTGCACGCCGACCTGAACCCGGCTCATGAGCAGGCCGCGGGCGCGATCGCGCGTGCAGCCGGCTTCGACTTCGTGGCGCTGAGTTCCGAGGTCTCTCCCCTCCCCCGCTTCATCCCCCGGGCCGAGACAACCGTCGCCGACGCGTATCTGACCCCCATCCTACAGGCCTACGTCCGCCAGGTTGCTCAGGCGGTCGATGGGGCCCCACTCTACTTCATGACGTCGGCGGGCGGCCTCGTGCGCGCCGAGGCGTTCCGGGGGCGCGACGCAGTGATGTCCGGGCCCGCGGGCGGAGCCGTGGGCGTGGCCCGCACGGCGACATCGGCCGGCGCGGCGGCGGCGTTGGGCTTCGACATGGGCGGCACATCAACCGATGTGTGCCGCTTCGCCGGCGCGCTTGAACGCCGCGACACGGCCAACGTCGCCGGGGTGAAGCTGCGCAGCCCTATGCTGGATGTGGAGACCGTGGCGGCGGGTGGCGGCTCGGTGCTGACGTTCGACGGCATGCGCGCCCGGGCCGGACCGGCCAGCGCAGGCGCCGCGCCGGGACCGGCCTGCTACGGACGCGGCGGTCCCGCGACCGTCACCGACGCCAACCTCGTCCTGGGCAGTCTCGATCCGCGATTTTTCCCGGCGGTCTTCGGCCCCAACGGCGACAGCCCCCTCGATCCGGCCGCCAGCCGCACGCGCCTTGAGCCTCTCGCCCAAGCGATGGGCGCGGCCAGCGTGGAGGCCGCCGCCGAGGGCTTCGTCGCGGTGGCGGTCGAGCAGATGGCGCAAGCCGTCCGCCGAATCTCCACCGAGCGCGGTTTCGACCCACGCGAGCACGATCTGGTGGCCTTCGGCGGCGCGGCCGGCCAGACGGCCTGCCACATGGCGGAGTCGCTGGGCGTGGAACAGGTGCTCTGCCCCCAGTACGGCAGCGTCCTCTCCGCCTGGGGCATCGGCCAGGCGCAGGTGACCGCGTTGCGACAGGCTGGCGTCGATGCGCCACTGGCCTCAGGCCTCCAGGCCGCCGACGCCGCCCTGGACGCGCTCGAACAACTGGTCCGGGCGGATATGGCCGCCCAGGGCGCCGAGACGTCCGACCTTCGGCGAAGCCTGCGGCTCCGCTACGACGGCGCCGACGCCGAGCTCGCCGCGCCGATGTCGGATGCCGCCACGGCCCGGTCGGTGTTCGAGGCGGCGCATCAACGCCTCTTCGGCTTCATCGAGCCCGACCGCCCGATCCTGATCGCCGCCGTCGAGGTCGAGGCGATGTCCGACGACTCGTCGCCGCGAGATGGCGGCGCGCGCCGGGACGAGATCTCTGCCGGCCCAGGCGGTGAGACCATGAGGATGTTCACGCTTGGCGCATGGCGCGAGGCGCCTGTGGTGTCGGCCGCGACGCTGACGACCGTCGATGGCCCGGCGCTGGTCGTCCGCCCCGACACCCAGATCGCGGTGCTCCCAGGATGGCGGGCGACCGCCGAGCCGGACGGGCTCGTCCGATTGGCCCGGACCGCCGCGGCGTCGCGCCAGCTGATCGCCCTCGACAGGCCCGATCCCGTCACGCTGGAACTGTTCAATCGCCGCTTCATGGGCGTCGCCGAGGCGATGGGCGCCGCGCTGGAGCGGACGGCCCATTCGGTCAACATCAAGGAACGCCTGGATTTCTCCTGCGCCCTGTTCGACGCCGACGGCGGCTTGGTGGCGAACGCGCCGCACATGCCGGTGCACCTGGGCTCGATGGGCGCCAGCGTCCGCGCTGTCCGCGATCGCCACCCGAACCTGAGACCCGGTCAGGCCTTCGCCCTCAACAATCCCTATGCCGGCGGAACGCACCTGCCGGACATCACGGTGGTGATGCCGGTGTTCCTGAGCGACGCGGCGCGGGACGCCAGCTTCTATGTGGCCGCCCGCGGCCACCACGCCGACGTGGGCGGCATCCAGCCCGGCTCCATGCCCCCCTTCTCCCGCACGATCCAGGAGGAGGGCGTGATGCTCGACGCCCTGCCGATCATGCGCGAGGGCCGGTTTCTGGATGACGATGTCCGCGCCGCCATCGCCGCTGGTCCTTGGCCAGCGCGGGCCCCTGAGCGCAACCTCGCCGACCTGAAGGCCCAGGTCGCGTCATGCCAGGCTGGCGCCGCGGCGGTCACCGCAATGATCCAGGCCTACGGCGCCGATGCGGTCGCGCGCTACATGGGCTTCGTGCAGGACAACGCCGCCGAGGCCGTTCGCCGCGCCATCGGCCGCCTCTCGGACGGGGTCGCCAGCGTGCCGATGGACGGGGCGGGCGAGATCGTGGTCCGCACAACTGTCGACGCCGTCGCCCGCGAGGCGGTGCTGGACTTCACCGGGTCGGCTGACCAGCTCGATTCCAACTTCAACGCCCCGTCGGCCATCGTCGACGCGGCAGCGCTCTATGTCTTCCGAACCCTGGTGGACGACGACATCCCGCTCAACGCCGGCTGCCTGAAGCCCCTGAAGATCCGGACGCGCGACGGGTCGATGCTCGCGCCTCGCCCGCCGGCCGCGGTCGTCGCGGGCAATGTCGAAACCAGTCAGCACGTCGTCGACGCCCTCTACGCAGCGCTCGGCGTCATGGCCAACAGCCAGGGCTCGATGAACAACTTCACCTTCGGAGACGCCGACCGACAGTACTACGAGACGATCTGCGGCGGCGCGGGCGCCACGGCGACCGCGGACGGCGCCAGCGCCATCCACACCCACATGACCAACTCCCGCCTGACCGACCCGGAAATCCTGGAACGGCGGTTCCCCGTCCGCGTCGAGGCGTTCGGGGTCAGGGCGAATTCCGGCGGCGCGGGGGCACGGCGGGGCGGCGACGGCGCCGTCCGTCGCATCCGCTTCCTCGCGCCCATGGAAGCCGCCCTGCTCGCCTCGCGACGGGTGCACGCGCCGCAGGGCGTGGCGGGCGGACAGCCGGGATCGCCGGGCCGGCAACGTTTGATCGCATCGTCGGGGGCGGTTAGTGAACTTCCGGGCTGCTTCTCCGTTACGGTAGCGCTTGGCGATGTGATCGAGATCCAGACCCCTGGGGGCGGCGGGTTCGGGCCCGTGGACTAGGTCGGGCGCGAAGCTGACAAAATTACGCATCACAAGGCTCTGAATGACCGCTCTCGCTATCGCCCTCGCCCTGTTCGCCCAAGCGCCCGAGGCGGCCGCCCCCCCGCCGGAAGCGCCGGCCGCCGCCGCTGAAGATCGGCTGCCCAACGGCGCGCCCCGCGACGACTACCAGTTCGTCGCCTGGTGCTATGGCGCCCTGCGCGGTTACCTCGACATGCACGACGAGATGATGCCGGAAGTGACCCGCATCGAGACCCAGTTCCGCAAGCCCGGCACCAGCCTGGCGGACGATCTCAAGGTCTATGCCGACATGCAGAAGATCGGCCGCGACCAGCTGAAGACCTTCCAGGCCTCGCTGACCGCCGCGGAGAAGGCCTCGGTCCGCCCGATCAACACCCTCGGCGCGAACGCCGTGCGCCTGGGCCGTCAGATCTGGAACACGGGACCGGAGGTCACCAAGGCGCGCAAGGCCCAGGAGTGGATGAGCTGGTCGCTGCCGCTTCGCTGCGAAACCGTCTCCGCCTCGCTGGAAACCCGCGCGAAGCTGATGGGTGCGACGTTCAGGGTGAACGAAGAGCCCGAGCCGGGCACGGACGCCGCGCCCGCCGAGGCGCCGCCGGCCACGCCGAACCCGTAGGCCGACCGCGCCGTCGCGGCGAATGTTCGAGCTTTTCGCGCTCTACCTCGCCGTGATCAACGCAGCGACCTTTGCCACCTTCGCCCGCGACAAACAGGCGGCGGCGGGAAGGTCGCGGCGCGTTCCCGAACGCAGACTGTTGCTGCTGGCTGCGGTCGGAGGGTCGCCAGCCGCGCTCCTCGCGCAGCGCGTCCTTCGGCACAAGACACGCAAAGAGCCGTTCAGAAGCGCGCTGTGGGGGATCGTGGCCGCCCAGGCCGCCGCCCTGGCAATGGTCGGCTATTGGCTGGCCAGGTAGCCCGCGAGCCGCCGCAATCCCGCGGCGTTCTTTTCGGGCCGCGCAGCAAAGCACCAGCGCAGCCAGCCCTCACCCTCGGGTCCGAAGGCGGCGCCCGGCGCCAGACCCAGGCCGGCCTCAGCGATCAGCGCCTTGGCCAGACCCAGCGAGTCCGTGCAGCCTTGCACACGGAAGAAGGCGTAGAGGCCGCCGTCGGGTGTCGGCGCCTCGACCCCTGGCATGGCGCGCAGTCCGCCGATCACCTGATCCCGGGCTGCTGTGAGCTCGGCCCGAAGTTCGGTCACAACGGCGTCTCCCTGCTCCACCGCAACCCGAGCGCCCTCCTGCACGAAGTCGGGGGCGCAGGAGGTGTTGTACTCAATGAGCACCCCAAGTCCGTCCATCAAGCTGGGCGGCACGACCATCCACCCGAGGCGCCAGCCGGTCATGCGCCAGGCCTTCGAGAAGCTGTTCGTACTGATGATCCGGTCGTCCGGCTCCGACAGGGGCAGGAACGACGGCGCCGTCGGCCTGTCGAAGGTGACCCGCTCATAGACATCGTCGCCGATCAGCCAGATTCCGTACCGGCGGCAACGCTCCAGGATCGCGGCGCGGTCCTCCGCGGGCAGCATCCAGCCGCTGGGATTGTTCGGCGAGTTCAGGATCAGAGCGCGCGTGTCGGCCGTGAGCGCCGCCATGAGGCGGTCCATGTCCAGCCGCCAGCGGCCCTGGGCCGCCTCCACCGGGACGACCTCGACGCGGCTTGAGAGGATCTTCGGGATCTCGACCACATTGGGCCAGATCGGGCCGACCACGACGGTGCGGTCGCCCGGCGATAGCACCAGCTGGGCGGCGAGCATCAGCGCGCTGACGCCCGCGCTGGTCACAGCGATGCGCTCCGCCCCAATGGATACGCCGTGCAACGATGTCAGGTACCGCGAAAGCGCGTCGCGCAGTTCGGGGCGTCCCAGATTGTGCGTGTAGTAGGTGCGGCCGGCCATCAGGGCGTCCGACGCCGCCTTGCGGATGAACGCCGGAGTCGGCTGGTCGCCCTCGCCGAACCAGAAGGTCAGGATGTCGTCGCGACCGAGCCCCGCGTTCGCCACCTCGCGGATCTTGGACAGGCGAAGGTTCTGGACCTCGGGGCGCGGCAGAGCTGGGAACATGTCCCTAGATACTTACAGCTTCCGCTTCTGCGCCAGCGCTGTGCAACTTGCCGAGCCGATGTGGCCCGCTTCGTCGTGCAGAAGGCAATCGCCGACCGCGACGCCATCCGTCGCGCCGTGGGTCAGGCTTTCGAAACCAATCCATTCGCCGACCGGCTCGCGGTGCAGGTACACGGTGACGTCGGTGTTGATATAGCCCAGGCCCTGATCGCCCACGTGCGCGAACGGACTGGCGAAGTCGGCGGCGACCGCCACCCGAACGAAGGGCGTCAGCGGGTCCCCGCCCACGACCTCGCGAACCTCGGCCATCCATAGCCGCCGCGGCTCCACGGCGCGCATGGCCCCCGAGATCGGGCGCATCTTCCACATGCCGCCCATGGGCCCCTCCATCTCCGGCGTGTCGTCAGGCGCCGGCGCGCCCCACGGCTCGCGCTGCCAGACGTTGCCCGGTGCGTTCTCGGTCTTGCGCAGGAGTTGGCAGGTCGCGCGACCGGCGCTCACCCCGCCCGAAATGAACTCGGCGTCGATCACCTTGATGCGATAGCCGTCCTTTATGGTCCGGGTCACGATCTCGACCGGCGACAGGTCGGGCAACTTGTACATGTCGACGGTCAAGCGCGCCGGCATGTACTCGGTCGAGCCATGCCGCTTCTCGATCTCCGCGCCTAGCAGGCCGATGATCACCCGGCCGTGGAGCGAATTCTTATCCCAGGGGCCGATCCCGGCGGTCGTGGGAACGAACAGATCGCCGTCTTTTCGAAAAAAGGGTTCGTTGGTCATGCCGCGCGACCATGACGGAGTCGATCAGGCTTGGGTAGCCGCCCCAGCGTCAGGCTCGTCGCGCGCCAGGATCGCGGTAACGGCCATGTCGCCGGTGACGTTGCCCAGGGTGCGGAAGATATCCGGGGCGACCTCGACCGCCAGCAGGATCGGCAGAAGTTCGATCGGCAGGCCCAAGGCGATGCAGATCGGGGCGACGCTTACAATAAACGAGACCTGCCCCGGAAGCCCGACCGACCCGACGCTCACCGCCAAGGCCACGAACACCGCGCCGACATACTGCAGCAGCGACGGGTGCAGACCGTACACGTGCGCCACGAACACGCAGACGGCGAGGTTCACCGCCGGGCTGGTCATCCGGAACACCGCCACCGCCAGGGGCAGGACCAAGTTGGCGACCCGCGCGGGTACGCCGAGGTCGTCACGCGTCCGCTCGATCATGGCCGGCAGACAGGCCAGGGACGACTGGGTGGCGAACGCCGTGGCCAGCACCGGGGACGTCGCGCGCGCCCATCGTCCCAGCGGCGCCCGTCCGACGGTGACGGCGAGCGCATAGGCCAGGAGCGCGATCGTCAGGCCCGCCGTCGAGGCGACAACGATATACTGTCCCAGGACGCCGGCCGCGCCGACCCCGGCGCGCAGGCCCACGCCCAACCCCAGGGCGAACACCCCGATGGGCGCCGCCAGCAGCACCCACCGGACAATCACGATCATCGCTTCACCCAGCGCCTGGAAGACCTCCAGCAGCGTCCGGCCACGCGCCTCCGGCAAGCGGGTCAGGGCGAACCCGGTGAACACGGCAAAGACGACCACCGGCAGGATGGCGTCTTCGGCCGCCGCCTTGATGGGGTTCGACGGCGCCAGGCTCTTCACCCAGGCCACGAAATCGGGCGCGGTGGCGACGCCGGTGAGCGGCGCCTGGGCTCCGGCACGCAACGCCGCCGCTGCGGTGTCCCCGACCGGCCAGACGGCCAGAATGCCATTAACCAGCAGCACCGACGTCACCGCGGACAGCAACAGCAGACCGACGAACCAGAGGACGGCTCGCATGGCCAGGCGACCGGTGGCCGCCGCATCCGAGACTTGGGCGATGCCCGTCACCAGCACGGCGAAGATCAGTGGGACGACCGTCATCCGCAGCGCATTCAGCCAGAGGCCACCCAGGGCCTCGACGCCTTCGATCACCCCCGGCGCGCCGGGACCGCCATACGCCGCCGCCAACGCGCCGACCACAAGGCCGCCCGCCAGGGCGAGCAGCACCTGGACGCTGAGAGATTTGAGCAGTTTCAAGATCGGCGCGCTCCGCAGTTCGGAGGCGATGTGGCCTGCAGGGCGGCCAGCGGGCAAGCGCTTAGGTCAGGCGCTGCGGCTCAGATACCGAACCGACAGTCCCGCGGGCTCCGAGATATCGGCGTCGCGAAGCCGCTCGGCGACGTCGTTCAAAGCCGCATCCTGGTCGGCAAAGCGGCCAACCTCGCAGCCTTCGCTGCGGACGACCCACTGATCCGCCTCTTCGACAACTTCAAAGCGCATGCTGCGACCGCTCCTTGGCGGTCGGATGTACGGCCCCAGGTTGTAGGGGACAACTGGGCGCTTCGTCGCATCCCCTCAATGCGGCCGGGTGGGAATCTCCACGTCGCAGATGGTGAAGGCGGCGCCTTTTTCGCGCTTCAGGGCCGCAACCTTCGCCTGGAACGCCGGACCGCGAGGGTTCAGGACCTCGAGCTTCGGACGCTCGGCCTCGGGCATGTCGGCCATGATGCGGACCTTGAGCATCAGGTCCGGCACCCCGGGAGGCTCGCCCACCGCGACGCCGTAGACCGCGTCCAGGCCGGAGATCACCCGGCCGACAACCGTGTACTCGTGGTCCAGTCGTCGTGACGGGCCGCGCATGAAGAAGATCTCGCTATTGGCGGTTCCAGGATCGGCCTGACGGCCCATGCCCACCACCCCTGGGCAGTAGGCGCCCCATCCCCGCAGGCGCGTATCCCCCGGGCGCCCCGGCTCAACCGCGGACACCGCTTGGAATGGCGTCGCGCCCACGACGCCTTCGCGCGCGTCGCTGCGCTCCAGGACGATCGTCGCCAGGTCAGGCGCGATGCGGAAATTGAACTCGGGCGCCAGGTCCGGGTGCTTTGAGACGCCCCCATCGCGATTGTTCGGATTGCCTGTCTGGGCCACGAAGCCATCGATGACGCGATGGAACTGCAGGCCGTTGTAGACCCCTTCGCGGGTCAGAAGCTTGATCCGCTCAACGCCGCGCGGCGCGATCTCGGGCCGAAGCTCGACCACGATCCGGCCCTTCGTGCTGTCGACCACCAGAGTGTTCGCAGGGTCGAGCGGACGCCAATCCGCCGGCCCGGCCCCCATCAGACCCAGAGCCGCCGCGGCCGCCGCAAGACTTCGAAACATCCGCCCCTCCCGATCCAAGACGCGAGAGGGGCAGGCGCGCAGCGTCAGGTCAATACTTGCGGCAGAGCAGATCGCGAAGGACGTCCGAACGGCCGATGATCTGGCCCTCCGGCCCGACCGCTGAATTCGCCCGCTGGCTGGAATCGAACCAGACTGCGGAGCCCAGGTTCTGGCGGCGACAGTACATGTCGGCTGCGCGGCCTCCGGCCGCCACGTCCATCCCGCCCAGCGTCGGACGCGGGAAGAACACCGTCGTCGTCCCATCGACACCACGCCCGCCGGGCCCGCCCGGGAACCCCGGACCGGGACCAGGCCCGCCGCCACCCGGACGACCGGCCGGCTCAATGGACGAAATCTGCGCCATCAGACCCAGGGTGTGCAGGTTGGCGACCTCGTTGCGCACCTCCTGGCAGCGTCCCTTGAAATTGTCGTGCTCGCAGATCAGCCAGCGGCCCTCGAACCGCGCGCTCTGAGCGCGGTCGTTGAAGCGCCATTTGCCGAGGTCGGGCGCGGATTGGGTGATGGTCACCGCGTTCCCCTGAAAGTTCGGCTGGTCATAAAGCGTCGCGGACACGCCGCGCATGGGCTGGGCGCCCGCCGCGCCGGCAAGGGAGAGGGCCGCAAGCGCGGTCATGCAGAATATCTTGGTCATTGGGCGGCCTCCGCAGCGTGGGTTGGCGGGTATTCAAGCGTCACCACGATGAACCGTGGCTGAAGGCTTCAGCGTCCCGCATTCATTCCATTTTGGTGGCAATCTTCTACATTCAGATGGATTTATCGACGAAACGGAACGCTTATCTTCCATCCCAACAGACGGCGCGGCCTTCGCGCCTCGCAAGGGAGATTTCGCAATGATCGACCGCAGACCTTTCGCGCGCCTGGGCGGCGCCGATCATGGCTGGCTCAAGGCTCGCCACCACTTCTCGTTCGCCAACTACTACGACCCCGACAACATGGGTTGGGGCCCGATCCGGGTGTGGAACGACGACGAGATCGCGCCGAATTCCGGGTTCCCGCCGCACCCCCACTCCGACATGGAGATCATCACTTATGTCCGGAAGGGCGCCATCACCCACAAGGACAGCCTGGGCAACGAAGGCCGGACCGAGGCTGGCGACGTCCAGGTCATGAGCGCTGGCTCGGGGATCCGCCACGCCGAGTACAACATGGAACCGGAGACCACGACGCTGTTCCAGATCTGGATCGAGCCCTCGGCCCGCGGGGGCGCGCCGAGCTGGGGCGCCAAGCCCTTCCCCAAGGGTGATCGCGCCGGAAAGTTCGTAACCCTGGCCAGCGGCGTGCCCGGTGACGTGGACGCCCTGCCCATCCGGACCAACGGCCGCGTGTCGGGCGCGACTCTCAAGGCCGGTGAGACCACCGAGTATGCGCTGGGCCGTGATCGCCACGCCTATCTGGTGGCCGCTCAAGGGTCGGTCGAGGTGAACGGCGTTCGGCTCGGCGCCCGCGACGGCGCGGCGGTGAAGGACGAGGACGTGCTGCGGGTCACCGCCCTAGAGGACGCAGAAGTGGTCCTGGTGGACGCCGCGTAGACGGACACGGTCTGCCGACGCGATTGCGCCCGCGGCTTGGGACGAGCCGCGGGCGCTTTCGCACGTCCGCCTTCGAAGGGAGAGCTAGCGGGCGGCGAAGGTCTTGGTGGTTTGTTCGACTTGAGCGGACCGCAGGGTCGCGGCCTTCTCCGACAGCTCTTGCTTCACACCCGAGCGGCAGGCGGCGGCGGCGGACACGCTGCGCTCGCTGCGGCAGAAGTCGCGGGCCGCGGCGTTGGCGCGGGCGTCGAAGGTGGACATGCCTTCAGGGCTCGAGAGGTTGATGTCGGCGACGCGGACGGCGGGCGCGGCCAGGGCGGAAGCCGGCAGCGAGGCGATCGGCAGGGCGGCCAGGGCCAGCATGGCGAGACCGGAGATGCGGTTGGTCAGGTTGTTCATTGTCGTTTCCTTCGGAGCGGTCTGTGCTCCGGCGGTGTGTCCCGCCGGCGAAGAAACGAATACTATGGAGACCCAGTGAAAACCCGTGAATAGGCCGTAATGACAGCGATTTAAGGAAATTACAGCGACTTAATACTTAAACGCCGTGTAATGTCCGCGCGTCAGTGAAGGGCGGTCGGCTCGACGAGGGTCTGGTGCCATTCGCCATCGGCGTCGCAGACCAGGACAGGCCAGGGTCGCTCGATCAGCCGCACCCAGTCGCCCGCCGCGGCAAGCGCCTCGTCGCGCGTGTCATAGGCCCCGAGGTCGCCGGCCTCGGCGTCCTGCAAAACCCAGTGGCCGCTACGGGCCCGCACGGTAAAATCGAACATGTCTTCCGCCTCAATCGCGCGGCGACTTTGCAGGGCAAACCCTTGCAAAACCACGAACGCCCGCGTCCTTGATCCGCGGCTATCGGGCGCACGGAACCAACCGGAGGTTCAGGGCGTTTGACTTCGGATTTGCAGCATGGACTCGCAAATGCACGCAGGAAGCGAACTCATGCACACGCCCCGCGACATTCGGTTCATGTTCAACTAGACAGGCCTGAATAGCCGATGCCGGATGACGCTGGCGATCGTGTTGGAGTTGGTGGAATGACATCTGAAGCGAGCCTGCAAGGCCTGCGTGTTCTCGTCGTGGAAGACGAGATGATGGTGTCCATGCTCATAGAGGACATGCTCAGCGATCTCGGTTGCACCGTGGTCGGTCCTGCATCTCGCCTCGATGAGGCCATCGAATTGGCCAACGCGGCTGAACTGGATTGCGCTGTTCTGGATGTGAACCTGGGCGGGCAGCCGATCTTCCCCCTCGCCGACCTGCTTCGCTCAAAGGGTGCTCCGTTCGCATTCGCCACAGGTTACGGCGATGCCGGCCTCCGGGAGGTCGATCGTGGCTCTCCGGTGCTGCAAAAGCCCTTCCGCGAAGGCGATCTGGCTCGCGTGCTAGGCGAACTCAAGGCGCGCTGACGCGAAGCGACACGGGCGGATTGGGCGCGCGAATCGACGCCATCGGCCCCCTAGAGATACGGGAAGGCGTGGCCCGCCGCGTCGCTGAGCAACAGGCTCACCGACCCCGCCAAGCTTAGAATCGCCAGCAAAAGCTTCACCGCCACATCTCCCGACCCCGGCGAATTGCCGGTCGCCGGTGAGATACGGACGCCACATGCCGTCGGGTAGTCGCCGTTTCCGCAGACTAGTCCTGCGCTTTTGGCAGGTATCTAAAGACCCCTGGCGATCAGCCCCGGCAGCAACCTGTCCGGCGTGATGGGGTAGTCGCGCACGCGCACGCCACAGGCGTTGTAGATCGCATTCGCCACGGCGGCCCCAGCTCCGGAATTCCCCAGCTCGCCGACGCCCTTGATTCCCATGGGATTGGCCTTGTCGTCGACCTCGTCCAGCATGATCGCCTCGAGGTCGCCGATGTCGGCCTGTACGGGCGCCAAGTACTGCGACAGGTCCTGGCTCATCAGTGAGCCATAGCGGGGGTCCACGGGGTTGCCTTCGGTCAGGGCCGAGCCCACGCCCCAGATCATCCCACCGGTCAGCTGGCTGCGCGCCGTCTTGTAGTTGAGGATCCGTCCCGCCGCGAAGACGCCCAGCATCCGGCGAACGCGCACCTCGCCCGTCACCGGATCGACGCCCACCTCACAGAAGTGGCTGCCATAGGTCTGGGTGCTCCACTCGCGCATGTCGGCGGCCGGACGGCTGTCGCCCTCGACGGTGAGGCCCTCCGGCGCGGCGCGGCGGACCAGCGTCGCCAGGGTCTCGGACTTGTTCTCGATGGCGATCACCCCGTCCTGGAAGGTCACCAGGGTCGGATCGTCGCCGTAGAGCGGCGAGTTCGGATCGCCCGTCGCCAGTTCCGCCAGCGCCGTGCGGAGGTTCATCCCCGCCGCGAGCGCCGCCGATCCCGCCGAGGCCGCACCGAACTGCCCGCCCGATCCCGGCGCCGGCGGCATCTCGCTGTCGCCGATCTCGACCACCACCTTGCCCAGGGGCACGCCCAGGGTTTCGGCGGCGATCTGGGCCAGCACGGTGTAGGTGCCGGTGCCGATGTCGGTCATGCCCTGACGCACGGTGATCACCCCGTCGGCGTCCACCGAGAAGCTGCATTTGGCGGGCAGCAGGAAGTTACCGCGAATCGCCGCGGCCATGCCCATGCCCACGAGCCAGCAACCGTCGCGAACCAGCCCAGGCGTGGACTGGCGGCGATCCCAGCCGAACCGCTGCGCGCCCTCCCTCAGGCAGCGAACCAGCTGGCGCTGGGAGAACGGCCGTCCGTTCTCGGGGTCAGCCGGGGGCTCGTTGCGAATGCGCAGCTCCACCGGATCGAGCCCAAGCCGTTCGGCCAGCTCGTCCATCGCGCATTCCAGGCTCATGGTCCCGGACGCCTCACCGGGCGCGCGCATCGGCCCCGCCATCGGCAGGTCCAACTTCACCAGGCGGTGGCCGGTCAGCCGGTTGGGCGCGGCATAGAGCGCGCGGGCGAAATTCGAGGCGTGCTCGGTGAAGGACCCATCCTGATGGCAGTGGGTCCAGGTCATGATCGAAAAGGCGTTCAGGCGGCCGTCGGCTTCGGCCCCCAGCCGCACCCGCATGACTGTCGCGGGCCGATGGATGGTCCCGCTCATCATCTGCTGGCGGGTGAAGGCGACCTTCACTGGCCGACCCAGCGCCCGCGCCGCCAGGGCCGCCAGCGTCAGGTCGTCATAGGTCTGACCCTTACCGCCGAAGCCACCGCCGATGTAGCGGGTCAGCAGGTGGACCGCGTCGCGGTCGATCCCCAGGGTTTCCGCCAAGCCGTGCTGGGCGGGCTTCACCATCTGGACCGAGGTATGGGCGATGCACTTGTCGCCCTCCCACCAGACCAGCGAGGCGCAGGGCTCCATCTGGCAGTGGTTCTGGATCGGCGTCGTCCAGGTCTCGTCCAGCTGAACCGCAGAGGCGGCGAAGCCCGCGTCGAAGTCGCCGACCTCCATGTCCTGCTCGCCGGGGGGTTGCCCCGCGTCGGCCAGGCGCTCTGCGAAGTCCACGTCCGGCGTGTCGGCCGCGTAGCTCAGATTCACCAGGTGTGATGCGGCGACCGCGTTCTCCAGGGTGTCGGCCACGACGAAGGCGACCGGCTGGCCCCAATACGTCACCTTGTCGCTCTCCAGGGCCGGGCGCGACCCCGCGGTGCTGCGGGGGTGGCCCTTGGTCCCACGTGGAGGCTGGGCGGGGACATTGAGGTGCGTCCAGACCGCCAGCACACCCGGCGAAGCCTCCGCGGCGGCGAGATCGACAGCCGTGATGCGGCCGGCGGCGATCGTCGCCCCGACCATGACGCCATAGGCCGGTGGCGACGGCGGCTGGACCTCATAGGCGTAGGGCGCGGTGCCGGTGACCTTCAGCGGCCCCTCGTACCGATCGACCGGCTTGCCGATGATGCCGGATCGGTTCGTGGTGACGGGGTTGGGCGCGGCCCAGTCGTGAACGGAGCTCATGCCCGGTCTCCTGCAGCTTCGCGGACCGCCGCGGCGAACAGCCGGGTGACCAGCGGCGCCTTGAACGCGTTCTCCGCGCTGACCGCGGCGTCCTTCAATTCTTCGGCCATGGCCTCGGCCGGCGCAGCGCCTGACGCCATCGCCGCCTCCGCGGCGGCCGCGCGCCAGGGCTTGTGCGCCACGCCGCCCAGGGCCACACGGCCGCCGGCGATCGCGACACTGGCGTGGGCGGTGGCGTAGGACGCCCGGTCCCGCGCCTTGCGATAGATCTGCCCGCCCTCGGGCGGGGGTGGGAGCAGCACCGCGGTGATCAACTCGCCCGGAACCAGGTGCGTCTCCAGATGCGGCGTGTCACCTGGCAGGCGATGGAGCTGCATCAGCGGAAAGCGGCGCGCGTCGCCGGCGGGCGTCAAGGTCTCGACCTCGGCGTCCAGGGCCACCATCGCCACCGCCATGTCTGACGGGTGGACAGCGATGCAGGCGGCGCTCGCGCCCAGGATCGCGGTCTCGCGGCTGACGCCCTCAATCGCCGCGCAACCCGCGCCAGGCTGGCGCTTATTGCAGGGCTTGCTGGTGTCGTAGAAGTACGGGCAACGCGTCCGCTGGAGCAGGTTTCCAGCCGTCGTCGCCTTGTTTCGCAGCTGTCCCGAGGCGCCCGATACGATGGCCTGGGTCAGCACGGGATAGCGCTCGCGAACACGCCGGTCGCCAGCAACCTGGCTGTTGGTGGCCATGGCCCCGATGCGCAGACCGCCGTCCGCGTCTTCGACCTGCGCTAGCGGCAGGCGGCTGACGTCCACCAGATGCCGCGGCTGCTCGATCTCCAGCTTCATCAGGTCCAGCAGGTTCGTCCCGCCGGCCAGGAAGCGCGCGCCGGGCGTCTCGGACACCGCGCGCACCGCGCCGTCAACGTCGGTCGCCCGCTCGTAGGTGAAAGGTTTCAAGATTCGATCCCCGCCACATCGGCGATGGCCGCCACGATCTGGGGATAGGCGGCACAGCGACAGATGTTGCCGCTCATCCGTTCACGGATTTCCGCGCCGTCCAGGACGACGGGTCCCGCGACGTCGCGCGTGGCGTGGCTGGGCAGGCCCGCCTCCACCTCGCGAAGCATGCCCACGGTCGAACAGATCTGTCCGGGCGTGCAGTAGCCGCACTGGAAGGCATCATGGGTCAGGAACGCCTGCTGCACCGGGTGTAGCGACCCGACCGCGCCAACGCCCTCGATCGAGACCACATCGTCCCCGTCGTGGGCGACCGCGAGCGAAAGGCAGGAATTGATCCGCACCCCGTTCACGAGCACCGTGCAGGCGCCGCACTGGCCGTGGTCGCAGCCCTTCTTCGCGCCGGTCAGCTTAAGGTGCTCGCGCAAGGCGTCGAGCAGCGTTGTCCGCGGGTCGAGGTCGAGTGACCGCACCTCGCCATTGACGGTGATCGTGGTCCGCAACCCGTCTCTCCCCAAATATCCGGCCGCCAGCGAAGACAGCTCTCGTTGTCAGTTTGCGTATCAGTGCTCGCCGGGCGCCAGCGCCTTGATCGAAAGCGCATGCACCGGGCCGGCCATTTCTTCGGCCAGGGCGCGGTAAATCATCCGTTGTCGGGCGACCTTCCCCGCACCTGCGAAGGCTGCCGACTCGATGGTCACGTTGAAATGGCTTTCGCCACCCTCCCGGGCCCCCGAGTGGCCCGCATGGCGGCCCGAGTCGTCCTCGATCTCCAGACGCGTGGGCTGGAAGGCCGCGGTCAGCTTGGTTTGGATCGTTTCAAATATGGCGCCCATTGGCCGCATCTTCAATTCTTGCAGGGAAGTTTCTCGGCCCCATACTTGGCCCATGCCCGGCGCGTTTCAATACAAGCCCAGATTCGTGGATATCCGCGTGCGCCCGCCGTCCGAAAAGGACGCCGCGGAGGAGGACGTCAACGCTCTGAAGCCGGGCGAGCGCGCTTGCGACCATCCGGGCTGCCTGCGCGTCGCCACGGCGCGGGCGCCGAAGGCGCGGGACATGCTGAACGAGCACTATTGGTTCTGCCAGCCGCACGCCGCCGAGTACAATCGCAATTGGAACTTCTTCGCCGGCATGCCCGAGGGCGAGGTTCGCCGCCGCCAGCAGGAAGAGATGATGACCGGCGGTCGTCCCACCTGGGAGATGAAGGCCGGACGGATGAGCCGCGAGGCCGCCGCCTTCTCCGCGAAGTTTGGCGCGGGCCAGGGATATCGCGACCCGTTCAACATGTTCGGCGGCGGCGGACAGACCGCCCACAAGCCAGAGCCCGAGAGCCGCAAGCTGGGCAAGCTCGAACGCAACGCCCTGGCCGATCTCGACCTGGACGAGAACGCCGACGCCGCGAAAATTCGCGCCCGCTACACCGAGCTGGTTCGCCGCCTGCACCCTGACGCCAACAATGGCGACCGGTCCGGCGAAAACCGCTTGCAGCGGGTCATCAGGTCGTACCAGGCCCTGCGCAAGGCCGGCATGGCCTAGGCGGCGGAACGGACCTTCGCTGGCGGCGGGGTGATCGTGAAGCCCGACATCAACCGCGTCAAATCCCGGCTCTGGGCGTTCAGGGTGTGCGTGGCCGCAGTGGTCTCCTCGACCATCGCCGCGTTCTGCTGGGTCAGCTGGTCGAGCTGATTGACCGCGATGTTGACTTCGCTGATCGCCCGGGTCTGCTCGTGCGACGAAGAGGCCATGTCGGACACGAGAGTGTCGATCTCGGTCACCCGCGCCAGGATCGCGGTCAGCGCCTGGCCTGTCTGCCCCACAAGCTCGACGCCCGATTTCACCTGTTCGCCGGAGTCGGTGATCAGGGTCTTGATCTCCCGCGCCGCTTCGGCGGAACGCTGGGCCAGAGCCCGCACTTCAGACGCCACCACGGCGAAGCCGCGGCCCGCTTCCCCGGCTCGCGCGGCCTCGACCCCGGCGTTGAGGGCCAAGAGGTTGGTCTGGAAGGCGATCTCGTCGATCACCCCGATGATCTGGCTGATCTGGCTTGAGGAGCCGTCGATCTGATCCATGGCGCCGATCGCCTGGGCCACGACTTCTCCGGATCGCTCAGCTTCCGTGCGGGTCGCGGCGACGACCCGGCTGGCGCCCAGCGCGCCTTCAGAACTCTTGCGGACGGCCGCGGTGATCTCTTCCAGGGCGGCGGCGGTCTGCTCGAGATTGGCCGCCTGCTGCTCGGTGCGACGCGAGAGATCATCGGCCGCGGCGCCGATCTGACCCACGCCGTCCGCCACGACGGCGGACACCTTGGTGACCGACCCCATGGTCGCCTCCAGCGATGTCATCGCCTCGTTGAAGTCCGACTTCAGGGTCGCGAACGCGGGCGCGAGATCCGCATCGATCCGCGCGCGAAGGTCGCCCTGCGACAGGCGCGAAAGCGCCGCGCCCAGGGCGTTCATGGCCGCCGATTGATCGTTCTCGATGGCCTTGCGCTCCGCCGCGAGACGCTGGCGCTCGGCCTCCAGCGATTCGAGGTAGATTGAGACCGCGAAGTCCATGTCCAGCAGCATGGCCTTGACCAGCGTGGTGATGGCGTCAGCGGTCTCATCGACGCCCTTGGCGCGTCCGCCGAAGCCCTTGGGCCAGCGGGTTTCCACGATGCGACGCAACAGCGTCTCGGTGATCAGCGCGTAACCGGCGATGTACCAGCGCGGCTCGAGCCCGATGCGGGCGTGCGTTTGGCCGATCGTGCGCACGCCGTTGACGTACGCCTGGTCGAACTGGCCCTTGGCGATGATGTCCCAGTGCCGGCCCTGCGCACCCTTCGCGGTCGCCATGTGACCGTCGTCTCGGAAGAAGGTGCGGACCTGCGGGGTCGCCGCCAGCTTCGTGTAGAAGAGGGTGAGCGCCGGTTCGATCTCCGCCGCGATGAACGGGCCCAGCGACCGAAGCGTCTGGCGCGCCTTGTCGTCGAGCCCGATGAAGTCCAGTCGCTCCCCAACAGCGTATTGATCGCTCACGGTTTTATCCTCCCGATTTGGTAAACGAGAAGACCATCCGCGCCTTGACGAGACCTTGCTGGAATACCGTTTATTCTGCGGCATTCTGGCGCGGATCCCACCGACATCCGCGCGCCGCGGCAGGGCGCCTGCAGCTTGAAGGTGACTCGCCGCCGCACGCAGCGCACCCTCCAATGACTCGGTCGCGCCACCCCTCAGGAGACCACATGCCGCATCGCCTGCGCCTCGCCGCCACAGCCGCCATAGCCCTGCTCTTCAGCGCCGAGAGCGCCGAGGCCGCCAAGGCCCCGCCGAAGAGCATCGAGCTGTATGCGATGGACTGCGGACGCCTGAACATGCCCAACGCCGACATGTTCGCCGACGATGGGGCGTACAAGGGCGTCGCCAAGGCGATGGTGGTGCCGTGCTATCTCATCCGGCACCCGAAGGGCGATCTGATCTGGGACACCGGTCTGCCACAGGGGGATACGCCGGCCCCTGGAGCGTCCGCGCCAACCCTGATCGAGCAGCTCAAGCGGCTGGATCTGACACCGGCCGACATCGAGTACCTTTCCCTGTCGCACAGCCATTTCGACCATGCTGGTAACGCGGGGCAGTTCGCCGCCTCGACCTGGATCGTCGATCCTGACGAGAAGGCCTACGCCTTCAGCGACGCTGCTCGAAGGAATGCCAAGCAGTTCGCCGCCTACGCCGCGCTGGAGACATCGAGAACCGTCCTCATCGAAGCGCCCAGCTACGACGTCTTCGGCGATGCATCGGTCGTGATCTATCAGGCGCCGGGCCACACGCCGGGCCACACGGTCCTTTTGGTGCGCCTGAAGGGGGCGGGCCCCGTGCTGCTGACCGGCGACCTCTGGCACATTGCCGAAAGCCGCCCCAATCGCCGCGTCCCCCGCTTCAACACGAGCCGGGCCGACACGCTGAAGACCATGGATATGGTCGAAACGCTGGCGCGAGACACCAAGGCCCGCGTGATCCTGGAACATGTGCCCGAGGACTTCGACAGCCTCCCGAAGTTTCCCCAGCCGCTGCGTTAATCGACTCACATCGCCCGAAGCGCGACATAGGCCGCTGTTGCAATCACCATCAGCGCGAACAGGCGCCGCGCCAGGTCCGCGCGGTTCGCGAGCGCCGCCGCGGCGGGGCGCGACAGCGCCACACCCAGGCCGCCACCAACGACCAGCGCGGCGAACAGGGGCCAATCGACCAGCCCGCCGGTCGCGTAACTCAGACTGGTGGCCGCGCCGAACAAGCTGACCGAGACCAGCGACGAGGCCGCGGCGTTGGCCAGGGTCATGCCGGTGGCGGCCATAAGGCCGGGGACGATCAGAAAGCCGCCGCCAATCCCGAAGAAGCCTGCGGCCAGCCCAGTCGCCAGGCCGAGTGGCGCAAGCTTGAGCGTGAAGGCGGTGTTGAGACGCACATTCGGATCACCCGTGTCGCGGCGCGGCCAAAGCATGGACGCCCCGATCACGGCCATCGCCCCGGCGAACCAGATCAGCAGGGTCGCGCCATCGACCTGTTTAGCGAGGTGCGCGCCGAGCAGCGAGCCGGCAAGGCCGGCGCCGGCGAAGACCAAGGCGCAAGGCCATTTCACCCGCCCACCGCGCGCCTGCGCCCAGAGGCTGACCGCAGCGTTGACCGCGACGGCCGCGGCGGATGTGCCGATAGCCACGTGCGGATCGCGAACGCCGACGAGATAGATGAGCAGCGGCGTCGCCAGCACCGATCCGCCACCCCCGAAGACACTCAGCAACAGGCCGACCACGGCGCCGCTGAAGATCGCCAACAGATAGGGCAGGACAGCGTCCATGGCTCACGCCAGGGTCCGGCGGTTCCAGGGCGCCCAGGCCAACAGCCGCGCCATGCCGCAAAAGCCCGTTGCGCCCGCGAACGTCAGACCGGCGCCAACGAACGCCGACAGCCCGAAGAACGCCGGATGCAGCAGACAGCCCAGGACTACGCCGAGAAGCACGAGGGAGCCCGCGCCGATCTGGACCTGCCGCATGATCTCCAGCGGCGCCTTCCGATCCTCGGCGACCGGAAGCCCTGCGGCCGCCCAGGCGTCGACACCACCCTCCAGCACGAACGCCGGTCCCTCGACTTGTGCGGCGAGCCGGTCGCAGTTGGCGCCTGTACGCATGCCGGTCTTGCAGGTGAACACGACCTCGGCGCCGGGCGCGACTTTCATGTGCGCCGCTTCTAGTCCGCTCAGGGGTCGCGACAGGGCGCCCGCCACGTGACGTCGTGCGAACTCGTCGGGCTCCCGGATATCGACGAGGACGGCGCGCCCCGCTTTCAAGCGGGCGGCCACGTCGGCTGGGCTGAGGGGGGTCAAGATCGCGCTCATGGAGCTTTCCTCATGTCAGGGGGGCAGTAGATTTCGGCCAGCGTCGCAACGACCTTGACGGCTGCGGGGTCGGATATCCGGTACAGGATCGCCTGGCCCTCGCGCCGGGTCGCCACGATGCCCTCGTCGCGCAGCACTTTCAGATGCTGCGAGAGCGCGGACTGAGAGACGCCGACCAATGGCAGCAACTCGCCCACAGCACGCTCACCGTCCGCCAACTGGCAGAGGATCATCAATCGCCGTTCGTTCGCGAGCGAACGGAGCAGGCTTGCGGCCTGACCGGCGCTCGCCTCGAAGCGGCTCATATCGAATTGGGCGAGATCGAACATGGAGCCAATATATTAGTTCTTGCTAATTTAGCAATAGCTAATATATTTTCGGGACAAGGAGTTTTCCATGACCCCGCTCATCCAGGCCACCTTCGACCCTGCGACCTCCACCGTGAGCTACATCGTGGCTGATCCGGCGTCCGGCGAGGCGGCGATCATCGACCCTGTTCTCGATTTCGACGCCAAGTCCGCCCGCGTCTCGACAGCGTCGGCCGACGCCCTGTTGGCTGCGCTCGCCCGTCAGGACCTGCGCCTGACCCACGTGCTGGAAACCCATGCCCACGCCGACCACCTCTCGGCCGCCGACTACCTGCGCGCCAAGACCGGCGCGACAATCGTGATCGGCGCCCACATCCGGGAGGTCCAGGAAACCTTCATACCGCTATTTGAGGCTGACGATCTCAAGTCTGACGGCAAGGTTTTCGGCCGCCTCGTCGAGGATGGCGACACCATCCCGCTAGGACAGCTCGCGATCCGCGTGATGCACACCCCCGGCCACACGCCCGCCTGCGTGACCTATCTGATCGGAGACGCGGCCTTCGTGGGCGATACCCTGTTCATGCCGGATTACGGCACGGCGCGGGCCGATTTCCCGGGCGGGGACGCCGCCGCGCTCTATCGCTCGATCCGAGAAATCCTCGCCCTCCCCGGCTCGACCCGGATCTTCGTCGGGCACGACTACCTGCCAGCGGGGCGAGATCAGATCCGCTGGGAAACCACCGTCGCAGAGCAACTGGCGGAGAATATTCACGTCCACGACGGCGTCTCCGAGGACGCCTTCGTCGCGATGCGTCAGGCCCGGGACGCGACCCTGGCCGCCCCGAACCTGATCCTGCCGTCGCTGCAGGTGAACATCCGCGCGGGAGCGATGCCACCTGCGTCGCCCGGCGGGCACATCTTCCTGCGCCTGCCCATCAACGCGCTGTGACGCCCTAACCCTCGCCGGGCATCCGCTCGGTGTCGACCGAGGCCTGCAGGGCGGGCGAATAGCGCGAGCCCTGGACGGTCTGCCCGTTCACCGTGGCATCGACCTTGGCGATGATATCCGGCGACAGCGTGATATCCGCGGCGGCGGCGTCCTCGCGCATGTGGGTCGGGCTGGCGGTGCCAGGGATCGGCACGATGATCTCGTCCTTCTGTAGCAGCCAGGCCAGGCACAGCTGGGCCGGTGTGCAGCCCGCCTCGTCCGCGATCGCCTTGAAGGCGGCGTAGAGGCGCTGGTTGGCGGCGAACGCCTCGCCCTGGAAGCGCGGCATGTTCTTGCGGATGTCGTGGTCCTCGAAGGCCGCGGGATCCTGCGCCCCACCCGCCAGAAAGCCGCGGCCCACGGGCGAGAAGGCGACGAAAGTCACACCCAACTCGCGGCAGGCGTCCAGCACTGCGATCTCAGGATTGCGGGTCCAGGGCGAGTACTCGGTCTGCAGCGCGGTGATCGGGTGGACGGCATGCGCCCGGCGTAGGGTCGGCGCGGAGACCTCGGAGAGGCCGATCGTACGGATCTTTCCGGCCTGCACTAGGTCGGCCAGGGCGCCGACGCTGTCCTCGATGGGCACGCGCTTATCCCACCGATGCAGGTAGTAGAGGTCGATCACATCGACGTTCAGGCGCTTCAGGCTTTCGTCGCAGGTCTTCTTCAGGCGCTCGGGGCTCCCGTTCAGCTCGCGCTCCTCGCCGTTGGTCAGGCCGCACTTGGACGCCAGCACGAACTTGTCCCGATGCGGCCCCAGCACTTCGCCCACCAGCCGCTCGTTGTGGCCGACTCCGTAGACGGCCGCCGTGTCGAAGAAGGTGTAGCCGGCGTCCAGCGCGCCCAGCAGGACCTCCTCCGCCTGCGCCCGCGGCGGCGGCGAGCCATAGGCGTGGCTGAGGCTCATGCAGCCCAGGCCGATGGCCGAGACGTCGAACGGGCCGAGCTTGCGGGTCTGCATGGGGCATCCTCCAATATCGTTAGGCGGTGAGAGACCTCAACGACGCAGCGGAGGTCAAGACGCTCGCCCCATCCGGACCAAGACAAGCGCCGGCGTTTCGATCACCATGGCCGCCTCGTCCCCATCCTGGAAAGCGATTGACCTTGCGGACCCTTCTTGCGGCCTCGTTCGCGGCCCTCGTCGCGGCCCTCGTCGCGGCCACCCCGGCCTGCGCCGGCGACTACCTGTTGCAACCTGACGCGGTCTGGACCGCGGGCCAGTCGGCCTCACAGGCCGGGTGGGTCGTTCGTGTCCAGGGAACCAAGGTCGTCGCCGTCGGCCCGAAGGCGCAGGTGCCCGCAGACGGCGCCGAGGTGATCGCCCTCCCCGGTACGACCCTGATCCCGGGTCTGATCGAGATGCACTCGCACCTACTGCTGCATCCGTACAACGAGGCGAGCTGGGACGATCAAGTGCTGAAGGAGGCGCCGTTCTATCGGATCCTGCGCGCTGGTCGCGACGCTACGCGAACGCTGATGTCGGGCGTCACCACGGAGCGCGAGCTTGGGACCGAAGGCGCGGGCGACGCCGACGTCTCATTGAAGAAGGCGATCGCCGACGGGACCATTGCCGGGCCACGGCTGCTGGTCACCACCCGCGCGATCGTGGCCAAGGGCGCCTACGGGCCCCGCAAGGGCTTTCGGTCAGACATGACCCTGCCTCAGGGCGCGCAAGAGGTGTCAGGCGTGGACGAGATCGTGGCGGCGGTGCGCGAGCAGGCGGCGCTCGGGGCCGACTGGATCAAGGTCTATGCGGACTATCGGATCGGGCCGAACGGAACGGTGAAGCCCGCCTTCACCCAGGCGGAGTTGGAGGTTTTGGTCGCTACCGCGCACGATTGGGGCCGACCGGTCGCCGCGCATGCCGCCAGCGACGAAGGCATCCGTCGCGCCGTCGCGGCTGGGGTCGACACCATCGAGCACGGTGACGAGGCGTCGGAAGCGACGCTGAAGCTGATGAAGGCCAAGGGCGTCGCGCTGATCCCAACTCTTGAAGCCGAAGCGGCCACGGCCGAATACGCCGGCCGCTACAAGCCCGGCGGGCCGCTCTCGCCGGGCATGCTCCAGTCGATGGGAACGGTGAAACTGGCGCTGAAACTGGGCGTGACCGTCGGCGCCGGCAGCGATGTCGGCGTCTTCCCGCACGGGCAGAGCTGGCGCGAATTGGAGTGGATGACCAAGGCCGGGATGACCCCGGTCGAGACCCTGAGCGCATCGACGGCTGTGAACGCAAGGCTGCTGGGCCTCGACGACCGGCTAGGCCGTGTCGCGGCGGGTCATTTGGCCGACCTGCTCGCCGTGGCGGGCGATCCGACCAAGGACATCACGGCGCTGAAGGACGTCCGCTTCGTGATGAAGGACGGGACGGTGTATCGCCGGCCCTAGGCTGCCCGCGCCGCCGCCTCCAACCAGGGCGTGAGGGGGCGGATCGGCTCCCCCATCTCGGGCGTGGAGACCGCGAAGCTTAGGCGGAAGACGCGATAGCCGCCGCTGACGTCAGTCGACGCCAGGTGCGAACCCGGCCGGGGCTTCCCATCTCTGAAACCACACCGTCGAGAGGAGACAGATCGATGTTCGACCTTCGGGTCGCCGGGCTGGCCCTGGCTGCGCTTGCGCTTACCGGCTGCGAGGGCGCGGGCTCCGCCGCCAAGCAGAGCGCGGGGGACTTCGCCAAGGAGGCCATGAAGACGGCGAGCGGCGTGGTGGGGGTCAAAACCGCCTGCACGCTTGCGGGCCAGAGCGAAGCCTTCTGCGGTTGCGTCGACGAACGACTGGGATCGAAGCTGGACGCAGGCCAGATCGACGCGGTCTCCAAGGTCGTCGTCGAGACCGTCCGCACAGGCTCCATCGCGGCGGCGGCCGAGCGCGCCGACGGCCTTGGACCCGAGACCCGTCAGGCGCTGGTGCAATGCGCCGCGCGGGCGGCCGTGACCGGCGTGGTCGGAGAGGCGACCGGCCAGTAGTCTGTGGTCAGGCGGCCTTTGCCCGCGCCGCCTCGAACCATGGCACGAGACGGCGGATGGCCTCCTCGATCTCGGGCGTGGAGACCGCGAAGCTGAGGCGGATAAAGCGGTGGCCGTCGACAGGGTCGAAGTCGATGCCGGGCGCCGTGGCCACGCCGGTGTCCTGGAGGAGCTGCTTGCAGAACGCCAGACTGTCGTCGGTCAGGCGACCCACGTCGGCGTAGATGTAGAAGGCGCCGTCGGGCGGGGCGATCTTCTCCAGGCCTAGCGCTGGCAGGGCGTCCAGCAAGAGCTCACGGTTACGGCGATAGGTGGCGAGATGGCCCTCGAGTTCGTCGCGGCAGTCCATGGCGACCAGGGCGGCGTGCTGGGCCAGGGACGGGGCTGTCAGGAACAGCGCGCCCATGTACGCCACGGCGCGGGAGGCCTCGGCCTTGGGCACGATCAGCCAGCCCAGGCGCCAGCCCGCCATGCTGAAATACTTGGAGAAGCTGTTCACCACGACGGTCGTGGGATCGTACTCCAGCATGGAGTGGGCGGGCTCGGCGTAGCTGAGGCCGTGGTAGATCTCGTCGGAGATGATCCGGATGCCGCGCGCCCGGCAGACCTCCGCGATGGCGGCGAGCTCCGGGCCCGGGATCACCGTGCCGGTCGGGTTGGCGGGGCTGGCCAGGATCACGCCGGCGGGCGCGGGCTCGATGGCGGCCAGGGTCGCCGCGGTCAGCTGGTAACGGCTCTCCGGCCCGCAGGCGATCTCCAGCGGTACCATGTGCAGGGCTTTGACCGTGTTGCGGTAGGCGACGTAGCCCGGCCGGGCCATGGCGATGACGTCGCCCGGCTGGAAGGTCGCTGAGAGCGCCAGCACCAGGGCCGGCGACGCCCCACAGGTCAGGGTGATCTGCCCCGGCTCGACCGTCACGCCGTAGGTTTCGGCGTAGTGGCGGCAGATGCGGGCCTTGAGCGGCGCGCTCTCCCAGTAGCCCATGGCCTCGGCGTCGAGCACGCCATGGGCCGCGGCGATGGCGGCCTTGGGCGCGCCGGTGGACGGCTGGCCGAACTCCATGTGGATGATCGAACGGCCCTCGGCCTTGAGCCTGTGGGCCAGGCCACTGACGGAGATGGCGTGGAAGGGATCGATCTCGGCGCGCATGGCCAGGAGGTAATTCGAAACCGCCGGCAACGCCATCCGGCTTGACCGCGAGCGCGGCGGAGGCGAAGCGGGACGGCATGAACGGTCAAGCCACCGGCGCGGGCAGCGCCTCGAACCGACGCGTGCTGACGGCCAGCCTGGTTGGCACCGCGGTCGAGTTCTACGATTTCTACATCTACGCGACGGCGGCCTCGCTGGTGTTCCCCAGCCTGTTCTTCCCGAAGTCGTCCGACAGCGCCCAGCTGCTGCAGAGCTATGCGACCTTCGCGGTGGCCTTCTTCGCGCGGCCGGTGGGGGCGGCGTTCTTCGGGCACTTCGGGGACCGGATCGGACGCAAGTCGATGTTGGTCGCCTCGCTGATGATGATGGGCGGCTCGACGCTGCTGATCGCCTTCCTGCCCACCTACGCCATGGTGGGATGGGTGGCGCCGGCGCTGCTGTGCCTCCTGCGGTTCGGCCAGGGCTTCGGTCTGGGCGGCGAATGGGGCGGCGCGGCCCTGCTGGCGGTGGAGAATGCCCCGCCCGGCTGGCGGGCGCGGTTCGGGATGTTCCCACAGCTGGGAGCGCCGGTGGGCTTCATCGCCGCCAATGGACTATTCCTCATCCTAGGGGTCGTCCTGTCGCAGGAGCAGTTCCTGGCCTGGGGCTGGCGCCTGCCGTTCCTGGCTAGCGCGATCCTCGTGGGCCTGGGCCTGTGGGTTCGACTTAAGATCGGCGAGACGCCGGCCTTCCAGAAGGTGCTGGCGCAGTCGGAGACGAGCCACGTGCCGCTGGCCGAAGTGATCCGGCGGCATCCCGGCGCCCTGATCGGCGGCACCCTGGCGGCGGTGGCCTGCTTCGCCGTCTTCTACATCTCGACCGCCTTCGCCCTCGGCTATGGGACGACGGTGCTGGGTCACAGCCGCGAGACGTTCCTGCAGGTCCAGCTGGGCGCGATCCTGTTCATGGCCGCCGGGATCATCGCAGCGGGCTATGCGGCGGACGCCAGCAGTTCGCGGCGGGTGTTGATGGGCGGCTGCCTGGCGACGGTGGGGGTCGGCGCCGTCATGGCGACGATGATGGGCGCCGGGTCGCTGGCGCTGGTCTGGGCCTGGCTGTCGCTGGCGTTGTTCGTGATGGGGTTCGTCTACGGTCCGCTGGGGGCCTTCCTGCCCAGCCTGTTCCCGCCCCGGGTGCGCTACACGGGCGCCTCGATGGTGTTCAACATCGGCGGGATCATCGGCGGCGGCCTGACCCCGGTCATCGCCCAGTCCCTGGCCAACGGCGGCGGCCTGCCCCCAGTAGGAGCCTACCTCGCCGGCGCCGCGGCGCTCAGCTTCGCCGGGTTGTTCATGCTGAAGACCCGCTTCGAAGACTAGACCGGCGTCTCGCCCGCAACCGTCGTGCGGTGCATGACGCGGCGGTGGCCGTCGTAGCCGCCGAGGGCGTTGTGCATGGTGCAGCGGTTGTCCCAGATGACCACCATGCCCTCGCGCCAGTGGTGGCGGTAGACGAAGCGGTCCTGGACGATGTGCTGGTAAAGCTCGCCCAGCAGGGGGTCGGCGTCATTGGGGGCCAGGCCCTCGATGCCCACGGTGTAGACCGGCGAGATGAAGAGCGCCTTGCGGCCGGTCACCGGATGGGTGCGGACCAGGGGATGGACGCAGGTCTTCTCGGCCTCGGGGCTGACGATGATCGGCATGGCGCGCAGGTGCAACTCGCGGGCGTAGGGGCTGTTCGGACCGTAGGCGCGGCTGGCGGAGTGGATGGCGCGCAACGGCGCGAGTCGCGCCTTCATGGCGTCGGACAAGGCGTCGTAGGCCGCGGCGGCGTCGGCGTAGAGGGTGTCGCCGCCAATGGGCGGGATGATCTCTGAACGCAGGATGGTGGCGGCCGGGGGCTGGGGCTGGAAGCTCCAGTCCGAGTGCCAGTTGCCGCCGAAGGGCGCGACCTTTTCGTCCGGCTCGCGGCGGACTTCCAGCACGTTGGGGTGGCCCGGCATGGGGGCGACATAGGGGTCATCGCCGAACGGCCCGATCTGCAGGGTGAAGGCTTCGAGCTGGTCCAGGGTCAGCGGTTGATCGGGAAAGGCCAGCACCGCATGGCGGGCCCAGGCGTCCTTGACCTCGGCCAGGACCTCGGCCGCCAGGGGGGCGGCGAGGTCGACGCCCGTGACCTCCGCGCCGAAGCCGGATTCCCGGGCCTGCACCTTGATCGTGCGATAGGCGCTTTGCGCTTCCATCAGCATCGTCGTTCCTCCGCGAACTTTGAACAAAACACCTGTTTGCGTCCGCAACGGCAAGCTTGTAATCGACCGGACATGGCCGCTTTCGACATCACCGAAGACAAGCTGATCACGCTGACGCCCGACACGGAGGTCGACGTCCGCGAGACCTTCGGTATCGACCTCGACATGAAGGTCGCGGCCTTCAGCGAGCGCGACAGCCACGTGCCGGACATCGATCCGGCCTACAAGTTCGATCCCGAGACAACGCGGGCGATCCTCGCCGGGTTCGCCCACGACCGGCGGGTGATGGTCCAGGGCTATCACGGCACCGGCAAGTCGACGCACATCGAGCAGGTGGCGGCCCGCCTGAACTGGCCGCTGATCCGGGTGAACCTGGACAGCCACGTCAGCCGGATCGACCTGGTGGGCAAGGACGCCATCGTCCTGAAGGACGGCAAGCAGGTCACCGAATTCCGCGAAGGCATGCTGCCCTGGGCGATCCAGCGGCCGATCGCCCTGGTGTTCGACGAGTACGACGCGGGCCGGCCGGACGTGATGTTCGTGATCCAGCGGGTGCTGGAAGCACAGGGCAAGCTGACCCTGCTGGACCAGAACCGGGTGATCCGGCCCAACCCCTATTTCCGCCTGTTCTCGACGACCAACACCATCGGTCTCGGCGACACGACGGGCCTGTACCACGGCACCCAGCAGATCAACCAAGGCCAGATGGACCGCTGGTCGATCGTGACCACGCTCAACTATCTCAGCCACGACGTGGAAGCCGAGATCGTGCTGGCCAAGAACCCGTCCTACCATACGGCCGAGGGCAAGCGGACGATCAACGCCATGGTCCGCGTGGCCGACATGACCCGCAACGCCTTCATGAACGGCGACATCTCGACCGTCATGAGCCCGCGGACCGTGATCACCTGGGCCCAGAACGCCGAGATCTTCGGCGGCGACATCGGCCTGGCGTTCCGGATGACCTTCCTGAACAAGTGCGACGAGCTGGAGCGCGGCACGGTGGCCGAGTTCTATCAGCGCGCCTTCGGGTCGGACCTGCCGGAAAGCACGGCGCGCGTCCGCGTCGCCTGACGCGGCGCGTCCGGACCCGTCCGGGCGATTGGATTGTCGGTCTTGAGATAGGTCCGGTCTCGGCCGTCAGCCCGGCGGATCACGCGTGCGAGCGACGTCTCGGGACGCGCCCCATGCGGAGTCGTGCGTGGATCGCGCCGGAGCCGGATCGTCCCAACCCGCCCCGTCCTCGTCCGCGTCGTCCTCATCGGCGTCCTCATCCGGGCCGTCCACGCCGAAGGTCGGCGGGCTGAGGCCCAGCTTGCGGTGGAAGTCCGCGATCACCGCCTCGAAGGGCAGGATGGCGAAGTCGTCGTCGAGGATGTCCTGGTCCAGGCGGTCGTAGAGATCTTCCAGCCGCATTCGGGTGGTGTCGTCGTCGCCAGGGGTCTCGTTGCAGATGGCCCGCTGCATCCAGATGCGCACCTGCGCCTTGCGCCGGCGGACGTGGCCCTCGATTTCGGTGCGGACCCGCCCCTCCTCCGCGACCTGCTCGCGGGCGGCGTCGCGGCGGACGCGGGCCTCCAGCGCCACGGTCTGGCGCACGGCGCGGGCGATGCGCGGGAAGGCCGCCACGGCGCGCGCCCGAACCTCGGGCGCCTCGGCCGTCTCGACCTCGTCGCGCAGGCCGCGGGCGATCACCATGCCGATCTCGGCCAGCTCGGCGAGAAGGGCGGCGTGACGCTCGGTATGAGGGTCGGGTTGCGGCATGAACAAAACAAGAACACGATAGACGCGCTCCGTCAAACTTGTTCGCAGCACCGCGCGCGTCGATGGCCATACGGGACAAATCGTCGCGGGAGGAACTGGCGGATCGGTGTTTCACGAGCGGGAAAGGCCGAGCACCCTAGCGTTCGACGCTTCGCAACCCGGGATGCTCGATGGCCGACCTGCGCTCCGCGCCCGCTGCGCCCCCTGCCCTGATCCGGGCGGCGCTGGACGCCCTGCCCTTCGGCTTGGCGGTCTTCGACGCCGACGCACGATGCTGTCTGTTCAATGCGCGCTACGAGTCCCTGTGGGCCGCCTGGGGCGTGGCGCTGACGCCGGGCGTGGCGTTGGCCGACCTGTTGCGGGCGGGCGCGGCGGCGGGCCGTTATCCCGAAGCCGCCGGGCGCATCGACGCCTGGGCCGCCAACGACATCGCGCGGCGCGCCGTCGAGACCACCGAAGCGACACGCAAGGAATTCGGCGCCCAGCTTCGCGTGGAGAGTCGCCCCGTCGCCGGCGGCGGGTTTGTCGAGACGTGGACGGACGCCGCCAGTTGGGACCGGGATCAAACCCATGCGACCGCCCAGGGCTTCCTGGACACCATCGTCGAGAACGTGCCGACCATGCTGTTCGTCAAGGACGGCGAGACGGGCCGTTTCCTGCTGGCCAACCGGGCGGCCGAACAGGCGCTGGGGGTGCCGCGCTCGGAGCTTCTGGGCAAGAACGACGCCGACTTCTTCCCGCCCGAACAGGCCGAGTTCTTCGCCGCCTACGACCGCGCGGTCATGGCCAGCGGCAAGCTGGTGACCATCGACGAGGAGCCGCTGGATACGCCGCACAACGGCCGCCGCTGGCTGCAGACGCGCAAGATCGCGGTGCCGTTCCAGGACGGGCAGCGCCACCTGCTGACCATCTGCGAGGACATCACCGACCGGAAAGCCAGCGCCGCCGCCCTGGCCGAGGCGCTGGAGCGGGCCGAGGCGGCCAGCGTGGCGAAGAGCGAATTCCTGGCGAACATGAGCCATGAGATCCGCACGCCGCTGAACGGGATCATCGGCATGGCGGATGTGCTGAGCCGCACGCCCCTGGATGACAACCAGCGCGACATGATGCGGGTGATCCTGAATTCGGGGCGCACGTTAAACGTGCTGCTCAGCGACATCCTGGACCTGTCGAAGATCGAGGCCGGCGGGCTGGAGCTGGCGGACGAGCCGCTGGATCTGCGGGAGGCGGTGACCGCGGCCGTCGCCGTGTTCGAGGCCGTGGCGCAGGACAAGGGCATCGGCTTCGCGCTCGATTTCGCCGAGGGCTTCCAGGATCATGTGCGCGGCGACGCCCTGCGTATCCGCCAGGTGGTCGCCAACCTTACCAGCAACGCCATCAAGTTCACCTCTGAGGGTGAGGTGCGGATCGCGGCGGCCACCCGCGCGGACGACGACGGCCGGACGATCCTGACGGTCACCGTGGCCGACAGCGGCGACGGCTTCGACGCCGAGGTCGGCGAGCGCCTGTTCGAGCGCTTCAAGCAGGCGGACGGTTCGGTCACCCGCAAGGTGGGCGGCACCGGCCTGGGCCTGCCGATCGCCCGCCAGCTGGCGCGGGGCATGGGCGGCGACGTGACCTGGTCGGCCGTTCTGGGCGAGGGCGCGGTCTTCACCTTCGAGGCGCGACTGACCCCCGCCCCCGCTGTCGTCGGCGCGCCGGCCGCCAAGGACAGCGCCAGCGTCGCCCTGCCCGACTCGCGGCGGCTGCGCGTGCTGCTCGCGGAGGACCATCCCACCAACCAGCGGGTCGTGATGCTGATGCTGGCGCCCCTGGCGGAGGTGACCATCGCGGGCGACGGCCAGGCGGCGGTGCAGGCGTTCAAGCAGGACGAGTTCGACGTGGTGCTGATGGACACCCAGATGCCGGTAATGGACGGGCTGGAGGCCACCGCCGCGATCCGGCGGCACGAGGCCGCCTTGCGCCGCCCCCGGACCCCAGTGATCTCGCTGACCGCCAACGCCATGCCCCATCAGGTGCAGGCCTGCCTGGCGGCCGGCGCGGACCTGCACGTGGCCAAGCCCATCACCATGGATGGCCTTTACGCGGCCCTCAGCGCCGCCCTGGATGCGCCGGCGTCGGCGCAGGCAGGTGTCCTGGTGGCGACGGTCTGAGCCGCCGCCCCGGCGCGGTCAGTCGTCGGCGCAGGCGTCCTGCATGTCGCGCATGTGGCCGTCGTTGGCGGGCTGCGGCTGGGTGAGGTCCGGCGGCTGGGCCAAGACGCTGACGATGTCGGCGCCATGCTCCAGCGTCCGGTGCACCGGGCAGCGGCCCGCGATCTCGAGCAGGCGGCGGGTCTGGGTCGCGTCGAGCGGCCCCTCAAGGGTGATTTCGCGGGCGAACCGGTCACGCGCGGTGAGGCTGTCGCGGCTGTGCAGGACGCGGACCAGCACCCGCTTGAGCGGCCAGTCCTTGCGCGCCGCATAGAGCCGAAGGGTCATGGCGGTGCAGGCGCCCAGGGCCGAGGCCAACAGGTCGTAGGGATTGGGACCCGAGCCCAGGCCCCCGACCTCGACGGGCTCATCGGCCAGGAAGACCGCGCCACCCGCCATCACCTCGACCTGGAAACGCCCGACGCCGGTCTCGGCCACGGTGACGGTGTCGCGGTCCTCGGTGTCCATGGCGAAGGGTCCTCAGCGTTTGTCCGGCAGGGCGTAGGCGATCACATAGTCACCCTTGTCCGGGCTCATCGCGCCGCCGCCGGCGGTGACCACGACGTACTGTCGGCCGCTGCGGGGCGAGACATACGTCATGGGCGTGGAGGACGAGGCGACCGGCAGCCGGGCCTTCCACAGGACCTCGCCGGTCGCGTTGGCGTAGGCGCGCAGATAGGGGTCGGTGGTGGCGGAACGGAAGGTCACGCCGCCGGCGGTGGTGATCGGGCCGCCCAGGCCGATGGTGCCGATGGGGATCGGCAGGTGAGACTTCAGGCCGAAGGGAGCCTCGGCCTCGGCCGTGCCGGAGGGAACTTGCCAGACGATCTGGCGGGTGCGGACGTCGATGGCCGTGAGCATGCCGTGGGGCGGCTCAACGCAAGGCGAGAACACCGGACTCAGGAACCAGTCGTTGCGGGCCTTGTAGGCGACGGCCTTGAGGCTGGGCGGCGGCCGATCCTTGGCGGCGCGGCTGAGGGCCACCTCGGGCTTGTCGGACTTGGTCAGGGCGACGACCTGCGGCATGCGCACGTCGCTCACGATCAGGAGGCCGCGACGGGGGTCATAGGCGCCGGACCCCCAGTTCATCCCGCCGGCGTTGCCGGGATACTGGAGCGACGGGCGGTCCTCGCTGCCCGGCGGCGTAAAGTCGCCCTCGTAGCGCAGCCGCTGGAACATGATCCGGCAGGCCAGCTGGTCCAGGGGGGTCGCACCCCACATCTTCTCCTCGGTCAGCTTGTCGACGCCGATGGTGGGCATCTCGACCGAATAGGGCTGGGTCGGGAACACCCACTCGCCGGGCTGCGCGCCGCCGGGCACCCGCGCCTCGACCACCCGGGTCAACGGCTCGCCGGTGCGGCGATCGAGGACGAAGATCTGGCCGCGCTTGGTCAGCTGCACCAGGGCCGGAGCCGTGCCACCCTTGACCGGGAAGTCGATCAGCATGGGCTGTGACGGGACATCGTAGTCCCAGACGTCGTGATGCACGGTCTGGAACGTCCAGCGCATCTTGCCAGTAGCGGCGTCGACGGCGACGACGGATGAGGACGAGCCCTCGGACGCCATCGAGCGGTGGGAGCCCCAGTAGTCGGGGGTCGCGTTGCCGACCGGCAGGTAAATCAGGCCCAGGTCCGGGTCGAAGGCGGCGGTGGACCAGACATTGGGCGTGCCGCGGGTGTAGGTCTTGCCCGCCGGCGGGAGGGTGTCGATGGACGGATCGCCCAAGTCCCAGGCCCAGGCCAGAGCGCCGGTGACGACATTGAAGGCGCGGACGACGCCGGAGGGCTCGCCCAGCTCGCGGTTGTCCATCACCCAGCCGCCGACGATGACGTTGTTGCCGATCACGGTGGGCGTCGAGGTTTGGAAATAGAAGCCGGGCTTCAGCTCGCCCATGCCGACCGACAGATCGACCACGCCATCCTTGCCGAACCCGGCGCAGCGCCGGCCGGTCTGGGCGTCGAGGGCGATGAGCTGGGCGTTGACCGTGGTGGACAGGATTCGGCGGGTGCAGGGCGGCCCCGCGGCCTGGACCGCGGCCTGGCGCGTGGGCTGGACCGCAGGTTGCGGCGCGGCGGGCTTCGGGGCGGCAGGCTTCGGCGCGGTCTTGGACGGGGGCGTGGCGGCGGTCTTGGTCGGCGCGGCGACCTTGGCGGCCGGAGCCGGGAGGGCGCCCGCCGCGCCGGCGACGGCGACCTTGGGCTGGCTGCCGTCCCAGTAGCCGACGCCACGACAGCGGTTCCAGAAGCCGGGCTTCACCTTGGGATCGTGACGCCAGCGCGGCTTACCGGTGTCGGCGTCGAGCGCGATGACCACGTTGGTGGGCGTGCAGACATAGACCGTGTCGCCCACCTGCAGGGGGGTGTTCTGGTCCTGGCTGCCACGGTTGGGCCGCTCGCCGGTGCGGAAGGTCCAGGCGACCTTCAGGTCTTCGACGTTCTCGCGGTTGATCTGGTCGACCGGGGCATAGCGCGCGCCGCCGGGATCGCGACCGTAGTAGCGCCAGTCGGACACCGTCTCGGCCGGGGGGGCGGCGCCGGTGACCTGGGCCGGAGCCTCGGCCTGGCCCCACGTGAAGGTCGCCGGAACCGCAAGGCCCAGGACGGCCAGGCAGACGGCCGACAGCGCGCCCACCGCCAGGCCCGACTGGTTACGCAAGGGGCCCTTCGGCGCGACCGGGATGACCAGCAGGATGAACAGGCCCAGGACCGCCGGGGCGAACAGGCGAGGCACCAGCGGCCAGAAGGCGAAGCCGCCCTCCCACAGCGCCCAGAACAGGGTGACCAGCAGCACCACGGCATAGACCAGGCCCGCGGCCGGATGCCGGCGGACCAGCATCACGCCCGCCGCCAGGATCGCGGCGCCGACCAGCATGTAGTAGGGCGAGCCGTCCAGGAAGATCAGCCAGGCGCCGCCGCCCAGGATCACCGCCCCGACCAGGGCCACCAGCCCGCCGCCGATCGCAGCCCAGATCCTGGCCGGCCAACCTGCCGTCTTCTCCGCCGCCATGTCCGGAATCCCCTCGTCTTCAGCCGGACTTTGGCTTGAATCGGCACGCGCATGAAGGGTGCTGGACCTGAGGTTGCGGCCGGGCGATGATCATACGCATTCTTCGAAAACAACACGACTTCCCGGGGGAGACCATGAGCCTACGAAACCGCGCCGTCCTGGCGCTGGCCGCAGCCGGCCTGATGAGCGCGCCGGCGCTGGCCCAGACGGCCTATCCGAAGAACGACTATGCCAAGCCGGACGCCTGGCTGTGCTGGCCCGGCAAGACCGGCGACGCCTGCGCCATCGACCTGACAACGACGGTGATCAAGGCGGATGGGTCATCGATGGTCGAGGCCTGGAAGGCCGATCCGAAGGCGCCGATCGACTGCTTCTACGTCTATCCGACAGTGTCCACCGACCCGGGCGTGGTATCGGACATGACGGCCAACGCCGAAGAGCTGAACGTCGTGAAGCAACAGCTGGCGCGGTTCGGGTCCAAGTGCCGGATCTATGCGCCGCTCTACCGGCAGTTCACGCTGACGGCGCTGCGGGCGATGGTCGAGGGCAAGCCGATCGCCGGGGCCACGGACCCGGCCGTGCGGCAAGTGGGCTACAACGACGTGGCCGACGCCTGGAACTACTACCTCGCCCACGAGAACAAGGGCCGGGGCGTGGTGCTGATCGGGCACAGCCAGGGCTCGGGCCTGCTGCAGCGGCTGATCCCGGCGGAGATCGACGGCAAGCCGGTGCAAAAGCAGTTGGTCTCCGCGCTGATCCTGGGCTCGAACCTGCCGGTGACCAAGGGTCAGGACACAGGGCTCTTCAAGTCGATCCCGCTGTGCAAGAGCGCCAGCCAGACCGGCTGCGCCATCAGCTATGTGACGTTCCGGGAGGACAGCCCGCCGCCATCGAACAGCCGGTTCGGCAAGGTGGCGAATGGGGAGATGGAGGCGGCCTGCGTGAACCCCGCCGCGCTCCTGGGCCGCAAGGATCTGCACGCCTACATGTCGAACCAGGAGAATATCGCCAGTTCGGCGGCGGCGACGCCTGAATGGGTGAAGGGTAAGGCCAACCCGAAGACGCCGTTCGTCGCCCTGCCCGGCCTCATCAGCGGTCAGTGCGTGTCGAAGGATGGGTTCAGCTATCTGGCGGCGCGGGTGAACGCCGACCCTGCCGATCCGCGCACGGACGTCATCAACGGCGACGTCACGGGACCCGGCGGCGTGATCGCCAAGGACTGGGGCCTGCACCTCATCGACGCTAACATCGCCATGGGCGACCTGGTCGAGGTGGTGGGCCAGCAGGCCAAGGCCTACGCCGCGAAGAAGTAGGACAGTTGGGGCGCTCCCACTGGGAGCGCCCCAGAAGTCTAGCGGCCGGTCAGCTTACGACCGGCGAAGACGCCGAGCGCCAGGAAGATCAGGAAGCCGACGACGGCGATAAAGAACAACAGCTTGGCGATACCGGCGGCGGCGCCGGCGATGCCGCCGAAACCGAGCGCGGCGGCGACGATGGCGACGATCGCAAAGATCAGGGCCCACTTGATCATCAGAACTCTCCTTGTCCGAAACTCGGTCATGGAAACGCAGCGGAACCTTCACCGTTCCCCCGCACACGATTCCTTGTTTCACCTGGGGTCAGCGCTGATCTATGACCGACTGACATGGCCAAGAACCCGGAAAGCCCCCTCGAGCCCTTCAAGCGCGCGCTGGCCCACGCGGCCCGATCGCTTGCCGAGACCCCTGATCTGGAGATCGTCTATTCGGGCGAGGGGCCGCAGCTGTCCGGCAATCGGGCGGTGCTGCCGCATCCGCCCCGCGATCTGACACCCGCCGACGCGGCGCGGATCCGCGGCCTGGCCGACCAGATGGCCCTGCGTATCGCTCACCACGATCCGGCGGCGCACGCCAAGACCCGACCGCTGTCGGGCGCCGGCCAGCCGATCTACGACGGGCTGGAGCAGGCGCGGATCGAGGCCATCGGCGCCAACGCCATGGGGGGTGTGAAGGGCAATCTGCGGGCGGTGATGGACCACGCCTGGCAGCGGCGCGTCTATAACGAGGCCGAGGCCATGGCCAATCCGCCGATGGCCGAGGTGGTCAGCCTGATGGTGCGCGAGCGGCTGACGGGCGAGCCGCCGCCGGCGATGGCGCGGGCGCTGGTCGACATGTTCCGCGGCGAGGTCGAGGCCAAGGCCGGGGCCGACCTGGATAAGCTGACCGGCGCGGTTCAGGACCAGAAGGCCTTCGCCCGGATCGCCCGGACCATCATCCGCGACCTGGAGATGGGCGACGACCTGTCCGATGCGCCGGAAGAGGCCGACGACGACACCGAAGGCGACGAGGACAGCAACCCCGAGGAGTCCAACAGCGACGACGACGGCGAAGGCGAGAGCCAGTCGCCGCAGCAGTCCTCGATGGACGACGAGGAGACCCAGAGCCGCGAGGCCGAGGACGCCGACAGCCAGATGATGCCGTCGGAGCAGGATCAGGAGGCCGAAGACGCCGACGAGCCGCCCGAGATGGGCGACGGCGATCAGCCGGCCCGGCCCGATCCGTCCGGCGACACCCGAGCCGTCACCTACCGCGTGTTCACCACCCAGCACGACGAGATCGTGGCGGCGGAAGAACTCTGCGACCCGGAGGAACTGACCCGCCTGCGCGCCTATCTGGACCAGCAGCTGGCGTCGGTGTCGAACGTGGTGTCGCGGCTGGCCAACAAGCTGCAGCGCAAGCTGCTGGCGCAACAGAACCGCTCGTGGACCTTCGACCTCGAGGAAGGCCTGCTGGACACGTCGCGCCTGACCCGGGTGATCACCGACCCGACGGCCTCCCTCGCTTTCAAGGAAGAGGAGGACACCGAGTTCCGCGACACGGTGGTGACCATCCTGATCGATAACTCCGGCTCGATGCGCGGGCGGCCGATCATGGTGGCGGCGGTCTGCGCCGACATCCTCGCGCGCACGCTGGAGCGTTGCGGGGTGAAGACCGAGATCCTGGGCTTCACCACCCGGGCGTGGAAGGGCGGCACCAGCCGCGAAGACTGGTTGAAGGCCGGCAAGCCCGCCCAGCCGGGCCGTCTGAACGACCTGCGCCACATCATCTACAAGGCGGCCGACGCCCCCTGGCGGCGCGCGCGGCGCAACCTCGGCCTGATGATGCGCGAGGGGCTGCTCAAGGAGAATATCGACGGCGAGGCGCTGATGTGGGCGCACCAACGGCTGATCGGCCGGCCGGAGGCGCGGCGCATCCTGCTGGTGATCTCGGACGGGGCGCCGGTGGACGACAGCACCCTGTCGGTGAACTCGGGCCACTACCTGGAGCGTCACCTGCGCGAGGTGATCACCGAGATCGAGACCAAGAGCCCGGTACAGCTGATCGCCATCGGCATCGGCCACGACGTGACCCGCTACTACAAGAACGCCGTGACCATCGTGGACGTGGAGCAGCTGGCCGGGGCGATGGTCGAGCAGCTGGCCGACCTGTTCGACGAGGAGGTCCGCCGGGTGACGCGCAAGACGGCCAGCCTGCTGGCGCCGCCGCCGAACACCCAGGGGCCGCAGGGCGCGGGGCCCCGGCGCTCCACGTTCAAAGAGGTCCGGAGAGCCACGGCGTGAAGCGGTTCGCCGGCCTCGCGCTGGCTCTGGCGCTGGGGTCGTGCGCTGCGCCGATGCCGCCCCTGCCGCTGCAGCCGGTGGCGGTGGGCGCGCGCATCCAGGTCGACGCCCAGCCCGTGCCGCTGGACCCGGCCGACCCCGGCCGCAACCGCATCGGAAACTTCGCCTACGCCGGCGGCGTGGTCCTGACGTCGCGCGACACCAGCCGCCTGCACGGGATGTCGGATCTCAAGGTCACCCCCGACGGCCGGATGCTGGCGATGGGCGACCAGTCGGACCTGCTGGAGGCGAAGATCGTCCTGGACGCCGCCGGCCGCCTGGCGGGCGTGACCGACGCCACGCTGGTGGCGCTAAAGGAGACCACCGGCATCGACCTCTTCGCCGGCGGCCAGGAGGAATACGATTCGGAGGGCGTGGCCCGCCTGGCCAACGGCGACCTGCTGGTCAGCTTCGAGCAGCATGACCGGATCCTGCGTTTCCCCCGCGACGGCGGCCTGCCCGTCCGCGCCCCACAGCCAGACGTGAAATACACCCACAACAAGGGCATGGAGGCCCTGGTCACCGCCCCCGCCGTGGCCCCGGACGCCTATCGCGTCGGGCTGGAAGACAGCGGCTGGACCTTCGTGTGCCGCATCTCGACCACCTGCGTGCGCGATCGGGACCTCGACCTGGACGGGATGGCCCTGGTCGCCTTCGACAATCTGCCGGACGGCGGGCTGGCGTATCTGCTGCGGACCTATTCCCCGGCGCGGGGCAATGTCGTGCAGCTGCGAATCCTGGACCGCGCGGGGCGGCTTGTGGACCGGATGGAGATCGCCCGCCCCCTGACCGTGGACAATCTGGAAGGCCTGGCCGCCGTGCCGCAGCCGGGCGGACGAGTGCGATTCTACCTGATCTCGGACGACAACTTCGGAACCTACAGCGGCTTGCCCACCGACCAGCGCACCCTGTTGCTGGCCTTCGACTGGACCGCGCCGCGGCGGTGACACGCTACCGCAGGCTGCGGGGCGTCACGGCGTCTTGGGCGGGTCCTTCAGGGCGTCGGTCACCGCCGCGCGCAGGCCGGCGTCCGACACGGGCTTGAACAGAACCGGGGCCGGGTGCTCGCGCTGGATGCGTTCGAGGGTCGAGGGCTCCCGCGAGCCGGTGATGAAAATCACCTTCGATCCAACCGTGTCGCGGATCTCGGCGGCCGCATCGACGCCGTCGCGGCCGGGGCCGAGCCGCACGTCGGACAGGACCAGGAACGGCCGCTCCGACACCGCCAGGCGCACGGCCGCCTCGGCGTCCATGGCCACGCCACAGACGGTCAGGCCCAGATCCTCGACCTGATAACGGAGGGCCTCGCCGATGAGGAATTCGTCCTCGACGATCAGAACGCGGTCGCGGTGCAGCGTCATGGCGGCTCCGGCAATGGGAGGCGGATCTCAAACGCGGTCGTCCCGGCCGACGCCGGCTCGATGCGACCCCCGAGTTGCCTCACGAGCCCCTGCACGATGCTGAGGCCGAGCGACGCGTCCGCGGCGTTCGCATCGTCCTGATCGTCCTGGCCGTCATCAACGACGCGAAGGGTCGCGCCTTCGCCGCCGTCGGGCGTGAACTGGACACGGACCGTCCCACCTTCGGCGGGGAAGCTGTGCCTGAGCGCCCGCGTGATCAGTTCGGTGACGATCAGTCCCAGGGGAATGGCGACGTCGAGGCCGACCGGCAGAACGGGCGCCTCGACCGCGATCCGCACATCCGGCCGCCCCGCCGCGGCGAGATGATTGGCCAGCTCCCGCAGGAAGGCGCCTACATCGAACGACCGAAGGTCGCTGGAGCCCATCAGCTGGTGATGCACGAGGCCGAGGGCGAAGATCCGCTGGCGCATGGCCTCCAGCGCGTCCACCGCGTCGGAATCCTTTAGCCGCCGCTTTTGCAGGAGCAGCAGGCTGTCCACGGTCTGCAGATTGTTCTTTACGCGGTGGTAGACCTCGCGAAGCAGCAGGTCGCGCGCGTCCCGCGCCTCGTCGGCCGCCCGCCGCGCCGCGATCAGTTCGAGCTCATAGGCGCGGCGTTCCGGCGCCGGAAACAGCGCCCCGTGACGAAACGGCCCGCCATCCGACGCCCTGACCAGGGTCAGGAGGACCGGCAGCCCGCCGCCGTCGCGCTGGAGCTCAAGCAGAATCTCGTCCGCACGGTCGCGGTCGAGCAGCGCCGTTTCGACCTTCAAGGCGTAGATCACCTGGGAGGCATGGGTGAGGAAGTTGCGAAGCGGTTGTCCCAGCGCCGTCTCGCGCGACACGCCCGTCAGGCGCTCGAAGGCCGGATTGACCTCGATAAGACGCATCTCGAGGCTGGCCGTGAAGAGCCCAACGGGAGAGTCCGAGGCCAATTCCGCCGCGCCCAGACTCACGGGACCTCTGCGTCCGCGAGGAACGCGTCGATCGCGGCCGCGACCATGTCGGGGGCGCTGACGTGTGGATAGTGGCCCTGCGTCGGCATGATCTGCAGCCGCCCCCGCGGGAGACCTGCCGCCAGAAAGGTCGCAGCCTCGCGCGTGACGATCACATCCGCCTCCGGTTGGAGGACCAGGACCGGGAGCGGGCAAGCCGCGAGCCGATGGCGAAAGTCGGTAAAGAAGGTGGCGCGCGCGAACTGGCGCAGGATTTCGGGATTGGTGCGGCTGAAACTGTAAACCAGGTCCTCGCCCAGTTGGGGTCTGTCAGGGTTTGCCATCGCCGCTGTCCCCAAGGCCCGCGCCCAGCCGAGGAAATCCAGTTCCATCTGGCGCAGGAGGTCCTCGATCTCGGAAACCTCGAAGCCGCCGACATAGTCGCCATCGTTCAGGTAGTGGGGCGAAGAGGCGACCATGACCAGACTCGAAATGCGGTCCGTCTGCTCCGCCGCCAGCAGCGAAATCATCCCTGAGACCGAATGGCCGATCACGGCGCAATCTCGCAGATCCAGCTCATCGAGAATGTCGACGAGGTCTTGCGCATAGCCGTCGAGCGCGGCGTAACGCCCCGGCTGATAACCCTCGAGGCGGGAGCGACCGCTTCCCATGTGATCGAAGCGAAGGACCGGCAAGGCCGGGTCCCAGCGTTGCAGCAAGGCGTCCCAGATCGACTGGTCCGTGCCAAATCCATGGAGCAGGACGCGCGCGCCGGGACCCACGCCGCGCATTGTCGCCGCGTGGAATTCAGCCGCCGATCTACCTGCAGACCTGTTCATCCGCGGGCATCTTGGGATCGCTGTGCGCGAATTTCCAGCGCCAAGCTGGCGCTTGGCCCCGTGAATTCGTGCAAATCTTCAGAAAACAACCTGGGCGCTTTTCGACTCGACAGCGGTCGAGTCTTGCGCCTGGCGCGCGGCGCGCCTGGGTCCAAACTGAAAAGGCCGCCCCAAGGGGCGGCCCTTTGCAAGTCCGGTGCGTCGGGGCGCGTTAGGCCGCGGCGGTCTCGGCGAGCTTGGCCTTCACCTGGCGCTTGATCTTCAGCGCCTTGGCCGAGAGGACCTCGTCCTTGGCTTTGAGCAGGACGGGGTCGAGGCCGCCCTTGGAGTCCACGGTGCGCAGCGCGGCGTTGGTGATCCGGAGCGAGAAGCTCTGGCCCAGGGCGTCCGACTGAAGGCTGACCGCCGCCAGGTTCGGCATGAACCGGCGCTTGGTCTTGATGTTCGAGTGGCTCACGTTGTGACCGACCATCGGTCCGACACCCGTGATTTCGCAGCGGCGCGACATGGCGAGATAACCTTCGCAGGAAACAGGAATGCGACGGACCGGGGTCCGCGCGAAGAGCGGGCGATTTAGAGGAAGGCTCCCGGCTCGTCAAGGTGAGCCAGGAGAGAAGTGGGCGCGGCAGGTTCGACCTGTCTCCCGCGGCAACGACCGGCGTTGTGGTCCGGTGGGGATGAGATACAATATGTCGTAGGGAACGAAAGCTGAATTGCTGCGAGTCAGTGATTCGGTCGCGATTCGTTGCGGCCCTGTTCCCCAACTTCCACACGCCACTCACAGCCGGATCCAACCCGTTCGCTCGTGGCCGAAGTCAAAGAGGTCCGGATGCAGGATCTCGGCGATCATCTCGGCCGATTCCACGAGGCGCGGGCCCGGCCGATTGAAGTAGTGGTGGCCGTCGATGACGTAGACCTGCCCCCGCCGCACGGCGGTCAGCTGGGCCCACTCGGGATGGGCTTGCAGCAGCGGTATGTCGGCCAGGCTCTGGGCGATGGTGAAGCCGCAGGACAGCAGCAGGATCACGTCGGGGTCGGCGGCGGCCAGCGCGCGCCATTCCAGCCAGGGCGAGTGCTGGCCGGCGGTGGCGAACAGGCTCCGGCCGCCGGCGGCCTCGATCAGCTCGGGCATCCAGTTGCCGCCGGCCATCAGCGGATCCATCCACTCGATCGCCGCCACCGTCGGCGCAAAGCGCGCCCGGCTGGCGGTGGCGCTGATGGCGTCGAGCCGACCCTTGAGCCCCGCGATGGCCTGCTCGGCGACGGCTTCCGCGCCCAAGGCCGCACCCACCTTGCGCATATCGCCCCAGACGTCTGAGAGGTCGTTGGGCTCCAGCGAGACCAGGACGGGCGCCGCGCCGGTCCATTCGCAGAGCGCATCCTCCAGATCCCCGGGGGTGACGGCGCAGATGGCGCACTGGGTCTGGGTGACAATGACGTCGGGCTTCAGCGACCGCAGCAGGTCGGCGTCGACCCGATAGACCGAGACGCCCTGGGCGATGATCTCGTTCACCCGCATGTCGATGTCTCGAGACGTGCCGTCCAGGTTGACCTTGGTCGCGCTGAGCGCCGGCAGGCGGCTGACCTCGACCGGGAAGTCGCACTGGTGCGAGCGACCGACCAGATGGTCGGCCATGCCGACGGCGGCGACGATCTCGGTGGCGCTGGGCAGCAGGGAGACGATGCGAAGCCCGCTCATGCCGCCCGTCCGAAGGCGGGCATGGCGACGGCGGTTCGGCGCAGCAGCGCGTCCAAGGCCAGAAGGCCGGCCAGCCAGGCGGCGTTGACCCCGCCCACCAGGCTGATGACCCCCGGACGGACCGCGCAGGCGCCGGTCAGCACCTGTTCGACGCCCAGAATGGTCAGTTGATTGACGACGAAGGCGCCGACGAAGGCCAGGCCGGCGCGCAGCCACACGGGCTTGTCGGCGGTGATCGCCAGGACACCTGCCGCGCCCGCCAGCGCCGACATGGCCGAGGCGCCCAGGCCGACGCCCCAGGCGATGGTGCGCAGATCGCGCGGGTAGTCGTGCAGGCCGAAGCCGACAGCCTGGCCGGCCAGCCAGACCGCCAGGGTCAGGAGGACCGCGCGGCCCAGCGGCAGGGCGCCCGCCGCGATGACCGCCACCGCCACAAGGGGCTCGAGGCAGCCGGCGACAAGGCATCCCCCCAGCACGAGGGTGACGAGACCCGCGGACCAGAGCGCGGTGCGCGGTGTGGAAATGGATGGGTTGGAAAGCGCAGAAAACATCGGGTCGAAACCTCGCGGCGAACGTGACACGTCACCGCGAAGGAAACGGGCAGCCGTCAGGGTCCGGAAATCCGCGACGGCGGTCCATTCACATCGGTGCACCCCGCCCAATGCGCTCGCGCGTGACCACGGCTCGTGGCAGGTCTCCTGGCTCGCGGGTCAGCGCCTCGGACCGGCCTTCCCAGAGCTTGCGGCCCCAGTGGCTTCGTTGGTCGTCGGCTCGCCGCTTACAGTTGCGGGGGCAGCCGCGGCATTGTGCGCAAGCGCACGCACCGCATTCCCTTTTGAGCCCTTGCGGGCGCCACCTGCGATGATTGCCTTGCCGCGGACCGTCCGGTCAAGCCGTCAGTCGGCGCTGGCCATGGTGACGGCGCCGGCGGGACGGTAGGCGGCGGTGATCATCCGCGTGGCGTCAAGCCGGGCGCCGCGACGGTCCAGGATCTCCAGGTGTACGTGGTCGGTCATGCCGCCGGGATACTTGCGCTGAAGGGAGTGAGCGGTGGCGATGGGCTGGCCGATGGCCACCGTGTCGCCGACCTCGACGGTCGGGTTCACATAGAAAACGCGCGCGGCGTAGCTCAGCGCCGGATTGGTGATCTCGATGAACTTCAGGCTCTCGTCTCCGGGATAGGCGTAGCCGATCTTGGTGACATAGCCGGAGATGGGAGCGTCCACCGCCTGGCCAGCCTGCGCCATATAGTCGACCCCCTCGTGCCGCCGGCTGCCGCCGTCGCGGCGGGCGCCGAACTGGCCGGCGCCATAGGCGTCATGAATGCGCGGCTCGCGGCCGGTGGGGTTGGCGAAGTCGGCCCGGCCGTCGCCATCGACGTCGGCGCCGTCCCAGACGCGAACCAGGGGCGCCGGCGGCGCGGGCGGCGAGACCTGCTGCACCGCGCGCTCGACAGCGGTGACCAGACTGGCGCGATGCTCCGACTGAGCCAGGGGCGCCGCGGCCGCGGCGGTGGTGGTCACAAGCGCGACTATAGACACAAGTAGCGCAGGCTTCCTTTCGACAAGTTCAAGCAATCGGGCGACGACGCCTAATTTCATTCAGAGCCCTTCGTTCAACAGATGCACGCCGATCTTGGTCTGTTGCCAAGCTTTGTGGCGAATTGACTGGAATACCGCGTCCAGCGCGGCGCTGAGATGGGTCCTGACCTCAGACCGGGGCGAAAACTAGGCGGCCCCGTCAAAATTAACCATGCGACCGGTCGCCGCCCTCAGCGAACGGGGTTGGATGAGCGCCGATCCGCCGTGGGACTAGAAGCTGTAGACGAGGGTCGCGCGGGTGGTGGTGTCGGTGTGCGCGCGGCCGGCGGGCGGGTCGCTTTCCGTGCGCACGTCGAAGGCGGCCCGGGCCGACAGGTCGCCCCGCAGCTTGGTGGTCAGCGCCGTTGTCGAGACAAGCGAAGAGTTCACGGAATCCAGGAACAGGCTGGTGTTCTGGGTGAAGACCAGGTCCGGCCGGATTGTCCAGTTGAGGTCGCCGCCGAAGCGGGCGGAGAACGCCACCTCGTCGGCCTGGTTCTCGTAATCGGTCTGCCGCAGGGCCGGGCCGGCCTGGACATCGAGGCGCAGGTCGGGCCCCTCGAGCAGCCGGTAGCCGACGCCGACGCTCTCGGTGAAGCGGCTGTTGAAGCCGGCGAAACGGTCGCGTTCGCCGGACGCCGCCAGGGCCACGAACCCACGCCCGTTCAGCTTCCACTGCCCCGCATAGCCCGCGAAGTAGCGCTCCTTGGAGACCGCGCCGTTCGAGCGCTGGTAGTCGCCGGTGGCCTTGATCTCATGGCGCCAGCGCAACGTCTCCTTCTTGAACGTCAGGCCGCCGGACGCGCCGACGTCGTCGCTGTTGCCCGTGCTGACGAAGCCCCCCGCCTGGCCCTCGCCCGTCCAGCCGTCGCGGAAGCGCAGGGCGGTGAGGCGCGCGATACGGTCCTCCTCGGCGCGGGACGCCAGGGCGGCCACCTGGGCGTCGATCTCGTTCAAGCACTCCGGATAGGTGCGTCGCGCCACCTCGGCCACCGCGGCCAGGGCGCCGGGCGTCTCGCCGGCGGTGGCGATCATCCGCGCGACCTCGGCGGGCAATGGCGCGGCGATCACGCCCGTGGGCAGGGCCAGCATCACCAGGGTGGTCAGCAGGATACGCATGCCGGGCTCCGAATCGATAAGGCGCGGGACCCTACCCAAGACTCGGCGAACGGGGCGACCGTGGGGCGACGTCGCCCGAGTGGCGATTCGACATTGCCCCGCTTGGCGCTAGAGTGGATCGTCCCGCCAACGTCCTGGGACGCCCGCCCTGCACATGACCCCCACTTCAACGCCGCCGGCCGTCGCCGCCGAGCTCCGCCGCCTGCTGGCCAACAGCCACGCCCCCTACTCGGGCGTCCATGTGGCCGCCGCGGTTCAATCGCCGGACGGCCAGATCCACTACGGCGTGAACGTGGAGAACGCGGCCTATCCCGAAGGAGTCTGCGCCGAGGCCAGCGCCATTTCGGCGGCGCTGACCCAGGGCCAGCGGCACTTCAAGCGCGTCTGGGTGACCTCTTCCCTCCCCGACCTGATCTGGCCGTGCGGCGGTTGCCGGCAGAAGATCTGGGAGTTCGCCGATCGGGGCTGCGAGGTCGTGAGCGTCGGGTCCGACGGACGGTCGCAGAGCCACACGATCGAGGCCCTGCTGCCGCTGGGTTTCCGCCTGGAGCCGGGGCCGCGGTAGGGGCGGCCCCTTCTCGTCAGGCCGGCTTCATGCCCGTGATGTAGCGGTCGATGACCGTCTCCAGCACCGACAGCGGGGCGCCGCCGGTGGTGACCACCGCGTCGTTGTAGTCGCGGAGGTCGAAGCGATCGCCGAGCGCCGCCTTGGCCTTGGCGCGGAGGCGGACGATCTCGTTGTGGCCGGTCTTGTAGGCGCAGGCCTGACCGGGGCTGGCGCAGTAGCGGTCCACCTCGCTGGTGATGGCGCCCACCGAACGGCCGGTGGCGGCGACCATCCAGTCGATGGCCTGCTCGCGGGTCCAGCGCTTGTCGTGCAGGCCCGTGTCGACCACCAAGCGCGCGCAACGGAACCGCAGCGCCTGGAGATAGCCCAGCCGGCCCATCGGATCGTCGGCGTAGATGCCCACCTCGTCGGCCAGCTGCTCGGCGTAGAGCGCCCAACCCTCGACAAAGGCGCCGAAGCTCATGAGCGAGGCGATGGTGTGGATCTCGCTGGGACGCTCGGCCAGGTAGGCGCCTTGCCAGGCGTGGCCCGGCAGCGCCTCGTGCATCGACAGGCTGGTCAGGGTGTATTTCGGCCAGTTCCCGGTGTCGCTGAGGTTCACGTAGTAGATCGCCGGCCGCGAGCCATCGAGGGCGGCGAAGTTCATGTAGCCCAGGCCGGCGCCGGCCTCGATCTCCTTGGGCACCGCGCGGACCTCGACAGGGGCCTTCAGACCCAGCTTCGAGAACTTCGGGATGAACGGCCGGATCGCGGCGACGGAGCCCTCGATGTAGGCCAGGACGTCCCGCTTGCCCGCCTCGGTGTTGGGGAACAGGAACTTGGGATCCTTGGTGAGGGCGCTCATCCGCGCCCCGACCGTGCCCTGGGTGTAGCCCTGGCTCTTCAGGATGCCGTCCATCAACGCGTCCATCTCCGCGCCCTGCTCCAGGCCGGTCTTGTGGATCTCGGCGGGGGTGCGGTTGGTGGTCGTGTTGTACTTCAGGCCCCAGCGGTAATAGTCGGCCCCGTCGCGGAATTTCCAGACCCCGGCGTCATGGGTGGCGCGGGGCTGTTGGGACGCCAGCAGGGCGATCTGACGCTCGAGCGCCGGGAACACCTTGTCTGCGACGATGGTCGTCGCCCGGCCGCGCCAGTCGCCCTCGAGCCCCTTGGCCTTGGCCCGGTCGGCGAGCGAGGCCACCATCGGCGCGGCGCCAGCGTCGCGGGCGCGCAGCTCGCGGCCCTGTTTCAGCGCCGTGGCCAGCAGGAAGTCGGGCAGCAGGACACCCTGGCCGGCGGCGTCCTTGATCCGGTCGGTTTCCTGGTCGAGGGCCGTCCCCATCTGCTCCAGACGCGCGAGGTAGGCTTCGGCGTCGTCGCGGGTCTCGATCAGGTGCTGGGCGTTGAGGAACTCGCCGGTGTTGACCACCGTGCCGTCCTGCTGGCTCACCACATAGGGGTTGGCGTAGTCGCGGCCATAGCTGAACCGCCCGCCCTCGGCGCCCACGTCCTGAGCGTAGAGAACGGTGTCGTAGGTCGTCAGGTCGCGACCGGAGAGCCCTGCCCGCGGGATGGCGCGCAGGCGTCGGGCCCGATCGGCGTAGGCGGCGATCTGCTTGTTGCGGCCCGCGGTCGACAGGTCGTCGAGCCGGCGCTTGAGCGGCGCGTCGACGCCCTTGTCCTTGCCCAGGCTGCTGGCGGTCTGCGGACTGTCGGCCAGGATCTCGACGACGAAGGCGTCCAGCAGCTTGGCGAGGCGGGTGTCGGTGACCCCCTCCCCCGCCGCGGCGAACGCGGCGAGCGGCGAGGCGGCGAGGCCGAGGCCGGCTCCGGCGAGAAGGATGTTGCGGCGGGTGGTCATGGCGGGAATCCCGGACGGAAAAACGTTGGCCGCGACCCTAGCGGGCGGCCGATTTGGCGCAATTGCTAAGCGGCGAACGGCGTTTGCCTTGATGCGGGCCGGCGCTGGTCTATGGAACGGCCCATGGCGACCTATGGCATCCTCTGCGCGACCCCCGAGGAATTGGCGGCGGTGCGCGGTCGCCTGTATCTGCCCGACGATCCCGAGCGCCATGGTCCCACCCATGTCTGGACCGGCGTCCACGACGGCGATCGGATCGCCCTGGCGCTGAGCGGCATCGGCAAGGTCAATGCGGCGGCGGCCGCGACGCTGCTGCTGAGCCGATACGAGGCGCAAACGCTGATCTTTTCGGGCGTGGCGGGCGGCCTGCACCCGGAACTGGAGGTTGGCACGGTGCTGCTGGCCGACCGACTGGCGATCCACGACTATGGCTATGTCGCCGACGGTCGGTTCACGCCCACGGCCTCCGGCGTGATCCCTATCGGCGCGCCGACCCTGACCGAGGCTGTCGCCGTGTCGCCGGCGGTGACGCGCCACCTGGATCGCCTGGCGGCGGCCGTCGCCGGACGGCTGCCGCAGTCCGTCCTAAAGGGCGCAGTGGTCACGGCGGACTATTTCCTCAACTGCGCCACCACCCGCCAGGACCTGCGCGCCGCCCTAGGCGCTGACGCCGTCGACATGGAATCGGGCGCCGTGGCCCAGGTGGCGGCGGCCTGGGGCGCGCCTCTCTATGTGATCCGCACCCTGTCCGACCTCGCCGGTGCGGACAGCCACGTCACCTACCCGCAGATGGTCGAGATGGCGGCGAACGCTTCAGCGATCTGCGTCCCGGAGCTGCTGGCGATCCTGCAGGCGCCGGACTGAAGTAAGGCGGCGCTTGCCCGACTCTCCCCGGCATCCCACGTTGAGGACATGAGCCACCGCCCGACGGGCGCGGCGCCGTCCCATCTGGTGGCGGTGCTGGGTCCGACCAACACCGGTAAGACCCACCTGGCGGTCGAGCGCATGCTGGGCCACGCGTCCGGCATGATCGGTCTGCCGCTCCGCCTGCTGGCGCGGGAAATCTATGATCGCATCGTCAAGGCGCGCGGCGCCCGCTGCGTCGCCCTGATCACCGGCGAGGAGAAGATCATCCCGCCGCGGCCGCAGTATTACGTCTGCACGGTCGAGGCGATGCCGCTGAGCGTCGAGGTGGAATTCCTCGCGGTGGACGAGATCCAGCTCTGCGCCGATCCGGAGCGCGGCCACGTCTTCACGCATCGCCTGCTGCACGCGCGCGGCAAGGCCGAGACCATGCTGCTGGGCGCCGGGACCATGGCGCCGCTGGTGCGCCGCCTGCTGCCGCACGCCGAGATCGTCACGCGGGAGCGGTTCTCGACGCTTACCTACGCCGGCCCCAAGAAGCTCACCCGCCTGCCGCGGCGCTCGGCCGTGGTCGCCTTCTCGGCGGAGCAGGTCTACGCCATCGCCGAGCTTATCCGCCGCCAGCGCGGCGGGGCGGCGGTGGTCATGGGGTCCTTGAGCCCGCGAACCCGCAACGCCCAGGTGGCGCTGTACCAGTCCGGCGAGGTGGACTTCCTGGTGGCCACCGACGCCATCGGCATGGGTCTGAACATGGACGTCGACCACGTGGCCTTCGCGGGGCTGCGCAAGTTCGACGGCAAGCGCACCCGCTATCTGCACCCGCAGGAGATCGGCCAGATCGCCGGCCGGGCCGGCCGCTACCAAACCAACGGCACCTTCGGCGTCACCGGCGAGGCCGAGGACATGGACCAGGATCTGATCGAGGCCGTGGAGAACCACACCTTCGAGCCGGTGGCCGGGGCCGAGTGGCGCAACGCCAAGCTGGACTTCGGGTCCCTCCCCCTACTGCTGAAGAGCCTGGCGAAGTTCCCGGAGCGGGAGGGGTTGCGGCTGGCGGCCGAGGCGCTGGATGAGACGACGCTGAAGGCCCTCGCCGAGGACGAGGTCGTCCAGACCCGCACCCGGGACAAGACCAACCTGATGCGGCTGTGGGACGTCTGCCAGACGCCCGACTTCCGTAAGGCGCCGCGCGACGAGCACACCGGGCTGGTGAAGACCTTCTTCCTGCAGCTCACCGAGCGGCGGCGGCGGATCGGCGACGACTGGATCGCCCGCCAGTACGAACAGCTGAACCGCACCGACGGCGAGATCGACACCCTGGCGGCGCGGCTGGCCAGCGTGCGGACCCTGGCCTACGTGGCGAACCGGCCGGATTGGCTTGTCGATCCGGGCGCGTGGCAGCAGCAGACGCGGGCGTTGGAGGACCGGCTTTCCGACACCCTGCACGAGAAGCTGATGGCCCGCTTCGTGGACCGTCGGACCAGCGCCCTGATGCGTGGACTGCGGGTGCGCGAGGAGATGCTGGCGGGGGTCGCCGCCGACGGCAGCGTCACGGTCGAAGGCCATTTCGTCGGCAAGCTGTCGGGCGTGGCGTTCGAGGCGGCGCAGGGCGGAACCCTGCTTGAGGAGAAAGCGCTGCGGGCCGCCGCCCAGCACGCCGTTGGACCCGAGATCGCAAAACGTCTGGGCCAGCTGGCGGCCGCGCCCGATGGCGCGTTCGCCCTGGGCCTCAACGGCGCCGTCCTGTGGGACGAGGCGCTGGTCGGGGTGATCGTGGGCGGCCCGCCGTTCCAACCCCGCGTGCGCCTGCTGGGCGAGCTGGGCGACGCGGCGGCCCGGCAGCGCGCGGCGCGGCGACTGGAGGCCTTCGTCGCGGCCGAAGCCGCGCGGCGACTGGCGCCGCTGCGCAAGCTGGAAGCCGCCGTGGCCGAGGGCCGCATCCGCGGCCTGGCGCGCGGCTTGGCTTATCGCCTGATCGAGGCGGGCGGCGTGTTGGACCGCGCCGAGGCGGCGGCCGACGCCAAGGGCTTGAGCCAGGTCGAGCGGCGCGTGCTGCGCAGCCTGGGTGTCCGGATCGGCGCATTTTCACTGTACCTGCCCGGCCTGCTGCGGCCCGACGCCCAGGCGCTGGCGCAAGCCCTCGTGATTCGGGAGACTGCGGGATGGGCCCCGGTCGCGAACGGCCTCAGCCGCCTACCCCAGCCGACTCCGCCGGCGCGGGTCCTGTCCGCCCATGGCTTGCGGGCCGTGAACGGCCTGGCCGCGCCGGTGGCCGACCTGGAAGCCCTGGACGAAATCCTGCGGGGTGCGCCCGTTCAGAACGGCGGCGCTGTGCTGACGGATCAGGCGCGCGAGCGCCTGGGCTGGAGCGCCGAGGAGGCCGCCATCATCCTGCGCGGGCTGGGCTTCGCCCCGGCCAACCGACCGCGCGAGGGTGAGCCGATCGGCTGGCGCCGGCGCAGCGCGCGCAAGGCCGAGGCCCCGCCGGCCCCGCGTCCGAACTCCCCCTTCGCCGCCCTGGCCGCGCTTAAGGACAAGCCCGCACCCAAGCGACGGCCCCGTCGCCGGAGGAAAGCGGCGGTCGCGTCGTGAGCACGGAGGTCGACGCCTGCCGGGCGGATGTCTGGCTCTGGCGCGCGCGCTTCTTCAAAACCCGCGCCCTGGCGGCAAGCTTTCTCGAACGCGGCCGCGTGCGCCTGACCCGCACCGGCCAACAGCATCGCCTGGACAAGCCCGCCCGCCCAATCAAGGTCGGCGACCAGCTCGTGTTCGCCCTGGGCGGCCGTCTGATCGCCGTCGTGGTGGTGGGTCTGGGCGACCGCCGGGGACCCGCCGAGGAGGCACGGGCGCTCTATGCTCCGCTGGATCAGCGCGACGCGGCGGGGTCAGAGCCTGCGACCTGAGCGCGCTTGCAGAAATCCTCGGCGCCCGCCGCATTGACAAGAGGGGGCGCGACCGTGAAAAACCCGCGCCCCGTTATCGGGACCCCGCCGGAGTCTAAAAGCGCCCGCCATGACCTACATCGTGATGGATCCCTGCATCAAATGTAAGTTCATGGACTGCGTGGAGGTGTGCCCCGTCGACTGTTTCTACGAGGGCGAGAACTTCCTGGCGATCAATCCGGACGAGTGCATCGACTGCGGCGTCTGCGAACCAGAGTGCCCGGTCGACGCCATCAAGCCCGACACCGAGGACGACGCCGACGGCAAATGGCTGCGGATCAACTCGGAGTATTCTCGCGTGTGGCCGAACATCACGGTCAAGGGCGAGCCGCCGGCCGACAAGGAAGCTTTCGAGCGCGAAACCGGCAAGTTCGAGAAATACTTCTCCGAGAAGCCTGGACGCGGGTCCTGACCCCGGCCTTTGCGCCCCCTTGGCGGGGCCGGCGCAACCCTTTCATTCCGCTGGTTTTTGTGTTAACGTCCTCGGGACACGACACGAAGGCTTCGCCCGCGTCGGTCTGTATCAAGAGCAGCCGACCGGTCTGATTGCCGGTACGGGCGAAGGGTGTCTTCAAGAGGTCCGTTTCCGATTTCAAAGTGACATGCCGCCGCGACCTTCCCGCGGAAGGGGTGGCTATTTCGCTTTTTCGGGGACGTGACGCATGCGCCGCGGCGACGCGGACCGATAGAGAGGTATCTCGATGAGCAAGAGCGGTCTGGAATTCTCGGTTGGCGATCACGTCGTCTACCCGGCGCACGGCGTCGGTCAGGTACAGGCGGTCGAAACCCAGGAAGTCGCCGGTCTGAAGCTTGAAGTCTACGTCATCACCTTCGACCACGAGAAGATGACCCTGCGCGTTCCGACGGCCAAGGCGAAGACCGCCGGCCTGCGCTCGCTGGCCGAGACCGGCGTCGTGTCGAAAGCCCTGACCACCCTGAAGGGCCGCGCCCGCGTAAAGCGCACCATGTGGTCGCGTCGCGCCCAGGAATATGAAGCCAAGATCAACTCGGGCGACCTGATCTCGATCGCCGAGGTCGTGCGCGACCTTCACCGCGCCGAGAACCAGCCGGAACAATCCTACTCCGAGCGCCAACTGTACGAGAGCGCCCTGGACCGCATGGCCCGCGAAGTCGCCGCCATCGAGCGGATCGACCGCGATGCCGCGATCGCCATGCTCAACAAGTCGCTGGTGAAGACCCAGGCCGCCGCGGCCTGATCGACCCCCAAGTCGGATCGATGACGAGACGCCCGGCCTAACCGCCGGGCGTTTTCCGTTTGGGCGACGACCTTCCCCTCCGGCCGGGGCGTGTTATGGGGGGCCATGAGCGAAGCTGACGTTCAGATGTACCAGACACGGTCTGGCCAGATGCTGTCGCTGAAACGCGACGTGTTCATCACCCGGTCGCTCGAAGTCTATGGCGAGTACTGCCCCGACGAGTGGATGCTGCTGAAGCAGATCATCAAGCCGGGCATGACGGTGATCGAGGTGGGAGCCAACATCGGCTCTCATAGCGTCGACATGGCGAAGGCCTGCGCGCCCGGGCCCTTCTATGCCTTCGAACCGCAACCGCGCGTCTTCCAGATCCTCTGCGCCAATCTGGCGCTGAACGACGTGGGCAACGCGCTGGCCTATCCGGAAGGCTGCGGCGAGGCCGACGGCGAGGCGGTCGTGCCGCGGGTGGACTACGCCAATATCGGCAACTTCGGCGGCGTCTCCCTACGAGACGCGGACGCTGCCGGGATTCCAGTCCGGATACGGACGCTCGACAGCCTGAACTTGTCCGCCTGCGGCCTGATCAAGATCGACGTGGAAGGGTTCGAGCCGCAGGTGCTGCGCGGCGCCCGCGACCTGATCACCCGCTGCCGCCCCGTGATCTATATCGAGAACGACCGCGCGGCCCAGCAGCAGGAAGTGATCTCGCTGATCGCCGACATGGGCTATCGCCTCTATTGGCACACGCCCGGCCTTTTCAACGCGAACAATTTCAATGGCGTGAAGGAAGACATCTTCGGCCGGATCGCGTCGCTCAACATGCTGTGCCTACCGCAGGAGCGGCAGACCCAGGTCGCCAACATGAAGCCGATCGACCCGGCGAACTGGACCTCGCCCTTCCCGGCGATCCCCTGAGTCGCAAACTTTCGATCCGCCAGGAAGGGCATCCGATGGACGTCAGACTCGCTGAAGCCGACGAACGGGGGGCGGTTCTCGATACGCTGACCCTGGCTTTCGCCACCGATCCCGTGACCCGCTACTGGTGGCCCGCCGCCAACGACTATCTTTGCTGGTGGCCGCAGGTTCTGTTCGCCCAGGGCGAGCCCGCCTTCACGGCCAAGACGGTGTTCGTCACGCCCGACCTGGACGGCGCCGCGGTCTGGCTGGCGCCGGGCGCCCAGGCCGACCCCGCACGCATGGCCGCCCTTGAGATGCCCATGACCGCCGCACAGGCTGAAGTGGCCGGCGCCTTGGGCCAGGCGATGGCGAAGCATCACCCCGAGACCCCACACTGGTACCTCTGGACCCTGGGCGTCGACCCGCGGGTGCAGGGGCGCGGCGTCGGCTCGGCGCTGTTGAAGCACACGCTCGCGATGATCGACGCCGACGGAGCCGACGCCTACCTCGAGGCGTCGAACCCGGCGCTGATCCCGCTGTACGAGCGCCATGGTTTCGAGGTCGTCGGCATGATCCAGGTGGGCGACGCGCCGCCGCTCGCTCCCATGTGGCGCCGGGGCGCGGGCTGACGAGCCGGAAGGCCGCTTAGGCCCCGCGGGCGGCCACGACGATGATCTCGACGCGGTACTCCGGCGCCGCCAGCCGCGCCTCGCCAGTCGCCCGAGCCGGCGGGTTGTCGCGATCCACCCAGGCGTCCCACACGCCGTTCATTTCCGCAAAATCCGCCATGTCCGCGAGCCAGATCGTGGCCATCAGGATCCGCGACTTGTCGCTTCCGGCGCGGCCGAGCAAGTCTTCGATCTCCGCCAGGATTGCGCGGGTCTGGTTCGCCACGCTCTCGCCCGGCGCACCGACCTGTCCGGCCAGATACACGGTGTCGCCATAGGCGACCGCCTGACTCATGCGGGCCGACGGCTCAATTCGATCGATCGTCATCTCTAGGTCCTAGTCTTCGGCGTAACGGGATAGCGCGAGATCGTCGCGCGCGATGGCGCTCGGGGCGCCGCTCATGATGTCTGCGATCAGCCGGCCCGATCCGCAGGCCATGGTCCAGCCCAGGGTGCCGTGGCCGGCGTTGATGAAGAGGTTCGGCAGGCGGGTCGGCCCGACGATGGGCGTGCCGTCGGGGGTCATCGGCCGCAGACCGGCCCAGAAGGATCCGGCAGAGATTTCGCCGGCGTCCGGGAAGAGGCTCTGCAGCGAGTGCTCCAGGGTGGCCCGGCGGCGGGGTTCGAGGCGGTTGTTGAAGCCCGAGATCTCCGCCATCCCGCCCACCCGGATGCGGTCGCCGAGCCGGGTGATCGCCACCTTGTAGGTCTCGTCGAGCAGGGTCGAGACCGGCGCACGCGTCGTATCGGCGATGGGCACGGTGATCGAATAGCCCTTCACCGGGTAGATCGGCAGGCGAAGGCCAAGCGGCTTGAGCAGGGCGGGCGTGTAGCTGCCCAGCGCCGCAACGACGACGTCCGCGGCGATGTCGCCTTCAGAGGTGTCTACCGCGACCACCCGGCCGCCCGCTTGCCGGAGGGCGCGGACATCGACGCCGTAGCGGAACGTCACGCCCTTGGCCGCCGCCAGTTCAGCCAGCGCCACGGTGAACTTGTAGCAGTCGCCGGTTTCGTCGTTTGGCAGTCGTAGCCCGCCGACAACCGGGTCGCGGGCGTGGGCCAGGCCGGGTTCGGCCGCCTGGCAACCGGCCGCGTCGAGCAGTTCGAAGGGCACGCCGGTCTCGCGCAGCACCGCCACGTCCTTGGCGACCCCGTCCAGCTGCGCCTGGGTGCGGAACAGCTGCAGCGTGCCCAGCGTACGCTCGTCGTAGGCGATACCGGTCTCGCGCCGCAGATCCACCAGCAGGTCGCGGCTGTATTCCGCCAGACGGACCATTCGCCCCTTGTTGCGGGCATAGCGCGCGGCCGTGCAGTTGCGCAGCGTGGCCAGCAGCCACGACAGGGTCGGCACGTTCAGTTCGGGCCGCAGGATCAGCGGCGCATGCCGCATCATCAGCCAACGGACCGCCTTCGCCGGGATGCCAGGCGCGGCCCAGGGCGACGCATAGCCGGGCGACACCTCGCCGGCGTTGGCGAAGCTGGTCTCGAGGGCCGGGCCCGCCTGCCGATCCACGACGGTCACCTCGTGGCCGGCTTGGGCGAGGTAGTAGGCGGTCGTGACGCCGATGACGCCACTTCCGAGGACAACGGTCTTCATCCTTAGACGTCCTTCGTGGTCGAGGCCCCGATATAGGTTCGGGCAAGTCGTGGGCCCAGCCTGGTCAGGATCTCATAGGGAATGGTGTCGGCCGCGCGGGCGACATCATCCAGGCGGGCGGCCTCGCCCAGCAGCTCCACGTAGTCCCCTTCGTCCAGGGCGCCGGGGGCGAGGGCGGAGATATCGATGGCGCAACTGTCCATGGACACGCGCCCGGCCATGGGCAGCCGCAACCCCTCGAACATGGCCGCGCCCCGTCCGCCGCCCAACCGGCGCAGCCACCCATCGGCGTAACCGACCCCGAGGGTCGCGATCCGCGCCGGCGCCTGCGCGACGTAATCCAGCCCGTATCCAACCCCCGCGCCGGCCGGAATCTCCCGGACCTGAAGCACGCGCGCCTCCAGGCGGACGACCGTGCGCATCGCCGGGGCGCCGGGCAGCGCGGGCGCCGCGCCATAGAGCGCGATGCCGGCGCGAACCACCGCCGCGTGGAAGTCCTCGCCCAGGAACACGCCGGCCGAGTTCGCGATGGAGAGCGGCGGGGGCGCATCTAGCGCGTCCGCGACGGCCCGCAGGCGCGCGAGCTGCCGGGCGTTGGCCGGGTGGTCCGCGACATCCGCGCAGGCCAGGTGGGTCATAAGCAGCGCGATGGGGACCGCACTCCGGAAGGCCGCATCCGCCGCCAGGGCTTGCGCCATCTCGGGGGGCAGCCCCAGCCGCGACATGCCGGTATCGACCTGCAGCGCCGCGTCCAGCGGCCGGCCCAAGCGTTGGGCGACCTCATGCCAGTCGCGGGCCTGGCGGGCGGTGTTCAACACCGGCCGGACGCCGGCGACGGCGCAACGCTCCGCCTCGCCAGGCGCAAGTCCGTTCAGCACATAGATCAGCGCGTCGCCGGGAAGGTGCGGCTTCAGCGCGAGGGCCTCGGACAGGACGGCGACGAAGAACTGCCGACACCCCGCCGCCGCCAGCGCCGGGGCGACCGCGGCGGCCCCCAGTCCGTAGGCGTCCGCCTTGACGACCGCCCCAACGATCGCCGGCGCCGAGACCCGGGCGAGGACCGCGTAGTTGGCGCGCAGCGCGGCGAGATCGACGGTGATCCGCCCACCTCCACCACCGTGTCCGCCTTCGGCCAGCTGCATGCGCCGCCCCTGTTTCCAGCTAAAAGCCTACCAGAACAATCTTCGAATTTTCAGTCGATCTGCGATACATTTCGCCGAATAGTGCACCCCTGCCGCACAGGATTTGAAGATGACGCAACATTCAGCGCATCAGACGGACGCTCTCGATCTCAAGCTGCTGCGTCTGCTTCGCAAGAATGCGCGGCGGCCGAACAGCGAGCTTGCGCAGGAGGTCGGTCTGTCGCCGTCCGCCTGCCTCCGTCGCATTCGCCTGCTCGAGGAACGCGGCGTCATCCGGGGCTATACGGCCATCGTCGAAACGCCGGGCGGGGGCGACGAAATGATCGCGATCGTCCGCCTGACTCTCGAGAAGCAGACGGAGGAGTACCTGCGGCGGTTCGAGGCGGCCGTGCGCGAGCACCCCGAGATCCAGGAATGTTTCCTGATGACCGGGGACGTCGACTACGTGCTCAAGGTCTCGATCCCCAGCGCGCGGGTCTATGAGGCCGTGCATACCGACGTCCTGTCCCGGCTCCCCGGGGTCGCGCGCATCCACTCCAGCTTCGCGATGCGAGACGTCCTGCGCGAGACGCACGCCAAGCCGCCCCGATCGGCCCGCGGCTAGGCCCCTACACAGAGCATCGGCTCGGAATCAGACGCGTTTTCCGACGCGTCGGCGGCGGATGACGGCAGCGCCCGCCAACGCCAGCGTGGAGCCGCGCTAGCAGGTTTCACCCGTTCGCCATGGGGCCTTCACGATAGCGACGTGCGCTCAGGTCACCGCTTGGCCATGGAACATGCGTCGATCGGCCTACGGCTGGCTTTCATCGATCCGGGACTGCGCAAGGCGCCGTTCCTGCTGGCGCTGCGCACCTGGCTCGGCCCCAATGTGGAGAGCCTGTACTGGTCGCAGCGACCCATCGTCCGCCGCTACATGCGTAGCGCCGGTGTGGCGATGCACCCGCGGCCGGACGCAGCTCCGGCCGCAGCTTCCGACATCAGCGACGCCGATCTGCGCCGCGCCATCGGCGAGAAGGAACTGGCGCTGCGTCCCCGGAAGGCGCTGCGCAAGGCCCGCCGGTTACTCGGCGAGCTCTCGGCCTTCCTCGACAACGAGCGGGTGAGCGCGATCTTCGTCTGGAACGGCTCGAACCTGCGCAGCGCCCTCGCGATCTACCTGGCCGGCCGGCGCGGCATCCCGGTGATCTATGCCGAGCACGGCTATCTGTCCGGCACCACGCAGCTCGATCTGGAGGGTGTCAACGCCGGGTCGTCCATGAGCCGACTTGCGCACGCCGGCCTGGCGCAGATGCCCTTCGATCCGGAGATCGACGCCGCGCTCGATGCGGAGATCGCCCGTTTCAAATCGGGCGAGAACATGCGCAACGCCGACCCCCTGCCGCCGGCGGACCTGCGGCGGGACGTCATCGCCCGGCTGGCGAGCCGGCTCGGCTTCTGGCTTGAGCGCCGCGCGCTGCCCTACGTCAACCGGTGGAGCGTGCCGAAGACCCCGTTTGATCGGCTGCCTGAACGGTATGTGCTGTTGCCCTTCCAGGTGCGAAGCGACTCGCAGTTGGTATTGCACTCCCCGGTCTACGGCGACGACCTGGAGGCCGTGGTCCACGACCTGGATCAGGCGCTGGCCCACGTCGCCCCGGACGTGCGCCTGATGGCGAAGTTCCATCCCTACGAATTGCCGCAGGTGCAACTCGCCTATCGGCGCCTGCCAGGACGCTATCGCCGAGTGACCTTCGTCAGCGAAGGCCCCACGAGCCGGCTGCTGGAGGGCGCGTCGGCGGTCGTCACCATCAATTCGACGGCCGGCTTCGAAGCTCTGCTCTACGACAAGCCCGTCCTGGCGCTTGGCCGCAACTTCTACACCGTGCCGGGAATCGTCGAGCGCGCGGACAGGCGCGGAGACGTGGAGGCCGCGCTGCGCAGGACGCTGACGGTCGCCCCGGATCTGGCGCGGCGACGCGCCTTCCTGCGCTTCGTGCGCGCGCACTTCCTCGTCGCAGGCGGCTACCACGACCTGTCGGCGCGCAGCCTGAGCACCGTCGCCGCGCGCATCGTCGAACTGCTGGCCGTGACGCCGGCCGCGACCGCGTCCCTCAACGCCCCTCTATCGCGCGCGGCGGCCTAGCGGGGCAGCAGCGAGGCGCCCATGAGGCTGGCATCGACGGCTTGAGCGCACTGCCGGCCCTCGCGGATCGCCCAGACCACCAGCGACTGGCCCCGACGGGCGTCGCCGCAGGCGAAGATCTTGGGGTCCGAGGTGCGGTAGTCGTTGACGTTGGCCAGCAGGTTGCCGCGGGCATCCAGGTCCACGCCGCTCTGCTCGACCACGCCAGAGCGCTGCGGACCGACGAAGCCCATGGCGAGGAACACCAAGTCGGCCTTCAGCTCGAATTCCGAGCCGGGGATTTCCTGCATCTGCATCCGGCCATCGGGGCCGGCCACCCATTCCAGCCGCACGCACTCGACGGCCGTGACGCGGCCGTCCTGGCCGATGAAGCGCTTCGTCCCCACCGCGAACTCGCGCTCAGCGCCTTCCTGGTGCGACGAGGAGGTGCGCAGCTTGAGCGGCCAGTTGGGCCAGGTCAGCGCCTTGTTCTCATGCGCGGGCGGCATCGGCATGATCTCGAGCTGAGTCACCGAGGCGGCGCCGTGCCGATTGGAGGTGCCGATGCAGTCCGATCCGGTGTCGCCGCCGCCGATCACCACGACGTGCTTGCCCGCCGCATTGATCGAGCCCGTGGGGGCCGCGACCGGCTCCGCGTCGCCGGCGTTGCGCTTGTTCTGCTGGGTCAGGAACTCCATGGCGAAGTGCACGCCAGCCAACTCGCGGCCGGGAACCGGCAGGTCGCGCGGGTCTTCCGCGCCGCAGGCCAGCACAAGCACGTCGTAGTCGTCGAGCAGGCGCTGGACGGACACCATCTTGCCGACGTCGAAGTTCGTGCGGAAGATCACGCCCTCGGCCTCCATCTGCCGGACGCGCCGGTCGATGAGGTGCTTCTCCATCTTGAAGTCCGGGATGCCGTAGCGCAGCAGGCCCCCGACCCGATCCGACTTCTCGAACACGGTGGTGGCGTGACCGGCCCGCGCGAGTTGCTGGGCGCAGGCCAAGCCCGCCGGTCCAGACCCGACAACGCCCACGCGCTTGCCCGTGCCGCGCGGCGACGGCTGGGGCGTGATCCAGTTCTCGTCCCACCCGCGATCGATGATCTGGCATTCGATCGACTTGATGGTCACCGGCGTGTCCGGAATGTTCAGCGTGCAGGCCGCCTCGCAGGGCGCGGGGCAGATGCGGCCGGTGAATTCCGGGAAGTTGTTGGTGGACTGCAGGTTGTCCAACGCGGCGCGCCACTGGTCGCGGTGGACCAGCTCGTTGAAGTCCGGGATCTGGTTGTTCACCGGGCAGCCCTGGTGACAGAACGGGATCCCGCAGCTCATGCAGCGCGACGCCTGCTGGCGCAGTTCGGCCTGCGGCAGCGGTACGACGAACTCGTTCCAGTTCTTCAGGCGCTCGGCCACCGGCGCGTAGCCGCGGTCCTTGCGGTCGAAATCGAGAAACCCGGTCGGCTTGCCCATCGTCGTTCTCCCGTCGTCCGGATTATTCGGCCGCGACCGCGGCGGCCGCGGCGCGTTCGTTGGCCATGTCGGTCAGCGCCCGACGGAAGTCCTTCGGCATCACCTTCACGAAGGACGGCAGCGTGCGCTCCCAATCCTGGAGGATCTCGGCGGCGCGGCGGCTGCCGGTGTGCAGGTGGTGCCGTTCGATCAGGATCCGCAGGCGTTCGGCGTCGTGCCCCAGCAGGTCGCCCATGCCGGCGTTCTCGACCGAGATCGAGCGCTGGCTGGGCCGCAGGTTTTCGTCCGCCGCTCCAGCGCCAGGGCCGATGACGTCCAGGTCGACCATCGCCATGTTGCAGAGGGGCGCGAAGCGTCGGCGCGGATCGTAGACATAGGCCACCCCGCCGCTCATGCCGGCGGCGAAGTTGCGGCCGGTGTCGCCCAGGACCACCACCACCCCGCCGGTCATGTATTCGCAGCCGTGGTCGCCCACGCCCTCGACCACCGCCACGGCGCCGGAGTTGCGCACGGCGAACCGCTCGCCGGCGACGCCTTCGAAGTACGCTTCACCGGCGATGGCGCCGTAGAGGACCGTGTTGCCGACCACGATGTTGCGGGTCGGGTCGCGGCGCGATTCCTTCGGCTGGCGCACCACGACGCGGCCGCCGGACAGGCCCTTGCCCACATAGTCGTTGGCGTCGCCGACGAGGGTCAGGCTGACGCCGCGGGCCAGGAACGCGCCGAAGCTCTGGCCGGCGGTGCCCTTCAGCGTCAGGGCGATGGTGTCCTCCGGCAGACCGGCGTGCCCGTACGCCTTGGCCACTTCGCCCGAGAGCATGGCGCCCACCGTGCGATTGACGTTGCGGATCGAGTACTCGCCACGGACCGGCTCGCCCCGTTGAAGGGCCGGCTGGCAGTCGGCGATGAGCGTGTTGTCGAGGGCCTTCTCCAGCCCATGCTCCTGCTGCTCGATCTTATGCAGCGCCTTGCCCTCGGACGGCACAGCGTAGAGCAGCTTCGACAGGTCGACGCCCTGCGCTTTCCAGTGCTCGACGGCGTCGCGCATATCCAGGCGATCCACCCGGCCGACCATCTCCTCGAGCGTGCGGAAGCCCATCTGGGCCATGATCTCGCGCAGCTCTTCGGCCACGAAGAAGAAGTAGTTGATCACGTGCTCGGGCTGGCCGGTGAAGCGCGCGCGCAGCACCGGATCCTGGGTGGCCACGCCCACCGGGCAGGTGTTGAGGTGGCACTTGCGCATCATGATGCAGCCGGCGGCGATCAGCGGCGCGGTGGCGAAGCCGAACTCCTCGGCCCCCAGCAGCGCGCCGATGGCCACATCCCGACCGGTCCGCAGGCCGCCGTCCACCTGCACGGCGATACGCGAGCGCAGGCCGTTCAGCATCAGGGTCTGCTGGGTCTCGGCCAGGCCGATCTCCCAGGGCGAGCCCGCGTGGGTCAGTGACGTCAGCGGGCTGGCGCCCGTCCCGCCCTCGAAGCCCGAGATGGTCAGGTGGTCGGCGCGGGCCTTGGCGACCCCGGCGGCGACGGTGCCGACGCCCACCTCCGAGACCAGCTTCACCGAGATCCGGGCGCCGGTGTTGACGTTCTTCAGGTCGTGGATCAGCTGCGCCAGGTCTTCGATGGAATAGATGTCGTGGTGCGGCGGCGGGCTGATCAGGCCCACGCCCGGCGTCGAGTGCCGGACCTTGGCGATGTTCTTGTCGACCTTGTGCCCGGGCAGCTGGCCGCCCTCGCCGGGCTTGGCCCCCTGGGCCATCTTGATCTGGATGTCGTCGGCGTTGACGAGATACTCGGCGGTGACCCCGAACCGGCCCGACGCCACCTGCTTGATCGCCGAGCGCATGGAGTCGCCATTGGCCATCGGCTTGAAGCGATCCGGCTCTTCGCCGCCCTCGCCCGTGTTCGAGCGGCCGCCGATGCGGTTCATGGCGATGGCCAGCGTGGTGTGCGCCTCGCGGCTGATCGAGCCGAAGGACATGGCGCCCGTCGAGAACCGCTTCACGATCTCGGACGCGGGCTCCACCTCATCCAGCGGAACTGGCGCGTCGCCTGGCTTCATGCGCATCAGGCCGCGCAGGGTGAGCAGGCGCTCGCTCTGTTCGTTGATGGCGTTGGCGAAGGTCTTGTAGGCGTCCGGAAGGTTGCCGCGCACGGCGTGCTGCAGGCCCGAGATCGACTCCGGCGTCCAGGCGTGCGCCTCGCCGCGCAGACGCCAGGCGTACTGACCGCCCACATCCAGCATGGTCTTGTAGATCGGGCTGTCGCCGAAGGCGTCGCGGTGGCGGCGCACCGTCTCCTCGGCGATCTCGGCCAGGCCCACGCCCTCGATCGTCGTCGCGGTGCCGGTGAAGTAGCGATCGACCAGGGTCGAGGACAGACCGACGGCGTCGAAGATCTGGGCGCCGCAATAGGACTGGTAGGTGGAGATGCCCATCTTGGACATCACCTTCATGATGCCCTTGCCGACGGCCTTGATGTAGTTCTTCCGCACGTCATAGGCCGACAGCGAGAGGCCGTCGCGAACGCGGATCTGCTCCAGGGTCTGGAACGCCAGGTACGGGTTCACCGCCTCGGCGCCATAGCCGGCCAGGACGCAGAAGTGGTGCACCTCCCGCGCCTCGCCGGTCTCGATGACCAGGCCCGTCTGCATGCGCAGGCCCTGGCGGATCAGGTGGTGGTGCACCGCCGCCGTGGCCAGCGCCGCCGGGATCGGGATGCGCCCGTCCGACACCGCCCGGTCCGACAGGATCAGGATGTTCACGTCGGCCAGCACGTTGTCGGTGGCCTCGCGGCACACCCGTTCGATGGCCGCTTCCAGGCCCCCGGCGCCGTCCTCGGCGGGCCATGTGATGTCGATGGTCGCGGTCCGGAACGCGCCGTCCAGCAGCTCGTGGATCGCCCGCATTTTCGCCAGATCCTCGTCGGTGAGGATCGGCTGGGCGACTTCCAGGCGCTTGTGAGCGCCGGCCTGCCGGCCCAGCAGGTTCGGCCGCGGCCCGATCATCGAGACCAGGCTCATGACCAGTTCCTCGCGGATCGGATCGATCGGCGGGTTCGTCACCTGGGCGAAGTTCTGCTTGAAGTACTCGTAAAGCAGCTTGGAACGCGACGAGAGCACCGCGATGGGCGTGTCGTGGCCCATAGAGCCGATCGGGTCGTCCCCGTCGCGGCCCATGGGCTCGAGGAAGAACTGCACGTCCTCCTGCGTGTAGCCAAAGGCCTGCTGGCGATCGAGCAGGGTCGCCGGATCGTTGGTCGGCGGTTCCGCGGAAACTTCGTCCAGCGACAGCTCTTCCAGCTTGAACTGGGTGTCCGCCAGCCACTGCTGATAGGGCGCGGCCGCGGCCAGCTTGGTCTTGATCTCCTCGTCCTCGATGATGCGGCCCTCTTCCATATCGATGAGGAGCATCTTGCCGGGCTGGAGGCGCCACTTGCGGACGATCCGCTCCTCCGGCACGTCCAGAACGCCGACTTCTGAGGCCATGATCACATGGTCCTGGTCGGTGATGACGAAGCGCGCGGGGCGCAGGCCGTTGCGGTCCAGCGTGGCGCCGATCTGGCGGCCGTCGGTGAAGGCCACGGCGGCCGGGCCGTCCCACGGCTCCATCAGCGCGGCGTGATATTCGTAGAAGGCCTTCCGTTCGGCATCCATCAGCGGATTGCCGGCCCAGGCCTCCGGGATCAGCATCATCATGGCCTGGACCAGCGGGATGCCGCCGGCGACCAGCAGCTCCAGCGCGTTGTCGAGGCAGGCGGTGTCCGACTGTCCGTGCGGGATCAGCGGCCACATCTTGTTCAGGTCAGCGCCCAGCAGCTCGCTTTCCAGCGTGCGGCGGCGGGCGTTCATCCAGTTCACGTTGCCGCGGACGGTGTTGATTTCGCCGTTGTGGGCCACGAACCGATAGGGGTGCGCCAGCTTCCACGACGGGAAGGTGTTGGTCGAGAACCGCTGGTGGACCATCGACAGCGCGCTCTCGCAGCGCTCGTCTTGGAGGTCCATGTAGAAGGAGCCGACCTGGTTCGCGAGCAACAGGCCCTTGTAGACCACCGTCCGCGTGGAGAACGACGGCAGGTAGACCTCGGCGATCTGCGGGATGCCGCGCTTGGCGGCCAGCTCGGCCAGCGGGTTCTGGAACTGCTTACGGACGGCCAGCAGCTTGCGCTCGTGGGCGTCCTGGTCCTTCACGTTCGGACCCCGGCCGACGAAGGCCTGGCGGATCATCGGCATGGAGGCCAGCACCGCCTCGCCCAGGCCGTCGATGTTCACCGGCACGTCGCGCCAGCCCAGCAGGGGCTGCTTTTCGACCTTCAGGAAGTGCTCGAACTGCTCCATGGCGGCCACGCGCGCCAGCTCGTCCTGCGGCAGGAAGCACATGGCGACGGCGTATTCGCCGGCCGGCGGCAGATCGACGCCCGCGTCCTTCGCCCAGTCGCGATACAGCCGATCGGGGATCTGGATCAGGCAGCCGGCGCCGTCGCCGACCAGCGGGTCCGCGCCCACTGCGCCGCGATGGTCGATGTTCACCAGGATCTGCAGGCCCGCCTGCACGACCTCGTGCGACTTCCGGCCCTTGATGTTCGCCACAAAGCCGACGCCACAGGCGTCATGCTCGTTGCGCGGGTCGTACAGCCCCTGCTTTTCCATCGTGCGCATCGTCATCCTGCATTTCCTTTGGCGAGAACCCGGCCGCAAGGCCACATTCAACGCCGCGGCGGCTTTTACGCGGTAGAATTCGCCCGTGTCGATGGCCGAAATCGCGGATGCGAGGTCGAAATTTTCCAAACGCCCCGGCGCCTTAGCCCGGCGCTTCCATAGGTCGCGCCGTTCGCGCGTACGGGGTGCGCGCCGGGGGAGCATCCAGGCGCTGGGACAGCCCGGCCCAGGGAGCCCCCAACCCCGCCGAACGACAGCGCATCCTTGCGGGTTGGCAGGACGGTCGAGCCGTGGCATCCGAGGCGGCGATCGGAGCGTGGCCTCGTAGCTCAGCCGGATAGAGCAGGGCTTTCCTAAAGCCAAGGTCGGGGGTTCGAGTCCCTCCGAGGCCGCCACGCATATCGGGCCAACTTCGGAGTGGCCCCTTTCCAAGCTCGTCAAGGTCGCGGTCTGTTTGGCGCCGGATCGATGGCGCACAGCCGGTCCAGACATGCCGGCGAGGCCGCTGGGCTATGTCGCGACCCCGCGTGCGCGGGTCCTGCCAGGCGGCGCGCAGCGGGCCCCCAAAAACCAGCGGTCGTTGGACGGGAGTGTTTCGTTAACGCGAAGCACCTTGTCCTAGGCCTCCGGGCGAGGTCCGCCCGGATCGGATGTCGGGGGGCCGGCTTGCAGCAGGCGATCGTAAAGCAGAGTCCTTCGGGTCGTCCGAAGGTGTCGGTGATGATCATCACCTACAACCATGCGCCGTATATCGCCGAGGCGATCGAGAGCGTGCTCTGCCAGGAGACCGACTTTCCGTTCACGATCCACGTGGTGGACGACTGCTCGACCGACGGCACATCCGACATCGTCCGCGACTATGCCGCGCGGTACCCGGACATCGTGAAACCGTTCATCAACAAGAAGAACCTCGGCAACAAGGTCACGCAGAAGAACTTCTACTACGGGTTCTCCACCCTCGACGGCGACTATGCGGCCATCCTGGAGGGCGACGACTATTGGATCTCGCCCTACCGCCTGAAGACGCACGTCGATTTCCTGGAGGCCCACCCTGATTTCGTGGCGTGCGCCAACAACACGATCAAGATCTACCAGGACGGTTCAAAGCCGCCGCACATCTTCCACAAGCCGCCGGACAAGGACGTCCACGACATCAACGACCTGATCATGGTCTCGTCGTTCTTCCACGCCTCGTCGCTCACGTTCCGCAACGTGTTCCGCGGGCGGGTCCCGCGTTACCTGCGAAGCCCGCTGTCCTGCGACATCTTCATCACCATCGCGCACGCCCAGCACGGGAAGATCAAGTTCTTCAACGACGCCTGGTCGGTGTACCGCGCCCATGGCGGCGGCCTGTTCTCGCAGATGAGCCAGACGAAGGGCTGGATGTGGAACATCGACAGCCTGCAGGCCTGCAACCGTTGGCTTGGCTATCGCTACTTTCCCCGGTTCGCGAAGTCGATCTACCACTACTGCGACGTCCTGCTGCGGAACGGCGTCGAGGAGGACGGCTTCACGCCGGAGATGCGCCGCAAGTACACGGCCGTCCGCCATCGCTACCGGAAGTTGGATCAGTTCTTCCGCCATGCGGATGTCGCGCTGGCGAAATGGATTCCGGGCCGTCGCGCGAAGACGACGGGCGCGACCCTGAACCTCGGCTGCGGGCACTTGCGCTACGTGCCCTATATCAACGTGGACCGCCGTCGCGACGTCGACGCCGACATGATCGTCGATCTCGAGAAGACGCCCTGGCCCTGGCCCGACAACTACGCCGCGGAGGTTCGGTTCGATCACGCGCTCGAGCACATGGGCGCGGACTTCAAGACCTTCCAGGCGATCATGCGCGAGCTGTACCGGGTCTGCATGGACGGCGCGCACGTGATCATCCTGGCGAAGCACCATTGGAACGATACGTTTCGCAATGACCCCACCTGCGTTCGGGTCGTGACGCCGGCCGTCCTGGCCATGTTCGATCGCAGCACGTCGCTCGGCGCGGAACCGGAGCCCGTCGCCGTGCAGAACGGCGTCGATTTCGAGATGGTCAAGCGGACGGCGGTGCTGGCCGAGCCCTACAAGAGCCGCTTCCAGAACGGCCAGTTGCCCCCAGAGGAGGCGGCCCGACTGGTCGACTCGAGCCTCAATGTCTGCAGCGATTTTCAGCTGGAACTCCGCATCCACAAGCCGCCCCGGTCCGTGGAGGCGCTGTCGGCGCTCGCCATCGCCCGCAATCCCGGGTCGGGCGACATGCAGGGCGCCCAGCGTTGACCACCCGCCGCCCCGGCCGATACACTTAGGTTCCTAAGCAATCTGTCGGGGGATACGGGTGTCCAGCTTTGAGTTCGGCGGCCGGTCGCTGAAGAGCGAGCCGTTGTGCGTCGCGGCCTTCGAAGTGGCCGGCGAGATCATGTCGATGGGTCAGTCGCCGTGGCGCAACCGCCGCATCGGCTACATCACCGGCGGGCGGTTCGAGGGGGCCCGCCTGAAGGGCGACATCCTGCCGGGCGGGGGCAACTGGTCGGAGAGCGGCGACGGCCCGGATGGCGCAGCCGTGGGCGCCTTCGATGCGCGCAGCGTCTGGAAGACGGACGACGGGGCGCTGATCTATGTCACCTATTCCGGCCGGACGCTGATCCCGCCGGACGTGACCGCCGCCTTCCGTGACCCGGCCCAGCCGCCCGTCGATCCGTCGCGCTACCTGATCCGCATCGCCCCGGTGTTCGAGACCGCAGACCCGCGATACCTCTGGCTGAACGCGGTGCTGGGCGTCGGCTGCGGCGAGCGCACCGCGACCGGCATCGACCACTTCATCTACGCGATCACCTAGGCGCGTACTGCCGATCGCCGAAGAGGATCGAGCGCTGCTCGTCCGACAGGCCCGCCAGCCCGCCCTCGATGGTCTCCTTGCGCAGGGTTTCGCGGCCCACTTCCACGCCACGAACGACCGCCGGACGCGCCGCCACCTGCTCGAACCAGCGCTTCAGGCTGGGGAATTCCGCGCCGCGCAGTTCCACCTGCCTCAGGGTGTAGGGCCAGGTGGCCATGTCGGCGATCGTATAGTCGTCGCCCGCCAGGTAGGCGGTCTCGGCCAGGCGGCCGTCCAATACCCGCAACAGCCGGGTCACCTCGTTAGCGTACCGGTCGATGGCGTAGGGGTGCTTGTCCTTAGCGTAGAACGAGAAGTGCGCGTTCTGGCCGAACATCGGCCCGACCCCCGACATCTGAAACATCAGCCACTGGTGGCAGATCGCCCGCGCCCGCGGCGCCGTCGGCAGAAACCGCCCGGTCTTCTCGGCCAGGTACCAGAGGATCGCGCCCGACTCGGCCAGCACCAGGGGGGCGCCGCCATCGGCGGGGGCGTCGTCGACGATCACCGGCGCCTTGTTGTTGGGATTGAGGGCCAGGAATTCCGGATCGAACTGGTCGCCGGCCAGGATGTCGATCAGGTGGAGCCGCCAGGGCAGATCCATCTCCTCCAGCGCGATGGAGACCTTGCGGGCGTTGGGAGTCGGGCCGCCATAGAGGGTGATCATGCTTGGGCTCCGCGGACGAAGCTCCAGGTCAGCACACTGACGCTAGGGCGGTCGACAGTTTGCGCGCGGGCATCGCCTGCGACCGTCCATCTCTTTGACAATCCGCCGGAAGCGTCCCATTCGGATTTCATGAGGTTTCGGGAGGCGTTTCGGGCGTGACGGCTGAGGAGGATGTCCGGCACCTGCTGCTGTCGCTGCTGCGCGGATTCTACTGGTTCGACGAAGGGTTGCAGAACTACCTTCAGGCCCGGGGCTGGCCGGTCGTCACCCGGCCCCAGTCGATGGTGATGGCCAACCTGGTGCTGGGCGTGCGCCGGCCGTCCGACATCGCCCGCAACATGGGCGTCAGCCGCCAGGCCATCCACGCCACCATCAACCAGATGATCGCCATGGACATGGTCGCGCTGGTGGACGACCCGTCCAACGGCCGGGTCAAGATCGTGGTCCCCACCGCCATGGGCGAGACCATGCGCATTGACGCCCAGCGGTCCATGGTCCTGATGGCCGAGGAACTGAGCCGCCGCCTGGGCCGCGCCCAGTTCCTGAAAGCCGCCCACGTCCTGCACCAGGACTGGGGCCCCCCGGTCACCTTCACCCCGGAAGACGTGGCGAACGACGCTTAGGGGGCTTGCCGCCCAAGAAGGAGCTGAAGGGGGACGAGCACTAGGCGCAATCAAAGCGATTCCTCGACCTCGCAAGCGAGTCAGAAGCCGCTGGCGACCTAAGCCTCACCGAGGGCGAAGAAGCGTTTGAGCGGCTGATAGGGCCGGTCGCCCTGGCTAAGCGTCGGGGCGGCGGAACGCTTCCCAGTTGAAGGTTTGCCAGTCTGGTTCGCGGGTGCCGTATTTGCGCGATAGCACTTCTTGGCAGCCCCGCAATCTGCACTTGATCGTAGTGCATCCACTCACTCAACCACGCTCCCGCTTGGGTACGCAAAGTACGATATCGCCGATGCTTGCCTAGAACATTGTGTGAACATATGCTCTCGAAGCTTTGCAATGGAGAGAGTGATGAGCTCGATCGTGGCGGCGATGATCGCCGGGGGTGTTGGGGGCGCGATGGGCGGCGTCGTCTCGACACTGATCGCGCGACGCATGGGACGTCGGCCAGGGTGGTTGGTGGCGTTACCCGTGGGATTTGCTTTGGTGGCTGTGGGGATGGTCCGAGCGGCCGACCCAATTCCAAAGGCCGATATCATGGCCGCGCTCGACAGCAGACCGGACGTCCAACTGCTGAAGACCTACTACCCTTCGGACCACGCAAGGCTCGAGCGGCAGGTCACGGTGCTGCCGTCGTCGGCGAAGCCGTCGGATATCAGGGCTGTGACGGATCAGGTGGTTGGCGACGTTATCGAGCGGCAACGGCCGAAGGCCAACGGTGAGACCAGTCGGCAGATGTACATCCTCGCGCATGCGGAAGGCCGCGCTGCGCGCCTTTAGCCCGGCAGCCTGTTCGGCGTTTCTGGACGGCGATGGACGGGCGGAAGATCTGGCGATGGTGATGACGCCCGAGCTACGGGCACAGCAAGTCGCCGCCACGCGTCTACTCCTCACGCAGACCGCCACCAAGCCGTCCACCGTCGGCGGCAATGTCGAGCGATGACCTGGTGGCGCTCAGCCAGCGCGCGCTCAGCCAGCTGAACGACACCGAGCAAGACGTCGTCATTCGCGTGCTCCAGGAACGGCGCGGCTCGCAATCCGCGCTGGAGCACCGCGTCATGTGCGACTTCTATCTGTCGCAGGCCGACGAGATTCTCCGGGCGCCGCCGGCGGTCGCCGGCGCCCGTGTCCGCGCGCTGTGGGCGATCCGGGAATAGCCCCTACCGCTTCGCCTCCACCCACTCGCAGACCAGTTTCGCGGCCTCCTCGCGGACCTCGCGGCTGTCTTCGAAGTAGTGGGCGCCCTTGATCAGGCGGAGCTGTTTGTCGGGGCTGCCCAGGTTGTCGAAGATGATCTGGGCGTCGCTGGGGAAGACGCCGGTGTCGGCGAGGCCCTGGACGACCAGCGCCGGCATCCGGAACTTGGCCAGCTGGTCGGCCCCCCTACACTTCGACGTCTCCAGGCTCCACATGCTCAGCCAGGTCTTGAGCGTATTGGCGCGGCCGATGGACGGGGTGCGATTGGCGATGGCGGGGTGGCCGCGATAGCACATGGGCGTCTCGCGCTCGGACGGGTCGATCGTCCCGTCCATCATCCTGAGGTCGCCCCAGCAGCGGAACAGCGGGAACAGGCGGTCGGGCACGCCGGCGGCGTTCAGACGCGCCAGCTCGGCCTTGGCCCAGTCGGTGATCCGCTGGTTGCGGGCGCGCTGGGCGGCGCGATAGCGGGCGATGAACGCGGGCGAATAGGGCGGGCCGTTGTCGGGGTTGAAGGGGTTCAGGCTCTCGTCGGTGGCCACCGGGTCCCACTCGTCGGTGACCGAGGCGTCCATCCAGTCGGTCAGCACCTCGGGCCGGCCCTGGTGGGCGTTGAACGAGATGTAGAGATCGCCTTGCGGGAGGGTGTTCAGGGCCTCGAGACCGGGGCCGCTGACCAGCTCGCCCAGCGTGGGCTCGATCGCCTCGGCCTGGTAGGCGCCCATCAGGGACCCGCCCCCTGAGTTCCCCAGGATGACCACCGTCTCGATCCCGGCCTGTTCCTTGAGCCAGCGGACGCCCACGCCGATGTCGATCACCGCATGTTCCAGCAGGAACTGGTCCTCGGCTCCGCGGTAGCGGGTGTTCCAGCCGAGAAAGCCATAGCCGCGCGAGGTGAGATAAGGCGCCAGGTAGTGCTCGGAGAAGTCGACGTTGTAATGCGTGGCGATGAAAGCGGTCTTGGGTCGCGCCCCCTTAGGTGTGGTGTAGATCCCCTGGCAGGGATGACCGCCCGCCATGATCCGCGGCGAGGTCGGGGACGGGAAGCCCAGGAATGTGCGGTCCAGTCCGGCCAGCAGGTCGCTGTCGTCGATCATGCCGTTTCTCCCCTAGGGTGGTCCGGCCGCTTGGCGGCGCGTTTGATACTTCGTAATCTAATCATTATGCCCGATCCAGCGAGAACCTGCGGGTCCGCGGCCACCGGAGGACGACGCCCATGCAGGCCCTGATGCAGGACTGGTCGCTGACCCTGGACAAGATCCTGGACCACGCCGCCCGCTGGCACGGCGAGCGGGAGGTGGTGACCCGTTCGGTGGAGGGACCGATCACCCGCAGCACCTACGCCGACCTCCACCGGCGCGCCAAGCAGGTCTCCCACGGGCTGCTGGCGATGGGGATCCGGCCGGGCGACCGGGTCGCGACCCTGGGCTGGAACTCGGACCGGCATCTGGAGGTCTGGTACGGGGCGGTCGGCATCGGCGCCGTGCTGCACACCCTCAATCCGCGGCTCTTTCCCGAGCAGATCGTCTATATCGCCAACCACGCCGAGGACACGGTGCTGTTCGCCGATCCGGCCTGCGCGCCCCTGCTGGCCGAGCTGCTGCCGCAGTGCCCGACGATCCGGCGGGTGATCTTCCTGAGCGAGACGGCCCCCGAGACTCCCTACCCGGCCGAAGCCTACGCGCCATGGCTGGCGGGGCGCCCGACGGACACCGTCTGGGGCGGTTTCGACGAGAGCGCCGCGGCGGGCCTCTGCTACACCTCCGGGACCACCGGCAACCCCAAGGGCGTGCTGTACGGCCACCGGTCGAACTACCTGCACGCCATGATGTCGCTGCAGCCGGACGCGCTGAACCTGTCGGCCCGCGACACCATCCTGCTGAGCGTCCCGATGTATCACGCCAACGCCTGGGGCGTGATGTACTCGGCCCCCATGGTGGGGGCGAAGCTGGTCCTGCCGGGCCAGCGGCTGGACGGCGCCGCGCTGCATGAGCTGATGGAGACCGAGGGCGTCACCTATTCGGCCGGCGTGCCCACCCTGTGGCAGATGCTGCTCACCCATCTGCGCGACACCGGCGGCAAGCTGTCGACGCTGCAGCGGCTGACCGTCGGCGGCTCGGCCTGTCCGGAATCGCTGATCCGCGCCTTCCGCGACGACTATGGGGTCGACGTCTATCAGGGTTGGGGCATGACCGAGACCTCGCCCTTGGCCACCGTCTCGGTCCCCTCGCCGAAGGTCGCCGCCCTGCCCTTCGACCAGCAGCTGGCCTACAAGCTGAAGCAGGGTCGTCTGCTCGCGAACCTCGACCTCAAGCTGGTGGACGACGCCGGACAACGGCTGCCCCACGACGGCAAGACCTTCGGTCGGCTGATGGTCAAAGGACCGACGATCGCGTCCGCCTACTACGGCCAGCCTCACAACAGCGCGGTGGACGAGGAGGGCTTCTTCGACACGGGCGACGTCTCGACCCTCGACCCGGACGGCTACATGCAGATCACCGACCGGGCCAAGGATGTGATCAAGTCGGGCGGCGAGTGGATCAGCTCCATCGACGTCGAAAACATCGCCGTCGGTCACCCCAAGGCGGCCCTTTGCGCGGTTTTGGGCGTGGTGCATCCCAAGTGGGACGAGCGGCCGATCCTGCTGGTGCAGCTGGAGCCGGGCCAGAGCGCTGAGAAGCAGGAGTTCCTGGACTATCTGGACGGCAAGATCGCCCGCTGGTGGATGCCGGACGACGTGCTGTTCGTGGATGAGATCCCGCTAGGCCCCACCGGCAAGATCGACAAGAAGCGGCTGCGGACCACGCTCACCGGCTACGAACTGCCCTTCGACCCTGGCCTCAAACGATAGAGCTTGGCCGGGCCCAGACGCTCAGCAGCCGATCCGCCGCAGACCCGCCTTCAGGAATCCGAAGAGCCCGAAGGCGACGAGGCCTGTGGCGATGAGGGCCAGCAGCACGGGACCGAAGGGCTGGTCCCGGAGAAGGTCGAGAGCGCTGCCCAGGCCCCGCGCTTCCGAGGCGCGGGCATGCCAGCCGGCGGAGATCATCACCAGACCCGCCGGCGCCATGGCCAGGCCCCGCCCGGCATAGCCGACGCGCGCCAGCCCACCGGTCCAGCCTGCTGTCTCGCCATCGCAGTCGAGGCTTTCCGTGAAATGGTCGCTGAAGGCGCGGACGATATTCGCGGCGCCGACGCCCAGGATGACAGCGCCAGCGCCCATGACCAGAACGTCGCCCCATGGCATGGCGAGCGCGTCCTGGACGGCGGCCTGCGTCTTGGCCTGATCGTCCGCCTCGTGCAGGTCCTCGATGGCGTCCAGCAGACCGAAGACCGAGATGGCCAGACCGCCATAGACCAGCCCGCTGATCGCCTTGCCGACGCGCGAGGCCAGGGCGGAGGCGCTGGTTCCCAGGCGATCCGCGTCGAACAGCGCCTGGAGCGCGCGCCAGCCGGCGAAGGCGTAGAGCCCCAGGCCGGTGACCCAGAGCAGCGCCAAACCCAGGGGCCATTCGCCCCAGGCCTCCATCGCCTCCACCGCCCCCACCGCCCGGGGCGCAAGGCCGGCGGCGGCCATCAGGCCGATGGCGCCGATGCTGACGTAGACCGCGCCCCGCGCCGCGTAGCCCAGGCGCGCGGCGCCCTCCAGCAGGCGAGCGAGGGGCGCGATCAGCTTCGGAAAGCGCATCGCGCCTGGCAGGCGCATGACCAGGCGGCGGGGACCGGGGCTGGTCATGCCGCCTTGCGGTCGAGCAACAGGGCGTAGGTCCGGCAGTGCTCCAGGTAGGCGCGCTCGTGGATGCCGAGCAGATCCACCACGCCCGACCAAAGCCAGTTGGGCGCATCGAGCCGCGCCGTGCGGGCCCTCTGCAGGTCGGCAAGCCAGCTGGCGCGGGTGGCCTTGTCCATCTGTCGGCCGTGCGCCTTGCCGACGACACTGGCGAGATAGGCGGCAAGGTCGACGGCCTGTCCCTGGCTCAGGCGCTCGACCTCCAGCTTCAGATCCTGCGGCATCAGTTCCCGCATCACCACCGGCCGGCCCAGCAACCGCGCGGCCACCATCCGCTGGCCCAGGTTGGGCGACAGCGCGCGGGCGCCCGTTACTACCCGGACGGCGTTGTCGCGCGGCATCGAGACGCCGGACGCGCGCGGCGCGGCGGCGGTCACCGCCTCCTTGATGTCCACCAGGCAGAGCGACGAAGTCTTGCCCTCGCCGACCCGCAGCATCGCGGCGTAGCGCAGCCGACCCAGCGAACTGCAGCCCTTCATCCAGTAGGCGGCGTCCACCACAGTGATCGGCCCATCCGCCCCGCGCGACTGAAGTCGGGTGACGAGATCGTGCATGTCCTCGTTCTGCAGGACCGCGTTGAGCGCGGCGCGTTCGTCGTCGGTCAGCGCCCAGAAGGTCTTGCCCAGCGGCATCACCGGTTCGACGGTCTCCAGCCGCTCGGCCGCGAGATGCCGCCAGCGCCGACGAACCGAGCGGTCAAGAAGGTGGCCGATGGCCTTGGGCCGCCGGTCCAGTTCGGCCGCGCGATCGAAATCGCCGGACAGCGCCGCCTCGTAACCCGCCGTCAGGTGTTCGAGGATCCGGGCGGTCACGACGCCCGGGAGGTCCGATCCCCGCGCCGCGGACGCCAGTGACAGGCCAAGCCGGATCAGGTCGTGGGCGGGATTGCCGATGACGGTCTGGTCCAGATCCCGGATCTGCACCGCCACCCGCCCCTTGCGATCGGCCAACGGCCCCAGGTTGCCCAGGTGACAGTCACCGCAGATCCAGACCGGCGGACCGTCCGGCACGTCGACTGGCCCAGCCTCCAGCCAGTCGTAGAACTTGATCGTGCTCCCGCGAACATAGGCGTGGGCCGAGCGGGCCATCTTGAGGTTCTGCACCTCCCGAAGTCGGGTCGCGCGCTTTTCGGGTGGAACCATGGCCGCCTTCCGCAGGGGGCCAAATTGTTCGCCCCGCCGCTTGAGCGCACGGCCGCGCTTTGGGTTCCGACGACCTTGGCGTCAGGCGACCGAGTCGCCCGGCACGTCTTCCCCCACATCGTCGGCAAGGTTCCGACCGACGATCGTCAAGGCCTTTCGCAGGATGGCGATCTCGGCCTTGGTCAGGCCCGCCAGCGCGATCTGGTTGACCTCGGCCACCGCCGGCAGCAGCACCGCCTCGAGACCCCGGGCGGTGTCGGTCAGAAAGACGTGGACCTTGCGCCGGTCGTCCTCGCTCTTCACCCGGGTGACGAAGCCAGACCGCTCCAGGCTCTTGAGCGCGATCACCGTGGTGGGTTCGCGCATCCCGACCCGGCGGGACAGTTCACGCTGGGTCAGTCCGTCCTCGCGCCACAGCACGCGGAGAAAGCGCCACTGGCCGCTGGACACGCCGTGCGGCGCCGTGCGGACCTCAAGCGCCCGGGAAAACGAGCGGAACGCGATGCGCGTCAGGTAGCCGATGCTGTTGGTGGGGTCGGCATAGAGTTGTGTGTCGCTCATATCCCCGACCATTCCACCGCTGACGAAGCGCGGCAATCGCGTCCGCAATCCGGCTGTGTTGACAGCCCAAGCAGCCCTACATACCAAATAGATAGAATACTAATCTTTTGGAATCCAACCCGATGCTGCTGCCCGGCCTGCCGCTGCTCCCGACCACCATCGTGGGCAGTTACCCCCAGCCGGATTGGCTGATCGATCGCGAAGGTCTGAAGAGCCGGCTGCCACCGCGGGTGCGAGCCCAGGAACTGTGGCGCATCAAGGATCCCAGGGACTTGGCTGACGCCCAGGCGGCGGCGACCCTGGTGGCGATCAGCGACCAGAAGCTGGCCGGCATCGACATCATCGGCGACGGCGAAATGCGCCGGGAGAGCTACTCGAACCGCCTCGCGACGGCCCTCGGCGGGATCGAGACCGATCCGCCCGGCATGGCCATGGACCGCACCGGCGCCATGAATCCCGTGCCGCGCGTCGCCGGACCGATCCGCCGCCTGGGCCCCATCGAAGCGCAGGACGCCGCGTTCCTGAAAGCGCGGGCGGGCGGGCCGGTGAAGATCACCATCCCCGGGCCCTTCACCATGACCCAGCAGGCGCAGAACGACCACTATCCGGACGCCCGCAGCCTGGCGCTGGACTACGCCGATGCGGTCAACGCCGAGATGCGCGACCTGTTCGCCGCGGGTTGCGACATCGTCCAGCTGGATGAGCCGTATCTGCAGGCCAAGGCCGACGAGGCGCGCAGCTTCGCCATCGAGGCGATCAATCGGGCGTGCAGGGGCGTCGGCGGCCTGACCGCCCTGCACATCTGCTTCGGCTACGCCCACGTCCACAAGGGCGCCTCGAAGCCCGGCGGCTACGCCTTCCTGGAAGAGCTGGAAGCCTCGGACGTCGATATCATCTCCATCGAAGCCGCCCAGCCCGACCTGGACCCCTCGATCCTGCGCGAGTTGCCCAGCAAGCACATCATGTACGGCGTCATCGACCTGAACGACCCGAACGTCGAGACGGCAGAAACGGTGGCCGCCCGCATCCGCAAGGCCCTGCCCTTCATCGACGGCGAGCGCCTGATCGTCGCCCCCGACTGCGGGATGAAGTACCAGAGCCGAGAGGTCGCCTTCGGCAAGCTGAAAGCCATGGCGGACGGCGCGGCGATCGTGCGCCGGGAGTTGCAAGGCGCGTGACGGCCTCAACCGGCGAGTAGCAGAGCGCCGACGCAAAGCCCGCCGACGGCGCCCAGGGTCAGCACCGTGCGCAGCCGCCCGTACCATGGCGGCGCGCCGCCCGCCGCGATGTCCCACATCCAGCTCAAGGTCAGGGCGACTCCCAGGGCCAGCAGTTGCAAGCGAACGTCGCCGTGAGTGACGACGAGGGCGGCCAGTCCGACCAGGGTGGGCAGCATGGACAGGCCGATCACCACCGGGTTGGGCGTCGGCTCGCGGACCGCCAGACCCCAGCGCGCGCCGCCGAGGAACGACAGGATCAGGGCGGCATAGGCCCCGACGATGGCCGCGGCGACCTCCGTCCAGACGGGCGCCAGCACCACGGCGATCGGCAGCGCCCAGAAGGGCAGAACGCCCAGCAGGCCATAGATCAGGACCGCGCGCGGCATCTGCTTGCTCGGCGGCTTCACGCGCGTGACCGGCGCGCCCGGATGACGGCGCGAACCACCCGCTGCAGGATCGGCCGAACGCTGAGAAACAGCAGATAGGCGCGCTCCAGCGCCCAGGTGAACCCGGGGATCGCCGCCAGGGCCGCAAGCGGACGCAGCGCCGGGAGGACGCGCCACATGGCGACGAACGCCTCGGCGCCGGACACCAGCGGACCGCCACGGGGTTGGGCGTGCAGGCGGGCCAGCCGCGCCTCCCGCTCGGTCGGACAGCCGCCGGGAAGGCTGAGGTCCACGAACGCGATGGCCTGATCACGATCCAGCCGCCGCATCAGCCCGATCTCGGTCGAGCAGATCGGGCAGTCGCCGTCGTACCAGACGGTCAGGGGCGGCCCCGCGGCCGCGGCTACTGCGGGCCCGACAGCCATGCGAACGCCGAGTGGTTATGGATGGACTCGAAATTTTCCGAGGACACCTCGTAGCGGGCGACGCGGGGATCGGCCGACAGCGCGACGGCGATATCGCGCACCAGATCCTCGACGAACTTCGGGTTCTCGTAGGCGCGCTCGGTGACGTATTTCTCGTCTGGGCGCTTTAGCAGACCCCAGAGCTGGCACGAGGCGCTGGTCTCGGCGATGTCGATCAGGGCCTGAACCGGCAGCTCGGCGCCCGGCGCCAGGGTCGCGGCGATCACGATGTGCGACCGCTGGTTATGGGCGCCGTAGAGCGAGATCTCCTTCGAGCATGGGCAGAGGCTGGTGACCGGCGTCTGGATCTGCTGAGTGATCGAGAGCCGCTGGCCGTCGTGCTGCGCGCGCAGGGTCAGTTGGTGGTCCAGCAAGCTCGAGACCCCCGACACCGGGGCCGACTTCCGAACGAAGTAGGGCATCCGCATTTCGATGGTCCCGCTGTCGGCGCCCAGCCGTTCCAGCATCTCCTCCATCAGGGTCGCCAGGGTTTCGGCGGACAAGGGCGTGTCGAACGCCTCCAGCACCTCAAGGAACCGCGACATGTGAGTGCCCTTCACGTCGGCCGGCAGCCGGACGTCCATGTCGATCACCGCGACCGTGGACTGCACCCCGTCCGGCGTCGCCACGCGCACGGGATAGGTCACCGACTTCACCCCGACACGCTGTATGACCATGTTCCGGGTGTCGGTGCTGGATTGCACATCCGGCAAGGGCGTCTTGGCGATCATGTTCATGGGCGGCCTCCGGCTGTTTGTCCTGGACAAATACGCCATTTTGGCCGAGTGTCCAGGGGAGCGGATGCATAATTGTCTATGACAAACCTTGAGCGGCCTGACACCACGCAGCTGATGAATATCGCCGCGGTGGAGCGTGACTGCGGCTTGCCGAAGGATACGCTGAGGGTGTGGGAGCGCCGCTACGGCTTCCCCGCGCCGCTGCGTGACCAGCATGACGAACGCCTCTACCCGCCCGAGCAGGTCGCGACGCTTCGCGTGCTGCGGCGGCTGGTCGACGGGGGCTATCGCCCGAGCAAGGTGGTGGGGCTTCCCGACGCCGATCTGGCGCGCTTGCTGGAGGAGATCTCGGGATCGGTGCAACAACCCCTCGGCGCCGAGGCGCAAGAGGTCCTGGCGTTGCTTGGCGCGTCGGATGCGATCGGGTTGCGAGAGGCGCTGGGCGCCATGGTGCTGCGGGTCGGCCTGGGCGATTTCGCTGCGACCGTGGGGCCGGGTCTGGCGCAGGCCGTGGGCGCGGCCTGGTCGAGGGGTGAGCTGGAAATCCACCAGGAGCATCTGTTCACCGAGCAGTTCACCAACGTCCTTCGAGGCTCGATCCATATGGCCCAGTGGGCCGGCGCGCCGCGCAGCCGTCCGAGGGTGCTATTCGGCACGTTCCCGCAGGAGCCGCATGCCTTGGGACTGCTGATGGCCGAGGCGATGTTCACCCTGGAAGGCTGCCTTGGCATTTCCCTGGGCGTGCAGACCCCGATCACCGAGATCGCCGCCGCGGCGCGCGCACATCAGGCCGACATCCTGGCCCTGTCGTTCTCGGCGATGATCCCGCCAGCGCAGGCCACGGCGGGCCTGGACGAATTGCGAGCGCTGACGCCGGCGACGGCGGAGATCTGGGCCGGCGGCGCCTGCCCTGGTCTGCGCGAGAAGCCGGGTGTGCGGATCGTGCGCGGGCTCTCCGAGATCGCCCCCGCCGTTCGCGCCTGGCGCGCGCAGGCGGCGGAGCCCGCCTGACGGAGCCGGTGGCGGCGGCCGACGTTAGGGGATAACCACATCCCCTAACCCCCCTGTCGCGACAGCTCCGGAGGCCGCATGACCCCGACCCGCCCGAACCGCAAATCGTCGGTCCTGCGCGAGGTGCTCGACAGCGGCGCGGCCGGCGGTCTGCTGCTGATGGCCGCGGCGGTCATGGCGCTGTTCGTGGCCAATTCGCCGTTGGCGGCCAGCTACTTCGACGTGCTCCACGCGTACGTCGGCGGCCTGAGCGTTCTGCACTGGATCAACGACGGCCTGATGGCGGTGTTCTTCCTGTTCGTCGGGCTGGAGATCAAACGCGAGTTCCTGGATGGGCAACTCTCCACCTGGGCGAACCGCGCGCTCCCCGGCATCGCCGCCGCCGGCGGGGTCGTGGTCCCGGGTCTGATCTACGCGGCGGTGAACTTCGGCAGTCCGGACACGCTACGCGGCTGGGCGATCCCAACCGCCACCGATATCGCCTTCGCGCTCGGTGTGCTGTCGCTGATGGGCTCCCGCGTGCCGACCAGCCTGAAGGTCTTTCTCGCCACGCTGGCGATCGTCGACGACCTGGTGGCCGTACTGGTCATCGCGATCTTCTACACCGCCGAGATCAACCTGCCCGCCCTGGGCGGCGCGGGCCTGGCGACAGCGCTGCTGATCGGCCTCAACCGGCTGAAGGTGCTGCGGCTGGCCCCCTATCTGGTCCTCGGCGTGGCCCTCTGGTGGATGGTGCTGCTGTCGGGCGTCCACGCCACCATCGCCGGCGTGGTCCTGGCGATGACCATCCCGCTGCGTCGCCGCAAGGGCGCGCCGGACGACATGACCTCGCCGCTGCACCGGCTGGAGCATGGCCTGTCGCCGTGGGTCGCGTTCATGATCGTCCCGATCTTCGGCTTCGCCAACGCGGGCGTTTCGTTCGCGGGCATGACCCTGGATATCGTGCGCGAGCCCGTCACCCTGGGGATCGTGCTGGCGCTGTTTCTGGGCAAGCAGATCGGCGTTTTCGGATCGGCCGCCCTGGCTATCAAGCTGCGGCTGGCCAATGTCCCGGTCGCGGCGTCCTGGGCTCAGCTCTATGGCGTCAGCCTGCTGTGCGGCATCGGCTTCACCATGAGCCTGTTCATCGGCCTGCTCGCCTTCCCGGATCCCACGCTGCAGAACGAGGTCAAGGTCGGTGTCCTGCTGGGCTCGCTGGCCTCGGCCGTGTGCGGCGCGGCGCTGCTCAGCGTCGCCAAGCGCGAGCCGCCAAAAACCCGCGTCGCGGTTTAGCTTCCGACCTCGGCCAGCCAGTCCGCCAGAATCCCGTTGGTCGTCCGGGGCTTTTCCAGCGTCGGCAGGTGGCCGCAATCGTCGACGCCTGCGAACCGTGCACCGGGTATCCCGGCGAGGATCTCGACGACATGCCCCTCGCTGGTGATCCCATCCTGGGCGCCGCGCACCACCAGGGTCGGTACGGCGATCGCGGCCAGCGACGGTCGGCTGTCCGCACGGCTCATGATCGCCCGCTGCTGGCGCAGGAAGACCTCCGGGCCGGTGTCGGCGGCCATCCGGCGCACCGCGCCCAGCAGCGGCTCGTCCTCGCGGCGGGCGGGGTGCACCAGGATCGGGATCCGCTCCTCGACCACCGCCTCGAAGCGGCCCGCCTCGACCAGCCGGATATAGCCCTGCCGTCGCTCGGTCTGGGCCCGCCCGTCGTTGGGCGCGAGGGTGGCGATCAGCGCAAGACTCAGCACCCGCTCCGGCGCCTGACGCATCACTTCGAAGGCGGTGAAGCCCCCCATCGCATGAGCGACCAGATGGAAGCGCGCGGGCGCGGGGCCCAGAAGGCGGGCGGCCATGCCGGCGATGGTGTCATCCCGCGTATGGTCCGCCAAACTGATATCGTAGTCGCCGGACAAGGCGCCGATCTGCGGCGCCCAGCAGACCTCGGTCAGGAGCTGACCGCTCGCGAGGACGACGGCGGGCCGCATCAGACCACCTGATTCTGGAGCGGCTCACCGGCGGCGAGACGACGGATGTTCTCGAAGGCGACCGCCAGGCTGCGGTCCAGGGTCTCCGGCGTCAGCCACGCCTGGTGCGGCGCCACGACGACATTGGGCAGGGCGAGAAGTGGATTGCCCGGATCCACCGGCTCCTGTTCAAAGACATCCAGGCCCGCCCCGCGCAGGCGACCGGCGCGCAGCGCCGCGACCAGCGCCGGCTCGTCCACTAGCCCCCCCCGCGCCGTATTGATCAGGATCGCGCCGGGCTTCATCGCCGCCAGCGCCCGGCCGTCGATCATGTGCTGGGTTTCCGGCGTAAGCGGCAGGTGCAGCGAGACGATGTCGGCGTCGGCCAGCACGGTGTCCAGGCTGACGAACCGGCCGGGCAGGTCGGGCTTCGCGCTGCGGGCGGTGTAGATGACGGTCGCGCCCAGCGCCTCCAGCGCCGCGCCCAGGCGGCTGGCCGAACCGCCGTAGCCGACGAAACCCACCGTGCGCCCGGCGATCTCGCCCACCCCGTCGATCAGATCTGGATCCGGGGTCCAGCCCTGCCCCCGGCGGGTTAGCGGATCCAGATAGGACAGCCGCCGCAGGACGGACAGCGTCAGCGCCAGCGCCATCTCGGCCACAGCCTGGCTGTTGGTCCCCGGCATATTGGCGACCGCGACGCCAGCAGCCCTGCAAGCCTCGAGATCGATCGTGTTCACGCCCACGCCGAGCTTCTGAACGAGCCGCAGGCGCTTGGCGCGCGCGACCATATCCGCCGTCACCGGCTTCAGCACGTGCAGCAGCACGTCCGCGTCGGCGATCTCCTGGTCGAAGGCCGCGTCGTCGAACTCATCCACCACGACCGCGGTGACGCCGGCCGCCTTGGCGTCGCGGTCCAGGGCGGCGCGGAAGCCCGCCGAGGCCCGATAATGCAGGACGGCCTTCATGCGAGGGTGGCGGCGACAGAGGCGGCGAAGGCCGAGGGACCGGCGAAGACCGCTTCGGCGCCCATGGCCTCCTCGATCCGCAGCAGCTCGTTCCACTTGGCCATTCGTTCCGAACGGGAGAAGCTGCCCACCTTGATCTGGCCGGCGTCCCAGCCCGTGGCCAGGTGCGCGATCGAGACGTCCTCCGTCTCGCCAGAGCGGGCGGATACGATCGCCGCCCAGCCCAGGGCCTTGGACGCATCGAGCGCGGCCTTGGCCCGGCTCACCGTCCCGGCCTGGTTGACCTTCACAAGCACCGCGTTGCCGGCGCCCGCCGCCGCGGCCGTGCGCACTCGATCGGCGTTGGTGACCAGGATATCGTCACCGATCAGCTGGACCCGGTCGCCGTACGCCCGCGTCGCCATGGCGAAGCCCTCCAGGTCGTCCTGGCTGACCGGGTCCTCGATGGACAGGATCGGATAGCGGCGCACCCAGTCGGCGACGCGCTCGACCATCGCCTCGCGCCCGTCCTCGGTCCCGTCCAGTCCCATGCGATAGCGTCCGTCGCCGCTGTCCAATTCGTTCGCCGCCACATCCAGCGAGATGAACACGTCCCCGCCCGGCCGATGACCCGACATCTCGATGGCCTGGACCAGGGCTGTCAACGCATCCTCGTTCGAGGCGAACATCGGCCACCATCCGCCCTCGTCGGCCGCGCCAGCCAGGCGTCCCGTCTCTTCCATCAGCCGGCCGGCGGCCCGGAAGACGTCGGCGGTGATCTCGAAGGCCTCGCGGATCGTGGCGACCTTCGGCGTCATGATCATGAAGTCCTGCACGTCGGTGCGCCGGCCGGCGTGCGCTCCGCCGCCGAAAATCTGGATCTCCGGCAGCGGCGTGCGCACCCGGCGGCCCTGGGCCAGATAGGCCCAAAGCGGCAGGGTGTTCGCGGCGGCGGCGGCATGGAGCGTGGCCAGCGACACCGCCACCGTGGCGTTGCCGCCCAGGCGCGCCAGGTTCGGCGTGCCATCCGCCGCCGTCATGGCGACGTCCAGACCGGCCTGGTCGGCGGCGTCCCGGCCGACCAGCAGCCGCGCGATCTCCCCGTTGACCGCAGCCGTCGCACGATCCACGCCCAGGCCGCCGAACCGCGGACCGCCGTCGCGCAGATCGATCGCTTCGTGCGCGCCCCGCGAGGCCCCGGCCGGCGCCATCGCCCGCCCGGTGACGCCGCAGGCCAGGGTCACCTCGGCCTCCACCGTCGGCCGCCCCCGGCTATCCCAGACCTGGCGGCCGCGAACGCTTGTGATCGTTGTCTTCATCGAATGCTCAGGGCCTCTTTCCAGGTGGCGGCCAACGCCGCCATGGCCGGTGTCCCGTCGCGGATCAAGCGGCGCGCGGCGTCGCGCACGGTCGCCTTGTCCTCATCCGTCCGCAGGTAGTCGGCCGGTGACTTCCCGTCGACGCGGGCCAGCAGGATCGCCGCCGTCAGCGGCGCGGCCCGGGCGTCGACCTCGGCGGCGCTTTCCCAGGTCACGCCGGGCAGGTAGCCCTGCTGCAGGGCATAAAAGGCGTCGAGATAAGCGGTCGCATGCGCCGGCTTCCAAACGGTCTTGAGCAGCAGATGCGCCGAACAGAACGCCAGGTCGAAGGCCGGATCGCCGTACCAGGCGCACTCAGCGTCCAGCAGGACGGGCCCCGTCGGCCCACAAAGGATGTTCTTGGGGCTCACGTCGCCATGCACCAGGGTGATGCGCGAACGGGCCGTGCGATCCGCAAGGTCGATCAGCCGCTCGGACAGATCCGGGTGGAGCCGCGCCGCGTGTCGCAGAAACGGCGAGAGGCGCAGATCCTCGAACAGGGCTGTGGTGTCGAACGCTGCGGCGACCTCGGGCCGGCCCGCCGCCCCGGCGTGGATCTTCGCCAGCAGCCGCCCGACCTGGCTCGCGACGGCGGGCCTCACGTCACCCGCCGCCAGATCGGACTTCCACACGGTATGGGTGGCCGGATCGTAGAAGCTCATGACGAACAGGTTGTTGGCCTGGTCCTCGAACAGCACGCGCGGCACGGCGTCGCCCGCGAACGGGCGCGCGGTCTTGAGCCATTCGACTTCGTAGTGCGACCGCTCGACCGGCGCCTGCCAGTCAGCCGACACCCGGAGTTTCGCGAGCGCCTGCTTGACGCAGACCGCGCCGGTGGGGATTTCGAGCCGGAAGACGTCGCTGGAGACACCGCCGGTCAGCGGCTCGAGGCGCGGCGCGGCGTCGGGCGGCAGGAAGCCGGCCGCTTTCAGGGCCTCGACGATGTGGTGTTCCAATGGCACGGTTCGATTAGTTAGAACCCTAAGCGTCTGAGGTCCAGCGCCGGGCGGGAGTGTCAATGAAATTGACGCCGACACGTGGTGCGGGTTTACTGTGCAGAACAATGATCGGGCCCGGCGCCCGGCAGGAGGACAGAGATGGCGACCCCGACCAATCGCGAATTTGATATCCGCGGCGTGAACCACCTGGCGCTCGTCTGCAAGGACATGGCCCGTACGGTCGAGTTCTATCGCGACGTCCTGGGCATGCCCCTCGTCAAGACTATCGACCTCCCAGGCGGCCACGGCCAGCACTTCTTCTTCGACATCGGCAATGGCGACTCGCTGGCGTTCTTCTGGTTCCCCAACGCCCCCGAAGCGGTCCCCGGCATCTCGGCCCCGGCCGATCTGCCCGGCGGCGGCGACATCCGTTCGGCTCACGGCTCGATGAACCACATCGCCTTCAACATTCCGGCCGAGAAGTTCGACGAATATGTCGCCAAGCTCGAGGCCAAGGGCGTCAAGCTGGGCAAGGTGCTCAACCACGACAATTCCGAATCCCAGGTCGCCGCCGACATGCATGACGATGTGTTCGTGCGGTCGGTCTACTTCTGGGATCCCGACGGCGTGATGCTGGAGTTCGCCTCTTGGACCCACAACGGCTTCACCGAGCGCGACGTCGCCCATGAGGCGGTGGACGCCGAAGGCAAGAAGTCGCGGGCCGTGGTGCTGAAAGCCGAGACGATGCTGGCCGAGAACGACAAGCGGGCCTTCGAACCCGCGCAATAGCGCATCGCACGTCAGCGCGGGCCGGCGCGGCGCGCCGCCGCACGGTCTGCATTGACATTAATACTTAGCAATCTAATGATGATGGCGACATCCTGTTGAGGGAAGCGCGGATGCATAGCCAGGCCCCGAACGCCTCGCCTTCGCCGTCGACCAGGCGCCTCGCGCGCGCCACCCGCAACACCACCCAACCTAGAAGTCTGAAACACCACGATCTTGCGTAGCGGCGCCACGAACGCGAGGCTCAAGCGTCAAGTAAATTGACACTTGATCCGCACCAGCGCAGAGAATTCCAAAACGTTCGACCAACAGAACGACGTTATCGGGAACCAGAGGGGAAACGGCGATGATCGCCCGGATGCTACTTTCCACCACGATGCTCGTGAGCCTGTCCGCGGGCTCCGCCATGGCCGCCGACGCGGACACGACCCAGCCCACCCTGGGCGAGGTCGTCGTCACCGCACAGAAGCGGGCCGAGAAGCTGCAGGACGTCCCGATCTCGATGGAGGTCGTGTCCGGCGAGAAGCTTTCGGACTTCGCCACCAACGATTTCAAGCAGATGGTGAAGTTCGCGCCGAACGTGTCGGTGCAGACGACGGCCGGCAACGACACCATCTACATCCGCGGCTTCGGCTCGCCGCCAGCCAACTTCTCGTTCGACCAGGCGGTCAGCCTCTACATGGACGGCGTCTACGCCGGCCGTAACCGCCAGGCTCAAGCCCCGTTCTTCGATCTGCAGCGGGTGGAAGTCCTGCGCGGGCCGCAGGGCGCCCTGTTCGGCAAGAACACCCCGGCCGGCGCCGTCAGCATCGTCTCGGCCGGCCCGACCTCGTCGTTCGAAGGCGGCGTGACCGCCCTCTACAACTTCAACCTCGAGGGCCCCGAAGTGTCGGGCTACGTCTCGGGCCCGATCAGCGACACGGTCGGCGCGCGCCTGGCGGTGAAGCTGCTGGACCAGGACGGCTACATCAAGAACCTGGCGACGGGGAACAAGGAGCCGGGCAACAAGATGGCCCTGGCCCGCCTGAGCCTCCGCTTCACGCCCAGCGATACCTTCGACTACACGCTGAAGGCGGAATACAGCGACCGTCAGGTCAGCGGCGGCCTCACGGTCGCGAGCCCGCTGACCACCGGCCAGAAGCCGCGCAAAACGCGCTTCCTCGCCCAGTCAGCCCTGGGTCCGGAGGGCACCGAAGCGACGGCATGGCTGGTGTCCGGCACAGGCAACCTGTCCCTCGGCGAGTTCACCGTCACGTCCGTGACGGGCTACTCGTTCTTCCGGTCGAACATCATCAACGGCTTCGACCAGACCAACCCCAACGGCGGCGCCAACGCGGCCAACAGCGTCTACAACAGCTACCCCGAGCACTTCCGCCAATGGTCGCAGGAGGTTCGCCTGCTTTCGCCGACCGGCAAGCGGTTCGAGTACATCGTCGGCGCCTACTACGACACCGCGCTGTACCAGCTGACCCAGCTGGGCGGGTTCAACATCGCGTCGCTGAACTACTTCGGCCTGCTCAACACCGAGTTCCGCCAGCGTAGTCAGTCGGTTTCCGTGTTCGGTCAGGGCACCTTCAACGTCAACGACGACCTGCGGGTGATCGGCAGCCTCCGCTACACCTCGACCGACAAGCGCGGCCACTTCTACGGCAAGCTGCTGTACGGCCCCTTCGCGCTGCGCCCGGTGAACACCGTCGCGAATGGCAAGATCAACGGCGAGGACAACTGGGATCCGTCGGTGACGGTGCAGTACGACGTGGCGCCGCAGATCATGGTCTACGCCACCTATGGCCGCGGCTCGAAGTCGGGCGGGTTCGTGTCCAACACCTACGGCACAACCAACGCCACCTTCCAGTACAAGCCTGAGAAGTCGGAGAACATCGAGGCCGGGATCAAGTCGACCCTGGCCGACGGCCGCGTGGTGCTGAACGTCTCGGCCTACAAGACCAAGTTCACCGACCTTCAGGTGTCGGTCTACAACCCGACGATCTCGGCCTACCAGACGGGCAACGCGGCCAACGCCAGCTCGACCGGTCTGGAAGGGTCGGCGGCGTTCTATCCGATGAAGGGCCTGGATTTCACCATGGCCGCCGCCTACCAGGACGCCAAGTACGACGACTACCCGGGCGCGGCCTGCCTGGCCACCCAGCCGATCACCGCGTGCAATCCGGCGGTCCCGGCCAGCATCGCGGCCAATAACATCAAGGGCGCGCCGCTCCCGTACGTGTCCGACTTTAGCTACACGGCCACCGCCCACTACAAGTACGAGTTCGGGAACGACATGGCGCTGGACACCACCATCGCCCTGAACGGTCGGTCCAAGTACTTCGACAGCGACAACCAGAGCCCCCTGTTCGGACGTCAGAAGGGCTTCACCAAGATCGACGCCCGGGTCCAGTACGGCCCCAGCGATGAGCGGTGGCACGTCGCGGTGGTCGGCAAGAACCTCACGGACGAGCTCACGACGGGCAGCGCCTTCAACCTGCCGGCCCCGATCACGGCCGTGCCGCGCGCGATCCTCTACGTCGAGGAAGGTCGCAGCATCGCCGTCGAGGCGGGCCTGAAGTTCTAGGTCGATCCGGGCGGCGTCTCGCGAGAGACTCCGCCCGGACGCTTGAGATGCGGCTCATGATCGACGTCCCTATCGCGCCGCGGGCCTAGCCGCCTTCGTCATGCCCCCACTGGCGTTCGATCCTGCCGTCGATATGGCGCACGGCCACCCAGTCGCCCCCCGGCAGCGCGTCGTCCTCGATCAGGTCCACGACGGCGTCCGCAATGTCTTCGGGACGGCACATGGCGTTCGCCGCCAGGATCGGCGCCATCCAGGGCGCATACTCGCCGTCCGCGCCAGTCTTCTTCAGGATCGGGGTGTTGGTGAGGCCGGGCAGCACGCCGCAGACGCGGACGTTCCAGCTTTCCTTCAGACCGGCGCAGCTGCGGGTGAACATCAGCAGCGCGGCCTTGGTCGTGGCGTACATCACATCCGAGAAGCCCTTGCCGAGGGCGACCGTCGAGATGGTGTTCACGATCACGCCGCCGCCGCGCCCGCGCATCGCCTGGGCCGCGATCTGGGTCGCCGCCACGACGGACGTGAGGTTCACATCGATGATCCACTGCAGGCGCTCGACGGGGGCCTCGGGAAACTGCGGCGCGCCCAGCACCACGCCAGCGTTGTTGTAGAGGACGTCGTAGCCGCCCGCCGCCTCCAGCGCCGCCATCCAGGCCTGGACCGCCTGAAGGTCGGCCAGGTCGATCACCCAGGCGCGCGCCCGCGTCTGCAGGCCCAGTTGGTCGATAACCCGCACCGTCTCCGCCATGCCGGCCTCGTCGATGTCGGCGATGTGGATGATGCTCGCGCGCTTACCGGCCAGCGCGACGGCTGCTGCGCGCCCGATACCCGCCGCAGCGCCCGTGACCACGCAGGTCTTGCCTTCGATCTCCATGGCCTCCGGCTCCTCCGCTCATGTTTCGCAAGCCTACCGTGGGACCGCTGAAACCGTAAACTTGATTGACACTAGGGGACCCCGCCATAGGGTGTCCGCAAGGCGCGAGATGACGCCGTTGGGAGTGAGATGGACCAGGCCGCCGCAACCGTTGCGACCCCGACAACGCCGGCTGCGCGGCCGGGGCGGACCCTGGCCCTGCTGATCCTAACGGCGGTGGGTACGGTCAATTTCGTCGACCGCCAGATCCTCTCCGTCCTGGCCGAGCCAATCCGCCAGGAACTGCATCTCAGCGACACCCAGCTAGGCCTGCTGACCGGTCTCTCCTTCGCTCTGTTCTACGCCATCATGGGCGTGCCCGCGGCGATGCTGGCCGACCGGGTCAACCGCGTGCGACTGGTAGCGGCGGCCTGCCTGGTGTGGAGCGTGTTCACCGGCGCCTGCGCCTTCGCGAGCTCGTTCTGGCAGCTGGCCCTGGCCCGCTTCGGCGTCGGCACGGGCGAGGCGGGCGGCACCGCGCCGTCGCTGTCGATCCTGGCCGACTACTACCCGCCCGCTTCGCGGCCCGCGGTCATCGGCCTGTTCACCGTCAACGGCCCGCTGGGCGTCTTCATCGGCGCCAGCGTGGGCGGCTGGGCGGCGGGACAGTTCGGCTGGCGCGGCGCCTTTCTGCTGGTGGCCGGGGTGGGCGTGGTCGCCGCCCTGGCCCTGGCGGCCCTGGTTCGCGAGCCCGTGCGCGGTGGCCTGGACCCCGGCCACGACGCCGCGGTCCCGCCCAAGCCCGCCGGGCTGGCCGCCACCCTCGCCGTGTTCATGTCCCGGCCAACGCTCCGCCTGCTGCTCCTGGCCAGCGGCCTCGCCGCCTTCGTCAGCTACGGGATGCTGAACTGGATCCCGGCCTATCTGATGCGTGTCCAGGGGATGCCGCTTGCCGAGATCGCCCGCTGGTTCGGACCCGCCGCCGGGATCTGCATGGGGTTAGGGATCTGGGGCGGCGGTGCCCTGGTGAACGGGCTCGGCAAGCGTGACATCCGCGCCTACGCCTATGTGCCGGGCCTGGCGGTGCTGGTGACGGCCCCGTCCCTCGCGTTGGCGGTCATGGCGTCGTCCTGGCAGACAAGTCTGCTCTTCATGCTCGTGCCCATGGTCACCTGCACCATGTTCACCGCCCCGGCCCTGGCCCTCGTGCAGAACCTGTCACCGGTCACCGCGCGCGCCACGGCGACGGCCCTGGTGCTGCTGGCCTTCAACATCGTGGGCCTGGGCGGCGGACCCCTGGCCATTGGAATGGTGAGCGACGCCCTGGCGGCGGCGGGCGATCCGGCCCCGCTGCGCACCGCCCTGCTCTGCGCCGCCCCGGTCTCGGCACTGGCCGCCCTCGCCTATTTCGCCGTCTTCCGCGTCGTCCGTACCGACGCCGACACCATCCTCCGGGAGGCCGCCGCGTGAAGGACCTGCACGGCAAGACCGCCTTCGTCACCGGCGCCGCCAGCGGCATCGGGCTCGAGACCGCACGCGTCCTGGCCCAGCGCGGTGCCCGGCCGATCCTGGCCGACATCGACGGCGGGCGAGCCGAGGCTGCGGCGGCCGAGCTCCGCAGGGACGGCGCCGACGCCATCGGCATCGCGCTCAACGTGGCCGAGGAGGCCGACTGGGCCCGCGCCGGCGAGACGGCCGCCACGTTTGGCGATGTCCGCATCCTGGTGTCCAACGCCGGGGTCGGCGGCGGGACCGGCGCCTTCGAGACCTACGACCCGGAGGTGTGGCGCTGGGCCTATGCGGTGAACGCCCACGCCCACCTCTATGCCTGCCGCACCTTCTTGGGCGCGATGAAGGCGGCGGGCGAGCCGGCGCACCTGGCGATCACGGCCTCGATGGTCGCCCTTGTCCCGCCGCCGATCTCCGTGGCCTACATCTCGTCGAAGTTCGCGACCCTGGGCATCGCCATGGCCCTGCGCAACGAGCTTGCAGACACTCTGGTGGGCATCTCGGTCCTCTGCCCGGGCATGTCGGCCACGAACATCGTCGCCACCACGGCCCGCCTGCGGCCCGGCGCCGGGGAACAGGGCGCGGCGGCGGCGACCGCCCGGAACATGAGTGGTGTCCTGGCCGGCGGGATGTCCCCGGCCCGTATCGGCGAGCGGGTCGTCCAGGCCATTCAGGCCGGCGAGTTCTTCATCTTCACGCACCCCGAGTGGAAGGCGATGGCCCAGGCCCAGTTCGACGAGATCCTGAGCGCCTTTGGTCCCTCCGCCGATCCGGACTATGCCGGCGACGACATCGATGGCCTGATCGCCGCCAATGGCGCACGGCGCATGAACGTGGCGGTGGGCGCCAAGACCTCCCGCGAAGCCCAAGAGGAGACCCCCGATGTCCGATGACGCCGAAATCCGGGCGCTGGCCAAGCGCTTCTTCGACTGCGTGGAGGCCGGCGATATCGACGGGCTCGTGGCCTGCTACGCCCCCGACGCCGAGATCTGGCACAACACCGACGAGCAGGTTCAGGGCCCCGAGGACAACCGCAAGACCCTGGCCGGCATGGTCACCCGGATCCTCGACCGGGTGTACGACAACCGCCGCGTCGAGGTGTTCCCCGGCGGCTTCGTGCAGCAGCACGTCCTGCGCGGCACGCGTAGCCACGACGGCGTCCGTGTGGCGCTGCCGGCCTGCATCGTTTGCGCCGTGAAGGACGGCAGGATCACCCGTCTCGACGAATACTTCGACTCCGCCCGCGTGGCGGACTTCCGCAAATACGCCTGAGGAGAACGCCCATGCCCGTCCTGAAGCAGATCCCCCGCGCCGAGGTCACCTCCGAGGTGGTCACCGCCTACTACGACCGCCTGTTCGGGCCCGACCGCGACCCGGTGGCCAGCCCGGGCACCGCCACCGGCACGCCCGGCGACTGGTGGACGGTCTTCGCCATCGCCCCGGACATCTTCAAACACGCCGTCGACGGCTTCGCGGTCTATCGCCATCCGGACCGCAAACTGGATCCGGTGCTGCGCGAACTGGGCCAGACCCGCGCCGGCTGGGTGAAGGAAAGCCAGTTCGTCTTCTCCCAGCACTGCAAGTCGCTGCGCGCCCTGGGTGTCTCGGACGAGAAGATCGCCGCCATCCCGCATTGGGCCGTCTCGGACGTGTTCAACGAGCAGGAGCGGGCGGTTCTGGCCTACGCCGACTGCCTGACCGCCGGAGACGGGCGCACGCCGCTGGAGGTGTTCGAGAAGCTCCGCACCTTCTGGGGCGACGAGGAGATCTTCGAGTTCACCTACATCACCACGCTCTACGCCATGCACGCGGTCATCACCCGCGCGCTGCGGATGGAGTTCGACAATGTCGCGGAGCGGATCACCGAGGTGGCCGCGCCCGAGGGCTTCAACGCCCAGGACTTCCTGAGCACGCCCCAGCGGCGGTAGCCCGATCACAACCCCGCCCGCGCCGGGTCCGGTGCGGGCGGCTTTACGTTTCTGACTTTCTCGTCCAATAATGACTACATGGTCAGAAACCCCGAGACCGTCGATCGACGTCGCGTCCGCACGCGCGCCGCCTTGCTGCAGGCGGGCCGCAGCCTGTTTGCGGAGCGGTCTGTCGAGGGCGTGAGCATCGACGAGATCGTCGCCGCCGCCGATGTCGCGAAGGGCAGCTTCTACAACCACTTCTCCGACAAGGACGCCCTGGCGCGCACCCTGGCCGACCAGGCGCGCGCCTCGGTCGAAGCGATGGCGGCCCAGGTGGCGGCCGGCGTCGACGATCCGGCTGAGCGGGTCGCCCGCGCGCTCTGCGCCTTCGCCCGCGAGGCGGTGGAGCATCCCGACGAAGTCCGGCTGATGCTCCGGCTTTTCAATGGGGCCGCCATCCCCGACGCGCCCATGAACGCCGGCGTCCGCGCGGACCTGGCGGCCGGACTGGCGACCGGGCGTTTCGGGGGCGTAACCCTTGAGACCGCCGTGCTCATGGCCGTCGGCATCGTGCAGATGACCAACGCGCGGGTGCTCGAACAGCCGGCGGCCACCCAGGCTGCGGCGCTCGCGCGCGACATGGCCTTCGGACTGCTTCGCGGCCTGGGTCTCGAGGCCAGCGCGGCCCGCGCCATCGCCGACCGGGCCGCAGCCCACATCTTCAACCTCCGCTGACGCCACCCGGGAGCACGACATGCTCATCCTTCGAGTTCTGGTGGCCCTCTACGGCCTGCTGTTCTCCGCCTTGACCCTCGGCTTCTGGTTCCAGCCCGACGTCATGGCGCGGCGCTTCAATCTGGAGGCCCTGAACATTCCGGGCATGGCCACGCTACGGGCGGACTTCGGCGCGATGTTCCTGACCCTCGCAGTCCTGTGCCTGGCCGGCGCATGGACACGTCGACGGCTGTTCCCGATCGCGGCGGCGCTGCTGCTGGGGGCCGCCATCGTCGGCCGTCTGATCGGCTGGGCCGCGTCCGGGACCCTGGGCGGCCAGCCCCAGTCGCTGGCGGTGGAGGTGATCGGCGCCGTGCTGCTAGCGCTCTATGCGCGCGGTCTCCCGGCCGATCCGCGGAGCGCCCGGGTCGGCCCCGGCGCGATCGTGACCGCCGCGGCCGTAGTCGCGCTCGGTGGCCTCGCGGCCGCCGCCCTGCTCGCGCCGCCGGTGCAGCGTGCGATCTTCGTTCAGGCGGCCAAGGTCGGGGTCGCCGCCAACAACGATGCGATCATGAAGGACGACGCCTTGCGCATTGCGATGTGCGGCACGTCGGCCCCGCTTCCCAGCACCCGGCGGGCCAAGGCCTGCGTGGCGGTGATCGCCGGCGGCAAGATCTACATCGTCGACAGTGGACCAGAGTCGACGGAGGTCCTGATGCAGTGGGGCGTGCCGTTGGGCCAGGTGGGCGGCGTGCTGCTCACCCACTTTCATTCCGACCACATCGGCGACCTGGGCGAACTGAACCTGCAGACCTGGGTGCAGGGGCGACCCGGCCCCTTGCCCGTCTACGGCGGCCCCGGGGTCGAGCGCGTGGTCGCGGGCTTCAACGAGGCCTATGTGCTGGATCAGGGCTATCGCACCGCGCACCATACGGCCGCCCTGATGCCGCCAGCCACTTGGCCCATGGTCGCCCGCCCCGTGGCCGTTCCCGCCACCGGGCCGACGCCGCGGACCGCGGTGGTGTTGGACGACGGCGCATTGCGGATCACCGCAATCGAGACCGACCACGCGCCGGTCCGTCCCGCCTACGCCTACCGCTTCGACTACAAGGGCCGTTCGGTCGTGATCACCGGCGACACCAACAATTATGCGCCGCTGGCGACCGCCGCGCGCGGCGCCGACATCCTGATGTCCGAGGCGCTGAACCGCGAGATGATCAAGACCCTGGAGAAAACCGCCGGCGAGACGCAGAAGCCGCGGATCGCGCACATCATGGCCGACATCCAGAGCTATCACATCTCGCCGACCGAGGCGGCGGGCCTGGCCAACAAGGCCGGGGTGAAGCTTCTGGTTCTCTACCACCTGCTCCCGGCGCCGGATAACTTTGTGCTGCGTCAGGGGTTCACCCGCGGCCTCGGCGCCGCGCGGGACGGCGAGTGGGACCTGGCCGAAGACGGCAGCCTCTACACCCTGCCGCTGGGCTCCAAGGATGTCCGCATCGGCAAGCTGCCTTAAGCCTCGATGAGGCGGACGCGGGCGCCGCACAGGATCACCTCGCCGTCGGCGTCCATGACGCCGCGCGCGGCGGCGCGGACCAGGACGGCGCCGGGATCGCGGACCCTGACGTCGAAGCCGCGCAGCCCGTCGCCGCGGCCGTCCACGGCGGGCGTGAAGCGGATCTCCCCGCCCTCCAGGGCGAGGCTCAGTCCGTCCGGGCGGGCGACCAGTCCCAGCACCTCGCCCCAGCGCCGGGCCATGCCGGCGGGATCGGCCGCCTGGATCTCGGCGCCAACGATCTCAAGCGAGATCTCGGTGCGGACGTTCGCTTCCCAGTTCGGTCCGCCCCAGGCCCAACGCGTCGCCGGCGCCATGTGGTCGACCGAGACAATGGCCCCGCCGACGTCCTTGGGATGAAGATGGGTGAAGTGGACCCCGTCGCCGTCGAACTGATCGGCGATCCGGACGCCCAGCGCGGCGAAACGCGCCCGCGCCCCGGCGAGGTCTTCCGTCTGCAGAATGACCATATAGCCGCCGTCACCCTGGCGCTTGTCCAGGAGGCGACCGGCGGTCGTGCCCTCGCGGGTCGGCGAAACCACCTCCAGGAAGGTGTCGCCGATCGGCCAGACCGCATTGTGCAGCCCGTACTTGCCGACCCCCGGGTCGGCATAGGCCTCGCCCAGTCCGAGGACGTCGACGATCTCCGCGCGGGCCGCCTCCAGGTCCTGGCCCACCAGGGCGATCTGTCGAAGCCGCATGGCCGTTCTCCCATTCCGCCAAGGACTAGACGGGGCGCCCGGGAGGCGGTCAAGCCGCCCGTGGCGCCATGGCGACCGCCGGAAGCCGGCGCGGCATGGATCTTCCGGATCGCTCCGGTCAAAGGCGAATTCGACGCAACGGAACCGCGCCATAGCTTCCCGACCCGGTTATCCGGCGGCGACCTATGCTACGGTTCGACAAGGGAGCGGCCATGACACGTTCGGATCAGGACACCGCCAGTGGCGTCTGACACCACCACGGCGCCGCGCGCCGAGGCCCCGACCCATGACGATCGGCTGACGCAGTGGCTGGCGAACTATCGTCCCCTGCCCGGCGTGCCCGACGAGCTGTTCGACGGGGCCGGTAAGCCACGCGACCACTGGCTGGACTTCCTGCGTGAGTTCGCCAGCTATCCCGACGCCGAATCCAACGGTCGGTTCGGGATGGCGGCGCGGCATATCCGCGACAGCGGCGCCTCGTACCGCGTCTATGGTCAGGAGACCGAAACCAGCTGGCCGCTGGACCCGCTGCCCCTGATCATCCCCCAGGCGGAATGGAACCAGATCGCGGCCGGCGTGACGCAGCGCGCCGAGCTGCTCGAAGCGGTGCTGAGCGACATCTATGGCGAGGGTCGACTGGTGCGCGACGGCGCCCTGCCCGCCGCGGTCATCGCCGGCAGTCCGGACTTCCTGCGCGCCATGCGCGGCGTTGCGCCCCCTGCCGGCCGCTATCTGCAGCTCTATGCCGCCGACCTGGGCCGGGGGCCGGATGGCCGTTGGTGGGTGCTGGACGACCGCACCCAGGCGCCATCGGGCGCAGGCTATGCGCTGGAGAACCGGCTGGTGGTCAGCCGCGCCTACCCCAACCTCTACAACAGCCTGAACATCCACCGCCTGGCGCCCTTCTTCGACGGTCTGCGGCGCGGCCTGGCGGCCACAGCGGGCCGGACCGAGCCCCGCATCTGCCTGCTCACCCCCGGACCATTCAGCCAGACCTACTACGAGCAGGCGCACCTGGCCCGCTACCTGGGCTTCCTGCTGGTGGAGGGCGACGACCTCGTGGCCCGGGACGGCAAGGTCTGGGTGCGCACCATCGATGGCCTGAAGCGCGCGGATGTGATCCTGCGCCGGGTAGACGCCGAATTCCTGGACCCGCTGGAGCTCAACGCCGCCTCGCGCCTGGGCGCCCCCGGCATGCTGGAGGCGATCCGCGCCGGCGGGGTCACCGTGCTGAACATGCCAGGGTCCGGCGTGCTGGAAAGCCGCGCCCTGATGAGCTTCCTTCCCGGCCTGGCGCGCCGATTGCTGGGCCAAGAGCTGAAGCTGCCGAACATCGCCACTTGGTGGTGCGGCCAAGCCAGCGAGCAGGCCTTGGTCGAGGCGCGGCTGGACCAGCTGGCCATCGCCCCGGCGTTCCCCGGCAGCGGCCCGTTCGCCGACCCCAAGCTGACCGCCAACCTCTCATCGGACGAGCGCGCCCTCCTGCGCCAGCGGCTGTCGGAACGGCCGGGCGATTTTGTCGGCCAGGAGATCGCCCAGCTCTCCACCATGCCCGTGCTGCGCGACGGACGCCTCCAGCCAGCCCCGTTCACCCTGCGAGTGTTCGCCGCCGTCACGCCCGAGGGGATCCGGATCCTGCCCGGCGGCTTCTGCCGCATTTCCGACCGCGCCGACGCCCGGGTGATCTCGATGGGTGAAGGCGCCCGCACCGCCGACGTCTGGGTCATGGCGGACAAGCCCGTGGAGCGTCTCAGTCTGATCGCCAGCGGCGACGAGGTGAGGGTGCGTCGGATCATGGGCAATCTGCCCAGCCGGGCCGCGGACAACCTGTTCTGGCTCGGCCGCTATCTGGAGCGCACCGAGGCGACGCTGCGGCTGGTCCGCGCCCTGTGCTCCAGCCTGATGGACTCCGAGTCCTCGCTGCACGGCCGCGGCCAGACCTTCGAGGCCCTCCGCGCGGTGCTGATCGACTGGGGCGCGCTGGATGGCGGGACACGTCCGGCCCGTGCGCTGGATTCCGCCCGCGACGCCCTGCATGACGCCCAGGCCTGGGGGTCGGTGACCTATCTGGTCCGCTCGGCCAAGCGCACCGCCTCCGGCATGCGCGAACGGCTCTCGGCCGACTTCTGGGGTCTGTTGGCGGATCTGGAGGCCGACCTGGCCGGCGGCGCCAACGAGATCTATTCCGAGGCCCGGGCGCTGGAGCAGGTGGAGACCGCGCTGCGTCACCTGGCCGGTCTGTCGGGGCTGGCCCAGGAGAACATGAACCGGGTCGCCGGCTGGCGCTTCCTGGACATGGGCCGCCGGATCGAACGGGGGGCCAACACGTGCCAGCTGGCCCGCACCCTGGCCCACAACGACGCGACCATTGATGACCTGGACCTGCTGCTGGACCTGAACGACAGCCAGATCACCTATCGCGCCCGCTATCTGGTCGGCCTGGCGCTGAACGCCGTGCGCGATCTGGTCATGCTCGATCCCTACAACACTCGCTCCACGGCCTTTCAGGTGGCGGCGCTGAAGGCCCATCTGGCCGTCCTGCCGACGCTGCAGGAGGACGGCATCCTGGAGGAGCCATCGCGCATCCTGCTGCCGCTGGCCGCCGAGCTGGAGACCCAGGACGCCGCCACCCTCGGGGCCGACAAGATCCAGGCCTACGAGCGCACGATCCTGCGGTTGTCCGACGCGGTGGCCGATCGCTTCTTCCTGCAGGGGGCGCATGCCGTCCCAACGGTGAAGCTGGTGGGCCTCGCATGAGGTACCGCCTGCGCCACCGCACGACCTACAGCTACGAACAGGCGGTCAGCTTCGCCCGCTGTGTCCTGCGTCTCACGCCCCGCTCGTCGGCGACCCAGACGGTGCTGGAGAGCGCGATCACCGTGACGCCGACGCCGTCGGCGCGGCTGACGCGCATCGGCCCTTTCGACGCCGAGATCGTCACGGTCACCGTCGACAGGCCACACACCGAACTGGTGATCGAGGCCAGGTCTCGTATCGACGTACATGTGCCGCCCCCCGCCGACGCACGGACCAGCCCGCCCTGGGAGGCGATCCGCAGCCGCGCGCTGAACACCTCGGATCTGGGGCCTGAGGGACCGGCATCTTATCTGTTTCCCACCCCGCGCACGCCGATCCTGCCCGAGATCACCGACTATGCGCGGGCCAGCTTTCCTCCGGGACGGCCGATCGTCACCGCAGCGCTCGAGCTCAACGACCGCATCAACCGCGACTTCACCTACGACCCCAGCGCGACCGAGGTCTCGACGCCGGTCGACCAGGCGTTCGCCGCCCGTCACGGGGTGTGCCAGGACTTCGCCCAGACCATGATCTGCGGCCTGCGCGGCCTGGGCCTGCCGGTGAAGTACGTCAGCGGCTATCTGCGGACTATCCCGCCGCCCGGCCGGCCGCGGCTGGAGGGGGCCGACGCCACCCACGCCTGGGTGGCCGTCTGGTGCGGCGACGAGACCGGCTGGGTCGGCTTCGATCCCACCAACGCGATCCTGGCCAGCGAGGACCACCTGGTCCTGGCGATCGGCCGCGACTATGCCGACGTGGCGCCGATCGACGGCGTCATCCTGGCGTCCGGCGTCCAGACCCTGACGGTCGAGGTCGATGTCATCCCCGAAGACGAGCCCGCCCCTGCCCATGCGTAGAGTGTTTTCCATCGCCGCCGTTCTGGCGCTGACGTCTGTGGCCGCCTGCCAACGTCCCGCCGCCCCCGCTACGAGCCCCGCCGTCAAGGCCGCCTGCCTCCCTCTGCGGCCCGCGCCCCTCGCCGCGCCCTCCACCGCCGGCATGGTCTTGGTGAAGGGGGGCCAGTTCCTGCAGGGCGCCGCGCCCGCCCGCCGCGAGGAGGGGCCGCCCCGCGCGACCAAGGTCGGATCGTTCTGGATCGACCGGACCGAGGTCACCAACCGCGACTTCGCCCGCTTCGTGGCGGCCACCGGCTACGTCACCCTGGCCGAGAAGCCGCTGGATCCGAAGCTCTACCCCACCCTCTCCGGCGACCAGCTCAAACCCTCGGCCATCGTCTTCGTCGGCGCCAAGGATCCCAATGACGGCCCTGGCGGGTGGTGGCAGGTGGTCCAGGGCGCGAACTGGCGCCACCCCGAAGGCCCCGGCAGCACCATCGCCGGCAAGGACGATCATCCCGTCGTTCAGATCGGCTATGAGGACGCCCTGGCCTACGCCCGGTGGCTGGGCCGCGACCTGCCGACCGAGGCCGAGTGGGAGTACGCCGCTCGCGGCGGCCTGAAGGACGCGGCCTATACCTGGGGGAACCAGCCCCTCGACCTCAACAAGCCCCAGGCCAACGTGTGGCAGGGGCCCTTCCCCCAGGCCGACGCCGGGACCGACGGCTACAAGGCGCAGACCGCGCCGGTCGGCTGCTTCGCCGCCAACGGCTATGGCCTCGTCGACATGGCCGGCAACGTCTGGGAGTGGACCAAGGACTGGTATGCCCCCAATCTCGACCCGACCCAGATCATCGATCCGGTCGGCCCCACCGAACGCGACGCCTACCTGCCCTCCACGCCCGACGAGAAGCGGCGTGTGATCAAGGGCGGGTCCTTTCTCTGCGCCGACAACTTCTGCTTCCGGTATCGGCCGCCGGCGCGCGAAGCCGGTCCGACGGACACCGGCTCCGACCACGTCGGCTTTCGGACAGTGCTGCGGGTGGCCGGCTAGCAAGAGCTCCGGCCGCCGAAGGCAGGATCTCGCGTCGCTCTGAACCGGACGCCGCCTCCGGCGGGCAGCAGCGCTGCGCGCGCAAGATATGAACGCAGTGTAAATCGATAATCCTTTGTTAATATCCCGGGAAACTGGCTCCACATTTACCGATATAAAATATTGGCATGCTTACATGTCCCCCATAACAACATGTAGATCGGGGACATCATGCGGGCATTTTATCTTTCAGCAGCGATTGCTCCGCTTCTATTTGCCACACCCGCGCTGTCTGCGCCCAATGACCACGACCTAGGGTCATCCATTGGAGAAACGGCTGCCGTCGGCGAATGGTCAGCCATCGCCACGGCGGCTGCGACAGCCCCGCCAAAGGCCAGCAACGAAGAGGTGTTCTCCACCGGCGTGGCCAAGGGTCGCGACCGCCTGGACAGCGCCACCTCGACCAGCGCCCTGCGGGAGAAGGAGATCGAGGCCCTGGGCGCGCGTTCGCTCGGCGACCTGCTCCGCAACCTGCCGGGCATCCGCACCGAAGCCTCCACCGGCGACGGCAGCTCCGCCTACACCATCCGCGGGCTTCCCCTGGCGTCCGGCGGATCGAAGTACATGCAGCTTCAGGAGGACGGCCTGCCGGTCCTGGAGTTCGGCGACTTCTTTAACGGCGCGGTCGACATCTACATCCGCACCGACCTCAATCTGGCCGCCGTGGAGTCGATCCGTGGCGGCTCATCGTCGACCTTCGCGTCCAACTCGCCGGCGGGCGTGATCAACCTGATCTCCAAGACCGGGGACGTGGCGGGCGGCTCGGTCCAGGTGACCAGCGGGCTCGACTACGACATGAAGCGCGTGGACTTCGAGTACGGCGCGCCGATCAACGACACCCTGCGCTTCCACGTGGGCGGGTTCTACCGGTCGGGCGAAGGCCCGCGGAAGGTCGGCTTCACGGCCTTCAAGGGCGGCCAGTTCAAGTTCAACGTCACGAAGCAGCTTTCAAACGGCTACGTCCGGCTGTCTGGCAAGTATCTGGACGACCGCTCGCCGCACTACCTCCCGGGACCCGTCCGGATCACCGGCACGAACGACGACCCGAAGTATGGAAGCTTCCCAGGCTACGATGTCCGACGCGACTCGATGCTCTCGGGCAACCTGCCCAACCTGACCGTTCTCGACGCCAACAACGCGCCGGTCGAAATTCCGGTCAGCCAGGGCATGAACGCCCTGGTGAAGTCGATCGGCCTGGAGTCGCAGTTCGACACCCATGGCTGGACGATCACCCAGCGCGGCCGATATTCACAGATCGAGGGCGGCACGCTGCGCAACCTGGTGGCCAACATCTATGCGGGCGGCGCCCTGCCGGCCTCGCTGGGCGGCGGGACGGGGACCTTCACCTACGCTACCGGTCCGCGCGCAGGCCAAGTGATCACCAACCTGGGCGCCATCAACGGCAACGGCCTCATCGTGGCCACCTCGTTGAACCGGATCGAGTCCCGGTCACTGGACAATTTCATTAACGACCTGCGCGCCACCCGCGCCTTCCCGATCGGCGCCGCCGAACTCACCGTGACCGGCGGGATCTACAAGTCGCTCCAGGACTACACCAGCGACTGGCTCTACAGTAACCACCTGCAGGATGTGGCCGACGACGGCATGTCGTCGCTGATCAACTACACCAACGCCGCGGGCGTACCGCAGAGCCAGGACGGCTATCTCGGGTACAACCGGTCGGGCAGCACAGCGTTTTTCCGGCGGAGCTATGACGTCCGCTACAATATCTGGGCCCCCTACGGCTCGCTCAACTATCGCCTGGGCAAGATGGCGGTGGGCGGCAGCATCCGCTACGACGCCGGGCGTGTCCGCGGGGACCTGTATGGCGCGGATCTGGGCGGCGGCCGCATCGGCATCCGGCCGACCGACTTCAACGGCAATGGCCTCATCTCGGTCGCGGAATCGAAGACGGCCTTCACGCCCTACGACAGCCCGGCGCCCGTCCACTACAACTACCACTACGTCAGCTATTCGGTGGGCGTGAACTACCGCGTCGCGGAGCCGTTCGCGGTCTTCGCCCGCTACAGCCGGGGCGCCCGGGCGGGGGCCGACAAGCTGCTGTTCTCCAACAAGGTCAGCACCACCGACGGCAGCCTGGTCAACAAGGGCGACGGCTACGACGTCGTCAAACAGTTCGAGGGCGGGTTCAAGTACCGCGCCTCGGGCGTCACCGTGAACGTCACGGGCTTCCACGCCGACACGGAAGACACCAACGTCCAGGCCGGGGCCATCACCACAGACCGCACCTACAAGGCCTATGGCGTCGAAGCCGAGGGCGGTTACCGCCACGGGCCGTTCAGCGTCCGGGCCGGGGTGACCTACACCCACGCCGAACTGGTCAACGACAAGCTGAATGCGGCGGTCGCGGGCAAGGTCCCGCGCCGGCAGCCGGACTTCATCTTCCAGGTGACGCCGCAGTTCGAGCTCGAGAAGGTGACGGTGGGTGCCAATGTCATCGGCACGACCAACAGCTGGGTTCAGGACAACAACCTGATGAAGATGCCGGGCTACACGCTCGTCAGCGCGTTCGCCCAGTACCGCCCGACCGAAAACGTGCAGCTGATGCTCAACGTCGACAACCTGTTCGACAAGGTGGCCTTCATCGAGATCACCACGCCGTCGGTTCCGGCCAACGGCATCGGTCTGGGTCGCGCCGTCAACGGGCGCACCATCTCCATGACCGCCCGCGTCGACTTCTAGCCGACCTGGGGCTGGAGCGCCGGTCGGCGTCTCCGGCCCCGGGCCGCACCTCTTGGGCTAGCCGCCCATGATCTTCGTCCGCAGACGGCGCATGCCGCCCAGCCAGCGGTCATAGTCCGCGGCCTTGCGCTGCATGTAGGTCAGCACCTCGGGGTGCGGCAGGATCAGGAAGCGCTCGGCCGCCAGGCCCTCGATCACGCTCTGCGCCACCTGATCGGGGGTCAGCACGCCATCCAGGTTCTGGGGCTGGTTGTCGCCGCCCGCCCGCAGCATGGCGGTGTCCACGCCCTGCGGGCACAGCACCGAGACCTTGATGCCCTGGTCGCCGTGGGTGATCGCCAGGGATTCCGCGAAGCCGATGGCGGCGTGCTTGGTGGTCGAATAGACCGCGCCTCCGATCTGCGACAGCAGCCCCGCCGCCGAGACGGTGTTGAGGATGTAGCCTTCACCCCGCTTGGCCATGCCCGGCGTCACCGCCCGCGCCGCATAGACGTGGGCCATGACGTTGACGCCCCAGGCCCGCTGCCAGACCGCGTCCGGCGACGAGGCGGCGTTCGACTTGTCCGGGTCCCCGTCGCCGACGCCGGCGTTGGAGCAGAAGAGGTCGATGCGGCCGTGCCGCGCCTCGATATCGGCCACCATCGCCGCCACCGCCGCGCCATCGCTGACGTCCAGGGTGACCGCCTCGCCGCCGATCTCCTTGGCGACCGCCGCGGCGCCGTCGCCGTTCCGGTCGGCGACCACCACCACGGCCGCACCGGCCTTGGCGAAGGCGCGGCTCAGGCCCGCGCCAATGCCCTCGGCCCCGCCGGTGACCACGACGACCTTGTCCTTGATATCCATGTCTCAAATCTCCCTAGGCGGTCGCGGCGTCGGCATAGCCGGCGTACGAATGCTTCAGCGTCGCGTGGTTCAGCAGCATCTCGGCCACCTGCCGGGTCCCCGTCGCGTCGAACACGCGCGTGCGGACCCAGTAGGATTCCGTGCGCTTGCTTTCGGCCAGAGCGGCGATCTCGCGGCGCAGGACATATTCCTCCCCCACGAACAGCGGGCCGTCGATCACCCGGATCTGCTGGTCGGCGAACAACCCCACCGCCGGGCCCTTCACCGGGAAGGCGGCCTCGCGGCTCGAGTACTCGAACAGCACGCTCAGCATCTCCAGCGGGATGATCGCCCGGCCCCACGGCGAAGCCTTGGCGTCGGTGTACCAGGGCGAGGTCTCGGTGATCGCCGCCAGCTTCTGGTTCAGGCTGAAGGGATAGAGCGCGCCCATGTGCTGGTCGGGGTCCATGCGAACCCGCTCATCCTTGGCGCCAGTCATGCCGACCGTCAGGTCCTCCAGGATCAGCAGCTTGCCCGGCGGGCGCAGCCCCGCCATGCGGGTCTCCAGCAGGGTTGGGCCGGGCCCGATGCTGGCGCTGGCCTCCAGCACCGGCGTGCCGTCCGCCTTCTCGGCCCAGACGCGGGTCGATGTGGCGCCCTCGGCCGGGATCTCGGCGAAGGCGCGGGTCTTCTCGCCCTCGACCACCATGTTCAGATAGTGCGACGAAATACAGCCGCGCTCGAACCAGGCCTGACCCCAGATCTTCGCCATCAATGGCGGGAACAGGCTGAAGTGCGTCGGCCCCTCGATCGGCCCGGCGCGGAACCCCAGCTTCTCGGCCATGGCGTCGTCGTGGATCGACGAGTGGCCGCCGTATTCCTGGTCGGCCAGCATCTGGCGCGGCTCGCGCAGCGGGCCGGCGAGGGCCAGGGGGGTGTCAAAACTCATACGCGGGACTCCGGGGTTGGCGCGGCGGGACCATGCCCGATCCGCGCCCCCTACGGCTAGACCTGCCCGCGACGAACGATCATCAGCATCTGGCTGCGCTCCTCGGCCTCGACGGCGGCGTCGAAACTGGGCTGTTCCAGCGAGGCGTCCATGGACCGCTTGGAGAGCCGAAGCGCGTCGGGCGCCGCCTTCAGCATGTCGCACGCCATGGACAAGCCCGCCTCGTCCAGATCGGCCTCGGCGGTCACGGCCGAAACGAGACCTGATTCCAGCGCCGCGGGCGCCAGCAGCGGCCGGCCCGCCATCAGCACCTCCCGCGCCTTCGAGATTCCGATCATCCGCTGCAGCCGCCAGCTGACGCCCAGCTCCGTGCCCGACAGGCCGATGGCGGTGAAGGCCGAGTGGAACGCCGCGCTTTCGCTGGCCAGAATGATGTCGCAGTTGAGCGCGATGGCCATGCCGCCGCCTGCCGCCGCGCCGCGGACGGTGGCGATCAGCGGCTGCGGACACACTCGCATCGCGCGCATCAGGTCGCGCAGCACCCAGTCGCCTCGCGGCCCGTCCTGCAGCGCCTCGGGCGAGCCCATCGCCTTCAGGTCGGCGCCGGCGCTGAACGCCCGTCCCGCGCCGCGCACGATCACCACCCGGACGTCACGATTTCGGCGCAGGCCCTCGAAATAGGCCAGCAGCCCCTCGGCCATCGGTTGATTGAGGGCGTTCAGCCGGTCCGGTCGGTTGAAGGTCAGCCGCTGGGCGCCGCCCTCCAGATCCTCGACCAACAGAATATCGTCCGCCATCGCCGTACTCCCTCGAAGCTTTGCGGGCGACAATGTCGATACCCCGCGCCGGCGGCAACGGCGCCCCAGCGTCAGCCGGCTGTGGGACATGTCTACCGGGCGCTGAGCCCGCGTTTAGGAATCCATCGCCCGCATCGTATGGGCGACATGGAACGCGCCGGAATGCGACAGCACGATCCAGTCGCCGCAGTGCGCCACCACCGGACCTTCCGGCGTGCGGACCTGGACAGCCGACGACGCCTCGGCGACGGACTGGGCGTCCTCGCCCAGCCACTGCCAGAGAACGGACCAGTTCTTCTTGTCGTGCGCCGGGGGAACCCGGAGGGCGGCGCCGTGGTCGAACGGGGGATGCAGTTGGATGACGCGCATGGCCTTTTGGAATCACGACTCTTACCGGCCCCACTTGCGGGGTGCTTCGGTTACCAAGACCTTGACCGGCGTCGTTTCGTCACGGACCACCTGGTTGTAAAGGACTCTCCTGCAAGCTGAAATCGCTTTGCAGGCTCGCCTCAAAGGCCTTTAGTCGCAACTTGGACTTGCGGCGTCCGACGGAGACCCGCTTTCGGAAGGATAATCACAATGGCGGAGGTGTCGACCAAGTCGCCTGAACCGATGGACATCGCGCTTGGGGCTGCGGTGCGTATTCGGCGCAGGACGATCGGCATGTCGCAGGAAGCACTGGCCGAACAGTGCGGGGTCAGCTTCCAGCAGATTCAGAAGTACGAGAACGGCGCGAACCGCATCTCGTTCTCGCGCCTGGTCCAGATCGCGCGCGCCCTGCGCTGCCGGGTGACCGACCTGATGGACGTCTTCGACGGCGCCGACAAGGAAACCGCCGAGGACCTCGACCTGCTGACGCGCATGCGCACGCCAGGCGCCTTGGAACTGCTGTCGGCCTACGAAAAGCTGGAACCGGACGTCCGCGCGTCGCTGGTCAACCTGGTTCGCGCCCTGACCAACCAACAGGCCGCGACCGAGAAGGCCGCGGGACGGACAACGGTCCCCGCATAGGACGAACGGGCGACGCGGCCCCTACCCCGCGAGCGCCTTGTCCACGAGCGCGCGAGCTTCCGGGCCCGCCCAGTCCGCCTCGCCGGCGATGCGGGCGACCTCCAGGCCGTCCTTGCCGTAGATGACCGTGGTCGGCGCGCCCGGCGCGGGCGGGCTGAGCTTGAACGGCAGCTTCATCTCGCGGTCGTGGTAAAACTTCAGCGGGGCGTGCTGGGCGATGAACAGGCGCGCCTTGGCCGCCGAGCTTTCGGAGTCGATGCTGACGGTCACCACCTCCACCGGCTTTCCGGCATAGGCGGCCTGCAGCTTGGCCAGGGTCGGCATCTCGGTGACGCAGGGGCCGCACCAGGTGGCCCAGATGTTCATCACCACCACCTTGCCCTTGAGGTCGGCGATCTTCATCGCCTTCCCGCTGGCGTCGTAGAAGGTGTAGTCGGGCGACGGCGTCGCCTGGGCGGGGGTCGTCAGCTTGCTGGCGAAGGTCGACGCGGTGGCCGCTGCGCTCGGCGCCGGCGGCGTCGGCTTGGTGGAAGCCGAACCGATGATGTAGACAGCCGCGGCGGCGCCCACCAGGGCGACGCCCCCAATGACCCAGCCCAGGCCCCGTTGCTTTTGTGAGGGGGCCTTGGGTGTCGCGCTCGCCTCTGGACCTTCGCTCATATGACCGACTCTTCCTCCGCCCCGCCCGCTCGGCCACCCTCGGCGGGACAGGCCATGTGGGGCGGCAGGTTTTCCGACAAGCCTGCCGAGCTGATGCAGGCGATTAACGTCTCCATCGGCTTCGACAAGCGGCTCGCGGCCCAGGACCTTGCCGGGTCCCGCGCGCATGCCGCGATGTTGCGCACCGCGGGCGTGATTACAAGCGAGGACGAAGCGGCGATCCAGGCCGGCCTCGCAACCATCCTCGGCGAGATCGAGGCGGGGACCTTCCCGTACCGCGATGAGTACGAAGACATCCACATGAACGTGGAGGCCCGCCTGCGCGAGCTGATCGGCCCGACGGCCGGCCGCCTGCACACGGCCCGCTCGCGCAACGACCAGGTGGCGCTCGACTTCCGCATGTGGGTCCGCGACGCCTGTGACCGGACCGTCGGCCAGATCAAGGCGCTTCAAAGCGCCCTGCTGGCCAAGGCCGAACAGCACGCCGATGCGGTGATGCCGGGCTTCACCCACCTCCAGCCGGCCCAGCCCGTCACGTTCGGCCACCACCTGATGGCCTATGTCGAGATGTTCGGCCGCGACGCCTCGCGCTTCGCCGACGCCCGCGCCCGAATGAACGAGAGCCCGCTGGGCGCCGCCGCCCTGGCTGGGTCGCCCTTCCCCATCGATCGCCACATGACCGCCGAGGCCCTGGGTTTTGCGCGCCCCACCGCCAATTCGCTGGACAGCGTCGCCGACCGCGACTTCGCGCTCGAGAGCCTGGCCGCCGGCGCCATCTGCGCCACCCACCTCTCGCGGCTGGCCGAGGAGATCGTCATCTGGATGACGCCGCAGTTCGGCTTCATCAAGCTCAGCGACGCCTTCACGACCGGCTCGTCGATCATGCCGCAGAAGAAGAACCCGGACGCCGCCGAACTGGTCCGCGCCAAGGTCGGCCGCCTGCTGGGATCGTTCACCCAGCTCACCGTGGTCATGAAGGGCCTGCCGCTGACCTATTCGAAGGACATGCAGGAGGACAAGGTCCCGACCTTCGAGGCGTTCGACGCACTGGAGCTGTCCTTGCGCGCGATGGCCGGCATGGTGGCCGACCTGGAGCCCGTGCGCGAAAAGATGGCTGCGGCCGCCGGCGCCGGCTACTCGACCGCCACCGATCTGGCCGACTGGCTGGTGCGCGAACTGAACCTGCCGTTCCGCGACGCCCACCATGTCACCGGCGCGGCGGTGAAGCTGGCGGAGACGCGGGGCCTAGGCCTCGCCGACCTGCCGCTGGCCGATTTGCAGACCTTGGATGGACGGATCACCGCGTCCATCTACGATGTGCTGACTCCCGAGGCCTCGGTCGCCAGCCGCCGGAGTTATGGTGGAACCGCGCCGGACCAGGTCCGGGCGCAGATCAAGCGTTGGAAGGAAGCCCTGGCATGAGCCGTCGAATCCTCGCCCTCAGCGGCGCCCTGATCGTGGCCGCCGGGCTCGCCGGCTGTGGCAAGGTGGGCCAGTTGGAACGCCCCGGCCCGCTGTTCGGCGCCGAGCGCAACTCCACCCGCGCCGCCGACGAGGCCCAACGGCAGCAGGACCCGACGCGCCCCGTCGACACTGTCGACCCGCGTGACCGCTCCACCGATCCCGCGCCCCCGCGCACCCTGCCGATCCCCGGCACCAATCGCGGCCCCGGCGCGCTGGCGCCGCCGAGCGCGCTGCGCGACCCCTATGCCAACCCGCAATGAACCACTTCGAACTGCGCGAGGGCGAACTCGCGTGTGAAGGCGTGCCGCTGCGCCGCATCGCCGAGGCGGTGGGCACGCCGGTCTATGTCTATTCGTCGGCGACCCTGGAACGCCACTTCACCGTCCTGCGCGACGCGCTGGTGGGCGCGGGCCTCAAGGATCCGCTGATCGCGTTTGCGGTGAAGGCCAACTCCAACCTCGCCGTCCTGCGCACCCTCGCCAACCTGGGCGCCGGCGCGGATGTCGTGTCGGAGGGTGAGGTCCGCCGGGCGCTCGCCGCCGGCGTGCCGCCCGAGCGCATCGTCTTCTCCGGCGTCGGCAAGACCGAAGCAGAGGTCGCCTTCGCCGTCGAGACGGGCGTCGCCGAGATCAATGTGGAGTCCGAGCCCGAGCTTCACCTCGTCAACCGCGTCGCCCAGCAGATGGGCCGTCGCGCCACGGTGGCCATTCGGGTCAATCCCGATGTCGCCGCCGGCGGCCACGCCAAGATCGCCACCGGCAAGGCCGACAACAAGTTCGGGGTCAGCTTCTCCGAGGCCGAGCGCCTCTACGCCAACGCCTCCAACATGGCCGGCGTCCGGCCTGCCGGCGTCGCTTGCCACATCGGCAGCCAGATCACCGACCTGGCCCCCATGGAGGCCGCCTTCACCAAGATGCGCGGCCTGGTCGAACGGCTGAAGGCCGAGGGCCTGTCGGTCGAGCGCCTCGACCTGGGCGGTGGCCTGGGCGTGCCCTACTTCAACCAGCCGACCCCGCCGGACCCGGAGGCCTACGCCGCCATGATCGGCCGCGTGACCAAGGGTCTCGACGTCCAACTCGCCTTCGAGCCGGGCCGGATGATCGCCGCCAACGCGGGCGTCCTTCTCGCGCGCGTCAATCACGTCCACGAGCGGCCCGAGGGGCGCAACTTCCTGGTCCTCGACGCGGCCATGAACGACCTGCTCCGCCCGGCCATGTACGACGCCTACCACGACATCAGGCCGTTGAAGCCCCGCGACGGCGAGGTCACCTACGACGTGGTCGGCCCGGTCTGCGAGACCGGCGACACCTTCACCCGCGACCGCGTGCTACCCCCGCTGGAGGCAGGCGACCTGATCGCCTTCATGAGCGCCGGCGCCTACGGCGCGACCATGGCCAGCGAGTACAATTCCCGCCTGCTGGTCCCCGAAGTGCTGGTGAAGGGCGACCAGTTCGCCGTCGTCCGCCCCCGTCCGACCTATGAGGACATGCTGTCCCGCGAGCAGTCGGCCCCCTGGCTCTAGAGATCCAGGTGCATGAACTGGTTGAAGTCGCTGGCCACGTAGTCCGAAAAGGCGCCGCCCGACTGAAAACCCCGCCGGCGATACATCGTGAGCGCCGGTTCGAACGCTGCGCCGCTGCCGGTTTCCAGGCTCAGCCGTGTCACGCCGCGTCGACGGGCTTCGGCGATGAGAGTGTCCAGGATGGCCGCCGCCACCCCCTGGCGCAGGTGGTCCGGGTGCGTCCGCATCGACTTTATCTCGGCCGACCCATCGCCCAGCATCTTAAGCGCCCCGATGCCCGCGATGTCCTCGCCCCGCCAGGCTGTCCAGACCGTCACGTCCGGCGTCTGCAGTCCGGACAGATCCAGGGCATGGACATGCCCCGCCGGCGAATGCGCTTGCATGCCCGACAGGTGCAGCGCCAGCAGATCGCGGGTCGGCTGGCCCGACAGATCGTCTTGGCGGATCGCCAGCACGGTCAGTCCATCGCCCCGATGTAGGGCAGGCCACGCATCGCGCCCGCCACGTCCAGGCCATAACCCACCAGGAACCGACCCGGGGCCTCCCAGGCCACGAAGTCGGGCTCCATGGCCCGCGGCGTCGGCCACGGCTTGCGCGCGAACACCGCCGTGAGCACCTCGGTGGCCCCGGAATCGCGCACCAGGCGGGCGGCCTCGGACAACGAAAGGCCGGTGTCGAACACATCGTCCACCACCAGCGCCTTGCGACCCGAAATCGGCCGCTGCAGGTCGGCGCGCACTTCGCAGCGCCCGCTGGACTGCCGCTCGTCCTTGTAGGACGCCAGCCACAGCGCATCGAAGCGCACCATCCGGCCCCGCCGCGCCAGCGCCCGGGTCAGGTCCGCGGCGAACCAGAGGCCGCCCGTCAGCAGGCACACGACGACCGTTTCGTCGTCGATCCGCGGCGCGATCTCGGCGGCCAGCGCCTCAATCCGGCTGGCGATCTCGGCCTCGGCGATCAGGACGGTGGGGGTCTCAGTGCTGCTCATGCGGGGTCAGGGCGTCCGGTGAATCGGCGGGAAGCGGTTTCGCCTCGACGGGCGCCACGACGTGCGGCGCGGGCTCGGCGTGGCTGGCCGTCTTGGTCGGCTCGGCATGGGTCGGCGCCTCGAAGGCGATGTCCAGGGCGTGTGCGCCAGACGGCGGATCCGGCAGCGCGACGGCGAAATAGCGGATGGCGCCCGGCGGCACCTTGGCGTTCACCGGCTGGACCAGCAGGCCCGCCACCGGCTTACCGTCCTTGTCGACCAAACTGATGCGGATCGGCGGCGCCTCGATCGACGCCTTGCGCACATTGCGGATCGCGCCCGTGATCGACAGGACGGGACGACCGGCCTGGAAGGTGGGCTGCTGCTTGACGCCCTCGATGACCAGACCCAGCGTATTGACCGGCAGGCCGATGGCCGCGAACGCCGGGGCGGTGGCCGGGACCATTTCGGAGAGGGGTTGGCGGAACACCACCGCGCCACCCAGCGCGAGGGCCAGCACCACGCCGACGCTGACCCCGATCGTCAGGCCGATGGACCGGGGCGCCTTCTCGGGCTTCGGCGGCTTGGCGGGTTTGGCCGGCGGCGCGGCGGCGGCGACCTCTGGGGCGGCGGCTTCGGCCGGCGGCTCGCGCGGCCCGTCCGCGATCGGCCGACCCTCAGGCGGCTCGCCCGCCTCGTCGGCGCGGTCCTGGAACGCGCGCCAGCGATTGCCGCATGACGTGCATTTGACCATGCGACCGCCCCGCGGGATGCGCAGGTCGTCCACGAAATAGCTGGTGGCGCAGTCGGGACAGGTCAGTATCATGCGGTCGAATCGGACGCTCCAGCACCCTCACTTCCGAGGTCGCCGATTTCGGCCTCCATGTCCAGAAACCCCAACGACGCCGCCGAAACCTCATCGGCCGACGAAATCCTCCGATTTGCTGGCGTGTCCATGCGTTACGGCCGCGGCCCCGAGGTGCTGAGCGACGTTTCGCTCTCCCTGCCGCGCGGATCGTTCCACTTTGTCACAGGGCCCTCGGGCGCCGGAAAAAGCTCGCTGCTCAAATTGATCTACCTCGCGGCCCGCCCGTCGTCAGGCTCCCTGCGGCTGTTCGGCGAGGACGTGGCCGCCCTGTCGTCGCGCGAGCTGCCTCGCACCCGCCGACGGATCGGGGTCGTGTTCCAGGACCTCCTGCTGCTCGACCACCTCTCGGCCTTCGACAACACGGCCCTGCCCCTGCGGATCGCCGGCCACAAGCCGTCGGAGTACCGCAACGACGTCGCCGAGCTCCTGACCTGGGTCGGACTGAAGCACCGGATGGAGGCCCGGCCGCCCACCCTGGCCGGGGGCGAAAAGCAGCGGCTGGCCATCGCCCGCGCTGTGGTCAACCGACCCGAGATCCTCCTGGCCGACGAGCCGACCGGCAACGTCGATCACGAGATGGCGCTGCGCATCTATCGCCTTTTCGTCGAGCTGAACCGTCTGGGCACCACCGTCATCATCGCCACCCACGACCAGGACCTGGTCGCGCGCTCGCAGCGCCCCGTCCTGCACCTGGACAAGGGCCGCCTGCGTCCGCTGCCGCCGCAGGGGCCCGTGGCGCCGGAGGCCGCCGAATGAGCGAGGTCTTCGATCCCACCCGCTGGCGGCCGGCGTCGTTCCTGCCCGAGGAAGATGCGCGCGATCCCGCGCTGCTGTTCGTCGTGGCCGTGCTCTGTTTCCTGGCCTGCCTGACCGCCATGGGCGTGATCGCCGGCGACCGCGCCGCCCAGGGGTGGGCGGGCCAGCTCACCGGCGAGGCCACGGTCATCGTCCGCGCTCGCGGCGGCGAGACGCCGGACGCCGCCGCCGCCCGCGCCGCGGAGACCCTGGCCGCCGTGCCGGGGGTCAGCGAGGCCCGCGCCCTTGAAAAGGAAAAGGCCTACGCCCTGGTGAAGCCGTGGCTGGGCGACGTGGGCGACCTCGACGATCTGCCCGTACCCCGCCTCGTCGCCGTGGGCCTCGACCGCAAGACGCCGGCCAGCGCCGCGGCTCTGGAAAAGGCGCTCAAGGGGCACGGCCTGGACGCCGTCGTCGACGACCATAGCGTCTGGATCAAGGACATCCGCAACGCCGCCGGCGTCGTCCGCTGGACGGCGGCGACCCTGCTGGTCCTGATCGCCGGCGCTGCGGCCGCCGTGGTCGCCTTCGCCACCCGCGCCGGACTGGCCGCGCGCCGCGACGTCGTCGAGGTGCTGCACCTGACGGGCGCCGAGGACGGCCAGATTTCCAACCTGTTCGAGCTGCGGTTCGCCCGCGTCGCGGCGGTGGCGGGCGCCGCCGGGGCCGGCGCCGCCGCCCTGCTCGGCGCGATCCTGCGCCTGGTGGGCGGGGGCCAGGGGATCACGCCGGCCTTGCCGATCGCCTGGCTCGATCTTGTCGCCGTGCTGCCCTGCCCGCTGCTGGCCGCCCTGGTCGCCGCGGTCGCCGCGCGCGTCACGGCGCGGCGGCTGATACAACGGCTCTGATGAAATCCGTCGCCGCCTTTCTGGTCGTGGCGCTGATCTGGTTCTCCGGCCTGATCGCCTACGCCGGCCGTGTCCAGCAGCAGACTCCCGCGCGCGCGCCAACGCCGGCCCAGGGCATCGTGGTGCTGACCGGCGCGGGGTCGAACCAGCGTCTGGCCGCCGCGATGAGCCTGCTCGAGGACGACTATGGCCGTCGGGTGCTGGTGTCCGGGGTCAACCGCCAGGCCAGCCGCGAGGACATCCGCAACGTCTCCCGCGCCGTGCGCCGCCTCTACGACTGCTGCGTCGATCTGGGCTTCACCGCCGCGGACACCGTCGGCAACGCCCGCGAAACCGCCGCCTGGGCCCAGGCCATGCGCTACAACCGGCTGATCATCGTCACCGCCGACTATCACATGCCGCGCGCCATGCTGGAGCTGAACGCCGTCCTGCGCGGCACCGGCATCACCGCCCAGACCTACGCCGTTCCGACGCGGGCCCTGAAGGACCGCCGCTGGTGGCGCAACCCGGCGGCCGCCCGGTTGATGGTGGTCGAGTACTGCAAGTATCTGGCGATCCTCGGTCGCGAGGCGGTATTGGGGCTCGGTCCCCGCGAAGCCCCCGCGGCGCAACCCAAGGCCTGATGTGCAGACCCTCCGCTCGATCACCTATCTGATCCTGTTCAGCATCTGGACCACGGTCGTGGCTGTCGGCTTCACGCCGATCCTGTTTGGCCCGCGCCACTGGTCGCATTGGATGTTCAACATCTGGGGCAAGGGCCTGATCGCGCTGTTGCACGTCGCTGGCGTGCGGGTCGAGGTGCGCGGCCGCGAGCACATCCCCACCGGCGCCGCCCTGGTCGCGCCCAAGCACCAGTGCATGCTGGATGTCTTCGCGCAGTTCACCTGGCTGCCCGCCAACGCCTTCGTCATGAAGAAGGAGTTGGCCTGGATCCCCTGGTTCGGCTGGTACGGGAAGAAGGCCGGGGCCATCGTCATCGACCGCGCCGGCGCCGCCAAGACCATGCGCCAGCTGATCCGCGAGGGGGTCGAACGCTTCAAGTGGGGCGCTCAGCTGGTGATCTTCCCCGAAGGCACCCGCCAGCCGATCGGCGCCGCCCCCGACTACAAGCCCGGCATCGCGGCGCTCTACAAGGAACTGGGGGTGCCCGTGTACCCGGTGGCCACCAACGCCGGCGAGCATTGGTCGGCCAAGGGTCTCACCCTCACGCCCGGCCTGATCGTCTACGAATATCTCGAACCCATCCCCCCCGGCCTGAAGCGCGCCGAGTTCATGCGCCTGCTGGAAGACCGCATCGAGACGGCCTCGGCCAGGCTGGTCGGACTCTAGCCCGCCTCGACCATCGCCAGTAGCCGCTCCATGCCCACGTCCCGGACGCGCATCTCGCGCAGGTGCGCCACCAGGTCCCGCAGATAGTCCACATTGCGGCCCGATAGCCCCGTCGCGCCCGCGATCAACTCGGCCTGCCGCTCCAGGGTCAACGCGCCCGCCCACTGCGGATGCTGGACGTCCGACAGGAACACCAGCGACGGGACGCGGCGGCCATCGTCCAGGCGGATGTCGCGCCGGGCCTCGATATAGGTCTCAGTGGGCTGCTCCCGCTCGAGCAGATAAGCATAGGTCTCGGCCCAGTCGGGCTCCGCGATCCGGTAGGCCGCGCCGCGGCATGCGCCCCCCGGCGCCAGGCCCAGCACCAGGCCGGGGTTCTCATAGGTGCCGCGATGATGAACGGAATAGATGCAGAAGGCCCTGCGGCGTCCGTGTAAGGTGGCGTCGCGCCGCTCCGCAAATCGGAACCCCGGCCGCCACATCAGCGATCCGTAGCCGAAGACCCACCGTTCCGACGCCATTCCACCCCTCGAACAAGTCTCCGATGTCTGTGCCCGATCCGACCGCCCCCCGCAAACTCAGCCGCCTGCGCCTCTATATCGTCTTCGGTGTCGTGCTCCTCGCCGCCCTGGCCTGGAGCGGCGCCTGGGTCTGGGCGCGAGGCGACGTGATCAAGCGGCTCGATGCCGGGGTCAGCGCCCTCAAGGCGGCAGGTTACGAAGTCGCGTGGAAGGACCGCGCCGTCGGCGGCTATCCCTTCCGCCTCAATGTCAGCGTCGCGGAGGTCCGCATCCGTGACCGCTCCGGCTGGGCGCTGGAGGCGCCGAAGCTGGAGGCGCAGGCCTTCATGCACGCCCCCACGACCTGGGTCGTCGCGGCGCCCGATGGCCTGACGTTCGTCCGTCCCCTCGGGGGGCCGGTGCGTGTCAGCGGCAAGCTGATCCGCGCCAGTGTCAGCCATTTCCAGAACACCCCGCCGAACGTCTCCTTCGAAGGGACCGGCCTGACGTTCCAGCCCGCCGCCGGCGCCCAGCCCTTTGGCCTGCAGACAGCCGAGCGCGTGGAGTTCCACCTGCGTCAGGCGCCGAGCGAGGTGGGCGACGAAGGCGGCGCCTGGCTGTCGGTCGTCAACGGCAGGGCGCAACTGTCGGGCCTGTTGGGCCGCATCGCCGGGGATAAGCCGATCTCCATCGAGTGGGACGGCCGGCTCTCGAAGATCAGCGCCTTCAAGGGTCGCGACTGGCCCGACGCCGTGCGCCGCTGGACCAATGCGGGCGGACAGATGAGCGTGAAGCGCGCGGGCCTGACGGCCGGCGACGCCGTCATCGGGGTCAATAGCGGAACCCTGCGGGTCGGCATGGACGGCCGACTGCAGGGCGTTCTCGACGTTTCGCTGCGCCAGGCGCCCCGGGCCCTGAACGCCTTGGGTTCGACCGGGGCGATCCCGCAGGATCGCGCCGCCGCCGCCGCCGCGGTCGCCGTCGCGCGGCAGGAAGGCGACCTCGCCCGCGCGACCCTGAACTTCGAGGCCGGCCAGACCACCCTTGGTCCCGTGGCGCTGGCCCCCGCGCCAAAGGTGTACGAACCGAACTAGCGGCGCCATGCTGGCGGGATGGCCTCGCTGTACGACCGCTTCATCCTGCCGAAACTGCTGACCTGCGCCTGCGCATCGCCGCCGATGATGAAGCAGCGCGCGAAGGTGGTCCCCCGGGCGGACGGCCGCGTCCTGGAACTCGGCATCGGCATGGGCCTGAACCTCGCGTACTACGACGCCGATCGCGTGGAGAGCGTGACCGGCGTCGATCCCGCGCCCGAGCTGCGCGCCATCGCCGAAGCCGCCCCGCGCGATCCGCGACTGTCCGTCACGGTGGAAGACGGCACGGCCGAGGCCTTGCCGTTCGAGGCCGCCAGCTTCGACTGCGTGGTCTGCACCTTCACCCTCTGCTCGGTGCACACGCCCGCTGCGGCGCTGGCCGAGGCGCGGCGGGTTCTGAAGCCGGGGGGCCGCTTCCTGTACTGCGAACATGGCCTGGCGCCCGACGCAGACGTCGCCCGCTGGCAGCGACGGATCGAGCCGATCTGGAAGCGGCTGGCCGGCGGCTGTCACCTGACCCGCCCCATCACCACGGCCATCGCAGCCGGCGGCTTCCAGGTGACGCGCCAGGACCGCATGTACATCCCTGGAGCGCCCCGGTTCGCCGGATGGAGCGAATGGGGCGAGGCTGTCGTCTGATCAGTTGACCGAGGGGGTCACCGGCAAGGCGAAGGCGCGGAACCGGCTGGGCAGGCGCATGGCCGCCCGGGTGGCTTCGCGGACATTGGAGAACTGCTGCGCCAGGTCCGACGTCGCCGTCCAGACCACCGGAGCCCCCTCCGCCAGATACTCAAGCCCGTCCGTCTTGGTGCGGGCGACAACGACTGAAGACGCCATTTGCGTGTCTCCACCGGCCGGCGTCCCGTTTTGGTCCGCCTGACCCCTGACCCAACAATCGTCGTGCCAGACGCGAGCGCCGTTCTCCGCACAGGCGAATCGAAGCCTCCGGATCTGCGTTCGGCGAACCCTCGCGTTACGCGCGCGAATCTGATTCGATTCCGCAATCTTCAGGCGAAGGGGCGCCCATGGCCCAAGTGAACTACACGGTCGATCTGGTGGACGGGGTCTGGAAAGTCGGCCTCAACGGCAAATTCTTCGGCCCCTACTCGTCGCTGGACGCCGCCGTCGCCGCCGCCAGCACCGCCGCCCACAAGGCCGAGGCCCAGGGCTATGACGCGCTGCTGACCATCAACACGCCAGCGGAACCGGCCGCCATCGCCTCGGACGAGGACCGGGACGCCGCTTAAATCCGGAGGGCTGGGAAGATATCGCGCGACGGGCGCCCTGGTGGCGGGGGGCGGACTTGAACCGCCGACCTGTGGGTTATGAATCCACCGCTCTAACCAGCTGAGCTACCCAGCCACATCAGAGCGCCCGACGCGCGAGGCGCGGGTTATAGGGGCAGATCCGGCGCGCTTCAAGCGCTTGGGCGAATGGTCGCGACCCGTTAGTGTTCGAACGCGATGAGCGTCCTTCACCTTCTGGGAACGGCCGGCGAAGGCGGGGCCGAGACGTACTTCGTCGATCTCGTGACGGCGCTGCGGCGCGCCGGGGTCGCCGAGGCCGCCGCGATCCGCGCCAACCCCACCCGCCAGTCGCGCCTGACGGCGGCCGGCGTGCCGGTGAAGGTGCTGCGGTTCGGCGGTCCGCTGGACATCCTGACCCGACCTGCCGCCGGCGGTTTCGCCACCCTGCAGAAGACCAAGGTCGCGCTCGCCTGGATGAATCGGGCCGCCCGGCACACCCCGCGCGGCCCCTGGGCGCGCATCGGTCGGCTGGGGGGCTACTACAGCCTGAAGTACTACAAGGGCTTCGACCACCTGGTCGCCAACACCGAGGACATCGCCGACTGGATCGTGGGCCAGGGCTGGCCGGCCGGACGGGTCAGCTGCATCCCCAACTTCGCCGCCGCCCCGGCCGACGTCGCGCCGGTCGATCGCGCCAGCCTGAACACGCCCGAGTCCGCGCCTCTGCTGCTGGCCATGGGGCGGCTGCACGAGAACAAGGCCCACGACGTCGCGCTGCAAGCGCTGACGCAGCTCCCCGAGGCCTGGTTGTGGATCGCCGGCGTTGGTCCGCTGGAGGCCAAGCTGAAGGGCATGGCCGAGGCGCTCGGGATCGCCAATCGGGTCCGCTTCCTCGGCTGGCGCACCGACGCCTCGGCGCTCTACCGCACGGCGGACATCTGCGTGTTCCCGTCGCGCTTCGAGCCCCTGGGCAATGTCGTCATCCAGAGCTGGGCGCACGACCTGCCCGTGATCGCCGCGGCCAGCCAGGGCCCCAAGGCGCTGATCCGCGACGGCGACGATGGCCTGCTGGCCCCGGTGGACGATCCTGATGCCCTGGCGGCCGGCGTCCGTCGCCTGCTGGCCGAACCCATGCTGCGAAGCCGCCTGGTCGCCGCCGGCGGCCTGCGGGTCGAGGCCGAATTCTCGGAGGCTGCGGTCGTGGCCCAGTGGCGGACGTTGTTCGCCGACCACGGAGCCGCCTGATGTGCGGCATCGCCGGGCAGCTCGGCGCGGCCGGCGGCGACGCGGTCGAGCCGATGATCCGCGCCCTCGAACACCGGGGGCCGGACGGCGTTCGCCTGGAGACGATGGCCGGGGCCGTGCTGGCGCATGCGCGCCTGTCGATCATCGACCTGGAGGGCGGCTGGCAGCCGCTGCACGCCGCCGGCGGGACCGTCGTCGGCAACGGCGAGATCTACAACTACCTCGAACTGGCCGCCGAGTTCGGACTGGACGGGCGTCTCTCGACCGGCTCGGACTTCGAGCCCCTGCTGCATCTCTACGCCCGCGAGGGTGAGGCGGCGTTCCGGCGGCTGCGCGGCATGTACGCGCTGTGCCTGATCGGGCCGGACGGACGCGCGTGGCTGGCCCGCGACCCGTTCGGGATCAAGCCGCTCTACATCATGGAGCACGTGGGCGGCCTCGCCTTCGCCTCCGAGCCCCGCGCCTTCTTCGCCGCCGGCCTGATGGCGAAGGTGCTCGACGAGGGCGCGGCGCGCGAGCTTGTCGACCTCAACTATGTCTTGGGTGAGCGCACTCCCTTCCAGGGCCTTCGGCGCCTGGCGCCCGGCGAGGTGGTCGAGGTCCGCGACGGGCGGATCGTCTCGGGCCACCGCACCGCGGCGCTCACGCGGACGCCGGCCCGGCCATCGGGGGATGAACCCGCCTTGCTGAAGCACCTCGACGCGGTGCTGGAGGACAGCGTCCGCGTGCACCAGCGCGCCGATGTGCCCTATGGCCTGTTCCTGTCCGGCGGTGTGGATTCCGCCGCCATCGCCACCCTGATGTCACGGCTCAACAGCCGACCGGTCACCGCCTTCACCTGCGGCTTCGATGCGCCGGGCGCCCGGGACGAGCGGGCCCAGGCCGAGGCCGTCGCCCGCGCGCTCAACCTCGACTGGCGCGAGACCCGCTTCGACGAGGCCGACTTCTGGCGGATCCTGCCGCAGGTCGCCCTGGCCCTGGACGATCCGACCGCCGACTACGCGGTCCTGCCGACCTACAAGCTGGCCGAGGCGGCCAAGGACACGCTCACCGTCGTGCTGACCGGCGAGGGCGGCGACGAGCTGTTCGGCGGCTACGGCCGCTATCGCCGCGCCCTGCGGCCCGCGTGGCTGGGGGGCCGGCCGGCCGAACCGCGCGGGACGCGGCCCGAGGTCCTGGCGGCCTGGCGCGAGCAGGCGCGCCCGCCTAAGGGGCTCACCGCCCTGCAGAACGCCCAGTGGGCCGACGTCGTCACCTGGCTGCCCAACGACCTGCTGCTGAAGCTGGACCGCTGCCTCATGGCCCACGGGCTTGAGGGACGCACGCCGTTTCTCGACCCGGAGGTCGCGGCCTTTGCCTGGCCGCTGGCCGACCGCTTCAAGGTGCGAGGCGGCTACGGCAAATGGCTGCTGCGCAGATGGCTGGAACAGGCCTGCCCCGCCGCCGCCCCGTGGGCGAAGAAACAGGGCTTCACGGTGCCGGTGGAAACCTGGATCGCCCCCCGCGCCGCCGACATCCGCCGAGGCCTGAGCCGGATCGACGCGGTCCGCAGGCTTGGCGGCCCGCCCCCGGAGGGCGCGCTGTGGTCATGGCTGTTCTTCGGCGTCTGGGCGTCGATCCACCTCGACGGCGCCAGTCCCCCGGAGGCCCTGCGCGCCGTGTTGGGCGAGATCTGAGGCCGCGACATCAGGCCGGCGCGCCGACCGTTCCGTACTTTCGGCCAAGCTCGGCGATCACCGCCTCGAATTCCTCGACCGTCTCGCGGATGATCTGCGCCACCGGCTTCACGCTGTCGATCCGCCCGGCGACCTGCCCGGTCAGCGCGATCGCCGCTTCCATGTCACCGCCGAAGTAGAGCTGCAGCGCATTGGCCATCTCGGCCATGATGTTCGGCGGCGGCTCAAGCTCGAACCGGCTGGTCTTCTCGGTCCGCAGCGCGCGCAGCGCCGGGCCGGGACCCTGGCGGTTGAGGAACACGGTGTCGGTCTCCTTGGCGCCCACGATGCCGTCCTTCCAATTCTGGTGCACCGGGCTCTCGGCGGCCGAGACCATCCGCGTCCCCATCTGCACCCCCTCGGCGCCCAGGGCGAACGCCGCGGCCATCGAGCGGCCGTCGGTCACCCCGCCCGCCGCGATCACCGGCAGATCCGTGCGCGAACAGACCAGCGGCAGCAGCACCATCGTCGCCACGTCGCGGGCGTTCTTGAACCCGCCGCCCTCGCCGCCCTCGACCACCAGCCCGTCGACCCCGGCCGCGATCGCCTTCTCGGCGGCGGCCATGTTCGGCACCACGTGGAAGACCGTGAGGCCCTTCGACTTCAGCGCCTCGCAGTACTTGTTCGGGTCACCGGCCGAGGTGGTGACGAACTTGACGCCCTGGTCGGCCACGAAGCTGACGATGTCGGGATCGCGCACGAAGGCCTGGGCGACGTTGATGCCCCACGGCTTGTCGGTGAGCGTCTTCATCTTCTTCACCTCCTCGCGCACCTCGTCGAGGCGGCCAGAGGAGGTCTCGATGATGCCCAGCCCGCCCGCGTTGGACACGGCGCTGGCCAGCTGCGCCCGGGCGATCCAGCCCATGGGCGCCTGGACGATCGGATACTGGACACCCAGCAGGTCGGTGATGCGGTTCTTCATGGCGCTTGATCTCCCTGGCGGGGGACTATCGCCGCTGACGTTGGGGAACTAAAGCCCGAGCCGCCCGGCCACCTCTTCGCCGATCGCCAGCGAGGATGTCAGGCCGGGGCTTTCGATCCCGAACAGGGTCACCAGGCCGGGCAGGCCATGCATGTCCACGCCGTCCAGCCGGAAGTCGGGCTGCGCCTGGCCGGGGCCGTGCAGCTTCGGCCGCACGCCGGCATAGTCGGGGCTGAGCGCGCCATCGGGCAAACCGGGCCAGAATTTGCGGATGTAGGCATAGAACCCCGGCGCCGCCGACGGATCGACCGTGTAGTCCGGCTCATCGACATAGTTCAGGTCGGGGCCGAACACCCCCTGCCCGCCCAGGTCCCGGCGATAGTGGGTGCCCAGCGCGCCGGGGATCGGCGGCGGATAGATCAGCCGCTGGAAGGGCGCCTTGCCGGTCAGGCGGAAGTAGATGCCCTTGCCGAAGTGGGCCTCGGGAATCACCGCCTTGGGGAACCCCTCGATCTCGGCGGCCACATGCTGGGCCGACAGCCCCGGCGCGGTCACCAGGTAGCGGCACGTCAGCACCGTGGGATCCGCGCCGCCCGCCCGCACCGAGAATCCGCCGCCATCCAGCGGCGTCGCGCCTTCGAAGGGCGTGGAGAGCACCACCGCGCCGCCCGCCGCCTCGATCTCGCCCTGCAGCGCCAGCATGTAGGCGTGGCTCTCGAAGACCCCGCTCTCCGGCGACAGCAGCGCGCCCACGCACGCCAGCTCGGGCTCCATCGCCAGCGCCTGGGCCTTGGAGAGCGTCGCCATGCCCTCGACGTCGTTGGCCTGCGCCTGCGCCAGGATCGCGTCGAGCCGCCCCAGGTCGTCCGCGGTCTCCGCAACCACCAGCTTGCCGCACTTGTCGTATTCGACGTGGTGGGCGTCGCAGAAGGCGTACAGCATCCGCCGCCCCTCGACACAGAGCCGGGCTTTCAGCGAGCCGGTCGGATAATAGAGCCCGCCGTGGACGACCTCGGAATTCCTTGAGGAAACGCCCTGGCCGATGGCCGCGTCCTGTTCCAGGACCGCCACCACCAACCCGCGTCGGCTGAGCGCATATCCACACGCCAGGCCCACGGCGCCCGCGCCAACGACCACAGCATCAAAGTCGAATTCGGCCATGCGCCTCGCCTAGCGCGGAACCGGGCCGGAGGGAACTCGCCGATGCGGGTTTCATTGGCGCGCGGAACGCGGCACGCTTGGCCCATGACCCCGAAGGATCTGAACGGGCTGCCGCTCACCGGCGCGTCGTCGTCGGCAGCGGCGGCGTACGGCGCGGCCCTGGACGCCTATAACTGCTACGCTGGCGACGCGATGACGCCCCTTGAGGAGGCCATCGCCGACAGCCCCGGCTTCATCATGGCCTATGTCCTGAAGGCCTGGATGACCCTCATCGGCTCCAACCGGAAGGTGGCGGCCCTTGGCGCGCGAGCCTACGCCATCGCCCGCGACCTGCCCGACGCCAACGACCGCGAACAGGGGCACCTCGCCGCGATCGACCGACTGCTGGCGGGCGAGATCCACGCCGCCGCCCGCCTGCTCGAGGAGGTCGCCACCGCCCATCCGCGTGACACCCTGGCGCTGCATGTGGGCCAGACCCTGGACTTCCTGCTGGGCGACGCGCCCATGCTCCGCGACCGGATCGCCCGCGCCCTGCCCGCCTGGTCCCGCGACATGCCCGATTGGCATGTCATCCAGGGGATGAGGTCCTTCGGCCTGGAAGAGACCGGCGACTACGCTGGCGCCGAGGCCGCTGGCCGCGAGGCCGTGGCCCTGCAGCCGCGCAACAACTGGGCCCAGCACGGCGTCGCCCACGTCCTGTTGATGCAGGGCCGCCATGCCGAGGGCGTCCGCTGGATGCGCCACGAGAACCCGGCGTGGCAGCCGGAGGCGATGCTGGGCGTCCACAACTGGTGGCATACGGCCCTCTTCCACCTGGGTCTCGGCGAAACCGACGAGGTGCTGGCGCTCTTCGACGGCCCCATCTTTGGCGAGCCCACCACCTTCGCCTTCGACATGGCCGACGCGGCGGCGATGCTGTGGCGGCTGGAACTGCTGGGCGTCGATGTCGGCGACCGCTGGCGCGCCCTCGCCGACGGCTTCGCCAGCGAGCCCCAGGGCCAGAGCGCCTTCGTCGACACCCACGCCATGATGGCCTTCGTCGGCGCGGGCCGAGACGCCGACGCCGCCGGCCTGCTGGCCGCCCAGGAGACCGCCCGCCTCGGCCCCGGCGACAATGCCCATTTCGTGGGTGAGGTCGGCCTGCCGGCGATGCAGGCGATCCACGCCTTCGGGCGCGGCGACGACCGCCGCGCCATCGACGCCCTTCGCGAGGTCTGCCCTCGATCGCATCGGTTCGGCGGCAGCCATGCCCAGCGCGACGTCCTCGACCTGACCCTCATCGCCGCCGCGCGCCGCGTCGGCGACGCCGCGCTCACGGACAGCCTGATGTCCCAGCGCCACCCGCAGACGCCCCTGGCCACGCCCAAGGCGCCGGCGGTCGCGGCCTGAACCGACGGAAAGGTTGTTCCGCCCGCCCAACGCCCCTAGCCTCCGCGCAAAATCATAAGGGGAGGCTTGTTATGCGTGCGACGATCGGATTGGCCCTGGCTGCGGCCTTGGCGGGCGGCGCGGCGGTCGCGCAGGTTCCGACCCGGCCGGACATTCCCTCGATCCTGGTCTGGACCCCGCAGCAGCAGTCCGACTGGTACCGCGACATCGAAAGCGTCTACCGCGTCGAGACGGTGAAGCGCGGCGACAAGGTCCGCCCCCTGCCCACGGCGCCCGTCCAGGTCGACTTCAGCTTCGACTATGGCGGCAAGCGCTGGTCGGTCGACGACTACATGAAGGCCAACAACGTGTCCGGCGTCCTGATCCTCAAGGACGGCCAGATCGTGCTGGAACGCTACGGCCTGGGTCGCAAGCCGGACGACCGCTGGACCTCCTTCTCGGTCGCCAAGTCGGTGACCTCGACCCTGGTGGGCGCGGCGATCAAGGACGGCAAGATCAAGAGCCTCGCGGCCCCGGTCACCGACTACATCCCGGAACTCAAGGGCTCAGGCTACGACGGCGTCACCGTCCGGCAACTGCTGATGATGAGTTCCGGCGTCGCCTGGAACGAGGACTACACCGACCCGAAGTCCGACGTCGCCCGTTCGGCCACCCTGCCGCTGGAGCCCGGCAAGAATCCGCTCGTCACCTACATGAGCAAGCTGCAACGCGCCCACCCGCCCGGGACCGTCTTCAACTACAGCACCGGCGAGACCGACCTGGTCGGCATCCTGGTCTCCAACGCCGTGGGCAAGAGCCTGTCCCAGTACGCCTCGGAGAAGATCTGGGCGCCCTACGGGATGGAGCGCGACGCCATCTGGGTGGTCGATCCCGCGGGTCACGAGCGCGGCGGCTGCTGCATGTCGATCACGCTCCGCGACTACGGCCGCCTGGGGCAGTTCATGCTGGAGGGCGGGAAGGCCAACGGCCAGGACATGCTTCCGGCCGGCTGGGTGGACGAAGCGACCTCGCCGCAGATCACCAATGGGACCCGCGAGCGCGGCTACGGCTATTTCTGGTGGATGCCCGACAATGGCGCCTTCGAGGCCCGCGGCATCTTCGGCCAGTCGATCACCGTCTTCCGCGACGACCGCATCGTCATCGTCACCAACGCCGCCTGGCCGATCGCCAGCGGGCGTGAGCCCTCGGCCGCGCGGGCGGCGTTCATCAACGCGGCGCGGGCCGCGGCCAAGGCGATGTAGCCCCATGCGCGTCGCCGTCCTGCTTGCCATGTCGATCCTCGCGCCCGCGACGGCCATGGGCGCCCCGTTCGGGCTGGAGCGGGCGGGATGGACGCTGGTCACCGCCAGCGACGACACCTGGGTGTATATGCGCCACCACGCCAACGGCGCGGACGGGGTGCGCGCGGCCTGGACGGCCTACGACTCCGACAAGCCGCTGGACCGCGACGGCTTCCGCTTCCGCTCGGTTCAAAGCCTGGCCGAGTTCGACTGCCGAAAGGGCGTCTCGCGGGTGACCGACGAGATCTTCCATGACCAGCCGGCGCTGAAAGGCCGGTCATGGCGGTCCCCCCGGTTTCAGGTGACGCCGTGGGCCGCGCCGGCGCCAGAGTCCGTCGGCGCCGTCCGCCTCGCCTTCGCCTGCCGGGCCCTCACCCAGACCTGAGCCGTGCTTGACACACGCCGGGGCAAGCGTCCCAGCGTCGGACCGACACGATAACCGGGGGATGGACGTTGCGATTGGTCATTCGGCTTCTGATGCTGGGCTTCGCCGCCAGCCTGCTGACCGCCTGTGCGCGCGACATCCCCTATCCCAAGCTCGAGGCCAAGTACGCCAGCCCTGCCTCGCGCTACATGGATATGCCGGGCGGCCTGCGGGTGCACTACCGCGACCAGGGCCCGCGCGACGCCCCCGTCGTCGTGCTGGTGCACGGGTTCTCCGCCTCGCTGCATGCCTGGGAGCCGTGGGTCGCGCGCCTGCCCGACTATCGCGTGATCAGCCTGGACCTGCCCGGCCACGGCCTGACCCGCGCGCCGGCCGACTACGTCCCCTCCACCGACCGCAGCGTCGCGGTGGTGGATCAGCTGGTCCAGGGCCTGGGCGTCCCGCGCTTCGTCATCGGCGGCAATTCCATGGGCGGCGGCGTGTCGTGGAACTACGCCTTGAAGCACCCGGAGAAGCTGGAGGGATTGGTCCTTGTGGATGCGGCCGGCTGGCCGTCTGGCGAGCGGCCCAAGGGCCAGCCCGCGGTGTTCAAGCTGCTGTCCAACCCCGTCGGACGCTGGGCGCTGCGCAACGCCGATCCGAAGCTGATGGCCGAGAAGGGCCTGAAACAGGCCTATGAGGACGAGAGCCTGGTCACGCCCGAGATCCTCACCCGCTACGTCGAACTGGCCCGCGCGCCGGGCCACCGGGCGATCCTGACCGGCGGACGCGGCGGCCAGCCGGCGACCCCGGTCACCGCCGACACCTTCAAGGCGATCGCCGTCCCGACCCTGGTCATGGTCGGCGAGAAGGATCAGGTCATCCCGGCCGAAAGCTCGCGGCGCATGGCGGCCGCCATCCCCGGCGCGAAGCTGGTGGTCTATCCCGAGGGCGGGCACGTGCCGATGGAGCAACTGCCCGATAAGTCGGCCGCCGACCTGCGGGCGTTCCTGCAGACCCTGAAGACGCCCGCGGCGAAATAGCCGCGGGCGCGCTCAACTCAGGTGGACTGGGTCGTGTCGGGCAGACCCAGGATCCGCTTGGAGACGATGTTGTTCTGGATCTCGACGGAGCCGCCGTAGATCGACATCGCCTTTCCGAACAGCCAGCTGCGGACGCTTTCGATCTCGTCCGGCTTGAAGGCGTCGCCCTCCCAGCCCAGGCCCTGCGTGCCCATGATCTCCAGCGTCAGCTCGGCGCGGGTCTGGGCCACGGTCGTCGCCGAGTTCTTCAGCACCGAGGCGGCGTTGCCGGGGCTGTTGTTGCCCTTGGCCTCGGCCATGGCGCGGGCCAGGGTCAGGCCGTGCACCTTGGCGTCCATCTGATGCTTGGTGATACGGGTGCGCAGGTCGGCGTCCGCGATCCGGCCCTTTTCGTCCAGGCCGACATACTGCTTGGCGATGTCGGAGACCGGCGGCGGCGGACGGCCGCCCGTCGAGGCGCCCGTCTGGCTGGCGCGTTCGTGCTGGAGCAGGCGCTTGCCCACCGTCCAGCCGACGTTCAGCTGCCCCAGCAGGGCGTCCTTCGGAGCCTTGGCGTCCGTGAAGAAGGTCTCGCAGAACGGCGAGGCGCCGGCGATCAGGGCGATCGGGCGGGTCTCGATCCCCGGCTGATGCATGTCGATCAGCATGAAGGAGATGCCCTCATGCTTCTTCGCCGAGGGGTCGGTCCGCACCAGACAGCCGCACCAGTCGGAGTACTGCGCGCCGCTCGTCCACGTTTTTTGGCCGTTGATCGTCCAGCCGTCGCCGTTGTCCACGGCCTTGGTCTGCAGGCTGGCCAGGTCCGACCCGGCGTTGGGTTCGGAATAGCCGACGCACCACTGGACCTCGCCGCGCACGATCGGCGGCAGATGCTTCTTCTTCTGCTCTTCGGTGCCGTAATCCATGATGGTCGGGCCGATCATCGTCACGCCCATGCCGAACATCAGCGGGTTGAACGCGCCGATCTTGGTCATTTCCTGCAGCAGGACGCGGGCCTGCTGCGCCGACAGGCCGCCGCCGCCATATTCGGTCGGCCAAGTGGGGGTGCCCCACCCCTTTTCGCCCATGGCCTTGCGCCACTTGACCAGGTCCGGGTCGTTTAGACGAACCTCGGCCGTGCCGAGGCTGGATTTACCCTTCAGCGAGGGCGGGAAGTTGGCTTCGAGCCAAGCCTTCGCTTCGCCGCGGAAGGTTTCGAGATCGGTGTCACCGCCGAAGTCGGCCATTGGAAATCCTCCTGCTAGAACCACGTCAGACGACGATAGTTCGTCTTGCGGTGCAGCCTAAACCAGATGACGTGGCGACAGCGAAGAGCTGTATGGAGTTTGGATGAATCCCTGGACCCACCTGGCCACGGCCCAGATCCCCGGCGGCGGCGCGCTGAAGTTGATGCAGCGCGGCCAGGACTATTCGATCATGTCGGGATCGATCGAACTGATGAACAGCCGACTGTACGGGTCCGAGGTCGCGCTGTTCAAGCTGGCCTGGGCCAAGGCCGGCGCCCCCGCCGCGCCCCGCGTCCTGATCGGCGGCCTGGGCATGGGTTTCACCCTGCGCGCCGCCCTCGCCGACCTGCCCCAAGACGCCAGCATCGTCGTGGCCGAACTGGTGCCGGACGTGATCGACTGGGCGCGCGGCCACCTGTCGCCGCTCTATGGCGACAGCCTCTCCGACCCCCGCGCCCGGATCGTCCAGGGTGACGTCGCCGACCGCCTGGCCGAGGCCAAGCCGCCCTACGACCTGATCCTCATGGACGTCGACAACGGTCCCGACGGCCTGAACCGCGAAGCCAACGACGCCCTCTACTCGCTGCATGGCCTGACCAACCTCAAGCGCGCCACCAAGCCGGGCGGCGTCGTCTCGATCTGGTCGGCGGCGCCGGACGACAAGTTCGCCCGCCGCTTCGCCCACGCCGGCTTCACCGTCACCGAACACAAGGTGGGCGCTGCGCCGTCGGGCAAGGGGCCGAAGCACGTCGTCTGGGTCGGTACGGCGCGCTGACGGGGGCCGGCGATGGACGACGCCCTCAAGCCACAGATCGCCGAGCTGATCGCCCTGGGCGTCGGTCTTCAGGACGCCGGCCAGTTGGCCGAAGCCGAGGACCTGTTCGCGGGCTTGCGCGCCATCACCCCGGACGATGTGCAGGTGAACAGCCGGCTGGGCTTGCTGCGGGCCATGCGCGGCGACTTCGCCGGCGCGCTGCCGATCCTTCGGGACGCCATCGCCGTGGCCCCGCACGTGGCCCTGCTCCAGAACGTGCTCAGCGTCTGCGCCTTCGAGACGGGCGATCCGGCCGCCGCCCTGACCTACGCCGACGCCGCGCTGGACGCCGCGCCCGATTTCCCCGAGGCCTGGAACAGTCGCGGCAACGCCCTCACCCGCCTGCGCCGCGACGCGGAGGCGCTCGAGGCCTTCCAGACCGCCCGCCACTTCAACCCGGACGATCCGGTGGTCCGGCTCAACATCGCCAACGCCCTGCGCAACCTGGACCGACAGGCCGAGGCGCTCAGCCAGCTCGACGAGGCTCTGGTGCTGGCCCCCGACTTGGCGCCGGCCCACGTCAATCGCGGCAATGTCCTGCAGGATCTGGGTCGCCACGCCGACGCCATCGCCGCCTACGACCAGGCCGTCGGCCTCGATCCCGAGAGCGTCGACGCCCAGTGGAACGGCGCGCTCTGCCGCCTGCTGACCGGCGACTTCGCCGGCGGCTGGCGCGGGCACGAATGGCGCTGGCGGCGGGCCTCGCCTGAGAACCGGCCCCGCACCTTCACCGCCCCCCTCTGGCTGGGCGAGACGCCGCTGGCGGGCCGCTCGATCCTGCTGCATGGCGAGCAGGGCCTGGGCGACTGCATCCAGTTCGCCCGCTACATCCCCGACGTCGTCGCCCGCGGCGCCAAGGTGACGGTCGAGATCTACGCCCCGCTCGTGGCGCTGTTCCGATCCTTGGCCGACGTCGACATCGTGGCCGCCGGCGCGCCGCTGCCGCCCACCGACCTCCAGTGCCCCCTGATGAGCCTGCCCCTGGCGCTCGGCGAAACCGGACCGCCCGCCCCCGTCGCGCCCTACCTCTCGCCGCCCGCCGACCGCCAGGCGCTGTGGAGCCAGCGGCTGCCCTCCCGCGGCCAACGGAACGTCGGCCTGATCGTGAGCGGCAGTCCGACCCACGGCAACGACCACCGTCGCAGCCTGCCGTTCGCCAGCCTGTCGGCGGTCCTGCCGACCGGGCCGGCCTACCATCTCCTGCAAAAGGAGATCGCGCCGCGCGACCTGGACCCGCTGGCCACCCGTCCCGACGTCGCCCTCTGGACCGCCGACCTGCACGACCTCTCCGACACGGCCGCCCTGGCCGAGCGGATGGACCTGGTGATCAGCGTGGACACCGGCGTCGCCCATCTGGCCGGGGCGCTCGGTCGGCCGACCTGGCTGTTGCTGCCCTACGATCCCGACTGGCGCTGGGGCCTCGGGGCCGACACCACCCCCTGGTACCGCGCGGTCCGGCTCTATCGCCAGGACGCGCGCGACGACTGGACCGGCGTGCTGCGGCGCCTGGGCGCCGACCTTGCGGCCCTGATACCGTGACCGCCCGCGCCAAGTCCTGTGGCCCCTGCACCCTCTGCTGCAAGCTGCTGGCGGTGGGGGAACTGGGCAAGCCGATGAGCCAGTGGTGCGCCCACCTGAAGCCCACCGCCGGCTGCGGGATCTACGAGACCCGCCCGCACAGCTGCCGCACCTTCGAATGCGTCTGGCTCATGGACCCGGAAATGCCCCACCGCTTCCGGCCCGACCAGACCAAGGTCGTGCTCGACCAGGACCCGGAAGGCCTCTGGCTCATCGCCCGCTGCGACCCCGCCAACCCCACCGCCTGGCGCCGCAACCCGATGTACGCCGCCCTCAAGAGCTTCGCGGCCGAACACTGGGGCAAAGGCAAGCTGGCCGTCGCCGTCGCCGGCCGCCGCACGTGGGTGATCACCCCGAAGCAGGACATCGACCTGGGCGATATCGATCCCCGGTCGGCGTTGAAGGTGGTCGAGGGGGCGGACGGGGCAGTGACGGTCGAGGCGACGCCGCCAACTTAGGCCGCAAAGCGCACCTCCTCTCCCCCCGACCCCGGCCTTCAGCCGGGGGAAGAGAGGTGAGAGGGCAGGGAGAGGGGCGATGCAGGCCTCGCCGCTTCCACGACGGTCCAGCCATGACCCACCATCGCCACCATGGCGACCTCCAAGACGCGCAGGGACACCACGCCGCGAGATCGCGCCTGCAAATTGAACGAGATCTTCTGGCAAGTGTGTCTAGCGGTGATCAAAGAATGGCAGTGCCCAACTGGGGCGGGACATGATCTTGAGCATAGGAGCCTAGCCACATGCTGAGGACGCGGGCCGTCCAGAGATAGCGGCCGCGAGCAGTGGCCAACTCCTTCGAGACTCCCGTCACGAGCATTCGGCGGTCGCCGCTCATCGAGCGGCGCAATAACTCTGCCTTGTCGTCGGCCTCAATCAGGCGGCGACCCTCTTCAATCTTTTCCGCGAGCTCTTCCGGGGTGATCTCCCCAACGAACTTGTCGACCAGGGTGAAGTTCTTGCAGCGGGCCTGGATCGAGGCATCCTCGAAACCGACCACGTCGAGGGTGTGAGCGAACTCGTTCCTGATGTTCTTGAGATTCATAAGGTCGCGGTGGGCCTCCTCGGAAATCAAACCCACGAGCAATGCCAAGTCGATCTTCACCGAAAATGGGCCGAATGGGCCGCTTGAATGCGAACGAGCCTTCCAGACCTTTCGCGCAGGATCGTTTAAGTGCTGCTGAAGGAGCTTGGTCAGGTGGGTCTCGACAATCGACCCGGCGAGCACTCCAACAGCTCTGTCCGAGGCGCGTTCGATCTCCTCATAGAGAGATGCGACCGCTGTTCGCAGTTCCGAAGTAGGTGTCGCCCACATCGCGAGCCCTCATGAACCAGTCTGACGAACAGCTCGCTCATTGAGAATCCGCCCGCCGCCGTAACCAAGTGGTCAAGCGTATGCTCGCCACCCCTCCCGCAGCCTCGCACGGCCAATCTACCGAAGCCTAGTCGGACGTGTTCTTACGCCATCGACGCGAGCCGCTAGACGCTCACCGACGCCCCAACCCTCTCCCACTCCGCCCAAAGCCGCGTCGCCTCAGCCTTCGCGGGCCCCACCGACGCGTCCTTCACGTGCCCAAACCCGCGGATCTGTTGCGGGACGGCGGCGAGTTGCACCGCGAGGCTCAGGCGATCCTCCGTCAGCCCGGCCACCACCCGGTCGAGGTCGGCTTCGAAGGCGGCGATCAGGCCGCGCTCCATCTTCCGCTCGGCGGTGTGGCCGAAGACATCCAGCGCCCCGCCGCGCAGGCCCTTCAGCTTGGCCAGCGTCGGGAACGCCAGGTCCAGCATCCAGGGTGAGAACGCCATCTTGGTCGGCTTGCCGTCCGGACCCTTGCGGGCCAGCAGCGGCGGCGCCAGCCACACCTTGGCCTTGCCGCCCTTGAAGGTCTGCTCGCGGTACTTGGCGAAGCGGCCGTCGCTGTAGAGCCGGGCCACCTCGTACTCGTCCTTGTAGGCCATCAGCTTGTAGAGGCTGACCGCCGCCGCGCGGGTGAGCGCGGTGGAGCCCAGCGGCGCCTCGGCCGCCCGAACCCGCTCGATCGTCGCCCGGTAGCGGTCCGCGTAGGCCTTGTTCTGATAGGCCGCCAGTTCGCCGGCCCGGTGCGCGATCAGGTCGTCCAGCGGCATGGTCTCGGGCGTCGGAACATCGTCCTCCCGCTTGCCCCGCGCCGCCGGATCGTGGGCGGCCTTGCGGCCCAGTTCGAAGGCCTGGAGGTTGGCCTCCACCTCCACCCCGTTCAGCCGGATCGACCGATAGAGCGCGCGGCTGGAGACCGGGATCACGCCCTTCTGCCAGGCGAAGCCCAGCATGATCATGTTGGCGTAGATGGCGTCGCCCATGTTCACCTCGGCCAGATGGCTGGCCGGCGCGGCGTCGTAGCTGAGCGTCGCGGCGGCGATGCGCCCCCCCTGCTCGTCGGCGTCGAAGCGCACGTCGCGATCCGAGACGAAGTCGGCGGTCGGCGCGAAGTCGGCGTTGCCCACCGCCACCGTACGGTCCTTGGCGTAGAGCGCGAGCGCGTCGGGGCCGGCGGCCGAGAGCAGGTCGCAGGCGATCAGCACATTGGCGCTCGCCGCCGGGACCCGGCCGCCGATCACCGTGGTCTCGGTCTCGCCGATCCGCACGTGGCTGAACACCGCCCCGCCCTTTTGGGCGAGGCCGGTCATGTCCACCACCGAGGCCGAACGGCCGTCCACGTGAGCGGCCATGGCCAGGATCGAGGCCACCGTGGTCACGCCCGTCCCGCCCACGCCGGTGAACAGGATGTTCTGCACCCCGGTCAGCTCCTGGAACGTCGGCAGCGGCGTGGCGTCGGCCGTCAGCGCCGGCATCGCCTCATGGTGCGCGTTCTCGGCGCCCTCCAGGGTGATGAACGACGGACAGAAGCCGTCCAGGCACGAATAGTCCTGGTTGCAGCTCGACTGGTTGATCTTCCGCTTGCGGCCGAATTCGGTGTTCAGCGGCTCGACCGACACGCAGTTCGACGCCTTGGAACAGTCGCCGCAGCCTTCGCAGACCAGCGGATTGATCATCACCCGCTTCGGCGCGGCGGCCATCTTGCCCCGCTTGCGGCGGCGGCGCTTCTCGGTGGCGCAGACCTGATCGTAGATCAGCACCGTGACCCCGGGCGTGTCTCGAAGCTGGCGCTGCACCTTCATCAGCTCGATCCGCGGCCGCACCTCGACGTTGGGCGCCAGGTCGGTGACGGTCTGATAGCGCTCGGGCTCGGCGGCCACGACGACCACCTTGGCCACGCCTTCCGACGCAAGCTGGCGCGTGATCTGGGGCACCGTGAAGCCGCTCTCGGCCGCCTGGCCGCCGGTCATCGCGACCGCGTCGTTGAACAGCAGCTTGTAGGTCATGTTCGCCCCCGCCGCGACGGCGGCGCGGATGGCGAGCGAGCCCGAGTGGTTGTAGGTGCCGTCCCCCAGATTGACGAAGACGTGCTTCTCGCCGGTGAACGGCGAGGCCCCGACCCAGCTCAGACCCTCGCCGCCCATGTGGCTGTTCAAGTCCGTGGACGGGTCGTTGAAGCTGGCCATGTAGTGACAGCCGATGCCCGCCAGGGCGCGCGATCCCTCGGGCAAGCGCGTCGAGCTGTTGTGCGGACAGCCCGAGCAGAAGAACGGCTTGCGCTGCTGGTCGGCCGACAGGGTGACCGCGGCCATCGAGGCGGCCGAGACGCGGTTCAGATAGTCGTACACCCGTTCCATGTGCGGACCGGGCGGCAGGCGGTCGGCGATCGCCAGGGCGATTTCCGCCACCGACAGCGACGTCAGTTCCGACAGCAGCGGCGCGCCGGTCTCGTCGGTCTTGCCGATGATCCGCGGCCGCGCCTGGGCCGGCAGGTCGTAGAGCGCGGCGCGGGCCTGCACCTCGATCAGCGGGCGCTTGTGCTCGATGACCATCATCGTCTCGAGGCCGGCGGCGAAGGCGCGCAGCCCCTGCGGCTCCAGCGGCCACGGCATGCCCACCTTGTAGATCGCCACGCCCAGGCTGGCGGCCTCGGCGGTCGTGATCCCCATGGCGGCGAACGCCTCGATCACGTCCTTATAGGCCTGGCCCTGACAGACGATGCCCAGGCGCGGGCGCGCCGCCCCCAGCATGATCCGGTCGATCCGGTTGGCGCGGGCGAAGGCCAGGGCGGCGGGGATCTTCTGGGTCCGAAGCCGCCGCTCCTTGTCCAGCGGCTGGTCCTTCAGGCGGATTCCGAGCCCGCCCTGCGGAAGGCGGAAATTCTCCGGCGTCGCGAACCGGTGACGGTCCAGCGAGACGTCGATGGTCGCGCCCGAGTCCATGGTGTCGGCGAGCGCGATCATGCCCACCCACAGGCCCGAGAACCGCGACATGGCGATACCCATCAGCCCGTAGTCCAGCACCTCCTGCACGTCGGCCGGCGACAGCACCGGCATCTCGAAGTCCTGGAAGGCGTACTCCGACTGCGACGGCAGGGTGGAGGACTTGCAGTTGTGGTCGTCGCCAGCCACCGCCAGCACCCCGCCCTTGGGATGCACGCCCGCGAAGTTGGCGTGCTTGAACACGTCGCCGGTGCGGTCGACCCCGGGGGCCTTGCCGTACCACATGCCGAAGACGCCATCGTACTTGGCCTGCGGGAACAGGTTCGCCTGCTGGCTGCCCCACACCGCCGTCGCCGCGAGGTCTTCGTTCAGGCCCTCCTTGAACACCACCGAGGCGGCCTTCAGGTGCTTGCCCGCGCGCGCCGCCTGCTGGTCGAGGCCGCCCAAGGGCGACCCGCGATAGCCCGAAACGAAGCCCGCCGTGTGCAGCCCGGCCGCCTGATCCAGCCGGTGCTGGTCGATCAGAACGCGGAGCAGCGTCTGGACGCCGGTGATGAACACCCGACCGTCCGTGAGCAGAAACTTGTCGTCGAGCGTCACATCCTGGTGCCGCATCGCAATTTTTTTCCTTTCGGGCCTCCCCTAAGGGATCGCACGATCATATAAGAGCGCCGCAATTGCTTGCCAAAAGCATGCCCCCTGACCGTGGTTCCGGGGCAAGAACAACGTGCTCTCGTGTCTGTTGTAGGAGGAAAAGTTGTCCGAGGCCCTCGACGCCGTCGATGCCAAGATCCTGGATTTGATCCAGCACGACGCCGGTTTGTCCGTCGCCGAGATCGCCGACCGCGTCGGATTGTCGTCCAGCCCGTGCTGGCGGCGCATCAAACGGCTCGAGGACGCCGGCGTCATCCAGCGTCGGGTGACCATCCTGGACCGCGACAAGCTGGGCCTGGGCTTCGAGGTCTACTGCACCGTCAAGCTGTCGCTGCCGACCAAGGACAACCTCGACGCCTTCGAGACCGCCATCACCAAGCTGGCGGAAGTGGTCCAGTGCGCCACCGTCACCGGCTCGGCCGACTATGAGCTGCGGATCGTCACCCGCGACATGCACGCCTTCGACGACTTCCTGCGCGAGAAGATCCTCAGCCTGGGTCTGGTTTCGAACATCGAGAGCCGGATCGTCATCCGCTCCGTGAAGAACACCACGGCCGCCCCGCTCGGGCTGGTCAGCCCCTATGTGAGTGCGCAAAACTAGGGCTCCCCCCACGGAGAGCTTCCCATGATCGACCTCATCATCGACCAGCGCCGCAAGGACCTCGGCGGGTTCGAGGTCGGCCGGGTGCTGCCGTTCGCCAAGCACCGGATGGTCGGACCGTTCGTGTTCTTCGACCACATGGGCCCGGTGGACTTCCAGGCCGGCTTCGGCCGCAACGTCGACGTCCGCCCCCACCCGCACATCGGCCTCTCCACCGTCACCTATCTCTTCGACGGCCACATCACCCACCGCGACAGCGTGGGCGCCATCCAGGAGATCAATCCGGGCGAGGTGAACTGGATGACCGCCGGCCGGGGCATCACCCACTCCGAGCGGTTCGAGACCCTGCGCGCCAACGGCGGCAAGATGCACGGCATCCAGGCTTGGGTCGCCCTGCCCACCGAGCTGGAAGAGACCGACCCCAGCTTCGCCAACCACGGCCCCGCCGACCTGCCCACCTTCGAGGGCGGCGGCCTGTGGGGTCGCCTGATCGCCGGCAAGGCGTTCGGCGCCGAGGCCAAGGTGAAGACCCTGTCGCCGATGTTCTACGTTCACTGGCGCCTGACCGCCGGGGCCAAGGCCGAGCTGCCGGCCGAGTATCCCGAACGCGCGGCCTACGTCGCCGAGGGCGTGGTCGAGGTGGACGGCCGCGAGATCCATGCCGGCCAGATGGCGGTCTTCCGCGCCGGCGAGCCCGTCCTGTTCACCGCCGCCACCGACGCCATCGTCATGCTCCTGGGCGGCGAACCGGTGGGCCCGCGCTTCATCGAGTGGAACTTCGTCTCCTCGTCTAAGGAGCGCCTCGAACAAGCCAAGGCCGACTGGCGCGCCGGCCGCATGAAACTGCCCGACGCCGACGACCAGGAGTTCATCCCCCTGCCGGAGCCCACCCCGCCGGCCAATCCGATGAGCTGACGAGTCTCCAACATCCGCTCAGCGCGCCGACCTCCGCTACGTCCGCTTCTGACGCATCCACGTGCTTTGCTCACCACTATGAGCAACCTGCCGCCCGAGATCGACGAGGCCGACGCCATGCTGGCGCGGGCGGCCAAGCTGAATCTTCAGGCGGCCGAGCATGTGCACGCCTGTCTGCTCGAGACCACTGACGCGGCGCAACTCGCCCAGCTGTCGCGCGCCGCGAACCAGCTGACACGATCCATGCGCCAGTGTCTGGCCCTGCTCGCCCGCCTGAGGTCGGATCGCGCAAAGGCCGCGCGCGAGGCCGACCAGCACGAGACGTGGCTCAAAGCCCGAGGCCAAGGCCCCGAGGTTGAGCCCCACGTCGATCCGTCGGACATCGCCCGCGCCGTGCGCGTCGACGAAATTCAGGCTGGCGTCGTCCGCGTCATCGCCAAGGTCGCCGCCGGCGACCGCGAGCGCGAGACCGCGCTGGTCCACCGCTTCGACCGCGAACTCGACGACTGGTGGGACGAGCCCGACTTCCTCGACTTTGACATCGACACCGTCGTCCGCCACGCCTGCCGCATCCTCGACCTACCGCCGGAGACGGCCGACCGCTGGCGCGATCTGCCCGATCCCGTCTGGTCCCCCGATCCCGCGCCGCGCGCGGACGGTCGGGCCCCCGACCGCGACATAAACTGGCCGCCGGGCGCGAGCCTCGACGCCGATGACGCCGACATCCGCGACGCCCCGCTCGCGGACTCTGGCTGACGGGCGCCCCCGCCCCGTCAGGCTGCTGGGCCATGGCTGGCGAAGGAACTAAAAGGTTGTCTCGCCGGACGATCCGCAGGATCGATCCGACCCAAGCGCGCGGGATCTCAGGTCCCGACTCTGCGCTCAGCCTGTTTGGGACAACGGTTTCCGCATCCATGAACGTCAGCGTCTTCGACCTCTTCAAGCTGGGCGTCGGGCCCTCCAGTTCGCACACCATGGGGCCGATGACGGCGGCCGGCCGGTTCCTCGCGCGCTTGGGGTCCGACCTAGCGCGGACGGCGCGGATTCAGACCACCCTCTATGCGTCCCTCGCCCTCACCGGCCGAGGCCACGCCACCGACCGGGCGGTGATCCTGGGGCTGGCGGGCTTCGCGCCGCGCACCCTCGACCCTGACGCCGCCGACGCCGTGATCGCCCAGGTGCGCGACAGCCAGCGGCTGAACCTGGCCGGCCAGCACGACATCGCCTTCGACGAGGCGCGGGACATCCTGTGGGAGGGCCGCACCCGCCTGCCCCAGCACCCCAACGCCATGAAATTCGTCGCCTTCGACGCCGACAGCCACGCGTTGGCCGAGCGCACCTATTTCTCCATCGGCGGCGGCTTCGTCCGCGACGAGGGCGAGATCGGCCAGAACACGGCGCCGGAGCGCGCCATCCCCGCCCCCTACCCCTTCGACAGCGGCGCGGCGCTGCTGGCCCAGGCGGAGGCGGCGGGCCTGACCATCGCCGGGCTGATGGCGGCCAACGAGCTGGCGGTCCGCTCCGAAGCCGAGATCGCCGACGGCCTGGACGAGATCATCGACGCCATGTTCGCCTGCATCGACCGCGGCATGCGCACGCCAGGCGTCCTGCCGGGATCGCTCAAGGTCACGCGCCGGGCCCACGGCATCTGGCGAAACCTGGTGGAGGACGCCGACCGCCGGCTGGCCGATCCGCTGGCGGCCCTGGACTGGGTCAACCTCTGGGCCCTGGCCGTGAACGAGGAAAACGCCGCCGGCGGCCGGGTCGTTACGGCGCCCACCAACGGCGCCGCCGGTCTGCTGCCGGCGGTGCTGCGCTATTACGACCGCTTCCATCAGGGCACGGCCGGCGGGCGCCACACCTTCCTGCTGACGGCGGCCGCCATCGGGGCGCTCTACAAGCGCAACGCCTCCATCTCCGGCGCGGAGGTCGGCTGTCAGGGCGAGGTGGGCGTGGCCTGTTCCATGGCGGCGGCGGGCCTGGCCGCGGCGCTGGGCGCCACCAACGCCCAGATCGAAAACGCCGCCGAGATCGGCATGGAGCACAACCTGGGCCTCACCTGCGACCCCATTGGCGGCCTGGTGCAGATCCCCTGCATCGAGCGCAACGCCATGGGCGCCGTGAAGGCCATCGACGCGGCCCGGCTGGCGATGCTGGGCGACGGCCAGCACACCGTCAGCCTCGACAAGGTCATCGCCACCATGAAGCGAACCGGCGAGGACATGAGCGCCATCTACAAGGAGACGTCGCTGGGCGGCCTCGCCGTCAATCTGGCGGAATGCTGAGGCCGGTCGCTCAGCCGGCCAGGGCCTTGCGGGTCTGGTTCCAGTATTGGGCGCCGGTGATCAGGGTGACCACGGCGGCGAGCCAGAACAGGCTGTGGGCCGCGACCTCGAAGCCCGTACGGAAGGCGCCGCCGTCCTGCGGCAGGAAGGGAAACGCTCCCCAGGCGGCGACGAACAGCTCCATCGCCAGGGCGGTGAGCTGCAGCGTGGTCTTCCACTTCGCCAGCAGGGTGACCGGCAGCTTCACCCCCTTGCCCGCGCCAACCTCGCGCAGGGCGCTGACGGTGAACTCGCGGAACAGGATCAGGCCCGCTGGGAGCACGACCCAGGGCTGGGGACCCAGCGCCAACAGGCCCAGGATGGCGCCGCAGACCAGCACCTTGTCGCCGATGGGGTCGAGGATCGCGCCCCACACACTCTCGGCGTCGAGCTTGCGCGCCAGCCAGCCGTCCACGAAATCTGTGAGGGCCGCCACGATGAACGCATAGACCGCCCAGCGTTGCAGGGCGAACTGCAGGTCCGGCTCGATGCGGTTGGAGAAGTAAGGCACGGCGCCGGCGGCCGCGGCGAACGCTACGAACATGAACAGCGCCATGACGAGACGCGATCCGGTGAGGATGTTCGGCAGAGACTTCATCGAGGGAACGAGCGTCCAGGCTTAAGCTTCGTTCCCTAGCTTAGCTGCTTCGGCTGCGGTGCGCTGGCCTTTCTGGCGGCTCATTGGTCCCAGGACCGGTCGCGCGGCGGCTTGCGGGGCGCGAGCAAGCCCGGGTACGGCGCCTTGCCGACCCGATACTCGCACCAGACGTCGCCCTTCGGACATTCGAAGGTCCCGTCGAACACCTTGCGCAGCTTCGGGCTGACCACCGCATAGGTCGGCGCCGTCTCGGCGCCCTTGGCCAGCGCGTCCTGGCAGGCGGCGCGCTCGGCCTTGGTCAAGGCCAGCAGGTCGGCGGTCCGGCACCCGAGCTTGCCCCGAAGCGCCGTCCGCGCGGCCCCGTCCTCCGCGGACTCGCCCGGCCGGACCCGCCAGGCGTCCGCCGGCCCGGCGACGCTGGACCGGATCGGCGGGGTCGCAGGGGCGCGTGGAGCGGCGGCCGGCGCGGGCGACTCGCCAGCCAGGCGGGGTGGCCGGGGCCGCGGCGCAGGCTCGGATCGCGGCGGCAGCGTCAGCAGCGTCACCTGCATCGCCGGCGGATCGACAGGCGGCGGCGGCGCCATCCGCGCGACCACCAGGACCGCCAGCAACGCATGCAGGCCAACCGCGACGACAAAGGCCGCGGAACGGCGCGACAAGGGCGGTCTTCGCAAGACGGCAGGTCCCCACCGCGGCCCACGGTGGCCGCCTCATGGGGTTAGGCAGGCCATGCGGCGAACATGTTGCCGCGACGTGTCCGGCTACGACCGATTGTGGCGCAGGGCCGCGCTACTTTCGGAAATGGTTGTAGATCCGCTCCGCCAGAGGCGCGCTGACGCCGTCGACTTTCAGCAGGTCATCGATGCTGGCGCGGCTGACCCCACGCGCCGAGCCGAAAGCGTGGAGCAGAGCGCGCTTGCGACCGGGGCCGACGCCGTCGATCTCATCCAGCGGGTTCTTCTTCATGTCGCTGGCGCGTCGCGCCCGATGGCTGCCGATCGCGAAGCGGTGCGCTTCGTCCCGCAGACGCTGCAGATAGTAGAGGACCGGCGACTTGTGATCGAAACGGAAGGGCTCCTTACCGGGGATGAAGAACCGCTCCATGCCGGCGTCGCGGTCCTGGCCCTTGGCGACGCCGACGACGGGGATGTCATCGACGCCCAGATCGGCCATGACCTCCATCACCGCCGCGATCTGGCCTGCGCCGCCGTCGATCAGCACCAGATCGGGGCGCACCGTCTCCTCGCCCGCCTCTTCCTCCTTCACCAGGCGGCCGAAGCGGCGGCGCAGGACCTCCTTCATCATGCCGAAGTCGTCGCCGGGGGTGATGTCGGTGCCTTTGATGTTGAACTTGCGGTACTGGCTCTTCTGGAAGCCGTCCGGCCCCGCCACGATCATGCCGCCCACGGCGTTCGTGCCCATGATGTGGCTGTTGTCGTAGACTTCGATACGCTCCGGCTGCCCTTCCAGGCCGAAGGCTTCGCACACCCCGGCCAGCAGCTTCGACTGCGCCGAGCTCTCGGCCATCTTCCGACCCAGAGCCTCGCGGGCGTTGGTGAAGGCGTGCTCGACCAGCTGCCTCTTCTCACCCCGCTTGGGGAGCGAGATGTCCACCTTGCGTCCCGACTTCTGGGCGAACGCTTCCTCCAGCAAGGCCTGTTCAGCGGGCAGGGTGTTCACCAGCACCAGCTTCGGAATCGGCTTGTCGTCGTAGAATTGGCCGAGGAAGGCGCTCATGACGTCCGGATCGTCGTCCGCCCGATCCACGCGCGGGAAGTAAGCGCGGTTGCCCCAGTTCTGGCCGGCGCGGAAGAAGAAGACCTGGACGCAGGCCTGCCCGCCCTCGGCGTGCAGGGCGAAGACGTCCGCCTCCTCCAGGCTTTCGGGGTTGATCTGGGTTTCCTGGGCGACCGAGGCCAGGGCGCGGATCCGATCGCGCAGGCGCGCGGCCAGCTCGAACTCCATGTCGTCGGACGCCGCCTGCATGCTGTCGGAGAGCTGCTGCATCACCTTGCGCGACCGGCCGCGCAGGAAGTCCTCGGCCTGTTCGACAAGGCGGGCATAGTCGTCGAGGGCGATCAGACCCGTACAGGGGGCGGCGCAGCGCTTGATCTGATGCAGCATGCAGGGTCGCGTGCGACTGTCGTAGACGCTGTCCGAGCAGGACCGCAGCAGGAAGGCCTTCTGCAGGGTGTTCAGCGTCTTGGTCACCGCGTGCGCGCTGGCGAACGGTCCGAAATAGTCGCCCTTGATCGTATGGGCGCCGCGGTGCTTGCGCAGTTGGGCCGCCGGGTGCTCACGGCGGATGACGATCTCGGGAAAGGACTTGTCGTCTCGCAGCAGGACGTTGAACCGCGGCTTAAGCTGCTTGATCAGATTGATCTCGAGCAGCAGCGCGTCCGTCTCGGTCCGCGTGGTGACGAACTCCATCGCCCGGGTCAGGTCGACCATGTGGGCGATGCGCTGGGTGTGGAACCGCCCTTGGGCGTACTGCACCACCCGCTTCTTCAGGCTGCGCGCTTTGCCCACATAGAGAACCTCGCCGTCCTCGCCCATCATACGATAGACACCGGGGCTGTCCGGCAGCCGCCGCACCTCGTCCTTGATCAGCGCAGCCCCTTTCAGGGCCGTGGCGGTCAGGGGTGACGATGCGGCATCCGACATGCGACCAATATAGGCGAGTCCGTGCGGGCCTGTAGGGCGTCCGTCGCTGCGGGAACAAGCGCGACCATTAAGCGTTGCGCAATGGGGAGTTCTTTCGACGCGATGCAGTCCGTAACCGACGCCGATCAGGCGGATTCGAAGTCTGATCCGGACGGCCCGGACTTTGCGGCGCTCTTCGGGCGACTGCCCAGTCCCTACATGATCCTCGACCGCAACCTGGTCTACGTGAACGTCAACGACGCGTACTGCAGCGTCCTCGAGCGGCGGCGGGAAGACCTGATCGGTCGCTACTTGTTCGATGCGTTCCCCTCTCAAGGCGAGAGCGGCGCGCGGCTGCAGGCCTCCCTTCAGCGTGTGCTAGAGACCGGACAGCCCGACAGCCTTGCGCTGATCCCCTACCCGATCGAACGGCCGGCCAGCCGCGGCGGCGGCTATGAAATGCGCTATTGGTCGGCCGCGCACGTGCCGTTGCTGGACGCCGAGGGGCGAACCCAATTCATCGTGCAGAACACGGTGGACGTCACCGAGCTTCAGAACCTGAAGACCCTCGCCTATGGCCCCGGCGGCGAGCCGGCCCCGGGCGAAAAGGACGTGCTGATGCGGGCGCGCGAGGTCCAGGCGACCAACGCGCTGCTGATGCGCGAAACCCAGGATCTGCGCGGACTGTTCATGCAGGCGCCGGGGTTCATGGCGTTGCTGGCGGGCCCCGACCTGCGCTTCGCCCTGGTGAACACCGCCTATCAGCAGTTGATCGGCCATCGGCCGGTCATCGGTCGGACGGTGAGCGAATCCCTGCCGGAGGTGATCGAGCAGGGGTTCGTGACGCTGCTGCACGGCGTCATGTCGCAGCGCGAGCCCTACATCGGCGAAGGTGTCGCCGTGCGCCTGCAGCGCACCGCCGATGGCCCGCTGGAGGAGCGGTTCATCGACTTCATCTACCAGCCCGTTCTGTCGCCCGGCGGCGACGTGTCCGGCGTATTCGTCCAGGGCAGCGACGTCACCGACCGCGTTCATGCCGAGCGACAGCAGAAGCTGCTGGTCGACGAACTGAACCACCGGGTGAAAAACACTCTGGCGACGGTCCAAGCGATCGCTCAGCAGACCATGCGCGCGACGCCGGACTTCGTGGCGTTTCGGGCGGCGTTCGAGTCGCGGCTGATGGCGCTGGCCAGCACGCACGACCTGCTCACGGCCACCAGCTGGCGCGGCGCGGCGCTCCGAGACGTGCTGCTGGCCGAGCTGGGCGCGTTTGGCCCCGCCCACTACCGGCTCGACGGCGGGGACGTGGAACTGACACCGACCGAGGCCCTGGCTTTGGGGCTGATCGTGCATGAGTTGGCCACGAACGCCGCCAAGTATGGGGCGCTGTCGGGCGAACATGGCTGCGTGAATGTCAGCTGGGCGGTGGCCGACGAGGTGTTGCGCCTCGTCTGGCGGGAGCGCGACGGACCACAGGTGTCGCCGCCCACCCGGCGCGGCTTTGGATCCCGGCTGATCGAACGCAGCCTCGCCGGCCAGCTGGCGGGCGAGGCCAAGCTGGACTTCGCTCCCGAAGGCCTGACCTGCCGCATCACCCTGCCCCTCGCCAAGCCGTCCTAGCCGGTGGCGAACCGTCGTCGATGTCAGGTCGCAGGGGGCCCGGACGGAGCCGCGCCCGCCTCCATCGCATGGAGTTCTAAAGCTTGATCAGACCGGTGTTGAGCTTGTCCCAGACGCTCTTGGTGACCTTCACGTAGCCTTTTTTGGGGTCGCGGAAGAACAGCGGACCTTTGATCTTCGCAGGATCGAAGCCTTCCGCGACGAGATCGACCTTGCGGATCTTGAAGGTGCCGGTGGTGTCCAGCGCTGGCAGAAGACGAACGAACAGCGGCTGGGCGTAGATCGGGAGCTCGCGCGCGACATGTTCTCCGAACGCCTGCGGATCGAAGGCGCCGTCCACGACGAGGGCGGCCATCCCGGCGCGTCCGTCCGCGCCCACGACCTCCACGCCATAGACATTGGCCTGCGCGATACCCGGAAACGCCTGCAGTCGCTCGGCGACCTCGTTGGTGGAGACGTTCTCGCCCTTCCACCGGAAGGTGTCGCCGATCCGATCAACAAAATAGAAGTAGCCGTCGGCGTCCTGTTTCATCAGGTCCCCGGTGGCGAACCAGGCGTCGCCGCGCGCGAAGACGTTCTGGATGACCTTCTTCTCGGAGGCGGCCTTATCCAGATAGCCCGAGAACTCCGACCGGGCGTCGTCACCACCGATCAAACCCACGCATTGCCCGACCTGCCCCGGCCCGCATTCGATACACAGGCCGTCGGGGCCGCGAACAACCTCTTCGCGCTCGACGTCGTACTGCACCAGGCGCGCGTTGAACCGCTTGCGCAACAGCTTGGGAATGCGTCCGACGGCCCCTTCCCGGCCGTCGAAGTTGAACATCGAGACGTTGCCTTCGGTGGAGCCGTAGAATTCCAGGATCTCCGGGATGCGGAACCGCTGCTTCATCGCCGGCCAGATGTCCGGCCGCAGGCCGTTGCCGAAGGCCATGCGGATCTTGTGCCGGGTCTCATCCTCGCTGGGCTCGTGGTTCACCAGATAGCGGCACAGTTCGCCGATGTAGACGAACATCGTGCAGCCCTGCTCGATGATCTCGGGCCAGAAGTGGCTGGCCGAAAACCGCCGGCGAAGCACCACCGAACCGCCATTGAGGAACGCCGCGCCCAGGGCGCACAGGCCGCCGGTCGCGTGATAGAGCGGCAGCGTGACGTAGATCCGGTCCTTGGCGGTCGCACCCGTCGAACCTGCGAAGCCGCGCATGTAAAGTTGCGCGCGCATGTGCGTGATGCGGGCGGCCTTGGGCAGTCCGGTCGTGCCGGAGGTGAAGATCAACAGGGCCGTGTCGCCGGCCACCATGTCCTCCCGCACGATGCGGTCCGGCGGCAGCTGACTGCAGCTCTTGAGCGCCTGGACAAGGTCGCGTTGATCGCCGTGCGCGGGCCCCAGGATCCACTGCTGCATGGGGCGTTCGAGCAGGTCCCGCGCCTGTTCGAAAGTCGGCGAGGTGTCCGCGTCCACAATGACATGGCTGGCGCCGGCGATGTTCAGGCAGTGGGCCAGGGCCACGCCGGTCAGCTGGTTGTTGATGAGCGCGGTGACGACGCCGACCTTCGACAGGCCGTACCAAACGGCGAAGTACTCCAGCCGGTTGGGCATGAACAACGCGACCGTCTGGCCGCGGCGAAGGTTCAGCCCCTTCGCCCAGTGGGCGTAGCGGTTCGCCATGGCGTCGAGTTCGCCGTAGGTGACCGTCCGCCCCTCGAAGGTCATTGCCGGCCGATTACGGTGCTGCTCGACTGCCGCCTGCAGATCGTCGCAGATCAGGTTGTCCGAACCACGGGCGATGGTCTTGACCCGTTTCAGGGTCCTGCTCAGCCCTTTCCAGAACCGCAAGTCGCGTTTGATCCTGGCATTGAGCCGCATCCGCACCTCCCGTCGCGAAGTGGACCTTGGCGAGCGCCGGTCGGGGCGGTCAAGCGGCGCCGGTCCGATTTCGACGCCGCGCCGGATTGTGGCGGTCGAGTGGCTGTATTGAGTTTAGAATTCGATCCTACAGTCCATGTATCCGTAAGATCCTGCTTCATTCCTGCCAGTCGCAAAATCCAGTTTGGAACCCGATCGCAATAACGTCGTTTGCTTTCCACGACAGATCCTTGGAGGGACAACAGATGTCGATGGATTTCAACGGACGTGAAACCGACAAGCCGGTCACGGAACAAGACGGTGTGATGTTCGCAGCCCAGCCCGTCTGGGACCGCAACCGCAAGCGCAAGGGCTTCGGTGGCCGCAAGACAACCACTATCGCGGCCGAAACCCGCACTTTCGCACCTGAAGCCGAACCGACGATGAGCCGTGAGCGCGCGGCAGCGGCCCCGCTGGCCTCGACGCCGGTCTATCCGCGCACCGAGTACGCCGCGATGAACCCCAACGCCGCAATCCGCCAGACGAACCGAACGGAAGAGCCGATCGGGATGGCGGCGCCGATCGCCGGAACCCGGAATGCGCGCAAAGCCAAGTCGAGCAGCGCCGCGCCGGCCGCCATCGCCGTCGCCGTCGTGGGCCTCGGAGCCTTGGCGGCTGGCGGCTGGTACATGAGCCGCGAGCCTGAGGGCGTGCCAGAACTGGCGACGTCTACGTCGACGACGAGCAACGTCGCAGCCGCGCCCCTGCCCCCCGTCGCGCCGCCGGCTCAGATGGCGATGAACGAGGCGATGGCGCCAGCGGCGGCTCCGGTCGAACCGCGCCCCGCGCCCGCCGCGCGTACCCCGGCGCGGGTTCGCCCCGCCGCAGCGCCCAGCGCAGCCCAGTCAGGCATGAACGCCAGCACGACCGCCGCCCTGCCGGATGGTCCGCAACCCTACGCCGCCAGCCCCGGCGCGGCGCCGGCGCCGGCGCCGGCTGAGATGAGCCCGCCGCTGCTCACCCTGCCGTCGGCGACGACTGCCCCCGCCGCCGTCCCTGCGACGCCGCCGGTCGCGACGCCGGAGTCTGCTCCGGCTGTCGAAGCTCCGCCCCAATAAAGACTGGACGACAGTCGAATTGAAATGCGTGGGCGGCGCACCGATGGGTGCGCCGCCCCTCGCATGTCAGTCAGCCACGCGGATCAGCATCTTGCCGGCGTTGCGCCCCTCGAACAGGCCAATCAGGCCTTCAGGCGCGCGTTCGAAGCCATCCAGGATCGTCTCCTGGTACTTGATCTGACCGGTCTTGAGCCAACCCGTCATGTCCGCTTCGAACTGTTCGCGAAGGTGGCCGAAATCGCTGGCGACGAAGCCCTCGATGCGCACGCGGCTGTAGATCATGTTCGACAGGTTTCGCACGCCCTCGCGGTCACCGTTGTACGTCGAGATCATGCCGCAGACCGGGATCCGTCCGCGGACGTTCATCCGCGCGAGCGCCGCATCGAGGTGCGCGCCGCCGACATTCTCGAAATAGACGTCGATGCCCTTCGGCGTCGCCGCCTTCAGCGCCGGAGCCAAGGGGCCGGTCTTGTAGTTGATGACGGCGTCCAGCCCGGCCACATCGCGCAACCACGCCACCTTGTCGTCCGACCCCGTCGTGCCGACGACGTAGCAACCCTTAAGTTTGGCGATCTGGGCCACGACCGAGCCGACCGCGCCCCCCGCCGTCGAGACGAACACCTGCTCGCCATCCTTCAGCGCGCCCACCTCCAGCAGGCCGCCGTAGGCGGTGAGTCCCGTCCCGCCGAGAGCGTGCATATAGACGCTGAGCGGCAACTCGGAATCGACCGTCAGCGCACTGACGCCACGCCCGTCGGAGACGAACCGCTCGCGCATGCCCGACATGTGCCGGACGAGGTCGCCCTCCTTGAAGGCGTCGTTCCGCGACTGAACCACCCGGGCGATGCCGCCGCCCAGCAAGGGGGCGTCGAGCGGTTGATCGGCGTCGAGGCGGGGCCGCATGTAGGGGTCGACCGACATCAGCAGGGTCTGCAGCTGGACCTCCCCGGCGCCGGCGTCCGGCGTTTCCACGGGGACAACAGCGAAATCTTCGGCGACCGGCTTGCCCTGCGGGCGGCGGACGAGATGAACCTGACGGCTCTCGGTCATGGCGTTTCCTTGCCTTCTTTGAGCGCTGGGACATTTTCCGCGCCCTGTTATCCGCAGCGATGGCGGTTAAGTCACGATAGCGTTACATAAAAGACAGGGCAAGGTGGCCGCCGCGCCTACTCCTCGCCGATCCCCAAGAGCTCGATCTCGAAGCGCAGGGTGCTGTTGGCGGGGATCGGATTGCGGTAGCGGCCGCCATAGGCGATGTTCGAGGGGATGACGAACTCCCAGGTCTCGCCCACGCGCATCATGGGCACGCCCTCCTGCCAGCCGCGGATCAGCTGCAGCAGCGGGAAGGTGGCGGGTTCCCCTCGGTCCCGGGAACTGTCGAAGACGCGGCCGTCGATGAAGCGGCCGGTGTAGTGGATGGTGACGACGTCGCTGGGTACGGGCCGCGGCGCTGAGCGCTTCGCCGCCTTCACGCGGTGGGCCTGGAGCCCCGAGGCGGTGACAATCCACCCCGGCCGGGCGGCGGACCAGGCTTCATAGGCCTTCTGCCCCTGCTCCCACTGTTCCTGCGGCGTGCCCGTATAGGTGACCGGCGTAGCGGCCGGCGATCGTGGCGTGGCGCATGCGGTGAGGCTGAGGGCGGCGAGAGTCAGGGCGAGCGTGCGCATGCGGAATCCGGGGTGGCAGGGTTTGGTGCGGTGGAGGGGATGGTCGGTCGTCAGCGCTTTTTGCCAAGTTCGGCCGCGATATCCTTGGTCAGACGTCCGACCTTGCGATGGGCGGCGGTGATCTGATCCTGGGTCACGCCCCAGCGCTTCATCCAGTACTCGACGGCCTTTCGCTCGGACAGGTCCAGGCGGTCCTTGTCGATGAAGCCGCGCTTGTCCTTGAGACCAGCCATTGAGAATCCTCCCTGAGCAAGGGCCACCATAGCCGCCAGCCAAGATGGACAAATTCAAATCTTGGCGGGAGGCCTCGCTGAACCGACGCCGTCACTGTGATCGACATCGCAACCCTGCAAGGAGTGAGCATGTCCCGCGTGAGCCAACCGGATCTCTACGCCTTTACCTTCGGCCTGAACGGCGAGGTGACCTCGGTCGCCGAAATCGAACGCAACGGCCGCCTGGACCGCGAGACGATCGAATGGGACGAGTCCTATCGGCTCATCGACGGCCTGGTCGTGAAGACCGAGATGGACGACGGCCAGCACGAATGGACCGTCTACGGTGACGCCGATGGGGACGGGCGCTGGATCGAGCTGGGCGAAGGCGTCGGCACGCCGGACCTGACCCTCTTCGGCGTCGCGCCGCCACAGACCGAGGCTCCTATGACGGAATCGCGTTCCGGCGACGCCCACGTGTTCCAATTCGACGGCGCGGGCCAGATCACCGCGGTCTACGAGGTGGAGCGGGACGGTCGCCTGGAGCGCGAGGATATCGATAGCGAGGAATCCTACGTGCGGGTCGGCGATGTCGTGGTGAGGACCGAACATGAGGATGGGCGGTTCGAGCAGACCGTCTATGCGGACGCCGACGGTGACGGCGTCTGGCTCGCCGTCGGCCCGACCCAGTCGATGACGATCTGGACCGGCGCCGCATTCGGCATGTGAACAGGGACGGCGGGGGGCAATTTCCCTTCAGCGCCCCGCCGCCCTACAGTTCGGCCATGGCTGTCGCGTTCACCCGGGAAGAAGACTACGAGGCTCAGGCGGCGGATCTGCCTGACCGGCCGATTTCGACGCACCCCAATCTGGTGACCGCGAGCGGCCTGGCGGCGATCGAGGCCGATCTCGCCGCCGCCCGCGCCGCCTACGCTGCGGCGCAGGCCGAGGGCGGCGTGGCCGCGGATCGTACGGCCATGGCGCGCGCGACCCGCGACCTGCGCTACTGGTCCGCGCGGCGGGCCAGCGCCCAGCTCACCGAAACCGATGGCCCCTCCGGGTCCGTGCAGTTCGGGCGCACCGTCGACATCGAACGTGAGGACGGCCGCAGACAGACGTTCAGGATCGTCGGCGAGGACGAAGCCGACCCAGCAAAGGGCAGCGTGTCCTACGTCTCGCCGCTGGCCCGCGCCCTGCTTGGCAAGGGCGTCGGCGACACCGCCATGGTCGGCGAGGCTGAGGTGGAGATCCTCGCGGTCCGCTGACGGCTCAGATTGGGGGGTGTCGGCTGACCAGGCGCCCGATCAGGGGGGCTGGGGGGGCTGTTCAGGATCCAGACCGGAAGCGGGCCAGCCGACTGTTCCTATAAATGCATCGCCTGTGACCGCCGAAGGTCCGGAATTAGGCCATTTCGGGGCGTGGCCGCTTCGCAACAGCGGAACGACGAAATTCGATCGACCGAATAGGAGGACTTGTAGGCGCGCCGCGAGTGGAGGAAGACGGACGCAACGGCGGCGGGTTCAACCTGTCGCCGGGGCGTGGGGCCCCCGCAGCGCTTCCAGGATCTCGGTCCTGTGCGGATGAAAAAGAAGCGGCAGAGGCGGCCTCGCAAGGGCCGCCTTCTTGCTGTTTGGGCCTTGGCATCGGCGGCCGGCGCCGCCATGTGGCTCCCTGACAACGTAAACTCAAGGAGACAACAATGGCCGGTATTCCGGACAAGGGACTGCAGCTGCGGTCCATCATCAAGAGCAGCGGCGAGTTGGAACTCAGCTTGGCCGAGGTGGCCGTCGCCGCTCCGGTGGGCGACGAAGTGCTGGTGCGGATCGAAGGGTCCCCCCTGAACCCCTCCGACCTGGGCTTGCTCCTGGGACCGGCGGACCTGTCGACCCTGACCTCAGCCGGCGGCGTCACCTCGGCCAAGGTGCCGGACGCCTACATGAAGGCGGTGAAGGCGCGCCTCGATGAGTCCATGCCCGTCGGAAACGAAGGCGCGGGCGTCGTCATCGCGGCGGGGCCGGACGCGGCCGCTCAGGCGCTGGTGGGCAAGACCGTCGCCCTGTTGGGCGGCGCGATGTACGCGCAGTACCGTACCGTGAAGGCCGGCGACGTCCTGCCGCTGCCCGCTGGCGCCACCGCCGCGGACGGCGCCTCGTGCTTCGTCAATCCGCTGACGGCGCTCGGCATGACCGAGACCATGCGGGCCGAGGGGCATACCGCCCTAGTGCACACCGCGGCCGCGTCGAACCTGGGCCAGATGCTGAACCGCATCTGCCTGAAGGACGGCATCCAGCTGGTGAATATCGTCCGCAGCGCCGAGCAGGAGAAGATCCTGACCGACATCGGCGCCAAGTACGTGGTCGACTCGACCGCCGCCAGCTTCCAGGACGATCTCACCGCCGCCCTGATCGAGACCGGCGCCACTATCGCCTTCGACGCCATCGGCGGAGGCAAGCTGGCCAACCAGATTCTCACGGCGATGGAAGCAGCCGCCAACGCCAAGGGCGGCGGCTACAGCCGCTACGGGTCCGCCACGTTCAAGCAGGTCTACATCTACGGCGGCCTGGATCTGCGGCCGACGGAGCTGTCGCGCGGTTATGGCCTGTCCTGGGCGGTCGGCGGCTGGCTGCTGACGCCGTTCCTGATGAAGCTCGGTGCGGAAGGCGCCCAGCGCCTGCGCCAGCGTGTCGCCGACGAGCTGAAGACCACGTTCGCAAGCCATTACACGGCCGAGATCTCCCTCGCCGAGGCGCTGAAGCCGGAGATCATCGCCGCTTACAACAAGAAGACGACCGGCGAAAAGTACCTGATCAACCCCGCTAAGGGCCTCTGAGCCTCAGCGCCGCTTGTTGTTCTGAACGGGCGCCTACATTGGCGCTTCGACGCCGTCGGATTGCGTATTTTTCCGATGCGTCGAGACGGCCCCGGTCTTCGGATCGGGGCCGTTGACGTATTACTCTTCGGCCTGAGCGGCTCGCTCCTCAGCGCGGCGGACCAGCGTTTTCAGTCCGTCCAGCACCGCCTGCGCGTCCGGCGAGTCGTCGGGCAGGTTGGCCATTCGCAGCACGCTCATCGTCTGGATATGGGCGGCGATGGCGGCGGCGTTCCAGATGCCCGCCTCGATGTAGCGATCCGAAAGCTCGCAAAGGTTATAGGCCACCTCACCCACGCGGCTCAGCCCGCAGAGGCCCGCCGCGCCAACGATGGCTGTGGCGCAGGCATAAACGTCGGCATGAGCCTCTCGGTCCGTGCGCTCGGAGGCCAGCCGCAGACGCTCGAGCGCATCGTCGACCTCGGCTTGCAGACCGGGACGCAGGGTTTCGATCCCCGCCTGGGCCAGGGCGACGGCCTCGGAAAGCTTCCGACCGCCCGGCGTGGAGATCAGTTTGCCTAGGCGATTCGGCCGGCGGATGAAATTGACCGAACTCATCGGGCGACCTTCTGGGGCATGAGCAGGCTGTCGATCTCGTTCTGGTCCATGTTTTCGCCCGCCACCGCGCCGACCTCGGCCGGCAAGTCGTTGTGGCGCCGGCCGATTCCGTTGGGCGGCCCGAGATTCTGGAATCGACGATCAGGGCCGCAATAGACGTCGCAGCTGACGAATGTGCGGTTGTTCTGGGCGATCCAGAGGATGCGTTGCAACATCACCGTCGGCGCCAGCGGTTTGGACACCATGAAGTGGGCGCCGCAGTCGCGGGCGCGAGTGACGTTTCGCGAACTGGTGTGCGACGAGATCAGCAAGGCGGGCGCGAAGGCGTTGGGATCCAGGCCCGACCGACGCAGCCAGCTGATGAAGTCGTAGCCGTCCGGCTCTTCCGGCTGCAGCGTCGCTTCGCAGGCGATCAGATCGACGACGTTGGCGTGGACGGCCTGCTGGGCCTCCTCGAAAGAGGACGCCCGGAGCGTATGGCTTGCGCCGAAACCCAGGAAAATCTGGGTCAGCACATCCATGGCCTGATTGTTCGGCTCAATCAGCAGGACGGTCGCTTTGCGCAGATCGATGCGCGAACCGAGATTCGATAGGCTGGGATCACTCATGATCGGCGGGGCGGGCTGCCTTCAAATTCCCAGAATTGGGAAACCTCCCATCCGTAATGGCCGTCAGAACGAAATTTTCGGTAAAGGATCGTTCGACCAACCACATTATTGGGCGCGCCCCACAGGCGGCCGCGCCTAGCGGTGATGGGAATGGAACGCTCTCCAGACCCCGTTTGAGATGCAGTGTGAATTTCCCATTCTGAGTAGCGAGATCATCTGAGCGCCATCCGGGTGTTGCCTGCCGCGCGGGAAGCGCGGGTTCTCTTGCCAAACGGGATGCGGAGAACGTCGGGCCATGAAGATCGACCTACTATCGCCTGAGAGTTTCGCCAGCGGTCAGCCGCACGCGCAGTTCGACTGGTTGCGGGGCCACGCACCAGTCCATTGGCACGACGAACCGGGCGGAAAGGGGTTCTGGGCGGTGACCCGCCACGCCGACGTCTGGGCCGTGGATCGCGACTTCCAGACCTATTCGTCCGAGCCGACCATCATGATCAACGACCCTCTCGCCGAGGCCGGCGGGTTCGGGCCGTACAAGATGATGCTGATGATGGATCCGCCGGAACACACGGGGTTCCGCAAGCTGATCCGCTCCGAATTCACCGAACCGGCGGCGCGGCTGCGAGGCGAGCGCATCCAGCAGTTGGCGAAGCACATCGTCGATGCGGTGATCGCCAAGGGCGAATGCGATTTCGTCGAGCAGATCGCGGGCGAGATGCCCTCCTTCGTCATCGCCGAGCTTATGGGCCTGCCGCTGGAGGATGGGCGCGAACTCTACAAGCTGACCGAGACAATCCACACCGCGCCCGAGGCCCTGCCCCCGGGCGCGGGCGGCCAGGCTGTGATGAAGATGTTCGAGTACGGCGGCCGCGTGATCGCCGAGAAGCGCGCCCGGCCCGGCGACGACCTAGCGTCCCGGCTGCTGGCCTGCGAGGTCGACGGCCGCAAGCTGGAGGACATGGAGTTTCTTCTGTTCTTCCTGCTGCTGGTGGACGCGGGCGGCGACACCACGCGCAACCTGCTCTCGGGCGGGCTGCTGGCGCTGATGGAGCACCCGGACCAGTATGCCTGGCTGATGGCCGACGTGGACTCCCGGCTCCCCGGCGCGCGAGAGGAAATGCTGCGTTGGACCAGCCCGGTGATCTACATGCGCCGCACCGCCAAGCAGGACGCGACCCTGGCCGGCGCGCAGATCAAGGCCGGCGACAAGGTCGTCATGTACTTCGGCGCCGCCAACCGCGACCCGGCCGTGTTCGACCGTCCCGACGTGTTCGATCTGTCCCGGGCCGAGAACCCCCACATCGCCTTCGGGACCGGTCCGCACGCCTGCCTCGGCCAGCACATCGCCCGGATCGAGATCGACGCCATGCTGCGCGAGGTCTTGACCCGCATGCGCGACTTCGAGCTTGCCGCGCCGGTCGAATGGCTGCCGTCGAACTTCATCAGCGGACCAAAGTCGATGCCCCTGCGGTTCCGGGCCGCCTGATCGCCGACGGTCAGCTCCGGGACGCCAGCGCCTTGGCGACCGCCGGGGCCAGGCGCGCGGCGATGATCTGGGCGCCGCGCGCGTTGGGGTGGATGCCGTCGGGCTGGTTGAGCGCCGGTGTGCGCGCCACGCCGTCCAGCAGGTTCGGGTATAGCGGTACGGCATGGGTCCGCGCCAAGGCTGGGAACACGGCGTTGAAGTCGCGGGCGTAGCCGCCGCCGATCTCAACGGGGGCGGTGATTCCGGTCAGCAGGACCCGGATCTTGCGGGCCTTCAGCTTGCGGATGATCCCATCCAGGTTGGCGCGCGTCCGCCGGGGGTCCTGTCCTTGCAGCAGGTCATTGGCGCCAAGGGCGATGACCGTCAGGTCCGTATCCTTCCGAACGCTGAAATCCACGCGCGAGAGACCGCCCGCCGTCGTGTCGCCGCTGACGCCGGCCGCGCGCACAACGGCGTTCACACCCAGCTTGCGCAGAGCGGCCTGAAGTTGGGCGGGCAAGGCGGCTGCGGCGGGCAGGCCGTAGCCGGCGGTGATGCTGTCGCCCAGCATGGTGACCACCGGCGTCTGCCCCGCCGCCAGCGCCGGTCCGGCCGCCGCAATCAGCGGCAGAACAAGAAAGCTTCGGCGGGTGGGTCTTGGCGCGGGCATGATCGTCCTATGTAAGGGTGAGCGCTGTCCGCTCAACCGTGGGAGTTGTCTTGAACGATACGCCGCCGCTGGTCCTGGAAAACGTGGGCCTGACGCTGCCGTCCGCGGCAGGACCCGTGGAGATTCTGCGCAATCTGAACCTGACGCTGGCTGACGGCGAACGTGTGGCGCTGGTGGGGCCGTCGGGGTCGGGCAAGTCGTCGATGATCGCGGTGGCGGCTGGGCTCGAACAGCCCAGCGCCGGGGTGGTCCGGCTGTTCGGCCAGGATCTCAGCCGGCTGGACGAGGACGGCCGGGCGAAGCTCCGGCGCGGACGCGTGAGCCTCGTTTTCCAATCCTTCCACCTGCTGCCGAACATGACCGCGGAGGAAAACGTCGCCGCGCCCATGGAGATCGCCCGGAAGTCGGGCGCCATGGCCGAGGCGCGCGTCTGGCTGGATCGCGTCGGCCTCGGCGCGCGCACCCGACACTACCCGCACCAGCTCTCCGGCGGCGAGCAGCAGCGGGTGGCGCTGGCGCGGGCTTTGGCCCCCTCGCCGGCCCTGCTGTTCGCCGACGAGCCGACCGGCAACCTGGACTCCACCAACGCGAAGCACGTCGCCGACCTGTTGTTCGAATTGCTGGAGCATACGGGTGCGGCGCTATTGCTGGTGACCCATGACCCGGCGCTGGCGGCAAGGACGCAGAGGGTCGTGACGCTGCGCGACGGCCGCCCGGTGGAGACCGCTTGATGCCACTGTGGCTGCGGTTCGCCGCGCGGGAACTACGAAGCGGGGTCAAGGGCTTCCGGATCTTCCTGGCCTGTCTGGCGCTGGGCGTCGCCGCGATCGCCGCGGCCAGTTCGACCGCCGAAGCCTTCCGCCAAGGCCTGGCCACCCAGGCGCGCTAGATCCTGGGCGGAGATATGGCCGTCTCGGCAAGCCAGCGGCGTTTTACGCCCGCCGAGCGCGCCCGCATCGACCAGCTGGGCCGCACCACCTACGCCACCGCCTCACAAGCCATGGCCGAGGCGCCGGATGGCGCGCGACGGCTGGTCGAACTGCGGGGGGTGGACGCGGCCTATCCGCTGGCCGGCGCCGTCACGATCACAGGGGCGCCGTCGCTGGCGGCCGCGCTGACGCCGCGCGACGGCGTCTGGGGGGCGGCGGTCGAACAGGCGCTGCTGGATCGCCTCAACCTTAAGGTGGGCGACCGCTTCCTGGTCGGCAATGTGCCGATGCGGGTCGGCGCGGTCCTGGAGCAGGAGCCTGACCGGCTCTCGCGCGGGTTTGCCCTGGGTCCCCGCGTTCTGACCCAGACCGGCGCCCTGCAAGCCGGCGGCTTCCTGACGCCCGGGCTGCCGTTTGGCGAGACCGTGCGGGTCGCGCTTCGCCCCGACCTGCCGCTGGCCGACGCCAAGGCCCAGGTGCGCGAGGACATCAAGGGCCGCATCCGGATTCGCGACCGCAACGACGCGGCGCCGGGCGTCAGCCGGATCATCGACCAGCTCGAGTACTTCCTGGGCTTTATCGGCCTGGCCTCGCTGGTGGCCGGCGGGCTGGGTGTGTTCGGGGCCGTCAGCGCCTACGTCGATGGGCGCAAGCCCGCCATCGCCACCCTCAAGGCGCTTGGCGCCGAGAGCGGCCTCATCCGCGACATGTATCTGGCGCAGATCGGCCTGCTGGCGCTGGCGGGCATCGGCATCGGGTTGGTCATCGGCGCCGCAACGCCGCTGGTGCTGGGGGCCGCCATCCAGAACGAACTGCCCGTGCCCGCGCTGTTCGCGATCTATCCCTGGCCGCTGGTCCGCGCCGCGACGTTCGGCTTCTTATCCGCCGCAGCCTTCTCGCTGGCGCCCCTGGCGCGGGCGCGGACGACGCCGCCGGCCAGCCTGTTCCGCAGCGACCTGTCCGGCAAGCTTCGGTTCGGGCCCGAGATGATCGGCGCCATCCTCGCCGCGCTGGGCCTGGGCGGCCTGGCGATCATCACGGCGCCGACCCCCATGGCGGCCAGCATCATGATCGCCGGCGTCGCCGCGTCGTTCGGCGTGCTCTGGGCCTTCGGTTGGGGCGCGGCGAAGCTGGCGGGACGGCTGCGGAGCGGGACCCACGGCTCCATGCGGATCGCCCTCGCCAATCTCGCCGGACCGCGGTCAGCGGCTCGGACGGCGGCGCCGGCCATTGGCCTGGGCGTCGCCTTGCTGGCGGCGGTGGTGCTGATCCAGTCGAGCCTGCTGCGGCAGATTTCGGTGGTGGCGCCGCAGACCGCGCCCGCCCTGGTCTTCACCGAAATTCCAGGCGACCGGCTCGCCGCCTTCGACGCCGAGGTCGCGCGGGGATATGGCCGGACGCCCGATCAGGACACCTATCTGCGCGCACCCTTCTTCACCGGCCGGATCCTGGCGGTCCGCGGCGTGCCCGTCGAGCTGGACAAGATTCCGCCGGGCGCGCGCTGGGCCTACGACAACGACGTCACCTTGTCGGCGCTCGGCCCGGAGCCGCCGAACTCCGGTGTGTTCCAGGGCAAGTGGTGGCCCGCGAACTATAGCGGCCCGCCGCTGGTCGCCGTGTCCCGCGATCCAGCCGAAGGCGGAAACCTGAAGATCGGCGACACCCTCAAACTGTCGGTTCTGGGCGCCGAGATCGACGCAAAGGTGGCCGCGATCCGGCGCGTGGACTTCGGCAGCTTCGGGGCCGGCTTCCCGCTGGTGCTCACGCCGAACGCGCTGGAGGGGGCCACGCCCCGGCACGTCGCCATCGCCAAGGCGACCGTCGCCGAGGAGCAGCGGATCATCAGGCTGCTGGGTGCGAACTTTCCCGAGGTGAACATCATCTCGGTCCGCGAGCAGCTGGAGGCCGCGACCGACATGTTCGACCGCGTGGCGCTGGCGGTGCGCGGCGCCGCCGCTGTCGCCCTGATGGCGGCCCTGCTGGTGCTTGCGGGCGCCATCGCCGCCCGCGCCCAGGAGCGCACGCGCGAGGCGGCGATCCTGAAGGTGCTGGGGGCAAGCCGCCTACAGGTGCTGGCGGCCTATGTTATCGAATATGGGTTGGTCGGCCTGATCGCTGGGGCGGCCGGCGTGGGTCTGGGCTACGCCGCCGCGTGGCCCGTCGTCACGCAAGTCTTTGAGGCCAAGTGGAGCGTGGACTGGGCCGGCGTCGCAGCCCTCCTGGCCGGCGCATCGGGACTCGCCGCGGTTGGCGGTCTGATGGCCTCGTTCCAAGCCCTGTCCAAGCGACCCGCCCCAGCCCTCCGGTCGGAATAGGCGCGTCTGCCTTTCAGGCGAGACGCCGTCGACGGACGGGCGCGCGACGTCTACCGTCGGCGTCAGGATCCCGGTCGCGGAGTGAAACGGATGTCTCGAGCCGCATGGATCAGCGCCGTCGCGCTGTTGGCGATCGGGCCCGCCCCCCTGGCCATGGCCCAGGGATCCGCACCGGCGGCGGTGACCGCCAAAACCGCCCAGCTCGATCAGGCATGTCTGCGCGCAGGTGGACGGCCCGCCGGCAAGCCATATGTCCTGGTTCACGATTTCACCGGCGACGGGCGACCCGACTTCCTGGTGAGCGAAGGCGACTATGGCTGCGCCGGGCGGCCGGGAATCTTCCAGTCCAACAACCAAGCTTTCATCGAGATCTATGTCGCCGACCCCCGGATCGGCGCGCAGCGGGTCTATAGGCAGCAGGTGCGGGCTTACCGCGTGTTGAACACGACGCCGCGCACCGTACAGATCGCCCTGGCGGCGCCGGCCTGTGCTGGCGGGCAGGCGATGTGTGGTCTGACCCTGACGTTCAATCCGCAGACAGGTGGGTTCAACGCAACGCCGGGCGGTCAAGGCCAGGCCGCCGCGCAACCGCCTGCGCCGTCGAGTGCTGTCACGACGCCAGCGCCGCAGCCGGAGGCCCAAGGCGACTTCATCGCTCGCTGCCAACGCGAGTTGATCGCCGCGGACCCGAAGGCCCGCCAGTGGGCCGCCGAGACCTGCAAATACAGTTGGGATCAACTGGCGGCGGCCGGTCCCGCCGCCGACACCGTTATCGCGCTGGCGACGGCTCGCACCGCGACGCCATTGAACCTAGCCCAGATCAAGGCGGCCACCCCCGCGGTCCGCTGGCAGGCCCAGCCGGGCCCGGCGGGGACGAGCGTCGGCGCGCTAGGCCGGTTCGCCGCGGTCATCGACATGAAGGCTGGAACGGCGAGCTTCAACTGGTCCGCCAACGGACAGCCCGTGCCGTTCGACCTGCCCGCAGCCTTGAAGTCCCGCGGTGTGGGACTGTCGCAAATCGCCTGTTGGAACCTCGGGCTTTCAGAGGTCACGCGCGTCTATCGCTTGACGGTGTCCGGGAGACCGCCAACGGCCCTGACAGTCTACAGTCGGGAGGCGCCCACGGCCTCGGCCAGCTCGTCGTACAACGCGGTCCTGGAAATGACCCGGCCGCCCCCGACCCTGGCGGCGTTGCGCGCCAAGTCGCCGGACGACGACTGGCAGTTGGTTTGTGACGGAAAATAGCCGGTCTGCGGCCCCTCGCCGCATCGCGACGGCGGTAAGCATTTGGCATCCGTGTGCGCCGCAATATCTTGGCTTAGACACGAACCTCAGGGACGTCCGAATGCCGACCAAGATCACGACGAAGGACCTTATCGAGTGGGCGACCGCCTGCATGGTGTTCCTGTCGGGCGCCATGACAGGCCACTACGCGGCGATCGGCATGAACGCGGTCCAGTGGACCGGCGCCCTGGCCGCAATCCTGGGATCGGTGACGGTCGCTGTCGCCGTCCGCGTCTGGCCCCCGAGGTCGGCCGCCGTAAAGATCGAGGACTGACGCGGCGACCTATTCCGCTGGTGTCACAGGCACCAGGATTTCGCTCCCACTCTCCCGGAACTTCTGGGCCATCTCCTGTAGCCCCGCCGCGACGTCGTTCTGACCCCGCGCCTGGTCGCGGATGTCCTGACTGATCTTCATCGAACAGAACTTCGGGCCGCACATCGAGCAGAAGTGGGCGGTCTTGAAGGCCTCCTTCGGCAGGCTTTCGTCGTGGTACTCGCGGGCCGTCTCGGGATCGATGCCCAGGTTGAACTGGTCCTCCCAGCGGAATTCGAACCGCGCGCGACTGATGGCGTCGTCCCAGGCCCTGGCGGTCGGATGCCCCTTGGCCAGATCGGCGGCGTGGGCGGCCAGCTTGTAGGTCATGACGCCCACCTTGACGTCCTCGCGGTTGGGCAGGCCCAGGTGTTCCTTGGGCGTGACGTAGCAGAGCATCGCCGTGCCGAACCAACCGATCATCGCCGCCCCGATGGCCGAGGTGATGTGGTCGTAGCCGGGGGCCACGTCGGTGGTGAGCGGGCCCAAGGTGTAGAACGGGGCCTCGCCGCAGACCTTCAGCTGCTTGTCCATGTTGGCCTTGATCTTGTGCATCGGCACGTGGCCGGGGCCTTCGATCATCACCTGGACGTTGTGCTTCCAGGCGATCTGCGTCAGCTCGCCCAAGGTCTCCAGCTCGCCGAACTGGGCCGCGTCATTGGCGTCGGCGATGCAGCCGGGACGCAGGCCGTCGCCCAGCGAGAACGAGACGTCGTACGCCTTCATGATCTCGCAGATGTCCTCGAAGTGCTCGTAGAGGAAGTTCTCCTTGTGGTGACTCAGGCACCACTTGGCCATGATCGAGCCGCCGCGGCTGACGATCCCGGTGACCCGGCTGGCGGTGAGCGGCACATAGGCCAGGCGCACCCCGGCGTGGATGGTGAAGTAGTCCACCCCCTGCTCGGCCTGCTCGATCAGGGTGTCGCGGAACACCTCCCAGGTCAGGTCCTCGGCGACGCCGTTGACCTTCTCCAGCGCCTGGTAGATCGGCACCGTGCCGATCGGCACGGGGCTATTGCGGACGATCCAGTCGCGGATGTTGTGAATGTTGCGGCCGGTGGACAGGTCCATGACCGTGTCGGCGCCGCAGCGGATGGACCAGACCATCTTGTCCACCTCGTCGGAGACGTGGCTGAGGACGGCCGAGTTGCCGATGTTGGCGTTGATCTTCACCAGGAAGTTGCGGCCGATGATCATCGGCTCCAGCTCGGTGTGATTGATGTTGGCCGGAATGATCGCCCGGCCGCGGGCGATCTCGTCGCGCACGAACTCGGGCGTGCAGAAATCCGGAATCTCGGCGCCGAAGTCCTCACCGTCGCGGATGAACGCGTCCGTCTCCTTGCGGCGCAGGTTCTCGCGGATCGCCACATACTCCATCTCGGGCGTGATGATGCCGCGGCGGGCGTATTCCAGCTGGGTCACGTTCGCGCCGGCCTTGGCGCGGTAGACGCGGCGGGGCGTGGTGAACTCGGGCGCCAGGTGCTCACCCTTGGCGAAGCCGTTGTCCTCGGGCTTTACGGCCCGCGGGGTCTCGACGATCTCCACATCCCCGCGGCTGACGACCCACGGCTCCCGGGTCTTCGACAGCCCCGTCTCGATGTCGATCGAGACCTTGGGGTCGGTGTAGGGCCCCGACGGGTCGTACAGCGTCAACGCCGGCTCGTTGGCGCTGGGGTGGACGGCCACCTCGCGGAACGGCACCCGGATGTCCGGCCACAGCACGCCTGGCTGATAGACCTTCTTCGAGCCGGGGCGTTCGCCGGTGGGAATGGCGGCGGCGGCCAGCTTGCCGGTGAGCTTGTTCATCGCGTTCGTCCTCGAATTCGGACGGGCCACGGGCGTCAGGCTGGGGTCGTTCGCGGGCCCTTCCCTTCGCCGGCATGACCCGGATCAGGTTCGACGGGTCGTGGGCTCACCCACCTCTCAGCCGCTTTGGCGCGACCCCCCGAGGATGGTCAAGGATATGTCGGTTGCCCCCCGCCCGCCAGCCGCAAATGCGAAGACGAACGCCACGTTAGGGCGTATGTTGATCTGGGGACTGAACGAGGAGCATCGCCAATGAAACTGGCCGTTGTCGCCCTGGCGCTCAGCGCCGCCACCCTTGCCACAGCTGCGTCCGCGGCAAAGCCCTCGCCGCTCGGTCCGCCGCCGGCCTCGGGCGCAGGTTTGCCCGCCGGCCAATGCATACGCAGCAGCGACATACGCGGCCACACGATCGCCGATCGCAAAACCCTCCTGGTGGGCGTGCGCGGCAAGGACACCTATCGTATCACCATGAGCGGGGCCTGCCTCGCCGGGGCGATGCCCTCCGACCCGATCATCACGCGCAGCCCGCCCGGGTCGTCGATCATCTGCAAGCCTATCGACCTCGATATTGCGATCTCGCACAGCGGATTCCCAAGCCAGTGTATCGTGGATTCGATCGTCAAGCTGAGCCCCGAAGAGGTCGCCGCGCTTCCCCGAAAGCTCCGGCCATGAGCGCCAAGATCAACGCGATCCTGGGCTCTGCGGTCCTGGCTGCAGGCCTCGCCGGCAGCGCGCTGGCGGCTTCGCCACTCGGGCCGCCACCTCCTTCGGGGACCCGACTGCCAGAGGGCCAGTGCATCATTCTCAGGGATGCCGGCCCGCATCGTGTCGTCGACAAGAACACCCTGCTGATGGGGGCCACGGGCAAGAACCGAGGCGTCTACCGCTTCACCATGACAAACGGCTGCCTGATGAGCGCCATCTCATCCGACCCTATCGGCCTGAGCCAGGTCAGCCATGGCGGAACCATCTGCGCGCCGCGGGACGTCACCCTCCAGGCTCGAAGCGGACTTTGCGCGATCGACTCCATCGTCAAGCTGACGCCCGACGAAGTCCGCAGCCTGCCACGACAATTGAAGCCGTAGCCGTTCGGGGCTAGCAGAACGGGCATGCATCTCGCCCGTTTCAATCCCGTCCGCTTCGCCCATCTGCCCACGCCCTTCGAGCCCCTGCCCGGGCTGACCGAGCGCCTCGTGCGGCCGGGCGGCGGCCCCGAGCTATGGATCAAGCGGGACGACTGCACGGGCTTGGCCGGCGGCGGCAACAAGACCCGCAAGCTGGAGTACCTCTTGGGCGACGCCCTCGCCAGCGACGCCGACACCTTGGTCACCCAGGGCGCGGTCCAGTCGAACCACGTGCGCCAGACCGCGGCGGCGGCGGCCAAGTTCGGCATGAAGTGCGAGATCATCCTGGAAGAGCGGACCGGTTCCAAAGCGGTGGACTACACCCGCTCGGGCAACGTCCTGCTGGACGAGTTGATGGGCGCGAAGATCCGCAGCGTACCGGGCGGAACGGACATGAACGCGCAACTGGCGCTGGTCGCTGCTGAGGTCTCCGACGCCGGCGGCCGGCCTTACATCATCCCTGGCGGCGGCTCGAACGGCATCGGCGCCCTGGGCTATGTCGAGTGCGCCTTCGAGCTGGTGGCGCAGGCCAACGAGACGGGTCTCGAGATCGACCGCATTGTCACCGCGACCGGCAGCGCTGGCACCCACGCGGGCCTTGTGGCCGGCCTGGCGGTGATGGGCGCGGACATCCCGGTGCTGGGCATCGGCGTCCGCGCGCCGAAGGAGACCCAGGAGGCCAACGTTTACAAGCTGGCCCGCGAGACGGCCGCTCTGCTTGGCCACGAGGATCGCGTGACCCGCGACATGGTCGTGGCGAACTGCGATTTCGTCGGCGCGGGCTACGGTCTGATCGACGATGCGGTCATCGATGCGCTCAAGACCATCGCCCGTAGCGACGCGATCCTTCTGGACCCGGTCTATACCGGCAAGGCGATGAAGGGGCTTCTGGCCCTCGCCGCCCGCGGCGACTTCGATGGCGAGACGGTCGTCTTCCTGCACACGGGCGGCGCGCAGGGGCTATTCGGTTACCAGGGCGAGCTGGAGGGCAAGCTTTGAGCACCAACGAGCCGCTGGTTCTCGGCGTGCTGGGCGGCATGGGGCCGGCCGCGACGCTGGAATACCTGGCCCGGCTGCAGGCCTACACGCCGGCCGAACGCGACCAGGACCACATCCGGGTGATCGCCGACATCAATCCGCGGACCCCGGATCGCAATGTGCCTGGGACAGGCGCAGGCAATGTGCTGGCCGAGATGGCGGGCGCGCTGCAAGGCGCAGGCGCCGAGGTGCTGGCCATGCCCTGCAACACCGCCCACGCGCATGCGGACCTGATCATGCGGGCGTCCGGCCTGCCGCTGATCGACATGATCGGCCTGGGCGCCGAGGCCGCCAGCCAGACCGGGGCGATGCGGGTGGGCGTGCTGGGCACCAAGGGCGCGCTAAAGCTCTATCGCGAATATCTCGCCGCGCGGGCAATGAGCCTCGTCAGCTTGCCGCCCGAGCGCCAGGAAGCCTTCATGGCGACCCTCTACCGGATCAAGTCCGGCGATCTGGGCGACGATGTCGCGCGCGAGATGCAGGGCCATGCCGAAGCCCTGCGTCAGCTTGGGGCCGAGGTGCTGATCGCCGGATGCACCGAGGCGCCGCTGGTCCTGGACGACGAGGACGTGGCGCTGGAGCTCATCGATCCAGGCGACCTGTTGGCCCGCCGCAGCGTCGGCGTGTGCCTGCGTTGGGATCCCCTGCCGCTCCTGCCGGCCTAGCGCGCTACAACCGGTTGGTCCCGAAGGTGTCGCACGCCTCGGGATTGCCGGTTTCGGAGCCTTTGCGGAACCACCGCATCCGTTGCTCGGACGAGCCATGGGTGAAGGCGTCGGGCATGACACGCCCTTGCGCCTTCTTCTGCAGCGTGTCGTCACCGACGGCGGAGGCGGCGCGAAGGCCGTCCTCGATGTCGCGGGGATCGAGCGAGACCTGGCCGTTCGAGACCTCTGCTGCGCGAGCCGCCCAGACGCCGGCATAGCAGTCGGCCTGCAATTCCAGCCGCACCGAGCCGCTATCAGCGCCCTTGGCGCCCATCCGCTGAGCCTTTTCGCTGGCGCCCGTCAGGTTCTGGACGTGGTGGCCGATCTCATGGGCGATGACATAAGCGCGAGCCGCCTCGCCCCCCGCCCCGAACTTGGTCTCCAGCTCCTGCCAAAAGGAGAGGTCGAGATAGACCTTGCGGTCGGCCGGGCAATAGAACGGACCCATCGCGGACTGGCCCATGCCGCAGCCGGTCCCAGTGGCGTCGTCATAGAGGACAATCGCGTCCGGCGGGCGATAGCCGCGGATCTGCGTGGCCCAGACCTGATCTACGTTGTGCGAGATCACGTCGACGAAACGGCCCGCCTCGTCGGCCGGCGTACCGCGCACGCCTTCCTGCTGTTGCGCCTGGGGCGCCGCGCCATTCACCACGCTCATGGTGGTGGAGGGGTCGATCCCGAAAACGAAGTAGCCGACCAGCGCCAGGACCACGCCGCCAACGCCAAGTCCGCCGGCGCCGACCGCGCCCATGCCGCGCCGGTCTTCGGTGTTGCCGCCGCCGTCCCCGCCCTGCCAGCGCATGTCAGCGACGGTTCCGCGCGGCGTCCTGGACGCGCTTGTTGGACTCAGCGAGGGCGGCGTCTGACATGCTGGGATACTTCAAAGAGGTTGCGGTCGGAGCGCCGGGCGTGAGGCCGGCTGTTCGGAGCTGCGGGACGACAACACCCGCATTCTGGGCGGCCATGTCCGCCACGGCTTGGTCGGCGCGAAGCCGCGCCTCCAACGCCTGAATCTGGTTCGATTGATCGATCGCGCGACGCTCCGCCATCTGCTGCTGTGCCCGCAGGTCTTCAAGCTGCAAAGACGTCACCTGCGCCGCCGCGGGCGATGCGATCGCAATGGTCATGAGACCAGTCGTGGTGAGTTTGCGCATGGACACCATCCCGGTGTCGAAACGGTCAAGGTCTATCGGCGTTCCACGGTGAAGCGGGCCAATTCCTTCCGCGGCTGGTCCCACTCTGGCTTCAGCTCCAGGGCCTTCTGGTAGTCGAAATAGGCTGACTTCATGTCGTCGAGGCCTTCATGCGCCAGGGCGCGGTTGTAGTAAGCCTTCTCCGGTTCCTCGACGCCCAGGTCGATCGCCCGGTTTAGATCGGCCAAGCCCTCGGAGTAGCGTCGCGCACCAACGGCTGCGGCCCCACGGTTGACGTAGGCCTCGCCCAGGTCGGGCTTGGTCTCGATCGCCCGGTTAAAGTCGAACTGCGCCCCGCCGAAATCCTTGCGTCGCAACTTGAGCACGCCGCGATTGACGTAGGTCCCGGCGCGGTCGCGAGCGGTCAGCGGCTCGGAGTCGAGGGCCAAGGTGCAAAGGTCCTGGAAACGCGAGTCGGACTCGCCACCCAGGGCCGCGGCCGAACACTGCTTGGCCATGCCGCCGCCCACCACGGTGACGGCGGCCTGCGCCGCTCCGGCGAGCGCCAGCATGCTGGCGGCGGCGGCGATCATGACGGCGGATGACTTGAGCATCGGGGGGGCTCCTGAACCTGGGCCGGAGCGTCCGCCTGGAACGTGGTTGTGTCAATTACGCCTGCGATTTCATCCCGTCCGGAAGCGACGGAGCTCGCGGTGCAGGATGTAGACACCACTGGCGGCGACGATCGCCGCGCCGACCAATGTGAGCGGGTGGGGCAGCTCGCCCCAGATCACCAACCCCAGGAACGCCGCCCAGATCAGCTGGGTGTAGTCGAACGGAGCGATCACCCCGATCGGCGCTTGGCGCAAGGCCTCGGTCAGCAGCAGCTGTCCCACGCCGCCGATAAGGCCCGCCACGATCAGCATGATCAACGTCTTCGGATCAGGCGTCACCCAGTGGAACATTGAGCCCACGGCGCCCAACACCACGCCGCCCAGGGTGAAGTAGAACACGATGGTCGGGCCGCGCTCGGTGTCGGCGATCTGCCGGATCGCCACCATGGCGCCCGCTGCGCCAAGGGCCGAGAGAATGCCCAGCGAAACCCCCGCGACGTTCATATGGCCCGGCAGCGGCCGTGCCATGATCAGCACGCCGACGAAGCCGACCAGCACCGCCGCCCACCGATGGCGGCCGACCTTCTCCGACAGCAGCAGGGCCGACAGCGCGGTCATGAACAGCGGCGAGGTGAACTGTAGCGCCGTCGCCTCCGTCAGGGGCAGATGCTGAACGGCCGAGAAGCCGCAGATCATGCCGGTCAGCCCGACGGTCGCCCGCGCCAGGTGACCGAAGGGTCGGCGGGTCTTCAGCACCTCCCAACCGGTGGTCCGGGCGATGTAGAGGCCGAGGGGGACGAAGGCGAACAGATTGCGGAACAGGATGATCTCAAAGACCGGGATGCCCCGCGCCCCGGTCCATTTCACGATCGCCGAGAGGCATGCCATGCACGCCATGGCGCCAACCCGAAACGCGATGCCGAGGGCGACCTGATTGGCCGGAGGGGATGCGGCGGGCGGGGACACGCGTCCTTAAACGGGCGCTTGGGCGCCGGCGTCAATGGTCGGTTCAAGCTCCAGGGACTGACGGATGGCAGGATTCCGCAAGGTTTCCGGCCTTTACGGCGCCGCTGTCACCGGGTTCCAATCCCGCCGAGAACAACATTGGGGAGAGCCCGAAATGACCAGTGCGATCCTTCAGCCCGTGGTGACGCTCGTTCTGTGGTCGATGGTGATGTGGGCCTGGCTCTACGCGACGCGAATACCTGCCATGCAGAAAGCGCAGGTGCCCCTCGATCCTAGCGGCACAACCGCCGAGTTGTCCGCGCAACTTCCGCCTCAAGTCCGCTGGAAGGCCGACAACTACAATCACCTGATGGAGCAGCCGACCCTGTTCTACGCCACGGCTCTGGTGCTCGCGATCGCAGGCCAGGGCGATGGCGTGAACGCCGCGCTGGCGTGGGGATACGTCGGTCTGCGCATCGTTCACAGCCTGGTGCAGGCCCTCGCCAACATCATCATGGTACGCTTCCTGGTGTTCATGACGGCGTCGGTGGTGCTGCTGGTTCTGGCGATCCGCGCGGCGCTGATCGTCTTCTAGCCGCCTCCGCGGCGCATCTCCCTCGTCACGGTGCGGCGTCAGGTCGCAACCCGATCTACTGAATCACGCCACCCCGCAAGTTGACGCCCGACCACGACATGCTGGACGCCGAGCTATTTCCTCGCGCGAATACATGACAATTCTCATTTCACCGCGCATCAACCAAATCGCTTCATCGAATTTTCCCACCTTTGAGCGAAATCTCGTTGTTCAACGAGAGAAACCACCCCCGTGTCCGCTACCGCCCTGCTCGCCGAACCCGATCTCGCCGGCCCGCCGGCTATCCTGCCGTCGGCCGTTGACCCGCAGATCGCCGGCCGTCTCGCCGCCGCGCGGGGCGTGATCGAGGGCAAGTTCCTCGATCTGGGCCTCACGCTTGAGAAATCGGTCGAGGTGGTGGGCGGCCTGCTCGCGTCGCTGGACCAGCTGACCAGCTTGTTCAATGCCGACGCCGTCGACACCGCGACCGAGAAGCTCTCCGCCGCGGCGGCGGAACTGAGCGGCCTGGCCGGTTCGCGGACGGGTCATCGCGAACGGTGTCACGGGCTCGCGACCACCAGCCGGGCGCTGGGCGGCCACATCGCGAACATGCAGCAGGCGCTGCGCTACCTCCGCGTCTTTGCGGTCAACATCAAAGTCACGGCGGGCACCGTGCCGGGCGCGTTCGTCGAGTTCGAGGAGTTCGCGCACGAGATCTACAACGCGATCACCGCCGGGCGCGTCCAGCTCGACGAATTCGGCCGCGAGCTCGACAGCCTGAGCGCCCTCGTCGGCGCCGCCCTGCAGCATGAGAACGACTTGGACAATCGCTGCGCCGAAGTGCTGCCGGCTGTCCCGCTTCAACTCGCCGCCGACGCGGTCACCCTGGCCGAACACCACAAGCGTGTGGCCGCCGTCGCCGCCGAGGTTGGCGCCATCGCGCGCGGCCTGCAGGGAAAGGTTGGCCTAGCCCTCTGTGGCCTGCAGATCGGCGACACCGCCCGCCAGCGGGTCGAACACGTCGAGACCGGTCTTGAGATTCTCGAACGGCGGCGGCTGGCCGGCGAGGCGAACGCCGACGCGGACTCCCTGGTTCTGGCGATGCTGGCCGCCCAATTGGACGACACCGTCGATAGCTTTGATCGGGAGGTCGAGAAGATCGCCACCAGCCTGGCGGGCGTGGCGGCCGACGCTCAGAAGTTGCTGCAGCTGCGCGATGCGGCGCGGGGCGGGGCTGCGGGCGAGAAGGGCGGAGACCTCGCGCGCCTCGAGACGAGCCTCGGCGAAGCTCTGGCCCTCGTTCAAGAGATGGGCGCGGCCGAAACGGCAGCTCTGGACGTCGGCCGCTCGGCCGAGACGACCGCCGTCGGCCTGGCGGAGCGGATCAATTCGATCCGAGAGATCAAGACCTCGATCCACTCGATGGCGCTGAACGCAAACCTCAAGTGCGGGCGTCTCGGCGACGTGGGTAAGCCGCTCAGCGTCGTGGCTGTCGAACTGCGCCAATACGCCGATGTGCTGGGCGACACCGCCGGACACGCCGAAACGATTCTCGCGGGATTGGCCGGCGGCGCCCATTCCGAGGCGGATCAGATCAGTGGCGGCGCGGCGGCGGTTGGGGCGCTGCTCGAAACGGCGGCCGCGCCGATCCGTGAAGCCGAGCGCAAGGTCGGGGCCGAACTTTCCGGCATGGCGGCGCAAGGCGACGCCGTGATCCAGGTCCTGACCCAAGCGATGTCGCGGCTGAATTTCCAGGCCGAGGTGAGCGGTGTGCTGCTTGCCGCGGGCGACAGCCTACGGCCGGCCGCTCCGGCCGACGTGGAGGCGCTGGACGAGACGGCCGCCGCCGCCCTGACCGAGGTCATGGCCGAGATCGGCAAGCACTACACGATGGTGCGCGAGCGGCAGATCCATGCGGCGTTCGTGCCGCCGCCCACCGAGGCGTAGCGCCCCTTAGACAGCCATCGCGCCGAGGCGCAGGACCTCGCCGGCGATGCGGCCCAGAGGCAGGATCTTCATGGCCGCGCCCCGGGCGATGGCTTCCTTGGGCATGCCGAAGACGATCGAGGTCGCCTCGTCCTGGGCGATGGTATAGGCGCCGGCCTGCTTCATTTCATCGAGACCGCGAGCGCCGTCGTCGCCCATGCCGGTCATGATCACACCGACGGCGTTCGAGCCCGCCGACCGGGCGGCCGAACGGAACAGCACGTCGACGGAGGGACGGTGGCGGGAGACCAGGGGGCCGTTTTTGACGGCAACATGGTAGCGGGCTCCCGAACGCTCTAATAGCGTGTGCATATTTCCGGGCGCAATCAGAACGCGACCGCGCAGAACCGCGTCCCCGTCGACCGCTTCCTTGACCTCGACCTCGCAGATGTCGTTCAGGCGCCGCGCGAAGGCGGCGGTGAACTTCTCGGGCATGTGCTGGACGATGACGATGCCGGGCGCATTGCTTGGCAGCGCCTGCAGCACCTCGCGAAGGGACTCGGTCCCGCCGGTTGAGGCCCCGATGCAGATCACCGTCTCGGTCGTACGCGCCATCGCCCGCGAGCCCTCGCGCGGCGGCGGCAGCATGGCGTCGGCGGTCAGCTTCTTCTCCGGCGTGCGCACACCGGCCGCCGGTCGCGGCGCACGGGTGGAGACGCGCGCCTGGGCGGCGCCCTTCACGGCCTCGCAGATCCGCGCCTTGGCTTCCTGCAGGTGGTCGGCGACGCCGATCTTGGGCTTCAGAATGACGTCGACCGCGCCGGCCTCCAACGCCTGCATCAGGGTCTCTGAACCCTGCTCTGTCAGCGACGAGCACATGACCACGGGAATGGGGTGCTGGCTCATCAGCTTGCGCAGGAAGGTGATGCCGTCCATGCGAGGCATCTCGACGTCGAGGGTGATGACGTCCGGCACTTCCTTGGCGATGGCGCGGGCGGCCGAAAAGGGGTCGGCGGCGGTCGCAATCACCTCGATCTGCGGATCCTCCTGCAAGACGGCCGTCAGCGTCTGCCGAACCGTCGCCGAGTCATCCACCACCAGGACGCGGATCTTGCGGGGCATGGGTCAGATCCTCTGAAACACGGTGCCCGCGGCGGTGCGGACGGGCAGATCGATACCGACGATCGTCTCCGAATGACCCAGGAACAGATAGCCGCCGGGCCGCAGGTGCGTGCACAGCCGCTTCAGAACCATCGCCTGTGTGGGCTTATCGAAGTAGATCAGCAGGTTGCGGCAGAAGATCATGTCCAACTCCCGCGGCGCGGCGTAGGTCGAATCCATGAGGTTCTGACGCGCGAAGGACATCTTGGCCCGCAGGTTGGGGGCGATCCGCACGGTCTTTTTCGACGGGTCGCGCGACGAAAGCAGATGGCGCTGGCGCAGCGCCATCGGCACGGGATCGATCATCGCCGCCGGATAGATGCCCATCAGGGCGTCAGCCAACACCTGGGTGCAGAGATCGCTCGCGAAAATCGAGTAATCAAGACCGCGGTGATCCTGGCAGAAATCCTCCATCAGCATGGCGATGGTGTAGGGCTCCGCGCCGATCGAACACGCCGAACTCCAGATCCGCACCTGCCGCCGCCCCTCGGCGACAAAGCCGGGAAGCGCTGTATTGACCATGAAGTCGAAATGGGCCGGCTCTCGGAAGAAGTCCGTTTTGTTCGTGGTCACGACGTCGATAAGGTGGATCGCCTCGGACTCGATGCCGCCACGTTCGAACAGAAAGGCGCAGTAGTCGTCGAGACTTTGAAGGTTGCAGTCTCTCACGCGCTTGCGCAGACGCCCTTCAAGCATCGTCTGCTTGCTCGGCGGCATCTTGATGCCGCTATATTCGTGAATAAACTCCGAGAGACGGCGATAGTTCGCCACACTCAGTGTATCGGCGATATCGAGATTGTAGACGCGTTCAGCCGACACAGATCACCGTCCGTTCTGGAGTATTGCGCCGCGGCCGTTCAGGCCGCAGCGTCGGTCGCCACAGGCAGGGCTGCGGCTTCCTGGCTCGTGAGCAGTCGAGCAAGTTGGAACAGGACGACAAACCCCGCGTCGCGGCGCACCACGCCGGCGATGTAGTCTGAGCGCCAGGCGACGCCGATGTCCGGCGCAGGTTCGATCTGGTCGGTCGACACGCTGATCACCTCGATGACCCGGTCGGCGACCAGACCCAGCGAAAGAAGCCGGCCTTCGATGGGCACGTCCAGGACCAGGATGCGGGTGCTGGGTCCGGGCGGCACGGTCTGAAGGCCAAGCTTGGCCCGCAGATCGATCGTCGCCGTGCCGCGTCCCCGAACGTCCGTCAGGCCGAGGAGATAAGCCGGGCCGTCCGGAATGGCGAAGGGCTGCCGATAGTCGAGGATCTCCCGAACATATTCGACCGGCACAGCGAACACCTCGGCCCCCAGGCCTAGGGTGACGTATTGAGCTTCAGATGCGGTCATCTCAGGCATACTCCCGGAAGGCGATGTCCTGCTCGTCAGGACCTCCTTGTGTAAGGTCGAGGGCGAAGCCCTGCGCGGCAGCCTGCTGCGCCTTGACCGATCGCCCAGCCTGTCGGCCCGCCTTCGCGCTGCTTCGCGGGATCGCGGCCTTTCGCGTCACAGCCGGCGGCGTGGCGGCCCGGCCCTGTTCGGCGGCTTCGATGCGGAAGAACGCCATCGACGCCTGCATTTCCTCGGCTTGAGCCGCCAATTCTTCCGACGTCGCGGCCATCTGTTCCGAGGCGCTGGAGTTAGTCTGGGTGACCTTGTCCAGCTGTTGGATGGCCTCGTTGATCTGGCCGGCGCCGATATCCTGCTCGCGGCAGGCCGCGCTGATCTCGGTCACCAGTTCGGCGGTGCGGCGGATATCGGGCACCAGGCGGGTCAGCATCTCGCCGGCCGACTGGGCCGCCTTGACGGTGTCGCTGGAGACAGCGCCGATCTCGGTGGCCGCCGTCTGGCTGCGTTCGGCCAGCTTGCGGACCTCCGAGGCGACGACCGCGAAGCCCTTGCCGTGCTCGCCGGCCCGGGCGGCTTCCACCGCCGCGTTGAGGGCCAGCAGGTCGGTCTGACGCGCGATCTCCTGAACGATGGTGATCTTCTCGGCGATGGTCTGCATGGCGCCGACCGCGCGGGCCACCGCTTCGCCCGAAGCCTCGGCGTCCTTGGCGGACTGGCGGGCGATCTGTTCGGTCTGGGCGGCGTTGTCGGCCGTCTGCTTGATGTTCGCGGCCATCTCTTCCATCGAGGCCGAGGCCTCTTCAACGGAGGCGGCCTGCTCGGTGGCGCCCTGGCTGACCTGTTCGGCCGCCGAGGAGAGCTGTTGGCTGCCCGCGGCCACCTGTTCCGAGGCCGTCGCGGCATTCGCCACGACCCCCCGCAGGCGTTCGACCATCCGGGTCAGTGCAATCCCAAGAACGTCCTTCTCGGATTGGGCGCGAGGACGAACCGTAAGATCGCCATCCGCCACTTTCTGAGCAATGGCGGCCTGCGCGCGCAGGTTTGCCGTCATCTGGTTGACCGTGTCGACCAGATCCTTGATCTCGTCGTTGGTGTTGACCGCGATCGTCTGATCCAGATCGCCAACCGCCACGGCGTTGGTCAGGTCCGAAATCTTGCGCAGACCCTGGCCGATGGTGATCGCCAGCCAGGTGGCCGCGATCACGGCGACCACAAGCGAGATGACAAGCGCGGCCACCAGTGCGTTGCGCGCCAGCTTGTAGTCGACGGTGCCTTGGGCCTCCGCGGCCTGCAGTTCAGCGCGCGACAGATCGACGAGTTCAGCGCCAATGCGGTTCACGGCCTCATTCACCGTCCGCAGGTCCGTCGACATGACGGTCTTGGCGCCATCGATCTGGCCGTCCGCGATCATGCCGCGGAACTGCTCGTCGAGGCTCAAGAACTTGGCGCCCTCGGCCCGAAGGGTATCCCACTTCGGCTTGTCCGCGCCGACCGGGATGTCCTTGGAAAAGGCCAGCAGCTCGGCCAAGTGCTTGTTGAAGCCCTCGGCCTTGGCGTTCTGGCTGCGCCGTTCGGCGGCGTCGTCCGCCATGACCATGTTCTTCTGCGCCCGACCGACCTGGAGCAGTGCGATGTCGATCGACTGCGCCGTCTCCAGGCGGAGCGCCGGGCCGCGCACCATGGCGGTCTGCGCGGCGTTCAGCTTGTTGAGCTGAAAGATGCCGAAAGTCGTCGCGCCGACCATCAGGGCGATGATCAGCCCAAAGGCCAATCCGAGTTTTGTTCTGATGGTCAGACGCATCTAAGCAAGCTCCTGGGACGCTTGTCCCTGACAACGGATAGATGCGGCGCGGGGTTAAATCCCGCGCCGCCTGGATGGCTCAGCCGTACTGGCGGAAGGCCTCGTCGTGCTCGTCCGGACCGCCTTGCGCCAGGTCCAGGGCAAAGCCCTTGGCCGCGGCCTGCTGGGCGTGCACCGACGGAGCGGCCGGACGCTTTTGGGCGGCGCGGGGCGCGCTCGACTTTGCCTTGGCCTTGGCGGGCGCAGCGGCGCGGGTCGGGGCGCGACTGGTGTTGTCCGTCCGGAAGAACGCGATCGACGCCTGCAGTTCCTCGGCCTGGGCGGCCAGTTCCTCGGAGGTCGACGACATCTGTTCCGAGGCGCTGGAGTTGGTCTGGGTGACCTTGTCGAGCTGTTGGATGGCCTCGTTGATCTGGCTGGCGCCGATATCCTGCTCGCGGCAGGCCGCGCTGATCTCGGTCACCAGTTCGGCGGTGCGGCGGATATCGGGCACCAGGCGGGTCAGCATCTCGCCGGCCGACTGGGCCGCCTTGACGGTGTCGCTGGAGACAGCGCCGATCTCGGTGGCCGCCGTCTGGCTGCGTTCGGCCAGCTTGCGGACCTCCGAGGCGACGACCGCGAAGCCCTTGCCGTGCTCGCCGGCCCGGGCGGCTTCCACCGCCGCGTTGAGGGCCAGCAGGTCGGTCTGACGCGCGATCTCCTGAACGATGGTGATCTTCTCGGCGATGGTCTGCATGGCGCCGACCGCGCGGGCCACCGCTTCGCCCGAAGCCTCGGCGTCCTTGGCGGACTGGCGGGCGATCTGTTCGGTCTGGGCGGCGTTGTCGGCCGTCTGCTTGATGTTCGCGGCCATCTCTTCCATCGAGGCCGAGGCCTCTTCGGCCGAGGCGGCCTGTTCAGTAGCGCCCTGGCTGACCTGATCGGCCGCTGAGGAGAGCTGTTGGCTGCCCGCGGCCACCTGTTCGGAGGCCGATGAGGCGTCGCCGACAACCGAGCGCAGACGCTCGATCATCGTATTCACGTCGGTCAACAGGTCGGCGATCTCGTCACGGGTGGTGATCTCGACCGTGCTGGTCAGGTCCCCGGCAGCGACGGTCTGGACCGCCGCAGCAGCGCGACCCAGGCCACGGCTGATGGTCATGGAGAGCCAGATGGCCGAGGCGACGGCCATAAGCAGGGCGACGATGGTGATGATGACGAACATCATCCGGCTGTTGTTGGCCGCGGCGTCGTATTCTTCGCCGGCGACCTTCAGCTGGCCTTCGTTCAGGGCGACCAGGCCGTCCGACACCTTGAAGATGGCGCCGTTAACTGCGCGCTGCGGGCCCAACATCACGGTCGCGGCTTCGGCGTCCTTGTTTTCGAGCGCCAGGCGCTGGATCTCGGCGTCGAGGGGCAGGAAGCGTTCCCACTCGTCCTGAAGAGCTTCCCACTTCGGACGACCCTCGGGCGTCGCGACCTCGATCGCCTTGGCCAGGGTGGCAGCGAAGACCTTTCTCTGCGCCTCGATCTTCCCCGCCTCGACGCGGATCGCGGCGAGATCTTCCTCCAGGACCATGTTCTTTTCGGCCCGGATGATGCTCAGAAGGGAAACGTTGAGCAGGCGAGCCCGCTCCAGACGAGCGACCGGCCCGTCCAGCATGTCGTCATGCAGCGTCGACATGCGGTTGACCTGCACGAGGCCGGACCCCGCCACGCCCATCATGAGCGCGAGCAGGACGCCGAAGGCGACGAGCAGCTTGAGTTTGATCGTGAAGCGCATTTTTCGGCCTCGGGTTCAGGAAACGGATTGAAGGGACGGCGCTGCGGCACGGGGTTCGCCGCGTTCGGCGAAGATGCAGGCCAGATCGGGAAGGATGATCGGTTCGCCCGCCCGGCGGGCGATGCGGCTGACATAGTCCTGGCGCCAGCGCATACCGATCGGCGGCGGCGGCTCCGTGTCGGCCACCGGCAGGCTGGTGACCTCGTGAACCTTGTCGGCCCGGAGACCGACGAGGGTTGGGTCGCCGTCCAATTCCAGCTCGATCACGACGATGCGGCTGTCCATGGTGTCGTCGGCCCGGCCCAGCCCGAAGGCGAGGCGCAGGTCCGCCACCGGGATGACCCGGCCGCGGAAATTCATCACGCCGCTGACGAAGTCCGCGGCGCCGGGCACCTCGGTCTCGTCCGGCAGGTCGAGGATCTCTCGGACCAGCCCGGCCTCCAACGCGAAAGTTTCGCCCCGGATGTCGAAGGTCAGGACCTGCAGGTCGTCGTCGTTGGCGGCGTTTTCGGTGTACATCATGGGATCAGCTCGCCACGCGGAATTGCTTTTCGAGACGTTGGCCCGCCTCGACGAGGTGCGGCACGTCCAGGATCAGGGCCACGCCGCCGTCGCCGAGGATTGTCGCGCCCGAGAAGGTCTCGACATCGGCGTGCAGCTTGGACAGCGACTTGATCACCGTCTGGTGGTCCCCGATGATCTGGTCGACCACCAGCCCCACGCGGGCCTCGCCGGTGGAGACGACGACGACCTTCTGGTGCGGCTCGGCCGCGCCGGCGGTGCGGAACAGTTCGCGCAACCGGACGAAGGGCACGAACTCGTCGCGGAGGGAAATCAGGCTGCGGCCGCCGGACCGGCTGTCCTGTTCGACGCTGAGTTCGACGCATTCCTCCACCGCGGCCAGGGGCACCACGTAGCGTCCGGTCCCGACCCGCACGAGCAGGCCGTCGATGATCGCCAGCGTGAGCGGGATGCGCAGGGAGACCTGCGACCCCTCGCCCGGGGTCGAGCTGATGTCGATGGCGCCGCGCAGGCTCTCGATGGTGCGCTTGACCACGTCCATGCCGACGCCGCGGCCGGACAGGTTGGTGACGGTCGCAGCGGTGGAGAAGCCGGGGGCGAAGATCAGCTGCAGCAGGTCGGCGTCGCTGAGATGGGCGCCGGGGGCGATGAGGCCGTTCTGCTCGGCCTTGGCGCGGACCCGCTCGCGGTCGATGCCGCGGCCATCGTCGGTGACCGTGATCACGACTTCGGCCCCCGAGTGGCGGGCCGACAGGACCAGCTTGCCGGCCAGGGGCTTGCCCGCGGCGGTGCGCTGTTCCGGCGTTTCCAGACCGTGGTCGGCGGCGTTGCGGATCACGTGGATCAGCGGGTCGGCCAGACGTTCGATAATCGTCTTGTCGAGTTCGGTGGTCTCGCCCTCGGTGGAGAGCTCGATGGTCTTGCCGGTGTCGCGCTGCAGATCGTGGATCAGGCGGCGGAAGCGACCGAACAGGGTCGAGATCGGCACCATGCGTACGACCATCATGGTGTCGCGCAGCTCCGATGCGAGGCGTTCGACCTCTTCAGAGACCGACCGCAGCGCCATGTCCGCCGAGGCGCCGGCGATCTGCTTGAGGCGGGATTGGGCGATGACCAGCTCGCCGACCCGGTCCATCAGCTCGTCCAGCCGCTCGGCGGGGACGCGGAGGGTCGTGTCGGCCTTCTTGCTGTCGTCCGCCTTCTTCGCAGCTTCAGCAGGTGCGGCGGCGCGGACCGGCGAAGGCGCGTCCGGCGTGGCGGCGGGGGTAGCGGCTGGTTCGGTTGCGGCGGTCGCGTCGGGCGTGTGGTCTTCAGCGGATTGCGGGACGCCGACCTCGACAATCACCAGTTCCATGTCGTCCATGACGAACAGGAAGACGTCCTCGATGGCCGCACGGGACACATCGCCCGCCAGGCTCACGTCCCAGGCCAAGTGGCAGTCGGTGGGGTTGAGGTCGTCGATCGCGGGGACCGCTTCAGTCGAGGCGACGATCCGGCAGTCGCCGAGTTCGCGCAGCTCGGCCAGCAGGCCCAGGGGATTGGTGCCGTTGGCCATGGCGTCGATCGGCAACGCGAAGCGGACGCGCCATGAGCTGGCGGCCACGGGCGTCGGCGCCACAGCCACGCCGTCCGCGGCCTCGATCACGCGGTGCAGCTCGGCCAGCAGAGCGTCGCCCACGGCGGGGTCGGGATCGCCCTCCACCAGGGCCCGCATGTGGTCGCGGGCGTTGAGCACGCAGGTGATCAATTCCGGGGTGGCCGGAGTCAGGCCCTTGCGGACACGGTCGAAGGCGGTCTCGCAGTGGTGGGTGAAGGCGGCCAGGGCCTCCATGCCGAACATCGCGCCCGACCCCTTGAGGGTATGCAGGCTGCGGAAGACGGCGTCGACGAGGTCGCGATCGTCCTGGCGGTCGGCCAGATCGAGCAGCCCTTGTTCGATGGCCTCGAGCAGCTCGCGCGCCTCGAGGCGGAAGATCTCTGCGGGGTCCTGAAGGCTCACTTGGTCAGCACCTTCTGCGCGATGCGGACCAGCTGCTCGGGATCGAAGGGTTTGGTCATCCAACCGGTGGCGCCCGCGGCCTTGGCCTGGGCTTTCACGTCGCCGTCGGACTCGGTGGAGAGGAAGACGATGGGCGTGCCGACGACCTTACCGCGCGCCCGCAGCTGCTGAATCATGGTCAGGCCGTCCATGATCGGCATGTTCAGGTCGGTGATGATCAGGTCGTAGCCGCCGGCCTCGGCTTTCTCGAGGCCCTCGGAGCCGTTGACGGCTTCCGAGACCTGATAGCCGGCGGAGCTGAGGGCGATCTTGATCGCCTGGCGGATGCTGGCCGAGTCGTCGACCGTGAGGATGGAAGCCGTCATCTAAGCCACTCCAGCGTGGGTCCAGAATTGCAGTCGGTCAGGGTCGGCCGGGTCGAGGAATCCGCCACGATCCAGGACGTCGCGGAGCGCGCCCTCGGCGGGTTGGGCCAGGCGCACCGTCGCGCCCTGCTCCGCGCAAGTGGCGCGGGTCGATTCGACGAGTTGCACGAAGGAGAGGTCCGCGGCGGTGACGTCCGAGACGTCGAGCAGCAGATCGCCGCCGGCCGCGACCGCCGCCGACAGACGGGACCAGGCCTCGCGGACATGGGGAATGGTGGCGGGTCCGGAGAATGCGATCGCACCGTCGCTACCGCCACTGTCAAGGATATCGCTCAAAGCTCGCCCTCAATCCCGGGGCGGTTCGCAAAAGGTCTGCGCCGCCCAACCTGGCGCGAAAACTAGAGCGAAGAGCGTTTGAATCCCGTTAATAGGGATAAGTGCGAACTTTGGATGCGCGTCTGCGCTACTCAAATCGGGTTTTGATGACTACTCACGGTCCCATTCCCGATTATTCTCTCCATTTCCCACGTTCAGCACTTGGATTTACATGCGACGGCCTGCCGCACCCCCGGCGCATCCGGGCCGACGGCATCGACGCGGACCCGGGTACAATCCATCCGCCTCCGCGCTTTCCTTTTGACGTGACGCGCCGCTATCGGCACGAAGTCCGGCAACTTGAGGAAACGGCAGGGAACCCGCCACATGAAGACCCGGATCACCGAACTGTTCGGCATCGAACACCCGATCGTCCAAGGCGGGATGCACTTCGTCGGCCTGGCCGAGATGGCCGCGGCGGTGTCCAACGCCGGCGGCCTCGGCATCATCACCGGCCTGACCCAACGCACGCCCGAGCTGCTGGCCGCCGAGATCGCCAAGTGCAAGACGCTGACCGACAAGCCGTTCGGAGTGAACCTGACCTTCCTGCCTTCGGTCACGCCGCCCGACTATCCGGGCTATGTGAAGGCCATCATCGACTCCGGCGTGAAGGCGGTCGAGACGGCCGGGAACAACCCGGCGAAGTGGCTTCCCGCGCTGAAAGAGGCGGGCATCAAGGTGATCCACAAGTGCACCTCGGTCCGCCACTCGCTGAAGGCCGAGGCGATCGGCTGCGACGCGGTCAGCGTCGACGGCTTCGAGTGCGGCGGTCACCCGGGCGAGGACGACGTGCCGAACTTCATCCTGCTGCCCCGCGCGGCGGAGGAGCTGAAGATCCCGTTCGTTGCGTCCGGCGGGGTCGCCAACGGCAAGCAGCTGGCGGCCGCGCTGGCGCTGGGCGCCGAGGGCATCAACATGGGCACCCGCTTCATCGCCACGAAGGAGGCGCCGGTGCATGAGAACGTGAAGCAGGCGATCCTGGCGGCCAGCGAACTGGACACCCGCCTGGTCATGCGCCCGCTGCGCAACACCGAGCGCGTGCTGACCAACGTGGCGGTCGAACGCCTGCTGGAAAAGGAAAAGGCCCTCGGGTCCGACCTCAAGTTCGAGGACATCATCGCCGAGGTGGCCGGGGTCTACCCGCGGGTCATGCAGGATGGCGAGATGGACGCCGGCGCCTGGTCGTGCGGGATGGTCGTGGGCCTGATCCACGACATCCCCACCTGCCAGGAGCTGATCGACGGCATCATGGCCGAGGCCGAGGAGATCATCCGCGTCCGGCTGCAGCGCTTCCTCTAGAGGACGTCAGAGGCCAAGCACCGCCTTGGCCATGATGTTCCGCTGGATCTCGTTCGTGCCGGCATAGATCGAGCCGGCACGATCGTTCAGGTACTTCGCCGCGACCGTCCAGCTATGGTCCGGACCGACGCCGCCCTGATCCGTGGGCGGCGTGAAGTGGGGCGTGGGCCCGCCGGGCGCCGTGAGATGCGGTTGGTAGGCGGCGGCATAGGGACCGGCTGCGGCCAGGGCGATCTCGGTCAGCCGCTGGCTGAGCTCGGTGCCCACCGTCTTGATCAGCGAGGACTCCGCGCCGGGGGCCTCGCCCGCCGAGAGCTTGGACATCACCCGCAGCTCGACAGCTTCCAGGGCCTCGATGCGGATCCGTGCGTCCGCCAGCTGGGCGCGAAGCTCACCGCCCCCGCCGGCCGGAAACTCCGTCGCCAGCATCGACGCGATCTTCGACGCCCGGGCCATCAGACCCGGTGTAGTCGGATTGCCGCCGCGCTCGAACTGCATGAGGTGCTTGGCCACGGTCCACCCCTCACCGACGCGGCCCACAACGTTGGCCTTGGGCACGCGGACATCGGTGAAGAAGACGTGGTTCTGGATGTGCTCGCCAGACAGAGACAGGATCGGCGTCACCTCGACCCCCGGGCTGGTCATGTCGATGAGCAGGAAGGTGATGCCCTTCTGCGGAATGTTCTCCCGCGAGGTCCGGACCAGGCAGAAGATCCAGTTGGCTTCGTGGGCATGGGTCGTCCACAGCTTGTGGCCCGTACACACGAAGTCGTCCCCGTCCTCAACCGCCGCCATCTGCAGGGTTGCGAGATCGGAGCCCGACTCCGGCTCGGAATAGCCCTGGCACCAGAAGTCCTCGCCGCTCAGCATGCGGGGCAGGAAATGAGCCTGCTGCTCGGGCGTGCCGTGGCCGATGAGCACCGGGCCGCACATGCCGATGCCCATTGGCGAGATCGGTGGCGCGCCGGCCTGCGCCAGCTCGGTTGCGAAGATGTGGCGGCGCGCGACGGACCAGCCGCAACCGCCGAACGCCTCGGGCCAGGCCGGCGCGAGCCAGCCCTTGGCGTGCAGAATCTTCTGCCAAGCCATGCCCGTCGCATAGTCGGCATACACGCTGGTCATCCGCGCCCCGGCCGCCCGCAGCTCCGGCGTCAGCTCGGCGTCCAGAAACGCACGCACCTCGTCACGGAACTGCAGTTCCTCGACGCTCCACTCGATCTTCACGACCCGGCCTCCGCACAGACTTGTGGTCGGTACGGTGCGAGGGGTGTTCCAACGTCAGTCTAGGACCTTTGCAGCGTCAAAGCGGCTCCGCCGGCGCGCCGCCGCCTAGGGCGCGGTAGAGTTCGACGCGATTGGCCGAGCGGGCCAGCTGGGCCTGCAACAGGGTCTGGCGCGCCGCGTAGAGCGTGCGCTGAGCGTCGAGCAGGGCCAGGTAGCTGTCCACGCCACGGTCGTAGCGCGCCTGGGTCAGGCGCTGGGTGACGGCAGCCGCCTCAACCAGGCGTTCCTGGGCCGCCACACGGTCGTCGATGGTCGCCTGGACCGCGAGCGCATCGGCCACCTCGCGGAAGGCCGTCTGCACCGCCTTCTCATAGGTCGCCACCGCGGCGTCGCGGGACGCCTCGGCCCCGCGCAGGTTCGCGATGTTCGCGCCGCCCGAGAAGATCGGCAGGACCACCTGAGGCGCGAAGCTCCAGGAGCGCGTGCCGGCGCCGAACAGATCGCCCAGCTCGGGGCTGATCGTCCCGGTCGAGCCCGTCAGGCTGATCCGCGGAAAGAACGCCGCGCGCGCCGCGCCGATATTGGCGTTCTGGGCCTGCAGCGTGTGTTCCGCCGCGCGGACGTCGGGCCGGCGAACCAGCACGTCGGACGGCAGCCCGGCCGGGATGTCGGCCAGCACGGCCACCCGCTGGAGGTCGCCGTTCGGCAACAGATCGGCCGGCGGCTCAGCGCCCACCAACAGACGCAGGGCGTTGCGATCCCGCTCGACCTGGGCGCGGGCCACGGCGGCGTCGCTGCGGGCCTGTTCCGCCAGGGTCTGGGCTTGGCGCAGGTCGATCTCCGAGGCGGCGCCGGCCTCGAACCGTTTGCGGCTCAGGTCGAGACCGGCCTCGCGACTGGCCAGGGTATCGAGGGTGATCGCCAGCAGATCCTGGTCGGCGGCAAGCGACAGATAGGCGTTGGCCACCTCCGCGATCAGGCTGATCTGGACCGTGCGCCGGGTCTCCGCGGTGGAGAAGAACGATTGCAGCGCCGCATCGCTGAGACTGCGCACGCGACCGAACAGATCCAGTTCGTAGGCCGAGAAGCCCGCAGTCACGCTGTATTGGTCAATGACCTCCGCCTGACCGGTCTGGGAGACGGACGCGGGCGTGCGGCTGCGGGAGGCGGCGCCGCTGGCGTTGATCGCCGGCAGCAGGTCGGCCCGCTGGACGCGATACTGGGCGCGCGCCCGCTCGATGTTGGCGACCGCCACCCGCAGGTCGCGGTTCTGATCGAGCGCGAGGGCGATCATCGACTGAAGGCGCGGATCCAGGAAGACGTCACGCCAGGCGATGTCCGCACCTGACACGGCCGAGGTCGCGCCTGGGGCCGATGTGGGCCAGGCGGCGCCGACCGGCAGGGCTGGCCGTTCGTAGCGCGGCGCCAGGGTGCAGCCCGCGAGGGTGGTTGCGGCCATCAGGACCGCGATGAGGGATTTCGCGGGCATGTCAGGCAGCCTCATGGGTGGTTTCCGGCGCCGGCGGTCCGCCGACCTTGCGGCCGAGGTAGCGCTGAACCAGGACGAAGAAGAGCGGGACGAAGAAGATCCCCATGATCACGGCCGACAGCATGCCGCCGATCACCCCGGTGCCGATGGCGTGCTGACTGCCGGAGCCTGGACCATTGGAGATCGCCAGAGGCAGCACCCCGAAAATGAAGGCCAACGACGTCATGATGATCGGCCGCAGACGGATGCGGACCGCCTCCAGCGTCGCCTCGACCAGCGGCGCGCCAGCCTCGAAGCGATCCTTGGCGAACTCCACGATCAGGATGGCGTTCTTGGCCGCCAGGCCCATGGTCGTGAGCAGGCCCACCTGGAAGTAGATGTCGTTGGAGAGACCGCGCAGCGCGGTCGCAACGAGCGCGCCCACCACGCCCAAGGGGATCACCAGGATCACCGACAGCGGGATGGACCAGCTCTCGTAGAGCGCCGCCAGGAGCAGGAAGACCACCAGGATGGAGATCGCATAGAGCGCCGGCGCCTGGGCGCCCGCCTCCCGTTCCTGCGCCGACAGGCCCGTCCACTCATAGCCGATGCCGGGGGGCAGCTTGGCCGCAAGTCGTTCCATAGCGTCCATGGCCACGCCGGAGCTCTTGCCCATGGCGGGGGAGCCCTGGATGTTGACCGAGGAGAGGCCGTTGTAGCGCTCCAGCCGTGGAGACCCGACGGTCCAGCTGGTCGAGGCGAAGGACGAGAAGGCCGCCATCTGGCCCTGGTTGTTGCGCACGTACCAACGATCCAGGTCCTCGGGCTGCATGCGGAACGGCGCGTCGGCCTGCACGAACACCTTCTTCACCCGCCCGCGATCGACGAAGTCGTTCACGTAGGAGCCGCCCAGGGCGGTCGAGAGCGTGGCGTTGATATCGGCCGTGGTGAGGCCCATGGCGCCGGCCTTGGCCTGGTCCACCTTGATGGCGAATTGCGGGGTGTCGTCCTGACCGTTCGGGCGCACGCCCATGAGGTTCGGATCGCCGCCCGCCATGCCAAGCAGCTGATTGCGCGCGGCCATCAGCGCCTCGTGACCGACGCCGCCGGTGTCCTGAAGCTGGAAGTCGAAGCCGGACGCGTTGCCGAGTTCCGGCACCGCCGGCGGCACGACCGCGAACACCTGCGCGTTGCGGATCTGGGAGAACCGACCCATGGCCCGACCGGCGACAGCCGCCACCTTGTGTTCGGCCGCCTTGCGCTCTTCGAAGGGCTTCATGGCGACGAAGGCGATGCCGGCGTTCTGGCCAGCCCCGGCGAAGCTGAAGCCCGAGACGGTGAACACGTCCTTCACCGACTCCGCCTCGTTCTTGCGGTAGTAGTCGGACACTTCCTTCAGCACGGCCTGGGTCCGCTCCTCCGTGGCGCCGGGGGGCAGCTGGACAAGGGTGTAGATGGTCCCCTGGTCTTCTTCGGGCAGGAAGGCCGTGGGCAGGCGCACGAACAGCAGCACCATCACCAGCACGATGACGCCGTAGATCGCCATCCAGCGGCCGCCCTTGCCGAGGATACGGCCCACCTGCTCCTGATATCGATGGCTGGCGTGCTCGAAGTTGCGATTGAACCAGCCGAAGAAGCCATGCTTGGCGACGGCGTGGTCGCGGTCGGCGGGCTTCAACAGCGTGGCGCAGAGCGCCGGCGTCAGGATCAACGCCACCAGCACCGACAGGGCCATGGCCGAGACCAGGGTGATCGAGAACTGGCGATAGATAACGCCCTGTGAGCCGGCGAAGAAGGCCATGGGCACGAAGACCGCGGACAGGACCAGGCCGACGCCGACCAGGGCGCCGGTGATCTCGTCCATGGACTTGCGCGTCGCTTCCTTGGCGGGAAGCCCCTCCTCCACCATCACCCGTTCGACGTTCTCGACCACGACGATCGCGTCATCGACCAGAAGACCGATGGCGAGCACCAGGCCGAACATCGTCAGCGTGTTGATCGAATAGCCGAAGACCGCCAGCACCCCCATGGTGCCGAGCAGCACCACGGGCACGGCGATGGTCGGGATCAGGGTGGCGCGCCAGTTCTGCAGGAACAGGAACATCACCAGGAAGACCAGCACGACGGCCTCGAGCAGGGTCTTCACGACCTCCTCGATGGACTGTTGAACGAAGGGCGTGGTGTCTACCGGCACCGAGTAGGACATGCCTGGCGGGAAGGACTTCGACAGCTCGGCGAGCTGCGTCTTCACCGCCTCGGCGGTTTCCAGCGCATTACCGCCGGGCGCGAGCTTGATCGCGAGGCCCGCGGCCGACTTGCCGTTGAACTTGCTGAGCGAATTGTAGTTCTCGGCGCCCAGTTCGACCCGCGCAACGTCGCGCAGATAGACGTGTGCTCCGCCGCCGGTGTCCTTCAGGATGATGCGTTCGAACTCGGCCGGCGTCTGCAGGCGCGCTTGGGCGCTGATGGTGGCGTTGAGCACCGTACCGGGGACCGAAGGGGTGCCGCCAAGCTGGCCGGCCGACACCTGGGCGTTCTGAGCCTTGATCGCCGCGATCACGTCGGCGGGGGTCAGGCTGCGGGCGGCGAGCTTGTCGGGGTCTAGCCAGATGCGCATGGCGTACTGCGCGCCGAACAGTTGCACGTCGCCGACGCCGTCCACGCGGCTGATCGGATCCTGCAGCTTGGAGGCCATGTAGTCGGCCAGGTCGGAATTCGAGGCCTTGTTGTCCGTGGCGTAGAGGGCGACCACCATCAGGAAGTTGCGCGTCGACTTCACGACGCTGAGGCCCTGCTGCTGAACCTCCTGGGGCAGCAGCGCGGTGGCGGTCTGAAGTTTGTTCTGGACCTGGACCTGGGCGATGTCGATGTCGGTCCCGGCCTTGAAGGTCAGGGTGATCGTCGCCGCGCCGGTGCCGTCGCTGTCCGAGTTGATGTACTCTAGCCCGTCGAGCCCCTTCATCTTTTGCTCGATGACCTGGGTCACGCTGTCCTCGACCGTCTTGGCGGACGCGCCGGGATAGACGGCCTGGATCGCAACCTGCGGCAGGGCGATGTCGGGATACTGTGCGACCGGCAAGGTGCGGATCGCCAGGGCGCCCGCCAGCATGATCACGATGGCGACGACCCACGCGAAGATGGGCCGGTCGATGAAGAAGCGAGACAGCATGACCGGGTCCTAGCGCGCCGCAGCGATGGGGGCGGCCTTGACCGCCGCGCCGGGCCGCACCTTCTGCAGACCCTCGACAATCACCCGCTCGCCGGCCTTAAGCCCGCCCGTGACCAGCCACTTGTCGCCGACCGTGCGCGAGACCGTGATGGGTCGAAGCTGGGCCTTGCCCGCCGAGTCGACGACGTAGACCGTCGCCGCCCCCTTCGGATCGCGGCTGACAGCGGCCTGGGACACCAGGATGCCGGAGGTGGCGACCCCTTGCTCCAGGCGAGCGCGGACATAGAGGCCCGGCAGCAGTGCGCCCTTCCGGTTGGGGAACACCGCGCGCAAGCCGATGGCGCCCGTGCCCTCGTCCACGGTGATGTCCGAGAAGGCGAGACGCCCGGCGATGGGATAGAGCGAGCCGTCCTCCAGGATCAGGCGCACCTGCGCGGAGGTCGGGGCCTCCACCGCCCCCTTCGCCATGGCGGCCCGCAGCTTCAACAGGTCGGCCGCGGACTGCGTGACGTCGACGTAGATGGTGTCCAGGTTCTGGACCGTCGCCAGGGGAGTGGCCTGGTTGGCCGTCACCAGGGCGCCGGGGGTGATCGACGACTTGCCGATCCGGCCGGAGATGGGGGCGTGGACCTGGGTATAGTCCAGATTGATGCGCGCCTGCTGCACGGCGGCGCGCTGGGCCTGCACGTTGGCGGCGGCGGACTGAGCCGCGGCCTGGGCGTCGTCGTTGTCCTGCTTGCTGACGGCGTTGATCGCCACCAGCTCGCGGTAGCGGTCGGCCTTGAGCTTGGCCGAGGTCGCCGTGGCCTGGGCCTGGGCGAGGGCGGCGTTGGCGCTGTCCAGGCTGGCGCGGTAGATCGCGGGGTCGATCTGGTAGAGCGCCTGTCCGGCCCGGACGTTCGATCCCTCTTGATAGAGGCGCGCCTTGATCACCCCGTTCACCTGAGGCCGCACCTCGGACACCAGCGACGCCGAGGTCCGACCGCTGAGCTCCATGGTCAGGTTCACCGGCTCGGTCTGGATGACGACGACGCCGACATCGGCGGGCGCATTCGGATCAGGGCCACCCTGCGGCTTGGCTCCGCACGCGGATAGGAGGAGGGCCAGCGCGACCGTCGCGCCGGAAAGGGTCGTTCTGGGCATCCAAGCACCTGGGGGGCAGCGAATTTCGCGGCTTAGCCTTGACAATTCACCGGTGAGAAACCATGAGAATGAACGTTCATTCTCACTTGTAGTTAGATGGGCCTTTCCGCTAAGTCAATGCGGCGACGCTCGTTTTCGTATTGCAGTGCACAAAGAGATGTCATGAGTGAGCCTGCGGGCAATCGACGGGACGCCGAAGCGCGTCGGCAACGGATCGTGGACGCTGCGTCAGCCTGCGCACGCCGGTCGGGCTTTCATGGCGCGAGCATGGCTGAAATCGCCGCGGCCGCCGGGCTGAGCGTCGGGCAGATCTATCGCTACTTCGAGAACAAGGAGGCGATCATCGCCGCCATCGTCGCGCGCGACATGGCCGAGATGCGCGACCGCTACGCCGAACTGCGGGACGGGGAGCTACCGGTGCTGGAAGCGATCCTCACCAAATGCGCCAACGCCGTCGATGACCTCTACGAACCGGAGCGGGCCGCCTTGACGCTGGAGGTGGTGGCGGAAGCTGCACGGAATCCCCGGGTGGCCGCCATCCTTCAGTCCGCCGACGCCGAAGAGCGGCAGATGCAGCGAGAGCTCCTATGCGGGGTTATGCCGCCCGACTGCGACGAGGCAGAGCAGGCCGCGCGGAGCGAGGTGATCAACATGCTGTTCGACGGCATGAGCGTGCGCGGCATAAACAATCCCCAGGGCGACCGGGCGGCTATCGGGCGGGTCCTGCGTTCCACCCTGCGACATCTTCTGTCGGAACCTTGCGACGACCGCACCACCTGAACGTGTGACAAACCTATGACGTGAGTCCTCTAGTCAAGGCGAAAACCTTGGCGCATGCTCATGCTTTCGCGGATGGACTGCCCTCGAGAGCAGGCTGGCGCGAAGGAGGAATAGTCAGGATGTCGGTACAAGACCCTATCCATCGCGCGCAGCATGGAGCGAAGACGCTCGGTGAAGGCGCCATCTGTTTCGGCTGCGCCCTGGCCGCCCTGGCCGCCGCCGCCGTCGTCATTCAATGGGCCATGAACTTCCTGGCCTGATCCGCCCGGCCTAATCCTCGCGCCGCGTAACACCGAAGCGGCGCAGGACATTGTGGGTGATCGCTGCGACGAAGGGGTCCTGCCCCTTGAGTCCGTGCGCCCATTCAGTGGTGCCGCTGTTGAACACCTCGCCGGCGCCGCGCTTGAAGCTGGCCAGCACCGCATGGCCGCGCAGCACGCTGGCCTGGGCGTCCGGCCCGGCGTCCCCGAACACCACCTCCGCGATGACGTCCAGCTTCTCCGGCGGGATGATCGGGTTGTAGCCGCGCCCCGCCTCCTCGCCGAAGGCGCAGGGCGCGACGCCGATGATCTCAAGATTGGCCGGCACGCCCAGCATGGGTGTCGCGCGCGGCAGACCGTCAGCGCCAAACTGGAACTTGCAGCCGTCGCTTTCGTAGCCGATCAGCGGCAGGTCGCCGCCCAGCACATCCCCGTAGAAGAGGTCCGTACCCTCCAGCGCCCAGTGGCGATCATCGTAGATGGTGAAGCCGCCCTGCCCGCGCGCCACGCACATGCCCAGGCGGTGGTAGCCGGCGAAAACGAAGCTTAAGCCTGTGAGCTCGGCCTCCGGACGGCCGAACGCCGGATGGGACCAAAGGTGCGTGGCCTGATCCGCCGGCACATCCTCGGCCTCGAAACCGCGCCACTTGTGGCAGACCAAGGTCTTTCCGTCGTTCTCCCAGCGCACCTTCCAGAAACAGGTGTTGCCCGAGAAGACGGCGATCCGCCCGCCCCGATCGACGAAGCGCTCGACCTGCGCGCGTTCGCCGCCTGACCAGTACTCGCTGTGGCCGACGAAGAGCGCCGCCTGATAGCCGTCCAGCAGATCCGGCTCGGCCTCCAGGTCGTAGTCCGTGACGACATCCAGGACGTAGCCCTCGTCCTCGGCCCAAGCGACGAAGGCGTGTTCCCACTTGTTCATGAAGCCCGCCGAGCCGTCGTACGGCGACGCCCGATGGGCGACCATCCAGGCGTGATCGCTGGCCCATGGCCGTTCCTTGAACCCGCGCTTGCGGTTGTTCACGAGGCGCGGGGCGTCAGCGGGCGGCGCCACGATCAACGGGGCGAAGGGGCGTTCGGCGGACAACACCCCGATCGCTTCGTCCATGGCCTGGGCGAAGGGTGTCTCGCCGCTCATCAGGCCCGTGACGTTGGAATAGGCGTTGGCGCCGCCCCACCAGTTGTAGGCGTGGTAGGTGTTGGTCGCGAGGACCAGCGCCGTCGTCGAGCGCGGCGCGCCCTTGGGCGGCTTCACGCAGACGAAGTGGTGCGCCTCTCCGCCCAAGGCGTCCGTGAGCTTCATGTCGTAGTAGCCGGACGCCCAATCCGCACCGACCTCCAGCTCGAGGGTCGCCGGCCAGCCGCAGCCATCGCGGTCGACGTGAGGCGGTATCGGCTGCTCGATGGCCGGCACATCAGCCTGGGTCAGCACGACGACCCGCTCGGCCCCGACCCGCGCGATCTCGAGACTGACGGGACCGTGGCTGGCGCTGGCGTGCAGGGTGAACCGCTCGGTCGGCCGCACGCTCAGACGATCAGTGTAGCAGGCCAGCATGATCACGCTCTCCGAAGACGGGCCATTACGATAGTATTTGTTATTGTATCGGCAATCGATTTGCGGCGGATCGGCGGGGGACGCAGGCCCTAGCGCAGCCTCGATCACGGTGGGGCGAAATTGCCACAAAAGCCGGCGAAGCGCGCCGTCGCGATCCGGGATTGTGACGAACCTATTGCACTAGGGTAGTTTTTACTATCGCAGTGCTGCCCTTGTCGCGACGATCGCAACTTCCGAGGATGCTATGAAGACGGTCTTGTTCATGGGCTGCGCCGCGCTGGCGCTTTCGGCGGGCACCGCGTCCGCGCAGGATGACGCGGGCGCGACGGTCGAGGAGATCGTCGTCACCGCCCAGAAGCGGGCCGAGAATCTGCAAGACGTGCCGGTGTCGGTGACCGCGATCTCGGGCGACTCCCTCGCCGACCGTGGCGCGACCAACGTCCTGTCGCTGAACAACCTGGCGCCCGGCCTGCGGGTCAGCAGCGGCGATGCGGCATCCAGCCCGAAGATCTTCATCCGCGGCGTGGGTCTGAGCGACTTCAACCCCAACTCGTCCAGCGGGGTCGGCATATACGTCGATGGCGTCTACATCGGATCGCCGCTGGCCCAGATGGCGGGTTTCTTCGACCTGGCGCAGGTCGAGGTGTTGCGCGGCCCGCAAGGCACGCTCTATGGCCGCAACACCAATGGCGGGGCGATCAATATCACCACGCGCCGGCCGACCCAGACTCTGACGGCGGACGCCTCGGTCGAATACGCCACCTACAACGCCATCAACGCCGCGGCGGCCATCGGCGGGCCGATCATCCAGGACAAGCTGGCGTTCCGGGTGGCCACCCAATACGTGGCCGACGACGGCTACACCTACAACCGCGTCACCGGTCACGACGTCAACGCGACCAAGTATTGGGCCGGTCGCGCCAGCCTGCTCTACACGCCGACCAGCGACCTCGAGGTCCTGGCGCAGGTGAACCGCTTCATCAACCGCGGCGACGCCACCCAGCCGCAGCATCGGGCGCTGTTCCCGGCGACCGCGGCGGCGACGGGCGCGGACGGCTTCTGCGCCCCCAGCTTCTACAGCAGCGGCCAGTGCACGGACCTGTTCGGCTACGCCGACACGGACAACGACAACCGCGCCGGGGACTACAACCAGGAAGGCAAAGACAAGGTCGACCTGTTCGGCTCGTCGGTGCAGGCCACCTGGAACCTCGGCTCGGTCTCGCTGGTCTCGGTCACCGCCTGGCAGTGGGCGCACCGCAACGCCTTCGAGAACACCGACGCCGGCCCGCGGCAGATGGTCGAGATCAACTACCTGTCGCGGCAGCAGCAATTCACCCAGGAGCTGCGCCTGCAATCCAACGACCCCGCCGCGCGGCTGAAGTGGGTGGTGGGCGGCTACTTCATGGATGAGACGGTCAAGGACGCCACGACCCAGGACACCCTGCGCGACCTGCGGGGGCTGTTCGTCTCGCCGACCAACCCGACCGGCTTCGACCTGGCCAACAGCGTCGCGGTGTTCGGCCACCCCTACACCCAGAAGACCAAGGGCTATGCGGTGTTCGGCCAGGCGGACTACGCGCTCACCGACAAGCTGACGGCCACCGTCGGCCTGCGCTGGTCGGCCGACGACAAGGACTTCGACTACCGCAGCACGGCTGAGGGCTCGATCGTCCTGCTGGCCTCCCAGCAGAGCAAGACGTTCTCCGACTGGTCCGGCCGACTGGGCCTGCGCTACGAACTGACGCCGGACGCCAGTGTCTACGCCACCTACAACCGCGGCTATAAGTCGGGCGGTTTCTTCGGCGGCCTGGCCACCACGCCGGACGAGCTCGAGCCCTACGACAACGAGACGCTCGACGCCTTCGAAGTGGGTGTGAAGTCGGAGCTGTTGGACCGGCGGCTGCGGCTGAACCTGTCGGCGTTCTACTACGACTACCAGAACCAGCAGGTGTTCGCGCAGGCCCTGCGGGGCGGCGTGACCGTTCTGGTGCTCGACAACGCGGCCAGCTCGAAAGTCTACGGCGCCGAGGCCGAAGTCACCGCCCGGCCGACCCAGAACCTTCAGATCACCGCCGGCCTGTCGCTACTGGACGCCAAGTACGGCGACTATCAATCGGAAGGCCAGGACTTCAGCGACAACCGCCTGCCCCAGTCGCCGAAGGTGACCTTCAACACCGCCGCAACCTACACCCTGCCCCTCGCCTCCGGCGCGTCGCTGGTGGGCAATGTGGATGCGGCCTATTCGTCGAAGATCTACTTCGACAACTCCAACGCCTCGCGGCTGTCGCAGGATGGGGTTTGGATCGCCGGGGCCCAGGCCAGCTGGCGTTCGCCGGACGCGCAGATCGAGGCCGGCCTGTTCGCCCGCAACCTGTTCAACAAGACCTACACGGTTTCGATCTCGAACATCGACAGCCTGGGCGAGGACCTGATGACCCTCAACCGGCCGCGTAGCCTGGGCGTGTTCCTGCGCTACCATTACTGAGACCTGATGGCCCTGGCGCGATCCGCGCCGGGGCCTTCTCGTTCCCGCCGCGCGATCACACTGATATACATCGCCTACGCGTCGACCTCGCGGCGTCCAGGACCCTTCATGCCGAAACGAGATGCGGCCCCGGTCGCCCCCGTGACGACCCCGTCGCTCGACGCGAAGTCCCTGCCGACCCGCGCCCGCGGCAAGACCACCTATGAGGCGGTGCTGGCGACGGCGGGGGAACTGCTGGCTGAGGTGGGCTTCGAGCGCCTGACCACCAATCTGGTCTGTGAGCGCGCGGGCCTTACCCCGCCGGCGCTCTACCGCTACTTCCCGAACAAGTACGCCCTGATCTCGGAACTGGCCCGTCGCCTCATGGAGGCGCAGGATCAGGCGGTGTTCGCCTGGATGGACGAGGGCGGAGCCACCGCCCAGAGCCTCGAAGAAGCTGTCGAGAAGAACCTGCGCCTGCAGAAGCAGGTGATCGCCATCACCCGCGGCCATCCGGGCGGCCTGTGGATCCTGCGCGCCATCCGCGCTGTGCCTGTGCTGCAGGACGTGCGAACGGCCTCACGCAACCTGGTGCTGGACCGGATGTACGGCGCCCTGCGCGACGCCTACCCGAGCGTCAGCGACGAGCATCTTCGCACCGCCATGCGGCTGTCCGAGCAGATGACCTATGCCGCCGTCGAGATGATTCTCGAGGACCCCGACCTGGACGACGCCGTGGTCGCCGAGGAGGTGAGCTGGATGGTCAGCCTCTACTATCACCAGCTGGCGAGCCGCGGCTCCGTCCGGACACCGCCAGGGCGCTGATCAAGCCAAGCGCCGCGGCCAGCAGACCGGCCGAGAGCGCGATGGCGCGAGTCACATGGCCATCCGAAACGACGAAGGACGCCGCCAGCGGACCAAAGCTGCTCCCCAGCAACTGCGCCGTCCCCAGCTGCATCGCCGCGCGGCGGGTGGGATCCGCCTGGATGATCAGCAGGGTCTGGAACGGCAGGGCGAACAACCAGAGGAAGCCGAAGGCGGCGACCGCGCCCATGAACACGGCTAAGTCGGGTCGGCTCCACAGGACAGCCAGGATCGCCGCATTGGCGGCGCCGACGGCGATCAGCACCGGCGCGGGCCGCCAGCGTCGTCCGGCCGCCGTCGCCGCCGCGCCCCCCAGCACCTGCAGGCCCAGCGCCACGGCGACCGCGAGGCCGGCCTGCTGAGGCGTGAGGCCCGAAAGGGCGGCCAGCGGCTCCAGATAGACCCAGACCGCGACGATGAAGGCCAGCCACAGAAAGGCCGCCGCCAAGGCTGCGAAGGGACGCAGTCCCAGCTTTCCGTGGCCGCCGTCGGGCTTCGGCAGCGGTGAGAACCGGTCAGGGCCCAACGCCGCCGCCACGGCGGTCAGCACCGAAATCGCCGCCAGAACCGCCAGCGCGCCGTTGATCCCGAACCGTGGGACCACGACGGCCGGCAGCGCCGCCGCCAGGCAGAGCTGAGCCAGGGTCTGGCCGACGACGAAGACGCCGGACGCGCGCTCGGGCCGCTCGGCCCGGGAAATCATGCTGATGGCCATCCATAGCATCAGGCCGGCGAAGACGCCGGATGCGGCCCTTAGGGCGATGATCCCAACGCCGTCGGTCCAGGCGGTGGCCAGCATGGCCGCCGCGTGGGCAAGGCACACGACCGTCATCTTCAGCCGAACCCGGTCCGGCTTCAGAAACGCTGCCGCCAGACCGCAGGCCAGGCCCAAGGCCAGCAGTTCGACGGTCGCCGCCAAACCGATTTGCGCGGAGGTCAGCCGCCCTTCGCGCTCAAGGCCGCCCAGGATGACCGGCTGCAGGCCCGCGATAAGCAGGGCGGTGACGCCGACCCCCAGGGATATGGTGGCGTCGGCGCGATTGAGCGGCGTGGGTCCGACCGCCGGCGCGACATCGCTCACCCCTTCTGACCGTAGCTGCGGAAGCGGGTCAGGATCACGTTCATCTCGTCCTCACTCAGCAGCTTCGGTCCGCCGATCGCCAGCGTGCCCCAGTAGATCGCGGCCTGCTCCTCGATCTCCTCGGCGATGGCCAGCCCGGCGTCCAGGTTGCGGGCGACAACGATCTGACCGTGGTTGGCCATCAGGGCGGCGGCGCGACCGTCCAGGGCCTCGACCACCGCCTCAGCCAGCTCCGCGGAGCCGAAGGTCGCATAGGGTGCGACAGGCACGCTGGAGCCCCCGCCAACGGCCACCATGTAGTGCATCGAAGGGATCTCCCGGCCGGCGCAGGCCAGGATCGTGGCGTGGCGCGAATGACAGTGGACCACGGCGTTGGCGTCGGGACGGCGGTTCAGGATCTGCTGGTGCATCCGCCATTCGCTGGAGGGCTTGAGGGCGTCCGGGGCGGTGGAGCCGTCCGGCTGGACCAGCACCATCTGCTCGCCGGTCAGGCGCTCGGGCGGCACGCCGCTGGGGGTGACCAGCATGGCCTCGCCGCAACGGGCCGAGAGGTTGCCTGACGTGCCGCGGTTGAGGCCGCGGGCGTCCATCGCTTTCATCATCTCGGCCATCCGGGCGCGCAGCCGGCCTTCGTCCATCGTAACCGCCATCAGCCGACCTCCCCCAGGGGCATGGCACGCATGGCCGCCTCCGTCGCCTCGAAGCTATCCAGTTTGCCCAGCGTGGCCAGCCCCTGCGCCACCAGGGCCGCCGTGGCCGTGGCGAAACGACAGGCGTCCAAAGGCGCCCAGCCGCGGGACAGCGCCGCGATGAACCCCGCGCAGTAGCTGTCCCCGCAGCTGGTGGTGTCGACTGGCGTGATCACGTGGGCCGGCAGGACGAACCGGCCCTCGGGAAGCACCGCATAGGACCCCTTGCCGCCGTTCTTGATGATGCAGGCCTTGGCCCCCATCCCCAGGAAGGCGTTGGCCGCGGCGTCCAGATCCGTCGATCCGGTCAGGGCCAAGGCCTCGGCGGCGCTAGGCATGAAGTAGTCGACGAAGGGCAGCAGACGTCCGAGTTCCTCGAACGCCGACGGCTGCGGGGAGATCAGATCGCAGGTCACAACCGCGCCCGCCTCATGCGCCGCTTGCAGCAAATCCGCGCCAGCCCCGCCGTCGAGCTTAGGGCCGCCGACGCCGGCATAGTGGACGAAGCCCACCTGCCGCGCGGCCGCGAGAACCGCCTCGTTCACCGCCGCAAGCATACCCGCGCCCAGCGCATGGAAGTTGGGCCGGCGCCCCTGAGAGTCGACCGCCAGCACGGTGGTCGATGTCGGCATCCCCTCCAGGACGGGCAGCAGGGTGGTGTCGACGCCCGCTGCGTCCAACGCCATCCTGACGAAGCGCCCCGTCAGGTCGCTGCCCAGGGCCGACGCCAGCATCACGGGGACGCCCAGGGTGGCCGCCACCATCGCCGCGCCGCCCGCCGTGCCCGCCGGCGCACAGGCGATCCCGCGGATCAGGGTCGTACCCTCGCCCTCGGGCAGGCGGTCGATCGGGCTGGCCACGACATCCAGTGTCGTCAGCCCGATGGTGAGCAGTCCGGTCTTCATCGCCGATCGCCTCCGTGACGTCCTTGATTAGTAGGCCCGCTCACCTATGATAGTCAAAACTATCTTAGGGGATCGACATGGTCTGGACGAACAGCAAGGACACCGCCCTGCGCGAGCGGGCGCAAGCGGTCATCCCCGGCGGGATGTACGGCCACCAGTCGGTCATGCTGATGCCCGACGACTATCCGCAGTTCTTCGACCGCGCCGAGGGCGCCTACCTCTGGGACGTCGACGGGAACCGGTATGTCGACTTCATGTGCGGGTACGGCCCCAACCTGTTCGGCTATGCCCATGCCGGCATCGACAAGGCTTATTTCGACCGCGCGCGTCAGGGTGACACCATGACGGGGCCGGGCGAGGCCATGGTGCAACTGGCGGAGGCCCTGACCGCACAGGTCAGCCACGCCGACTGGGCGATGTTCTGCAAGAACGGCACCGACGCCACGACCATGGCGCTGATGATCGCTCGCAACCACACCAAGAAGAACACCATCGTCCTGGCCAAGGGCGCCTATCACGGGGCGGCCCCGTGGTGCACACCGCTGAAGAACGGTGTGACCAAGGCCGATCGCGCCAACCAGATCTTCTACGAATACAACGACGTCGAAAGCCTGGAGGCGGCGGTCCGCGAGGCCGGCGACGACCTGGCCGGCATCTTCGCCTCGCCGATCAAGCACGACACCTTCATCGACCAGGAACTGCCCGACCCGGCCTATGCGCGCCGCGCCCGCGAGCTCTGCGACGAACACGGCGCCCTGCTGATCGTGGACGACGTGCGCGCCGGCTTCCGCCTGGCTCGCGACTGCAGCTGGGCGCTGGTAGGCGTGAAACCGGACCTGTCGTCCTGGGGCAAGGCCATCGCCAACGGCCATCCGATCTCGGCGCTGCTGGGCGCCGACGTCGCCCGCATGGCGGCCGCCACCATCTACGCCACCGGCTCCTACTGGTTCTCGGCGGCGCCGATGGCGGCGGCGGTCGAGACCCTCAAACTCATCAAGACCACGGACTATCTGGAGCGAACCATCACCCTCGGCGAGCGCCTCCGGACCGGCCTCGACGACTCGGCGACCCGGCATGGCTTCGCCTTGCGCCAGACGGGTCCGGCGCAGCTGCCGCTCATCATGTTCGACGACGACGCCACATCGGCCAAGGGCTACCTCTGGAACAACGCCCTGCTGAAGCGCGGGGTCTACTTCCACCCCTGGCACAACATGTTCATCTGCGCGGCGATGACTGAGGCCGATATCGACTTCGCCCTCACCGCGGCGGACGACGCGTTCAAGGTGGTGAAGACCGCCGGACCGCTCGAACCCGTGGCCAAGCTGGCCTTTCTCCACCAGATGGTCGAAGGCGGCTGAGGTCCGGCGGCGGCTTCGCCAGACGCAAGATGGTGCGGGCGGTCGGGGTCGAACCGACACTCCTTTCGGAACCGGATTTTGAGACTGCTGCAGCAGTAACAAAATCAACGGCTTAGACCCTCTGCGGCGCTCTCGCGGCGCTCGGAACAAACCGGAAGCGCCCGGAGGCCGCCGGGATCGTCGCGCTGGTGCCCCCTCCCGGGGTCGAACCGGGACGCCCGAAGGCATCGCATTTTGAGTGCGACGCGTCTGCCAATTCCGCCAAGGGGGCGCGCGGGCGACGTCATACGCGACAGATCCGCCGGCGCAAACTGGCTCTGTCGCGCACGGCGCTAGACTCGCCGGATAAGGGCCCGGCCTGGTGCGCGACAGAAGGGGTTGCGCATACAGGTAAAACCTGTATTTTGACCTGGCCAACGGGGCTGCGCCCCACCTGTCGAGGACGAACGAAAATGATCCGCCTGACCGTTCCCGCCGAGATCCAGCAGCTGATCGACGCCGGCGCCCTGTTCGCCGTGAACAACTCGGGCGGCAAGGACAGCCAGGCCATGCTCGCGCTGCTGCGCCAGGTCGTCCCGGCCCGTCAGCTGATGGTCGTCCACGCGCACCTGGCCGGCGAGGAATGGGCGGGCGTCGAGGACCACGTCCGCGAGATCTCGGCCGGCCTGGACGTGGTGATCGCCGAGCCCGTTAAGACGTTCGTCCAGATGGTCGAGCATCGCGGCATGTTCCCGAGCCCGCAGCAGCGCCAATGCACGTCGGATCTCAAGCGCGGCCCGATCGACCGCGAGATCCGCCGTTACCTGGCCCAGCATCCCGAGTTCGGCGGCCTGGTCGTCAGCTGCCAAGGCATGCGCGCCCAGGAGTCGACCAGCCGATCCAAGCTGGAGGCCTTCAAGCCGAACAAGCGCAACAGCGTCGCCGGCCGCGCCTGGTTCGACTGGCTCCCGATCCATGACCTGTCGGCCGAGGACGTGTTCCAGGTGATCGCCGGGGCCGGCCAGCGGCCGCATTGGGCGTACGACGCCGGCATGTCCCGGCTGTCGTGCATGTTCTGCATCATGGCCAGCCGCGAGGATCTCCGGACGGCCGCGCGCCTGAACCCGGAAGCCTATCGCGAGCGCGTCCTCCTGGAGCGCCGCGTCGGCCACACGATGAACATGGAAGGCCGCGGCCTGGAGGATGTGACCGGGATCCGGATCGACGACCAGGGCGAGGCCGAGCTGGTGATCGGCGCGGACGTCGCCGGCGACGACCAGGTCGAGGAGATCGAGGCGATCGTCGCGATCGAGACCGACGACCAGGTCGAGCAGCTGGAGCTGGCCGAGGCCGCGATCGAGGCCGACGCCGGCGAGCTGGCGGCCGTCGAGCTGGTCGAGGATCTCGCCCAGGATCCGGCCGAAGCGCTCCCGATCGTGTACCTGGTGAGCTGCACGAAAACGAAGGCCGCCGGCGCGAACCCGGCCCGCGAGCTGTACGCCGCCTCGGATTGGTTCGCGAAGGCCCGGGCGTACGTCGAGGCCCAGGGCGCGCCCTGGTTCATCCTGTCGGCCGAGCATGGCCTGGTCGAGCCCGGCGAGATCCTGCAGCCGTACGAGACGACGCTCCTCCGGATGCGCAAGCCGGCCAGGCGCGCCTGGGCCGAGCTGGTGATCGGCCAGCTCGCCGCTCGCCGGCTGCTCGGCCGGGCCCGGTTCGTCCTGATCGCCGGCGAGACGTACCGGGAGTTCCTGGAGCCCTGGCTTACGGGCGAGGGCCGCTGGCCCGAGCTGGGCCAGGTCCCGCTGCGGGGCCTGGGACTAGGCGAACAGAAGGCCTGGCTGGCGCGGGCCGCCGCAGATCCCCCGGAGCGCCTGGCGGCCTGACGGGGCCATGCGAACCGGGTTCGCATTTTTCGACAGCAGGGGGCTTGCGCGTACAGGTAATACCTGTATTTTGACCTGGCCAACGGGGCTGCGCCCCACCTGTCGAGGACGAACGAAAATGATCCGCACCGCCGACCGCACCCGCTTCATTCCCCAGGGCGCCCGCAAGGTCGCCCACAAGAACAGCGACGCCGTCGCCTATGTGTACGAGAACGCCCAGGGCAAGCCCTGCGCGATCGCGTACGTCGGCAAGCAATCGAAGCCGGCCCTGTACTGCCGGTTCGGGAACGAAGCCGCTCGGACCCGCGCGATCGCCGAGCTGTTCGCCGGCCGCGAGCGCGCCCTGGCTTACAAGGCCGAGCGCCGCGCCGCCCAGCGCGCCCCGCACAAGCTGCAGCTCGGCCATATCCTGGTTTCGAGCTGGGGCTATGAGCAGACCAATATCGACTGGTTCCAAGTGACGGCGATCGTCGGCGACCATACCGTCGAGATCCGCCCGATCGCCTCGAACATCGTCGACGGCGCGGGCGGCGATCGCGGGAACTGCTTCCCGAAGGCCGACGCCTTCACTGGCGAAGCCCGCCGCGTCCGCGTCATCGAGGGCCGGGTCCGCGTCAGCAACTGCGCGACGGCCAGCCTTTGGGACGGCCGCGGCCGCTACTGGTCCAGCTACCACTGAGCCCGCCGGGGCGGCCGACCAGGTCGCCCCGCCTTCCCTTTCCAACGGGGCGCCGCCCCACCTGTCGAGGACGAACGAACATGAAGCTTGGCAACTTGAACGCCGCGATCGATGCGGCCCCGGCCGTCCTGGTCCGGTTCTCCTGGGGCGCGGTCGAGCTGCGCAAGGGGAGCCTTAAGGCCGCCCTCAAGGCGCACCACGCCGGCCAGCGTGCGGCCGAAACCGGCCTGACGCTGACGGACGACGGATTCCTGACCTGGGAACAGGAGCGCGGCGCGTGAGCCTGGCCGTCGAGATCCCCCGCAGCAGCCAGGCCGAGATCCGGAATCCGGTCCTGGCGCTCCCGGCCGCCCAGCGCCTCCAGGAGCTGCTGCAGGGCCAGCCCGAGATCCGGGAGGCCCTGGCCCAGCTGCACGGCGAGCTGGCCCTCCAGGCCCGCCCGAAGGCCGAGCAGGCCTGGACGAAGCGCAAGGGGCCCATGGCCGCGTATTGGCAGGCCTGCGGCGTGTACGCGAAGCATATCCGCCACGTCCTGCGCCGGGCGCGCTGAGCCGGCGACCTGGTCGACCAGGCCCTCGCCGATTTCGGTCGGCGGGGGCTTGTGCTTACAGGGAATACCTGTATTTTGACCTGGCCAACGGGGCTGCGCCCCACCTGCAGAGGACGAACTGACAATGACGACGAAGGCTCAACAACGCGCCGCCGAGATCGAAGCCCGGCGCCAGGAGCAATTCGAGGCGAAGGTCCGCCGCCTGACTGGCCAGCTGGTTTCGCAGCGCCTGCGCCAGGTCGACGTGCTGACGGCTTACCACGCCGGCCTGACGGCCGAGGACTACGCCGCCCAGGTCGCCGCCCGCGAGCCCGTCGGCCGCGCCGTTCACGCCCTCAAGGCTGACGCCGTGAAGGCCGCCGCGGACAAGGCCCGCGCCACGATCGAGCGCGTCCGCGCCGAGCTGGAAAAGGCCGGCTGGGATATCAACGCCGCCGCGCCGTACCCGAACAGCCGCCAGATCTGGGGCCGCGACTATCAGGTCGCCCGGGCGAAATACTCGCTGTTCGGCTCGCTGACGGAGGAACGCCGCGACGTCCGGAACTCTTTCCGCATGGGCGAGCCCCGGTTCGTCCAAATGTCGGAAAAGGGCTGCGACCGCTTCGTCGCCCAGGCCGAGGAGCTGGCCGCGTTCGAGTACGACGCGTTCATTTGCAAGCTGGTCGCCAAGGTCGGCGACTGCGACGACGCCGAGCTGCAGGGCTCGCACGTCTGGGCCGCCTCGATCCTGACGGTCCGCAAGGGCGACCAGGTCGAGCGCTGGTCGACCAAACAGATCTGGAACGTCTCGAAGCTGGGGAACGAGTTCCCGCAATGGCCGACGCGCCTCATGAAGTGAGGCGGCCGACCTGGTCGACCAGGCCCTCGCCGATTTCCGTCGGCGGGGGCTTGTGATTACAGGGAATACCTGTATTTTGACCTGGCCAACGGGGCTGCGCCCCACCTGATCGAGGACGAACGAATGACCAAGCTTTCCGCCGCCGAGGATTTCGCCCTCTGCTCGCCGCAGCAGATCGACGCCGATATCGCCCAGGCCTGGCGCGACGCCGGGATCGAGACCTCGGCCCCGACGGCCGAGGAGATCGCCGAGCGCGAGGCACGCTGGATCGCCGAGGTTCTCGCCCGGAACCCGCAGATCGGGATCCTGCAGACGGCCGCCGGCGTCCGGTATTACGCGTACCTGAACGGGTACGACGCCGAGCCGACGTACGGCGAGGGATCCGCTGGCCTGTCGCGCCTGGCCGCCCTCCTGGTCCAATTCTGAGGCGAGGGGCGACCATGGATCCGCAAGCGAACGCGACCTGGTTCGGCCGCCTGGCCCGCAGCGGGCGCGGCCTGAACGTCAGCTGCAGGGCCGGCGCGACGTCGACCCGCTATTACCTCCCGCTCGATCGGCCGTACGCCGACGACGGGTTCCTGACGGGCGAGGCCCGGCGGATCGAGGGCGAGCGCTTCGTCCAGGTCCAGGGCGAGGAGCTGGATCGCGTCCTGTTCCAGGCGCGGCGGTTCTGGAAATGATCGCCGAGGCGAACCCCTACCTGGCCCGCCAGGCCGAGCTGCAGCGCATGGCTGCAGCTCGAGCCTTGGTTAACGGCCAGCTGGAGGCCCTGGCCCGCGAGATCCGCCGGCGCGCCGAGGCGTCCGCGATCTCGTACGTCGGCGGCAAGTCCTACTGTTTCGGCCGGGGCTCGACGACCTGGCGGGCGACTCATGAGCGGGCGTTCCAGGCGATCGCCCGGAACCTGGTCGACCGTCACAGGCGCGAGATCGAGCCGCTGCAGGCCAAGGCCCAGCGCCAGGCCGACGCGATCCTCGCGTTCGTCCGCCGGCATGGCCTGAACATTGACGCCGCCCAGCTGCTGGGCCGAAACGTCCATTTCGATTTCTGAGGAGGGGAGAACATGGCCAATCAAGCCGGCGAGTTCATGACGGGCGACCAGCTGCGCCAGGCGCGCCAGAAGCTGGGCGAGGCCTGGGGCCTGGGGCGGCCGCTGAAAATGGCCGAAATGGCCCGGGCCTGTCGCCTGGGCGGCCGAGATCCCGGCGCCACGATCCGGGATTATGAGGACGGAAAGACGCGGATCTCGGGCCCGCTGAGCCTGGTCGTCGAGCTGTACCTGGCCGGCGTCCGTCCGCCCGAGGGCGTCGAGGCCGCGATCGCCGCGAAGCCTTCGGAAGGCTGAGGCCCGAAAAAACGGCCCAGGAGGCCCCAGGACGCCCGGCCGCTCCAGCGCGCCGGGCGTTGCCGTTCCGGCCGTCCTGGGCCAGCTCCAGGCCCGCAGCGGGGCCATAAACGCCGAAAGGCCCCCGGCCCGGGCCGCGAGCTGCGGACCAGGGCCGGGGGCCAGGCGCGACGACCAGGTCGCCGGATCAGGTTTTCGCGTTCGAGCGCTCGACGGGCTGGGGCGGGCCGTCGCTTTGCGCGACCAGGCTCGCGCCCAGGGTCCGGATCTCCTCGAACGTCAGTGTCTCAGGGGCCCGCATCGCTTGGGATGCGAGCGCCTGGACGCGGGGGGAAGGCTTTGCGTCAGCCATCGTCGGGCTTGTCCCTTGTTTCGGGCGGCCTGGCCGCCGGGCAGGATTGCCGCGCGTCCGCGATCACGGCCTCCAGGAGGCCCTCGCGAGCGAAGCGGCGGGCGACGTAGTCCAGGCCCTCCTGGTTCCCCTGCAGGACCGCGCCTGGCGGCATTGCGACGGGATCCGGCGAGGGCGCGAGCAGCTCGGCCGGGCAGACCGTCCGCGTCTCAAGGCGAGGCGCGATTATCGGGCCCGGATCCAGCGGGGGATCCTTGGCCGGCGAGCTGGCGCAGGCAGTCAGGACCGCAGCGGATAAGGCCGTCAGGATCCCGAGGCGCAGCGTCGAGCGCAGCTTTTGCATTGGCGTAACTCCGGGCTTGTGAAGCGCCGCGGGCCTGGGCCCTGGCGATCGCGGCCGCCTGGCCGCGTTGGAGCCGATCGAGTTCGAGATCTCGATCGGCGAGGGCGTCCTGGGCGACGTTGTGACGGGCGACCAGGTCGCGGATCTTGCCGCTGCAGCTGAGCGGCGCGCCCCAGGCCAGGCCCTGGCCCTTGACCGGGCCGAGCGCCTGGTCGCACAGCCGCGCCAGGCGGCCGGCCTCCAGCGCCTGGGCGACGGGCTTCGGACAGCGCTCGCCGGCGTCGCGGGCGAGCTGGCCGGCGGCGATCGCCTGACAGTCCGCCAGGCGCTCGGATCGGGCGTGCTGGTGCTGGATCCAGCCAGCGAACAGCAGGAGCAGGACCAGGCCGACGCCGGCGCTGGCGATTTTCCAGTACGTCATGGGATCGGCCTCCTCAGTCGCGCCAGATCGTGCCGGCGCGCAGCAGCTGGCGGACGCGATCCTCGCGGCCGTTCGTCCCGCCGTTGATGCGACGCGTTGCCTGCAGGCAGTCGTCGAGTTCGTTCGCGCGGATCCGCTCCTCGATCGCGTCGATCGCCGCCTCGCCGGCGTCGACCGCGCAGATCTCGCCGAGGCCGTTCCGGCGCCACCACTGAGCGGCGACCCTGCAGGCCAGCGGGACCTGGTCGGCCAGGTCCGGTTCCTTGACCAGGTCGACGCCGGTCCAGTCGCTGGCGGCCTCATAGTTGCCGCGCAGCGTGAGCTGGATCGGCGTCCGCCCGCGGAAGCGCCAGCCGTCGCCCGAGGCTTCGCTCCCGTTCCCGCCCTTGCCGGCGTAAACCCGGTTCGCGATCGCCCAGGGGCCCTTGGCGATCAGCGCGGCCGCGTCAGCCGCGCCCTTCACGCTGGAGAACATGGCGTCCAGGCGCTCGGGTGTTTTCCAGTTCAGGTTCTCTTTCCAGCGCGTGAACCCCTGGCTTTCGTGGTGCATGTGCGCCAGGGCGTGGCGGATCTCGCGGGGCGTATCGATCCCCGCCTCGGCGAACGCCCGGTCCAGGTGCGGGGCGATTCCCATGTAGTCGCAGCGGGGCGCGAACAGACGCAGCTGCGCGGCCGTGATCAGGGCCATTGCGGCCTCCAGATTGTGAGGGGGATCCGCCCCGCCTGGCGCAGCCGCTGGGGCCGTCTCAGCCAGGCGAGGCGGGAGGCGCAGCCCCGCAGGGCGCGCGAACGTCAGCGGCCGCGAGGGCGGCGAGCTGCAGGCGGGGGCTCGGCCCAGCGGACGCCGATCGGGCCGGCGCGGCCGTCGACCTTGCCGTCGACCTGGTCGGCGTGGCGCGCGACGCGGCGGCCGTAGGTGATCAGGACCAGGGCCAGGACGCCGCCCAGGAGGACCAGGTCGCCCAGGCCAACGCCGCCGGCGGCGAACCGGCCAGGCGCGGCCCAGACCAGGCCGGCGGCGATCGTTGTCAGGGCCACGCGCTCGCCCCGGGGCGCGTGCGCCCAATCGAGCAGGGCGACCAGGACGACGATCGTCACGATCGCGGCGACCAGGCCGCCGCAGAGGAGGAGCAGCGGCCAGTTCATTGCGCGCCCCCGCGGACCTTGAGGAGGGACAGGGGATCGCCGGCGATCTTCTCCAGCCAGCCGAGCAGCTTCGGGAGACAGCCCATCGCGCAGAGCCCCGTCAGGAACAGGACCGCGCTGCGGATCGCGCCCGGGATCCCCTCGCCTGGCCAGAACAGGTCCAGGATCTCGCAGACGGCCGGCGCGAGGAACATCGCCGAGACAAGCCCGACAATGACCGCGACGACCCGGCCGCGCCGCGTGAGATCCTCGACGAAGGCGAGGGACAGGACAGCCCCCGCAAAGCCAGGCGCGAACGCCGCGGCCTTCGCAACAGCGGCCGCGATCGCGGGCTCGCTGACGTTTTCGGCCATGGCGGCCTCCTCTTACTCGATTGATGCACGGTGTTACGGGCCGCCTCTTGCGGGCGGCTGGAGTGCGAACCGGGTTCGCATGCTGGGCCGTTCTGGCCCGGGTTATTCAGGGGGCCGTGAGGGCCTGCAGCTGGGCGTTGCTTGCGGCGCCCAGGAGGACGCGAAGGTTCGCGATCGTGTCGTTCAGCTGCTCGCTAAACCCGTTGTGACCAATCCGGAGGACGTTCAGGTCGTAGGCCTCGCTACTGGCGTCCGTATAGACGTTCCCGCCGTTGGCGCAGATCGCGAAGTTATCTTTGGCGATCCGGATCGCCGCCTTGTGCCGGCCGGGCGTCGTTCCGACCATGCCCGTATTGATGTTCACGGCCAGGGCCCCGGTTGCGTCGACGTACTGGAGGAACAGCCCGTCACTGGCGATCCGCAGGCGCTTCATTTGGGAGTCGCCGAAGTTGAGCAGGTTGCGGATTGTGCCGCTCAGCGGGAGCTGGCCGAGTTCGTACGTCACGACGACCGTAAACGGCGGCGCGATCCCGAGATTTCTCAGTTCCGGGAGATCCCGCGTGCGCGTCGCCGCCGCGGCGGTCGTCTGCAGGATCGGCGGATCGAGAATGTCTGCGCCCTGATAGACGTTCGGCCGGTACAGCCGCAGCGTGATATCGATCGGCTGGCCGACAACGAAGTCGCAGACGAAGGTCGCCCGGCCGGTTGCAGCAGTCGCGCCAAATACTCGCGTGTTCCGCTTGTGAGAAAGGGATCCGTCCAGCGAGTAAAGGTCCCCCGTAAGCCCGACGAAGGCGAACGCGGCCGCCTCCTCGACTACGCCGAACCTAGCCCCGGGGACGTTCGCCGTTGAACCGGCGACACGCTTGCACGAACTCGAAACCGTGTACGGCTGGTTCGGCGTCGCGTTCCATCGCGCCGTGCCATTGCACAGATCGAAGTCGAGGTACGACCCCGTCGCGACGCCCTGGAGGCGGTACTCGCCATAAGGAACGCCGTCCTCGACCCCCGTCGCAACGCGCGCCATGGTGACGCCGTTCATGGTCTTAGTGGCGGGCCATTGAGCGGGGTTTCCCGCGCCGACATTCAGGTTCTGCCGCTCCTCGTAAACGGACAGCCCGACGCCGTCGCCCTCGCCCAACTCGCCGTTCGCCAGGTTCTGCCAAACGCCATTGCGGCGCACCCACTTGTGCCCGCCCCCGCCCGTGTAAGACGCGCCCGGCAATCCCTTGAAGTCAGGCCGGGAGCCCCGGCCGCTGGCGATGCGATAGAGACGCTTTTCAAAATCGGCCGCGACAACTGCGCCGAGGAACGGCGTCGGGCCGTCCAGGTACGCGCCGCGGCTCAGGGTTGCGCCCATCATGGCGGGGGATCTCCAGGAGCTTAGAACAGCCGCTGCAGCAGCTGCAGGACGACCTGGACCAGGAGGATCCCCAGCCAGGCGAACAGGGCCCAGGCGGCCAGCGGGAGGACGACCAGGCCGAGGACCCGGGGCCAATGGATCCGCCCACCAGGCCGGCGGCGCGACGGGTGACGCGGGCCGTAGCTGCGCCAGCCGAAGGCCCGGACGACCAGGTATCGCAGGATCCGCCACCAGGCCGGCGCGTACGACTGGCCGGCGGCCCGGAGGGCCTGGGCCTCGACGCCCATCGCGTCCAGCCAGATCCGGTCGGCCTCGGCCCGCGGACGCGTGCCCTGGCGATACATGCTGTCATGGACGAAATCGGACTTGGCGCAGGATCCGAACGGCGGATCGATCAGCCAGGCCAGGCGCGGGAGGCTCCCGAAATCCGAGATCTCGCCAGCGTCGACGTCGACCAGGTCGCCGGATCCAAGCCGCCCGACCTCGAACGCGAAGCGCCGCAAGTTCTGGACGCAGCGGCGGGAGTGTTCGGTCCTGTTCAGGACGCGAACCTCCAGCTCCTCGGTAAAGGAACTCATGATCAGCCCCCCGGCTGTTCTGTCAGATGACGCTGCGCAGCTGCTGTTTCGGCTTGCGCTTATCTTTGCCGGCCTGGCCGTGCGGCTGGCCCAGCTCCAGGCGGGTTGAGAGGCCGCCTGAGCGGTCGATCCCATGCTCGACCGCGTCGATCCGATAATCGCCGTCGACGCCTTCGCGAGCCCCGATCAGCCGACAGACGGCCTCGGGCTTGGCGCTGGTGTCGGCGTCGATCGCCACGGTCCCGGATCCGCCGGCGCGCTCGACCTCGGCGGCCGAGGCGCTGGCCTGGTCGCGGGCGGATCCTTCGTCGGCTGACGGGAACCGGACGACCAGGTCGGCCTCGGCGTCGTCGTCCTGGATTTCGGCCGTCTGCTCGCGCAGCTGCGCCTGGTCCGGGTCGTAATGCCGCGTCCGGGTCCGCCTATGGCGCGGCCGGCCGACGAACGGGGCGACGTCCCAGCTGATCAGGTTCACGCCGTACTGAGCGACGACCAGGCCCAGCTCGCGGCCCGAGGCCGTCCGCCCGCCGTTGCGTTTGACCAGGATCGCCCGATCGCCCGAGATCTTGAAGGTCCCGCCCAGCTCGCGCGCCAGGCGCTGGCCGAACGCCAGGAAGCTTTCGCCCTCCAGCGCCAGGTACGGGCGCGAGATCGAGGCGAGATCCGCGTCGACCCGGACGTCCTCGATCCCTGCAGCCTGTCCCGCTTGCTTGAGCGCCTCGCCGATCGTCACGTCGTCGAAATGGCGTTCCTGGAGTTGCTTCGCGCGCCCCAGGACGTCCGCGCCCTTAGCCGAAATTGTCAGGATTCGGCCCCCGCTGCGATCGCCGCGCGAACGCGTCTCGTCGACCGTCCCGGAGAACACTAGCCCCAGGCCGCGAGGATCCCGCAGCTCGACCTGCAGGCGGGCCTTAGGCCGCGGGAGGATGATCGAGCCGGCCCGATCGTCCAGCTCGATCTCGGCCGTATCCGAGGCCTGGCCAGCCGCGTCCCGGACCCGCAGCGTCTGCAGGACCGGGGCCAGCGCCGGCGAGATATCGGACCCGTTCACGGTGACGCGGAAGCGCGTCAGCAGCGCGGCCGCGGCCGCTGCGTCCCTGGCCATAGGTCAATCCCAGAGCTGGACGATCTCGCGCTCGGCCGGCTGAGCGGCCTCCTGCAGGACCGGGAGGACGACGCGCGTCCCGGGGGGAAGGTGCGGGCCCAGCTGCGCCAGGCCCGGGTTCAGTTCGAGAACCTGCTCGACCAGGCGGGGGATCGGCCGGCGATAGCGCCGCCAGACCAGCAGCTCGACCGTCAGGCCGTCGCCGGCGACGGTGATCGTTTCCGTCGTCATTGGATCAGCCCCAGCTGCGCGCCCTGGTACTCGCCGGCGGGCGGCTTATCGCCCTCCCGGAGACGGATCTCGAACTCGATCAGGCGGGGGACGCCGTTCGCGGCCAGGAACCGGGCCGTCTCCCGAAGGCCGACGACCAGGAACCAGCCGACGACCAGGCCGTCGCCTCGCATGAGGTGCTGAGCGGCGCCGGTGCTTTGGATCTGCTCCAGCTCCCGCCACTCCTCCTCGCCGCCGAGGGCCTCCGGGAACAGCTTCCCCTGGAACGTCAGCTCCTGGGCCTGAGGGCCCATGAACTCGAACCCGGGACGCCGGCCGAGGATCGGCTTTTCGGCGAAGTCGGCCCCGCTGGTACGCTCGACCTGGTCGACGTTCAGCGGGGCGACCTCGAACACTACGGAGCCCAGCGCGTACAGCATTAGGCGAACACTCCCCCGTCAGCGTGCGAGCCGGCGGCGAACCGCTCGTACTCGGCGCGCAGCCTGGCCATGACCATTTCCGCGATCTGCTCGGCGTTCTGGCCCGCGCCCAGGATCTGGATCCGCGGGGCGAACACGCCGCCGGCGCGGCCGCGAACTGCGCCGGATCCGCTCGGCCGTTGGCCGTTCGGATAGACGCGGCCCGACGCCGGGGCCCGGAAGATCTCGGGCCCGCGCTCGCCGACCAGGTAGTCGAGCCCTTGGCGGACGTCGCCGCCGCCGGCCCGCTTGCCCGCCGGCTTGCGGCCGCCGCCGCTGACAGCCCGGGCCACGGCCGCCCCGCCCTGTATGACCAGGCCGGCCGGCGTCCACTTGGCGAGCTGCCAGGCGAGATCCAGGGCGCGCTTGAACCAGCCGACCAGGTCGCCCAGGAACTTGATCGCCCCCGTCACGAACCCGCCGACAGCGGTCCCGGCCTTGACGCCCCAGCTGGTCCAGTCCTCGCCCTTGTCGCCGAGCAGCTGGCGGACCCAGCCGACGACGGTCTTAACGCCCTGGATCAGCGGCTCCAGCGCCGGGCGAACCGGCGCGATCGCGGCCATGAAGCCCTGGCCGAACCCGCGGAAGAACGAAACGACGCCGCTCCAATGCTGGACGATCCAGCCGGCGGCCAGGAGCAGGAGGCCGATCCCGGAGGCGGCCAGCAGCCCGCGGATCGACAGGGCCATGATCCCGGTCGCGGTCCGCGTCTGCAGGGCCATCGCCATAAGGCCGCCGGCGACGTTGCGCCTGGCGGCCGTTACAGCGCCCGTCGCCAAGGTCCGGAAGTTGACCAGCCCGAGGCCGAGATCCGTCAGGGCCAGCAGCATCTGGGCCTTGCCGAACCGGAACGCGAGCGTCGCCAGGCGCAGGGCGACGATCGCCGCCGTTGCGCCGACGACCAGGCGCGTAAGGCCCGGGAAGCGCTCGGCCAGGCTGGCGACGCCGCCGGCGATCGGGCCGATCAGGTCCAGGAATGAGTTCAGGCCGGGCAGGAGCGCCGTCCCGAAGCTGATCGCCAGGTTCTGGATCTTCGCCCGGAACGCGTCGGCGCGAGCTGCGCCGGTTTTCATCCGGTCCAGGAAATCCTGGTCGACGACGGCGGCCGTCGCCCCGCCGGCCTTGGCCCGGATCTCGCGGTACAGCTCCAGGTTCTGGATCAGGGGCCGCAGGCCCTTCTGGACCTGGGCGTCCTCGAACAGGTCGCCGAGCTTGTTCAGGTCGCCCTTAAGCGTCCGGTTCGTGATCTCGGCGATCGCCTCGATCGGCGTCATGCCCTTGGCGGCCGCCGCCTTCATGGACGCTTCAAGGTCGACGCCGAACTTGGCGAATTTCTTGCGCGTCAGCGGCGCGTTGATCTTCTGCAGGACGTTCGAGAGGTTCGTCGCGGCCTCCTCGGCGTCCCCTGCGCCCTTGCGGGTGATCTGCAGGGCCGCCGCCAGGTCGGCCACGGCGGGCGCGCCAGTCTGGCCCAGGGCCTGGGCGCTGGCCGTCAGGCTCGGGAAGTACCGGGCCATATCCTTTAGCTCGAACGCCCCCTCCTTGCCGGCCACGGCCATGATCGCCAGGGCGCGCTGCGTATCCTCGAACGGGATCTTGAGGTTCGACGTCGCGGCGTACCCGGCGTTCGCCAGATCCTCGATCTCGGCGCGGTACGCGGTCGCGGCCTTGCCGATCGGCCGCATCATGGCGACCAGGCCGGCCGGATCCTGGACGCCCAGGCCGGCCAGGATATCGGCCCCGCGGGCGATCTCCTGGGCGCTGCGGTTGACCTCGGGCCCAAGCGCGCGAAACGACGCGCCCAGCTGCAGCTGCTGTTTGCGCAGCTCCGGGGCCTTCTGGGCGATATCCTCCAGGACCGCCTCGAACTCCCGGGCCTTGCGGATCGGGATCCCGAAGGCGGCCCCCAGCGCCAGGGCGGCCGCCCCGGTGTCGACCAGGTCGCCGCGCAGCTGGGCGACCGTCTGGCGCTGGGCGTCCGCCATGGCCCGCAGGCGTTGGCCGTTGCCCTCGGTTACGGCGCGGGTGATCCCCCGGAGCGATTGCGTCGCGCGCCGAGCTGGCGCGGAAACGCGGTCGATCAGGGACAGGATCAGCTGAGACGTAAGCCGGGCCATGGCGGCCTCCTATTCGGTCCAGCCGCGAGCCCGAGCTATGCGCTCGGCCTCGGGCTTCCAGGCGAGGGCCCTGGACCAGCGCCAGGCGAGGACGCGGTCCAGGGGTTGGTTCAGGACGTGTGCAAGATCGGCCGCGACGCTTCGCCATCGCCGCCAGTCTCGGCCGGCGAGGACGCCGTCGAGGGCGGCAAAGGGGCGAGCGGTTTGATCTCGGCCTGCGCCGCCTCCAGGTCGGATTGGCGCATCTTGCGGACGACCTCGATCGGAACGTCGCCGTCGGCCGCGATCAGCTGGATCATGGCCTTGATCTCGGGCGTCCCGGCGATGATCGATTCCTCGAACGTCTCCAGGGCGCCGAGCGACGGGTCGAACTCGATCGACGACCAGGTCGCCCCGTCATGCTCGATCGGCTTTTTGAGGGGGATCGTCGGCAATGCCTTAGCCCCCGATGCCGAGGAGACGGTTCGTTTCCGCCTCCTGGTCGACGCCGTTCATGCGCAGGGTGTTCGTGAAGAAATCCCAGTACATGAGTTCACGGCCGCCGAACGACAGCTCGTAGTGCATGACCTGATTGATCGCGTACTCGTGGCCGGCCAGCTCGCCGCGCTTCTGCGCGTCCGGGGCGACCTTGCCGAGGCGGCCCTCGATCGTGGCGATCGACTGGATCGCCTCGCCGGTCCGCTGGTCGCGCATGACGCCGTACCCGGTGAAGCGCGTCAGCTTTTTGCCGCCCAGGCCGAACTGCGTCAGCAGATCCGGATCGAAGCCTTTCAGCTTGAAAGTCGGCTCCAGCTTCTGGATCCCGACGGCGAACTCGACCTGGACCCGCGCGCCGCCGGCGTGGTGGTCCTGGAACATCTCCTGGAGATCCGGGAGCTTGAACTCCTCCAGCGTCAGGTGCTTGGAGTTGCTCGGATCATGGTCGCCCGCGAACAGGTTCACGGCTTCCATGAGGTAGAAGGCTGCGGGCATTTGCCGGCGCTCCTGTCAGTTACGGATTGAAGGGGGAGGCGTGAGGAGCTGGGCCCCGGCTTACGCCGAGGCCTGGCCCGCCAGGCTTTCGAGGAGATCGTCCAGGGCCTCGCGATAGCGCGCGGACTGCAGCGTCATATGCCGCAGGACCGGGGCCTCCTCGGCCGCGAAGCGGATCACGATCCGGCCCAGCCGCAGCTGGTCGGGCTGGTTCTGATCGGCGCGGAACTCGACCTTGGAGCCGAGGATATCGCCGTCGGCCTGGCGGTCGCGCAGCTCGTACCGGACCGTCTGCAGGATCGTCTGCAGGACGTGGCCCGTCAGGTTGAACCGGCCGAGGTAGAACCGCAGCGTCCGCAGGAAGAACAGGTGCAGGTAATCCCGGCCGCGGACCTGGTGGTACTGCTGCCAGAGGACGTCTGCGCCGGCGTTGTCCGTCCCGACGAACACGAACCCGCCGTCGGCGATCGCGCCGTCGACGCCAGGCTCGCCGCGGACGACGATCCCGATCTGCGACGCCAGGAGATCCTGGCCCGAGATCGCGCCGTCCGTCAGGCTGAACGGGATCGCCCGGGCCGGGCCGAGGCCGCCCTGGATCGGACGGTTCGCCCAGCTGCGGAACGGCCGGCCCTCGTTTTCGTGGTCGACCTTGACGGCCAGGCCGACGACCCGCGGGGCCAGCGGGACGTTCGTCGGAACAGCGCCGACAAGCTTTTTCCAGCCGCCAGTGACGGGGATCAGGCGCTTGTGGTTCAGGGTCGCGCGCCAGAGCTTGTCGTTCGCGTCCGTGTCGTTCGGGCCCTCGACCACGGCATGCGCCAGGAGGCTATCCAGGACCGCGCCCAGGGCGGCGCAGACGGCGTTCGCGGCCGGGGCCACGCGCTGGTGCGTATAGCCCGGGACAGCGACCAGGCGCGGCGTCACGCCGAGCGCCGTCGCGGCGGTCTTAAGGACGTGGATCCCGCTGTTCGCGGCGACCAGGTTCGCGATCGTGGCCGTATCCTTGGCCGCCTGGTCAGCGCCGGCGCCCTCGGCCACGCGGACGACCACGATCTGCGCGGCGACTTGGAACTCGCCCAGCTGATCGTTGATCCCCTCGATCGCGTCCGGGAGCGAGCCCGTCGCGCCGAGCGAGGCGAGCATGGCCGCGTCGTTCGAGTACATGAGGACGGGCGTATTCAGCGGGAACTTGGCGTCAGCCGCCGGCGCGGTGCCGACCAGGCCGATAACGCTCATGTTCGCGCCGGCCACGCTGCGCGGCTCGACCGTCTCGGGATTGATGGAAAAGCCGAAAACCGGATCCGGCATGGTTAGATCTCCTCGAATGAAAAAGGCCGCCCAGGAGGGGCGGCCAGGTCAGGGGGATGCGAACCCGGTTCGCATCGGCTTAGGGCCTTGCGGCTAGGCCGCTTCGCGTCCGATCGGCGGCGCGATGATCGGGGCCAGGGCGTCGTGCGACGCCTGGCTTGCCGGATCCCCGAACACGCCCAGGAGGCGCAGCAGCTCGAACCCGGCCAGCGTCTCGGCCGCGTCCAGCTCGACGATCGTCAGGGCGTCCAGTCGCCGCAGGAACCGCTGCAGCTGGAACAGCCCCTCTTTCGCCGGGTCGTCATAGTCGGCCGGGGCCAGGGTGCGGGCCTGGGCCTCAAGCTTGGCGAACGCCCGCTCCTGCGCCTCGGTGAAGCGCTGGAACAGCCAATACTTGCCGATCCGCAAGGGCTGCGGCTCGGGCTCGGGAGGCGGGGGCGGCTCGACGGGGAAAAACCCCTGGCCCGTAAAGCCCAGCTGGTCGCACGCCTCGGCCGCCAGGTGCGCCGAGACGTCGGCCAGGAACTCCGGCCGCCAGCCGTCCAGCTCGGGAGGAACCGGGGCAGCCTCGCCGATCAGGTCGCCGCTCGCCAGGTCTTTTCGTTGATACAGGATCATGCTCAGCCAATCCGTTTGAAGGTGCCGGAAGTCGTGAAGGTGTGGACCGTCCAGGAGACGCCCTTAGCGTCCGTGTAGGTCGTGACGACGCCGCCGGTCGCCTGCATGGACCCGGTGACGTACGCGAAGATCGCGACGCCCGAGCCGCCGTCGCCGCCGGGATAGTCGGTACTCCCCCAGGACTGGCCGTTGCGGCCGCCGCCGCCGCCGCCGCCGGTGTTCGGAGCGCCCGCGCCGCCAGGGTTGCCCCCAGCGCCGCCGCCGCCGAGGCCGCCGGATCCGAAGGGGCCGCCGGTCGGGTAATTGATCCCGCCGCCCCCGCCGCCGCCGTAGTAGGTCGGCGTTCCGGTGATCGAGCTTTGCAGGCCGATCCCGCCATCGCCGCCGCCGGGGTTCTTGCCGTTGCCGCCAGGGCCGGCCGCGCCGCCGCCGCCCCCCGCGCCGCCGTTAAAGGTCCCGCCGGGGAAGCCGTTCCCGGACGAACTCCCGACGCCGGATCCCTGGCTAAGGCCGAGCGCCCCGCCCGCCGCCGTGAACGCGACTTGAGATCCCGGCGGCCCCACGATCCGCGACGGGTCGCCGTAGGTCGCGGCCCTCGGCCCGCCGGTCCAGCCCGAAGGAATCCCGCCAAGCCCGCCCGCGCCGAGCGTAACCTCGTAAGAGCTGCCGACCGCGGGCTCGAATGAGCCGGGGAGAACCTGGCCAGCGCCAGCGCCAAAGCCGACGCTCCCGCCAACGCCGTTACCCCCGCCGCCCCCGCCGCCGACCAGGAGGAACGACAGCGCAACGGCGCCCTTTTTCCTCCCGCCGATCGGCTGCATCGCGGCGAAGCCCGCGCCGATGCCGAGGGCCCGCCTGGACGCTTGCGAGACTAGCCCGAGCTTTTGCCCCTGCAGGCCGATCAAGCCGGCCATTAGTAGTCCGCCCACTCGGCTTCAAAGTTGACCGCGTTCGCGACGCCGACGGCGACGTACAGGATCTCGTTCGGCCCGCCCTGCAGGGGCTGGCTTTCCGAGTAGTCGAACGACGTCTGCGGCGTCTCGGCGGTGGCGCTCGGGTTGTGTGCGCCCATGAGCTTGGACTTGATAAACCGCCGCGTCGCGCCGGCGTCGAGCGAACGGAACAGCTGCAACTGCGTCGCGGCCACGTTGGCGGCCGGGATCGCATTAAGCTTCGTCAGGCGCCCGCCGCGGGGGCCGAACTGCAGCAGCTGGACCAGGTTCGCCGACGGCGGGTTCCAGGCCGCGTTCGCAGCCGCCGCCTGGACGCAGGCGCTTTTCGGGATTTGCGGGGTGACGACGGCGTTGACCTCGATCCCAGCCGTGTTTTTGTCGAGCATGTTCTCGGATCCTTAGAAGCTGAGCGCCGCAGCAACGGCGAAGTTACGGAAGGGCGAGGGATCCGGCTGGCCGACCAGGCGCCAGCGCTGAGCGACGACGTCGTATCGCAGCAGCACGGATGCGCCGGCCTCCAGGCCGTAGTTCGCGCCCAGGAGGAAGCGGTTCGCGGCCGTCGAGGCGGCGGCCTGGTCGACCAGAAGGATCGGGAAGTTCCCGACGTTCTCCAGGATCATGAACCGGCCGTCCGCGCCGCCGCCGAGGCCCGTCACCTGGCGGCCGGCCTGGTCGGCCGAGACGCGCAGGATCGAGGCGCTCGCCAGCTCGGCGGGCGCGTAGTCGTTCGCGTTGGCGACCAGCTGCGCGGGCGTGGCGTCGCCGGTAAGGGCGAATGTCCCGGACAGCTGGGCGTTGTTCTTGGGCGCGAGGGACGCGGCGTCGAGCTGCGTCGCGAGGGCGTTCGCGTCGTACGCCGCCGTCACGTCATAGATCAGGAACGAAACGACCTGGACGACGGCGTTCGAGCCGCCCTGGTTCCAGGCGAACCTGGGACGCACGATCGGCGGCGGGGCGGCCGGGGCGAGATAGTCCAGGGCGAAGGTTTTCAGCCCGTCAGCGACGGTGAAATCCGCGTCCGAGGAGCTGTACCCGGCCACGGCCTGGGCGTCCGCCAGGACGCCGAAGCCGCCGAGGGCGACAGGCGTCCCGAAGTCAGCCGCCAGGCTGTACAGGTCGATCGCCGCCAGGCCGCCCAGGCCGTTGTTCTTGTCCGTCTTGACCTTCGCCCGGACCTCGATCCGGTAGCGCCGCCCCGGAACGGGGACGATCACGCCGCGGGGGAAGGCTTGGCCAGCCGCGTTCGACTGCAGGACCCGGCCGAGGCCGGCCTCAGTTGCAAACGGCCCGGCGTGCGCCGGCGTCGCGAGGGGCGCGCCCTGAGGTTGCGCCGTCCAGAACTGGCCGTCGGCGGTGAAGTCCCAGGGGAGCATGGCCGCCGCGGCCAGGAGCGCCTGGTCGCGCGCGGGGACGACCTCCCCATGCTTGGCGACGACGTCGGCATGCTTGGCGACAACGTCGCCATGCTTGGCCGTCATATCGGCGTCGAACGCGAGGATCTCCGCGCCGACGGCCTGGCCCTGGGCGAGCAGCGCCATCTGGGCCAGGGTCGCGCCGGCGACGGCCGAGATCTGCCATTCGGCATGCGGGCCAGGATCGCCGACGAACGCCTCGACCTTGACGTCCCATTGCCCGAGGCCGCGGTCGAACCCCAGCGTCCGGACGATCGCGTAATGATCGGGATCCCCGCCAGTCCAGGACAGCAGGGCGAACGGACCAGGCGCGAAAAGCGCCCGGTCCTCCTCGATCACGGACAGCGCGAACGTGGCCTCCAGGGCCAGAGTCCGCGGCGTCTCGGACTGCGCCGTCAGCCATTGGAGTTCCGTCAGGTCCAGGAGCTGATCCCGAAGGTTCGAGATCACGCCCTCGGACCGCTCCAGGACCCGATCGAGGACGACCGCGAACGCTTCGTCCTCGCTGAGCCGAACGACCTCAGCCTTGGACAGCCGGTCGTCGAGATCCTTGAAACGCCTGTTCAGCGCTTCGTCAGTCAGGACGTCGTCGGACTTGAACCGATAGACCTCCTCGAACCGGCTTGTCATGGCTTAGGCCCCCTTGGGCTCAGGGATCAGGGTTTCGCTGGCGATCGCGTCGGCCAGCTTGGCGGCGACGTCGCCGCGCAGCTCGATCGAGTCCGCGCCAGGCGACAGGAACTGGCCGGATCCGGCCGGGTACTCGACGATGCGGGACAGCTGGACGCTGTACCGGCGCGAGGGCTCGAACCGCGCCCCGGAGGGCGCGGCTTTCTTACGGGTCGTCATGGGGGCTTTCCCTTACTGAGCGATCTCGACCAGCTCGGCGACGGACCAGGTCGCAAACTCGCTGTCCGTCGTCGCGTCGAGGATCGAGCGGAACGCGTTCGTCGCGGCCGCCAGGTTGAACGTGCAGCGCTTCTCGACCACGCCGTCCGCTTGCGTGACGGTCGTCGTCGTGTCGGCCGTCTCGATCGTTCCGTCCGCCCGTCGAACGGTCGGCGTGAACGCGTGGTGAGCCGGGTCGAATCCGCGAAGGCGCCAGATCTGGATGATCGTGTTCGCGTTCGCGCCCAGCGCCTTGCTCGGCGTGATCGCCTTCATGACCTTGGCCATGCGGGAGACACGCGCGCGAGATCCCGTCAGCCGGAACGCCGGCATGACGTCAGGCGTCCCGACGAAGGTCGCCCGGAGCGGCAGGAGGGCGTTCAGGGCCGCCAGCATCGCGGGATCCGCTTCGCTGAGCTTGCGCCAGAACCCGCCGATCTGGACGCTCCAGACCAGGTCCGTTGAACCCGGGACGATCGCGTCGGCCAGGATATCGATCCCCTGGATTCCGCCGGCGAGCTGCAGGGGCTGCAGGTCGACGTCGACGGTCGCCTTGGGGAAGGCCGCGCGCCAGTCACGCCAGACCAAATGGACGGTCGGCTCGGCGAACCAATTCCCGCCGTTCATCCCGTAGAAGTACGTTCCGGTCGCGCCCTGCGCCGAGGCGTTCTGAGCGTCCGCCACGCCGATCTGGAACGCATGCTGCGTGACCAGGAAGTACCCGTACCGCTTGCCGCCCTCCAGGAAGGTTGGCGGGATCGCGAACTTGGGCGGGGTCGGCGTGTTGACCGTCTCGGCGATCGTCTGAACCTGGTTCGCGTTCAGCGTGATCATGGCCAGGACCCGGCTCATATCGGGCTGGCCGCGATCGGTTTCGCAGATCCCGATCGTGAGCGTCCCGACGGCCGGCTTGGCCGTCATGTGCGGGCCCAGGGCCGTGATCCAGGCGTCCTGCGGGTTGAGGAACGTCTCGACGTGCGCGTACCCGAGGAGATTCTCCTCGGTCGTCAGGCGCGACCAATAAGGCCGGGTGACGCTGTCCGTCCAATACTTGGACAGGCGCACGATCTTGTGGCCCTCGGAGTCGACCCGGCCAGTGTCATAGACCTGGAACGTCTCGCCGTTCTTCACGAAGATCGACCGCATCATGCCGTTAAGGCGGTCCTGGTAGGTCCCGCCGGCCCAGAACGCCGAGCCCGTCGAAACCTCGAAATCCGCGCCGAACCGGACGCGCTCGCGGCTCATTTCGAGGCGCGTCAGCGTGCGGTTCTCCAGGTTCGAGTATTCGGCCAGCGACAGGTTGCCGTTGTGGCCCTTCGTGATCCGGCGCTCGATCTCGGTGTACGCCGGGAGGACCACGCCGGCCGCCGTTTTCACGATACCGGGCGCGTTCGGGTTCAGCAGATCCAGGGCGTTCTCGGCCTGGGCGGCGAAGGGGAAGCGGAGCCCCTCCTCGACCCGGGCGGCCGAGCCCGCGAACGCGGCGTCGATCGCCGTCGCCGGATCCTGGAAGGTCGTCCCGCGGTATCCGACGTACGTCGACGGGATATCCAGGCGCGCCTTGATCAGGGCGACGTCGGCCGTCGTGGCCAGGAGCAGTTCCTTATTGCCGCCCTCGTCCATGTTGGCGGCGATCCGCGCCAGGTCCGACTTGATCGTCGCGACCTGGGGCGCGATCTCATCGTTCGAGCGCTGCAGATCCTCGACCAGGTCCGCGACGTCGCCGAGGTTGCGCAGCTCGCGGTCGTCGTTCCGGGTGATCGTCGAGATCCCGGCGGGATCCATTTCGATCAGGGCGACGACCACGGCGCCGGCGTCGACGACGGGAGCCTGCGGGGACACAGCCTCGGCCCCGCCGACGGCCTCCAGGCGCGCCTGGCGACGGGCTTCCGTGGCGACGGCCTGGGCCTCGTACGTCAGCTCGTCAGCGTCGACCAGGAAGTTCCGCTGATCGACGTTCGTCTCGATGTCCTGCGGCCAGGTGACGATCGCGACGATCTTTTTCTGCAGGTTCGGGCGCAGACCGTTGAGATCGATCGGGACGCCGCCCGGTTCGTCGCGGAAATAGATCTTGCCGTCGAAATAGAGGCGGCCGGCGGCGACCGTGACGGACGTCGCGGTCGACTGCGTCACGGCGAAGCCGACGAACCGGCGGCCGGCCTCGATCCCGTCCAGGACGATATGGTCGTTCGCCTTCTGGTTCATCGTCCCGAGGTTGTTCAGGTCGTCGGGCGTGACCTCCTGGCGGTCGCGGAAAATCGGGCGCTGTTCCATGGCTTCAAAGGCTCCTGATGATCTGGCCGAGGCGGACGGACCCGTTCAGCGGGACGGCGTCGCCAAGGGTGAGGCGGCGATGCAGGGCCGTCTGGACCTGGACCTTGTCCCGCCCGAGCTTGGCCGCGCGAACGGCGGCCATTGCTTCCTCGGTGCGGGTCGGATCGAAGGCCTGGACGAAGCCCGGCAGGTTGGGGAGACGGCGCACCTTGCGCCGCTTGAACGTGAGATCGACGGCCAGCTCCAGGTGGAACGCTGGCTGGCCGAGGCGCGTCCGCCCCAGCGTCAGACCCGCCCGGGGGCGGACCTGGCCGGCGCGGGCCTTGGCCGGGTCGAACAGTCGGACGCTGTCGTACACGCCTTCCCGGGCCCGCGAGTTGCGCAGGAACCGGAAGGGCCCGCCGAGCGCCTGGCCGGCCGTGACGGCGGGAAGCCCCGCCTGGCGGCCGGCGACGCGCGTCGGGCGGACGTCGATCGGGCGCAGGCCCGGGCGGACCGTTTCAGGCCCGCCGGATCCAGCTCGAAAGACGTACAGCCGATCGGCCGCGTCAGACTTGCGGGCGAACATGAAGCCCAGCCCGGCGACGCCCGGGACGAACCGGCGGTCGCGATGCGGGATCGCGACCTGGACCGTCTGAACGAACTCGCTCGCGCCGCTGGCGACCTGGACGATCGCCGAGCGCTCGACGCCCTGGTCGACGACCACGGCCCGGGCCCCGGCGTACTTGGCCGCCTGGCTGCTGCGGACCGTCAGGATCGCTGGCGGCCGCGAACCGGGGCTCATGACGCCCAGCTGTCGGTTCCGGTTGCGGAAATAATAGATCCGCAGCTCCGGGAACTGAGACAGCCAGGCCTGGCGCTCGGTCGGCGTGAGGGCCTGCAGGGCGACAGCCCGGCTCGGCGGGGCGACGACCTGGACCAGCTCGCCGCCGACGAACTCCAGATGCCCCTCGAAACAGGGGATTGTTCCGCGCTGGCGCTTGAGCTGGATCGATCGCGCTATGACCTGGCGCTTGCGGTCCTCGCTCCAGTCGCTGCGCCAGACGGAGACGCCGAGGGCGGCCGCCAGGTGCGGGAGCGCGGCCGCCGGGCAACGCTTCGGATCCCAGAGGGTCGCCACGTCCGCCGCAGAGATCGGCCGATCGGCGTCCGCCAGGGACACGCCGCGCATGAGCGGGGTCGCGTTCTGCGGCTGCAGGGAAACGGGCTCAGACAAGGGGCGTCTCCAGCGTCAGGTTGACCTGGCCCAGGACGGCCACGCCGCCGGGCCCAGGGTCGACGTCGGCGGCCGGCGAGATCCGGACGACGCGCTCGACGGCCGGGGCGTGCAGCGCGGCGTCGAGGCCGCTCAGCGCGACCACGCGGCCGGCGCGGCGACGATCGTCGGCGTACGCGGCCAGGCGCTTCTGGACCTCCTGCAGGACCAGCTGCGGATCCGGACCGCGAGGGACCTCGATCGTCGCCTCGACGTCGTACGGGACCGGCGTCGCGACCAGGACGGACAGGACGTCGCTCCCCAGCTTGACCTGGCGGTCGAACACGGCCGCCCGGACCTTCGTCAGGACGTCGGCCTCGACAGCCCCGTTCTCGGCGACGATCTGGAGCCGGATCTCGCCAGGCGCGACCACGCCCGAGGCATGGTTCAGCGCCAGCGCGTCGCGGACGCCCAGGTCGGCCGTCATGGCCTGGTACTCGTACCCGCCTAGCGTTCCGGCGCTGGCGGCCTCCGGGGCCAGCGCGATCCGCCGGCGGAACCGTTCGTCGCCTTCCCCCTCCAGCCGGCGGACGCCGACAGTCGGGAACAGGGTCGCGGCCAGGTGATCGAGGATCGACCCGTTCGCGCCCGCCAGCGTCAGGCTCCAGCCCGCGTCGTTCACGGCCTGGCGCTGGAGCAGCTCGCGGTACGCGGCCTCCTGCTCCAGGATCGCCAGCGGATCCGTCTCCAGCTGGCCGACGTCATAGTCGACGCCCTGCTCGGCCAGGCGGACCTTAAGGCCGGCCATGCGCTCGGCGAGGATCGTCTCGTAATTCGCCTCGACCAGCTGGAACCGGGGGAGGCGCGAGACGTCGAGCGTCTCAGCGGTAAAGCGCGTCATGTTGCGGTGATCCCCTGCTCGCCGGCGGCGAGCGTTATCCGGCGGGTTCCTTCGGGCCTGGGGTCGCCCAGGTGGCCGCGGGGGCGGTACTCGCCCTCGATCCAGATCTCGACGCGCCCGGACCGCTCCAGGCGGACCGGGACGACGCGCAGAACCTTGAACCGGGGCTCGAACAGATCGATCGCGACGGCGATCGACTGCAGCAGTCGCAAGAGGTTCCCGCGGTTGACCAGCTGGCCCAGCAGCTGGGCCGTTACCGCGCCGACGTATCGGCGCATGGTCCGGTCGCCGAGCCTGGTCGTCAGCAGGATCCCGACGGACTGGACAACATGCGACCAGCCCGCGAGCGGCCGGCCCGTCGCGGCGTCAATCCCAGCCATTGCGGCCCCCTCAGATCGTGACGGATTGGACGGCCTGCTCCAGGTCGTCGAACAGGTCCGCGTGCGCGGCCTCGGCGGCGCCCTCGATCCCGGACGTCAGCGCGCCGATCGTGTCGTCGGCGATCCGCTCCAGGGCGTCGACCTGGTCGAACACGCTCGCGCGCATCCGATCGAGAACCCGAGCAACGGATCCCCAGGCTTGGTCGGCGGCCCGGCCGGCCTTGGCGGCCAGCTCGGACGCGTCGAGCGCGACGCCGCGGATCTGCGTCGCCAGGGCCCAGGCGGCGGTGACGGGCGGGAGGCCCGTCGCCATGGCGATCTTTGCGGCCGCGATCTCGGCCCGCTCGCACGTCCGCACGGCGGCCGAGGCGGTCCGGGCTGCAGACCAGGCGACGCCGGCGGCCTGGCGCAGCTGCGCGGCCGCGGCCTCGACCTCGGCCAGGACAGCCAGGGGGTTCTGCAGGGCCGCCTGGGCGGCTGCGACGCCGTCCTGCAGGCCCGGAAGGTACGCCCCCGCCTGCAGCGGATCCGCAGGGATCGCCGGGCCGAGGCCGCGCCCCAGGCATGCGGCGACGAAGCGATTTTGAGCTCGGATCTGCAGCTCGGGATCCAGGCCGCCGGCCTGGACCTTGAGATCCGCGAACCGGGACAAAAACTCGAGCTGGCTTTCCGGCGCGACGCCGGCGACCAGCTTGTCGCCCAGGCCGTCCAGCCAGGCGCTCGCGTCAGACAAAGACACGCTCGGCCCCCTCGGTGTTCGCGTCGCCGCGGGCGTCGATCGAGCCGCGGAACACAACGGCGCGAACGCCCTTGTCGAGGCGCGTCGGGCCGTCTGTGACGATCTCGGCCCCCTTGATCAGGACCAGCTGGCGCTGGACCTGGATCTCGCTTTCGCCGAGCTGGATCCGGAGGCCGTCGGGCGTGATCTCGGCCCGCAGATCCCCGAACGTCAGGACGTGGCGATCGCCGTCGTCGGACGGCGAGGGCTCGGCGTCGGACCAGGTGAACGGGAAGGCCTGGCCACGCCGCAGATCCCCCGCCGGCGAAATCAGCGTCATCTGCTGGCCGACGCTCGGCGGGGTGTGAATTTTGAGCGCGCCGGCCGTCTGAGAGTACGGAACCCAGGGCGACAGGAACGGCTGTTCGTCGGGCCCGCCCAGGCGCAGGCGAACCCGCTTCCGGCTCGGGTCGACCTGGTCGACCGTCCCCTCGCGGACGCCGTTCGCGAGCCGCCGCTCCAGCTCCAGGACGCGGCGCTCCAGGGCGGCGAGTTCGCGCATGCGCTAGGCCTCCGGTTCCGGGTCGACGACCAGGTCGTCCGTATTGTCCGTTCCGTCCGTCTGGCGGAGCCGGATCTCGGCCAGGAGCGGCGCGCCCTCGATCGGCCCGGCGTCGAACGGCGGCGCGATCCCGATCCCGCGGATCCCGTCGAGCGTGAGCCCCAGGAGGCCCTGGGCGACGCGCCAATCGGGGACGACCTGGCCGAGGATCTCGGCCTCCAGGAGCGGGACCAGCTCGGCGAGGCCGGGCTCCAGCTCCAGCTGGTCCAGGAACTTGCGCCAGGTCCCGCGGGCCTCCTCGCCGAACGAAGGCTCGGCGAGGGGCTCGACCGTCAGGACCAGCTGGCGAGCGGCGAACCGGACGCCGTCTTTCAGGCCCGCGCCGCGCAGGCTTTCGACCTTGCGGACCCGGGCAACCAGGCCGCGCCAGATCTCGGACCAGGGCTCGGCGTCGAACTGCAGGGCCCGCAGGATCTGGCGCTCGATCAGGTTCAGCGTCAGTTCGAGGCCTTCGTCCGTCTCCGGGATGGTGACGGCGATTTCCTCGCCCTGCTCGACCTGGTCGGCGACGACGATCTCGATCGAGATCTGCAGGCTGCGCGAGCCCGTCAGCAGATCCCGCCCCTCGACCTGGTCGGCCGCGAAGTCGTCGGAATAGACGACCAGGGCTGGCTTGCGCTGATCCTTGGCGCGCTGATCGATCGGCGCGATCGCCGAGTCCGAGACGCGATCGCCGGCGAGCGTGCGGCCCTTGAGGGACAGCACGGTCGCCAGGCGCAGGAACAGGGCCGCAAGCGCCATGGTTCAATCCTTCCGGAGGATCTGGACGTTCACGCGGCCGCCGTCGTCGCTGGCCCCGTCGAGGGCCTCGAAAACGTGGCCGGCGCGCTCGCCAGTCTCGACCCGGAGCAGATCGCCCTTGCGGGGCCATTGCTCGCGGGTTGCGAACCCGGTTCGCATGAATGAGGCCTCGATCGCGCCGGCGACCAGGCCCAGGTTAAAGGTCCGGTCGCCGGCCGTCTGGCCGTCCGCCGGGCCCTGGCTTTCACCTTCGCTGACGACGCCCTGCAGCTGGACGACGACGGGGGGAGCCCCGCCGCCGCCCTTGACGTACGGAGATCCCGCCGCCGGCCGCATGATCGTGATCAGCTCGCCGTAAAAGCCATCGGCCGCCCGGTTGAGGCGGGCGGCCGCGCTGCTCCAGCGGGACACGGCTCGCTTAGACCGCAGCCAGCTTCCGGAGGGCCTTCGGACGCGTGCAGATGTTCAGTTCGTTCATCTGGACGTCGAAGTTCACGCCCTTGCCGTTCGGCATGGCGTACTGCTTGGCATACAGCCGAACGCCGCGGGTGTTCACGGTTTCGATGTAGTCCGCCGGGGCGTGGTAGGTCCGGAACAGGCCCGGGACGCCTTCCGGGTAGGCGTGAGCGTCGTTCGTGCCGATGAACGCCGTCTCGCCGACCTGGCCGCGATAGTTCTCGAAGATGATCCCCGCGAACTCGAACGCGCCGTACGACTTACCCGTCGGCTCGATATAGCCGTCGCGCAGGATCTGGGCCTCGTTCCAGCCGAGGAAGGTCGCGCGGACCTCCTGCATGCCGAGGACGTAGTCGAAAAAGTTGTCGCCGCAGAGCACGCGGACCTTGCCCGACCAGGGCAGGCCGCCCAGCTCGGCCGTGATCGCGCGGACAACGTCCGTACACCACTTGCGGAAGGCGCCCACCTTGACCTGGGCGTCGGTGCCGAGGGCGGCGCGATCGAAGTTCACCACGGCCGGGGCGACCAGGCCGAACGTCGCGTACAGGTCCAGCGTCGAGCCGTCCGCGTAAGTGACGATCCCCTTCACAGCGCCCAGCTGCGAATACTCGGTCGTCGCGGCCAGCGACTGGCTGTGGCCGGCGGCCTTCTCGGCGATCTTGCCCTGGACCGTCTCCAGCTCGGACTCGGTGCCGAACGCGCGGACGCCTTGGACCTCCTCGGCCATGACGGCGTCGTTGATCTCGAAATGCGGAACCCGCACGTCGATCAGCTGGCGATCCTTGTTGTCGGCGACGGTCGTCCCGGGAGCGCCGCGCGGGGTCGGCGGAACCAGGACCAGGGTCGCGCCCTTGCGCTCGATCGCGGCCGTGACCGTGGTGATCCCGGAGGGCGTGCCGAACAGGCCGGCCTCAGCCAGGCGGCCGGGGACGAACGCGATATCGTTGATCGCGTCCGTGAGGTTCACGACGGAAAAGGCGTCGTTATTGAAGATATCCAACATCGGGGTTGGTCTTTCCTAGGTTCGTGTTTCGGAGGAGGCGCTAGGGCGGGGCCGCTTAGCGCGCGATGATCCCGTTCAGGGCCAGCTGCTGGAGGGCGGTTTCCTTCTGCTCGGCGGTCGTGCCGACGGGCCAGAAGATTTCTTTCGCCTGGATCTCGCAGTCGCGGGCGATCGTGGCGATCGCCAGGCGCTGGCCCGCGCCGGTCTTGCCGGCGTAGAGCGGGAGCGCGGCGGCGACCTCGGTCCCGTCGTTCGCGGCCGGGTTCCAGGCGACGACGGTTTCGCCGCCCGCGTCCAGGTCGACCACGATCTCGAACGTGTCGCCGACGACGTAGTCGGCGGCCCCGTCGTTGATCGTGAACTTGACTTGCTTCGCGAACGCCGCGCCGACGACGACCTCGCCGATCTCGACGCCGGCCGGATCGTCGATCCGGAAACGGCCGCCGTTGGCGGCGGCGGCGATGCAGACGGCCAGGTACTTACCGGGCTTGGCGGCTTGAGTGTACGCCGGGTTCGCCAGCGTGATCGTGCCGTTCCCGGTGTTACCGGCGACGGCGGCGGCCGTGACCTCGACGCCAGCGGCGTTCAGGATCCGGGCGAGCGGCTGGCCCGGCTTCACGTCCTGGCTGGCGCCCAGGAACTCGGCCGCGCGCGAGCGCATGCCCGACGCTTCAGCCAGCACAAAGGCCGCCGCGACGCGGCCCACATTCAGGATGGTCATTTCAGTTGGTCCCGTTGTGAGGGATGGAAGGGATCGCCGGCGGCCTCAGGGCCGCCAGGCGCGCTGGAGAGGGCGGCTTAGCGGGCGCCCGGAACCCGCTTGTTCACGCGAGCGACGGCCTTGTCCCAGCCGGCCTTGGCGGCGGCGGCGGCGGTCGGCTTGGGCGCGGGAGCGCCGAGGCCGTCGGCCTGGCCTTCCTTGCGCTCGACGAACGACGCGGTCGCGTCGGTTTCCTCGGCCTGGCCGCCCTTGGGCGCGACCTTGAGGAGGGCGATCGCGTCCTCGGCCGAGGACGTGGTCGCGAACGCCAGGTGCTGGGCCATGGACTCGCGGCCCTTGGCTTCGTCGCTGGTCAGGATCGCCTGGATCCGGGCCTGCGCGTCCGCGGTCGCCTTGCTGCGGATCTCGGTTTCGTTCGGGGTGTCAGCCATGGTCGGCTCCTGTTTGACTGGCTGGGCGGCAGGAGCCGCCGGCGGGGTTGAGGCGACGGGCGTCGCCGGTGGAGCGGCGACAGGCGTCGCCGCTGGGCTCGCGGCCGACGTGGCCGGGGGCTTGACGGATTGCGGGGGCTTCCAGCCGTTGGCGTTGGCCAGGGCGACGATCCGCTCGGGAGCCTTGGCGTAAACGGCGTACGCGAAGGCCGAGGGCTGGGCCGGCTCGGCGTTGTCGTTCGCGCTGGCCAGGCTGTCGGCGAACCCCTGGTCGACGGCCTCCTGCGCCGTCAGCCAGGTTTCGGCCTTCATGAGATCGCGCATCGCGACGGCCGTTCCGCCGGTCTTATCGGCGTACGTCTCGGCGTAGGACTCGGCCAGGCTTTCCAGCATGCGGATCGCCAGCTGGTGATCGGCGACAGTCCCCCAGGTGATCGTGGCCGGATCGTGGATCATGAACACGGACCCGAGGGCCATTTCGACCTGGTCGCCGGCGCAGGCGATCAGGGACGCGGCCGAGGCGGCGATCCCCTCGACGATGATCGTCACCTGGCCCTTGTGCGCCTTGAGCGCGGCATGGATCGCCGCGCCTTCCGTCGCGATCCCGCCGCCCGAGTTGAGCCGGATCGTAACGTCCGTATTGCGCCCGAGCTGGGCGAGGGCCGCGATAACCTGGCCCGACGTGAAGCCGTCGCCCCAGAAGTCGTCGCCGACCATGCCGGACAGGATCAATTCCCCGTCCAGGATCTGAACCGCCATCGGTTCCTCCAAACGAAAGGGGCGGCCCGCGAAGGCCGCCCCAGCTGCTGTCGATTGTGGCGGGCGCTAGACGCCCGGGCCGCGGGGCGTGAACCCGCCGCGGATCGCGTACCTGGCCCGCCGGCCTTGCTTGCGTTCGCACGCCGCCTTGAGCTGCTCGATCTCTCGTTTGAGCAGCTCCAGGTTCGCGCGGGCCAGTTCGACCTCGCGCTCGCGGAAGCGGACGCGGACCTCAGTCTCGCCGGCCAGGAGTTTGTAATAAGCCTCCTGGAGCCGCGGCCAGACCAGGCAAGGATCCGTCAGGTCGACGCCGTCGAGCAGGGCCATTTAGTCCTCCTCCTCCTCGACCTGGCGGCCGGGCTTCGGTTCCGAGGATCCGGGCGGCGGGGCGTACGGATCCGGGAGCCCCAGGCGCTCGGCCTGGCGGCGGTCCTGGGCCCGCTGCTGCTGCTCGGCGTCGTGATCGAGCCCGATCTCGCCGGCGGCCGTGGCGGCCGACATGATCCCAAGATCCTTGACCAGGATCTTGAGCGCGTTCGCCGTTTTCAGTTCGTCGGGCGAGGGCTTCGCCGGCCCGCGCCAGGTCGCCCGGCTGGCCGCCGCGCGCTGGCGTAGGAACCGCGAGTACCCGCCCGGGTACGGCGTCAGGCCGCGAGCGATCCGCTCCTCCAGCCAGGCCTCGAACACGGCCTGCAGGAACGGCCTCGGGATCACGCGCCGGCGTCGGACGACGACGGGCCAATGCGAGGCGATCCCCATCTTGAGCGAGGAGAACGTCGCGCCCTGATAATCGCCGGTGAACGCCTCGTACGTCGTCCCGATGCAGCGGGCCATTTCGCGGTTCAGGTTGCCGGCGAACGGGAGGTAATTCGCCCCCGGGTGATTGGCCGTGTGGAACGTCAGCTTGTCGCCCGGGAACGTGGTCGCGATACGACCATGGATCCCGAGATCGATCCCGCTCGCGCCGTACCATTCGGCCCGCTGCGCCATGAGCGCCGCGACGCCGCCCGGCCCGGCCGGGTCGACCTGGCCGCCGCCGCCCGCGCCGAGATCGCCGTCCGTGAGCAGCCCCTCCAGGGCCTCGGCCGGGAGCGCGGCGCTCTCGAACGTGGCCGCAAAGATCGTCTGCAGGAGCGCCGTCGTCAGGGTCGCGTCGGCCAGCTGGTCGTACTGGCGGGCGACCTTGAGGACCGGCGCGAACGGCGAGATCCCCCGTGTCGCGTCCGGATCAGCGTCCAGGACGTGAACGACCAGCGGTCGGCCGTCCTGGTCGCGGGCGGCGACGTCGAGATCCTGCTCGAACCCGCCGACCTTCGCCCGCAGCCGGTAGCCGATCGGCTGGCCGTCGCCGTCCAGGAACACGCCCTGGTGCAGCTCCTGCAGCTCGGCCGTCTGCTGCGACAGGCGAACCGGCGAAACCAGCTGGACCTTCGTCAGCGTGGCCGCGCCCGGGCGCTGGCGCAGGAGGATCCGGGCGAGCCCCTCGCCGAACGGCATGTACCAGCGGACCATGGCGTCAGCCATGGACGCCAGGCTCATCTTGCCGCGCGCGTCGCACTCCAGCGGATTGTTCGCCCAGGCGATGAACTCGCGCTCGACGTCCGACGACCAGGCGTGGGCGTAATCCTCGGACCAGCGCAGCGCCTGGAAATCCGGCGAGACGTTAATCGTCAGGCCCTCGGGCCCGTTGATGTCCGCGACCATTTGGTCGAGCGCGCCGGCGATCCAGCCGCTGTTGTGCGCCAGGTCGACGGCCCGGGCGGCGACGCCGGTCCAGGCCTCCTGGACGTCCTGGCGCTGCGACCGCAGGGCCGGCCGCCAGCCGCCGAGGATCCCGGAGCTGTCGGGCCGCATGTAGCGGGCCGTTGGCCGGCCCTCCTGGCGCTGGACCGCGCGGCCGGCGGATCCGCCGAACAGGCGCTGACGCAGTCCGTCGAGCATTGACTTACCTCCGGTTCAAACGGGCTGCGATCTCAGCCAGGGTCGGCCGCTTAGGCTGCGGCTGGGCCTCGGTGCGAACCGGGTTCGCATCGCTGGCGGCCGGGGCTGGCGGGGGCGCCGGCCTGGTCATGAGATCCTCCAGGTCCAGCTGGAGATCCTCGGGCGGGGTTTCCCGCTCCTCCTCCAGGCGCGACCAGGTCGCATCCGGAAGCGTGCGGATCCCGAGGCGGATCGCGGCGGCCTCGGCCTGCAGATGCGTGTCCAGGCCTTCGTTCGCCTGCGTCGCATCCTTGACCCACTGGTACGACGTGAACCCGGTTTTCTTGTTCCGGACCGGCTTCCGGCGCTCGGCCGTCAGCTGGCGGAAATATTCGTCGTTGAGGCCCTCAGGCATGCCGACGAAACCGCGCTCTAACGGGTCCTCTTTGGCCAGGTTTCGGTACAGGGCCATTTTGAGGACAGACGTCGCGAAGTTGTAGAAGCGCCGCGAATACTTGAGCAGCTTCCCCTGGCGGTTCCGCTCGCGCTTCACGCGGGCGAACAGCGGAGCCGTTTCCGACCCGACGCCGCGGACCATGATCACGCGGGTTGCAGGGTGACGCTTCGCCCAGGTCCAGACGTCCTCGGTCCAGGCGTTGCCGTCGATCGCGGCCAGGTCGATCCCGATCCGCCGGCCGACGCAGTTCGGCCAGGTTTGCTTGAGGAGATCGTCCAGCTTGGCGCGACACTCCTCGTCGCTGATATGCTTCGGGATCACGCCGTACGCGACGACCCAGCGGCGCAGCTCGCGGCCCCAGCCGACCAGCTGCCACTCGACCCGGTCCCCCTGACAGTCGATCCCGAGCGTCAGCAGCAGGGCGCCCAAGGGGACCTGGCCGACCTTGTACGGGCTCTCGGCCGCGCGATCGCGCAGCGTTTCCCAGGCGACCGTTTCGCCGGCGGCCTGGTAGGCCAGCCCGCAAGTGTCGTTCAGGAACGTCTGCTCGGCGGCCGGGTCGCCCTTGGCGGCCAGCCATTCCTGGGCGATCCGGGCGAACGACTGCAGGACGCTGTACGCCGACCAGATCCAGAAACTGCGGTGATGCGCCTTCGCCTTCGGGTTCCGAGCCCGCCAGCGCAGCCGACGCTTGATCTCCGGGCGATGGTGTTCCCGGATCTCGCAACCGCACTCGATGCAAGTAAAGTGCGGGTCCTCCGGGTTTGCCTCGATCGTCGCCCGCATGTTCTCCCATTCGAGAACCTGGAAGGCGTCGCAATGCGGACAGGGAACCTCGGGGACCTCCTGCGATCCCGCTTCAAACGACTTGCTGATCCTGCAGCCGGGCAGGACAAGCGGCGTCGAGATCTTGAAAACCTTCGCGAACTCGAACGCGCGCGAGCGGCTGTCCGCCTGGCGCTCCGGGTCGCCGCCGGCGTTCATATCCCACTTGGCCAGGTCGTCCTGGACTTGGCGGCGCATGCTGACTTGCGACAGCGACGCCGGCGAGTTCGCGCCCGAGATCTGGATCGAGCCGCGGCCGTCCGCCCGTTCCTTGAACATGACGCTGTCGGCGCTGTCGCGGGACCGCTCCGGGAACAGGCGCGCCAGGGCGGCCGTCGCCCGCAACATCGGCTTGAGCTTGAGCCTGGACCAGCGCCGGCCGTTGTCGTCAGTCGGGTGCGTGTACAGGAGATCGCAGGGATCCATATGGAGCGATCCCAGCGTGAAGATATTCGCCAGGATCGTTCCGCCCAGCTGGGCCGACTTGGACAGCGTCACGATCCGACAGGGATCGTCCGGGCTCAGCGCCGCGAGGATCTCGTCGAACTCCGGGAACAGCTCCGGATTGTACGGGCCCGGGATCGGGCTCTCGCGGTCGCTGAACCGAATATTGTCGATCGCCCAAGCCCGGTAATCGACGGGCGGCGGCGGCTCCAGAACCTCGGCGACGGCCTCCTCGACCATGCGCTCCGGGTTCATGAGGTGGATCGACATTCGTCAGCCCTCCTCGCCGGCGTCCTCCTCGACCTGGTCGGCCGATCCGTCGTCGACGATCAGCGGCGGCAGTCCCTCGGCCCGCTGGCGGGCGGCCTCGGCCGCGCGCGATCGGACGCTCCGGAACTCCTGGCGCAGGACGTGCGCCAGGTCGCGGTGCGGGATCTCGAACCTGGCGGCGAGCGCCTGGGCCAGGTCCGGGATCGCGCCCTCGAACACGTTCAGCATGGTTTGAGCGACGCCGATCAGCGCCGCTCGCGAGTGATCGCTCCGGACATAGATCCCGCGCCTGGCGAGATCGTCCTCCAGCGCCTGGCGCTCGCGGCGTTCGGCGTCGTTCAGCTTGAGCTGTTTCAGCCGGTCCGCGACGGGATCTGTCGGGACAACCGGCGGGGCTGGCGTCGGCGACGGAGAGAGGGGAGCCTCCTCGGCCCCGGCCAGCCGCGGCGCGCCTTGGGGTTCCTCGACAGCCAGGGCTGCGCCGGCGGCGAAGGGTAACGCGCCGTCCAGGCGCGTTTCGAGGCCGTTTCCGAGGCGCTGGCCGAGATCCGTCCGCTCGCGCAGCTGCGCCCGGGCCGTCTCGACGCGGATCCGCGCGCTGCGCCCCTCGCCGACCAGGGCCTCGGGCCCGATCTTTCCCTCGGAAATCATCTGAGAGACGCGACCAGGCGAGACGCCGATCAGCTCGGCGAACTGGCCTTTGGTGACGATCGGATCCGCGGCCTGGTCGGCCTGGGCGAGGGCTGCAGCAGTCACGGTTCAGCCCTCCTCTTTAGCCGGGGCTCCAGCTCTTTAGGCTTTGATTTTAGACAGCAACTGGACCTAACCCGGGCCGCCGCGGCGCCGCATACAACCGACCCCCCGGAGAGGACCCGCGATAGGGGGGGGCCTAGGGGCCTCGCCCTCGACCTCGCCCTCGACCTGGTCGTCGGTGCCCGCCTGGTCCCGCGCCCCTATGACGGGCGAGGCGACCAGGCGGGGCGTCCGATGGTGGGGACGCGGGGCCGAGCCAAAAGCAAAGCCCCTTTGCCGGTTCTCCCGGCCCGGCCGCATAGGGCGGCCGATCTCATGCCTGCGACCTGGTCGCGCCGCGCCGTCCTCGCGCGCAGACCAGGCCGCAGGCGCTCGGGCCCTCCGGGGAGGAGGAGGCCGAGGCTCTAGCCGAACCGGGACAGCTCCCGATCCAGTTCGTGTGCAATGTCGTTCCCGAGGCGGACGATCGAGCCGTTGAACACGGCGACGACCTGGTCCTCGATCAGCTCCTTAGGGAGCGAGGGGCCGTACAGGCGCTCGATCGGGAGGCGCTTAGCGCTGGTCCGCACGAACACCTGGCCGCCCATCGACAGCTCGACGCGGGCGGGCCAGCGGCCGCCGCGCATGAATGAGCCGTCAAAGCGCTGGAACCGGCCCCAGACCTTGGCCCGGACGCCAGCCTTGAACTCGCGCGGCTTGAACACGGCCAGCGGGAGCGGTCGGCCCGATGCGCGGATCGCGAACTCCAGCTTGCCTGTCCCGCCGACCACGCCGGCCCAGGCCTTGGACGCGACGACCTGGCGGCGAATGATCGCCATCGGCGCGGACGTCCTGCGGGCCAGCTCGCGGCGGACCTTCGTCAGCGTCGGCATGCCGGCCCGGTTCAGGCCGCGCGCCATAACCTGGCGGGCCTTGAACTCGCCCAGCGCGCCAAGCCCGTTCGCGAACCTGGCGAGGACCGCGTCGCCCTGGCGGATCTCGATTTTCATCGCAGCCCCCAGGAACGAAACGGCCCGCCGTTCATTGTACCGGCGGGCCGCCCGACAGATGGAGAGAGGCCCTGGCGAGGGCTGACTGGCCGCCGAGCAGACACGAAAAACCCGCCGCGGGAAGGCCCGGGCGGGTTCTCGACGCAACTCTGCGACTAGCTGTTTAAGACCGTGATTCGGCCCCGTCGCTCAAGTCGGAATTTAGCTCGGGCTTTAGCCGCGAGCGGTTTTCTTTAGTCCCTTGTGGACAGGTGCGGCCAGGATCTCGACGGCCTTCTCCAGGGCCCGGCGCAGCGCCGCCGTGTTCGCCTCCCGGGAGTTCCCGCCGCCGCCCAGCTCGCGGACCGTGAAGCCCTCGCCGGCGATCATGCGCAGGACGCGCAGCTCGCGCGCCCCCAGGCCGGCGACGGCCAGCTCGATCTGGCGCAGGCGGGCCAGGACGTACGCCTTTTGCAGCTCGGCGGCCGAGCGGGCGGCCAGGCCGGCGTGCTGTTTGCCGCCGCCGACGCCCGTCGGGTTCAGGTTGGCGATCTTGAGCCCGGCGGACGCCAGCTCGAACGCCACGCGGTACGCCCGGCCGGCCCCGTATTGATGCGCCGTGATCGCCCGCGCCTCGAACAGCGTCGCCAGGCCGTCGCGGCTGGAGATCCGCAGCGGCTTCGCGCCCAGCGCCTCGACGGCCCGGTCGACGTGGCCCTCCAGGTCGGCCTGGGCGACCTTGCCGATCTCCTCGCCCCGGCCCTGGGCGAGGCTTGCCGTCTCGGCCGTCGCCTGCTCGGCCCAGAACGCGTCGAGCTGCTCGCGGCGCATGCGGTCCGCCAGGAGCGAACGCTCGCGCATGAGGCCCAGCGCCGCCCAGCTCGCCGTGCGAGCCCGGTTCGCATCCTCGATCATGCCGGCGGGCGGTTCCTCGCCCTTGGCCCGCAGCTGCTCGATCCCAGCCCGGAGGACGGCCGCCTCGGCCCGGTGGCGGCGCAGGACGTCCCGGGCTTCGTCGACCAGGCGCAGCTGGCCGCGGATCTCTTTCGTCGCCTCGGGCTCAGCGATCGTCCGGTTCGCCTGGGCGGCCTGGCGGCGGACCTGGCCCTCCCGCTGCTGGCGAACCTGGCGCATCCCGCGGGCGACCTTGGCGGCTGCGACCTCGACGGCCAGGGCGTGCAGCTCCTGGCTAACGCCCAGCTCCCGCTGGACGTGGGCGACGATCGCCTCGGCGACCTTGCGACGGCCCAGGGCCGCAACCCGGGCCGCGCCCTGGAGGGCGACGACCTGGTCGGCGCTGAGGATCGCCGGGAAGGGCTGAACGAACGGGACGCCGCCGATCGACAGAACCCGGAAGCCGCCCCGCTGGCTGGTTTCGATGGTTTGGAAGGCTTGGAGATCTTGATTGATCATTTCGATTGATCCCGAAGGGAAAGAACAAAACCAGGAACAGGAGACGGAACGGACGGACGGACAGTGAGCGGGGGACGTGGCAACGCACATAAGGCGCACCTATGAAGCCAAACCCGGAAGTCTGTCCGTATTGTCCGTTCTGTCCGTTTCGCGTGACAGATCAGCGGCTTAGGGGACGGACGATCGCGCCGGGACGGACGATTGATCCGCCGTTTTCCGCGCCTCGCGCGCCTGGTTGCCCTGCAGCGGCCGGCGGCATCGTCCGTTCGTCCGTTACTGTCCGTCATTGGCCGCCCCAATCAGTCGGGACGTCGTCCGGATCGACGTCGTAAGCCCCGGGCTCGAACTCGCCGCCGGCGCCCGCAAACGGGGGCTCCGGGGGCGCTGCAGGCCCGCGCGCGGCCGTGAGGGCCGCAGCCGTGGCGGCCGCCGTCGCCTCGGCCTTGTTCGCCTCGGCCGCCAGCTCCTCGGGCGTTTTGAGCTTGATCGGGCCGCGGTACTTGAGGCCGCCGGCGTTCTTGCCAGCCAGGCCGATCTGGCGATCGCGCAGGGCGTCGCCAAAGGCCTTGGAACTCATGACGCGGTCGTTCCCGTTCTCCTCGCTCCAGGCCTGGAACGACTTGTACAGATCGCCCGACAGCTCGCGGTGTCCGTCGGCCGCCGGGCCAGTGTGGCAACGCTCGGCCAGCCAGTCGCCGAACGGGCTCGACGCGCGGCGATAGTCCTCCAGGACCTGTTTCAGGCTGTCGGGCTGCTGCAGCGTCCCAGCCTTGAGCCAGGCCCCGACGCCCTCCAGGAGCCAGTTCAGGATCCCGGCGCGCTCGGCCTCCAGCTTCTGCGGGAGCAGGCGGTCGATCTGATCCTCCGGGACCTGGCGGCGGAACAGGACCGGGCGAACGCGGCGCCAGATCCCGTCGTCGTCGCCGCGCGCGACCATGAAACTGTTCATCTCAAAGAACAGCTTGGCCTTCGGGCGGAAGTTGATCGGTTTCGAGTGCAGATCCCGGGCAGAGATCGGCGAGCCCGACGTCCAGGCCTTGATCAGGCCCTCATTCATCTTCGCGCCGCGCTTGGGCTCGGACAGGACGGCCAGGCGCGTATCGCCAGAGAGGGCGATCAGGTCCGGAGCTGCGTCCGCGCCGCTGCGGATCCCGCCCTCCAGGAACGTATCCGGCGAGGCGGCGATCGCGTAGCTCCCGAGCGTCTCGCGACAGGCGTCGAGGATCGTCGACTTGCCGTCGCGGCCCCGCCCCTGGAACATGAAAAACACCTGTTCGTGCGCGCAGCCCGTCGAGCCGTAGCCCAGCGCCTGGTGCGCGTAATCGCGCTCCTCCTGGACCGGGATCGAGTCCTCGACCACGCCGCGGAACAGCGGGGCCTTCGCCTCAGGATCGAACGCCGAGTTACAGACGCGCGTGATCCGGTCGGCCGGGTTGTGCTTGGCCAGGCGGATCTGGAACCGGCCCTCGGCCCAGGTGAGCTTGAGCGTCCCGTTCTGGACGTTCAGGCTCAGCGGATCCTGGTCGAACGCGTCGATCTCGACAGTCAGGTACGACTGCGCCTGGCGCAGCATGGCCGAGGTTTTCCCGGCCGAGCCGGCGTCCGTGGCGATCTTGTTAAAGTCTTTCCACGGCATGGCGTGTTCGCTGTCTTTGATGTGCGGCCAAAGACTGGCGATCTGCTGGCTGACCTGGTGCGCCAGCTTGCGGGCGAGATCCTCGCCGAACTTGCGGTCCCAGAACACGCCGTTGAAGCCGACCCAGCCGACGCCCAGGAGGTACAGCAGCGTCGAGTTCATCGGATCGACGGTGCAATCGGGATCGACGTCGCCGCCGGCGAGCAGGATCAGCCGCATCGCGTTCCCGAGATCGTTCCAGGGGAATTGGATCAGTTGCTCCGGACTCGGGCCTCCCCCGCCCTTCCTTACGGCCCCGAAGGCCTCCAGCTCGATAACGTCGCCAGGCATTACGCGCCCCTCCTCCCCTCACTGAAACCGGCCCCCGTCGAGGGCCTCAGGATGCGAACCGGGTTCGCACCCGCACGCCGCCAGGCCTGTTCGGCCAGGCCGCCGTAAAACCGCGCCGCCTCCTCGCCCTGCAGCTGCAGGCGCTGAGATCCGCCGAGCAGCCGGCGGCGCTTGAACTCGATCGAGCGGAGATCCCCGCGGACGGCCAGGAACACGGCGCGCGGGCCCTCCAGGGTCCAGGGCGGGTTCGCCGGATCCGCATGCGGCGTGCGCGGGTCGATCCGGCCCCAGCGATCGCCCAGGGCCTCGCCGGCGAACGCGCGCATCGACGGGGCCAGAACGATCCCCAGCTGGTGGCCGTTGGCCCAGGCGTTCTGGCCGAGCGTCCAGGCGTCCAGGAAATCGATCGCGACCAGGAGCGAGCCGTCGGCCGGGAGCGCCGACAGACAGGCCACGCGACCGCGGGCCGGGCCGACGAACTGCGCCACACGCGCGCCCAGCTGCAGCGGCATGACGGCCAGGGCCTCGATCTCCTGGGCCCATTCTGACTGGCCCGGATCCTGGATCAGCGGGAGCAGAAGGGCCGGGCCGCTCAGATCCTCGCCGTATTCGTCGACGCCGAGCGGGGCGCGCTGGTGCGCCCGCAGGCTCCCCAGGCCGCCCGGGAGGCCGTCCGGGTTCAGGCCGTGAGCCGCGAACCAGGAGCGCACGGCGCGGCAGTCCGCCGGCCTGGCGCTTTCCCATAGGCCGCGGGCCCCCAGGATCTCGCCGGCGCGATCGGCGGCCCGCTCGGGCTGCGCGACCTGGTCCGGGCGCGGCCGATCGCCGGCGGTCCGGAACTGCTGCAGGGGCTCGGCTTGCTTCGGATGCGCTGCGCCCTTGGCCATGCCGCGGACGACCGCGGACTCGACCTCTTTCCGCGTCCAGGCCCCTTTGGTCGCAACCATGCGCAGGCCGGCGTCGATCAGCTCCTCGCGGGCCTGGGCCTCCTCGATCTCGCCGCCGGCGACGTAAGCGCCGATGAACGCGGCGTATCCGAACAGCGCCGACTGCTGCTGGCCTGGCTGGGCCTGGGCCACGCGGGCGCAGGCCGTGGCCAGCGTCGCCTGCCCGAACTTGGACGTCCCGCCTCGCCGCTCGAACGTGCGCGCCTGGCGCGGTTCCGAACTCGCCGCCGGCGCGGGCGGACAGGCGAGCTGCAGCAGCCAGCGCGGCGCCGGGACGAACGCGCGTTCCCGCGGCGACTTGCCGGGCGTCCAGGCGTACTGGCGGCCCGACGGATGGATCGAGGGCGGCAGGACGATGTAACCGCCGTTCCCGCGAACATCGATCCCGCGGCCGATCTTGCTCGCCGAGTTGCGGACCTCGAACTCCGGATCCCAGGCGAAACACAGGTGGCGGCCCTTGCCGGTCCCTTGCTCGACCGTCTCGGGAAGCGGCCCGTTCACGGCGACCAGCTTCGCGAGATCCTCCTCGGCCTCGGGCCCGTCGAGATCCAGGACCCAGAACCCGGAGATCTCGCCCGTCGCGCAGGCGACGTTGCAGCTGGCGTTCGCCCGGATCCGGCGCGGGAGGCGCTCGCCCTCGAACTTGGGCTCCCGGATCGGGAGATCCGCCGAGCCGGCCCAGCGGGCGGCGGCCAGGTCCGGATCCGCCGAGGCGGCCAGGAAGCCCGTCGAGAACGGAAGCGGTTTCTTGTCCCGTTCCTTGAGCGGGAACACGGCGATCGCCAGGCGCGCGTACGCCTGGGCGGCTCGAGAAAATGCCGGCGCGCTCATGCGGCCGCCCTCACGGCCGCGAACTGCAGATCCGACGGCCGCGACAGGCGAGCCTTAGCGCCAGGCGCAATGTCCAGGACGTACGGATGCGGCGGCCGCACGCGAGGGCCGACGCCAGGCTTGAGCCAGAGGAACACGGCGTACGCGGCGGCCGAGGCCGCTTCCGGATCCCAGCAGCCCATGACCAGCGGGAGACGCTCGGAGAACGGCGCGACGGCGTAGTACCTGCAATCCTGGTACAGCAGCCGGTGGCGCTCCTGGCCCTCCAGAAGCTGCAGACGGACCAGCATCGCCACGCCCCGCCGGGCCCGGGCGTACGCCAGGCGGACGAACTCCTCGACCAGGTCGAACGGCGGGTTAGTGACGATCCAGTCCGCCTCGAACGGGACCTGGTCCTCCGGATCCCGGACGAAATCGAAGATCCGATGCGCGCCGTACTGGACGAAGTCCGACAGGAACACGGCCTCGAAATAGTCGGCCAGGCCGTGCGCCAGCATGCCGGGGCCGCAAGCGCACTCCCAAGCCGTCCGGGCGCGCGGATCCAGCTGGCGGACCAGCTCGCCGATCACGCGGCCGCCCCAGGGGGCCGTGGGGAACAGGTTCACGGCGTCCCGGGCCGGGTTGACGTGCGCCATGGTCGCGCTGTGGCCGCGGGGCTTCAAACCAGGGGCTCCTGGCTCTTGCCCTTGCCGCCCTTGCCCTTCGCCAGCTGGCGCTGGATCCAGGCCAGGCCGTCAGCGCCCGCGCGCTGAAAGTACGCGCTAGGCTGCTCGCCAGGCCGGGGCGAGGCGTGGCCGATCGCGCCGCGGATCTTCTCCGGGAGCAGCGGCCAATGCTCGGCGCACGCCCAGCTGAACCTGGTCGCCGGCGCGTCGCAGCCCGGCCAGTTGCAAACAGGACAGGTCAAGCGGCGTCCTCCGGCTTCTGAGGGGCGGCGATCGGCCGGCCGGCGTTGGCCAGGCAATGCAGCCAGATCGACAGGATCAGGGGCCAGGGCATGGCTCAGCGGGCCCGCAGCAGGCGGCGCCAGGCGCGCTGCAGGATCCAGGCGAGCGGCCGGCGGCCGAGGCCCAGGACCCGGTACGCCTCGATCACGGCCTCGGCCTGGTTGACCGCGTCGTCCAGGGCGTTGTGGTGGACGCCCTTCGCCCGGTTTGGGCTGACGCCGGCGGCCGCGAAGATCGTCCGCGTGCAGCGGGCGTTCCAGAACCGCCAGGGCGAGCGACGATGCGCGGCCGTGTAAGCCGCCTCCAGGATCGGTTCGTCGAAGTTCGAGCCGTGCGACCAGATCTCGACGCCGCCGGCGGCGCGCCAGTAACGGCTGAACAGATCCAGCGCCGCGCCCAGCGGAAGGGCCGCCGGATCCGTCAGGACGGCCTGGACCTCCGGGGCTTGCTTTGCCCAGAACTCCCGCAGCGTCGCCGGATCCTCGCGCAGACCGTACAGGGCGCAGGATCGACGCTCGATCACGACATAAAAGCGCGGGCCCAGCTCGCCCGTCAGCTGGTCGAACGCGACAGCGCCGATCGAGACAGGCGAGCAGCCCGGCGCGGTCCCGATCGTCTCCAGGTCGACCATGATCGACCAGCGGCGCGGGCGCGGCGGATACCGGAGCTCAAATTCGCGGATGCGCTGATCGAGCAGCTGCAGATCGCGCTGGATCTCGGCGAGCTTACGCATCGGCCAGGCCCTCGAACGCGCGCTGCAGGAAGGCGTCGACGTACGCGGGGGCCTGCAGGGCCTTCGCTTCGTCCTGGTCGCCAATGCAGAGGGTTTCGAGATCCGCCCGCTCCAGGCCGGCGAGGAACGTCTCGATCTCCTCCAGCTCGAACGGCGTCAGCCCCTCGGCCGCCGCCCGGAGGCGGCGCTCGATCAGCTCGCCCAGCTGGGCCCCGCCGAAGCGCTCGACCTGGTGATCGCCGGCGTCGGCCGAGATCAGGCGGACGGCCAGGCCCATGCGCGGGTACTGCGGCTCGAACTCAAGCATCGGCCTTCGCCTTGACCATGCGCCAGACGAAGCCGGCGGGCTGGGGCTGGGGCTCCTCGCCCTCCTCGACCTGGCGGGGGAGCGCGTCGGCCTCGGGAACCTGCTCGACGCGGATCCGCTTCCCGGGAGCCTGGGCGTCACGGCCCGTCACGGTGAACACGCGCCGGCCGTCCGCGAGCAGACAATCCGCGCCGTGGCCGCCGTACCGCAGGGCGAAGCTGCGCAGGACCAGGCCCTCGCCCGGCGCGATCGGCTTTTCGTCGATCGGCTCGACGGGCTTTACGCTCGCGGCGACGGGCGGCTCCGGATCGTCCGCGAACGCGACGACCACGGCCGACGGCTCGACGCCGTTCAGCAGCTGCAGACGCTTTGTCGTCCGCTCCAGGCCCCAGCCCATGGTGGCGGCGATCGAGGCGAGCGACATTCGCGCCGCCTGCATCGCCAGGAGAGATTGATCGTCTGCAGCACTCACTCGACGCCCCCGTCGTTTTGCTTGAGTAGGTCGGCCAGGACGCCCGACAGCGCCTGGCGAAGATCGAGCCCGGTCCGGATCACGCGCGGGCTCCAGCCCTCGGCGAGCGCGACGAACACGCGGCCGACGTCGTCCTCATTCCACCAGGCGGCCCGCCTGCAGCTGGCCAGCTGGCGAAGCGGGCTCAGGCCCAGGCCCAGCGGCCGGGCGAGCTGCTCGAACTCGGCCTGCTGGTGCAGGGCGAGGAGCGCGGCGAAGGCGAGCCAGCGGGCCCGCAGCGTCGCCAGGCCCAGGACCGCGGCCTCGCCCCGCTCGCGCAGCTGCTCCAGCTCGCCCGTCGCGATCGCCGACAGGATCAGCGCCTCGGCCAGGTGGTCGGCCGTGAGCGCGATCGCCGGCGCGCGGACCGGCTGCGGGAACAGTTCTCGACGGAGCTGCGCGAGCATGGGCTCAGCCGTCGATATCGGCGCGAAGCCGACGGGCTGGCGGCTCCTCGGCTGGCGGCTTGAGCCGCAGCTCAATCTGCTCGCAGACGTCCAGGATCTCGGCGACCAGGTCGCGGCGGCCGCGGGTCGTCGCCGCGCAGAACTGGCGGGCCAAGCGGACCAGGCGGACGCAAGGGTTTTCGGCGTTCAGCACCCCGAGAACGACGGATCGCTTGGCGGCCTTTTCGGCCTTCGCCAGGTCGCCCGATGAGGCCCCAGGATCTGCGGCGGCTTGCCGCGCCAGGCGGACCAGGCGCCGCCAGTTGGCGATCTCGCTTGACGGGGGCTCCGGTGGGCGGCGGCTCATGCCTGCGCCCCGCAGTTGAAAGCGGCTAAAACGCGTCCGCCTGGTTGCGTGTCACTCGGGCAAACAGCCGCGTTGCAATCAGGGCGGTCAGCTCGCTTATGGCGCGAGAGGGACAACCGACATTGGAAGTCAATCGCCGCACGGCCCAAGCTGGGCCGGGCGCGCACAGTAGCGAGTTCAGAAATGCAAAGTAGCGCCATGCTCCTGCGGCTGACGCTCGACCTGATGGTCGCCGCGGGAATCTCTAAGACGACGATGGACGCCAAGGCGTACGTCGACGCGAAGCTGCGGGAGTATGCCGCCGCCGAGCCGGCGATCGCCGCCGCCGCCCTTCGTTCAGCCGCCCCGGCGGACGGCGTTTGTCCGTCCTGTCCGTTCCGGGATCCCGGCCGCCTCGCCGCTCTCGACGGGCTGGCCGGCGTGTTCATGCAAGCGGGCGAGCATTTCGAGCTGCTCGCGGAGCCCCCCCGGGCCCGCATAGGTCAGTGAGCCTCGGCCAGCTGGCGCGCCTGGCCGGCGGGAGCCGGGGGCGTCAGCTGGTGGAAGCTGTCGGGCGAGATCTCGCCGTCCGTCAGCTCAAAGATCCGCTGCAGCGTGTCCCGCCGCGGGACCGATCGGTCCTTGTGACCGAACGGGAGGCAGGCCGAACGGACCGCTTCCCAGCTCATGCCGAAATACTCGCCGGCGTCCTTGAGCGTCGGGAACCTTTCCCAGACCCAGCGCGCTAGAGCGGGGCGATTAATGGGCTCGGGGGCTCGCTTCGTAAGCGACATTTCTTGGCGTCCTGATTCGAGACGCCTAGATATGGAACGTGATTTGCTGTCGGAGACAACAAAGCGTTGTCGTCGCCGTCAGCAAAATGCGCGTTGCCGACCGCGAAAGCTGGGGACAAGTTTCAAACCTATGACTGCACAGCTCAGCCCCTCGGCCGAGGTTCTCGCTTACGCCGGGGCCCTCAAACGGCTGCGCCAACGGGCGAACGGCGGGCGAGGCATGAGCCAGGAGCAGGCCGCGACGGCGATCGGCCAGCGCAAACAGTCATGGCAGGCGTACGAACAGGGCCACCGCCAGGCGATCCTCCGGAGCGATCTCCAGGACCGGCTGACGCGGGCCCTGGGCTTTAGCCGCGCCGACCTGGAGCGGGAGAAAGAGGCCGCCGCTGGCGCAGCCAGCCCTGACGGGACCGACGGGGCGCCGCAGGGCGCTTTACCCCTCCCGCCGCCGGCGCAGGCGGCAGATAGCCGGCCCGCGGCCTTGTCGATTCAGCTTCGCGGCCAGGCGCGCCGCGGCCTGCAGGGCGGCCAGTTGTACGACCAGGCCGAGCCCGAGCGCTGGCTCGATCTGTCGTCGCTGTACGGCCCGAGCTGTCGCGCCATGCAGCTGATCGGCGACAACCTGTATCCCTGGGCCTCCTCAGGGACGACGATCGTTTACGACCTCGATCGCTGGCCCCGGAAGGATCAGGGTTGCGTGATCGAGACGCGCGAGCGGGGCTTTTTCGTGAAGCTGTTCGACCACGTAGACGACGCCAAGCTGTACGCGAAGCGCCTGCAGCCCGAGCAGATCGTCGAGTTCGAGCTGGGCGAAGTCGTCGGCGTGTACGCCGTCCTGGACCGGATCGACCGCTAGACCGTCACCACAACTTGACCGCGGCCGGCGCAGCCTGGGGCTGGGCCTTGCCCGGGCATGCCTGGCGGATCTCGGCCAGGAGCGCCTGGTCGCCCAGCTGCTCGGCCGACGATCTCGCGAGGGCGCAGTTCCCCTTGGCGACCTGGGCGCGAGCGTAGCGCCGCGCCAGGTCAAGGCGACCAGCTGCGGCCCCCGTAGCCTGGCGCTCGGCCGCTGTCGGCTGCTGTCCCCCTCCAGAGTAGCAAGGGCGATCGTCCAGCGTGACGCAGGCCGCCGCCTGGGCTCGGGAATCGGCTGCTGCAGCAGGGCTTGCTGCGATTGCCGCCGCTGCGGCCAGGGCCGAGAACACAACCATAGACAGACCTCGCGTTGACATACGCCCGAGCTTGGCGCTGTAGCGCGATTGTCGCGGCCCTCTTTTTGCTGTCCTAGACAGTTGACAAAGACAACGGACGCTTGTCCCTTGCAACCGTTCCCGGCGGCGCACCGCAAGCGCCCCGGATCGACAGCAAGAGGAGCAAGCCATGGCCGCAACGGCCGACGACCTTCCGAACCCCCTCGACGCCCGAGCCGGGATCCTGATCCGGACCCGCCGGCGCGAAATCGGCATGAGCCAGCAGGATCTGGCCGAGGCCTGCGGGATCACGTTCCAGCAGATCCAGAAGTACGAAGCCGGATCGAACCGGATCTCATTCTCGCGCCTGGTCCAGATCGCCCAGGCCCTCAAGGTCCCGGGCGCCTGGTTTTTCGAGGGCCTGGAGGACGGCCAGCTCGATCCCGAGGGCTCCCGCCAGGCGACGGAGTTTTTCCGCTCGCCCGAGGGCCAGACGATCGCCCACGCGGCGACGAAGCTTTCGCCTAAGGTTCGCCGGGCGCTGGCGGATTTCGCCCGCAACCTGGCCGACGTGCCGCAGGCGGCTTGACCATGACGCGCAAGCCGATTGCCCTTCCCGCGGCCGAGATCGACGCGACCTGGGATCCCTCCCGCGGCCGCTTCAAACCCGGTTCGATCCTGGCCCGCCCGGCCGTCCTGGCCGACGCCGCACGCCCGGAATGGACCCGGGCCCGCGCGCGGATCCTGGAGCTGACGGCGAACCCGCCGCCGGTCGTCCACACTCGCCGCCGCCTGGTCGACGGGATCCGCAGGCTCCAGCACCTGGCGCGCCGCGGCTTCCTGCAGCTCCTGGAGCGCCGCGCGTGACCGTCGTCCCGTTCCAACGTGCGAACCCGGTTCGCACTCGGGAGGCTCGCGTCCGCGCCGGCCGGGTCGTCCAGGTCCGGTTTACGGATTTCGCCCGCCTGGCCGCCCAGGGCGGCCTGCTGACGATGTACGGCCCCAGCCCCGAACAGGCCGTCTGCGACCTGGTCCGTCGCCTCGGGATCCCCGCCCAGGAGCTGCAGCCCAAACCGCAGCAGCTGGGCGACCTGGCGATCCTGCGGCGCATGCCGGCAGACACCCCGCGCGAGTACCTCCCGGGGACGCTGCAGCCCGTCGCCTTCGTCGAGGGCCTGTCGCTGAGCGAGATCCAGGAGGGCCTGGAGTACGCCGCGAACCCGCTCGATCAGGCCCGCCTGGCCGCCGCGCTCGCCACCCTGAACAATCCCAGCAACGCGGCCGCCAAGGCCGCGAAGCGCGGCCGCTAGGCCACTAGGAACCCCCCAGCATGACTAAGGCCCTGACCCGCCTCGCGGTCGAGAACCGCGAGATCCTGGAACGCCTGGACGCGAACGACGCGCCACGGTCCGTCGAGGCGTTCGCCCGCCTGTTCAACCGGGATCCCTCCAATTTCCGTAAGACCCTGCGCGGCCTGGAGGCCGAGGGCTGGATCCGCCTCGAACTGGACGGCCGCGAACTCAAGGCCGAGTTGACGGCGGACGGCGCCCAGGGCCTGGCCGGGATGCGCCTGGCCGAGGGCCGCCTCCGGGCCGGCCTTCCGACGCTGACGCATGCGCAGATCGTCCCGGATCCGAACCAGCCGCGCCGGCATTTCGAGCAGGCCGAGCTGGAGGAACTGGCCGACAGCCTGGCCGAACGCGGCCAGCTGCAGCCGATCCTGGTCCGCATGATCGCCGCTGATCAGGCGATGATCGTCGCCGGCGAGCGCCGCTGGCGCGCGATCGGGCTCCTGATCGAGCGGGGCGACCAGCGCTGGCCGGCCGATCGGCCGATCGCCTATCACTTGGGCTCGCGCGTCGATGAGGCCGAGATCCTGATCGACCAGGTCGTCGAGAATCTGCAGCGCGCCGGCCTGCATGAGCTGGAGGAGGCGCTCGCCTTCGCCGAACTCAAGGCGAAGGGCTGGGGCGTCGGCCAGATCTCTAAGACCGTCGGCAAGACTCGGAAGTTCGTCGAGACGCGGCTCGATCTGCTGCTGCTCCCGAAGGCGCAGCAGGACCGCATGCGCCTTCCCAAAGACGACCCTCAGCGCCTGACGTTCAGCCGGGCCCGGGAAATGGTCCAGGAGCTGCGCCGCATCGCCGGCCAGGCTGACGAGCAGCGCGATATCGAGGAGATCGCGCCGGCGAACTCGGTCGAGCAGGACGACGAAGCCCGCAAGGTCAAGCTGACGCCGCAGGCGCTTATGGTCCTGGGCGAGATCGCGGCGGCGACCATGGCCAATCCGTCGGCCAAGTTCCCGGACTCGCCGGTCCCGGTCGCCGACGTCGCAAGCTTCAAGGCGCTGGCCAGCGAGCGGACGTTCGTCGAGCTGACGCAGGGCAAGCGCTGGCTGATCGAGACGCTGATCGACAAGGATCAGGCAGGCGAGCCCGCCGGCGTCCGTCTGACGCCCCTCGGCCACGCCCGCCTGCGCCTCGACAAGCGTCACCCGGGCGACGACCAGCGGGCCCTGTACCACCTTCGCCGGGACGCCGGGATCTCGGCCGACCAGGCGCGCCAGCTGACGCGCGAGGGCCGGTACGCGACAGCCTGGCTGAACGCGGTCGCGGATCGCGAGATCACGCCCGGCGGGATCAAGCTGCTCCCGCACGAACTGCTGGCCGCCGTGGAGCTGGCCGACCGTACGATCCGCGGCGATCGTCGGGATCCTGGGAACGCTGCGTACCTGGTGATCGAGCGGGCCTATCAGGCGACGGCCGTCGCGGCCCTGGGGCGCGCGAAGATCGCCGTAACCCTGGCGACGCCGATCGAGCCTAAGCCCCTGCAGCGAACCTCGATCGCGCTGACGAAGCCCGGCGCCGACTGGCTCAAGGCCCTGGATCTGTGGCCCGAGGGCGAGGCCCGCGAGGCCGTCCTGGAGCGGGCGAGGATCGCCGCCGGCGTCGTCCAGGAGCTGGGCGAGGGCGAGTACGGGACGGCCTGGCTGGGCCGCCCCACGGCCGAGGAACAGGCGCAGGACGCGCGTTATCGCGAACACCTGGAAGGCCTGGCCGCCAGCAAGGCCCCGCGGGCGGACGTGGAGCCGCCGCCGGCGCAACCGGCCCAGGAGGCCGGCGCGGATCCCGAGCTGCAGATCTCGGAACCGCAGCTCCGGATCCTCCGCGAGCTGGCCCGGGCCCAGCGGCTGAACCATGGGAACCCGGTCCGCGTCGGCGCTCACTGGCTGGACCTGGACGCGGTCGAGCTGGCCAAGCGCGCCGAGCCCCTGATCGAGTTCAAGGCCGCCCCGGCCGAGGGCTGGCGCGGCCGCGTCACGTCGGCCGGGCATAAGGCGATCGAGCAGCTGGCCCCGGGCCAGGAGATCTCGCTCGATATGCGGATCGATCGGAACGGCGCGTACGACACGGCCTGGCTGAACCCGGATCCCGCGCCGATCGGCGAGCAGCTGGGCGACGCGGATCCGGCCGACGCCGGCGACGACCAGGTCGAGCCCGCCGAGGCCGAGGACGCCCGGATCCTGCGCCTGGTGCGCGAGGGCCTCGCCGCCGGCGCGCCGTTCGCCGAGCTGCTGCAGCTCGCCGGCCTGGTCGGCCCGTTCGAGCCGAACGACGACTGGAGCCAGGTCCGCGACGCCGCCGGCAATGAAGCCGCAACCGTCGACCCCTGGCGCAGCATGACGGAGGGCGTCGCGACGGCCCGCCTGGAGCTGGTCGCCTTCGCCCTGAACACCCTTTCAAACCCGGAGTCCTAAGTGCGTCCCGCGTTCAACGTCAGAGAATACCAGGCCGGGTTCGAGCATATGCGCCAGGCCATGCTGGACGGCCTGCAGCAGCTCCCGGCCGACCAGCACGCCGGGAGCTGGGCGATCGGCGCTTACTGCGCCCTGGTCCGCGTGGTTTGGGAACAGCGGGATCCGGGCTCGAACCGCGTCAAGGTCGCCGCGGTCCTCGGAACCGTCCTGTCGGACGTCCTGCGCGAGGCCGAGGGAACGCCCCAGGAGCAGGAGAACCCGATCCTGGCCCTCCTGGAGGCGTTCCACGCGGCCGCCGTCTGCTGCTCGCCGCGGGACAGCCAGGGCCAGCCCCTGGCCGACGGCGAAACGATCCTGCAGGGCCTGGGGACCTACGCGGCCGAGCTGCTGTTTACGGCCCCGCCCGAGCAGCGGGAGCTGCGGACGGCCGAGTTCGCGACGTTCGTCGAGGGCGTCCTGGAGAAGCTGGAGGAGGCGCGCCCGGGCCAGCCCGGCCCCTTCCGGCCGACCGTGATCGAGGGGGGCCTCGCGTGAGGTATCCGCCGATCGACGTCGAGGCCGAGCGGGCGCGCCTCGCGCCCCTGGCCGCCGCCGGCCTGTCGGCTCGCGGCGCGGCCCTGCTCCTGGGGCTGACTAAGAACACCGTCCTGGGCCGAGCCCGCGCCTGCGGGATCCAGTTCGCCGCCAGGCCGACGCCGGGCCCGGGCTGCAACAGCGACCAGGCGCGGAAGGGCTGGGCGACCAGGCGCGCCCAGGGCTGGACGCGGCCCGAGGCCGTCCAGCTGGTCCGCCACGTCCGGAGGGCCAGCAATGGCTGAGCAGCTGACGAAGCCCCAGGCGTTCATGCTGGGCTGGCTGGAGACGGACGACGGCGCGCTCGGCGAGTGCGAGGGCCCGACGCTCGACGGCCTGGTCGCCGCTGGCCTGGCCGCGATCACGCCGACGCCCCGCGGGGGCGGCTGGAACCGCGTCTCGATCACTGAGGCCGGCCGCCAGGCGCTGCAGGCGAGCCGATCGGGGGCCAGCCATGGCTGAGCGCGAGACGATCGCCGCCAGGATCCGCGCGCTGCTGGCTAAGACGGTCGAGAACGGCTGCACGGAAGCCGAGGCCCTCGCGGCCGCCCAGCTCGCCGCGAAGCTGCTGCAGCAGTACGGCCTGACGCTCGATGAGGTTCAGCTCCGGGAGACGCCGTTCAAGCTCCAGACGCAGCGCCAGGACGACCTGGTCGGCGATCGGCTTTGGATCGTGGCGGCCGCGATCGCCGACCTGGTCGGCTCCCGCTTCTGGACCTCGGGCCCGGGCGTGTACCCGGTCCAGCTGACGTTTTTCGGCTTCGCGCATGAGGTTGAGATCTCGGCGTACCTGCTGGAGATCTGCAGCCGGGCCACGCGGGGCCAGCACGACCAGCTGGCGCGCGGCCTGGCGCTCCTGCGCCCGCACGTCCGCCGGATGCGGCTGCGAGCCTTCGTCGACGGCATGGTCGAGCGCCTGGCCGAGCGGATCCGCGCCATGAAGCCGCCGGCGCCGCCCGCCGGTCGCGGCCTGGTCGTCCTGCGCGACCAGCTGATCGACCAGGCGCTCGCCGACGCTGGGATCCAGCTGCAGGCGACGACCAGGCGCAGCTCGCGCGATCTCGATCCCGAGTTCCTGGACGGCCGCCGCGCCGCCGACCAGGTCGCCCTTAATCCCGGCCTGCAGGGCGCAGCCCGCCCGGCCGGCCGCCTGGCTGGGGGCCGCCGATGAACGGCCGCCAGCCCCCGCCCTGCGGCTGCAGGGGATGCGATCGCCGGCGCGAGGAGCGCGCCGGCCGGATCCTCCTGGCCGCCGCCTCGATCTCGCTCGGCCTGGCGCTCGCCGCCGCGGCCGTTTGGTACGCCCTCACGTTTGGAGCCCCGCACTCATGAGCGAAGCCGCCACGCTCGAAACCGCCGCCGACGCCCTCGGCCAGGATCTCCTGGAGGGGGCCGAGGCGATCGCCGCTTTCCTCGGCTGGAAACCCCGCAAGGTGTACCAGGCCCGCGAGGACGGCTGGACGATCCCGATCCGCAAGCGCGAGGGCCTGGGGCTGTACGCCTTCAAGTCCGAGCTGCGCGCCTGGCTGCGCGACCCGGCCACGCTCGCCCCGCCCAAGGCCGCCTAGCGTGCCGGTCCTGTCCTGCTACGTCGACGATCGGACGCTTGAGATCCTGGAGCGCGAGGCCCGGGAGCGCGGACGGACCGTCGAGGATCTCGCCGAGGCCGCGATCGCCGAGGCCGCGATCGCGTTGACCAGGCCGGCGGCGGATCCGCGCCAGGGCCGCCTGGATCTCGAAACCAACTGAACCCGAGGAGGCCCCCCATGGCCCGAAGCTACTACGCCCGAAGCGATCGCCCGGGCTCGACAATGACGGCGCGCCAGCTGATCGAGCAGCTGCAGGCGCTTCCGGACCTCGATCTGCCGATCGTGTTCAAGTCGCCGCCTTTCGGCGCGTACGGTCCGCTGCACGCTTACAGCGTCGACAAGGTCGAGCTGCAGGAGTTCGCGCGCGAGACGCTGCATCATCCAGCCAGGACGGAGTACGACGACGAAACGGGCGAGCCGTACGAGATCGAGGCCGAGGACCAGGTTTTCGAGGCCTGGCGCGGGATCGTGATCGAATGACCTATCTGTCGCCCGACGAAATGGATCGGCGCGATCGCGCCCATGATCTCGCCCAGGTCCGAGCTGCTCGGCCCAAAGGGCCGGGGGAGTGCGGCCGTTGCCTGCAGCTGGCCCGCGCGCGCTTCCCCGTTTTCGAGGGCTGTCTAAACCGCGTGCTGGTCACTTACGCCTGCGCGCCGTGCGCCATGCTCCCGCAGGATCCGGGCGCGTGGCGCTGGTACTGCTACGCGCCCAGCCGCAGCGAGTGCGAGCGGATCCTCGCCGAGCCCGCGCGACACGACGCCCCTTAGACGCGAGCGCGCTCGACGGCCCCGCCGAAATCCTGTCTAAGACAGCGATCCGAAGTCGGCGACAGCAAGGGGGCCCGCGTGGCGAACGTCCGCAAGGTTACGCACCGGGCCCGGAAAGACGGCGCCGCAAAGACCAGCTGGCGGGCGACCTGGATCGGGCCCGACGGCAAGCGCCAATCGAAGAATTTCGCGAAGAAGGGCGACGCCGACGCGTTCCTGAAAATGCAGGGGGCCGGCCTGGTCGGCGGATCCGCCGCCATGAGCGTGACGGATCTCGCCCGGGCGCACCTGGCCTGGTTCGAGGGGCTGGTCCGCCAGGGGCTGCGCGAGGCCGCCACGCGGGACGGGTACGCGGTCCAACTCGACAAGCATCTGCAGTCGGATCCCGAGTTCGCAAAGCTGCGCCTGGCCGAGCTGACGACGCCCAGGACGCAGCAGTACCTGGACGATCTCCTCCCCCGCTGCGGGTCGATCGATATCGTCAAGCGCATGCGCCGCGGCCTTGTGACCTGGTGCAAGTTCGGCCAGCGCAAGGGCTGGCTGCTCTCGAACCCGGCGCAGCCGTGCAAGGTCGAGCGCCTGGCCAGGCACGACAGCGAGGACCGCGTCGAGATCCCGCCGAAAGAGCAGCTGGCCGCCCTGCTGCAGGCCGCCGAGCAGGGGCCGGATCCGGAGCGGGATACGGCGATCGTCCGCGTCCTCATGTTCGGGGGCCTGCGGATCTCTGAGCTGCTCGGCCTGGCCGACGAAGCGCTCCAGATCTCGGGCAAGGCCGGGACGATCAGGGTTCGGGAGCGGCTCGATCATAGGTATCTGCAGCTCGGCCGAACGAAGTCGAAAAAATCCCTGCGCGACGTTCCGATCGGCCCCGCCGCGGTCCTGGCCGTGAAGGCCTGGCGCATGAAGCGCGGGCCGGTCCAGGCGTTCCTGCATAAGGACGCCGTCGGCGAGACGAAGCGCGTCCCGGGCCGGCTGTTCCCGGATCCCGCCGGCGCGGATCTGTGGGACTATTACGCGTTTTGGCGCGGCCCCTGGCTGGCGCTCATGCGCCGCGCCGGCCTGACGGAGATCCGGCCCGACGGGAAGGGCAAGAACCGGGAAGTCCCGTTGTTCGGCCCCCATACCCTGCGCCACGTCGCGGCCAGCCTTTGGATCGAGCAAGGCCTCCAGCCGAAGCGGATCCAGGCGCTCCTGGGCCATTCGACGCTGCAAATGACCATGGATCTGTACGGCCACCTTTGGCAGGACGACGACCAGGATCGGGCGCTCGCCGTGGCGTCCGAAAGCCTGATCCCGGCCGCCAAGCCGGGGCGGATCTGAGGCGAGATCTGCGGCGCTCCTGCGGCGCTCGGAGAAAAACGGAAGCCGGCGGAACAAGCCGAAAACTGAGGAAATTCAACGGGCCGTTTTCGAGCGCCTCAGCGCCGCAGCTCCCGGACCCGGCGAAACCCTAAGCGGCTGAATTTGCAGGAGGTTCGACGCAATTCCTGTATAGGACAGGAGCCGCCGAACTATTTTTTGAGTCCGGCGCGTCTACCAGTTTCACCACGCCCGCGCGTCTTTCGGCGCGCCGGTTGGATGTCATGAGAGCCTCGCCGCGTCCAGCCCTTGCGTGGCCGCTCCGATATCCTGAAGCCTTGAGAATCGCCTGTGGTCCGTCTGCGTGGCCGCTGCGGACCCGCGCGACAAAGGCGGCGCTTGCACAGAGGCCGCCCAGGCCGTAACTGATAATCGTTCGCAAGATTGCCGAACGCCAGGACCTCCACAGGCCATGCACCAGCTGCTCGCCGACGCCATGGCCGCCCCCGCGCCCGGACTGACGCGCCTCAGCCACGCGCGACCGGGGGACCGGGGGGTCATCGCCGACGTTCGCGCCGATCACACGGCGGGGCATGGGGTCGATGTCCACGAGCTCGAACGGCGGCTGCTGGAATCTGGCTTCGTCGAAGGCGCGACCTTCGAAGTCCTGCATCAGGGCCTGTTCGGCGCCGATCCGATCGCGGTGCGGGTCGACGACATGCGCGTCGCGCTCCGTCGGCGCGATGCGGAAGATGTCTGGGTGCAGCTGGAGTCGAAATGAGCGAGGCTGCGATGCGGCCGGCGCGGGTGGCGCTGGTCGGCAATCCCAATACGGGCAAGACCGCCCTCTTCAACGCCCTGACCGGCAGCCGCCAGAAGGTCGCCAACTATGCTGGCGTGACCGTCGAGCGGAAAGAAGGTTCGCTGGTCACCCCAGGGGGGCGCACCCTCTCGGTGCTGGACCTGCCCGGCACCTATTCCCTGCGGGCGCGCAGCCCGGACGAGGCGGTCACCCGCGACGCGGTGCTGGGGCGGTTGGCCGGCGAGGCGGAGCCGGACGTGGTGGTGGCGGTGGCGGACGCCACGAACCTTCGCCTGGTGCTGCGCCTGATCCTTGAGCTGAAGGCGGTGGGCCGGCCGATGGTGCTGGCCCTCAACATGTACGACATCGCCCAGCGCCAGGGCCTGCGGATCGACCTGGCGGGCCTGGAGCGCGAGCTGGGCTGTCCGATCGTCACCACCGTCGCCACCCGCAAGCGCGGCATCCAGGATCTCACGGCCAAGGTGGACGAACTGATCGCAGCGGGCGCGCTCTCCGGCGCCAACACCTGGCGGGAGCCGTCGGCCGGCGAGATCCGCGACGCGCACCGGGAAGCGCAGCGCATTCTCAAGGCCCATGTCCGCCCGCCGGAGCACCCGGATACGCTGACCGGCAAGATCGATGCGGTGCTGCTGCATCCGGTGGCCGGGCTGGCGATCCTGTTCGCGCTGCTGTTCCTGATGTTCCAGGCGGTCTTCACCTGGGCCGCCCCCTTGATGGACGGCATCGACGGCGGCTTCGCCTGGCTGGGCGCGGCGGTGGGGCAGACCCTGCCGGACGGGCTGATCAAGGACTTCATCGCCGACGGGGTGATCGCGGGCGTCGGCTCGGTGCTGGTGTTCCTGCCGCAGATCCTGATCCTGTTCTTCTTCATCATCCTGCTGGAAGACTTCGGGTACATGGCGCGCGCCGCGTTCCTGATGGACAAGATCATGGGCGGCGCGGGCCTGCATGGCCGCGCTTTCATCCCGCTGCTGTCGTCGTTCGCCTGTGCGATCCCGGGGATCATGGCGGCGCGCGTGATCGACCAGAAGCGCGACCGCCTGACGACGATCCTCGTGGCGCCGCTGATGACCTGCTCGGCGCGGATTCCGGTCTATACCCTGATCATCTCGGCCTTCATTCCCAACACCACTGTGGGACCGGGTCTCAGCCTCCAGGGGCTGGTGATGTTCGGTCTCTACAGCGCCGGAATCGTCAGCGCGCTGCTGGTGTCGTTCGTCATCCGCAAGGTGTTCTGGCGCGGCGCGGTCGAACCGTTCCTGATGGAATTGCCCACCTACAAGCTGCCCAGCGTCGAAAGTGTGATCCGCAACCTGTTGCTGCGGGCGCAGATCTTCCTCAGCCGCGCCGGCCGGATCATCCTGCCGCTGATGGTTCTGGTCTGGATCCTGTCGACGTTCCCCGGCCCGCCTCCGGGCGCGACCGACCCGGCCATCGACTACAGTTTCGCCGGGATGATCGGCCATGCGATCCAGCCGCTGTTCGCCCCTATCGGCTTCAACTGGCAGATGGTGGTCGCCCTGATCCCCGGCTTCGCGGCGCGGGAGGTGGCGGTCGCCGCTCTCGGCACGGTCTACGCGGTGGGCGACGCCGAGGCCAATGTGGGCGCCCTGGGCGCACGTCTGGCCCAGCACTGGAGCCTCGCCACCGGCCTGTCGTTCCTGGCCTGGTACGTCTTCGCGCCGCAGTGCGCGGCGACATTGGGCGTGGTGAAGCGGGAAACCAACTCGTGGATGTGGACCGGGATCATGTTCGCCTACATGGTCACCTTGGCCTACCTTGCCTCGTTCGCGGTCTATCACGTCGCGGTGGCGCTGGGCGCGGGCTGAGCCGCCTCACCCTGCGGTTGCGTTAACCCGACTTTTTCCCTGCGCCTTAACGCCTCGATAAATGAGAGGAGCGCAGGGTCATGACATCATGCAGAACCAGCACGACATCGCCCACCACGCGCCAACCGGCAAAAAGCCGGTGCGGGCTAAGGAAACCCTGTGCAAGCGCGTCCGTGAGGCTCTCCTTTCGCTCGGCGGCGAAGCGCACCGATCGATCGTGATCCAGCAAGTGGCCCGGAACCTGGGTCACGACGTCCGGCAGATCCCCGAGGAACTGCAGGAGCAGGTCATCGTCTCGTTCGAGGCGTTCTGGCGCGACGAGCGCAAGCGCGCCGCATACGGCTTCCATCTGCCGTTCGGCGAGGGCTCGCACCGTTGGAGCGTGCGCAACGACGTGCTGGCGGCCTGAGCCTAGGCTCTAGCGCAGGCTGGGCGACGACGGCGCCTCACCGGCCAACTGGCCGGCCGCGGACTGCAGACGCGTCAGCAACCGCTTCAGCAACGTCACCTCCTCCGGCGCGAGGCCGGCGATAAGCGCCGCCTCGTAAGCCAGCGCCAGCGGTGCAATCTCGGCGTGTAAGCCACGGCCCTCCGGTGTCAGGGCCAAGACGTGGCTGCGGCCGTCGGACTTGTTCTCGGCGCGGCCGATCAACCGCCGCTTGACCAGCCCTTGCGCCGCACGGCTGACGGTGACCTTGTCCATCACCGTGCGGGCGACGATCTGCACCTGACTCAGCCGCCCGTCCTCGGCCAGCACGCACAGCAGACGCCACTGCGGCACGGTGAGGCCGAAGCGGTCCTCATAGGCGCGGGCGATCAGGCCCGAGACGGCGTTGGACGCCACCGACAGCCGATAGGGCAGATAGCTGTCGAGCTTTAACGCCGGCTCGCCGCCCCCGGCGCTCATGCGCCAGCCACCGCCTGTTCGATAGCCCCGAAGATCGAGTGGCGCTTCTCATCCATCATCTGGATGCGCACGACGTCCCCGGGCTTCAGGAACGGCGTCGAGGGCTTGCCGGCCAGGATCGTCTCGACGGTCCGCACCTCGGCCAGGCAGGAATAGCCAACGCCGCCCTGGTCGATCGCCTTGCCGGGGCCGCCATCGGGGCCGCGGTTCGACACGGTGCCGGAGCCGATGATCGTGCCGGCGCTGAGCGCGCGGGTCTTGGCCGCATGGGCGATCAGGGTCCCGAAATCGAAAGTCATGTCGACGCCGGCGTCAGCCTCGCCCAGTGGCTTGCCATTCAGTTCGACCTCCAGCTTTCCGTGCAGCTTGCCGTCTTTGAAGGTCGGCAGGGCGTCCGGGGTGACGGCCACGGGCGAGAAGGCGGAGGCCGGCTTGGACTGGAAGAAGCCGAAGTTCTTCGCCAGTTCGGCCGGGATCAGATTGCGCAGGCTGACGTCGTTGCAGAGCATGACCAGGCGGATGGCCTCCAGCGCCTGCTCGCGGCTGGCGCCCAGCGGCACATCGTCGACGACGACGGCGACCTCGCCCTCCATGTCGCAGCCCCAGGCCTCGTCCTTCAGCGGGATCGGATCGCGCGGGCCCAGGAACCCGTCCGATCCGCCCTGATACATCAGGGGATCGGTCCAGAAGCTGTCGGGCATCTCGGCGGCGCGCGCCTGGCGGACCAGGGCCACGTGGTTCACATAGGCCGAACCGTCGGCCCATTGATAGGCGCGGGGCAGCGGGCTCATGGCGTCATGCTCGTGGAACCGCGCCTTGGGCACCGAGCCGTGCTCGAGGCTTTCCGCCAGACCGCGCAGCTCGGGCTCGCAGCGCGCCCAGTCGTCAAGCGCGTCCTGCAGGGTCAGGGCGATCCGATCGGCCGGCGAGTACCAGGCGAGATCGTTGGAGACGACCACGAGGCGGCCGTCCCGGCCCCCCTTCAACGACGCCAGCTTCATTGGTCACTCCCGTCCTTTGTGATTGTTCTGGTCAGCCGCACCCCGTCTTCGTAGGCGCGCTCTTCGTAGACGGCGACTTCCACACGGATGTCCCCGCCCGCTTCACCTTCCCACATGTAGGCCCGTTCGAAACAGACTTCGCGACCCAGCGGCGTGAAGCCCTGAAACGTATCGCCCCAGGGCGTGTGCCTGGCGAGTTGCGGCCAGCCCAGGGTCATCGCCCTGTCCAGTTCGTCGTTCGCCGCCTCGGTCAGGTCGTCCTGAAGGCTCACGCGCCCTTCCAACTGTCGACGTAGGCGGGGTTCTCGACGGTCGCCGCAGCTTCGCCCACGTCCAGCGGATCGCGGGTGTCGATCATGACGGCGTACTCGTCCGTGACCGGCTTGGGCTGTGACAGCATGTTCTTCAGCGCCTTCGGGTGCGGGCCGTGAGTGAAGCCCGACGGGTGGAAGGTCATCATGCCCGCTTCGATGTGATCGCGGCTGAAGAAGTCGCCGGCGTGGTAGAACAGCACTTCGTCGTAGTCGTCGTTGTTGTGGAAGAACGGGATCTTGAGCGCCCCCGGATCGGTCTCGAAGGGGCGCGGCGCGAAGGTGCAGACCACGAAGCGGTCCGAAACGAAGGTCGAATGCACCGACGGCGGCAGGTGGTAGCGGTGGCTGACCACGGGCCGGATGTCCTTCACGTTCAGCCGCACCGGCGCCAGCTCGCCGTGCCAGCCGATCGCATCCAGGGGATTGTAAGGATAGGTGACGGTCGAGATCTGGCCGCGCTTCTTCACCTCGACCCGCACCTCGCCGGGCTCGGCCTGGTGGGCGCGGAAGCCCTCGTCCATGACCGGCGTATCCAGCATGGCCGGATCGAACAGGGCGTGCGGCCCCATCAGGCCGCGATCGGGCAGCTTGTAGTGGGTGTTGGTGGCCTGGATCATCAGGATCGCAGTGGGCTGGTCGGGCGCCAGCCGCCACATCGTGCCGCGCGGCAGATAGAGATAGTCGCCGGCGGCGTAGGCGATGCGGCCGAAGTCGGTGAAGAGATCGCCCGCGCCTTGGTGGACGAACAGCAGTTGGTCGCCGTCGGCGTTGCGGGCCAGGGCCGGCATCGCCTGGGCCAGCTTCCAGAAGCGGATCTCGGTGGCGGCGTTCTGCAGCACGACGCCGGCGCTCCAGGGGGAAGGATCGGCGGCGTTCAGCCGGGCCAGGTCAAAGGCGCGCGGCCGCAGCGGCCCCTCGAACGACGTCCAGCCGGTCGGCGGTTTCGGGTGGTAGAGGAAGGCGGCCGGGCCAAAGAACCCCTCCTTCGACATCTCGCGCTCGTAGGCGCCCTCGGGCAGGTCGGCGTGCGCCTGGCGGGAGTGCGTCCCCTGCGCGCCACGGACCGGGATCCAGTCACCCTTCGCCATCATGCCTCGTCCTTGTAGACGCCGACGACGAGCGGTTCGCGCTCGGCGATGCGGGCCCGGTACATGCCCGTGGTGTTGAAGCTCCACGCCATCTGGCCATCAGGCGCCACGCAGATAACGCCGCCGTCGCCGCCCAGCGCCGTGAGCTCGTGCTGGATCACATGGTCGGCCGCGGCCTGCAGCGACAGCCCCCTATGCTGGACAAGCGCATTGATCTCGTGCGCCACGCCCAGCCGGATGAAGTACTCCCCGGCGCCGGTGCAGGAGACCGCGCAGCCGCGGTTCGACGCATAGGTCCCGGCGCAGATGATCGGGCTGTCGCCCACCCGGCCCCAGCGCTTGGTCGAACTGCCGCCGGTGGAGGTGCCGGCCGCGACGTTGCCATGCGCGTCGAGGGCCACGACCCCAACGGTGCCGTGCTTGCCTTCCTCATGCACCAGGGCCGCCTTGCCGGAGACGTCGTCCAGCGCGCCAACAGGACGGGCCGGAACGGGCAGGTCCAGCTTGGCCAGACCCTTCTCCAGAGCGCGCCAGCGACGTTCGGTGAAGAAGTAGACGGGGTCGACCTGCTCCAACCCCTGGCTGCGAGCGAAGGCGTCGGCGCCCTCGCCACCCAGCATGACATGGGACGAGCCCTCGATCACCGCCCGCGCCGCCGAGATCGGGTGTCGGGTGGTCACAAGCCCCGCGACGGCCCCGGCGCGAAGCGTCGCTCCGTCCATGATGGAGGCGTCCAACTCGTTGCGGCCCTCGGCGGTGAAGGCCGCCCCGCGCCCGGCGTTGAACAGCGGGTCATCCTCAAGGATCTGGATCGCCGCCTCGACCGCATCCATGGCCGAGCCGCCCGCGCGTAGAACACCGGCGCCGGCCTCAGCGGCGACGCTGATCGCCGCGCGATAGGCCGCGTCCTGTGCGGGGCTGAGCCGATCGCGGGTGATCTCGCCTGCGCCACCGTGCGCCACCAGGGCCCATCCAGGTCGCGTCGCCATGGCCTAGTCCTTCGCGGGCAGCACGCCCCGGCGGATTTGATCAAGCTCGATGGACTCGAACAAGGCCTTGAAGTTGCCTTCGCCGAAGCCTTCGTTGCCCTTGCGCTGGATCAGCTCGAAGAAGATCGGGCCAATCATGTTTTCGGTGAAGATCTGCAACAGCAGGCCCTGCCCTTCGCTGGGCGCGCCGTCGATCAGGATGCGGTCCGCTCGAAGGCGGTTCACATTCTCGCCATGGCCCGGCAGGCGCGCGTCGATGCCGTCGAAATAGGTGTCGATGGTGTCTTGGAAGACGACCCCCCGATCACGCATGGTTTCGACGGCGTGGAAGATGTCCCCGGTCCCGAGCGCGATGTGCTGGATGCCCTCGCCCTTGTAGTGCTTGAGGAATTCCTCGATCTGCGAATGCTCGTCCTGGCTCTCGTTCAGCGGGATGCGGATCTTGCCGTCCGGGCTGGTCATGGCTTTGGAGACCAGGGCCGTCTGCTTGCCCTCAATGTCGAAGTAGCGGATTTCGCGGAAGTTGAAGATGCGCTCGTAGAATTCGGCCCACGTCGCCATGTTCCCGCGCTGGACGTTGTGCGTGAGGTGGTCGAGGTAGGTCAGGCCGACGCTGTTCGCCTCGACCAGGGCGTCCGCCCCTTCGATCGGCACGAAGTCGACGTCGTAGATCTCCTGCGCGCCATAGCGGTCGACCAGATAGAGGTTCGAGCCGCCGATCCCCTGGATCGCGGGGATGTTCAGCTCCATCGGCCCCACCGGCCCCTGCACCGGCGTCGCGCCACGCTCGACGGCCAGCTTGAAGGCTTTGGCGGCGTCGCGGACGCGGAAGGCCATGGCGTTGGCCGAAGGGCCGTGGGCGCTACGGAACTCCGCGGCCTGACCGACAGGCTCCATGTTGAGGATCAGGTTGATGTCGCCCTGGCGAAACCGCAGCACGTTCTTCGACCGGTGCTTTGAGACCGCCGTGAAGCCCATCTTCTCGAACAGGCCCTTCAGCCGTTCGGGCTCCGGCGAGGTGAATTCAACGAATTCGAAGCCGTCGGTGCCGAGCGGATTGTCGAAGAGGTCGCGACCGGCGGTCGAAGCCTGGGCGGCGGGGGTCTGGACGTTCATCGAGAGGGCCTCCTGTTCGGACACAATTAGTATCATCTGAAACCAATTTGCGGAAGCGCCAAGACTTGGCGCGCGACGCCTGCTAGCTGGAACGCTCCAAGTCGCCGCCGGGATCGCGAATGTTCCGAAAGTTGTACGAGTGGGTGATGCGGCTCGCCGGCACCCGCCACGCGCCAGTCGCCCTCGCCGCCGTCTCCTTCACCGAAAGCTCGTTTTTCCCGATACCGCCGGACGCCCTGCTGGGCCCGATGGTTCTGGCCCGGCGCGATCGGGCCTATTTCTACGCGACGCTCTGCACCCTGGCCTCGGTGGCCGGCGGCGTGGCGGGCTACGCCATCGGCTATTTCCTCGACCCCCTGGCCCAGTCGCTCCTGAGCCTGCTTGGCCATCCGGAGGGCCAGAAGGAGTTCGAGAGCTGGTTCGCCCAGTGGGGCCTCTGGATCATCCTGGTGAAGGGCGTGATCTTCATCATCCCCTACAAGCTTGTGACCATCGCCGCCGGCTTGGCGCACTTCGACTTCTTCACCTTCGTCTGGGCGTCGGTGATCACCCGCAGCGTGCGGTTTTTCATGGTGGCCGCCGTGCTTAAGCACTTCGGCGCGGCCATGCTCGCGGAGTTCGAAAAGCGGATCACGCTGTACTCGATCGTCCTGCTCGTGCTGCTGGTCGGACTGATCACGGCGCTCAAGGTCCTTTTATAGCGGCCGGCTTGGGGTCATATCTGGCGAGATGCTGAAACCCTTCCTCGACCGCTGGCGGCTCTGCGCGGTGCTGGTCGCCGCCGGCATGCTGGCGACGGCCCACGCCTTCGAGACCTTCGGCGGCTATGCGCCCTGCACGCTGTGCCTTCGCCAGCGCGAGGTCTATTGGGCGATCCTGACCCTGGCCCTCGGCTTCATGGTGCTGGTCCGGACGCCCGGAGGCCCCCGCTGGCGGGAAGCCACGTGCTGGGTCCTGGGCCTGGGCTTTGCAATCAGCTGCGGCGTGGCCGTCTATCACGCTGGTGCGGAGTGGAAGTTCTGGCCGGGGCCGCAGGCATGCGCGTCGGGATCCGCCAGCGTCAACGCGGCCGACCTCTCCGCGTTCCTGGAAGGCGCCAAGGTGAAGCCGCCGGCGTGCGACACCGCCCCGTGGGTCTTCCTGGGTCTCTCGATGGCCGGCTGGAACGCGGCGATCTCGCTGGTCCTGGCGGGCCTCAGCGCCCTGGCGGCCGTGCGCGAACGGGCCAAGCAATGACCGAGAAGCCCGTCCCGCCCCGCCCAGGTCGCGGCGCCCAGGCCGCGCGGCTCGCCGAGATCCTGCGCGTCGATCACGCTGGCGAGCTGGCGGCCGTCCAGATCTATCGCGGCCAGCGCGCTGTCATGGGCGCGGCCCGCGACAAGGAGGGTTTGGCCGACCACTTCGGTGAGTTGGAGGCGCAGGAGGCCGTGCACCTGGCGCGCTTCGACCAGCTCCTGACCGAGCGCCGTGTGCGACCGACGGCGCTCACGCCCGTCTGGCGGCTGGCCGGCTTCGCGCTCGGCGCAGGAACGGCCTTACTCGGCGAGAAGGCAGCCCACGCCTGCACAGAGGCCGTCGAGACCGTGATCGAGGGCCATTACGCTGAGCAGATCGCCGAATTGGCCGAGCGGGACCCGGTGCTCGCCGCGGAGCTGTCGGCGTTCCGCGATGAAGAGGTCGCCCACCGCGACGCCGCGATCGAAGACGGCGCCCGAGAGGCCCCCGGCTATCGCCTGCTGTCGGCCGTCATCGGAGCGGGCTGTCGCGCAGCCATCAAGATCAGCGAGAAGATCTAGGTCGAAGCGGAAGCTGTGGACGCACAGCCTCGGCGGGTTGAGCCGACTCGAAAAAACAGCCGGAATGGAGTCGCCACCTCGCAATAGTTCTGCTTTTGTTCGCAGTAGGGAGTCACATCATGGCGGACGGAAGCAGCAGATACCTGGCGCGGGAATGGACCGTGGGGGACGCGAGACTGGGATGGGCCACGGCGGCGCGGTCCAGCCTCTGGGCGCGTTGCGCCTGCGGGCGGGAGGCGGCGGTGGACCCTCAGCCTTGGCTGGCGCAGGGCCTGGGGCGCCAGGTGCTCCAAGACCTGGAGCACCGGCTGCGTTGCGCCTGCGGCGCCCGGCGGGCGCAACTGGAGATTCGCGGACTGGCCGAGGCCCCGGGCGGCGGCGCCGGCGGAATTCACGTCTTCCGCTGACGCCCGCAGGCAGTTAGGCGCTCAGGGCGACCGAACGCTGACGCGACCGGCGCAGCATGCCGCCCGCAGCTCCGAAGCCCACCAGCATCAGGGCCCATGTCCCCGGCTCAGGCGCCGCGCCGAAGACGAAGCTCTGGTGCGCGGACTTGGTGCCGTACTTGCCGGTTTCTGTGATGAACGTCAGCTTGCTGCTCACCGGGCCGTGATCGGCGATGGCCGAGGTGTAGGTGAGCGCGTTGGAATAGGCGCCGATGTAGTTGTCCACGGTCGCGTTGAAGCTGCGCACCGTGTAGGTCGGATTGATGACCTTCCAGATTGCGCCCTGCAGGGCGGCCAAGCGCTGCACCTTGTCGGCGTCGCTGCCGGTGTAGACGAGCTGGCCGTAGTTGGCCAAACGCCCCACCTGGACCTTCTGCGCGCTGGTCAGCAGCGTGGCCGGGGATCCCGAATTGCTGGCGAAGGGCTGGGTGTCGTCGTACTGGAGGTTGACCGTTCCCAGGCCGATGTTGTGGAAAATGTCGACGCAGAAGGCCAGCAGACTGGTCGAATCGCCCGTCGGTCCGACGCCGTCGTAGGCGGTGAAGACCATCGGGGCGAGATAGACGTACTGATCGGTGTATCCGGGGTTGGGGTACGGCTGGCTGTAGATGTGCGCCGTGTAGGTCTGGTTCATCGACGCCGACTGCAGGAAGATCGCATCGGCCTGGCTGGCCGACGCGGCGGCGATCCCGAGGGCGAAGGCCATGGCGGGCGCGGCGAATTTCAGGGCGCCGAGAACGGGGCCACGGTGAGCCTGGACATCGTTGGATTGAAACACCGGAAAGCTCCTGACCCTCGGCCTGTTGGCGTCGCCAAGAACTGACGTCACCGTTGAATGCGTTCTGCGACCGCGCCCCGGCTCGCACAACAGCGTTCATCCTGAAGGGGAATGTTGCAGTCCTAACGCGAGTTAACCCTTTCGTTCCCAGCGACGGTCGGTGCGTGTCGCCAACATTGCAGTCGCGTCGCGCCGCCAGCCATCAGCCTGCAGCGGCTCCGTGCGAACGTCGTCAGCCTCAGGGAAGAGGACTTTCGAGACGACCATGACAAGCCGCCTGATCCTGGCGCTGGCTCCCGCCGCCATGGCGCTGGCCACGTTCGCCCACGCACAACCCGCCGGCCCGCACGCCGAAGGCCCCTCCGGCCCGCCCCGGGCGGAGATCGCAGCACGACGCGACGCGATGCGCGCCCAGCATCTGGACGATCTGCGCACGGTGCTGCGCCTGCGGCCCGACCAGGAGCCGGCGCTCGCCGCCTTCCTCGACGCCCACAAGCCGGAGGCGCGCGATCTCGACGGGCCGCCCGAGCCCCGGATGCTGACGACCCCACAACGCATGGACGAGCTATCGAAACGCGACGCGGAGATGTCCGCCCGCCATAAGCGGCTGCGCGACGGACTGGGCGCGTTCTATGCCGCGCTCTCACCCGAGCAGCAGAAGGTGTTCGACGCTCTCGAACGTTTGAAGGGCCCACCCGGAGGGCCCGGCAATGCCTTTGGCCGCATGATGGGACCGCCACCGGGCGCCCCGGACCAGGGCCCGGGCCCGGGACAGAATCCGGGGCGCAAACCACCGCGCTGATCCGTCATCGTCTCGAATTGTGGCGAAGCCGCTATGAGTGCGCCACAGTTCGAGGCGAGAGGATCCGCCATGATGCCCCAGCCTTCCTTGCTGCCGGCCCGCCACATCCTGGTGGTCGAGGACGACACTCAGCTTCGCGAGCAGGTCGTCGCCTACCTGGCCGACCATGGCTTCCAGGTCCACGCCGCGGCCGATGCGCGGGCGATGGACCGCCTGCTCGCCCAGGCGCCCATCGACCTGGTGGTGCTGGACCTGATGCTCCCCGGCGAAGACGGCCTGTCGATCTGCCGGCGCCTGTCCGCCGATGGCGGACCGGCGATCATCATGGTCAGCGCCATGGGCGAAGAGATCGACCGGGTGCTCGGCCTGGAGCTGGGCGCCGATGACTATCTGCCGAAACCCGTCAGCCCGCGTGAGCTGCTGGCGCGGGTGCGCGCGGTGTTCCGGCGTCTCGAGGAAGTCCGCGGCGGCGCGCCGCGCAAGGGTAAGGCCTACCAGTTCCAGGGCTTCGTGGTCGACGCCTTGCGCCGTCAACTCCGCGCCCCGAACGGGGCGACGATCCTCCTCACCTCCGGCGAGTTCTCGCTGCTGTCCGCGTTCCTGGACCATCCGCAACGCATCCTCTCGCGAGACCAACTGCTGGATATCGCCCGGGGCGACGAGTCCGACGTCTTCGACCGGGCTGTCGATGTTCAGATCAGCCGGCTGCGCCGCAAGCTGCACGCCTGCAGCGAGACGGAGATCATCAAGACCGTCCGCGGGGCCGGCTACATGTTCGACGTGGCGGTCACCCGTCCATGACTTGGCCGGCGCGGCTTCGCGCCTCGATCGGGTTGCAGCTGGTTGCGCTGATCGTCACCTGCCTGCTGGCCACCCACTTGATGGTGTTCGCCGCCATCGTCCTGCTGCCCCCGCCGCAGCCGCAGATCTATCGGGTCACCGAGATCGCCAGCGCTCTACGCGGCGGGCCGCTGACGGCCCGCTTCGGCCGGCCGCTGCTTCGAACCGTGGCCAGCGGGCCGCCGCCCGGAGCGGACCCCGAGGATCGCTGGCGGGGCGAACCACAGCGGGACGCCCTGGCCCTCGCCTTGGGGACGCGACGGGAGGACGTGCGCTTCGCGCCGCGCCCGCCAACGGCGATTGAGAAGATCCTGATGTCCAACCGCCGTCGCATGTTCGAGCATCGCGCATCGGACGGCCCTCCACCCCCGCCTCCGTCGTTTCAGAACGGCCCGATGGCGGGGCCGGCCGGCCCACCGCCCATGTTCCGGGCCCGCGGCCCTCGCGAGGTGGTGCTGGGCGACTTCACCGCAGCCGCGCGTCAGGCCGACGGCCGATGGGTCGTGGTGCGCTCCAGGCCCGAGCCCTTCCCCACCGATTGGCAGAAGCGCACCCTGTTTCTGCTATTCGCAGGCTTCGCGGTCGTGGCGCCCGCGGGCTTCCTGTTCGCCAGGCGCATCACCGCGCCGCTGAAGCAGTTCTCCGACGCCGCGGAACGGCTGGGCCGCGATCCTCATGCCCCGCAGATGGCCTTGCGCGGACCTGCAGAGATCGGCGCCGCCGCCGAGGCTTTCAACGCGATGCAGGGCCGCCTCAAGCGCTATGTCGACGATCGCACGGCCATGGTCGGCGCCATCAGCCACGACCTGCGCACGCCCCTGGCCCGCATCCGTTTCAAGCTTGAAAAAGCCGAACAGCCGCTGAAAGACTCCGTTCTGTCCGACATCGCCCAGATGGAGCAGATGATCCTCGGCGCGCTGACGTTCATCCGCAACGAAAGCACGCCCCGCCACCGAGAACGCCTGGACCTGCTGTCGCTGCTGGAATGCGTGGTCGACGACGCCGCCATGGTCGGGGGCGATGTGGAGCTCCTCGACTCGGCGCCCGTCACGGTCGATGGCGACGCGACCGCCCTGCAGCGCCTGTTCGTGAACCTGGTGAACAACGCCGTGACGTACGGCGGACAGGCCCGGGTCCGCGTCAGCGCCACGGACGGCCAAGCCGTTGTCGAGATCGACGACGCCGGCGACGGCCTGTCACCGGACGACCTGGAACGGGTGTTTCAGCCCTTCTACCGCGCCGACGCCTCGCGGAATGTGGACGCTGGCGGCATGGGCCTGGGCTTACCGATTGCACGGTCGACGGCGCGCGCCCATGGCGGTGACGTGGAACTGGTCGCCCTTGCACGTGGTCTGCGAGCGCGAGTCGTCCTGCCCAGCGCTTGACCCGGGCCATCTAGCGGCACGCTCAATGTCACTATATACTCCCGCTATAACGTGGGGAGGGCGACATGAAGCTCTGGAAGTGGCTGGCGGCGATTGTCGTCGTGCTGGTGGCGGCGGTCGCCGTCGCATACATGAACCGGGCGAGCATCCTGTCGATGATCGCCCGCTCCCGGATGCCCCATATCGAGGCCAACCGGCCGGTAACCTGGGCCGAAGGGCCGGCGACAGCGCCGCAAGGCCCGCGGCCGCCAAACGTCGTGTTCATCCTGGCCGACGACCTCGGCTACAACGACATCACGTTCAACGGCGGCGGCATCGCCAACGGCGCCGTGCCCACACCCAACATCGACTCTATCGGCCGGGACGGCGTGGCGTTTGCGGCTGGCTACACCGGCAACGCCACCTGCGCGCCGTCGCGGGCGGCGATCATGACGGGCCGCTATCCCACCCGGTTCGGTTTCGAGTTCACGCCGGCTCCTGTCGCCTTCGAACGGATGGTCGGCACGGAGGCCGAGCCTGGTTCGCTCGTGAAGCCCAAGTTCTTCAAGGAGCGGCTGGCCGACATGCCGCCGGGCAGCACGGCCGCCTCGCCGGACGCCGTGAACACCCTGAGCGTGCCCGCCAGTGAAATCACCATCGCCGAAGTCTTGAAGGCTCGGGGCTATCACACCCTGCATTTCGGGAAGTGGCATCTCGGCGGCAAGGCCGGCTCGCGACCGGAGGACCAAGGCTTCAACGAGAGCCTCGGCTTCATCGCCGGCGGTTCGATGTATCTGCCGGAGAAGGACAAGGGCGTCGTCAACGCCAAGCAACCCTGGGACCCGATCGACCGCTTCCTGTGGCCGAACCTGCCCTATGCGGTGCAGTTCAACGGCTCGCCCCTCTTCAAGCCCAAGGGCTACATGACCGACTACCTCGCCGACGAGGCGATCCGGTCGATCAAGGCGAACCGCAACCGGCCGTTCTTCCTCTACTTCGCGCCGAACGCGATCCACACGCCGCTGCAGGCCAAGAAGGAAGACTACGATGCGCTGCCGCAGATCAAGGACCACCGTCTGCGGGTGTATGGCGCCATGGCGCGGAACCTGGACGCCAACGTCGGCCGGATCCTGCAGGCTCTGAAGGACGAGGGCCTGGACCAGAACACGCTGGTGATCTTCACCAGCGACAACGGCGGCGCCGGCTACATCGGTCTGCCTGACGTGAACAAGCCCTACCGCGGCTTCAAGTCGACGTTCTTCGAGGGCGGCATCCATTCGCCGTTCTTCATGCGCTGGCCCAGCGCCATCCCGGCCGGCTCCCGCTATCCCTACCCGGTCGGCCACGTGGACATCTTCGCCACGGCCGCGGCCGCCGCCAGCGCGATGCCCCCGACCGATCGCAAGATCGACGGCGTCGATCTGCTGCCGTTCATTCAGGGCAAACAGACGGGCCGCCCCCATCAGACGCTGTTCTGGCGTTCGGGCCAGTACAAGATGGTCCGCGACGGCGACTGGAAGCTGCAGTCCAACGAGGCCCGCAACAAGATCTGGCTATTCAATCTGGCCGTCGACCCCACCGAAAAGACGGATCTTTCGAAGACGGAGCCGGCGCAGGTGCAGCGGCTGCTGGCCCTGCTCCGCGCCCAGGACGCAGAAGCTGTGAAGCCCATGTGGCCCTCGCTGCTGCAGGGTCCGGTGTTCGTCGATCGCCCCAGCGGTCAGCCGCAGAAGCCGGGCGACGAATACGTTCTCTGGGACAACTGATCGTGGCGTCGCTGCTGCCCCCATCGACCAACTGCGATTACCGGGGCGGTCGCTCGGCGCCCTGGTTCCTGGGTCTCGCGGCGCTGGGAACCATCGTGCCCGGCCTGATCCATAGCTTCCTGCCGGACGGCGGGGCGCAGGTGATCGCGGGACTCGACCTGGGCTCCCAGGCGGAACTCGTGCGGGCGCTGTTTGCGTGGGAGGGCGCGACCCAGCTCGCGCTGGGCTTCGGCATGCTGGCCGTCGCCGTGCGCTATCAGCCGCTCACGCCGCTGTTTCTGGCGCTGGTCATCGTGGAGCGCGGGCTGATGAGCCTCTACGGATGGGTTTTGCTGCCGCCCTCAAGTGGGCATCACCCGCCCGAACACTTCGCCAGCCCCGCCGTGGTGGGGCTGGCGATCGTGTTCCTGGTCCTGTCGTTGCGGGACCGTCCGGCCGACGTCTAAGGCGCGACGGCCGCCTTGGTGCGGATGTTGAGCTGGCCCGCTAGGCCTGCCTTGCGATGATGCTCGATGGCATGCATCTCGGGCGACATGGCCATGTTCCGGAAGGCTTCTAGGGACGGGTATTCGACGAGCGCGACCATGTCCCAGAGGTCTTCGACCTCGCCGATCATCAGGCTGGTCACGGCTCCGGAGTATAGCATCCGTCCGCCGAGCTTCTGGACCAGCTTGCTCACCTCCGCGCCGTACCGGGCATAGGCCTCGCGCCCGGACAAGTCCGCGTCCGAGCCGTCGGCGTACTCCGCCTTCGCCTTGAACTTCAGCAGGTTGACCATGACGTATGGCCCGTCCTCGGGCGCGCCGAAGAAGGTCATCGCCTGTTCGGGGTGGGGGATTACGGCGTTCTCGACCTTCATTGTTCTTGCCTCCCAATGAGCCCATCGATGACGTCCACGATCTCGGCCGGGCTGTCTTCCTGCAGGAAGTGACCGCCGGCCAGGGTGACGTGCGGCTGGCCTTTCGCCCCCGGGATCCGGGCCTGGATCGGCGCATCGCCCCCGCGCGTGACGGGGTCGCCGTCGCTGAAGGCGGTCACCACCGGCCTGTCGAACTGTTCCAACACGGCCCAGGCCGCGACGTTCTCGGCGACAGACGCATGTTCCGGCGTGACCGGCACCAGCTTCGGGAACTGGCGTGCGCCTTCCTTATAGCTCTCGTCGGGGAACGGCGCGTCGTAGGCGGCCACCTCGGCCTCCGACAGGGCCCGGCCCGTACCCATGTTGATGATTCCGCCGATGGGCATCACGGGAATCGACTGGCTCATTTCCAGCCAGGCCTTGAAGCCGTCGGTCATGCCGCCACCGACGGGCAGCCCCGTGTTTGCGATCACGAGACCTGCGAACCGCTCCGGAAACGCAGCCACCAGCCGCAGACCGATCAAGCCGCCCCAGTCCTGGCAGAACAGGGTCAGCACCTTGAGATCCAGGCCCGTCAGCCATTGGCTCATCCAGGCGACATGCCGCTCGTACGTATAGTCGGCCCGCTTGGCCGGCTTGTCCGAGCGACCGAAGCCGATCAAATCCGGCGCGATCACCCGTCGCCCCCTGGCGACCAGGCCCGCGATGATGTGGCGATAAAGGTAAGCCCAGGACGGCTCGCCGTGCATCAGCAGGACGGGCGCGCCGTCGCGCGGCCCCTCATCCACATAGTGCAGGCGCAGCACCGTGCCATCCGCGTCCTGAACATCGAAGTACTTCGGGGCGTAGGACCAGTCGGCCAAGCCCTCGAAGCGCGCGTCAGGCGTCCGCAATACGTCCATGTTTGGTATCCCCGGCGTTATAGTGACATAATGCATGTCACTATAACGCGAAGTCAACGCAGGCGACTCGACATCACCCGTCCACGTGGGCGACATGGGGCCATGACGCCCCCGCCTTCCCAGGTCGAACCCGAGGTCGCCGATGGCCGCCGGCGCCGTGGCCTGGACAATCGCGCCCGCATCGTCGCGGCGATGGTCGAGATTGTGCGGGGCGACGAGGTGGCGCCCAGCGCCGAACGGGTGGCCGCCCGCGCCGACGTGGGCCTGCGCACGGTCTTCCGGCACTTCCAGGACATGGACAGCCTCTATCGCGAGATGGCGATGGTCATCGAGCGCGAGATCCGGGTGATCCTCGACCAGCCGCTGGAGTCGCCGCCCGGCGCCGACCGAATCGTCGAACTGGTCGCCCGGCGCAGCCGCGCCTTCGAGATCATGGCGCCGTTCCGCCGCGCCTCCGAGGCGTTCCGCCACCGGTCGAAGTTCCTCGGAACCGACTACGCCCGTCTGGTCACAAAACTGCGGGAGATCTTGGAGCGCGAGCTCCCGCCCGAGGTGGCGGGCGATCCGATGCGGCTGGAGGCGATGGACCTCCTGCTCAGCTACGAAGCCTGGTCACGGCTGCGGCGCGACCAGGGCCTGACTGTCGATCAGGCGCGCTCGGTTCTTGAGGCCGCGACCCGCGCTCTTGTCCGATAGAGCGCCCGTCCTGACGCTCGGAAACAATTGCCGCAAGACAGACCCGGGAAACACGACCGCCTCGTGTCTAGTGTGTCGGTAAATGCAGATAAACGTTGAATTCAATACTAGTTTTATCCATATCTTTCCGGACTATTTCAGCTTTGAACTAGCATTTGAAACAAGCCGCACAATCTTCATTTGAAGCACTTCTTGCAAGACTTGGCGCGCCCGCGTGCCGCCGACGGCGCGCGCTCGGGCGATCCCATTGGCCACAACAAAGGCAATGACAGTGCAAATATCAACAAGTTCCGCAACTTACGGAGCGAGTCAGGCGCAGCACGTCCTGGCATCGCTTCTCCAGCCGACATCACAGTCGGCTGGGCAAGAACAGCCGGGTAAGACCAAGGGCGCAGGCGGTCCGCCGCCGGCCCCGCCGCCCGGACCGCCGCCCGGCGGCGGCGCGGCTCAGTTCTCCTCTAACACGCTCTCGAGCCTGCTCTCGACCCAGGAGCGCTCGGGCGACGACCTCGCCAGCAAGCTGATCGAGGACGCCGACAGCGACGGCGACGGAGCCCTGAGCCTGGAAGAGATCCAAACGAGCCTGGGCGCGGAAGCCAGCGAAGAGCTGACCGCCGCGGTCTCCGAGCTGGACACCGACGGGGACGGCGTCTTGAGCGCCGACGAACTCTCCGCCGGCCTGGAGGCCAACCGACCTGAACGGCGCGGCCCGCCGCCACCGCCGTCCAGCTCGGATATCGCCTCCAAACTGCTGAGCGACGTGGATACCGACAGCGACGGCGCGCTCAGCCTGTCCGAGATCACCTCGAAACTGGGCGTGGACGAGAACGCCGACCTGACCAGCGCCTTCGGCAAGCTGGACACCGACGGCGACAGCCTGCTGAGCACCGCCGAGCTCACGGCGGCCCTCGACGCCTTCCAGGCGACGCGCGGCTACGGCGAGACGAAGAGTCAGTCGACCATCACGGCCTGACATGCGGCGGTCGGCGCAGAACGCTCCGGCCGCTACGCCTCCAGCTCGATGTCCCAGTACAGGTAGTCGAGCCAGCTTTCGTGCAGGTGGCGCGGCGGGAACCGACGGCCACGTTCTTGCAGCTCATGGGCGCTGGGCCGCCTTGGCTTCAGGCGGGGATGCATATGCGCCTCATGCGGCGTTCGTCCGCCCTTGGTCAGGTTGCAGCGCGCGCAGGCGGTGACGATGTTCTCCCATGTCGTGCGACCGCCGCGGGAGCGCGGGATGACGTGGTCGAACGTCAGGTCGGAGTCGGCCGTGCAGTACTGGCAGGTGAAGCTGTCGCGCAGGAAGAGGTTGAACCGGGTGAAGGCCGGCGGCCGGTCCTGCGTCACGTAGCTTTTCAGCGAGACGACGCTGGGCAGCTTCATGGAGAACGAGGGCGAGTGGACTTCCTGGTCGTAGGTGGAGACCACATCCACGCGATCGAGGAAGACCGCCTTGATCACTTCCTGCCACGGCCAGAGCGACAGGGGATAGTAGGAGAGCGGCCTGAAATCGGCGTTGAGCACGAGACAGGGCCAACCGGATGGCGCTTGCCTAAGCACCTGCATGGCAGGGCCTCCGGATGCGCTTCGGAGCGCTTATAACGGTCGACGCAGGACTGAAGACGGAACCCCCAGCTAACGAACTCGACGTGACTTGGGAAAAATATAGGCGCGATTCGAAGACAACTCTACGACCACGAAAAAGGGGCCCGCTAACGCTGGGCCCCTTCGTTGGTCCGATCGACTAAGGGGGGAGCCTTAGGCGCCCAGACCCGCCGTCGACACCGCGGCGAAGAGGCCGAGGGCGAGGAGGAAGACCGGGGTCGCACGATCGAAGAACCGTTCGAACTTCACGAGAGACATGACACACACCTTTCAGTTTGACCCCGGCGCCCTTGAAGGTTGGGACGGGGACGTTTCTTATTTGAACAGCGCTCAGATGGGGATGCGCGCGACAGGCGTCAAGACATCTGTACAGCGCTTAGATGTGAACTTATGGTAATGCGATGAGCCAAGCGAAGACCGCCGAACCCCGCCCCTACCACCACGGCGATCTGCGCAATGCGCTGGTGGATGCGGCCCGGCGGCTGCTCGAGGCCGAGGGCCCCAGCGCCCTGTCGCTTCGCGCCGTGGCCCGCGAGGCCGGCGTCAGTCCGGCGGCGCCCTATCACCACTTCAAGGACAAGGCCGAGCTGCTGGACGCGGTCGCGCATGAGGGCTGGCACACGCTCAACACCCAGATGGCGCAGGCCAAGTCCGAAGACGGCGGCGCGCTCACGGGCCTGGGCATCACCTACGTATGCTTCGCCCACGAGAACCCTGCGCTCTATCGGGTGATGTATGACGCGGTGCGCGAGAAGGAAGCCCTGCCCGAAGACATGCAGGACAACAAGGACAGCGCCTACTGTCTGGTGCGCGACACCCTGATCGAGCACGGCGCCGACCCGGCGGCCGAAACCGACCTGGAGCTCGCGACCATCGCCGCCTGGTGTGGCGCTCACGGCCTGGCCGAGATGTCCGGGTTCAAGCAGTTCCAACATCTGAAGGACGAGCTGGGCGGAGAGCGTGAGTTCCTGGCCGCGGTCCTCGGCCACATGGGCCTGTTCACCAAATAGCCTTCGGCCTGTTAGTCACGGGCGGTGTTCGCCACCCGCTTCGCCCCCTCGCCGACCGGCTACCTGCATCGCGGCCACGCCTATTCGGCGCTGACGGCGCACGCTGCGGCGCGGGCGGCGGGCGGACGGTTCGTGCTGCGGATCGAGGACATCGACGCCACGCGCTGTCGGCCGGACTATGAGGCGGCGATCTACGAGGATCTGGCCTGGCTGGGCCTGACCTGGGAGACGCCGGTCCGGCGGCAGTCGGAGCACCTGCCGGACTACCAGGCGGCGCTGGCACGGCTGGAGGACGACGGACTCCTGTATCGGTGCTTTCGGACCCGGAAGGAGCTGGCGCAGGCCATGGCCTCGGCGCCGCACGGTCCGATGGACGCCTACCGGGGGGAGCCCTTGTCGGCGGACGTGGAGGCGCGTCGCCTGGCCGCGGGCGAGCCATTTGCCTGGCGGCTGTCGCTGGATGCGGCGGCTCGGAAGCTCGGCGGCTTTGCGGGCCTGACGTTTGCGGACGCGACGGCGGGCGTCGTGTCGGCGCGGCCGGAGCTGGGCGGCGACGTGGTGCTGGCGCGCAAGGACGTGGGCGTCGCCTATCACCTGGCGGTCGTCGTCGATGACGCTTTGCAGGAGATCACGCACGTGATCCGGGGTCAGGACCTGTTCGAGGCGACGCACGTCCAGCGGCTGTTGCAGGCGTTGCTGGGCCTGCCGACACCGGCCTACAGGCACCATGCCCTGATCACCGGACCCGGCGGTCAGCGCTATGCGAAGCGCGACGGCGCGGAAACGCTGCGGTCGCTGCGCGAACGGGGTATGAGCGCCGCGGACTTGCGCGGGGAACTGGGCCTTGACTGACGCCACCGCTTTGGAAGGACCGCGCTGGCGGCCGCTTGCGGCGCTGCTGGGCGGCGCCTGCATCATCGGGCTCTCGGCGATCTTCGTGCGGCTGGCCGACACAGGGGCGGCGGCGGCGGGGTTCTGGCGGCTGGTGTTCGCCATCCCCCTGCTGGCGCTGATGACGGTGCGGACGACGGGCGCCATCGAGCGGCCGCCGAAGATGGCGCTGCTGGCCGGCCTGTTCTTTGCCCTGGATCTGGGCTTCTGGCACTACGGAATCCACTACACCTCGGTCACCAACGCCACGGTCCTTTCGAACCTGACACCGGTGGTGGTCACGGCCTTTGCCTGGATCTTCCTGAAGCAGCGGCCGGGCTGGCTCTTCTCGCTGGCGGTGGCGGCGGCGGTCGGCGGGGCGTGGCTGATGGCGATCGAGAAGGGCGGCGGTCGGCTGGTCAACCAGCCGCTGGGCGACGCGCTGTCGGCGGTCACAGCGCTCTGGTACGCGCTGTACTTCCTGGCGATGGCTGAGGGGCGGAAGACGGAGGGCGCCAGCCGGCTGATGCTGTGGGTCAGCATCGTCGGCGCGCCGCTGATGCTGGTCGCGGCCCTGCTCCTGGGCGAACCGATCCTGCCGGGCAGCCTGGTCGGCTGGGCGGCCTGCCTGGGGCTGGGCCTGATGCACGTCACCGGCCAAGGCTCCATCGCCTGGGCCATGGGCCGACTGCCGACCTCGACCGCCTCCGTCGTCGTGCTGATCCAGCCGGTGGTCGCCGCCTACCTGGGCTGGCTGCTGTTCGCCGAAGCCATCGGGCCGCTGCAGGCGCTGGGCGCCGCCGTCACCTTGGGCGGCGTGGTGCTGGCTCAGTGGGCGTCGCGGCGGCGGACGGCTTAAAGGCCCCAGGCCACCCGCGCGGTCTCGATCCGCGCCAGCTTGGCGTTGAAGGCGGTCCAGTCGTCGCGCTGGTCGATGTCGGCCCAGATCGCCTCGATCTCGTCGATCAGCAGCTCCTCGGGTTCGGGCTGGGCAAAGTAGGGATGGTCCAGCCGTTCCGGTCGCGCGGCGGCGTAGCCCGCCAGCTGTTCGCGGAACGCGGCGAAATCCGGGGTCGCGTAGACGTCGGCGCGGGGGCCAGCCATGGCGCGAGCCGCCCGGCCGCCGTACCAGTCGAAGAAGAAGGGTTCCCAGCGCACGCGGTCCCCGCCCTCGGCCAGGGCCCCGAACGCGGCCTGCACCAGCGCGGCGTCCGCCTCATCGCCGCGGGGCGCGACGCCGAGGCGGCCCAGCATCGCGGTCATCAGTTCGCGCCGGTAGGCCGGACCAAAGCCGTTGAGGGCGTCGACCAGGCCGTCGCTCTCGGTCACCAGGCTGAGACAGCCGGCCAGCTGCTGCAGGTTCCAGAACACCGCCTCGGGCTGGCGGCCGAAGCTGTAGAGGCCGGTCTGGTCGAAGTAGGCGGCGACGAAGTTGGGGTCCGAGCGGGGCAGAAAGCGGTAGGGGCCGTAGTCGAAGCTCTCGCCGGTGATGTTCATGTTGTCGGTGTTGAGCACGCCGTGGACGAAGCCGGCGGCCATCCAACGGGCGGTCAGGCGCGCGGCCCTGGCGCAGACGGCGGCCAGCAGGGCGGCTGGCCGATCGGGGGCGTCGGCCAGCTCGGGATCGTAGTTGGCGACCACGTGATCGACGAGGGCCCCGACGCGGTCTTCGGCCTGGAAGAAGGCGTGGCGCTGGAACGTGCCGAAGCGGACGTGGCTGTGCGACAGGCGGACCAGCACGGCCGAGCGCGTGGGGCTGGGCTCGTCGCCGCGCTGCAACGCCTCGCCGGTCTCGACGAGGGAGAACGAGCGCGAGGTCGGCACACCCAGAACCTCGAGCATGGCGGTGGCCAGGACCTCGCGAACGCCGCCCTTCAAGGTCAGACGGCCATCGCCGGATCGCGACCAGGGCGTCTGGCCCGAACCCTTGGTCCCGAGGTCCAGCAGCCGGCCCGTCCCCTGCTCCCGCAGTTGGGCGAACAGAAAGCCGCGGCCGTCGCCGAGATCGGGATTGTAGGTGCGGAACTGATGACCATGATAGCGCATGGCCAGCGGCGGATCGATGTTGTTCGGCAGCGGCTGGAAGCGCCCGAAGTGCGCGACCCACTCGTCATCGGTCAGGCTGTCCAGGCCGACGGTGGCCGCGGCGCGGTCGTTGCGAAAGCGCAGGATCGCGGCAGGCGTGTCGGCGGCGCGGACGGGGTCGGCGAACTCCGCGCCCAGCGCCGGGAATTGGGGATCGGGACGGTAGGCGGAGGAGACAGGCATCGGGCGCAGCTAGCGGCGCCCGCCCGACTTAGGCAATGCCGAGGAAGCCGAGGACGGCCAGGACAACCACCACCAGGCCCACGAGATAGATAATGCTGTTCATCAGATCGCTCCGGTCGTTGGCCCCTCGACAGGGGCGACTAACGCGGTGCGACGGCAGGCTGTTCCGTCAGGCCCGCAGCTCGGGATCCAGGGTCTGGCCGGCGTCGAGCTGGACCCCGAAGGTGTTCAGGATCATCGAGACCTGGGTGTACTGGGCGGCGGTGAAGACCAGGTCCATGGCCTGCTTCTGCGTGAAGTGGCGGCCCAGCTCGGCCCAGGTCGCGTCGGTGATGAAGTGGTCGTGGTGCAGTTCGTCGGTGGCCCCGATCAGGGCGGCGTCCGCGGCGCTCCAGCCGGCGTCGGGGCCGCGCTTGATGGCCTCGATCTCGGCGGCGGTCAGGCCAGCGTCCAGGCCGATGCGGGTGTGTTGCGTGAACTCGTAGCCCGACTTGCAGAGATAGCCGATGCGCAGGACGACGATCTCACGCTCGCGGGCGGGAAGGTCGTTGCGCCGCGACAGGACATAGCCGCCCCACTCGTTGAACCGCAGCAGCGCCTTCGGCGCATGGGCCAGGGTGCGGAAGATGTTGAGCACGCCCAGCTTGCCGTTGCGGACGGGCTCCAGGGCGGCGGACTGCTCGGGCGTCAGCTCGGAATCCTGCAGCGGGGCGATGCGGGGCTTGGTCAGTCTCATGGGCGTCCTCGTTCGGGCGGCACCGTAGCCGGGCCGGCGCGCCGAGGCGAGCGGCGCCATGGCGCGAGACGGATCTGCGCCCATCGCTCCAAAGAGCTTGCGGCCGGGCCGAAGTTGGCGTCCGGTCATGGGGTCAGCAACACGGCGAGGTCCGCATGACCACCTTCAAATTGAACGGCCGCGAGGTGACGGTGAAGGCGCCCGAGGACTCGCCCCTGTTGTGGGCGATCCGCGAGGAGATCGGCCTGACCGGCACCAAGTTCGGCTGCGGCATCGGCCAGTGCGGCGCCTGTACGGTGCATGTGGCTGGCGAAGCCGTGCGATCGTGCATCACCCCGGTCGGCGCGATCGCGGGCCAGGCGGTGACCACCATCGAAGGGCTGGACCCCAAAGGCCAGCATCCGCTGCAGGTGGCGTGGATCCAGGCGCAGGCGCCGCAGTGCGGCTACTGCCAGTCGGGCCAGATCATGCAGGCGGCGGCCCTGCTGAAGGCGACGCCCCGCCCCACCGACGCCGAGATCGAGGCGACCATGACCGGCAACCTGTGCCGCTGCATGGCCTACATCCGCATCAAGACGGCCATCAAGGCGGCCGCCAGCAAGGGAGCCGCCGCATGAACGCCATCGACGTCTCACGCCGCGGGTTCCTGATCACGGTCTCGGCGGCCGGCGCGGTCTTCGCCCTGGGCCAGCCGGCGCAGGCGGCGGACGGCTTCGCGCCGACCCTCTGGTACGGCATCGACCGCGACGGCACGATCACCGTCAACATCATCCGCGCCGAGATGGGCCAGCACGTGGGCACCGCCATCGCCAGGATCGTCGCCGACGAGCTGGAGGCCGACTGGTCGAAGGTGAAGATCGAGCACGTGGACAGCGACCCCAAGTGGGGCCTGATGGTCACCGGCGGCAGCTGGTCGGTCTGGCAGAGCTATCCCCTGTACAGCCAGGCGGGCGCGGCGGGGCGGATCGCCCTGATCGAGGCGGGCGCCAAGCTGATGGGCGTGACGCCGGCGGACTGCATCGCGCGGAACGGCGCGGTTGTCGCGGGCAAGCGGTCGGTGTCCTACGGCGAGATCGTCGCCAAGGGCGATCTCAGCCGGACCTTCACCGCCGAGCAGCTGGCCAAGCTGCCGATGAAGCCGGCGGCCGAGCGGCGGATCATCGGCAAGCCCGGCCAGGCGCGGGACATCCCGGCCAAGACCAATGGCCAGGCGAAGTACGGCTTGGACGCCCGGGTGGCGGGGATGGTCTATGCGCGGCCCAAGCTGCCGCCGACCCGCTACGGCTCCAAGGTGTCGGCGATCGATGAGACCGCCGCCAAGGCGGTGCCCGGCTACATCCGCGCCATCGCGCTGGACGATCCGTCGGGGACGGTCCCCGGCTGGGTGATGGTCTATGCCGACAGCTTCGTGGCCGCCGACCGGGCATGCGAGGCGCTGAAGGTGACGTGGACGGCGGGCGACACCGCCAAGGTCTCGGAGGCCGATCTGCAGGCCCGCGCCCGCGCGCTGATCGCCGACAAGACGGCGGGTTCGCAGGTGGTCGAGGATGCCGGCGTGGACGCCGCGTTCGCGGCGGCCAAGTCGACGCTGGAGCAAAGCTACACCACCGCCACCGCCCTGCACTTCCAGATGGAGCCGGTGAACGCCCTGGCGTTCGAGAAGGACGGGCTGTTCGAGATCCACACCGGCAACCAGTGGCAGTCGCTGGTGCTGCCATGGCTGGCGACCGCGCTGGGCCGCAAGGAAGAGACGATCGTCCTGCGCACCCATGTGCTGGGCGGCGGCTTCGGCCGGCGGCTGAACGGCGACTATGCGGTGGGCGCGGCCCTGGCGTCGAAGGCGATCGGCGGCAAGCCGGTGAAGATGATCATGACCCGGGCCGACGACAGCCGGTTCGACAGTCCGCGTTCGCCCTCGGTCCAGACCCTGCGGATCGCGTTCGGCGAGGCGGGACGCGTCACGGCCATGGAGCACCACGCCTGCGCCGGCTGGCCGACGGCGGCGATGGCGCCGTTCTTCATGCCGAAGGGCGCCAATGGCGTCCCCTATGATCCCTTCGCCATCTCGGGCGCGAACCACTGGTACACGGTGGGCGCGCAGCGGGTGCGGGCGATCCAGAACGATCTGGCGAACAAGACCATGCGGCCGGGCTGGCTGCGGTCGGTCGGCCCCGGCTGGACCAACTGGGCCGTGGAAAGCTTCATGGACGAGGCGGCGCTGAAGGCGGGCGTCGATCCGCTGGCGTTCCGGCTGAAGATGCTGGACGCGGCGGGCCGCAACGCAGGCTCCGCGCCCAATGCCGTAGGCGGCGCCAAACGGCAGGCCGCGGTGCTCAAGCGGGTGGCCGAGAAGGCCGGCTGGGGCAAGCCGCTGCCGAAGAACACCGGCCTGGGCCTGGCGACCACCTTCGGCCAGGAGCGGGACATGCCGACGTGGGTGGCCTGCGCCGCCCGCGTCAACGTCGACCCGGCGACCGGGGCGGTGAAGGTGGAGAAGCTGACCCTGGTGGCCGACGCCGGAACCATCGTCCACCCGGACGGGGCGCTGGCTCAGATGGAGGGGGCGGCGCTCTGGGGCATGAGCCTGGCGCTGCTCGAGGGGTCGGCCTTCGAGGCCGGCGAGGTCAAGGACACCAACCTGGACAGCTACACGCCGATGCGGATGGCCGACGTGCCGGACGTGGACGTCGAGTTCATCGCCAGCACGGAGGTCCCGGTGGGGCTGGGCGAGCCGGCGACGACGGTGGTGGGGCCGGCCATCGGCAACGCCATCTTCCGAGCGGTGGGCGCGCGGGTGCGCGACCTGCCGATCCGGGCGGCGGCGGTGAAGGCGGCTATGAAGGCGTAGACCTTGTGCAATCGGCGAGATCCGGGGCTTGGCCTGCGGTGCGTTTGACCACGAACCACACGAACCACACGAACAGGCGTGTGGGCGGGCGGAGGGGGCTCCGTCCGTTCGGTGTGTTGTATCGGAACGTGGTTTTGGCGGCCGCGTCGCGCCGTTAGCCGAAGCCGGATCTTGGTCGGGGCCTTCGGGGTCCTGACGACGCGACAGCGGCCGAGCCCAGGAGTTTGTCCCGCGTTCGGCCCGGCGGTGGCGGCGGGCGGACGAGGACCGCGACGTCCGCTGGCGGGGGTCGGGCTGATCGGGCGGCGGGATCTGCGTGGGCCAGGAGGTCCTGCAACGCGGGTAAAGCCCGGCGCGCTTCGGGCGGAAGCCGGTCGTCGAGCTGGGCCGCGTCCCGGGCGACGACGCCCAGGGTCTTCAGAAACGCTGGCAGGCTGACGGGTTCGTAGTCGCGGTCGCGCTCATGCTCGACGGGGTCGGGACGTTCCGGTGCTTCGGCCTCGGACGGGTCGTGGTCGGCAAGGTCCTGTTCCAGCGTCTCGGGCCGTTCGACGGCCGCGGCCTGTCCTGAGATCGAGACGGAGCGCCCAGCCCGCAGGCTCATGCACAGCCGGATGCCCATGCGGACGGCCAGGAAACACTTCTGGAAGACCGCAATCCCCGCCAGGCTCGCCCGCACATCGGTCTCGGCCCTCGCCGCCGTGCCCACCGCCATCCCCAGCGCATGGGCGCAATCGACCAGCCCCTCCAGCATCTGGAGCTCACGCGCGGTGCGGGCGGCCTCGGTCGACATGAGAACAAAGATAGAACAAATCAGCTCTATGTCAAACGTCGATATGGGTGAACGTCCGATCGGCGGTTGGGGCTAACTTCCCCCTTCGATCCTTTCGGTCGTTGAGCCCACCTCCTCTCCCCCCGAGCGAAGCGAAGAGTGGGGAGAGGGCAGGGAGAGGGGCGACGAAGGCCTCGCTACCGCCGCTCGCGGTTCAGCCAGAACCCGGGGAAGGATGCTCGCCGCAGGCGTCGAGGATCGCGTCGCACACCCCTTCGCGATTGGTCAGGACCGCCGAGTTCCAGAACCGGATGACGCGCAGGCCCAGGCCTTCGAGGTAGGCGGTCCGGCGCTCGTCATACGCAACCTGATCCGAGTGTTGGCCGCCGTCGAGTTCGACGACAAGCCCCGCTTCGACGCAGAGAAAGTCGACAATGAAAGGCCCTTTCGGAACCTGACGCCGCCATCGCCACCCGCCCAAGCGTCGGGCGCGGAGGGCGTTCCAAAGCCGCGCCTCAGCGTCGGTATCGTCCCGACGTAGCGCGCGGGCGCGGTCGCGCGGCGTGGTGTCCTTGAGCGTCTTGAAAGTCGCCATGGCGCCGATGGTGGGTCATGGCTGGACCATCGTGCAAGCGTTGAGGCCTGCGTCGCCCCTCTCCCTACCCTCTCCCCTCTCTTCCCCCGGCCCAAGGCCGGGGTCGGGGGGAGAGGAGGCAAACGCCGGCGTCGGCTCCCCACCCCGGGCTGACGTTCGGAACGTCCGCTGTCGGACTACTTCTTCAGGTGGCTTTCGAACCAGGCGACCATCGCGTTCATGGCGTCGGTGGCGTAGGCGTCGGTCTTGGCGGGGTCGCCCTTGACGTAGAAATCGTGGTCGGCGCCCGCGTACATTTTCAGCTGGTTCTCGACGCCGACCTTGTCGAGGGCCGCGTGCATGGCTTCGGACTGGGCGGGCGGCACGCCCCTGTCGGCGTCGCCGTGCAGCATCAGCGTCGGCGGATCGCGCGCATCGACGGCGAGGATGGGCGAGACGGAGGGATAGAGCTTGTCGTCGAATGCGATGGCGCCGCCCTTGGGCCGGCCCTGCAGAAGAGCGGCCAGGTCGGTGGGCGGGAAGTAGGCGACGACGGCGGCGATGCGATTGCCTGAACGCTCCAGCGGGTTGGCGGCGGCGGGGTCGCCGTCATCGGCCATCATGCCGGCGACGAGCGCCAGATGGCCGCCGGCGCTCGCGCCCCATACGCCAATCCGCTTCGGGTCGGCGCCGTAGTCGGCCGCGTGCCGCTTGATGTGGCGCATGCCGAGCCGGACGTCCGAGACCGCGTCGGGGACCTGAAAGCGCGGGGCCGATGCGTGATAGAGCGCGACCACGGTGAAGCCCTTGTCGATCAGGGCCTGATAGCGGGCCTGGCGTTCCTCCGGCGGGGCCCATGACGATCGCCAGCCGGCCGACACCATGTTGACCACGAGCGCGCCATTGGCCCCCTTCACCGGCTTGAAGACGTCGTAGGTCAGCGCCATGCCGTCGCGGTGGCCGTAGATGACATCGCGGACGTAGGTGGCGGTTTTCAGTTCCGCGGGCGTCGGCGCACGCAGGGCGTTGCGGGGATAGCCGCTGAGCGGCGGGCCGGGATCAGCCGGCGGCTGGGCGGGGCTCTGCGCCACAGCGACGGCGCCCGCGCCGACCGCCAACAGAAGGGCGAGCGCCGCACTCCAGAGCCTGTTCATAGACGTCCCCCCGACGATTTTCGTGGAGCCTAGCCACGCACGAGGCCGCGCGCCAACGATGTTCGCTTCGCGCGATGGGCGGGAGCGCCCCAACGAAAAAGGGCCGCCCTTTTGGGGCGGCCCTTCGGGTCGTGATCTCGGAGCGCTTATTCCGCGGCGGGCTTCGGGGCGTAGCCGAGGATGGCCTTGGTTTCGAGGAACTCGTGGAAGGCGAAGTCGCCCCACTCGCGCCCGTTGCCGCTCATCTTGTAGCCGCCGAAGGGGGCCATCATGTCGCCGCCGCCGCCGTTGATCGACACCTGGCCGGCGCGGAGCTTGGAGGCGACCTTGCGGGCCTTCTCCAGGTCGCCCGCCTGGACGTAGGCGGCCAGGCCGTACTCGGTGTCGTTGCCGATATCGATGGCCTGGTCGAGGGTCTCGTAGCCGAGGATCGACAGCACGGGGCCGAAGATTTCTTCCTTGGCGATGGTCATGTCGTTGGTGACGTTCGCGAAGACGGTGGGCTTCACGTAGTAGCCCTTGTCCAGGCCGTCCGGACGGCCGACGCCGCCGGCGACCAGGGTCGCGCCCTCGTCGATGCCGGCCTGGATCAGCTTCTGGATCTTGTCGAACTGGGTTTTGTTCACGACCGGGCCCAGCTGGGCATTGCCGTTCGGGTCGCCGACGGTGACCTGTTCGGCCGCGGCGCGGGCGACGGTGATGGCCTCGTCCATGCGGGTCTTGGGGACCAGCATGCGGGTGGGCGCATTACAGGACTGGCCCGAGTTGGTCATCATGGTGGCCACGCCACGGCCCACGCCCTTGGCGAAGGCGTCGTCGTCGAGGACGATGTTCGGGCTCTTGCCGCCCAGTTCCTGGGCCACGCGCTTGACGGTCGGGGCGGCCGCCTTGGCCACCTCGATGCCGGCGCGGGTGGAGCCGGTGAACGAGACCATGTCGATCTCGGGGTGGCTGGAGATCGCGGCGCCCACGGTCGGGCCGTCGCCCTGCACGAGGTTGAACACGCCGGCCGGCACGCCGGCGGCATGCATGATCTCGGCGAAGATCTGGCCCGAGAACGGCGCCACTTCCGACGGCTTCAGCACCATGGTGCAGCCGGTGGCGATGGCCGGGGCCACCTTGCAGACGATCTGGTTCAGCGGCCAGTTCCAGGGCGTGATGAACCCGCAGACGCCGATCGGCTCCTTGACGATCATCGTCGGGCCGCGGTCTTCCTCGAACTTGAAGGTCTTGAGGACCTCGATGGCGGTGGCGAGGTGGGCCATCCCGATCGGGGCCTGGGCGCGTTGCGCCAGCGAGGCGGGGGCGCCCATTTCCTCGGTCACGGCGGTGGCCAGGTCGCCGAAGCGCTTCTGGTACTCGGCCAGGATGCGGCCCAGGACTTCCAGGCGCTCTTCACGGCTGGTCTGCGACCAGGTGGCGAAGGCCTTGCGGGCGGCCTTGGCGGCGCGGTCCACGTCGGCGGCCGAGCCCATGGCGATCTTGCCGGCGACTTCCTCGGTGGCGGGGTTCTCGACGTCGAGCGTCTTCAGGCCCTCGGCCGGATCGACCCACGCACCATCGATGTAGAATTTCAGGTACTCGCGCATAGACGTCCTCCTGGCGACCTTGTGTCGTTGCGGGCTTAAGGCGAGAGGCCGTCACCCTTCAAACAACCATTCTAGTGATCGGCGATCAGGTTGGAAGCCCTGACGCTGCGAAAGACCCGCGCCGGGCCTGCGGAAAAGGCGGGGCGCGGCCTGGCCGGGCCCGCGACGCGCAGGACACTTGCCCGCATCCATGCGCGTCGCTAAAGCCCACCCCAGCAGATTTCCGGAGGCCCCATGAGCGGCATCTACATGATCCTCGTTTTCCTGGGCGTGATGTTCGCGCTGAACAAGGTCGACTTCGGCCGCTTCGACTGACGGAAACGCCCTGATGGCCCACCGCGGCGCAGCACTGGTGACGGGCGGCGCGCGGCGGATCGGCCGGGTGCTGGCGACCACGGCCGCCCAGGCCGGCTATGACGTGGCGATCCACGTCCGCTCCGAGGGCGACGACGAGGCCGAGGCCGCCGCCGGCGAGGTGCGCAGCCACGGCCGCAAGGCCACCATCCTGACCTGCGACCTGCGCAAGGAAAGCGCCACCGTGGCCCTGATCGGCCAGGCCGAGGCCGAGCTTGGGCCGGTCACCCTGCTGGTCAATTCCGCGTCGGTGTTCGAGCACGACGCGTTCTCCGACATGAACCGGGCGTCGTGGGACCTCCACATGGAGACCAACCTCCGCGCGCCGCTGGTGCTGGCGCAGGTGTTCGCGCGGCGGCTGCCGGCGGACCTGGAGGGGCTGATCGTCAACCTGCTGGACCAGCGGGTGGTGCGGCCGGGCCCGGACTTCTTCTCCTACGCCCTGTCGAAGACCGCGCTGTGGGACGCGACCCGGATGCTGGCCCAGGACCTGGCGCCGCGGATCCGGGTGAACGCCATCGGGCCGGGGCCGACGCTGCAGTCGATCCACCAGGACCCGGCCGCCTTCCAGGCCGAGGCGGCGTCCACGCCGCTGGGCCGGCCGGTGCCGCCGAGCGAGATCGGCGCGGCGCTCCGCTATCTGATCGACGCCCGATCGGTGACCGGCCAGATGATCATCGCCGATTCCGGCCAGCACCTCGCATGAGTGGGACCAAGCTCATCACCTCGAAAGTCTTCGTCACCGGCGTGAAGGTGCAGGCCGAGATCGGCGTCTATCGCCACGAGATCGGCCGCGTGCAGCCGTTGATCGTGGACGTGGAGCTGGACGTGCCGACCGACGCCTCGGACCGGCTGGCCGACACCTTCAACTACGAGGGCATCCTGCAGGCGGCGCAGGACCTGGCGGCCGGCGGCCACGTGGATCTGGTGGAGACCTTCGCCCACCGGCTGGCCGACCGCTGCCTGGCCGATCCGCGGGTCAGCCGCGCCCGGGTGCGGATCGAGAAGCCCCTGGCGCTCGCGCCGCACGCGACCGCGGCGGGCGTGGAGATCATCGTCGGCCGCGGGTGAGCAATTTGTAACACGCCGCCCTCTTTTCGTGACGTCGTCGCGGGTCCATTTCTTGGAGGACCCAATGATGGGGCGGAGACGAAGAGAGACGATGTCGGACCAGATCAGCTACGCGGCGAACGAAGACAAGACGATGCCGGCGGTCTGCTACGCGCTCTACCTGCTGGGCTTCGCCACCGGGATCACGGCCATCATCGGCCTGATCATCGCTTACGCACAACGGGCGGCGGCCGGGCCGGCCATGGAAAGCCACTACACTTTCCTGATCCGCACCTTCTGGATCACCCTCGGCCTGCTGATCGGCGGCGGCGTCCTGTTCGGGGTCGGCGCCATCCTGGCGATCATCCTGATCGGCTTCCCGATCATGGGCGTGGCCTGGTTGGTCATGGCCGGCGCGGGCATCCTGTTCGGCGTGCGCTGCGTCGTCGGCCTGGTGTTCCTCAGCCGCGGCGAGGCCTATCCCCGGCCGTACGCGTTCGTGGCGTAACGGTCTGAGGTCATCCCTCCCCTTCATGGGGAGGGTGGATGTGAGCGAAGCGAGCAGACGGGTGGGGATCTTTGATCAAGCTCGGCGCTTGAACACCATTCCCCACCCTGACCGCTGCGCGGTCTGTCCCTCCCCATGAAGGGGAGGGATGATTTTTAGGCCGCGACCAGCTCTCGCCGCACCAGCTTGGCGTATTCGTCCATCAGGCTGAGCGACAGGGCGGCGGGGGTGAAGCTGTACTCGCCGATCTGCGAGACCGGGGTCACCTCGGCGGCGGTGCCGACGACGAAGCATTCGGTGAAGCCGGCCAGCTCCTCCGGCTTGATGTGACGCTCGATGACATCGACGCCCTTCGACCGGGCCAGCTTGATCACCGTCTGGCGCGTGATGCCGTTCAGGAAGCAGTCGGGAGTCGGCGTGTGGAGCGCGCCGTCCTTCACGAAGAAGACGTTGGAGCCGGTGCTCTCGGCCACGTAGCCGCGGTAGTCGAGCATCATGGCGTCGGTGAACCCGTCCTTCTCCGCGGCGTGCTTGGAGATGGTGCAGATCATGTAGAGGCCGGTGGCCTTGGCGTGGACCGGCTCGGTCTCGGGGCTGGGGCGCTTGTACTTGGCCCAGCACATGCGGATGCCCTTGGCGCGCTCTTCCGGCGAGAAGTAGGACGGCCAGTCCCAGACGGCGATGGCCACGTGGATCTTGGTGTTCTGGGCCGAGACGCCGATCATCTCGGAGCCGCGCCAGGCGATCGGGCGGACGTAGGCGTCGGTCAGGCCGTTCTTGGCGCAGGTGTCCTTGCAGGCCTGGTCGATCTGGGCCACCGTGAACGGGATTTCGAAGTCCAGAATCCTCGCGGACTCGAACAGCCGCTCCGTATGCGCCGTCAGCTCGAAGATCTCGCCCCCGTACATCCGCTCACCCTCGAACACGGCCGACGCATAGTGCAGGCCGTGGGTGAGGACGTGGACCTTTGCGTCGCGCCACTGCACGAACGCGCCATCCATCCAGATCCAGCCGTCGCGGTCATCGAAGGGAACAAGGGCCATGGCGAGAAATCGTCCTTTTCAGTGCGCCCCTTGAACCGCCCCGGCGTCGCGGCGTCAAACAAATTGGACCACCGGCCATGAGCGTTCCTGCCGATCCGCGCCTTATCCTGCACGAAGACGAGCTGGACGCGGGGCTGGAGCTGTTGCTGCTGGCCGAGGCGTCGCTGTGGGCGGCGGTGGACCAGGGGCTGGCGGAGACGGGGCTGGGACTGGGCCGGTCGCACTGGCGCGCGGCGTTCCTGCTGCGGCGACGGCCGGGGGTCGGGGTGCAGGAGCTGGCGCACCTGACCAGCCTGTCGAAGCAGGCGGCCAGCCGCATCCTGGTGGATCTGGCGGGCAAGGGGCTGGTCGAGAAGCAGGCGGGCGACGTGGACGGCCGGCGGCGCAGCGCCGTGCTGACGGCGGAGGGCCTGGCCTTCGAGGGGGCGATCGGCGAGCGGTTGCGCGGCCAGCTGACCCGGGCCTATCGCACCGGCGGGCTGGACGGGGTGGCCGGGGCGCGCGCCATACTGTCGGCCATGGCCGGCGGCCGCACGCGCAGCCCTACACCAGCGGGAGGACGACCATGAGCTTCTCGGACGCCCCCGCCCGCGCACGGCACCTGTTGGTGGTCGACGACGACGACCGGATCCGCGAGCTCCTGAAGGAATATCTGACCCGCGCCGGTTTCCGGGTGACGGCGGCGGCGGGCGGCGCGCCGGCGCGGCGGCTGCTGGGCGCCATGGACTTCGACCTGGCGGTGCTGGACGTGATGATGCCCGGCGAGGACGGCTTCTCGCTCACCCGCTGGCTGCGCGAACAGCGGGGCGCGGCCGGCCGGACGCCCGTGCTGCTGCTGACCGCCAAGACCGAGCCCGGCGACCGGATCGAAGGCCTGAAGCTGGGCGCCGACGACTATCTGGGCAAGCCGTTCGAGCCGGAGGAGCTGCTGCTGCGGATCGAGGCGATCCTGCGCCGGGCCAGCGACCCGCAGCCGGTCGGCGGCGCACTGTCGTTGGGCCGCTGCCGGTTCGACGCCGACCGGGGCGAGCTGACCAGCAACGGCGAGCCGATCCGCCTGACCGAGGCCGAGGTCGCCCTGCTGCGCCAGCTGGCCCGCACGCCGCATGAGCCGGTGGATCGGCTGGAGCTGGCCCATGGCTCGGTGGACCCGTCCGGCCGCGCGGTGGACGTGCAGGTCACCCGCCTGCGCCGCAAGATCGAGGAAGATCCCAAGGCGCCCCGTTATCTCCAGACGGTCCGCGGCGTGGGCTACCGGCTGGCGCCGGACTGATGAGGACGCCGTCGTCGTTTCGGGTGTTGTTGCGGTGGCTGAAGCGGCGGCTGCCGTCGACGCTGTTCGCGCGGTCGATGCTGATCATCGTGCTGCCGGTGGCGCTGATGCAGATCGCGGTGACCTATGTGTTCTTCGACGCCCACTGGCAGACGGTGACGGCCCGGCTGTCCGAGGGGCTGGCCGGCGACATCGCCTGGGCGGTGGAGACCTACAAGGAAGATCCCACGCCGCAGAGCTTCGCCAAGCTGAGCGAGCGGGCCGAGGAGTCCATGGGCCTGTCCATCGCCCTGCAGCCGGGCCGCAACCTGCCTCTGCGGCGGCGTGATCCGCCGGTGCTGCTGGAGGCCTTCTTCGCGCCCATCGACCGGTCGCTGGACCGGGCGCTGAGCGAGCGCCTGGACGCCCCCTTCTGGTTCGACACCACCCGCTACCCGGCCTACGTGGACATCCGGGTGGGCGTGCAGGGCGGCGTGATGCGGGTGCTGGCGCCGCGGGACCGCGCGTTCGCGACCCAGGGCCACATCTTCGTGCTGTGGATGACGGTGGCGACGGTGCTGCTGACGGCCATCGCCCTGCTGTTCATCCGCAATCAGGTGCGCGCCATCGAGCGGCTGGCCAACGCCGCCGAGGCGTTCGGCCGCGGCGCGGACTCGCCGGCGTTCAAGCCGCATGGAGCCAAGGAGGTGCGGGCCGCCGCCATGGCCTTCGTGGACATGCGCGGGCGCATTCAGCGGCATATCGAACAGCGGACCGCCCTGCTGGCCTCGGTCAGCCACGATCTGCGCACGCCGCTGACCCGGCTGAAACTGGCCCTGGCGCTGGCCGAGCCCAACAAGCGCAACGCCGACATGAAGCGCGACCTTGCCGAGATGGAGCACATGATCGACGAGTACCTCGCCTTCGCCCGCGGCGAAGGGGGCGAGGCGACCGAGGCCGTGCGGCTGCGGCCCCTGATCGAGGCGGTAAGCGAAGGCGCCCGGCGGCTGGGGGCGCAGGTCAGCGTCGACGCCGACCCGGAGCTGACCGCCACGGCCCGGCCCAATGCGCTCAAGCGGGCGCTGGCGAACCTGGTGATGAACGCCGCATCGCACGGGGAGCGCGTGGCGGTCGCCGCCCGGCGCGGCGCGGCGGGCCTCGAGATCGTGGTGGACGACGACGGGCCGGGCATCCCGGCCGAGCAGTACGAGGAGGCGTTCAAGGCCTTCGCCCGACTGGACGAGAGCCGCAACCAGAACACCAAAGGCGTCGGCCTGGGCCTCGCGATCGCCCGGGACGTGGCGCGGGGCCACGGCGGCGATATCGTGCTGGATCGCTCGCCGCTGGGCGGCCTGCGGGCGGTCGTGCGGCTGCCGGGCTGAGCCCATTCACCGGCGGTTCACGCCCCGTGGTCAAGGTTGTTCGGCATCGATTTGGGGACCCTTGCATGCGCGCTCTCGTTCTCGCCCTCGGCCTGACCCTCGCCGCCGCCCCGGCGCTGGCCGCCGACCCCGTCGAGGGGGACTGGCTGACCCAGACGGGGACCGGCAAGGTCCGCATCGCCCCCTGCCCCGGCAAGCCGGACCGGCTGTGCGGAGCGATCTTCTGGCTGAAGAATCCGGCGGAGCAGAAGGCGACCGACGCCAACAACCCCGAGCCGAAGCTGCGCAGCCGCCCCATCCTGGGCCTGCCGATGCTGCACGGCTTCAAGGCGGCCGGCCCCGGCCGCTGGACGGGCGGCAGGATCTACGACCCGCAGACGGGCAAGACCTATGACAGCAAGCTCTCCATCAACCCCAACGGGACGCTGAAGGTCGAAGGTTGCGTGGCGGTGATCTGCCAGGCCCAGACCTGGAAGCGGAGCTAGGCGCGCGGTCACGATCCTGTCCCAATCGCGCGCGCACTCTGGCGACGGTTCATGGGGTTTGGAGGCGTGATGCCGAGGCGATTTGGCGCGACGCTGGGCGTGGCCCTGGCCGCGGTCGGGGCGATGTCGACCGCGAAGGCCCAGACGACGATTCCCGTGCCCGAGGCGCCCGGCGTCAACATGGCGCTGATCCCCCTGCCCGCCGGGGCTGACCTGGAGGCGGCCCTGCCGGGGGTGATCGACAAGGTCGGCGGCGCGAACGGCGGAATCGCCCAGCACTCAGCCCCGACGCAAGTGGACGTCGGCGGGGTCCGGATGCGGGTGGAAGCCGTGGCGTTCAACCGCGCGCCGAACGTGGCGTTCTTCTTCCTCTCCACACCGACGGGCCGCGGCGTCTGCATGGCCGGCGTGCCGCTGGATCAGGTGAAGACGGCCGCGCAGCCGATGGGCGTGGCCTGTCTCAAGGCGCTAGGCGTTCGCGGCGCGGTCGTCGCGGCCAGCCCGCCGTCGGCCCCGGCGCGAGCGGCGCCGGCAGCGCCCCGCCCGTCCCTCACCGCCGCCGCCCATGCGGGGAACTGGGCCAAGGTGGAGGGCGTGTACTTCCGCAGCCTCGCCGGGATCGGGGTCGGCGGCATGGTGATCATGCGCTTCGCCCCGACGATCTTCTTCAAGGATGGGACGTTTTACGAGACGGACGATCCGGCGCTGGAGGACGTGGACCTCGCCGCATCCAAGGCGGCCAGCCCGCACCGCTGGGGCCGCTGGTCACGGCAGGGCGACCGCTTCACCCTGACCGATGCGAAGGGCCGGGCGAACGTCTATCCGCTGCAGGCGGGCAATCTGTTCAAGGCCTTCCCGGCCAGCGCGGCGGCATTGGCCGGCAGCTACAAGACGGTCGGCGGCGGGGGCAACGCGGCCATTGGCGGCGACGTGATGATCGCCACGCAGAACCGGTTCAACTTCCTGCCCGGCGGCGTCTACACGACGCAGCGTTCGACCGGGGCGTCGAACAGCGGCGCGTCCACCGGCGTGGGCAGCACGCTTGCCGCCCGCGCCGCCGGCGAGGGGCGGTTCACCGCCGACCGCTACACCATCACCCTCGAGGGGCCGGACGGACGTCGGGAGCGGCGGTTCTTCGCCTTCGGGTCGCGCAAGAGTCCCGCGCAGCTGGACACCGGCCTGCTGTTCATCGGCGACACCGCCTATACCCGAGCGGATTGACAGCGCCGGCGGCGATTGGCCTCAGGCGCCCAGCTCCTTTGAGCGGCGCACCGCAGCGGCGACGGCGTCGCGCATGAGGCCCGGCAAGCCGCCGTCGGCCAGCAGGACGTCGAGCGCCGCCTGGGTGGTGCCGCCCGGCGAGGTCACCTGGCGCCGCAGTTCGGCCGGATCCTCGCCAGAGCTGTTGAGAAGGGCCGCCGCGCCGGTCAGGGTCGAGCGCGCCAGGCGCTGAGCGTCCGCCGGGGACAGACCCGCCGCAGCGCCCGCCGCCTCAAGCGCTTCGATGAAGGCGTAGAGGTAAGCCGGCGCCGAGCCCGACACGCCGGTGGCGGCGTGCATCAGCCCCTCGTCGGTCAGGGTCACCACCATGCCCAGGGGCGCGAACAGCGCCTGGCCGCGGGCCAGGGCCTGCGGGTCGTCGGCGTAGAGGCTGGCGGTCCCCTGGCCGATGGCCGCCGCCGTGGTCGGCATCACCCGCGCTACGCCGCGTCCGCCGAAGGCGTGGGCGATGTCGTCAGCCTTCACGCCGGCGGCGATGGAGACGATCACAGCCCCCGACGACAGCCACGCCGCCGTCTCGGCCGCCGCCTCGCGCCAGATCTGCGGCTTCACGCCCAGCACCACCGTCCGCGCCTGCGCCAGATCCGCATCCGGCGGGTTGAGGATGGCGCCCGCGGCCTGGGCGGCCAGGGCCGCCGGGCCGGGGTGAGGATCGCGGATCATCAGCTCACGGGCCTCGAAGGCGCCCGCGGCCAGCCAGCCTTGGATCATGGCGCCGCCCATGCGGCCGGCGCCCAACATCAGGATCGGGGTGATCATGCCCAAACGCTTAGCCGACGCCCCGTCCCGGCAAAACCCCGAACGGCGATCCGTCGAGTTCGATTGACGGCGGGCGTGCGGCGGGCTTGCCTGCCGCCCCTGTTCGGTCTCGGAGATTTCAAGGCATGACGTCGCGCGCGCTGCTGTTCGGAACGGCTCTGGCCCTGGCCCTGGCGCTAAGTTCGGCGGCCCTCGCCCAGCCCGCCAAGCGCGAGGTGGGGAACATCGTCTACGACGGCGTCCCGGCCACGCCGCCCGCGCTGCAGGCGGCCATCGCGCCCTACTACAACGCCCGCTCGGCGGTGTTCGAAGACTGGATGCCCGACGGCTCGATCCTGATCGCGACCCGGTTCGGCGACACCACGCAGATTCACCGGGTGGCCAAGCCGGGCGCCGCCCGCACACAGCTGACCTTTTTCGGCGAGCCCGTCAGCGACGCGAAGGTCCGGCCCGGAACCTCAACGTACCTCTATCCGCGCGATGTCGGCGGGGCCGAATACTACCAGGCCTATCTGCGGGACCTGAGCGGGCGCGAGACGCCGATCACCGCGCCGAACACTCGCAACCAGGCCTTCGTGTTCAGCGGCGACGGCAAGACCGTGGCCTGGAGCCAGGTGACCCCGGGCGATCCGAACTACGACATCGTCCTGGCCGATCCCGCCGACCCGGCCAGCCGCCGCACGGTGCTGGAAGGCACGGGGGCCATGTCGCCGCTGGACATCGCGCCGGATGGCAAGACCCTGTTGGTCAGCCGGTACAACGCTACAACCTTCGTCGAGCTGTTCACCCTGGATGTCGCCAGCGGCAAGCTGACGCCGATCGGACCCAAACGGAAGGTCGGCTATCAGGGCGGAGCCTTCGTGGACGGCGGCCGCGCGGTCCTGACGCTTTCGGACGACGGGTCCGAGCACACGCGGCCGGTGGTGATCGACATCGCGACGGGCGCGGTCCGCGACCTGGAGCCGGGCGCCAAGTGGGGCTCGGAAAACTTCGACCTGAGCCCCGACGGCAAGACCGTGGCGCTGTGGGTCAATGAGGAGGGCTACTCCACCCTGGTGCTGCGCGACGTGGCGACGGGCAAGGTGCTGCCAGGGCCGAAGCTGCCGCAGGGGGTGCTGACCGCCGCGAAGTTCTCGCCGGATGGGACGAAGATCGGCCTCAGCCTCTCGACCTCGACCAGCTCCGGCGACGTCTGGAGCTATGATCTGAAGGACGGCCAGCTGACCCGCTGGACGGAGAGCGAGCTGGGCGGGCTGGAGCCGGCCAAGCTGGTCGAACCCACCCTGTTCCGCTACCCGACCTTTGACGGGCGGCAGATCCCAGCGTTCATCTACAAGCCGAAGCCGGGGAGTAAAGGCGGCAAGCTGCCGGTGGTGATCCAGATCCACGGCGGTCCGGAGGGCCAGGAGCAGCCCAACTTCAATCCCCGCCGCCAATCGTGGGTGAACGAGCTGGGCGCCGCGGTGATCATACCGAACGTCCGGGGGTCCAGCGGCTACGGCAAGACCTACATCGGGCTCGACAACGCCGAGAAGCGCGAGGACTCGGTCAAGGACATCGGCGCGTTGCTGGACTGGGTGGCCGAGCAGCCGGACCTGGACGCGTCCAAGGTGGCGGTGGTGGGCCAGTCCTACGGCGGCTACATGGTGCTGGCCGTGGCCGGCCACTACAACGACCGCATCGCCGGGGCCATCGACCTCTACGGTATCTCCGACTGGGTCACCTTCCTGCAGAACACCGAAGGGTATCGGCGCGACAATCGCCGGGCCGAGTACGGCGACGAGCGCGATCCGAAGATGCGGGCCGTGTTCGACCGGATCGCCCCGATCCGGATGAGCGACAAGATGAAGAAGCCGATGATGGTGTTCCAGGGCGCCAACGATCCGCGCGTGCCGCGGACGGAGTCGGAGCAGATGGTCGCCAAGCTCCGCGCCCAGGGCACCGAAGTCTGGTACGTCCTGGCGAAGGACGAGGGCCACGGCATCTACAAGAAGGCCAACCAGGAAGCCGTTCGGGCCACCGAGGTGGTCTTTCTGAAGCGCGTGCTGGGGGTGGAGTAGGCGTCAGGCGGCGCGGCGAGCCGAGGGCGAGGCGGCGCCGGCCGGGGACTCGCCCACATGGAAGTGGGCCACCAGCTTGGTGAGGCGCTCGGCGTCGCCGGACAGGGTCTGGGTGGCGGCCGTGGCCTCTTCGACCATGGCGGCGTTCTGCTGAGTCACGCCATCCAGGGCGTTCATGGCCGTGTTCACCTGCAACAGGCTGGAGGCCTGATCCTCCGACGACGAAGTGATCTCGGCGATCACGGCGGTCACGGCCGACACGTCGCCCACGATGCGGTCCAGCACCTCGCCGGTCTGCCCCACCAGGCGAACGCCATCTGCGACCTGTTCGGTCGACGTGGAGATGAGCGTCTTGATCTCGCGGGCGGCCTCGGCAGACCGCTGCGCCAGGGCGCGGACTTCGGAGGCGACGACGGCGAAACCCTTGCCGGCCTCGCCGGCGCGCGCGGCCTCGACGCCGGCGTTCAGCGCCAGCAGGTTGGTCTGGAAGGCGATTTCATCGATGACGCCGATGATCTGGGTGATCTGGCGTGACGATTCCTCGATGCTGGTCATGGCCGCCACGGCCGAGCCCATGACCTCGCCGGACTCCTGCGCGCGGGCCTGGGTGGCGCCGACCATGTCGCGAGCCTGACGCGCGCTGGCGGCGGTACGACGGACGGTGGTCGTGATCTCATCCAGCGCGGCGGCCGTCTCCTCCAGCGTCGCGGCCTGGGTCTCGGTGCGCTGGGACAGATGAATCGAGGCGCTGGCGATCTCACCCACGCTGGCGCGGACCCGGGCGTTGACGCCGACGATGGAGCCCAAGGTCGATTGCAGCTGGTCGGCGGCGGCGTTGAAGTCGCGCTTCAGCTGGCCGTACTGCTCGGGGAAGGCGTCGGCGATCCGATGGGTGACGTCCCCGGCGGCCAGCGCGCCCAGGGCCTTGGCCAGGGCGCCGACCACCAGCCGCGCCTCGGCCTCGACGGCGCCCTGAACGGCCTGGCGCTCGGCGGCGGCGCGGGTTTCACCCACACGGGCGGCCTCGGCCTCGGCGGTGGCGTCTTCGGCGCGCTGGCGCGCGGCGTTGGCGCTGTCCAGCGACTGGGCGGCGCGGTCGAACATGCGGACGAGGTTGGCGCCAACCCAGATCAGCACGCCGGCCTCGATCAGCAGGATCACGGCGTGGATCAGGACGCGCCGGATGTCGCCAGCGCCTGGGAAAACGGCGGCCGGCAGCAGGTAGGACACGAGCAGGTGGTGCGCGGCGACGACGACGGTGGCCGCGGTGATGACCCGCCAGTCGCAGTAGACAATCAGCACCGCCAGACCCGCGAAATAGGCCATGTGCATGTCGATCTGCCACGGGTTGCCGGACAAGGACGCGACCAGCAGCGAGATCGAGGCCATCAGCGACACGCCGGACACCATGCGGGTCGCCAGCGCGCCGCCCGCCATGCGCCAGACCAGGCTGGTCGCCCCCGCCACGCCGAGGCTGGCCAGGCTCAGCGCCAGCCAAGCGCCCCCGTTCAAGGCCGAGGACAGGGCGATGATCGGGCAAAGCAGCCAGACCCCCGCCACCACGAGCCGGGTGGCGAAACTGCGCTGTTGGTCGATGGTGTCGAACACGGGGGTAATCCTCAACGGCCGCAGAACAGGGCGCCCGTGGGCGCGACGGAGAACAGCGCGCCCGCTTGGCGCAAACGCTCGGGCGCCCGACCGGCAGGGTCGTGCACGATGACGATGAAGGAAACGCCGCCCAGCTGGCGAATGGCGCCGGCGGCGCCGGCGGACGCCAGCACCCGGCCCTGACCCCACCACGGCGGAAAGACGCCGGCGGCGTCACGCCCGTCGGTGGGCGGCGACCCGGCGACGACCAACACCACCGCGGATGCGGCGGCGATAACGGCAGAGAGGCCGGATGCGAGAAGAACTGGAGCGGGGCTCGCCATGCGCGAGCGGTGCGCCGAGGCCGTTAAGGTTGACCTAAGATCGGAGCGCGGCCGTGAGACGTAGCGGCCGCGCGCCACCATGTCGCAGCCGCAGGAGCCACGCAGAAGGTCCTGGCGGCTGGCGCACAGTCAGGTCACGAAACACCGGTCAACCAAAGGCAGCGCCAGCAGCCGCGCCGCCGCAGCGGCGGCTCAGGCCTCGCCCACGGTCTCGAACATGCAGGCGGCGATGGCTTCCTGCGGGGTCTTGGCGCCGCGCAGGAGGAAGTCGTAGGCCGGGAAGAACCGGTCGGCGGCCTCGACAGCGACGTCGATCATCGCCGCGGCCTGGGCCAGGCTGGGCTGCTCGTTGCCCATCAGCGCCATGCCGTGCCGGAAGATCACCTCGCCCTCGTCCCACAGCTCGAAGTGGCCGAGCCAGACGCGAGGGTTGATGGCGGCGATCAGTTCCTGGGCCGTCTGGCGCTGCGC
>CAZNPJ010000004.1:0-298575 GCA_964575195.1 uncultured Phenylobacterium sp.
CAGGCTCATAACCTGAAGGTCACAGGTTCAAATCCTGTCCCCGCACCCAAAGCCCTCACACACACACACACACACAGCCTCCCCACTCCGGGAGGCTTTTCGCGTTTTGAGGTCGGAGTGGGGGATGGCCGTTTCTTACTACTCGGCGAGGCTAGCTGCGCCTTAGGCTGCCGCTATGAGCGACACGGAGGCGTCCTTCGCCACTCATCCCGCCCCCGCTGACCTGCCTTCTGGCGCGGTGCTCGTTCGCGCCGGGGAGGACCGGCACGGGCGGGATACGCAGCTCTTCGGCGTCAGTCCCAACCGGGTGAAGGTTTCCGCGGCGGACACCGCAGGTCGCCTGTCCGTCTTCGAGTACGACGGGCATGGGCGGGGCGGACCGCCGTTGCACGTCCACCAGGCCCAGGATGAGATCTTTGTGGTCCTCGACGGCGCCTATCTGTTCGAGGTTGGCGGCGAGCGCTATCGCCTGACCGCCGGCGACACGATCCTGGCGCCACGGGGCGTGCCGCATGGCTTCTGTCAGCTCGAAGACCATGGCAGGCTGCTGTTCATGTACGCCCCCGCCGGAGATCTTGAGGCCTTCTTCGAGGCGCATGCGCGGCTCGACACGAAACCAGACTTTCCGGGCCGCGCGCCGGATCTGTTCGCCAGGCATGGCATGCAGGTCGTGGGGCCTCCTCTAGGTGCGGAGTCGACGGATGGATAACGTAGATGCTCTTCGAGGTTCGTCGCGCTAGCCCCGCCCTGTGCGGTGTGGTGCGCCAGCACCAGTTGATGCGGTTTCATTTCGAACCGGGCTCGGTCGTGCCGGCGAAGCCTTACTGGCCCCGCCCCGCCGCCGCCCTGGCTTTTTATCTGCGGGCCCCCGAGGTGGTCAGTGCGCCTGGGCAGGCGGGGGTGAAAAAGCCGCGGGCCGTCTTCATCGGTCAGCCCACCGTCGTCACGCTGCGCCAGGTCGGGCACGACTTCGCCGTCTACCAGATCGAGCTGCAGCCGGGCGTCCTGCATCGACTGACCGGGCTGTCGATGCAGGATCTGATGGATCGCTGGGTGGACGCCGAAGCGGTGCTCCCGGTGAGCTTCCGCGCCCTGATCCGCCAACTCGAAGATCTTGCCGACGGCGACGCCGATACGATCATCGCGACAGCCGAGGCCTGGCTCTGGTCCCTATGGTCGCACGGGGCACGTCACGACCATGCCGCTGACTTGGGGGCGAGGTGGCTGATCGCCAATCCCGGCTTGAGCGTCGACAGCCTGGCCGACCGGCTGGCCCTCAGCGCGCGGCAGCTGCGACGGGCGTTCATCCACCGGATCGGCGGCTCGCCGAAGCTCCTGGCGCGCGTCGCCCGGTTCGACACGCTCGTCCGCCTCAAAAACCGCGCGCCCCATGAGGACTGGCTGACGGCCGCCCTCGAGGCCGGCTACTACGATCACCAGCATCTGCGGCGCGACTTCCTCCAGTTCACCCAGACCAGTCCCACCGAATTCATGGCGCTGGAACGGACGGCGCCCGAGCGCAGCTTTGGTCTGCGGGAAACCTGATCCGTCGGCGTCGCCAATCGCGCCGGATGTCCGATTTTTCCTATTCGTTCACCACGGCCAGACCGTAAGCCCGATCGATCATCTCGAAGGGGTTCAGATATGTTCATGAAGGTCCTCGGTGGCGTGGCCGCCCTGCTGCTCGCCGCCGCGCCGGCCCACGCCGTGTTGATCGACAAGACCTATACGTTGATCGGGACGCGTTTCGGACAGCCGGCTCCGGTCGACCCGACGATGCTGACCTTCTCGGTCCGGTTCGACACCACGGATGCCGACCTCGACACGCCTCGCCCGGTGACGATCAGAAGTTACAACATCCCGGCGCCTACCGGCATGAAATTCACGTACATCAAAGCAAGCGACCAGCTGTATATCTGTACGTCTTTCATCATTTCGACGCAATGTGATCAGCCGACGAACACCTACAACTACAATGCGAACTGGATGGTCCATAAGTTTTCGACGGGTAACATCGCGTTGTTCGACGGTATCATGGGGTATACGTACAACGACGCCAAATACTACGAATCCAACGCGATGCGGGTTCGCGATGACGGTGCGTCGGGCCTAGGCGGGGGCGCGGGCGCTGTGCCCGAGCCGGCGTCATGGGCATTGATGATCCTGGGCTTCGGTGGGGTCGGCGTCGCCCTGCGCCGTCGGACGAAGCCGGTCGCGGTGGCCTGAGGTCATCCGGTCAGGCGCTCGCCGTCGCCTTGGCCAGGGTCGCGAGGCCGTCGAACATGCGGTTCAAGTTGACCACGTTGTCCCGGCGGGCCTCGGGCCAGGGTGTGGCGCGCAGCATCTCGCGCGTCAGATAGTAGCCACCCCCCTCGGCGCGGGCGACCCAGCCGCGGCTGGCGAGCTCGGCCAAGTGGCGCCGCGCCGTCTCGCGGGGCAGGGCCGCGCGAGCCGCCAGGGCGATGATCGACGCCGGCCGACGAAGCTCGTCGCGCATCAGATCCTCTGTCTCGGACAGTTCCGTATAGGTGTCGTCGAGGTGCTCCGTGGTGGTCCGGATCACATGGATCAGGAGCACGCCCATCGTCGGATCCTCGATATGCGCCCCCATCGTCTCGAGCTGACGCAGCACATACTCGACAACAAGGCGCGCTGCGGCGCGAGGGGAGGGCGACGGCTGATCAAACGTCATCGCCGTGCGCAGCAGGCCGAGGTCGCGCAGCGCGATCGAGAGGCCATGGACCTTCTGGTTGATGCTGAAGACCGCCGCCTGTTCCCGTGCTGAGAGAAGGCTAGACACCGGGATCACCAGTCCGCGTGGAGCGATTTCGCAGACGCCCAGCCGACGCAGCGCGCCGGTTCGCCGGCGGATGGTCTCGAACGGCTGGCCCAGGCTCGCGGCCAGCGCGTTGGCGCTGATGGGCCGCAGGCGCTGGGCGTCCGGGATGTCGTCGTAGTCCGAGAAATGGGGCGGACGGTCGGGCGTCCTATCCAGATGACCCAGGTTGGCCTGGGCAATCGTCATCAGGATGAGGCCGTCCAGCAGGTCACGGCCGTCGCAGACGATGCGCAGGACGTCCAGAAAGAACGCCATGCCCAAGCGGCCCGCAACGCGAACCTTCACGGTGTCTGGAAGCGGCAGGATGGGGGTTGGGCTCATGCGCGCGCAGCCATAGCACCGGCCGGGCCGGCAGGCCGTGGATGCGGACCGTCCGAGAAACCCAAAATGGGGAATGGCCGATTGGAACGCCATGTCAGGCCTGGGCTAGAGCATCCTCCCGACCGGTGAAGCCGCCGCGACAGGTCTGTCGGCGCGCGTTGGCGAGTGTGAGCGTTGAGACAGAGTGCTGACAGGACCTATCGAAGCCTGCGCGGTCTTGAGAAGACCGCCTCAACCAGTCGCGTTCTGAACCTGGCGGCGCTGGCGGCGCGCAACGTCGGCAATGTCGAGCACCAGCAGAGCCCGTTCTTCGCCGCCGCGAGCCTCAACGGCGCGGTGATCGTGCGCCATCGATTGCGGGATCAGGAGCGCGAGTCTTTCGACCGCGTGCGCTACACCGCGACCAAGCTGATCGTACCCTTCGAACGCTCGGATCTGGGTCTGGGCGGCCAGTCGCTGTTCGTCGCCGAGCGCGGTTGGTTGGATGCGCTCGAAGAACTCCGCGGCGAGGCGCCGGACTTGGCGCGCGACATCGCTGTCCTTGAAGCCATCGACGAACTCCCGTCCCTCGACCCGTTTCTGCTGCGCGAGCACATGAAGCGCCGCGGCTTCCACATCAGTCCCAGTCACTTCGAGATTTCAGCCCCTGATCTGGCGAAGATGCAGCGGTTCGTCGGAGCCGAGATCGCGAAACTGATCGAACTGGCGTACCGCGAGACGGATGGGCAGGAAGACAATATCGCCCGCCTGGTGGAAGCCCTGCTGTCCGCCAAGACCGACGATCGCTTGGAGCCCCTGCGGGTCACCCTGCGGCTTGAGCGGGAGCACTATCGGGAAGGCATCTTCGCCTGGAAGGGCTTCCTCTACTACAAGTGGGTGTTGAACACGCTCTGGGGTAACCTTCGCGACGTCTTCAACGAGCTGGGCCGGGTTCGCGTGGTGGGCCCCATCGACGCCGAGACCTCATCGGAGTTGGAAATCCTGAAGAACCGGCTGCGCCATAAGATGGAGCGGCAGGTCAAGGCGGTGTTGAAGCACCTGAACGTCTACGACGAGGTGTTTCAGCAACTCACCGTCGAGGGAAACGCGCTGGCCTTCCGGGACTTTCTGCTGAGGTCGCCGGAGATGTTCCTGTCGCTCGGCGACGGGTGCGGTCTCGTCAGCCACATCGCCACCTACTGGCGCTACCAGTTCCCGCGCGCAAAGCCACTCGCCGCCAACATCGTTCAGCTCATGGACACGCTCCAGGATTTCGAACTCAGCCTGGGGGCCGGTGTCGACGCCTTCGACGAACCCGCCTCCGAGCCGCCGCCCTGGAACCGTTCCCACGCCTACGCGTGAGGGGCCTCGCGCTCGACCGGGGCCTGGTCCGGTGCGTCGGGATCGCGTCCCTGGCTCCGGTCCAACGAGCGCATGATCGGCGTCACCGTCAGCCCGTGCAGCAGGATCGAGATCAGAACGACCAAGCCCACGATCCCCCAAAGGCGCTCCGCCTGCGGAAACGGCGCACCGTTCAAGGCATAGGCGATGTAGTACATCGAGCCGACGCCGCGGATCCCGAAGAACGCCAACGTCAGCTTCTCGCCGCGCTCGATCTTAAGGCCGGTCAGGCCCACGAGCCCGGCCAGGGGCCGGACGACGAGGATGATGGCCACGGCTAAGCCAATGTCGGCCAGTGTCACGCTGTTGAGAAGCCCGCTCACGAGCGCCCCGCCGAAGAGCAGCAGCAGGACCATCATGGCCAGCCGCTCCACCTGCTCGGTGACGTCGTGCATCTCGCGCTGAAAGGCATGCTCCCGGTGTGCATGGCGCAGGGTCAAGGCGGTGACGAACACGGCCAGGAAGCCGTAGCCGTGCAGCATCTCCGTGACGCCGTAGGCGATGAAGGTGGCGGCGATCGCGATGAGCCCATCGCCCGTGCTGGCGAGCTTGCTGTCGGACGGAATGCGGAACGTCAGCCAGCCGGATACGCGCCCAATCAGCCACCCGGCCAGGACCCCGACGGCGATCTCCCAGAGCACGTTCACCGTCAGCCAGCGAAGTAACCACGGCTCGCCCGTTACGCTTGAGAGCGTCAGGGCGATGGCGAGATGCACGAAGGGAAAGGCCAGGCCGTCGTTCAAGCCGGCCTCGGAGGTCAGGCCGAATCGGACCTCGTCCTCCTCGCCGCTCTTGGGTGGCCCGACCTGCACGTCGGCGGCGAGGACCGGGTCGGTCGGCGCGAGACTGGCGCCCAGCAGCAGCGCAACGATCCACGGCAGGCCGGCCACGACGCCCAGCAGGGCGATAAGGCCGATGCTGATCGGCATGGTGATCGCGAGGAGCCGCCACGTGATCGTCCAGCGCTTGATATGGAAGACACGGTCGATCTTCAGGCCTGCGCCCATCAGGGAAATGATGACGACGAATTCCGTGAAACGCTCGGTGATCTCGGGGTAGCTGAGCGGCAGCGGGCGCAGGCCGATCTGCGGCAGGCTGAACAGGCCCGCCCCCAGCGCGATACAGATGATCGGCAGGGATAGCGGCAGCTTCTTCAAGGCAAGCGGCAGCCAGGCGACGAGCGCAATGAGCGCGCCGGCCGCTGTCAGCGCTAGGATGTAGGGGTCAGGCCCGCTCGGAGACATCCCGCCGTAACACGCCGCGCGCCGCTCTGTTGCACAGCGACGGCGCTACTGCGAGTCACGCGGATCGTAGAGCGCGTCGAAGAGCGGCGGCAGGCTGTCGGGCAGACCCAACAGCGGGCCCGACGACAGCAGGAGAACGACCGCATCCGGCGCCAATCCGCTCAAGGCGGTCGTTGCGGCTTCTGCGGACTCCACACCCGCCACGGGCACCCCCGCCGCGGCGACGCGGTCCAGGATTTCTTGAAAGCCGCTCTGGCTGTGGCTCGCTTCCCCATGGTGCGGGGGCGGGACGATGAGCGCCTGGGTCACGCCTTCGAACACCGTATCGTACCAAGGCAGGGCGTCGCGGTTTCGCCAGGAAAAGGTGTGCGGCTCGAAAACCACGGTCAGGGGCCTGTGCGGATAATGAAGCCGCACCGCCTCGATCGCCGAGCGAGCCTTCTCATACGAACTGCCGAACCCTTCGATCAGCGGAACGGACGAGCGCCGGGTCAGGCGGTCCAGACGCCGGCGGATGCCACTGAAGCTCTCTACGCCGCGGGCGAGCTGGGACTCGTCCACCAGGCCGCGTTCAAGCAGGTAGGCCGAGACGCCGACGATGTTCTCGACGTTGTGCTCGCCGAGCAAGGTGGTCGCCAGCGGGATGCGACGGCCGCCCGGACCCATCAGGTCAAACCGTGAGGTCTCGCCGAAGCTGACGTCCTGCGGATACCAGCCGTCGCAGGCCGTGGTGTCGTACCACACGACCCGCGCGCGAGTCTGACCCGCGGTAGCGCGGATCGCGGGGTGCTCACGGGCCACCAGCAGGCCATCCGCTGGCAGCAGCGCCATCAGCGCATCGAACGGCCTCACGTAGGACTCGAACGTCGGGAAGACATTCACGTGGTCGTGGATCAGCGATGTGAGCAGCACGTCGCGGGGATGATAGAGCAGGAACTTCGATCGGGCGTCGTTGGGCCCGACGATATACTCGTCGCCTTCCAGAACGACCTCGTCCGCGCCCCCCCAATGGCCGGTAGCGGGGAGGGACGGTGAGATGGCGCCGATCATCCAGCCCACGTCTCGCCCCGCCTCGCGCAGGATATGCGCCATCAGGGCCGTGCAGGTCGACTTGCCGAACGATCCGGCGACCACCGTGTTGCGCCGGTCGGCCGTGGCGTCCCCGACGAGTTCGGGGAAGGTGGTGATTCGTATTCCGCGCCGGCGCGCGGCCTGCACCTCGACGTTGTCGTCTCCGCCCAGCTTGGCGCTCGCGCCCAGCACCAGCACGTCCAGGTCCGCCGCCAGATTCGCGGCGTCGAATCGCCAGGCGACCGGAAAGCCCAGGCCTTCGACATAGGTCGACATCGGCGGGAAGACGTCCTGGTCCGAGCCGCTGATGGCGTGGCCCGCGTCGCGCATCATCAGCGCTGCAGCGGCCATGCCCGCGCCCGCGATGCCGGTGAAGTGGATACGCATGGGTCCTGCCTGAAACCTGTCGGCGGGTTGATCGACCGATCCGCGCCGGTCGTCCAGTCCGACAGCGGCCCTCGCCGATCGGGTCTTAAGCAAAAGTTGGCCATGGTGACGGTTGCTTAATCGCGCCTTAACCACGGCGGGCGACTCTAAGGTCGTCTTCTTTTGGAGACACCCACCATCACCAAACTTCCTAAGCCCGGCGTCCGCGCCGGGCTTTTTTTGTTGCTCCACAGGCGTGAACAACGAGACCGTCTCGTGACGCTTGCGCAACCCCGCTGGGCAGTCTATACGCCCGCCCTCTCGACGGCCTGATCCCGGATAGCTCAGCTGGTAGAGCAGTCGGCTGTTAACCGACTTGTCGCAGGTTCGAGTCCTGCTCCGGGAGCCATCGAGACCTTCAAGACATCATCGGCGTTTCGCCGTGACGGGGCGAGGGGCGCCCCGCGCGCCGATCGCCCCTGGTCTCGGGGCCTCCGCCGGCCCATATGAGCCCTGCCTTCCTCCCCCCAAGGGCGACATGACCGACGTCTTAGATCATCTGGCCACTCTGGGGCCGTTCGCGATCGCGCTTGGCGCCGCGTTCGAAGGGCAGACGGCCGTGATTGCGGGCGGTGTCATGGCGCGTGAACAGATCCTGTCGCCCGCCATCGTCATCCTGGCCGCCGCGCTGGGGTCCGGCATCATCGACTATCTGCTGTTCACCCTCGGCCGCAGCTTTCGCCATACCGCCTGGGTAAAAAAGGTCGCGGCGAAGCCGGCCTTCGATCGGGCCCTTGTGCTGATCGAGCGCTACCCCGCCGGCTTCATCCTGAGTTTCCGCTTCCTCTACGGCCTGCGGGCCGCGGGCCCCGTCGCCGTGGGCGTCTCAGCGGTGTCGACGCGCAAGTTCGCCCTGCTCAACGCCGTGGCCGCCGGCCTCTGGGCCGGGGCCTTCGTGGCGCTCGGCTACGCCTTCGGGCCGGCGGTGATGCACCTGCTGGAGACGATCTTCGCGCACGCCGCCCCGGTGGCTGCGGGCGTCGCCGTCGTGCTGGTCGTTCTGGGGGTCGCCTTCTGGCGCTGGCGGGTATGGATCGCCCAGGAACGCACAGCGCCCTGATCGCCTCGCCGCCAGCGCGCGCCTTACCAGACGCCGGTGTTCGGCATGGAGGCCCAGGGCTCCGCTGGGGGCAGGGCAGGTCCCGCCTGCAGCAGTTCGATGGAGATGTTGTCGGGCGAGCGGATGAACGCCATGTGCCCGTCGCGCGGCGGCCGGTTGATCACCACGCCGCCATCCTTCAATCGCTGGCAGACCGCGTAGATGTCGTCGACGGCATAGGCCAGATGGCCGAAGTTTCGGCCGCCCTGGTAGGCTTCCGGATCCCAGTTGTAGGTCAGCTCGACGGTCGGCGCCCGCTTCTCCCGTGCAGCCTCCTCGTCGCCCGGGGCGCAGAGAAAGACCAAGGTGAAACGGCCGGCCTCGTTCTCGACCCGTGAGACTTCCTTAAGGCCGAGCTTGTCACAGTAGAACGCAAGTGAAGCGTCGAGGTCGGTCACGCGGACCATGGTGTGCAGATATCTCACGGATAGGACGTCCTTCGTTCGGACGCCCCCTGGCGAGGGAACGCCGTACCACGTACAAGAAAACAGCCGGGACTCGCGCCTCGCGCGAATCTGAATTGCAATGCAATCTAGGCTCGCCGTGTGAGATTAGACCCGGTCACGTTCGTGACCGCAATTTCATTTGCGCTGACATAACGGCGGCATCAAAAGCAAGGCAAGCCGCGCAAAGTCGGCCACCGTGCGTGAAGGGGCGTTTCCCGCACGAAGCTGAGACCGGGGATACAGCTCTATGCGTTTGAAGCCACAGTACATCTTCATCCTCGCCCTCGTTGGCGTGGTGTTGATCTACTTCGTCGGGCGGACCGTTTTTGGCGGCGCGTCGGAGAAGGCCCAGGCCAAGCCTGCGGCGCCCAGCGCGACGCCCAGCGTCCAGGCGCGGATGACGCCTGAAACGGTCCGTGAACTCGAGGTGTCCATTCGCGGACGCACCGAGGCCGCCCGGACCGTTGTGGTGCGCTCGGAAACCGCCGGCGTCGTCGCCGCCACCCCGACACCCGAGGGCAGCTTCGTGCGCCAGGGGCAGGTCCTCTGCCGTCTGTCGGTTGACGCCCGCCAAGCTAGCCTCGACCAAGCGCGCGCCGCCCTGAAGTCGCGTCAGCTGCAACGCAAGGCCGCGGCTGAACTGGCGGCCAAGGGCTATCGCTCCGAGACTCAGGTGCTGGAGGCCCAGGCCAACCTGGACCAAGCGACGGCCGCTGTCCGGGCGGCGGAGATCGCCATGCGGCAGGTGGAGATCCGGGCCCCGTTCGCCGGCGTCTTCGACCGCCGCGACGCGGAGATCGGCGCGTATCTGGCGCCGGGCCAGGCCTGCGGCACGATGATCGAACTGAACCCGCTATTGGTTGTGGGCGACGCGCCAGAGACCGAGGCCGGACGGCTTCGCGCCGGCGCGCCCGCGCGCGCCAAGCTGGTCGATGGTCAATTGATGACCGGTCATGTCCGCTATGTCGCGCGCGACGCGGACCCGCAGACCCGCACCTATCACGTCGAAGTCATGGTCCCGAACCCCGGCAACGCCGTCCGTTCGGGCCTCTCGGCCGACCTGCGCATCGCCGCCGGGACGGGGGCGGCGCACCTTGTGCCCGTGTCGGCGCTGGTGCTGGACGCCGCGGGCCGCCAGGGTGTGCGCTATGTCCTGGCTGACGGCCGTGTCGCCTTCGCGCCGGTGACGGTCCTGGAGGAAACGGCGGACGGTATGTGGATCCGCGGCCTCAAGGGTACGGTCAATGTCATCACCGTCGGCCAGTCGTTCGTCGCCGAGGGGCAGAAGGTTCGGGTCGCCCAGGTCCGCTAAGGTCCAGGCGATCAGGGGGATAGAGAGATGATCGGTCCGCTGATCGACGGCGCAATCAAGCGGCGCAAGGTGGTGCTCGGGGTGACGCTGATCGCCGCCCTGTTCGGACTGTTCGCCTATCTGAACATGCCGCGGGAGTCGGAACCCGATATCGACCTGCCCTACATTTCGGTCGTGGTGCCGTATCCGGGCGTGTCGCCTGAGGACGCCGAGCGCCTGCTGGTCAAGCCGCTGGAGCTTGAACTCCAGGCCATGGAGGGCATCGAGTCGATGAACGGCGTCGCCCGCCAGGGCGTGGCCGTGGTGACTCTCGAGTTCGAAGCCGACTTCGACAAGGACAAGGCCCTGGAGGACGTCCGCGCCAAGGTCGATCTGGCCCGCGGCAAGTTCCCGCCCGACGCCGAAGAGCCGATCATCCAGGAGCAGAACTTCTCCGGCGAGCCGGTCATCGGCATCGTCATCTCGGGCGCCGCGCCCGAGCGCGAGCTGTTCCGCACCGCCAATGCGTTGAAGGAGCGCCTGGAGGCCACCGAAGGCGTCCTCGAGGTCGACATGAGCGGCGCCCGGGAAGAGGTGCTTGAGGTCACCGTCGATCCGCTGCGGATGGAGGCGTACAACGTCACCACCGGCGAGATCGCTCAGGTGATCGGTCGCAATAACCAACTGGTCCCCGCAGGTTCGCTGCGGTCAGGATCCGGTCAGTTCGCGGTGAAGGTGCCGGGCGTCGTCGAGCAGCCCGCCGATATCCTGGCCTTGCCCATCAAGAAGAACGGCGACCGCCTGGTCACGCTTGGCGACATCGGCGAGGTGCGCCGGACGTTCAAGGAGTCCAGCTCGATCAGCCGCTTCAACGGCCAGCAGGCGTTCATCCTGGAGGTGTCGAAGCGCGGCGGGGCCAACATCCTCGAGACCGTCAAGACCGTTCGCAAGGTGACCGAGGCCGAGGCCAAGAAGTGGCCCGAGACGGTCCACCTGAACTTCACCTACGACGAAAGCGACTTCATCGGACGCACCCTGGTGGTCCTGGAGAGCGGGCTGATCATGGCCAGCCTGCTGGTCATGATGATCATCGTGGCCAGCCTGGGCATTCGCCAGGGGCTGATGGTCGGCGCCTCCATCCCGATCTGCTTCCTGCTGTCTTTCCTGATGATGAGCGGCATGGGCGTGACGCTGAACATGATGGTCATGTTCGGCCTGGTGCTGGCCGTGGGCATCCTGGTCGATGGCGGTATCGTCGTGGTGGAATACGCCGATCGCCGCATGGCCGAGGGCCTGCCGAAGGACGTCGCGTTCGCGGCGGCTGGCAAGCGGATGTTCTGGCCGGTGGTCAATGGCACGCTGACGACGCTCTGCGCCTTCGTGCCGTTCATGTTCTGGAACTCGATCGCCGGGAAGTTCATGAGCTTCCTGCCGCTCACCCTGTTCTTCGTGCTGGGCGCGTCGATCTTCGTGGCGCTGATCTTCACCCCGGCGCTGGGGTCGATCTTCGCCCGCAAGGCCGCGGTCGACGAAGAGCTGCTGGCCGAGATCGCCAAGTCGGAGCACGGCGATCCGCGCGAGATGAAGGGCTTCATGGGCTGGTATGCCCGGACCCTCACCTACATGGGATCGCACCCGACCCGGACCTTCGCCGGGGCGGTGGTCATCATCTTCTCGATCATTTTCTGGTTCGGCGCGACCAAGCACAGAACGGAGTTCTTCTTCTCCGACGACCCGGAGTCCGTCGACGTCTACGTGAAGGCGCGTGGCAACCTCTCGCCAGAGGCGCAGGACGGTCTGGTGCGCCAGGTCGAGGCGCGTCTGGCCGGCATCAAGGGCGTGGAGTCCTTCTACGTCCGCTCAGGCGGCTTCACGTCCAACGGCGGCCCGAATTCGGCGCCGAACGACACGGTGGGCCGCATACGCATCGACTTCGTCGACTACGAAGAGCGCATGAAGCTGGGCCTACAGGGCCGCGACATCGAGAATACGGTCAAGTCGCGGCTGGGCGAGGTGCCGGGCGTGCAGCTCGAGGTGCGAGGCCCGCAGAACGGTCCGCCCGTCGGCAAGGACATTCAGGTCCAGCTCCGCAGCAACGATCCTGCCGCGCTCAATCAGGCCGCCAATCTCGTGAAGGCCAAGTTCGCCGCTGACCGACAGCTGATGGAGCTTGAGGACAATCGGACTTCGCCCGGGATCGAGTGGAATCTCGCTGTGGATCGCGAGGCGGCCGGGCGCTACGGCGTCGATGTGCTGTCGGTGGGACAGACCATTCAGTTCCTGACCGGCGGCGTGCTGATGGGGCGGTATCGCCCTGACGACGCCGAGGACGAACTGGACATCCGCGTCCGCTTCCCGGCCGAGGCCCGCAATGTCGCCGCCCTCGAACAGCTCAAGATTACGACGCCCTCCGGCCCCGTGCCCGCGAGCTACTTCATCAAGCGTGTGCCGTCGCAACAGGTCACCCAGATTCAGCGCCGGGACGCCCAGCGGCTGGTGATCATCCAGGCCAATACGGTCGAGAACGTCGCGTCGAACCTCAAGATCGACGAACTGCGGCCCTGGCTTGAGAAGGCGCCCATCGACAGCTCTGTCCGTTGGAAGTTCACCGGCGCCGACGAGGAGGGGGCGGAGGCGGCCCAATTCTTCATCGCCGCCATGGCTGCGTCGCTGTTCATGATGTTCGTGATCCTGCTCTGGCAGTTCAACAGCTTCTACGGGGTGCTGGTGACGCTCTCGGCCGTCATCCTGTCGACCGTCGGCGTGTTGCTGGGCGTCCAGGTCAATCTCGGGAACACCTTCCCCTACATCTCGGTGATCATGCTGGGGACGGGGATCGTGGCGCTGTTCGGCGTCGTGGTCGGCCACAACATCGTGCTGGTCGACACCTTCTATCACCTCCGCCGCGAGGGCTATGCGGCGGACGAGGCGGCGATCCGGGCCGCGGCGCAGCGCTTCCGTCCCGTGGTGCTGACGACGCTGGTGACCGTGGTGGGCCTGCTGCCGCTGATGTTCCAGATCCACCCGAACTTCCACACCGGCCATATCGAGTACAAGGCGCCGGGCTCGACGTGGTGGGTTCAGCTGTCGGCATCGGTGGTGTGGGGTCTGTCGTTCGCGACGCTCCTGACCCTGGTGCTGACCCCGGTCATGCTGGCCGCGCCAAAGGTGTACTCGCGTCGCTTTGGTTGGATCCGCGACCACACCGTGGGCAAGCCGAAGCCCAAGGCTGGCGCGACCCTGCGTCCGGTTGGCAAGGACGACGTCCCGCGAGCCGCGGAATAGGTGGTGTCCGACGGCCTGACGCATCGCATCGCGACACTTGAGGATGCTCCGGCCCTGGCCGAGGTCATGGAGGCCGCGATCGCGGAGCTGCAGCGCGGTTTCCTCGATCCGGCTCAGATCGCCTCGAGCCGGACGATCATGGGGCTGGACCGCCAGCTGCTGATCGACGGCACCTATTTCGTGGTCGAAGTGGCGGCGCCCGGAGCGTCGCCCCAGATCGCCGGGTGCGGCGGTTGGAGCCGACGCGCCACGCTCTACGGCGGGGATCACACACCGGGCCGGGATGCGGCCTTGCTCGATCCCCGGACCGAGGCGGCGCGAGTGCGCGCCATGTACACCCACCCCAGCTTCGCCCGTCGCGGCGTCGGCCGTCTGATCCTGGATCTTTGCGAGGCGGCGGCGCGGGCCGAGGGCTTCGGACGCGTCGAACTGATGGCGACGCTGTCGGGGCGAGCCCTCTATAGCCGGTGCGGCTACCGCGATATCGAGGCGATCTCCGATGCGCGTGGCGGCGAGCCTGTGCCGCTGGTGCGAATGGGCAAGACGCTATGTCCACAGTCCTAAGGCCGCGGCGGACAATTTTTTGATTCAAGCGGAACCGTAGCGCCCGTCACAAGCTCTTCATGGGCGGCCGTGCGCATATCGGCCGGACTTCGAGGAAAGCCTGATGATCCGAAACACGTCTACATCGCTGGTGCTGGCCTCGGCCGCCGCGCTCCTGCTGACCAGCGCCGCCCAGGCCCAAGGTCCGACCAAGCCCGCCGACGGGAAAGAGGCCTCGGATTCCCCGTCGAAGTACGACGCGACGCGCAAGCAGGCCCTGGAGATTGGTTCACAGCCCGCGCGCGACATCGGCATTTCGAAGCGGGAGATCCCGCCGGTGCTGGAGCAGGCCTTTGCGGACCCCTACGGCCTGAAGGGTTTGAAGACCTGCGCGCAGCTGGCCAGCGCGGTGCGCAACCTGAACGAGGCGCTCGGCCCCGACTATCAATCCGGCGGCGAGTATCGCGAGAACCGCGTCGGCAAGCTGGCGGCGGCTGGCGGAAAGACCGTCATCAACAGCATCATTCCGTTCCGCAGCCTCGTCCGCGAAATCACCGGCGCCGCGCCGGCCGACCGCCACATGAACGCCGTCGTGGACGCCGGGTTGGCCCGCCGCGGCTTCCTGCGCGGGGTTCAGTACAAGCAGCGCTGCAAGACCACCTCTTGAGGCGGGCGGGTTCGCGGGCCTAACTGCGAACACCTCTCAGCTTCGTTAGGGCGCGGAACGCTGCGGTCGATGGTCACGTTGGGCGAACGACCCAATGGAGCTGTAAACATGGCCACTTCTCAAAAACCCGACGCCATCGCCCTGCTGAAAGCCGACCACCGCAAGGTCGAGGACCTGTTCGCCCAATTCGAAGCCGCCAAGGGCGACGGCAAGAAGAAGGCGCTCGCCGAAAAGATCTGCATGGAGCTGACGGTCCATACCAAGATCGAGGAGGACATCTTCTACCCCGCCTGCGAGGGCAAGGTGGAGGAGGACCTGCTCAAGGAAGCTTACGTTGAGCACGACGGCGCGAAGGTTCTGATCGCCGAGATCGAGGCCGGTGGTCCCGACGACGCGTTCTACGACGCCAAGGTCAAGGTGCTGTCCGAGATGATCGAGCACCATGTGAAGGAAGAGGAGCAACGCGTCGAAGGCATGTTCGCCCAGGCCCGCAAGGCCGGGCTCGACATGGACGCGCTTGGCGATCAGATGGCCGCCGAGAAGGAACAGCTCATCGCCACCTACAAGTCAGGTGGCCTTCCGCGGCCTGAAACCACGACCCTGAGCGGAACCGCCCTCGCGTGATGGGATGACGGCGCGGAGCCGCGATTGCGGCTCCGCGCGCGCCTCAACGCTATTTTCGGTTCACGCTGAACCAAGAGGCGCCTGCTTCGTTCGTCCACCCCGAGGTTGGTAGGCACAGGGACGAGCGGTGACGGAAGGGGACAGGCTGAAGGTCGACGCGCCGGTTGCGGCCGCCGATGCGGCGATGGCGGACCGGACGGATCTCGCCCTTATCGCGGTCGAGCGGACGCGGATGCCGATGGTGGTCGCCGACGCCCGACAGCCCGACTGGCCCATCGTGATGGCGAACCGGGCGTTCCTTGACCTCACAGGTTACACGGCCGACGAGGTCCTCGGTCGGAACTGTCGCTTTCTGCAGGGCCCCGACACAGAGCCCGACACGATCCGGCGGTTCCGGGAAGGTATGCAGCGCGAAGAGACCTTTGAGGTCGAGCTTCTGAACTATCGCAAGGACGGCTCGACCTTCTGGAACGCCGCGCGTCTCAGTCCTGTCCACGATGAAGCTGGCCGCCTCCGCTATTACTTCGGATCCCAGTGGGACATCACCGAGCGCCGCAATGCGGAGCGGCTGCGGGAAGGGGAGCTTCGGCTGCTGCGCGAAGTCGACCACCGCGCGATGAACGCCTTGGCCCTGGTGCAGGGCTTCGTCCGCCTGAGCCGCCGCGACACCGTGGAGCGTTTCGCCAGCTCGGTGCAGGGGCGCGTCGACGTCTTGGCCCGCACACATACCATGCTGGCGCGGACGCGATGGGCCGATGTCACGCTCGAACACGTGCTGAATGGCGAACTGCCGGCGCCGGCGGCCAATCAGACCCTGTTGGATGGGCCGAAGGTGCTGGTCTCGGCGGATCGCGTGCAGCCCCTTGCGCTTCTTTTCCATGAGCTGGCGTCGAATGCGGCCCTGCACGGCGGGTTGGCCGAGCCGGAGGGGCGCTTGGAGATTACCTGGCGGCCAGGCCCAATCCCCGGGATCGTCGACATGGCCTGGTGCGAACACTGCAAATCCGATGTCGCGCCCGGCGCCACCGGCTTCGGTTTGCGGCTGGTCTCCTCCATCGTACGTCAGCAGCTGCAGGGCAGCCTGAGCCAGACCTGGCGGCCGAAGGGGCTCACCACGAAGCTCAGCTGTCGCATCGCAGCCTCAGCGTGATCCCGCAGGCGCTTCCCGCACCCATCGGCGCGCCGGCGAGGGCGCAGAACCGGGAACAGTGGCTGACCCACATCGCGGTGCTGTTGCGGCCGTGGTTTTCGCGACATGGGTTCGAGATTCCGCTCCGCGTTCGACTGGGCGTGGGGGCGCTGGGTCACAATCGACGCACCCTGGGCGTCTGCTATCCCCAGGTCGATCGCGCCGGGTTTCGCCATGTCACGATCTCGCCGTTTATCGACGATCCGATCCTGGTGGCCGCGGTCCTGGCCCATGAACTCATCCATGCGGGTCTGCCGCCGGACGTGGGTCATGGACCGGGATTCAGAGATGTCGCGCGTCGTGTTGGGTTCGAAGGCCGGCTCACCGAAGTGTCACCGGGGCCGGCGCTCCGCGCTGTTATCGTCGAGGCCGTCCGGCGGACAGGGCCCTATCCCCATGTGGCGTTCGCCTGACCTGTCAGCCCCTGTTCATGTTCCGCGAGGCAGGCTGGCGGAATAAGGAGACGGATCATGAAGGTTCTGCTCGCAAGCCTGATCGCCACCCTTACCGTGGGCCTCCTGGGGCCAGCGGCTCAGGCGACAGAAGCCCCCCGCCCCAAGCAGGCATCGATACCGTTCGTGAACAACGACGGGATCCGCGATTGGCGGGCGACTGACCGCCAGACCCTGTACGTTCAGGACAATCGTCAGAAGTGGTATCGGGCTACCCTGTTCGCACCGTGTCTGGATCTGCCCTATGCCCAGACCATCGGGTTTGAGACCCGGGGAACCGACACCTTCGACCGGTTCTCGACGATCGTCGTCCGCGGCGACCGCTGCGCCTTGAGCAGCCTCGAGGCCAGCGACCCGCCGCCCAAGCGCCAATAGCCGGCGCTGGTCGCCAGCCTACGGTTCGGCGAAGCCCTCCACCGATAGGTCGAGCCGCCCCAAGGCCGGATCGGCGCGGAAAATCAAACCGCCGCGCGCCTCGCCGCGACCGGGGATATAGGTGAAGCTGGCCTGCCGCTCCTCCGGCGGTGCGCCCGCCACGTTGAGGACACCTCGCACCTCGACCTGAGCGGCTGTCGCATGGCTCGCGTTCTGCACCACGATCGGTACGACATGGGTGGCGCCCATCTTCACCGCGGGCTCGGCGGTCACGGACAGGCGGGGCGGACCATCCCGTTCCATCGTGCCCTCCCAAAGCGTGTAGCCGATGACGCTGAGTGTCAGTGCGAGCCCGAGGCCCGCGGCCGTCCATTCCGCGATTGGGGTGCGCTCAGCCAAGCTGGGCTTCGGCTTGCGGGGAGCCATTCTAGACCACCAGGCGGGCGACAGCGGCCCCAAGGGCCGCGGGGAACCCCAACACCACGACCGCGCGGACGGTGTCGCTGACGCCGCCATCGAGACGTCCGAACGTCCAGAGGATGTAGAGGCTGACCAAAAGGGCGGCGCCGTAGCCAGCCAATGTGTAGTGGAGGAAGGCGCGGACATGGCCCTCGTGCGCTTCCTGGCCTGCGAACCCCACCGAGAACACCAGGCCGTGCAGGGTCAGAAGGGACGCGATGATCAGGACCAAGGCATGCCAAGGCGTCATCTTGAAACTGATCAGGATCATCTCCTCGGTCGGAGCCACATTGAAAGCAAAGAACAGGGCCCCTGCCGCCATAAGGAAGAGCTGTCCAAGGTAGCCAGCGCGATCCTCGCGGGACCGCCCCTGCGATCCGGCCTGCAGCTGCTTGTTCGCGAGCACGGCGCCAATGCTCGCCGGAGCGGCCTGGACGGCGATCATGCCGATCGCGTCCCTTAGGCTGGTTTCCCGCGAAAACAGGCCCAAGACGCCCAATAGCAGGCCTGAAACCACGTATCCGACGAGTACGGCGGCCAGGGCGTCGAGCGCATCATCGGCCACGTCGTTCGTGTCTCGGAAGCCGGCAAATCGGCTTAGGCCAAAGACCACTGCCAGGGTGACGAGAAGGAACAGCGCAAGTCGGACACGGTCCATGTGGACGCCGAACGCCCACATCTCCATCGTCATGAGTAGGGGGAAGCTAAAGATCAGCGCGCCCGCCGACGCCCTGGCCAGCCCACGCGCATAGGTTTCCTCGGGAGCGGGCTTTATCGCCGCTCGGGCGGGGCGTTTCATGGCCGGCCAACGGACACCGCCCAAGCTTGGTTCCCGATCTCTGGCCTCCCACCGGATATCAGGCTCAGGTCCCTGGTGAATGGGGCCCAGTTCCGTACAATGACGCCGAAATTGTCCGGTCTGGAGCTTCGTCTGCCTGTGTCTGCGTCGCCTGAGACCCGTTCGATCGCGTCGCCGGGCGCCGGGAACGCCGGTCGGGCGCAGACCCGCGACGTAGCGCGGCGGCTGCGTGAGCAAATCCAATCAGGGGCGCTGCCGCCGGGCGAATGGCTGCGCGAAATCAAGCTCGCCGAGGAATTGGGGGCCAGCCGCGCCACCATTCGCGAGGCGCTACGGGTGCTCGAAGGCGACGGCCTCGTCCAGTCGGAGAAGTTTCGAGGCGCCCGTGTCTCGGCGCCCACGCCGTATGAGCTGTTCGACGACTTCGAGGTGCGCGCGGCGTTGTTCGGGCTGGCGGCGCGCTTTGTCTGCTTTCGCGCCAGCGATACGGACATCGGCCAGATCGTTGATCGCATCCGGACCCTGGTGCGGACAGCCAGCCAGCTGTCGTCGAAGGCCCGCTTCGACGAAGGCGTCGAGATCGCGAGCCTGATCAGTCACCACGCCAGCACCGATGCCCGCACCATGCTGGCCGCTTCCCATCGCAAGGCGCGCTGGCACGTTTCGGTTCTGGGGTTGGATGAACGCGGCGCCATAGGGCCGCTGGACGACTGGCGCGAGCTTGGCGAGGCCCTGGCCCTGCGCCAGGCGGATACGGCCGCAGACGCCGCACGCCGCATCGTCTATTTCATGCAGCAGGAGGTCACCAAGACGCTCCTCTCCCGCGGTGATCTTGGGCGCCTGGCGGGCTAGACCGAGATCGACGGCTCTAGGGAATGGACCGCTTGTCGTTGATGAAGTCGACGTCCGGATTCTCGCCGACGAACATCGAGATGGCGTCGACGAACAACCCCCTTCCGCCCCAGGACGGGGCGGTCAGTTTCGGACCCGGTAGGAAGGCGGTCTTCCAGGCGGCGTAGTCATCGAACCACAGTTCGGCCACCCGCGGGTAGGGCGCGCTCTTGGTCAGCGCCTCGTAGCTCACGTAGCGTTTGACACCGGGCAGCCGCGCGAGCTCCGGCGCATGGGTGTCGCGATACCAGGCGTCGCCTTGCTCGGCGGTCACGTCCTTTGGGTACCGGAAGAAGATGATCCACCGCAGGTACGGCAGCTCCTTTGGCGGGGTGTCCTTGTTGACGTAGACGTGTTGCGGGTTGACCGGGATCGAGGCGGTGGTGGTCTCGAATGGCGGGGCGGTCCAGCCGCCGGGCGGAGGCGTGAAGGATTGTAGGCCGCCATAGATGTTGTTCGGTCGCGTTTCCTGGAAGTCGGCCAGGCTGTCGAACTGGATTTCGGTCATTCGGCCGTACTGCAGAGGGTAGGCCTTGCGGGCTTCTTCGGTCGGCAGATAGCTGCGGTACGAGACGTAGTTGCGCTGCCAGGCCTTGAAGGCCCGCCGCACCTGGGGGGCGTGAAACGTCATGTACCAGCGGTCCAGCACCAGCTGGTCGACGCCCGGCTTCAGGTCCACCAGGATATAGTGCTTCATGGCGCCGACGGCCTGAGCCGGCGTAGCGCCGGCGGCGGCGAGGCTGGCGAGCCCTGCGGCCAGCGCGGTGCGGCGCGTGAGGTTATCCGACATCCGAAGCTCCTTGGGGCAGGGCGAGGGCGACGAGGCGATGCGGCTCGGACCTGAAGCCCATGCCGCAGACGATGAACTGACGGCCGCCGGCCATGTAGGTCATCGGCGGTCCCAGGGTGAAACCAGGCAGCGCGATCTCGGCCACCAACTCGCCCGTCGCCTTGTCGTAGGCGCGCAGGACCTTCCGGCCATAGCGTGGATCATGAGGCCCCTCGCCGACGAAGAGCAGGGTGCGCGTGAGGAGCGGGCCGGTGCGCTGATTGGAGCCTATCCAGCCAAGGTTGAACGGCTTCAGCCCGGGGGAATCGGTCGCCCCGGGACCGTTTGGCCGGCTCCACATGTGGTCCCCGCTGTTCAGGTCGATGGCCGTGATGCGGCTGTAGGGGGGCTTGATCAGCGGCAGGCCTCGCGGGCCGGTCACCACGCGAGCGCTGCCGGCGATCTCCTCGGTCTCGTTCGCGGCCGCCTTGCGGTCGCCAGCCTGATCCAGCGCCATGGCGGCGATGGACGATTGCGAGGGGATGTAGATCGCGCCCGTCTCCGGATCGACGGCCGCGCCGCCCCAGTTGGCGCCGCCCACCCAGGCCGGCCGGGTGATGGTGGGCTTGGTCGCATAGGGCGTGTAGAGCGGGCCTGCCACATAGCCGTCCAGGATCGCCCGCGCCTCGGCGTTGAGCTCAGGCGTGAAGTCGATCAGGTCGTCCGGGGTGATCCCTTGGGGTTCGAACGGCGCCGGGCGCGTGGGATGGGGTTGGGTGGCCGAGGTGCGCTCGCCATCAATGGTGCTCTGCGGGACCCGCCGCTCCTCGATCGGCCAGACCGGTTTGCCCGTGGCCCGGTCGAACACGAACAGGAAGCCCTGTTTGGTGGCCTGGGCCACCGCCTTGATGCGCCGGCCCCGCACCGTGATGTCCACCAGGTTCGGCGCGCAGGGCAGGTCGTAGTCCCAGACGTCGTGATGGACGAACTGATAGTGCCAGCGGCGGCGTCCCGTCCGGGCGTCCAGGGCGATCAGGCTGTTGCCGTATAGATTGTCGCCTGGCCGCCGACCGCCATAGAAGTTGTTGGTCGGGCACGAGCCCGGCAGATAGACGAGGCCCAGCTCGTCATCGGCCGCCATAGGCGTCCAGACGTTGGCGTTGCCGTTCTTCTCGGCGGTTCCAGCCGCCCAGGTTTCGTAGCCGGGCTCGCCCTTCATCGGGATCGTGTGGAAGGTCCACTTCAGCGCGCCGGTGCGAACATCGAACCCGCGCACGTCGCCGGGCGGCATCTCCGACAGCACTTCCCGGTCGTGGATGTACTGGCCCACCACGACCACGTCGCGGCAGATGGTCGGCGGCGAGGTGGTGCCGAACAGATCGGCCGGATCGGCCGCCAGCTTGCGCTGCAGGCCCACGGTTCCAAGGTCGACCTCGCCAGCGACGCCGAAGCTCGCGACCTTCTCGCCATTCGCCGCGTTGAGGGCGATCAGGCGGTTATCTCCGGTGGCGATGAGGATCCGCCGGTCGGCGCCGTCGGCCCAGTAGGCGACGCCGCGGTGCTGGAAGCCCTTGCTGGTGAAGCGGCCGCGCCGCCACGTCTGTGGGTCGAAGCGCCAGAGCGTACGGCCCGATACGGCGTCGATCGCCACGACCTGGCACATGGCTGTGGAGGTGTAGAGAACCCCGCCGACCATGATCGGTGTGGCCTGGAACTCGCCGGGGCGTAGCTGCGGGTTGGCCTGGAGAATGTCCGCGTCGGGCGAGCGCCATTCCCACGCCACGGTCAGCTTGCCGACGTTGGTGAGGTCGATCTGAGTAAGGGGCGAGTACTTGGTGGCGGCGTTGGTGGCGCCGTAGGCCGGCCATTCGCCGTCTATGCGGTCGGCTGTCGCCGCGTGGACCGGCGCGCCCGCCAGCGCCGCCAGACTGACGCCGCCGGCCAGCACCCGCCGCCGATCCATGCCACCGCTCGAGACACCCGTCACCGCCGCCACCCCTGAACCGTCGCGAGACCAAAGCGACGCGAGAGACGCCCATAGCATGCGCAATATTTGTGATACAATAAGCAGAAATTGTCTGAACAATTAAACAATCCGACCGTGGACGCCGCGCTGCGACTTCGAGGGCTTCGCTCGGTCGCGCGGGTCCGTAGGCTTGGCCGATGCGTCGCAACGGGCTACGTCTTGGCGAATGCGCCGCCAGCTCGTTCCCCTGATCGCCCGCACCGCCATCGCGGCCGTGACGCTGTTCGCGGCCGGCGCCGCTCAGGCGCGGATCTTTTACATCACCCAGTCCGGTCCGGATGCTTGGACGGTGATGGACGCGGAGGGCATAGAGCGCACGCCCGGCTCGCCGGTGCGCAAGGCCTGGGCGGTGCGGGTCCAGCGAAATATCCTCAGCGGAAACCCGCCGCAGCCTGGCTATGTGCGCACGCTCACCGAGTATGACTGTGAGGCTCAGCGCACCCGTTGGCGCGAGTTCAGCGCCTTCTCCCGCGCCGGCGGCCTGCTCGTCAGTAAGGTCAATCCGCAGCCGGAATGGGGCCCAGCGAATGAGGCGTCCGATACCTATGCGGCTTACCGCGTGGTGTGCGAGGGCGTCGGCGGCGGTTCGGTGGTGTCCGCCGACAGCGTGGCAAAGGTCGTGATCAGCCTGATGGGGGCCTGGGACAAGCCGCCCGAACCCTTTGCGCCGGTTGCGCCGCTCCCCGCGCCCGCGACCAAACCCGCGAACACGCCCGCCAAGCCCGCGACAGCCAAGGCGGCGCCAGCTAAGCCGACGCCCAAGCGCTGAAATCCCATCGTTAGAGCGAAGCTCGGAGACACCGGATCGGCGAGCGATCCGATGTCTCCGGCTGGCGCCTCAGTTCCGGGTCGGAATGATCACCGGCAGGGACTCGTAACCCTTCACGAAGGCCGACGGGACGCGACGCGGCGGTCCGACCACTTCGATCTTGGGGAAGCGAGCCAGGATCTCTTGCCAGATGATCTTCAGCTGCAGCTCGGCCAGGCGGTTGCCGACGCAACGGTGGATGCCGAAGCCGAACGACAGGTGCTGACGCACCCGCGGCCGCTCGATCCAGTAGTCGTTGGGCCGTTCGATGACCTCTTCGTCGCGGTTGCCCGAGACGTACCACATGGCGACCTTGTCGCCCTTCTTGATCGTCTTGCCGCCCAGTTCGAAGTCCTGCAGCGCGGTGCGGCGCATGTAGGCCAGCGGCGTCTGCCACCGGATGGTCTCGGAGACCATGTTCGGGATCATCTTCTCGGGATCGGCGCGCAGGATGCGTTCCTGGTCCGGGTTCTGGCTGAGCGCCAGGACCGAGCCGGTGATGCTGTTGCGGGTGGTGTCGTTGCCGCCCACGATCAGCAGGATCAAGTTCCCGAGATACTCCATGCGGTCCATGTTCCGCGTGGACTCGCCATGGCAGAGCATGGAGATCAGGTCGCCGCGCGGCGGCTCGTTCACGCGCTCATTCCAGAGGCGCATGAAGTATTCGACGCACTCGAAAAGTTCGCCGCGACGTTCGGTCTCGATCTCTTCCGGCGTCGTGCCTTTGAACAGGCCGCTGTCCGGGGCCGCGGTGGCCACGTCCGACCAGCGGGTCAGCTTCCGGCGATCTTCCCACGGGAAGTCGAACAGCGTCGCCAGGGTCATGGTCGTCAGCTCGATGGAGACCTTGTCCACCCAGTCGAATTCTTCGCCGATCGGCAGACTGTCCAGGATCGCGGCGGCGCGTTCGCGGATCACCGGCTCCATGGCCGCCAGGTTCGGCGGCGCGACAACCGGGCTGACGGTCTTGCGCTGAACGTCATGCTTCGGCTGGTCCATGGCGATGAACATGGGCAGCGTGAAGTCTTCGGCCGGATCGGGCAGCACGATGGTCGGCTCGGACGAGAACACCTGGTGGTTCGTGTCCACGGCCATGATGTCGTTGTACTTGGTGATCGACCAATAGCCGCCGACTTCCTCGTCGGGCGAGATCGACCAGTGGACCGGGTCTTCCTTCCGGAGACGCTCGAAGTAGGGCCAGTGTGTGTCGGTGCGGAACAGCTCGTTGTCCGCCGGATTGATCTGGTCCAGGGGCATTGCGTAGGCCGCATCGCGGGCCGCGCGCTTCACGTCGATCGAGGCGTCGTCCATGGGGTACCTCCAGCTTGCGGGTCTGCAGCGCCCGCATTGGTCGGCTGAGGATGACCTTGGGGGAGGGCGGAGTCAAGAAAGGTGACGCTGGCGTCAACTTTTCAAAGCTGAAAAACTCGGTGGGCTTTGCGGAGGGGTAAAATGACGGAGCTTGAGGGGGGCTGTGCGTGCGCGGCGGTGCGGTACCGGTTGGCGTCCGGCCCGATGTTCGTCCACTGCTGCCATTGTACGGACTGCCAGCGTCAGTCCGGCGGCGCCTTTGTCGTGAACGCCTTGATTGAGACGGACCGTATCGAGGTCTTGTCCGGTCGGATCGAACCGACGTCGATGCCGACCGACTCCGGTCGTCCGCACCTGATCTATCGTTGCGTAGACTGCCACACAGCGATTTGGTCCGACTACGGCGACCGCAAGGTGATGAGTTTCCTCAGGGCGACGACGCTGGATGACCGCAACGCCCTGCCGCCGGATGTCCACATCTTCACCCGATCCCAGCTGCCGTGGGTCGCGTTGCCGCCGACGGCGCGCGTCTTCGATGTCTACTACGACATGCCTGCCGAGTGGCCGCCGGAGAGTTTGGCGCGGCGTGAAGCGCTCCTCGGGCCCGGGCGCTGAACCCCGTCCAGGATCGCCATCAGCTTTTCTCCATGGCGCGCGGTGAAGGTTCGGCTAAACAAGCGTTTGAAATCGTTACGGCAGGGACCTTATGGCATCCGACGTTCTCTTCTCGCCCTTCACCTTCAAGGGGCTGACGCTCCCGAACCGCATCGTCATGGCCCCCATGACCCGCTCGTTCTCACCGGGCGGCATCGCCACCGACAACGTGGCGGCCTACTACCGCCGCCGCGCCGAAAACCAGGTCGGCCTGATCGTGACGGAAGGGACGGGCATCGACCGCCCGGCGTCGCTAAACGATCCGAACGTGCCGCGCTTCCACGGCGATAAGGAACTGGCCGCCTGGGGCAAGGTGTCGGACGAGGTGCACAAGGCCGGCGGCCTGATCGCGCCTCAGCTCTGGCACGTGGGCGGCGTCAAGACCCGCAGCCAGGACTGGACTCCGCCGGGTCCCTACGACAGCCCCTCGGGTCTTTCGCGGCCTGAGAAGAAGTTCGGCGAGCCGATGACCGACGCCGAAGTCGCCGACGCCATCCGCGCCTTCGCCGACGCCGCCGCGGCGGCCAAGCGCCTGGGCTTCGACGCCATCGAGCTTCACGGCGCCCACGGCTACCTGATCGACCAGTTCTTCTGGGGTGGCACCAACGTCCGCGAGGACGCCTATGGGTCGAAGGACCTGCCAGGCCGCGCCCGCTTCGCCGCCGACATCCTGCGCGCCGTGCGCAAGGCGGTCGGCCCGGACTTCCCGGTGATCATCCGCATCAGCCAGTGGAAGCAGCAGGACTACGACGTGAAGCTCGCCGACAGCCCCAAGGCGCTGGAAGCCTGGCTGGGCGGCTTGGTCGAGGCCGGCGCCGACATCCTGCACTGTTCGCAACGGCGGTTCTGGGAGCCCGAGTTCGAGGGCAGCGACCTCAACTTCGCCGGCTGGGCCAAGAAGGTGACCGGCGTTCCGACCATCACGGTGGGTTCGGTCGGCCTGACGGGCGAGTTCATCGCCGCCTGGGGCGGGGAGAAGTCCCAGCCCGCGTCGTTGGAGCGCCTGGAGCAGATGCTGGAACGTGGCGATTTTGACATGGTCGCGGTCGGCCGCGCCCTGCTGCAGGATCCCGAGTGGGTCGTGAAGATCCGTGACGGCCGTCAGGACGAGCTGTCCGCCTACGACGCCAGCGCGCTCGCCAAACTCTACTAGAGACGACGCGGCCTCCGCCCCGAGGGGCGGAGGCTGTTTCCGCCTTCAGGCGTTGAAGTTGAGCTTCAGGCCGGGCCGGGGCCACTTGGCCCGGTAGAGCGTGCCGGTCGCGGAAGCGGTGATCCAGGCGGTGGTCATGTCCGGCCCGCCGAAGCAGATATTCGTCACAACCAGATCAGGGACCGGATAGTGCTCCGTCGTCCCATTGGGATCGAAGGCGGTAATCCCGCCCTTGATGATCGTGGCGACACAGACCTTGCCCGAGGCCTCAACCGCCAGGCTGTCCAGGAAGCAGAAGTCCGGCAGGTTCGCGACGATGCGGCCGGGCGCGAACCCGTTGGACGGGGCCAGTTCGCCGGGCGCCGTCACATCGAAGGCCCAGAGCCGAGCGAGTTGGGTGTCGGCCAGGTAGACCGTCTTCTCGTCGGGCGAGAGGCCGATGCCATTGGGGGCGATCAGATGGTCGCGCTGGCGGCTGATGTGGCTGCCATCGGTCTTGGCATAGTAGACCGCGCCGAACTTCCGGCCCTCGGGTGTGGAGCACCCGTGGTCCGAGAACCACATGCCGCCCGCCTTGTCGAAGACGATGTCGTTGGGACCGATGAGCCGACGGCCGTCGCAGGCGTCATAGACGGTGGTCAGTTCCTGGGTCTTCGGGTCGAAGCGCTGGATGTAGCCGCCCGTGTGCGAGGCCGGCGTCGGGCCGGGGATGGTCAGGCCGCCCTGGTCCAGCCACTCGAAGCTGCCGCCATTGTTGGTGATCCAGATCGCGCCATCCGGACCGATCGCCGCGCCGTTCGGGCCGCCGCCGGTCTCGACGACCAGGCTCTTCTTGCCGTCCGGCGTCACGCGCGTCAGCCGCTGTCCCTTGATCTCGGTCAGGATCACCGAGCCGTCGGCCATGGCGATCGGCCCCTCCGGGAATTCCAAGCCTTCGCAGATCAGCTCCAGTTCCATGGCGTCCGTCCCTCTCGCTTCTGTATCGTTGGCCCGACCATAGCGCGGGTCCGGCGCGGGGACAGCGATGACGCTGCGTCAGCGGCGCTCCAGCACGCGAACCGTGAAGGGATACTGGTCCACGTCGGAGGCCTCGTGCCGTTCGGATCGAACTTCCGTCCAGCGGCTCTCGTCGATCGGGCTCAGTACGACGTCGCCCTCGACCTCGGCGTCCACCTCGGTCAGGTAGAGGCGACGGGCCTTCTGCAGCGCCATCTCAAACAGCGAGGCGCCGCCAATCACGCAGATTTCGCCGACGCCATCTTCCTCGGCCTGTTCTTTCGCCATGGAGACCGCCTCGGCGAAGTCCTCGCAAACGACCGCGCCCCGCGGCTCGAACGACCCGTCCTTGCTGAGCACGATGTTCATCCGGCCGATCAGGGGCTTCTTGGGCAGGCTGTCCCAGGTCTTGCGGCCCATGATCACCGGCTTGCCCATGGTGATCGCCCGGAAGATCGCCAGGTCGGACTTGAGCCGCCAGGGAAGTTCGCCGTCCCGGCCGATGACGCCGTTGCGGGCGCGGGCGATGGGACCGGCGGAGAGGATGACCTGAGGCATGGCGCTGATCTAGCGCGAAGGCGAGCGGGCCGCCATTGTCCCGTCCAGGATCAGGGAGACCGGAGAATGATCGCCTATTCGACTGTCGGGGTGAACGACATGGATCGCGCGATCCGCTTCTATGACCCGGTCTTCGCGCCGTTGAGCGGCCAGCGCACGACGACTAGCCCGACCTGGACCGGCTATGTCCGTGACGGCGATCCGGCGCCGTTCTTTCTGACACGCCCGTTCGATCAGGGGCCCGCGACGGGCGGAAATGGGATGATGCTGGCGTTCCGCGCCAAGGATCGCGCCGCCGTCGACGCCTTCCACGCCGCCGCCCTTGCGAACGGCGGCGCATGCGAGGGGCCGCCGGGCGTCCGAGCGGGGATGGATCCGGTGTTCTACGCCGCCTACGTCCGCGACCCCGACGGCGCCAAGCTGTGCGCCTTCATCAGGCGATAGATGCCTAGGCCGCCGGCTCCAGCCACTGCAGCCACTTCCGGCGGACGGCGGCGTCCGGATCGATGCCGAAGCGGCGGCAGTAAAGCAGCAGCATGCAGAGCACGTCGGCGGCCTCGTCGGCCCGGTCGTGTTCGCAGGCCTCGCCGCGCCCGCGGCTGGACAGCCGCAGGTGCGCCTGCGCCAGTTCTCCAAGCTCTTCCTGGAGCTTGAGCAAGTACCAATCGTCGTCGCGCGCGATGGCGAACTTGCCGGCATAGATGTCGGAGATCTGCGACGCGGCCTCGGTGACTTCCCGAAGGGTCAGCGGCGACGTCATGGCTAGACGGCGATCGGGGCCGAGATGGCGGGGTGCGGTGCGTAGCCCTCGAGCTTGAAATCCTCGAACGCGAAGTCGAACAGGTCGGTCTTGTCGGCGATATGCATCGTCGGCAGGGGACGCGGGTCACGTGACAGTTGTAATCGCGCCTGGTCCAGATGGTTGAGATAGAGGTGTGCGTCGCCAAGGGTGTGCACGAATTCGCCGGGCTCAAGGCCGCAAACCTTGGCGACCATCAGGGTCAGCAGGGCGTAGCTGGCGATATTGAATGGCACCCCCAGAAACACGTCCGCCGAGCGCTGATACAGCTGGCAGCTCAGCTTTCCGTCAGCGACGTAGAACTGGAACAGACAGTGGCAGGGCGGCAGCGCCATGTCGTCGACGTCGGCCGGATTCCAGGCCGAAACGATATGGCGGCGGCTGTTGGGGTTGGTCTTCAGCCCATGGACCAGGGCGCTGATCTGGTCGATCACCCGGCCGTCGGGCGCGGTCCAAGATCGCCACTGCTTGCCGTACACCGGACCGAGCTCGCCCTCGGCGTCGGCCCACTCGTCCCAGATCGTGACGCCGCGCTCCTGCAGCCAGCGCACATTGGTGTCGCCCCGAAGGAACCACAGCAATTCCACGATGATGGATTTGCGGTGCAGCTTCTTGGTGGTGAGGAGCGGGAAGCCCTTCGCCAGGTCGAACCGCATCTGGCGGCCAAACACGCCCAGGGTTCCTGTGCCCGTGCGGTCGCCGCGTTCCACCCCGTTCGCCAGGATATCGGCGAGCAGGTCCAGGTACTGGCGCTCCGGATGATCCGGCCCAGCCGTGTATGTGGGAGCGATCGTGACGTGAGCGTTCATACGGTGGTGAGCCTTGCCCGCGACGGGTGATTCTGAAATCGCCAATTCCAACCGATACAGCGTCGTCCACAGGCAGCAAGTCCGGAACGGCGCGACCATTCGGCGATTCCGGGCTTGGCCGTTGCGCGATGCAACGCTAAGTCGCCCATCCAGTTTTTATGTAAGCATGGATGTCCTGATGCTGATTTCCGCTTTTGCGGCGCTGGTCATGTTCGCCGCTCCCGAGACCACCCAAGCCGGGACGCCCGAGGCCAAACCCGCCAAGTCGGCCGAGTCCAAGGCCAGCAAGACCTGCTACACGGCCACCCCCAGCGGTTCGCGGATGCCGCGCAAGGTCTGCGTGACCAACGCCGCGAAGGGTGAGGCCAAGGCCGAAAAGGACCTCAAGGCCGAAGCCAAGCCCGAATAGGGCGCCTCAGCCTCCGAAGCCGCCGTCGTCGAGAAACGCCTGCTCCTCGGCGGTGGTCGTGCGCCCCAGCGCTGGATTGCGGTGCGGGAAACGTCCGAACTGGACGATGATGTCGCGGTGGATGTGAAGCCATTTCAACGCCTCGGCGTCGCCGATCTCCTCAGCGAGGATCAGGCCGTAGTCCTGGTCGGCGATGTCTTCGGAGTGCTCGAACGGCAGCATCATGAACTGGCGCATTTCGGGCTCGACCTCGAGATGCCAGCCTTTCTCCGCCGCCTCACGTGCGATGGCGCGCGCCTTGGCGTCGGTGGCGAAGGCGTGGCCCGACTTGCGGTAAAGGTTGCGCGGAAACTGATCGAGCAGGATCAGCAGCGCCAGCGCGCCCTCGGGCGTCTCTGCCCATTTGTCGTATTCGCCCCGCGCGGCCGCGTGGTGGACGGGCTCGAACTTCAGCCGGATCGCGTCGTCGAACGCGGGCTTGGCGGCGTACCATTGCTTGGGGCCGGCGTTTCGCCAGAATCCCAGGATGTCGTTGGGCGTCGCGGGCAAGCCGGCTTCCTCCGTCGTGTCGCCCTGACTATCCGGCGATGGCGGAGCCGTTCAAGCGCGGTTCACCCATGATCTGCGCAAGCTGTCATCCAAGGGACGATCGGGCCGCATTTCGCGACCCAACATGGATTTGACGGTTATGAAGATTGCAATGGCGGCGTTGGCCGTCGTGATCGTGGCCCAGGCGGCGCCCGCTGCGGCGCAGCCGCGAGGTGAGCGCGCGGAGCGGGGGGACCGGCAGGAGCGCCTTGAACAGCGCGATCGGCCCCAACGGGACGGGTCCGATGGCGATCGCCCGCAGCGCGATGGCGGTCGCGGCGGCGAGTTCCGCCCACGCCCCGTCGAAGCGCCGCAGGCGTCCCAGGCTCAGGTCGCGCCGCAAACGCCGCCGGCGAGCGATCGCGCGCGGTTCCGCGGCGATGGCCGGTACGGCCAGCCTGCCGGCCAACCCCGCGACGACCGACAGTCCCGCGACGATCGCCGGGGCGGGGACGACCGCCGGGGTGATGGCGGGCGGGACAATGATCGCCGGGATTGGAATGGTCGCGGCGACAACGACCGGGGCGGCTGGGATCGTCGCGACGGCGACCGACGTGACTGGAATGGACCTGACCGGACTGGGCGAGACTGGGATCGACGCGGCGACGGCCGCCGGGACGATCACCGGCGTTGGGAGCGGGGCCGCTACCCGCCGTCCTACTTCAGCTCGCACCGCTATCGCGATCCGTGGCGCGCGCCCCGCGGCTTCTATCTCCGCACCTGGTCCTTCGGGGAATTCTATCCGCGGACCTGGTTCGGCGATGGCTACTGGATTTCGGATGCCTGGCGCTACGACCTGCCGCTGCCGCCGCCCGGGTTTGAATGGGTCCGTTCCGGTCCCGACGCGCTTCTGATCGACCGGTTCAGCGGCCGGATCGTCCAGGTGGTCCGCGACGTCTTCTGGTACTGACGCCAAGCGCCCCTCCCGGCGCCGACAAGGGGCTGGGAGGGGTGTGCGTCAGGCTTGCCGGCAGCCGGAGCACAGGCCTCGCGCTTCGAGCGTCACCTGCCGCACCTCGTAGCCGGCGGCTTTGGCTGCCGTGAGCTGGGGGCCGAAGTCGGGCTCGAACTCCGCCGCTTCGCCGCAGCAGTCGCAGATCAGAAAAGCGGCGATGTGCCCGCCCTGGATGCGGCAGGGCACGTAAGCGTTCAGGCTCTCGATGCGGTGCGCAAAACCCAGGCGCTCCAGGAATTCCAGCGCCCGATAGACGGTGGGCGGCTTGGCAGGCTCGCCGCCAGCGCCATAGGCTGCAATCAGGTCATAGGCTTTCAAGGGCGCGTCTGCAGCGAGCAGCAGTTCCAGCACGCGACGGCGCGGCGCGGTCAGACGATCCTGTGTCTCGGCGCATCGGGCCTCCGCGGCCGCCAACGCACCCGTCAGCGAGGCTCCATGCAACCCGTGGTGCTCATGATCCTCGTGGTGGTGACATCCTTCAGCCATGAGCTCAGCTAACCCGTTTCAACGTCCCGCGGCAACGCGCTTGACGAGTGGTTATGTTATTTCATAACACAGGTGACCAAGTTCAAGCCCGTCCTCCCAAAGGCGTCTCCATGTCCCGTGTCACCTTCTTTGCCGCCGCCGGCGTTCTGGCGCTGCTCGCTCCCCCTGCCCAGGCGGCTGACGACGCCGGCGGCGGCAAGGACCTGGCGGAGGTGGTGGTCACGGCCGCGCCTTACGTGGTCTCGATCGACTCCACCACCACCAGCGTCAATGTCCTGAAGCGGGAAGCGATCGACCTGGCCCCCTCGTCGGGGCTGGGCGATGTCCTGGCGAAGCTGCCGGGTGTCCGCTCGTCGTTCTTCGGCCCGGGCGCCAGTCGGCCGGTCATCCGCGGCCTGGCCGGTCCGCGGGTGCAGGTCCTGACCAACGGCGTCGGTCTCATCGACGCCTCGGGACTGTCGCCAGACCACCAGGTCGCCAGCGACCCGCAGGAGGCGGAGCGGATCGAGGTGCTGCGCGGCCCCTCGGCCCTGGCCTACGGGGGCTCGGCCATCGGCGGCATCGTCAACATCATCGATAACCGGATCCCCTCCACCTACACCGAGGGCGTGCACGGCCGGGCCCTCGGTTCCTATTCGACGGGCGACGAAGGCAAGGCGGTCTCGGCCGCGCTGGCGGCGGGCTTCGGCGGCGGCTTCACCGTCACCCTGGACGGAACGCACCGCCGGAGCGGCGACTATGAGATTCCGGTCGACCCGATCTCCGACGTGCTCGCCGCGGCCGAGGGCCTGCCGGCGCCATCGAAGTCACGCACCCGGGTTCCAAACACCTACGTCGACCTCGACGCCTTTGGCGGCGGACTGTCCTACGCCGGCGAGCAGGGCTGGGGCGGGGTGGCGATCAAGCACACCGACAGCAGCTATGGCAGCGCGGCGGAGGAAGATGTCCACATCGAGCTGAAGCAGACTCGCGTCGATACCCGCGGCGGGTTCGACCTAGGGTCGGGCCTGTTCGAAACCCTCAAGTTCGCTGGCGGCTATTCCGACTACAAGCACACTGAGTTCGAGGGCGACGAGCCCGGTACGACCTTCCTCTCCAAGGGGTACGAAGGCCGGGTCGAGCTGGTTCAGCCGAACCGTGACGGTTGGCAGGGCGCCGTGGGCGTCCAGGGCCTGCACCGCGACTTCGACGCCATCGGCGAAGAGGCTCTGATCCCCGCCACCAAGATCGACGAACTCGGCGTCTTCACGCTGCAGCGTCTGGACAAGGACAGCTGGGGCGTCGAGGGCGGCGTTCGGGTCGACACCCGCTCGGTGAAAAACGTGCGCGCCGATCGCGACTTCACCAATCTCTCGGCCTCGCTCGGAATCTTTGCGCGGCCACTGGAGGGATGGTTCTTCGGCGCCTCGGTGTCGCGCACCAGCCGTGGCCTGACCGAAGAGGAGCTGTCGTCGTTCGGCGCCCACCCGGCCACCGGCGCCTTCGAGGTCGGCAATCCGAACCTGGACAAGGAAGTCTCGTACTCCCTCGACACGACCGCGCACTACAGCAACGACAGCTGGACGCTCGACCTCCACGGCTTCTACGCCAAGTACGACAACTTCATCGACCTGGTCCCGACAGGCGCCACCGACCTGGACTCCGGCTTCCCGATCTTCAACTTCGTGCAGAGCGGCGCGAAGTTCTATGGGGCCGAGGCGGAGGTGGGCTACACGGCCTGGCGCTCGGGCGACAAGAGCTTCCGGCTCGAGGCTTCGGGCGACTACGTGCACGGCACGACTGATGCTGGGCCAGCCGTCCGTATCCCGCCGTGGTCCCTGACCGGGCGCGGCGTCTATACCAGCGGCGTCTGGACGGGAACGGTCGAGCTGCACCGCGTGGGCAAGCAGGACCGGCTGGCCGACTTCGAACTGCCGACAGACGGCTACACCATGCTGGACGCGTCCCTGGTCCTTCGCCCCTTCGAAGCCAACCCGGACTTCAAAGTGTTCGTCGACGCTCACAACCTGACCAACGTCGAAGCGCGCGAGCATGCCTCGTTCCTGAAAGACATCGCCCCGCTGCCGGGCCGCAGCTTCCGGATGGGCGTGGGCTATCGGTTCTAGGCCGCGCGTCGCTACACTGCGCCCCTGGTTGAGCAGGGGCGTAGATGATGCGGAAGATCTGGGGCAGGGCGCTGATCGGCGCCATGGCGGCGCTGGCGACGTTCGCAAGCGGCACGGCTGCGCCGGAGCCGACCGCTCATGACTATGTCATCCGGGACTTTCGCTTCCGGACGGGCGAGCGTCTCCCCGAGCTGAAGATCCGCTACTATACCCTCGGATCGCCCCGCGTGGATGCGGCGGGCAAGGTCACCAACGCCGTGCTGATCCTGCATGGCACCGGGGGCAGCGGCCGTCAGTTCCTGAGTCCACAGTTCGCCGACGTGCTGTTCGCGCCAGGGGGCCTCCTGGACCCGGCGACGCACTACATTATCCTGCCTGACGGGATCGGCCACGGCGGCTCGTCGAAGCCCTCGGACGGTTTGCGCCAGGCGTTTCCCAAGTACGACTACGCTGACATGGTCGAGGCCCAGCATGCGCTGGTGACCAAGGGCCTGAACGTCGAGCGTCTGCGCCTGCTGATGGGCACGTCCATGGGCTGCATGCACGGATTCATGTGGGCGGAGACGTGGCCCCAGGCGATGCAGGCGGTGATGCCGTTGGCCTGCCTGCCGGTGGAGATCGCCGGCCGTAACCGGCTGTGGCGCAAGATGGCCATAGACGCGATCAAGGCCGATCCGACGTGGACCGGCGGCGACTACACGGCGCAACCTGCTCAGGGCCTGCGCACGGCCCAGGATTTGCTGATCCTGGCTGGCGCGGCGCCGTTGCCGATGCAGATCCAGCTGCCGACCCGTCGCGCGGTCGACGATTGGCTGGTCACCGAACTGCCGCGCCGGATGAGCGCCGCAGACGCCAACGACATGATCTATCAACTGGACGCGTCGCGGACCTATGATCCGTCGAAGGACCTTGAGGCGATCACCGCGCCAATGACCTGGGTGAACTCAGCCGACGACTTCATCAACCCGCCGGAACTCGGCATCGCCGAGCGCGAGGCCCGGCGGCTGAAGACCACCCGCTACGTCCTGATCCCCGCCAGCCCGCAGACCCGCGGTCATGGCACCCACACCTGGGCCGCCCTGTGGAAGGACGAGCTGGCAACGTTGCTGAAGCGGTCAGAGTAGGTCGAGCCCCTCCCCGCGACGGGGAGGGACGAACTCAGTCTTCCGTAGATTCGGCCGGAGCCGGCGCCGCATCGCCTTCGAAGCTGCGCGGGGCGCGGCGACGGCGGGGCTTCGGCTTTTCCTCGCCGGCGTCGGCGGCGGGGGCCGGACGGGGCGCGGCGGCCTGCAGGAACGCCGGGGCATGGCTGGCGCCGCCATCGGAGTCGCGCAGCATGTGGCCGCGTTCTTCCGGCGCCGGATCGCCCTGCGGCTGCACGACGGCCAGGGGATCGCGGGCAGGGCGGTCGCCCCGGTCGCGGTCCTGCCGAGGGAAACGTTCGCGGCGGCCTTCGCCTTCGGCGCGAGGCGCGCGCTCCTCGCGCGGCGGCCGGTCATCGCGGGCCATCCGGTCCTCACGCGGCCGGTCGTCGCTCGGACGCTCCTCGCGAGGCTGCTGCTCGTCGCGTGGCCGGTCATCCCGCGGGCGGTCGTCACGGGGACGATCGTCGCGAGGCCGGTCACGGTTGCGGTCGCGGTCGCGGGGCCGGTCGTCGCGGTTCTCGCGCGGTTGCCACTCGCCACGGGGCCGGTCGCGGTCGCGCGGGCGATCGTCGCGGGCCTGCCATTCGCGGTCGCGCGGACGGTTCTGATTCTGGTCGCGGTTCTGGTCGCGCATTTCGCCGTCTTCGCGCGGCGCTTCAGCGGTAGGCTCGCCGGACGCCGCCGCAGCGGCGGCGCCCTCATCGGCGGCGATCGATTGCGCCCGGCTGGTCTCGTCTTCGAAATCGATGTCGTAGCCGGACGCAAACTGGTCGCGGCCGATGATTTCGCTGGCAGGACGGGTGGGCTGTAGCGCGCGCAGGAGCCGGAAATAGTGCTCAGCGTGCTGGAGATAGTTCTCGGCGAGGACGCGGTCCCCGGCGGAGCCCGCATCACGGGCCAACTGCTGGTACTTTTCGAAGACGTGCTGGGCGTTGCCGCGCACCTTCACCCCGTCGGGGCCGTTCGAATCGAAGGCCCGGTTGGCGTTGTGCGGCTGCGGCTTGCCGCCACCGCCGCCACTGCTGCCGCCACCGCCCCGATTACGCCCGCGCTGGCGCTTCATACCCTTGAAATCTCTCATATTTTGGAAACCGTTCGGTCTTTCCTTAGCGTCCCTATCGACGCCCTGGTCCTCAGCGTGGTCGAGCCCCGAGCTCGGTCATTCATGTGAAGACGTGTGTTTTCCCCGTCTTCCGCCCGGAAGCTCATCAGCGAGAGGCTATGGAACCGTCGCGCCTGTCGGGCCGGGCGGGCGTCCTTCATGGGGACGCATCTACCTGCAACACCGACGAATTTGGGTGGAGACGTAGATTGATGTAGCGAGTCAGCCCGCCGTTTCCAAGGGCTTTTTCTCGCCGACCACAACGCGGTCCCGGTCGGCAAGGTCACGGATGGTCTCGACGAACACTGCGCCGGCCGCCTTGAACAGGGCTTCGACCGCCGTCTTCTGGTCGTAGCCGATCTCCACGGCGAAACGCCCGCCGGGCTTCAGCACGCGCAGAATTTCGGGCGCCAGGATGCGATAGTGATCCAGGCCGTCGGCCCCGCCCTCCAGCGCCAGACGCGGCTCATGGTCCCGAACCTCGGGCTCAAGGGTCTCGATCACATGGGTGGCGATGTAGGGCGGATTGGATACGACCAGGTCGAACTCGTCGCTCTCCAGGCCTGCGGTCCAGTCGCCGCGCAGCAGGGCCAGGCGGTTGGCGAGGCCCAGGGACGCGGCGTTGTCCCGCGCCACCGCCAACGCCTCTTCCGAGACGTCGATGCCCAGCCCCTTGGCCGCCGGCCGTTCGGCCAGGAGCGCCAGCAGGATCGCGCCCGAGCCTACCCCCAGGTCGAGAATCCGCCACGGCGCGTCCTCCGGGAAGGCGCGGAGCGAATACTCCACCACCACCTCGGTGTCGGGCCGTGGGGTCAATACGTCGCGCGTCACGCCCAGCATGATCTTCCAGAAGCCCTTGCGCCCCAGAATGTGGCTGACGGGCTCGCGCCGTTCGCGCCGGCTCAGATAGTCTTCCAGCCGCGCTTCCTGTTCGGGCGTCAGATCGCGATAGGGATCGGTGACGATGTCCAGACGCGTCGCATCCGCGGCGGCCTCGACGAGCAGGCGGGCGTCGATCACTGGGCCGGTGACGCCGGCGGCTTCCAGCCGGGTCTTCGCGCCCTTCCAGGCCTGAACGAGGTTGAGGGTCATTGGGGCGCCGTCACAGCGTCGCCGAGAGCCACGCGGCCGGTGGACGTCATATGGATGTAGATCCCGCAGAACATGTGACCGTAGTTGTCGAACAGCGCCTTCACGACCTCCAGGTCGCGGGTGGCGGTGGCCGGATCGACGTCGATCGCGGCGCAGCGGACGATGGGTTTGAAGACCTTGGCTTTTGCCCAGCCCAACATCAAGTCGCGGCCGGTCCATTCGTTCTCGACCCAAGCGGGCCAGCCCTCGACATAGACGTTCCCGCGAAAGCGCAGGGGGTCGACCTCCACCCCCATCCTGGCCGACAGGTCCCGCACGCTGGCCATGTTGATGATCGAAACCTGTCCCAAGGGATGGTCGGTGAACCGGAACCCGCCACGCGCCTCCATCACCTTCAGCGGGCCGCGCAGGTCGTCGGGATCAAGCACGGAGGTCAGCCAGGCGGCGAAGCGGTCGCGCGCCTCGACCTCGTCGAGACGGCCGGTGAAGGGCGCGGCGCCCGGCGCGTCCGCCATCATCATGCCGGTCGCGTCGTCCAGGCGGGTCCGGACCGCGGCCACCTTGGGGATCGCCGCCAGGACGGTGAACTTCTGTTTGGGTGTGAAGACCGGTGCGTCGGGATCGAAGCCTGAGGGGCCGTTCTCCACCGCCCACGCGCGGTCGTGCGGGAAGCCCTCGCCGGGGGCGAGTTCCACTGCGTTCAGGGGTTCGGGCGTGAAGCCCTTCACGGGATGGCGAAAGATCGCCGCGACGTGGCCGCTCATAGGCGGCTTCTGACCGAAAGCCAGCCGATGCTCAAGGTCGTACGGAACGGAGCCTGACGCCCGCGGGTTAGCCCTACCGTCGCAGGGGAGCGCCGCGTGACCGCCACACATCCGCCTTCGCCGCCGCACCGACGGGCCGTTCGGTCTGTGGGGGCGCTTGCGCCGTGGGCCCTGACCGCCGTGCTGGCGGCGGGGTGGTGGAAGGCCGCGCGCCGCGGCCTGCCGCCGCCGCCGCCGGTCGAGCCCCCACCGCAACCCGGTCTGAGCCGTCAGACGATCGCGGACGCGCCGCATTTCGAAGAACAGGAGCCCGGCCGCGGTCGGGTCGCCGAAACGCCGCGGCATATCCCGTGGCGTGGCTGGAAGGACATTCTGTGGCGGACCTGGCGCGAGATCGGTGAGGATCGCCTGACCGTCGTGGCAGGCAGCGTCACCTACTACACCCTATTGGCGGTTTTCCCGGCGCTGGGCGTCTTCGTCTCACTCTATGGGTTGATCGCCGATGTCCGTCTTGTCGAGGAACAGCTGGTTCAGCTCTCCACCATATTCCCGGCGGAAGCTGTGCGGCTGCTGGGCGAGCAGATGCTGAGGCTTGCCACGGGTGAAACGGGCGGTCTGTCTCTGGCCTTCGTTGTCAGCCTGCTGCTGTCGGTGTGGAGCGCCAGCGCCGGCATGAAGTCGCTCTTCGACGGGCTGAACATCGCCTACGACGAAACGGAGAAGCGCGGCTTCCTCCGGCGGACGGCGATCACCTATGGCTTCACGATCGCCCTGCTGGTGTTCATGGCCCTGGTCGCCGGAATTCTCGTCGCGCTGCCGCTGGTTTTGGAAGCGCTACGGATTCGCGAAGAGTGGCTGATCGCCGCGCGGTGGCCGCTGGTGTATGCGGTGGCCGCGGCAGCCTTCTGTGTCGCCTACCGGTACGGGCCCAGCCGGCAGCGGGCGCAGTGGCGGTGGCTGGTTCCCGGCAGCGCGATCGCCGCGTTCATGTGGATGGCCGGCTCCGCCGCCTTCTCCTGGTATCTCAACAACGTCGCACGCCTGGATGCGACCTACGGTTCCCTGGGCGCGGTGATCGGCTTCATGCTGTGGGTGTGGTTCTCGGTGATGCTGGTGCTCATCGGGGCTGAGCTCAACGCCGAAATCGAGCATCAGACGGCGATGGATTCCACGACGGGCGCGCCGATGCCGATGGGCGCGCGGGGGGCGGCGATGGCCGACACCGTTGGGCTGAGTTTCGGCGGGTTCCGCAAGGGGGCGGGCGAGCTGATGGGCCGGGCGCGGACGATGTTCAAGCGACGCCGGAATGCGGCTCCTCGGCCCTAGTTGAACTCGTCTTCAAGCGCCGCCAGTCGCGCGGCCTGATCCTCGGCGATCAGAGGGTTGATCACGTCGTCGAGGGACTCGCCCTCCATGATCTTCGGCAGGTTGTAGAGGGTCAGGTTGATCCGGTGGTCGGTCACCCGGCCCTGCGGGAAGTTATAGGTGCGGATGCGTTCCGAGCGATCGCCTGACCCCACCTGGCTCTTGCGGGCGTCGGCGCGTGCGGTGTCCAGGGCCTCGCGCTGCTGATCGTACAGCTTGACCTTCAGAGCCTTCATGGCGCGGGCGCGGTTCTGGTGCTGCGACTTCTCGGAGCTTGTCACCACGATGCCGGTGGGCAGGTGCGTGATGCGGACGGCGGAGTCGGTCTTGTTGACGTGCTGGCCGCCGGCGCCCGACGAGCGATAGGTGTCGATCCGCAGGTCCTGGTCGCGGATCTCGATCTCCACGTCCTCAGGCTCGGGCAGGATCGCGACCGTGGCGGCAGAGGTGTGGATCCGGCCCTGGGCCTCGGTCGCGGGCACGCGTTGCACCCGGTGGACGCCGCTCTCGAACTTCAGCCGCCCGAACACGCCGTCGCCGGTGATCGCGGCGACGACTTCCTTGTAGCCGCCCATTTCGCCTTCGGTGACGCTGTCGATCTCGACGCGCCAGCCCTGCAATTGGGCATAGCGGGAGTACATGCGGAAGAGATCGCCGGCGAACAGGGCGGCCTCATCGCCCCCGGTGCCGGCGCGCACTTCCAGGATTGCCGAGGCGTTCTCGTCGCGATCTTTCGGAGCCAGCAGCAGGGCGACGTCGTGTTCCAGCGCCGGGAGCTTCTCTTTCAGTGCGTCGAGTTCGTCGCGCGCCATCTCGGCCATGTCGGGGTCTCCCGACGCCAGCATCTCCTCGAGTTCCGGCGCCTGGGATTTCACCTTCTCCAGAGCCATGACCGCGTCGGCGACCGGCTTCAGTTCGGCATGCTCTTTGGACAGCCGGACGATCTCGCCGCCATCGCTGGCCGCGCCCATGCGCGCCTCGATCTCGCGGAAGCGATCGAGCACCTGATCGAGCCTGGCCTGGGGAAGTCGCACGTGTTCCGTCCTTCGAAGGGCGCTGTCTGTAGCGCGCCTACTCGAAAAGTGGAAACCGCTTTGCCGCTTCCCAGTTGGCGTAACGCGCCTTTCGAACGCGGAACGCGACCGCGGCGAAGGTGTTACGGCCCCCGGGAAATATGGAGACATGATATGGCGACGGAACGCGTGACCGAACGAAGCGATGGCTTGATGACCGAGCGGGTGATCGAGCGCGATGCCGGCCCGACCTATGTGGACGCGGGCCGCGGATCTGGCATGGGCGGGGTCCTGATCGGTCTCGCGGTCCTGGCCCTGGTGGCGGTGGTGGCTTTCTTCCTGCTGCAGTCGAACCGCAATGAAACCCTGCGTACCGAGGCGGTGACGGGCGCAGCCTCTAGTGTGGCCGAGAGCGCGGCGGGCGCCGCCCAAGGCGTGAGCAACGCCGCGGATCGCGCTGCGGATGCCGTCACGCCGGGCCAATAGCCCAGAAGCCGGGCACGACAAAAAAGGCCCCTGCCGTCGCCGGCGGGGGCCTTTTCGACGCCTAGAGGCGTGAAGCGATTAGGCGCGTTCGCCGGTCAGGGCGGCGTTGCCGAACATGCCGAGCTTGCAGTTGCCCGTCATCTTATCGCCGTCGACCTTGGCGTTGAACTCGAGCTTCATCGGCATCGGGTTGGTGATGTCGGTGCTCCAGGTCAGGGTGTCGCCGTCGATCTTGCCGGTGACTTCCTGCGCGCCCATTTCCGAGTCGACCTTGCCGGTGAAGGTGTCGCCGCTGGTGGCGATGGACACCGCCATCGTGCGGGCGCCCATCGGCGTGTTGATCGTGACTTTCCAGTTGCCGTCCGCGGACATTCGTCCCTCCCAAAAATTGGACGTGCACCTAAGCGCGGAAGTGTCGCCTGTGCAAGAGTGACGCAGGCGTCATTTTTATTACTTTGCGGAACGGATAGTGTCTCACGCGGGCTGTGGCACGCCCTTGTGCCGAGCCTGCCGCGCCATCAAGCCTAGGCCGCCAAAGCCGATCAGCAGCAGCGCCCATGTGGCCGGTTCGGGAACCGCGGTCGAGCTGATGGTCAGGTAACTTGGCAAGAGATAGCCGTGCGCAACCGTCACGCCCTGGTTGCGGACCATGAATGAGCCACGCGCGACCAAATATTGTGGCGCGCTGGTCATGTAAGGACCCGAAAACGGCGCTGCGACGTTCGGCGAAATGAAGGGGTTGAACATCACTAACGAGAGGAAGCCCTCGTCGCTATCTCCAATAGCCAGATGCTGGGATGTGGTGTCAGCGCCGTTCGTCGCGGAAAAGGCGCGCCCTAGATGGCTGGAGCTGAAGGCGTGGGAGCCGCCCCCAATCGTGAGGCTGGACGACAGAAAAGGGCTCTGGACCCCCATATCAGAGCCGCCCGCCAGCAGATCCTCACCGACGTTCGTCGCCCGGAGACCCTGGTTCGTGTCGAACACGAAGACGGCGGTGTAAGCCACCCCTTCCAGATCGGTGAGGAGCCCGAAGATCGCGGCGTTGTCGAACGCGCCTTCCGCTTCACCAATGTCGTTCGTGCCCGTTACGGTCCCCGTGTAGGTCGCCGTCACGATGGCGGCGGAAGCGTCCGAGGCTGCCAGGGTCAAGGCCAGGGCGATGCCCGTGGCCGCAAATTTAGTGAAACCGTCCATCAGTCACCTACCTAGCGTGTTCAGCCCCGCAGGTTACGGGCGACTGTCAGAACGATGATATTCGTTCATGGTTAAGGTTGGGAGGCAGTTCCCCTGTCGGGCGACTAACTTGCTATTCCGCAGCGCGCTGGGTTGTCTGAGCTGCGAGCTCCGCAGCGCGGGCTTCCACCAGGCCGACGATGTGGTCGACCATGCCGTCGTTGTCCATCTTGTGGTCGGGCTTGCCCGCGACATAGACCATGCCTGAGCCCTTGCCGCCGCCGGTGAAGCCAAGGTCGGTCATCAGCGCTTCGCCCGGCCCGTTCACCACGCAGCCGATGATCGACAGGCTCATGGGCTGGGCGATGTGCGCGAGCCGCGCTTCCAGGGCCTCTACCGTCTTGATCACGTTGAAGCCCTGCCGGGCGCAGGACGGGCAGGCGATGATGTTCACGCCCCGGTGGCGCAGGCCCAGGGATTTCAAGATGTCGAAGCCGACCTTGATCTCCTCCACCGGGTCGGCAGCCAGGCTGACGCGGATGGTGTCGCCGATCCCGGCCCAGAGCATGGCGCCGATCCCGATGGACGACTTCACCGTGCCGGTGCGCAGGGCGCCGGCCTCGGTGACACCCAGGTGCAGCGGGCAGTCGATCACCTCGGCGAGCTGCTGATAAGCAGCCACGGTCATGAAGGGATCGGACGCCTTCACGCTGATCTTGAACTCGTGGAAGTCGTGGTCCTGCAGGATGCGGGCGTGGCGCAGGGCGCTCTCGACCATCGCGTCGGGGCAGGGCTCGCCGTATTGCTCCAGCAGGTCGCGTTCCAGGGAGCCGGCGTTGACGCCGATCCGCATCGAGCAGCCGTTGTCGCGGGCCGCTTGGATGACGTCGCGCACCCGCTGGGCGTTGCCGATGTTGCCGGGATTGATCCGCAGGCAGGCCGCGCCGGCCTCCGCCGCCTCGATGCCGCGCTTGTAGTGGAAGTGGATGTCCGCCACGAGCGGCACCTTGGCGGCCCGGGCGATCTCCCGGAAGGCGGCCGTCGAGTCCTCGTCGGGACAGGACACGCGGACGATGTCGGCGCCGGCCTCTTCCAACTGGCGGATCTGGTCGATGGTCGCCTTGGCGTCGGCGGTCAGGGTGTTGGTCATCGACTGGACGCTGATCGGCGCATCGCCGCCCACCTCGACGGACCCGACCCGGATCTTGCGGCTCTTGCGGCGATGGATCGCGCGCCAGGGGCGGACGGCGGTATGGGCTTCGGCGGTCATGGCCTGCGCAAAATAGTCCGTCCGGACGGGAAACCCAACTCTGGCGTCAGGGGGCCGGCGGGCGGCTCGCCTGCGGTGGTGGGGCAGGGGTCGGCGATGCGGGGACAGGCCGAGGCGTCGTGGCTGGCGCGGCGGCCCCGCTGCCGAGTTTCGACGCCAGCACCTGTTGGGCAGGCAAGACGCCTTGAGACTGTCCGGCCACGAACACCTGGAAGTCGTGCGGCGCCGAGACATCCAGCGTCAGGCCGGCCAACTGGGGCACGCGGTAGGCCTCGCCCTTCGCCAGTTGCCGGGCGAAATAGACCGACCCGTCCGGACCGCGGACGATGAGCGCCCCGGCCTTGATCGCCTGAACCGTGACCACCGACACCTGCCGCGGGTTTCCGGAGTCGTACACCTTGCCGATCGGCTTGAAGGTCTGCGGCAGGGCGGTCAGATCCACCGGCGGCGGTTCGCCCAGGCGGGTCGCTGGCGGGGTGACGGCGCCGGCCTCGGGCTTGACGCCGGTCGCCGCGGCGAGGCCAGGGGTCTCGTAGGGCGGCGGCGTCGTGGACTCCACCGGCGCGGGCAAGGGATATCCCAGCTCCATGGTGCCGCTCTTGATCTGAGCCAGAGCAGTGGCCGTCTGGGCTTCCGGCGCCAGCGGCGGCGGGGGGGCGGCGGCCATCATCGCCCGCTGCGCGACGTTCCACAGCACGATCGCCGCGATGATCACCAAGGCGCCGATCAGGAACGTGGCGACCCGCGGATCCCGTTCCTCGATCATACCGACAGGCGCCCGAAGCGAGTCGTCCAGCAGCGGCTCGTCGGATTTGAAGCGCTCGATGGCCAGGTCGGGATCAAGGCCCAGGAAGGTGGCGTAGGCTCGGATGTAGCCCATCGTGAACGGGCGAGAGGGCAGGGCGTCCAGCCGCATGTCCTCGAGCGCTTCAAGATAGGCGCGTCGCACGCGGGTCTGGTCAGCGGCGTCCACGAGGGTGAGGCCCTTGGCCTCGCGTACGGCCTTGAGCGCCGCGCCGAGCGAATCCTCCGCGAGCAAGGGATCGACCGGCGCTTGCGGCAGGTCCGACTCGGCGGGCTCAGGCCCGACGGCCTCGGGCATGGCGCGCAGGTTCAGCATCGCCCGCATGCGGTCGCGGCCGGTCGGTGCGCCAGTCTTGGATTTGCCTTTGCGTAACACGCGGGTCTCGGGCGCTCCTGCCGTCGCCGGATCTATTGTCGTTGGATTCGGGCGAGTCTCAGACGGCGAGCGAGATTTTGCGGGCCAGGGTCTCGATCTCGTTCCGCACAGAGCCGGCCGAGGACTTGAGCAGGGCCGACACGCCACGGCGGGCGGCCTCCCGATCACAGGACAGCACCATCTGCTTCACCGGCCCGATACCCGCGGGCGGCATCGACAGCCGCTCGAACCCCAGGGCGGTCAGGGCGAAAGCTTCAAGCGGGCGCCCGGCCATCTCGCCACAGACGCTGACCGGCGTGCCGGTTTCGGCGCAGGCCTTCTGGATCACCTCGAGCGCACGCAGCGCCGGCGGCGACAGGGGGTCGTAACGGTCGGCCATCCGCGGGTTACCCCGGTCGGCGGCGAACAGGTACTGCAGAAGGTCGTTGGTGCCGACGCTGACGAAGTCGGTCATCGGCAGCAGCGCGTCCAGGTGCCAGAGCAGGGACGGCGCCTCGATCATGGCGCCCACATCCAGGCGCGAGGGTGCGGGGCGACCCCGCCGCTGGGCCCAGGCCACCTCGGTCTCGACCAGCGCCCGGCCGGCGCGGAATTCATCCACGCTGGCCACCAGGGGGAACATGATCCGCAGCGGACGCCCCTTGGACGCGGCGATCAGGGCGCGGAGTTGCAGCCGCAGCAGGGCCGGGCGGTCCAGGCCCATGCGGATCGCCCGCCAGCCCAGCGCGGGGTTCTCTTCGCGCTCGGCCTCCATGTAGGGCAGCACCTTGTCGCCCCCGAGGTCCAGCGTACGGAAGGTCACCGGGAGGTTGCCGGCCGCGTCCATCACCCGCGAGTACAGCGCCGTCTGGGCGTTGAAGCGCGGCATTTCCTCCGAGACCATGAACTGGAACTCGGTGCGGAACAGGCCGATGCCTTCCGCGCCGGTGTCGCCCAGGCTTTCCAGGTCCACGTCCAGCCCGGCGTTCATCAGCAGGGTCACCTTGACCCCGTCTCGGGTGAAGGCCGGGGTGTCCTTCAGCTTGGCGAACTCGGCCTGACGTTGCCGACGGACATCCATCCGCGCCTTGATCGCGGTGGCGACATCGGCGCGCGGGCGCAGATAGGCCTCGCCCGTCTCAGCGTCGACGATCACCGGGTCGCCTTCAGACACCTTGTCGCGCAGGCCTTGCAGGCGGCCGACGCAGGGGATGTCGAGAGCGCGGGCCACGATGGCGGCGTGCGACGCCGAGGAGCCTTCCTCCAGCAACAGGCCGCGCAGCTTGGTGCGGTCGTACTCCAGCAGGTCGGCGGGACCCAGGTTCCGGGCGATCAGGATGGCGTTGTCGGGCAGTTCGCGAGCGACGCTGCCATCCCCGGACAGGTGGCGGAGCAGCCGGTCGTTCAGATCTTCCAGATCGTGCAGCCGCTCACGCAGGTAGGGATCGCGCGCCTGGCCCAGGCGGGCCCGATGCTCGGAGCGGACCCGCTCGACGGCCGCCTCGGCCGTCAGACCGTTCTTGACCGCATCTTCGAGGCTACGGTTCCACCCGCGGTCGTGGGCGAACATGCGGTAGGTGTCGAGCACGTCGTAGGAGGCGTCGACCAAGCCGTGCTGGCCCTCCAGCATCTTGTCGATCTGGGCCTTCAGGCCGTCCAGCGCGGCGGCCAAGCGCGCCTCTTCGGCCACGACATCGTCGGACAGCAGTTGGGATGAGGCGACCGGCGGCTCGTGCAGAACGGCCGCGCCATAGGCCAGGCCGTCGGCGAACTTCGTGCCCTTAATCCGCTCGGGCCGACGCGGCGCGAGCTCGACACCCTCAAGTTCGCCCACGCTGATCAGTTCGCCGGACGCGACCATCTCGGCCAGGACCATGGCGACGATCTGGATGTCCTCGACCTCGTCCTCGGAATAGACGCGCTCGGTGCGGTTCTGGACCACCAGCACCCCGATCACCCGTCCGCCGCGCAACAGCGGCACGCCGAGGAAGGCGTGGTATGGGTCTTCGCCGGTTTCCGGTCGATACGAGAAGGCCGGGTGTTCCGGCGCGTCCGCCAGGTTCAGCGGCCGGCCCTGCCGGATGATTTCGCCGACCAGGCCTTCGCCGGGCTTCATGCGGGTGACGTGGACCGCGCTGGCGTCCAGACCCTCGGTGGCGAACAGCTCCATCTCGCCCGTGGCGCGGCGCAGGTAGATCGAACACACCTCGGCCACCATGGACAGCGCGATGATGCGCACGACCATGTCCAGGCGCTGCTGGGCGGGACCGCCCCCGGCAAGCGCCTCGCGGATCTGCCGCAGCAGGCTCCGCTGTCCGCGTATGGCGACAGTTGCGGCCATTCTGGGCTTAGCGTCCTCCCGTACCCTTTGCCGGGTCCCTAACAGTTTTATCTTTCAGAACCGAGACCTAATGGCGGCTTTTGGTGTGCAGCCGCCGTCTGACCAAGCGTTGAGCAGATCCACCGGCGCGCCGCCTCGCTAGCCCTTTGGGGTCAGCTTGATGATCTGGCCGGCCGGCCCGTCCTTGAGCACATAGACCGCGCCGTCCGGCCCTTGGCGAATATCGCGCAGGTTCACGGCGGCGCCCGGGATCTCAAGGCGCTCTTCGCCCACCACCTTTTCGCCCTTCATCGTCAGGCGGGTGATGAACCCGCCAGGCAGGCCCTGCGGCTGCTTGCCCGAGATCAGGATGCTGCCCTTCCACGCCGGGAACAGGCTGCCGGTGTAAAAGATCATGCCCGATGGCGCGATCGTCGGGTCCCAGTAGTAGAGCGGCTGCTCCATTCCCGCGCGCTGGGTTTCGCCGCCGGTGATCGGGGTCTTGGCCGGACCGTAGTTCACCCCGTAGCTGATGGTCGGCCAGCCGTAGTCCTTGCCCTTGCGGATGACGTTCAGCTCGTCGCCTGACTGCGGACCGAACTCAACTTCCCAGAGTTCGCCCGTCTGCGGATGCAGGGCGGCGGCCTGGACGTTGCGGTTGCCGTAGCTCCAGATTTGCGGCTGAGCGCCTGCCTTGCCGACGAACGGGTTGTCCTTGGGCGTCGAGCCGTCCGGGTTGATCCGCATGATCTTGCCCAGGCCGCTGGCCAGGTCCTGCGCCTGCTTCTGGCCGGCGGGGATGGAGCGCTCGCCCTGGGTCACGAACAGTTTGCCGTCGCGGGCGAAGACCAGCCGCGACCCGAAGTGCAGAGCGGAGGCCAGCGACGGGGTCTGGCGATAGATCACCGTCAGGCCCTCCAGCTTCGGAGCCGGACCATCGACGAACCTGGCGCGCGCCACGGCGGTGTTGTTGGTCTTGTCCGCCTGCGGTTCGGCGTAGCTGAGATAGACCAGGCCGTTGGTCTTGAAATTGGGGTCCAGCGCTACGTCCAGCAGGCCGCCCTGGCCGCCGGAGAACACGACCGGCAAGCCTGCGACGGGCGTCTCCGTCAGCGTGCCGTCCTTGGCGACGACGCGCAGTTGCCCGAGGCGACGCTCGGTCACCAGCATCTTGCCGTCGGGTAGGAACGCCAGCGCCCAGGGATACTGCAGGCCCTGGGTGACGACGGTGGTCTGGAAGGCGACGCCCAGCTTCTGTTCCGGCGCGCGGGTCTGGCCTGCGAAGGCCGGCTTGTACCCGGTGATGGGTTGGCGGCTCTCCACGCCGGCTGGTTGCGCGCAGGCGCTGGTGGCGCAGGCGGCGGCCGCGACGGCGGCGGCGATCTTCAAGCTGACGGTCATCGGCGTCTCCTGCTGGCGGCGCGCCCCATTGGCGCCGTCGTCCCGCGCGTTATGTAGATATCTGCCTAGTGCCTCAAAGTCGGACGGGGAAGGGCGATTTGCCGAGGCGATGGAGGACGCAATGCGCTTGAGTCGGGTCGCCGGGTTGGCGGCGTTCGCGTCGATCATCGCTGGCGCGGTCGCGTCCGGCCAGACGCCCCCGACGCCGGCGCCGTCGCGCGGCGCGGCGATCTTCGCCGAGCGATGCAAGGACTGCCACGAGTCCGGCGACGACCGGACGCCGCCCCTGGCGGAATTGGCCAAGAAGAGCCCGGACGAGATCGTGGCGGCGCTCACGACGGGACCGATGGCGCCCATCGCCGAGGGGCTGACGCCCGATGACAAGCGTGCGGTCGCCACTTTCCTGACCGCCCGGTAGCGCTCCGCCCGGCGGCTTGCGGTTTGCGCAGGCTCGGCCCATCGTCCGACCAACAAAAGGGACGGGGGAGACGACATGCGAAGGTGGCTGGCGTTCGCGCTTGCCTGGGCCTTGATCCTGGGCGGTTCGTTCTACGCGCATCGTGTGCAAACCGCGGGCGGGGCGGTTGCCATCTCGGAGGTGCGCATTCCGGCCGAGCCGGGCGTCACCGTGTCGGGCCTGCTCTACACGCCCAAGACCGCGACCGCGGCGACGCCTGCGCCCGGGATCCTGGTGAGCCACGGCTACATCAACACCCGGGAGATGCAGAGCCCCTTTGCCATCGAACTCAGCCGTCGCGGCTATGTGGTCCTGGCCATGGACATGACGGGCCACGGCTATTCCGGCGGCATCGTCGGCACGGCCGGGTTCGGCGGGCCCGCGGCGCTTCGCTATCTCAAAAGCCTGCCCAACGTTGACGGGGCGCGTATCGGCCTTGAGGGCCACTCCATGGGCGGCGGGCCGATCCTGGCCGCGGCGGCGGAAGACCCCGACGGCTACCGCGCGGTGGTGCTCGAGGGCTCAACGCCTGGACTTCTCGGCGCGAAGGCGCCGGACAGCATCCGAAACCTGGCGGTTGTGTTCGGACAGTACGATGAGTTCGCCGGACTGATGTGGGGCGTGCCCAAGGGATCTCTGGTCGCGACGTCGCCCAAACTGCAGGGGATCTTCGGCGTGACGGGCCCGGTGCAGGTCGGTCGCCTCTACGGCTCCATCGCCGACGGCAGCGCGCGACTGTTGACCAACCCGCCGGTGACCCACCCCTGGGAGCATTTCTCCAACGCCGGCGTCGGCGACGCCGTGGCCTGGTTCGGGCGGACCATCCCTGCGCCAGCGGCCAAGCCCGCGGACGACCAGGTCTGGCTCGGCAAGGAGATCGGTACGCTCGTGGCCTTCATCGGCATGGTCGGCCTGATCCTGGCGACCTTCGATATGCTGCTGGGACTGCCCGCCTTCGCCGCGCTGAGCCAGCCCGCTCAGCCGCTGACGAAGCGCCGCAATGGTGGCTGGTGGCTGTCGCTCGCGATCACCGCGGCCTTGCCGGCTCTGACGTACTTCCCGCTGATGAAGGTGGGACAGGCGTTCTTCCCGATGGCGCCGTTCCCGCAATGGATTCAGAACCAACTGCTGGTCTGGGCGCTGGGCACGGCTGCGCTGACCCTGCTGATCGGTCTGGTCGTGCGGCGCAAGGCGGTCTTCACCAACCGCTGGGGGCTCTCCATCGCATTCGCCGTGGTGACCATGGCCGTCGCCTACGGCTCGCTGGCCCTGGTCGATCACCTGTTCAAGGTGGACTATCGGTTCTGGGTGCTGGGCCTGAAGCCGCTGGATGCGACGCGGGCGATGCAGCTGCCCGGCTACCTGATCTTGTGGAGTGTCTTCTTCCTGGTGGCGATGCGGGCGTTCGCCGCCAGCATCCCGGTCAAGGGCGAGGGGCTGCTGGCCGCCCTGGCCTGGGGCAAGATCGCCATGGCCTTGGGGTTCGCGGTGTTGGTGGCCCGTGAGTATGCGACGCTGTTCGCCACCGGCCTGCTGGCGACGCCGACCGAGCCACTGAATGTCATCGTGGCGATCCAGTTCGTGCCGCTGCTGGGCGTCATCGGGATCATCGGCGCGTGGACCTACAGGCGGACCAATTCCTACGTACCGGGCGCGCTGATCTGCGCCTTCCTGATCAGTTGGTACGTCACGTCCGGCACCGCGAACCACTGGCAGCCAGGCTTCGCGCCGCAGATTCCGGGCGCCGCGGCCAAGCGGTGAGGGTTGGCGTGTGGGGCGGGCCGGACTATCTCGCCCCCCATGACCGCCACCGCGCCCGATGAACGGAACACCTGGGCGGACCTGATGGGCGAGGGGCGGCTGCCGCGCTTCGCCCTGATCTGTCTGGGCGTCTGGCTCAACGCCGCCGACAGTCTTGTGACGGCGACCATTCTCCCCAGCGTCGGGGCGGACCTGGGCGGGTACGCCTATTTCTCGTGGGCGACGGCGGGCTTCTTCGTCGGCGCGATCATGGCGGGGGCCAGTTCCGGGCGGCTGTCGGAGATCTTTGGCCTTCGGTCCGCCACGGCGCTGGCAGGCCTGATAATGGTGTTGGGATGCGTGATGAGCGCCGCGGCGCCGGATGTCGGGACCTTCCTGGCCGGCCGGGTCGTGCAGGGCCTGGGCAGCGGCTGGATCTCGGGCTTCGCCATGGTCGCCATCGCCATGCTGTTCCCCGAACGGCATCTGGCGCGGGTGTTCGCCTCGGTGACCTTCATTTGGGGCATCGCCACTGTCTTGGGGCCGCTGTTTGGCGGCGTGGTGGTCGAGGCCGGCCACTGGCGCGACGTCTTCTGGCTGTTCGCCGGTCAGGCCGCGGTCTTCAGCCTAGCCTCGCTGTGGCTGCTCGGCGGGGCGGCGAAGGCCCCTGGCGGGCCCGGGATTCCCGTCCTGCAACTGGCGGTCCTGGGCGCTGCGGTGGCGGCGATCGCCCTGGCTGATCTGATGAAAACGCCAGCGGGTTCCATCGGCCTGGTGGTCGTAGGGCTCAGCGTGCTTGGTGCGGTGGTCTGGATCGACGGTCGGGCCCGAATACGCCTCTTACCGCATCGGGCGGGCGACCTGTCGACGATCTGCGGGTCGGGCTACCTGGCCATGTTCGCCATGACCGCGGCGTCCATGGGGTTCTCGATCTATGGCCCGCCGATCCTGCAGCATTTGCGCGGATACTCGCCGCTGGTTGCGGGCTACGCCATCGGGGTGGAGTCTCTGGCCTGGACGGTGGCGGGCATGGCGGTGGCCGGCGTCACCGGCCTCTGGGACACACGCTGGACCCGGATTGGGGCCGTGATGCTGGTGGCCAGCCTGGCGATCCTGGCCCTGACCCTGGCTGACGGCCACATCGCCTGGGTGCTGGCCGGCGCCTCGCTGCTGGGGGCGGCCTTCGGCTTCTCCTGGGCGTTCATGAGCCGTCGCCTGCTAGGCGCGCTGTCCGACGCGGATCGCGCCATTGGCTCGTCCGCCATCATGGCGGTGCGGCAGACGGGCGCCGCCGTTGGAGCCGCCATCTCGGGCGTCGCGGCCAACCTGGTCGGGTTCTCCGCCGGACTTACGGACGCCAGCGCCCGGGGCGCCTCCGTCTGGGTGTTCGTCGCGGTCGCCCCTCTGGCGCTGGTCGGGGCATGGGCGACGTTCCGGATGACGGGCTCCGCTCGCGCCGCGCCCGAGCGTGCAGACGCAATATCGCGTTAGGATTGAATTTGCCGGCCGACGCCGCTTTGATATGCGCTGTGAGTCCGGTTCTCGACACTGCCCCCGAGCCAATGATCCGTCGTGACCGGGTGCTGGCGGGACTGTCGTTTGCGTTCCTGCGCGACGAGATGGCGACGGGCATCGGCGGACTCGATCCCCTCGACGCGCTATTGGTCCTGGCCGTCAACCAGGCGAACATCGCGCCGCTGACACGCGATCCCGAGGCGCGGGCGCGCTATGGCCGGCTTGATGCGCCGGCGCCGGACGATGCGCGCCGACCCGTCAGCATCAACGCCATCGCGGCCTCGCTGGGCCTGCCGTTCGAAACGGTGCGACGTCGCATCCGCCGCCTCGCCGCCGCGCAGGTTTGTGTGTTGTCGCCCGAAGGGGTTGTCGCACCCGCCGCGTTCCTGACGTCTGCGACCTACGTACAGTCCGTAATCCAGGCGCATAATCGCTTGCGCCGGTTCTATCTGGAGCTCAAGGCGGCCGATCTGGTCGAGGCGCTTCCGCCGCCGGCCTATGAGACCGATGCTGTGCCGGTGCGCGCCGCGGCCCGGCTGCTGAGCGACTACATCCTCCGCGCTTGCGAAGGCCTGATGCGCGAGGCGGGGAACGTCATCTCGGCGCTGACGATGGCGGCCCTGCTGGCCGCCGCCCTCGACGACAGCGAGCGGTCTGCAGGCGACTCGCGGGTGCTATCGGTGCGCGCCATCGCCCAGGCGTTGCGGCTGTCGCCGGAGACGGTTCGCCGCCATATCGCCGAGATGGCCGACGAGGGGCTCTGCGTCCGCACGACAGCGGGTCTGCGGATCACCGAGACGGCGCTGGCCCGCCCGGGCCTGCGCGGGTTGCTGGCCGACAACGCCGGCCACGTCCAGCGCCTGCTGGCCGGCCTGGCAGAACGCGGGGTCATCCGCGCCTGGGAGGCGTCGGGCCCCTACAGCTGATCCAGGCCGTAGGCGGCGTGGAGGGCGCGGACGGCTAGTTCGGTGTAGGCCGCGTCGATCAACACGCTGATCTTGATCTCCGAGGTCGAGATCACCTGGATGTTCACGCCCTTGGAGGCCAGCGCCTCGAACATCGACTTGGCGACGCCCGTGTGGCTACGCATGCCGACGCCGATGACCGACACCTTCGCCACGTCCTCGTTGACCTGTACGTCCTCGAAGCCGATCTCGGCCTGCTTGCTGCGGACGATCTCGACGGCGCGCTGGGCGTCGCGCTTGCCGACGGTGAATTCCATGTTGGCGGTGTCGGCGACGCGGGCGTGGCTCTGGACGATCATGTCCACATTCACGTTCGCATCGGCCAGCGCGCCGAAGATCATGGACGACACGCCCGGATGATCGGGCAGGCCGAAGAGGCTGATCTTCGCCTCGTCGCGGCTATAGGCCACGCCGCTCACGATCCGCTTCTCCACGATCTCCTCCTCGTCGCACACGATGGTGCCCTGGCCGGGCGCTTCGCCGGGCTCGACAAAACTCGACAGCACCCGGACGGGCACATTGTAGGCCATGGCCAGCTCGACCGAGCGGGTCTGCAGCACCTTGGCGCCTAGTGACGCCATTTCCAGCATCTCCTCGTAGGAGATCTTCGCCAGCTTGCGGGCCTTGGATTCGATACGCGGATCGGTCGTATAGACGCCGTCCACGTCGGTATAGATGTCACACGGACAGCCCAGCGCCCCGGCGATGGCCACCGCCGAGGTATCCGATCCGCCACGGCCGAGCGTGGCGATCCGCCCATCGCGGGTCACCCCCTGGAAGCCGGCGATCACCGCCACTTCGCCGCCGTCCAACGCCGCGCCCAGCTTCTCGGGCGGGATATCGTCAATGCGCGAGCGACCGTGGGCATCATCGGCGATGATCGGGATCTGCCAGCCCATCCACGAGCGGGCGGGCACGCCCATGTTGCGCAGCGTCATGGCCAGCAGACCGGCGGTCACCTGTTCGCCCGACGCCACCACCACGTCGTACTCGTCGTCCGAGGCGGGAAGGCCCGGGGCGGCTTGGCCGGCGCCGTCAGTCCAGGCCACCAGCTCGTTCGTCTTGCCCGACATCGCCGAGACCACGACCGCCACCTGCCGGCCCGCCTGCACCTCGGCGTTCACCAGCCGCGCCACGCGGCGGATCCGCTCCAGGTCGGCGACGGACGTACCGCCGAATTTCATCACCAGGCGAGACATGGACGTAAGATCGAGACCCAGGTTGCTGCGCCGCCGAAGGGCGGAGCCTTCTAGCCATGTGGAACTCACACGGCAACGCCTGGAATCTTTCGTTTTCACGCCCCGGCGAGATACAAGGGGGCATGACTTCGCCCGCACCCGCCCGTTCCAGCATCGATCCTGCCGAGGTCGAGACCTTTTCGCGGATTGCGGCTGAGTGGTGGGACCCGAAGGGCAAGTTCGCGCCCCTGCATCGCTTCAATCCCGTCCGACTGAACTTCATCCGGGACCAGGTGCTGTACCGGTTTGGCCGCGATCCGTCCGCGCGCCGGCCGTTCGAGGGGCTGCGGCTGCTGGATATTGGGTGCGGCGGGGGCCTGCTGTGCGAGCCGATGACACGGCTGGGCTTCCAGGTGACGGGCGTCGACGCCTCGCCGCGAAACATCGGCACCGCCTCGACGCATGCGGCTGAGCAGGGCCTTTCCATCGACTACCGCGCCTCGACCGCCGAGGACCTGTTGGCCGCGGACGAGCCGCCGTTCGACGTGATCCTCAACATGGAGGTGATCGAGCACGTCGCCGATCCGGCCGCCTATCTCCAGGACTGCGCGCGGTTGCTGAAGCCCGGTGGTCTGATGATAGTGGCCACGCTCAACCGCACGCTAAAAGCGCTGGCCCTCGCGAAGATCGGCGCCGAATACGTTCTCCGCTGGCTGCCGGTCGGCGCCCACGACTGGTCCAAGTTCCTGAAGCCCAGTGAAATCCGTGACTTCCTGCTCGATGAGCCGGTTGTGGTGGACGGGCCGTTCGGTGTCGTGTTCAACCCGCTCACCGGGCGATGGACGGAATCGACGGACACCAGCGTGAACTACATGATGACGGTGGTTCGCGACGCGGCGTAACGGACGGGCCGGGACTGGGGCGGTTGAGGAGTATCCATGCCATCGCTTCGCGTGCTCGGTCACGCCTTCCGCGCCTGGCGGCGGAACAAGACATGGGCCAAGCATGAGCCCGAAACCCCGTACCTCGCCGACCTGCTGTCGGGGGCGCCCGTGTGTTTGCACGTGGGCGCCAGCGACGGCCGCCATTCCTATGTGATGACCCAGGTCGCCCCCAAGGCGCGCATCTACGCCTTCGAACCCTCAGCCTTCGCCTACGAGGTCCTTAAGGTCGGCATCGCCTGGCATCGGATCGGCAAGCAGGTGACGGCCATCCACGCCGCCGCCTCCGACAAGCCGGGCGAGCTGCTGCTGGTGACGCCGAAGAAAACGTCGGGCCGGATGGGGCGGGCCTACGCCTATGTGGCCGAGACCCGTCCGAACGGCGCCGCGCGGCCGGACCTCGAAGACACCGGCATGAACATCGAGCCCACGCCGGTGATCACCCTGGACGCCTTCTGCGCCGAGCATGGCGTGGACCGGGTCGACTTCATCCGCATGGATATCGAGGGCGCCGAGCTTCAAGCGCTCATGGGCGCATTGAAGATTCTTGACCGCGATCTGCCCCACGTCCTCATCGAAATCCATCCCGACATGCTCCAGGCGCGGTTCGGCGCCTCCGGCGACGCGGTGCTCGACCTATTCCGAGACCGAGGCTATCGAATGTTCGCCCTGAACGGTGACCGGCTGGAGGAGCGCACCACTCTGGTCGAGGGGCTGCCGTGGAAGGACTACTTCTTCATCCACCCCACCCGCGCCGCACGGCTGCCGGACGGGGTTTTCAAGGCGCGGATGGCGGCGTGAGCCGGGACGACCTCGACGGCCTGATGGTCTTCGACGGGGTCTGCAACCTCTGTTCCGGCGTCGTCCAGCTGGTCCTGCGACTGGATCGGCGCGCCGCCATTCGGTTCACACCGCTGCAATCGCCGTTTGGTCAGGTCCTGGCCACGGCCCACGGCTTGGACCTGGAGAATCCTGACAGCTTTCTCGTCTTCGAAGGCGGTCGGGCCCTGGAGGCCTCGGACGCGGTCCTGGCGATCGCGGCGCGGCTGCCGGCGCCGCTCTCCTGGCTCCGCGGCCTGGGTGCGATCCCGCGCGCCTGGCGCGACCCCGCCTACCTTTGGCTGGCCCGGCGTCGGTACCGCCTGCTGGGGCGACGGGCCGACTGCCTGGTCCCGACGGCAGCCCAGCGCGATCGGTTCATCCTTGATCCGCCGCCAGGCTGGCGCTGAGCGTCACAGGACGCCCAGGCGCTGTAGCACCGGTCGCTTGCCGGCGTTGAAGCGGGCGATCCGACGGGCCAGCTCGGCCTCGTTGGCCGACTGTTCCCGCAACAACTCGCCGTCCTTGCGAAGTCTGCGGCCCGTGCGGGCCATGCTCCGCCACGCGCGCTGGATCGTCGCCTGCATGTCGTCCTCGCCCAGGATGACGGCGCTCGCCGCGATCATCTCGTCGAAGTCCAGATGCGCGCCTGAGCCGGTGGCGGCGGCGGCCAGCCAGTTGGGAACCTCGTCGCTGTCCATGCGGGCGACGAGGGTGCGGTTGAAAGCGCGCGCCGGGCTGATGTCGGCCGCGCCGGCCAGAGGCTGAACCTGCCGGCGGCCGACGAGCAGGGTAATCGCCTGCAGAACCACCCCATCCGCGGCGTTCGCCAGCGCAGGCAGTCGCACCATCTCGCCGAAGGTCTTGGGGCCCTCCGACAGCGCGCCGAAGATCGGCGCATAGATCTTCTCGTCGCCCTTGAGCGTGCCGACCGGCACGGCGGAGTCGAACGAGACCTGGTCGGCCGGGATCATCAGGGTGAAGGCCAGTCCGTGCAGCAGGCGATCACGCTCGGGCCGATTGAGCGGATTCAGGCCGCGAACATAGATGTCTCGCCGGAAGACCTTATTCGTGGCGTAGTCGAGCAGCGTCTCGCGCCAGGTGCGATCCTTGGCCGCCTCAATCATCGGGCGAAGAGCCGTGGGCGCGGACAAGTGCACGAAGTCGTCAGCCAGGCCTGCCGAAGCCGCTAGCGACAGCCGAGCGCCGTCCATGTCTCGCGCCACGGCGGCATGGTAGAGTGGCTCCGCCCCGGCGTTCAGATACTCGTGGGCGAGGTACTCGGGCATTCGCGTCAGGGCGTTGGCGACCCGCGCCTTCAGGGCGGGCGCGCTGGCGAAATAGAGCGCCCCACCATCCTGCATCGCTTGCGCCGCCTGCAAGGCGTTGATGATCGCGGTCCCACTGTCGGCGGGAGACTGAGCCACATGTTCGCGGATGAACTGCTGCAGGGCCGCATTGGCTGACCAGCCCGGCAGGCAATTGTACGACACGTACACCAGTCCGCCCGGCTTCAGCAGCCGGTCGAGGATCCTGACGATCCGCGCCCGGTTCTCGGCGTTGACCCAGCTGTAGACGCCATGCATCGCGATAACGTCGAATTTCGGCAGCCGGTCGTCGGGCAGGTCCAGCATCTGGGCGAAGCTGAAGTCCTCAAAGGTGACATTCGACAGGCCGGCGTCCGCCGCGAGGCGCGTGGCGTTGGCGATCTGGGCCGGATTGAAGTCCACGCCCCAGAACTGCATCTGCGGGTTGGCTGCCGCCAGCAGGTTGAGACCGAAGCCCTGGCCGCAGCCCAGTTCCAGATAGGTTGATCCCGGTCCCAACTTTGGCGGACGGACAGCTTGGCGCAGGCAGGCGAACGCCAGTGCGCCGGGCGCCAGCTCCGGATAGTATTGCCCCGTGTACTGGATGTCGGTGACGTAGCCGTCGGACCAGGCGGCCATGAGCTTTCCTTGTCATCTGCGGACCATGGGTTTCGTGCCCGCTTTCGGCTTCGGCGCCAAGCGGCCCCCAAGCGCCGTCTCCCGCATGGTTCAAATCGTCAAGGTGACCTAGCCTGTCGAAAACGATGCTGGAGAAACGCCAATGCTCGGACTGATGATGGACCGGCCGCTGACGCTGCCGTCGATCCTGGAGCACGCGGCGCTCTACCACGGCGATCGGGAGGTGGTGACGCGGACCGTCGAAGGGCCGATCCACCGCTACGGCTATCGCGACGCGCTGAGCCGGGCCAAACGCATGGCCAAGGCCTTGCTGGCCCTCGGCGTGAAGCCCGGAGATCGGGTCGCCACCCTGGCCTGGAGCACCCACCGCCATTTCGAGCTCTACTTCGCCGTGACGGGGATCGGGGCCGTGCTGCACACCATCAATCCGCGCCTACACCCCGACCAGGTGGTCTGGGTCGCCGACCATGCCGAGGATAGCGTGCTGATGTTCGACATCAGCTTCGCCGATCTGGTCGCCGAGATCGCCCCACGCATGGCGAGCGTGCGCACCGTGGTCGCGATGACCGACGCATCGCACGCGCCGGCCGGGGTGCTGGCCTACGAGGATCTGCTGGCCGAACAGACCGATCAATTCGATTGGCCGGCGATCGACGAACGGCGGGCGTCCGGCCTTTGCTACACCTCCGGCACGACGGGCAATCCGAAGGGCGTGCTGTATTCCCACCGCTCGACGGTGCTGCACGCGCTGGCGCTGGCGCTGCCCGACGCCTTCGATTTCTCGGCGCGCGACGTCGTCATGCCCTGCGCCCAGATGTACCACGCCAACGCCTGGTGCACGCCCTATGCCGCGCCGCTGGTGGGGGCCAAGCTGGTGCTGCCCGGACGGGCGTTGGACGGGCCGGCGATCTGCGAACTGGCGATGGCGGAGCGGGCGACCTTCCTGCTGGGTGTGCCGACGATCTGGGTCGGCGTCCTGGATCACCTGGACCAGACAGGCGGGTCGCTGACCACGGTTCGCAACGTCGCCATCGGCGGCTCGGCGCCGACCGCCTCGCTGATCGACCGGGTGGAGGACAAACTGGGCGCCACGGTCCGTCAGATCTGGGGGATGACCGAGATGAGCCCTCTGGGCGTCATCAACACCCCGCTCCCGCAGCACGCCGGCGAGGATCAAGGGCAGGCGACCCGGCGCAAACTCAAGCAGGGGCGAGGGCTCTGGGGCGTCGATCTGCGGATCGTGAATGACCATGGGGCCGAGCAGCCGCGGGATGGCCAGAGCGTCGGCGCGCTGCAGGTGCGTGGTCCCTGGACGGCGTCGGCCTATTTCAAACAGGATGGGGCGGCGGCCTTTACGGATGATGGCTGGTTCGACACGGGCGACATCGCCACCATCGACGCCCAGGGTTACCTGCGCCTCACGGACCGCGCCAAGGACGTGATCAAGTCGGGAGGAGAATGGATCTCCACCCTCGACCTGGAAGACGCGGTCTGTTCGCACCCTGCGGTGGCCATGGCCGCCGCCATCGGCATGCCACACCCCAGGTGGGACGAGCGTCCCTTGCTGCTGGTTACGTTGCGTCCCGGCCAGACCGCCGATCCCGAGGCGCTGAAGACCCACGTCGCGGCGCGCGTGGCCAAGTGGTGGACCCCGGACGAGGTGAGGATCGTCCCGTCCCTGCCGATCGGCCCGACCGGAAAGGTGCTGAAGCGCGAACTACGTGAGGCGCTGACGACACAGGGGACGACCTGATTCAGCGATTGCTGGGGACGCTCGAAACTCGCCCTGAAATCGTGCGTTAGCGATCCCAGGCGATACGAATCCAGGGTCGGAGGTCGGGCGTGCAGCGGAAGCGTCCCAAGGGGCTGATTGCGATGGGCTGGGCGGCGGTCGACGCCGCCGCGCGCGGCCGAACCGAACATGCGCCCACCGCGGCGGACTATCCCGACACGGTTGTGCGGCGCACCAGCTTCATCGCGGGCGGCGGGCACGGCTGGCGGATATCGGCTATCGAGACGCCGCGCGCGATCCCCGCGCCTTGGCGGATCGTCGTCATCACCGGCGCGCCGTCCTGGGCGGAATACTGGGCCGAGACCCTGGCCGAGCTGCCCGAGGACCGCGAAATGATCGTGGTCGATCGTCCGGGCTACGCGGGTTCCGAACCCCTCCATCCGGTCACCGACATCCGCGTCCAGGCCGAGGCCCTCGCCCCGCTGCTCAAGGCCGGCCGCGGCCAGAAGGTGCTGCTCGTGGGCCAGAGTTATGGCGCGGCGATCGCCTCGATCATGGCCGAGCAGAACCCCGGCAAGGTCGCTGGCCTGGTGCTGCTGTCCGGCTTCTTCGGCGAGGCGGGGCCCACGGCGAAATGGCTGCTGGATCTTGGAGGCAAGGCGCTGAAGATGATCCCCCGCGACCTGCGCCACGCCGTGATCGAGGTCACCGGCCAGAAGCCGCAGCTTCGGCACGCCAGGCATGCGCTGGCCCGGGTCAATGTGCCGATCCACATCGTCCACGGCGACAAGGACGACTTCGCCCCGCTGGAGGTCGCCGAGCGCCTCGCCGCTGAAACGGTGACCCGCCGCCCGGTCCGCGTCGTCCGCACCGAGGGCGCCAACCACTTTCTGAACGACGGCCCGGCCGAAATCCTGATCGCGGCGCTGGAGGCCTGCATCCCACAGGGCCGGTCCGGGGGATGGACCTTCCGCTGGCCGAAGCTGCCTGTTTTGTGGCCGGCCAGGCTGGCCAAGCCGGCCCAGGCCGCCTAGGGCGCGTCAGCGCAGAAATACCCCGGTCGCGACAGCGAAGCCGATGACCACCAGCCAGGGCGGCAGCTTCGCCACCTGCAGGAAGACAAAGGCGGCGGCGACCAGGGCCCAGTCGGCCGGCCGTCGTATGGTCTCGGTCAGTACGGGATCCCACAGGGCCGCCGCCAGAAGACCTACGACGGTCGCGCCAACGCCCGCCAGCACGCCGCGCGCCCATCCCTCGCGCTTCAACTGGTCCCAGAAGGGCAGGACGCCGGTGACCAGCAGAAGGCTGGGCAGGAAGATCGAGAACAGGGCGATCAGGCCGCCGGTGACGCCGCCGGGACCATAGCGCTGGGCTGCGCCCACGAAGCCGGCGAAACTGGAAAGCGGGCCGGGAAGGGCCTGGACCACCCCATAGCCCATCAGGAAGGTGTCGAGGTCGAGCCAGCGGCGGTCGACGATCTCCCGCTCCAGCAGGGGCAGCATCACATGGCCGCCGCCGAACACCAGCGAGCCCGTCCTGTAGTAGACCGAGGCCATGCCAAGTCCTGGGTTCTGCAACAGGTTGGCCAGTAGCGGCAGCCCGACCAGGAGCAGACCGAACAGCCCGAGCGCGATCATCGCACTGGTCCTGTCCACGGTTTCGTGGGGGTCATCCGGCGCCAGCTCGGCGGGCGCGTCGCGCAACAGGGCCAGCCCGAAAAGTCCGCCGGCGACCAGGGCTCCGATCTGCGCCATTGGGCTCTGGGCGACGATGAGGCCTGCGGCCGCGCCGATCGCCATGCCGGCCCGCACTGGCCCTACCGCCAGGGTCCGCGCCATCTGCACCACGGCTTGCAGCACCACCGCGGCGGCGGCGATCTTCAAGCCGTGGATCCAGCCCTCGCCATAGAGCCGCGACAGGCTTGGCGCATAGAGCGCGAAGGCGATCATCGCGACGGCGGCGGGCAGGGTGAAGCCTATGAAGGCGGCAAGCGCCCCGGCCAGGCCCGCCTGTCGCAGGCCGATCGCCATCCCCATCTGACTGGATGCCGGTCCGGGCAGGAAGTGACACAGGGCCAGCAGGTCGGCGTAGGCGCTCTCTGAGAGCCAGCGCCGCTTTTCGACGAACTCCCGCCGGAAGTAGGCCAGATGCGCCACCGGTCCGCCGAACGCTGTCAGGCCCTGCTTCAGAAAAGCCAGGAACACATCGAGCGCGGAGACTCTCCGCAGCGGCTGGGCGTCGTCCATGGCGCTTAGATGGTGAGGTGCGCGCATCCTGTCGACCGCTTTCGCCGATAGGGACTTCCCAGCCCCATCTGAACGGCGATAAGGCTTCTGGAAATCATTAGGAAGAGGGACGAACCATGAAGGCCGCCGTGCTGCGTGAAGTGGGCAAGCCGCTTCAGATCGAAGATGTGCTGATCTCCAAGCCCGGCCCGCACGAGGTGCTGATCCGCACCGCCGCGGCCGGCCTCTGCCACTCGGACCTGCACTTCATGCAGGGCTCGTATCCGCACCCGCTGCCGGTGGTCCTGGGCCATGAGAGCTCGGGCATCGTCGAGCAGGTGGGTTCGGAGGTCCGCACCGTGAAGCCGGGCGACCACGTCATCACCTGCCTCTCGGCCTACTGCGGCCACTGCGAGTTCTGCCTCACCGGCTCGATGAGCCTCTGCGTCTCGCCCGACACCAAGCGTGGCAAGGACGATGAGCCCCGCCTGTCCGCCGCTCAGGGCCAGATGCTGCAGTTCCTGAACCTGTCGTCGTTCGCCGAGCACATGCTGATCCACGAGCACGCCTGCGTCGCGATCCGCAAGGACATGCCGCTGGACGTGGCCGCCCTGATCGGCTGCTCCGTGACCACCGGGGTCGGGGCGGCGATCCATACCTCGAACGTGCGGCCTGGCGAGACCGTGGCGGTCATCGGCTGCGGCGGCGTCGGTCTGTCGGCGATCAACGGCGCGGCCATTGCGGGCGCCAGCCGGATCATCGCCATCGACACCACCGCGTCGAAGGGCAACCTGGCTAAGGAATTCGGCGCCACCGACTTCATCGACGCCTCGTCCAGCGCCGATGTGGTCAAGGAAGTGCTGGAGCTGACCAGCGGCGGCGTCCACCACTCGTTCGAGGCCATCGGTCTCGCGAAGACGGCCGAGCAGTGCTTCAACATGCTGCGCCGGGGTGGGACCGCCAACGTGATCGGCATGATCCCGGTGGGTCAGATGGTCAGCGTGATGGGCGCCGCCCTGCTGGGCGAGAAGAAGCTGCAAGGGTCGATGATGGGCTCGAACCGCTTCCCGGTCGACATGCCGCGCTTCGTCGACTTCTACATGTCGGGCAAGCTCAAGCTCGACCACATGATCTCCCAGCGCATCAAGCTGGAGCAGGTCAACGAAGGCTTTGAGGATATGAAGAAGGGCGAGCTCGCCCGGTCGGTCATCGTCTTCGACGCCTGAGTGCGTCCGAATTGCTCGAATTCGGCCGGCGGGACCCAAGGTTCCGCCGGCCTTTTCGTGTCACCTTATCTTGGGCCGACTGACGAGCCAGGGCGGCGGCCGCGCGCCAGCCGTCTAGCGCGTCAGCGCTGAGGCTGCGTTCGACGCGAGGCTCATCGTTCCGCTCCGCTCTGCCAGCAGACGTTCAATCCGGTCCTTTTCCGCCTTGAAGCGCGCCAGCTCTGCGCCGGCCAGGACCGTGCCTTGTGGAACCTTGGCGCCCACCGGGTTCACCCGTTGGCCGCGTTGCCAGACCTCGTAGTGAAGGTGGGGGCCGGTCGACATGCCCGTCGAGCCCACGAACGCGACCACCTGTCCCTGGCGAACCTTCATGCCCGGTCGCAGGCCCTTGGCGTAGCGGGACAGATGGGCGTAGCCGGTGTCCCAACCGCCCGCGTGACGGATCTGCAGCCAGTTGCCGTAGCCGCCCCAGCGGCTGGCCTTGACCACCACGCCGTCGCCCGCCGCCAGCACCGGTGTTCCGCTGCCGGCCCCGAAGTCCACACCCTGGTGGGCCCGCGCAAAGCCCAGGATCGGGTGACGACGCTTGCCGAACCCCGAGGTCAGCCGGGCTCCGTCCACGGGCGTGCGGAGCAGGAAGCCGCGGATGTTCTTGCCCTCTTCGTCAACGTACTCGACGTCGCCGTCCGCGCGCTCGAACCGGAAGAACTTCACCCCGTGCAATTCGGCATAGGCCAGGTCGCCGGTCTCGATGGTGCGGCCGCTCTCGGTGACCTTACGATCGAAGACCAGGCGGAAGTCGTCGCCGGGCTGAATGTCGCGCTGGAAGTCCAGCTTATGCGCAAACAGCTTTGCAACCTGGGCCGTGATTGTCGGGGTTGCGCCAAGGCGGGCGGCGCTCTCGTACAGCGAGCCTTGGATCTCGCCGTCCGCTACGGTCGTCTCCTGCGTGACCTTCTCTTCAAGCGCGCGGAGGCGCAGGGCGCCATCGAACGTCCGCGACACGGTGACGGCGGTGGCCGGGCCGGTGCGCAGCGACAGGCCGATCAGACGTGCGGGCCGATCCCCGCTCCGCGCGGGGGCGACGGCGGCGTCGAGGTCGAGCCCGGCCTTGATGTTGATGGTGTCCATCGCGCGCCCGAGGGTGTCCACCACCTGCCGCGCCTCCGCGGCGGTGACGCCGGCCCGCTGGATCGCCCGGTCCAGCGTCTCGCCCGGCCTGACCTCAAGGGCGACATTCCGGGGCCGCGCGTAGCCGGGCTGCGCCTCCGCCTGGGTGAATGCGGCGTGCTGCAGAGCCGCCGCCGCAGCCGGCGCCAACCGCGCCGCGCCCACACCGTCCAGCCGGGCGGCCGCTTGCCAGCCGATCAGGCCGCCGCCGACCAGGACCGTCCCGGCGCCGAGAATTGCGGCCAGCCGCGCACGCGGCCGTCCCGTTCCCAAGATCTGCATCGCACCCCCGGCTACAACTGTGCGGGGCCCTTGCGTGTCGGGGCCCGGAAATCGCCCCCCGGCGCCCCAGCAATCGAGGTTCAAATTGGCGGGAACGTGGCGGTGGCCGCGATCCGCCTGGCGTCAGATGAGGCTTAGCGCCAATTCGGCGGGTCGGCACAGCGCCGCGCCTTTCGGCGTGACCACGATCGGTCGGTTCACCAGGATGGGATCGATGATCATCGCGGCCAGCAGCGCCTCGTCGGAGACGCTGGGATCGGTAAGGCCAAGCTCGTCGGCCTTGGTGCCGTTGGTTCGCAGGATCTGGTGCGCGCCGGCGCCCATCCGCTTGAGGATGTCCTCGAGCTGGGCCTTGGTCCAGCCGGCTTTGAGGTACTCGACCACAGTGGGTTCGACGCCCTTTTCGCACAGCAGCGCCAGGGTGTTGCGCGAGGTTCCACAGTTTGGGTTGTGGTAGATCGTGACGTCGCTCATGGCCCCGAACTACCCGGTTGCGCGGCGATCACCAAGAGAAGGCGCGGGTTCCCGACACGAAGGTGGAGTCGGAGTTGTCCCAGGCCATCAAGTCGGCCGGGCGCGGGGGCAGGGGCGCCACTCCCGACGGCCAGCGGTCGAAGCCCGCAACATAGCGGACGTCCAAACGCCCGGGTCCCGTTGTGCGCAGAGCGGCGGCCAGGCCGTTCCCCGGCGCCTGCCAATAGACGGACACCCATTCGCCCGGCGAGAGCGTCACGGCGACCGGCACGCCGCCAATGCGGGTGATCTGGCCTCCCACCGAGCTCCGCAGTTGCACCGTCAAGGTGCGGGCCCCCGCCGGCAGCATGGCCGATAGCGCCAGTCCGCCGTCCGGCGTCTTCGCCAGACTGATCGTGGGCGGCGGCTCCGCCACGGGCGGCGCGCTGGCGGCCAAGATCGGCCGGCGCCACGACCAGTGCGCTAGCCTCTCCGCCTTGCCGCCCTCGGCGCGAAGCACCGCGTCGGTCCAGCTGTTCGGCATGTTTGCCGGACTGAAGCGCCACGCGCGGCCGGTATCCTGGTCCACCTGATAGCCGACGTAGCTGGCCTGGGGGTAGCGCGGGGACCAGGGGACGTCGGATCGGATGAAGAGGGTCAAGGCTAGTCCGCCGGCCAGCAGCGCGCCCCCGATCACCAGGCCCTTCTGCGCCCCCGTTTCGGGCTGCGCCAACGGCCATAGCACCAGCCCCGCCATGATCATCTGCAGTCCGAACAGCGGCATGAGGTCCATGCCCTCGTAGGCGAAATGCGAGATGCCGCCCTGCCAGCCCAGGGTCGGGATCGCCAGGATCGCCAGCAGGAGGATGGGCAGGACCCCGCGCCGGGCGCTCAAGGCCGTCGCCGCCGCTCCGACGGCGGCGATCAGCAGAGGCCACGCGATGACATAGGCCGCGCCGGCCGCGAGGATCTGCAGCAGGATGGTCAGCAGCAGGCCCAGAACCAAGGCGCCGGCCCAGGCGCCCTTGCGGCTGGCCGGACGGCTGTAGACGAACAGGCCCAGGACGGCGGCCGCCACGCCGCTCACCGCGCCGATGATGTCGAAGCTCCCAAAGGCTGAGCAGGCCAGCCCGGCGATCGCCGGCACGACGGCGATCCAGCGCCGACCCCGCGCCATGTTGCCCGCCGCCAGCATCAGGAAGCCCAGCGACAGCAGCATGATCGCCCATTCCCAGGTCGCGGACTGGGCCAGCAGGAACCGCTGTTCCATGAAGCCGAAGCCGGCCCCGGTCAGTCGCCGCGCGAACTGCAGAACCGCCACAGCACCGAGACCGGCGAAGGCCATGGCGCCCATGCCGCGCACGATATCCATGGCCGGGAACTCGCCGGCGTGTCGCGCCCACCGCACCGAGAAGGCCAGCAGCACCACGATCGCCAGGATCACCACCCACCCGAACCAGACGGGATAGCCGACCACGATATCGCCCAGCAGATTGGAATAGACGACGTTGTCCGCCCGGCCGGGAAGTTGCGAGGCGAAGGCCGATTGCGCCGCCACGGCCAGGACCTGGGAGCCCATGTCCTGCAGCGAGCCACGATCCAGATTGCCCGGAGTCGAAGTGGCGCTGTGATAGTCAAACTGGCGGCCGATGATGGCGTAGTTCAGCCCCGGAATGCCCGCGCGCAGGGTCTCGGTCAGATCCGTGTCGTTGGGCATCTTTTCGTAGATCAGGACCGACAGCGACGACGACGCCGGCCGCTGGGCGGTGCGGGCGAACAGGTCGATCAGGTCGCCGTTCCGAGGGCTGGTCTGGAACATGTTCACCCGGCCCGATGACCCGCGCGCCTCGGCGTTGATCACGAGGCCGATGCGCTTGGCGAGCGGATCGCGCCGAAAGAAGTGGTTGGCGCCCAGGAGGCCGGCTTCCTCGCCGTCCGTGAGCAGGACGATGACGTCGCGCGTCGGTGTGCCGCGGGCCTTTATGGCGCGTACGGTCTCCAGCGCGGTGGCGACGCCGATCGCGTCGTCCGCCGCCCCAGGCGAACCCGGGACACTGTCGTAGTGAGCCATGATCGCCAGCGCCGGCGCCCGACGGTCGCGGCCCGGCAGGATGCCGACGATGTTCTCGACCGGGCCGGCCACGATCCGGTCGCTGGCCCATTTGGGCTGCTGCACGCCCACGCCTGCGCGGACCTGAGGCCTCAGGCCCAGCGCCGTCATGCGGGCGACCAAGGCGTCGCGCACACGGGCGTTCTCGGGCGAGCCGATGGGGTGGGGCGCCTTGGCTATGAGGCTGATGTCGGCGAACGCCCGCTCGGCCGAGAATTCTGTCGTCGGCGCGCCGACGGGCTGGGGCTCGGGCAGGCGCTGGTCGGTGAACGCGATCCAGGATCCAAGCAACAGCGCGATCAACAGCGCCAGATACCGACCCATCCGCGTACTCCCCCGAGCGACTTTTCGAGAGGCTAGACCGCGTCGCCAGAAACGAAAACGCCCGGCGGTGAGGCCGGGCGTTCGGACGTCTTGTCGGACGGCGGGATCAGGCGGCGATCGTCTGGCCCATCTCCTGCGGGTCGCGCAGCACATAGCCGCGGCCCCAGACGGTTTCGATGTGGTGCTTGCCCTCGGCGGCCGCCGCCAGCTTCTTGCGAAGCTTGCAGATGAACACGTCGATGATCTTCAGTTCGGGCTCGTCCATGCCGCCATAGAGGTGGTTCAGGAACATTTCCTTGGTGAGGGTCGTGCCCTTGCGGAGCGAGAGCAGCTCCAGCATCTGGTATTCCTTGCCGGTCAGGTGAACGCGGATGCCGTTCACTTCCACCGTCTTGGCGTCGAGGTTCACCACGATATCGCCGGTCTTGATGACCGATTGGGCGTGGCCCTTCGAACGGCGGACCACGGCGTGGATGCGGGCGACCAGTTCGTCCTTGTGGAACGGCTTGGTCATATAGTCGTCGGCGCCGCCCGAGAACGTCTTCACCTTGGTTTCGATCTCGGCCGTGCCCGACAGGATCATGATCGGGGTGTTGATCTTGCCAACGCGCAGCGTCCGCAGAACATCCATACCGCTCATATCGGGCAGATTCAGGTCGAGAAGGATCAGGTCGTAGTCGTAGATCTTGCCCAGATCCACGCCTTCCTCACCCAGATCGGTCGTATAGACGTTGAACCCTTCCGACTTCAGCATCAATTCGATGCTTTGAGCGGTGGCGCTGTCGTCTTCGATCAACAATACGCGCATTGGCCTCTCCTGCCGCGTCCCCGCATTCCCCCGCGAATTCTGGTGAATCCGCGTTATGCCTCGCCGTTAACCTGACCTACCGTCCTTTAAGACAGGTTAATGGATCGCTGGCCCCACAGCCCGAATCGTTAATCTGATTTCGGAATCCGACTCAAGCTGAGCCGGCGCGTCGGCGTGTCGCGGGGGTGTTGAATCTTTCGTGATTGGACACTCGTCTCGAATGCGAGGGGGAACGCCTGCCTCGCCGAGGGGTTCTCTGGGGGATCAATTAGGCCGGAGACCTCCCATGACCGACCAACCCGAAACCCTTGCCCCGTACCGGATGCCGTGGCGCCAGGACCGCCTCAAGCAGGTCGGCGCGCTAACCCCGATGCTTAGGTATATCCCCAAGAATCCGCTGTTCCTGCTGGGCGCGGCGGCGGTCGGGATCGCTGGCGCTCTGGCCTGGCGCAACCGCGATCGGATCGCTACGGCCGCGGGTCCTGTCCTCGAGGACGCCCGGATCAAGGGTCAGGCGCTTGTCGATGAGGCCAAGCACAAGGGCGAGGACCTGCTTGACCAGGCGCGGACGACCGGCGAGGCCGTCGTCGCCAAGGCCAACCGGGTGCGTCGTCGCGCCACGCCGGAAAAGACCCTTCCAGACCTACACTGAAGCCTGTTCTTCACACCGCCTTAAGGCTGTCGGGGCAATGTCCCCAGCGTAGCTGAGGGGCGTGCGTGAAGAGCCTTGTGGCCGCTGTCGAGCGGCTCGATCCTTTGACGGTTTCCGGGCGGGTGGCCGCTGTGAATGGCCTCCTTATCGAGGCCCGCGGCGGGCTGTCCCGTCTGGCCGTCGGCGCCCGCGCTGAATCGATCGATTCGCCGAAAAGCCCGTCGCCGCCGAGGTGGTGGGCTTCCGCGAAAACCGCGCGTTGTTGATGCCCTTCGGTCCCGTCGAAGGGGTCGCGCCCGGCGCCGAAATTCGGATCCAACCCCTGGGCTCGGCCGTCCGTCCCAGCAAGGCTTGGCTGGGCCGTATCGTCGATGCCTTCGGGGAGCCGATCGACGGGAAGGGACCGCTGCCGCAGGGCCTCGCCGCCTACCCCCTGCGCGCGCCGCCGCCCTCGGCCCACGCCCGTGCTCGGGTGGGCGAGCGCCTGGATCTCGGCGTTCGGGCCATGAACGTCTTCACCACCTGCTGCCGCGGCCAGCGCCTGGGCGTCTTCGCGGGCTCCGGCGTCGGCAAGTCGGTTCTGCTGTCGATGCTGGCCAAGAACGCCGACTGCGACGCGGTTGTCGTCGGCCTGATCGGCGAGCGGGGCCGCGAGGTCCGCGAATTTATCGAGGAAACCCTCGGGGAAGAGGGACTGAAGCGCGCCATCGTCGTCGTGGCCACCTCCGACGAGCCGGCCCTGAAGCGTCGTCAAGCGGCCTACATGACCATGGCCATCGCCGAATATCTGCGCGACCAGGATATGGAAGTCCTCTGCCTGATGGACTCCGTGACCCGCTTCGCCATGGCCCAGCGCGAGATCGGCCTGGCCGCCGGCGAGCCGCCGACCACCAAGGGCTATACGCCGACCGTTTTCACCGAGCTTCCGAAGCTGCTGGAGCGCGCCGGCCCCGGCCCGATCCGGCCGGACGGCACCAAGGCGGGGCCGATCACCGGCCTGTTCACCGTCCTCGTGGACGGCGACGACCATAACGAGCCGATCGCAGACGCCGTCCGCGGTATCCTCGACGGTCACATCGTCATGGAGCGCGCCATCGCCGAGCGCGGCCGGTTCCCGGCGATCAATGTGCTGAAGTCGATCAGCCGCACCATGCCCGGCTGCCAGTCGCCGGACGAACGGATCGTCGTGCGTCAGGCGCGCGAAGCGCTGTCGGCCTACTCGAACATGGAAGAACTGATCCGCATCGGCGCCTACCGCGCCGGCGCCGATCCGCTGATCGACCGGGCCATCGCCCTCAATCCCTCCGTCGAGGCGTTCCTGTCCCAGGATCCCAACGACGCGACCGGCCTCGAAGAGTCCTTTGCTGGCCTGGCCGACATCCTGAACGGAGCCGCCGCGTGAGTTGGGCCGATTCCCTGATCAAGCTGTCGACCTACGAGGCGGAGGTTCTTCAGAAGCGCCTCGCCGAAATCGTGGACCGGCGGATGGCCGTTGAGATGCGGCTGGCGGTGCTGGAAGCGGAGGGGGAGGCCGAGCTGGCCTTTTTCGCCCAAGAGGCGGCGGCCGGGATTTATCGCGCCGGCTTCTTCGACGGCCTGAAGCTGCGCAAGGCCAAGATCCAGTCCGAGATCGACGTGATCATGATCGAGGAGAGCGGCGCGCGCGAAGCGCTGGCCGAGGCCTTCGAGGCCCAGAAGAAATACGAGCATATCGCCCAGAACATCAAGGTCGAGGCGCGCAAGGTGCAGGGCCGGCTGGAAGCGGCCGCGCTCGACGAACTGGGCCTCCGCAAGAGGGCCGGTTAGGCCGCTACTTTCCCTGGCGCGCGCGCTCGGCTTCCACGTCCTGGCGCAGGACGTGCAGGTCCTCGCTGATCTGGAAGATCGTCACGTAGAACTCGCAGAACGCCCGCCACAGCAGCACGGCGATGAACACGCCCAGCATGCCGAAGCCCAGGACGCCCACCGCGAGCAGATAGCCCCAGCCCCCCTCGCGGATGGCCACGCCCACGGATGCGCCCAGCACGCCGAAAGCCATGATGCCGATGATCCCCAGGCCCGCCCAATAGACCAGGTGGGTCAGCGTGCCGGTGATCAGTCGCTCGAACGTCAGCAGGTCCCACAGGAACTGGCCGTTGGCGCCGTGGGGTCGCTGTAGGGGTCGCCGCATCCGAAATCCGAGACTCAAAAGGCCGGTCGAAGCGCCGGTCAGGCGGGAACCGCTATCAGCCGGTGACGCTGGCTGCAACCGCGCCCGTTCCCGCGGCCGATCGGGCAGGTCGCGTCGGCCGCGGCAAGCCGCAGGGCCGGCTACTTGGCGAGCTCGGTGTTCGCCTTCTCGATGGAGGCCACCATGTCGGCGATGCGATCCTTCCGCCTGAACGGCGTGGTCAGAAACCGCTCGACCGTCGCATTGAACAGCTGGGGATCGTCGTAGGGGACGGCGTGGGTGCTGTTTGGGAAGACCGCCAGATTCGCGTTCGGCAGATGCTCGTAGATGTCCACCGTGTGCGAGAGCAGGATCACGTCCCGGTCGCCCGACAGAACCAGCGTCGGCGCAGTCACCTTCGCCAGCACCGCCGGATCGATGTGCGGCTCCTTGGCTAGCAAGTGCAGCATCTTCACCGCCCGCCGACCCTCGGGCGTCTTGTCGGCGTCGGCAGGCATGCCGGCCTGCGCCTGCGCGACCATCGCCACCGTCTCGGGATAAATCGCGTCCGGGTTGAGGTTGGCGGCCATGGCGACCAGCTTGCGCACCTTGTCGGGATGCCGCACGCCCATCAGCAGGGCCTCGATCCCGCCGTCGCTCCAGCCGAGCACATCGACCCGGCCGAGCTTCAGGTGGTCCACCAGGGCCGCCAGATCGTCGGCCATCTGTTCGTAGGTGATCGGTCCCGCGCTGTCGCCTGACCGGCCCTGGTCGCGGCTGTCCATGGCGATGACCATTCGGCTGGCTTTGAAGTGGTCGATCTGCGCGGCGAGCATGCCCAGGCTGCCGCCATTGCCGTGCACCATCAGCAGCGGCTCACCCGTCCCATAGACCTCGTAGTAGAAGGTGACGCCGTCGTGGACGAAGGTGCGCCCCACAGCCTTGTTGGCGCCGTAGGGAACCGGAGCCGGGGCCTTGGCCGCCTCCGCCGCTGATGCGCCCGCCAGGGCGAGGCCGACGGCAAGCGCTGCGGCGTATCGCGAAACCTTGATCATGAAAGCCCCCTAAGTCGCCAGCGAGGCTGTCGCACGCCGGGCCGGACGGTCAAGGGGCCGGGGTCGAGCGGACCTAGATCGCGCCGACGGTCTTGAGGCGCGCGCGGGGATGGATTTCGTTCTGGCTCATCACCGGGGTCTGGCCGCGGAACCGCTCGATGATTGAGCGGACGTAGGGCCGGATCGTCGGGCTGGTCAGCAGGACCGGCGTGTCGCCCGCCAGGGCCGCACGCTCGAAGGTCTCGCGGATGTTGCGGATGAAGTCCTGCAAGCGCGACGGGGCCAGGGCCAGTTGCTTCTCGTCGCCGGCGCCGACCAGGGCGTCCGCAAACGCGTTCTCCCATTCCGCCGATAGGGTGACGATGGGCAGGGCCCCGTCGTCGCCGCGGTAGGCGTAGCAGAGCTGGCGCGCCAGGCGGCTGCGGACCTGTTCGACCAGCAGGGTGATGGAGCTGGTGTGCGGAGCGGCCTCGCCGATGCCTTCCAGGATGGCGCCCAGGTCGCGGATCGAGATTCGCTCGCGCAGGAGGGCTTGCAGCACTCGCTGCACCGTCGTGGCGGTCACCACGGAGGGAATGAGGTCTTCGGCCAGCTTCTTCTGCTCGGCGGGCAGATCTTTGATCAGCTTCTGGACCTCCGCATAGGTGAGCAGGTCCGGCATGTTTTCCTTCAGCACCTCGGTCAGGTGCGTCGTCAGCACGGTCGCCGGATCGACGATGGTGTAGCCGCGGAACGTCGCCTCTTCGCGCAGGCCGTCGTCGATCCAGGTCGCGGGCAGGCCGAACGCCGGCTCCTTCATGTGCTCGCCGGGCAGCTCAACCTGGGCGCCGCGGGGGTCCATCGCCATCAGCTGGCCGATGCGGACCTCGCCCGACCCGGCCTCCATCTCCTTGATCCGCAGGCAGTAGCCCTGCGACGGCAGACGCATGTTGTCGAGGATGCGGACGCTGGGCATCACGAAGCCGAAGTCGGTCGCCAGGGTGCGCCGAAGGGCCTTGATCTGATCGGTGAGCCGGCGGCCCTCCAGGTCGTTGATCAGCGGCAGCAGGCCGTAGCCCAGCTCGATCTTGATCTCGTCGATCGCCAGGGTCTGCGAGATCGGCTCCTCGGTCTCTTCCGTGGCGGCCGCCGGCGCGTCCACGATTTCGACCACCGGCGGGGCATGCGACCGTCGCCAAGACAGAACGCCGGCGCCGATCGACAGCAGGGCGAACGGGATGATCGGCATGCCGGGCACGATGGCCAGGCCGCCAGCCACCGCCGAGACCATGCCCAGGCTGACGGGGTTGGTGGCCAGCTGGGTCACCAGGGCCTTGTCGGCGGCGCCCTCGACGCCGGCCTTCGACACCAGGAAGCCGGCGGCGATGGAGATGATCAGGGCGGGGATCTGGCTGACCAGGCCGTCGCCGACGGACATGATCGTGTAGGTCGAGAACGCCTCGGCGATCGGCACCTTGTGCTGGATCACCCCGATCAGAATGCCGCCGATAATATTGATGGCCAGGATGATCAGGCCGGCGACCGCGTCGCCGCGCACGAACTTCGACGCGCCGTCCATGGCCCCGAAGAAGGTGGATTCCTGTTCCAGCTCCTTGCGGCGCTTCTTGGCCTCGTCCTGCTCGATCAGGCCCGATGACAGGTCGGCGTCGATGGCCATCTGCTTGCCGGGCATGGAGTCCAGGGTGAAGCGGGCCGCCACCTCGGCGATCCGTCCCGAACCCTTGGTGATGACGACGAAGTTCACCACCACCAGGATCGCGAAGACGATCACCCCGATGATGAAATTGCCGCCCATCATCAGCTTGCCGAACGTCTCGATGACGTGGCCGGCGCCGTGGGCGCCCTCGTGGCCATGGCTGAGGATCAGGCGCGTGGTCGTGATGTTCAGCGCGAGCCGGTAGAGCGTCGCCACCAGCAGGACGGTCGGAAAGGCGGTGAAGTCCAGGATCCGCTTCATCAGGATCGCGGTCATCAGGATCAGGATCGACATGGCGATCGAGATCGAGAGGAACACGTCCAGCATGAACGCCGGGATCGGCAGGATCATCAGCAGGACGACGCCGACGACGCCCAGCGCCAGGGCGACCTCGCCACGCATGACCCAGCCCAGCATCTCCTTGCCGGTGGGAGCCTGAGTCATGCGGGAGTTTACGCCGGTGTCGGCCATGTCAGGCGGCGCTCGCGCCCATCTGCGGCGCCGGCACCGAGACGCCGGACTCACTGTATTCCTTCAGCTTGTTGCGCAGCGTCCGGATCGAGATGCCCAGGATGTTGGCCGCGTGCGTGCGGTTCCCGAAGCAGTGCTCGAGGGTCTCGATGATCAGCGTCTGCTCCATCTCGGCGACCGTCTGGCCGACGAAGGAGCGGGTCGCCACCTCGGCTGCGCTCGCCGCGGCCTGGGCTGTGCGGGTGAACGCATCGGCCGGCGCCAGAGGCTGGCCGTCGGGCAGGCGGATGGCGTTCTCGTCGATCTCAGATCCGACCGCCAGCAACACCGCGCGGTGCATGGCGTTCTCGAGCTCACGGACGTTGCCCGGCCAGCGGTGGGCGGCCAGCCGGCGGCGGGCCTCGACCGACAGGGCCTTTTCGGCGACCGAGTTGGCCGCCGAGTACTTCTTGATGAAGAACTCCGCCATCGCCAGCACGTCGCCTGGGCGGTCCCGCAGGGACGGGATGCGAAGGTTCACGACGTTGAGGCGGTAAAGCAGATCCTCGCGGAACGTCCCGTCCTTCACGGCCTGGGTCAGGTCGCGGTTCGACGTCGCCAGAATCCGGATGTCCACCTTCACAGGCTTGGAGCCGCCGACCCGATCGATCTCCCGCTCCTGGATGGCGCGCAGCAGCTTCGCCTGCAGGCGCGTGTCCATCTCGCTGATTTCGTCCAGCAGCAGGGTGCCGCCGTTGGCTTCCTCGAACTTACCGATCCGTCGGGCCAGGGCGCCGGTGAACGCGCCCTTCTCGTGGCCGAACAGCTCGCTCTCAAGCAGGTTCTCGGGAATGGCGGCGCAGTTGACCGAGATGAACGTCCGATTGGCCCGGCGCGACTTCTGGTGGACATAGCGGGCGATGACTTCCTTACCGACCCCGCTCTCCCCCGTGATCAGGATCGAGGCGTCCGAGGGGGCGACCTGGTCTGCGAGCGAGATCACCGCCTGCATCGACGGATCGCGCACCACCATCGGGCGGTTATCGTCGGACACCGCCGCGAGCACCGCGGCGATCAGGGTCGCGTCCGGCGGCAGCGGGATGAATTCCTTGGCGCCCGCGCGGATCGCGTCCGCCGCGCGCTTGGGGTCGGCGGCGATACCGCAGGCCACCACCGCCACGTGGATCCGCTCCAGCTGGTTCGCGGCGATCAGGCCGGCGATGTCCAGGTCGTAGTCGACCATCAGCAGGTCGGCGCCCTGGCCTGCGCGCAACGCGTGGGTCGCCGCCTCGATGGTCTCGACGTGGCTGACCTTCGCGCCAGCGCTCATCGCCATCTTAACGGCGGTTGAGAGCTGCCCGCTCAGTTTTCCGACGACCAGAAGTCTCATTGTCTCTGCTCCTTCGAACCCGCGGCCTTAAGCCTGCGAGTCGCCGTCCTTGATGATTTCGGTCATGGTCACGCCCAGGCGGTCATCGACGATCACCACCTCGCCGCGCGCCACCAGGCGGTTGTTGACGTAGATGTCGATCGCCTCGCCCACCTTGCGGTCCAGTTCCAGCACCGAGCCCTGGCTCAGCTGAAGCAGCTGCGCGACCGACATGGACGAGCGGCCCAGCACCGCGGAGATCGCCACCGGCACGTCGAACACGGGCGCCAGGTCGCCGGCCGTGCGCTCTTCCTGCAGCAGGTTCGCCAGGGCGTTGTCAGCGTCGCTGTCCGGTGCGAACTCGTCGAGCTTCAATTCATCGTCGGCCATGGGTCTAGCTTTCGCTGCCGGGGATCAGAGGTTCGGCGTGCAGCCCCTCGGCGGCGAGCGCCGCTTCCAGGGCCAGGGTGACGCGGCCGGCGGCCTGGGCGGGATCGAAGGCCGCCTGGCCGTCGCCGAAATCGAGGGTGAAGGCGTGGCGCGCGAAGGCGCCATCCGGCTTGACGACTACCGCGCCCTCGAAGCCCAGGCCGCGGGCGGTCTCTTCCAGCAGCGCCTGGATGCCATCGGCGAGCGCCGGGTCGGCCGACAGCACCAGTCGGGGCTGGGCGTCGATCTCGCGGGCCAGGGTCTCCAGCGCCGCTAGCACCGGGGCCTGGGGGAACTTCTCCAGCGCCGCGTCGGCGATGGCCCGGGCGCAGGCGAGGGCCAGGGCGGCGGACCCTTGGCGGTGCTCATGGGCCACTTCCGCCAGGCGGGGCAGCGCCTGGTCGCAGGTCATGGCGATCTGGGCGAGGGCGTTGGCCTGCTGGGCGGCGATGCTGGCCAGGGCCGCGCGCTCGCCGTCGGCGAAGGCCGCCGCACGGATGGCCTCGACCTCCTCAACCGGGAACAGACGCTTGGGCCGCTGAGCCTCGCGCTCCACGCGCCCGACGGCGTCGAACTCGGTGTCGAAGCTGAATCTTTGCAGGGCCTCCGACATCAGTAGATCAACTCATCATCGGTGCCCGAGCCGGCCAGCATGATCTCGCCCTTGTTGGCGAGGTCCTTGGCGACCTGGACGATAGCCATCTGGGCCTGATCGACGTCCTTGAGGCGGACGGGGCCCATGCTTTCCATGTCTTCGCGCATGATCTTCGAGGCGCGTTCGGACATGTTCGAGAAGAACATCTCCCGCAGCGCATCCGACGCGCCCTTCATGCCCAGGGCCAGCTGGTCCTTCTCGACGCTACGCAGCAACGTTTGCACGCCGCCCGGGTCCAGCTTGGACAGGTCCTCGAAGACGAACATCAGGGCGCGGATGCGCTCGGCGGCCTCGCGATTGCGTTCCTCAAGGGCGGTGATGAAGCGCGTCTCGGTCTGGCGATCGAAGGCGTTGAAGATGTCGGCCATCATCTCGTGGCTGTCGCGCTTGGACGTGCGCGCGAGGTTCGACATGAATTCGTTTCGCAGGGTCTGTTCGATCTTGTCGAGGATCTCGCGCTGCACCGGCTCCATGCGCAGCATGCGCATGACGCATTCCAGGGCGAAATCTTCCGGCAGCGAGCCCAGCACCCGCGCCGCGTGCTCCGACTTGATCTTCGACAGCACCACCGCGACCGTCTGCGGGTATTCGTTCTTCAGATAGTTGGCGAGGACGGCCTCGTTCACATTGCCCAGCTTGTCCCACATGGTCCGACCCGCGGGACCGCGGATCTCTTCCATGAGCTGGTCGACCTTGTCGCCGGGCAGCATCGACGCCAGCAGCTTCTGGGTCTGTTCGAAGGACCCCATGATCGCGCCCGTGCCGGCGGCGCCGGCCACGAACTCGACCAGCAGGTCTTCGACGACCCCGGCGCTGACGTTGCCCAGGCTGGCCATCGCCTGGGAGATTTCCTTGATCTCCTCCTCGTCCAGCGATTGCCAGACGGTGGCGTGGTCTTCACCGAGCGCCAGCAGGATGACCGCGCACTTCTCCGCGCCATTGAGGCGGGAAGCGTCGACGATGCTCTTCGCGGTGGGACGTGCGGCGGCCATCAGGTCGTCTCATGCAGCCAGGAGCGGAGGATCGCGACCGACTCGTCGGGATGGCGCTCCACGAATTCGGACACCTTCTTGACGGCGCTGACTCGGACCTGACCGTCGACGCGAGCCATGTCGATCCGCGCGTTGCCATCGTCGCCGCCCGGGCCCGGCAGGGCGAGGCCGGAGCCGTCCGAGCCGATCTGCATCGGCTGGCCGTCCGCCGAAACCATCACCCGCGTGACCTGGCCGCCCGGTCCGGCGATGGCGCCGCCGTTCGGCGCGCCGCCCTTGCCCTTGCCGCCGCCGAGCAGCGGGCGGGCGACGAAGAAGATCATCAGGATGCCGACCAACGCCAGCACGGCCAGCTCGACGGCGCGCATGATGTCGTTCTTGTCGAAGCCCATCAGCGGGCTGGCGCTGACCACGCCCTCGCCGTCCTCGACGGTGGGGAACTTGACGTTGATCACGCTGACCTGGTCGCCGCGCTCCTGGTTGAAGCCCACCGCGGTGCGGACCAGCTGTTCGATCCGCTGCATCTCCTCAGCGGAGCGCGGGGTGTAGGCGCCGGGCTTGCCGTCCTTGCCGGGCGCCGTGGCGCCATCGACGGCGACCGCCACCGACAGGCGCTTCACCGTGCCGGGTTCCTCGACCTTGGTGGTGACCGTCTTGGAGATCTCGTAGTTGGTGGTCGAGTCCGTCCGGCCGCTGGTGTTCGAGTTGGTATTGGTGTCGCCGCCGGGGCCGCCGGGGATGTTGGCGGCGACCGACGCCTGGCCGGAGCCGGCCTGTTCGCTCTCGCGCGAATTCTCTTCCTGGGTCGACTCGGAACGGATCACCTGGCCGTCAGGGTCGAAGCGTTCTTCCTGGGTGGTGACGCGGGCCAGGTCCAAATCGGCGGTGACGTTGACCCGCGCCTTGCCGGGGCCGACCACGCCCTCGATCATCGTCTTCACCTGCTTGGCGATCCGCTGCTCGACCTCGGACTTGCGGCTGTCGGACTCGGCCGCCATGCCGGTTTCCCCGCCGGACAACGTCTTGGCGTGCTGATCGACAACCGTGACGCGGTCCGGGCGCATGTTGGGCACGGCCCCGGCCACCAGGTTCTGCAGGGCCCGAACCTGTTCGGCGCTAGGCTCGCGGCCGCCGACGCCGATCGACACCGACGCGGAGGGTTGCTCGTTTTCTTCCTCGAACAGCTGGCGCTTCGGCAGCACCAGGTGGACGCGGGCCGAGGTGATGCCGTCCAGCGCCAGGATCGTCCGCGACAGCTCGCCTTCCAGCGCACGCTGGCGGTTCAACTGCTGAACGAAGTCGGTCTGGCCCAGCGCATTTGCGTTGTCGAAAATTTCGTAGCCGACGGAGCCGGCGGTCGGCAGTCCCTTCGACGACAGCATCAGGCGCGTCGAGGCGACCTCGTCGCGTGGAACTAGGATGGTCGAGCCGTCGCCCTTGACCTCGTACTTCACGCCCGCCTGGTCCAGAGCGGCGGTGATGGAGCCCGCTTCCTTCAGGTCGAGGTTCGAATAGAGCAGGGCTTTCGGCTGGCCCAGGTTCATGAAGACCGCAGCGAGCACCGCGGATAGGCCGGCAGCGACCCCGAGGATCGCGGCCAGTCGGCCGATCCCGAATCTCTGCAGCATGCCCACGAACTGGTTCAACGCCGGTAGCCCCCTGCCAACAGGAAGGGGACGCTTGCGAAGCGCTTCTCCCCCTCAGGTAGGCAGGATTTACCCAGTTGTTGGTTAAGGGGCCGTTTAAGCGGAGCCGTAACAGGCCGGGACAGGCTGTCGCAGCTAGGACTTTTTTGCCGGGTTCACCGACTTAGCGGCTCCAGGGTTCCAGCGCGCCGTTCACGGCCAACAGGATTGAGAAGCCGGAATAGATCAGCACCGTGACCGTGAAGAACAGCTTGCGCCCGGCGGTCCAGGACTCGACCCGTCGGCCCCCCTGCCAGATGGCGGGCGCCGCAGCGATCGTCACCACGCAGAGCGCCGCCGCCACCAACGCACAGGCCGAGGCGGTGATCAGCAGGGGACCCGGCCAATCGTAAATGATGGCGGCCACGTCCTGCGTCCCCGCGGCCCAGGCGCCGAACAGGCCGAATGAGGCGAGCCACAGCCCCGCCTGGATGTTCTGCACCAGCGCCGCGCGGGCCTGAATCTGGTTCTGCCGCATTTCGCGGCGGCTGCGCAGGGCGAGACCTGCCAAGGTCACCACGGCGGCGAACCCGGTCAGGCCGGCCATCAGCGCCAGCGTCCCTTCCCGTTGGTGAAAAGCGGCGCGCTGCAGGGTCTCGATATTGGCGTCGCCGCGGAAGCTGACCGCCCGACCGTCCTGCATGTGGAAGGCCAGGCGGCCATCGTCCGTGGTCGAGACGAACCGACCCTGCGCGGCCGGCCCCTCAAGCGTATAGGCCCGCACATCGCCCAGTCGGGTCGTCAGCAGCCGGCCGCCGGGGGTCACCGAGACCTCGGCGCCGCCCAGGATCAGGCCGACGAAGCCCTCCAGTCCGCCGTAGGCGCGGCGGGTCGACAGATAGTCGCCCGTGAAGGCGTCGGCCGCGGCGATCAGCGCGGCCGATCCGGGCCGTGGAACGCTGGCGGGCGCGGCATAGAACTGGCGCACCAGGGCGTTGGGCATCCCTTGCGCGAGCTGGCCGCCTGTTTCGCTGTTGGTGCTGAGGAAGATCCCGAGGTTCAGTTCCGGGACCAGGATCATCGCCGAGTGAAAGGCCACGGTGTCGCCCAGGTGCCCATAGCCGCGATAGCCGCCGGGCAGGTCGAACGTCATGAAGCCATGGGCCCAGCCGTTGATCCCGGGCGGCGTCTGCCGCATCGGCGTTCGGAACGCCTGGGCCGCGCGTGGTCCAAAGATGGTGGCTCCATCCAGACTGCCGTTGTTCAGCAGCATCCGCATGTAGCGTGACATGTCCCCCGCGGTGGACGACGCCGACCCGGCCGGCGCGATCTGGCCGATGTACTCGTAGGCGTTGGGGAAGAAGCCCGACTGCCGCCATCCATAGCCCACCGCCACGTCGCCCCGCAGCCGTTCCGGCATGGCCGCCGGCAGACCGCGCCGTTCGGGCCGCGGCTCGCGGAAGGTCGTGCGGGTCATGCCCAGGGGCAGGGCGATCTCGTCCTCGACCCGGCGTTCGAAGGTCTTGGCCGACACGAAGGCCGTGGCCGCCCCCGCAAGGCCCGCCCCGTAGTTCGAGTAGCTGGAGATGACCCCCAGTCTGCGCTCCCGGCTGGGCCGCTCCTGCCGGAGGTAAAGGTCCAGCGGGCGGACGCGGCGCGGGTCCTTCTCGAACAGCTGGCCGAAGATGCGATCCTCGAACCCCGAGGTGTGGTTCAGCAGCGAGCCCACGGTGACGTCGCGCGACGCACCGGGTAGGCGCACCTTCTCCGGCAGGTACAGATTGACCGGCCGGTCCAGCCGGATGCGGCCCGCCTCGACCTCCTTCATCAGCAGGATCCAGGTGAAGGTCTTCGAGATCGAGCCGATGCGGAACAGCGTCCTGTCCGGATCGACCGGCCGTCGCGGCGACAGATCGGCGAACCCATAGCCCTTCTTCAGCACCACTTGGCCGTTCTGCACTACCGAGACCGAGGTTCCGGCCACGTGTTCGCGCGCCATGGCCTCTGCGACCCATCCATCGACGAACGCTTCGAGCTGCGCCGGGTCGATGGGCTGGTTCGCGGCCAGGCGCGCGCCCGGAACCTTGCGAGCTGGCGGCGGCGCGGGTGTCGATGCCGAACTGGCCACCGGGCGCGCGGGCGGTCGCACCGCGGGCGTCGCGTTCACCGTTGGCGTCGCCGCGGCAGGGGCGGTGGCCGCGCCGTCCTGCGCCCTCGCCACAGGTGACCCCGCCAGGAGCGCCAACGCCGCAAGCACCGCCTTGCCGAGGCTTCGCATCGTCAACGTAACTCCACCGTGGGGAACGACCATATCACCTGGGCTGAGTCGCGACGTCCGCCGTGCGCCAATGAGCCGGATTGGCCGGCTAGTTGGCGCCGAACGCATAGAGCGGCAGCATCGGTCGAAGCTGCGGCCCGACCCACACCTGCGGTTCGGACGGCGGGGTCAGCTTCTCGGCGATCTCGCGAACGCGGACGCATTCCCGAACGGCGCCGGCCAGGACGCCGAAGTCCCGGGCCCCCGAGATGGACGACAGGAAGCAGTCGTCGAAGTACGGGTACTTGATATCCTGGCCGCAGCCGAACGAGGTCCGGTCGGGCCGGGCCGCGGTCAGCACCATCCGGTTGGGCTGGGCGAGCGTCGGCACGAACACCCCGGAAAAACAGGCCGAGATCACCACGACGGTGGGCCGCTTGCCACAGGTCCGATCCAGCATGTCCGCCAGCAGGCCCGGTCGCAGCAGGCCTTGGTCCAGCTGCGCGCCTTGGGGGAGCCCGTGCGACGTCATGTAGAAGAGGCAGCCACCGGTCGTGCGGCTGGTCAGGTCTGACAGCGCACCATAGATGCCGCGCAGCTCGCTCTTGGCTGGGCGGGTGTCGCTGTACCGCTCGGGGCGAACCGAGAACTGGCGAATGTTTTCCGCGGGGAATCCCAGTCGCACCAGGGCGGCGCTGACGTCGCGCCGCGCATTGTCGAAGCCCTCTGAGGGGCCGCCGTCGTGGGCATGCCAGTCGCCGGCGACGACCACCGCCGACCAGTCGGAAAACGCCGAGGCCGCCTGCGCTTCGGTCGCCGCCGCCGCCAACCAGAAGGCTGCGATGAAAGCGAGAAGCCGGGCCATGCGGGGCGCCTCTTAGGTCTTGTACTTGGTGAAGGGAGTTGGGATGGCGGTCCCGGTCGCCTTGGCCAGCAGTCGACCTTCCGGATCGTAGAGCTCGCCCTCAGTGAAGGCGACCTGGCGGCCCCATTTCACGACCCGGCCGATCCCCTTGATCTTCCCCGGCTGGCCGGGCCGCAGGAAGCTGGTCTTCATCTCCAGCGTCGGGGCGACGGCGGTCATGCCCGAAGCGACCATGCAGGCGACGCTCATCGCCTCGTCGAGCATGGCGCAGAGATAGCCGCCCTGAATCTGCTTCATCGGGTTGAGCAACAGCTCGGCCTTGGCGTCGAATTCGACCTCGACCGACTTGGTGGCCTGGCTCACCGACACCATCCGGAAGCCCAGGGTCTGGGATCCGGTCGGCTGGTTCTTGGTTCGCAGGAACCGCTGGAGGATGGCCTCGTCGGTCAGGGCCTCCGGCTCGGGCGACGCCACGTCGGACATGCGGCTACTTCTTCCGGAACTGGTCGAGCGAGACGATCGTCGCCTCGGCGGGCTTCGCCGGCGGCTCGTCGGCCTTGACCTCGGCGACCTTGGACTCCGCCGCAGCCTTGACCTCGGCGGGCGCGGATGGCGGCGGCTCGAACTGCAGCAGGAACTGCACCGACGGATCGTAGAAGCGGGTGATCGCCGCATAGGGGACCGACAACCGCTTGGGTTGGCCGCCGAACTGCAGGGTCACCGAGAAGAAGGTCTCGCCCGGCGCCAGATCCCAGTACTGGTGCTGCAGGACGATGGTCATCTCGTCCGGATACTTGGACAGCAGATCGACGGGTCCCGAGACCCCGGCCGCGTCCGTCTTGAAGGTGATGTAGAAATGATGCGACCCGGGCAGGCCGTCGGGCGCCGCGGCCCGTTTCAGCGCAGCCTTGGCCACGCCCCGGAGCGCGTCCTGAGCCATGGCTTCGTAGTTCATCAGATCCTGGACCGGCGGATCCTGGGCCAACACGCAGCACTCCCAAACAAACAGAACAAGGGGGAACCTAGCGTCTGGCGGACGTCGCGCAAGGCGCATCGATCGGATTTAACGGTAGGGAAGACGAGGGAGGTAGGTGGGAGGCTTCTGTTGGCAGACGCCTCCGGACACCAATCAAAGGGCGGGAGGCGCAATTCCAGGGAGATAGGTGGGAGGCTTCTGTTGGCAGGCGCCTCCGGACACCAATCGAAGGGCGGGAGGCGCAAATCCAGGGAGATAGGTGGGAGGCTTCTGTTGGCAGGCGCCTCCCGGGCCCCGCCTAAGGATCTGAACCCCTAGGACTTAGGTCGGAATTCTACCGAACCGCATTACGCGGCGAGGCGGATTTCCTCAGCGAAGTTATCGTTCGCATTTAGTTTAAAACCCGAAACGGTGGGTCAAGCCGGGAAAAAGCAACGCCTTTAGACGTCTGTCGATGCTGATCGGCCCCCCAAATTCCCCTCAAGAACCGCCTTGGCGATAGCCCCGAAGGAAATTTGGTGGAGCCGCCGGGAATCGCACCCGGGTCCAGTCCGCTTATTACTCGCGCGTTTATTTCCATAGTCGGGCGAACCCGACCCCCGACATATAGGGGGGTTGTGTCGATAATCAAAGACCTACGCGCCGTGTCAGACCGCGCGTTTGACCCCGTCGCCATTCGCGAAGCGCGGATGGGGTGCGCTGTTTCGTGGACGGCCACCTGGCGTTCGCCAGCGGATTCACGCCCGAACCGACCGGGCGGCTAGCTTCGCCGTCATCGGATCACGCTACCTCAGGAGCACCTGTCATGGGCCCCCTCGTTCACGCCGGCCGCGCCTTGGGCGCAGACCTTCTCCCGACGCTCGTCTTCGCGGTGCTCGTCGCGCTCAAAGTCGACGTCATGACGGCGACGGGCGCGGCTATCGCGGTGGGCGTCGCCCAGGCGGTGATCATGAAGATCCGTCGGCAGGACATCTCGCGCCTGCAATGGGCCAGCCTGCTGTTGGTCCTGGTCTTCGGCGCCGCCAGCGTCCTCGCGCACGACCCGCGGTTCCTGATGGCCAAGCCCAGCCTCGTCTATGCGATCGTCGGCGGGGTCATGCTGCAGAGGGGCTGGATGCTTCGCTACCTCCCGCCCGTTGCCGAAGGGCACGGCGAAACGCCGATGATCGCCTTCGGCTATGTGTGGGCGGGCCTGATGTTTGTCACCGCCGTGGCGAACCTGGTTGTCGCCATCCGCTTCCCCGCCGTCTGGCCTCAGTTTCTGGCGATCTTCCCGCTGGTGTCGAAGATCGGGCTGTTCGCGGTCCAGTTCGTCACCGTCCGCCACCTGGCGATCCGCTCGGCCCGGGCGGCGGGCGCGACGCAGGCGCAGATCCAGGCCCGGATGGCGCAGATGGGGTCTCAACGGCCGGCGGCGTAGGCGGTGGGGCCTGCGGCTCCCCCTCCAACGCCGGGGCGGGTTCGTCCCCGGCGACGGGCCGGCGGGCGTCGGGGTTCGCCTTCAACCGCCCGCCCCGCGCCAGCAGGTCGCGATAGGCCTCGCGCGGCCCGGAGAAGCTCCTGTCGCCCGGGAACAACAGGTCGAACCGTGGGTCGTACCCCAGCGCGACGGAGACCACGGCCGCCAACACGTCGGCGACTTCGCCCACCTCCGCCGGATCACAGGCGCGGCGCAGGGTCGTCACCCGCGCTCGCGTCGCCAGCGTCAGGTCGTAGGCCGAACCCTGCACGCACAGGGCGTCGGCCGAGTCCGGCTCGACGACGCGGACATCCCGGGGCGAGGTCCAGAGCGGCAAGTCGCGCAGCGCCTTGAACCGGGCTCCCGCGTCCGCGGGCAGCTTGGCGTCGAAGCCCATTCGTCGACCGATACCCGCTTCGCAGCAGGCGAGACCGGCGCGGGCCTGGACGAAGGCGTCGCCGTCGCCGCGTAGGGTGATCCGCACCACGCTTTGCCGTACGCTGTCTGACGGCCGTGTCCAAAGCTCGAGGATCGTCTCGTCGCCACGCAACGCCTGCCACTGCAGGGGCATCAAGCCCCACAGCCGGTAGATCGCGGGGCTCACGCCGTTGTCGGGCGAGGGCAGCCGCTCGCCGCGTTTCAGCCGCCGGCCGCCCAGGGGATCGGCCGCCTCGTCCGGCTTTGGGCGCTTGTCGTCCCACCAGCTCTTCGGATCCGGCGGCGGAAACGGCCAGACGGCCGCCTCATACGGCGTGAGGCCGGAAGGCGGCGAGCGGGCAAGGGCAGGCTCGCTCAGGCTGAGCGCAAGCATTGCGGCCAGGGCGATGCGACGTGACACGCCCAAAAAGCCGTCAGGACGGGCCGAAGTTCCCTAGAAGACTTCGACGCCGCGCTGAAGCGACAGCACCCCGGTCCGCGACACCTCCACCAGGCCCAGCGGTTTCATCAGGTCGACGAACTTGTCCACCTTCGACGAGGCGCCGGTCAGCTCGAAGACGAAGCTCTCGTGGGTGGTGTCGACGACCTTTGCGCGGAAGATGTCGGCGACCCGCAGCGCCTCGACCCGCTCGGCCCCGGTCCCGCGCACCTTGAGCAGCGCCAGTTCCCGCTCGATCCCATTGGGATCCTTGGTCACGTCCTGAACGTGCCGAGTCGAGACCATCTTCTGCAGTTGGGCCTCGATCTGGGCCAGCACCTGCGGCGTGCCACGGGTGACGATGGTGATGCGGCTGGTGTGCGCCTGGCCATCCGTCTCGGCCACGGTCAGGCTGTCGATATTGTAGCCCCGCGCCGCGAACAGCCCGACCACCCGGTGCAGCACCCCCGGCTCGTTATCCACCAGCACCGCGAACGTCGCGCGGCTCTCCTCCTGGTCCGTATGGGCGAGGTCGTAGACGGAGGCGGGCTGGGAGTCGGTGGTCATCGCGCGGTTCCTGAAACTCGGGCGTCAGGTGTCACAGGATGGCGTTGGTCGCAACCGCCAGCGCCAATCGTGGCTTTGCCGCCACAGAGCATCGTCCTGATAGTTGCGATTGCAACAATCGGCTGGTGCCACCGGCCGAACGTGGTATCTGCGCCGACCTCGAAGGAGAGACCCGTGTTCTATCGGCCTGCCAACATGCTGCCCGCCACCGCCAACGACCGCCAGGTCGAGGGCAAGGGCGTGCGCGCGTGGGAGGATCGTTCGAACTAGGTCTCATCATCTTTGAGGCGTTGACGAAAGAACCCCTCCCGGCCCGGCCGCGGAGGGGTTCTTCGTTTCGGAAGAACGCTTTGCCGCCGCGGGGGACCGGGAGGGACGGAACGAGCAAAAGGAGGTTCCGATGAGCGGATTTGAAGTGATCGAGAGCGATGCTGGGCTGATCAAGGCCTGGACGCGTGGCGTCCAGCTCGAGGATAGCGCGCGCGAACAGCTGCGCAACGTCGCGAGACTGCCGTTCATCCACAAGCACGTCGCCGTCATGCCGGACGTCCACTGGGGGATGGGCGCGACCGTGGGCTCGGTGATCCCGACCGTGGGCGCGATCATCCCGGCGGCCGTGGGCGTCGATATCGGTTGCGGCATGATGGCGGTGAAGACCTCCATCCGCGCCGAACACCTGCCGGACCACCTCTCGGGCATCCGCAGCGCGATCGAGGCCGCCGTACCGCACGGCCGGACCGATAATGGCGGCCGGAACGACGTCGGGGCCCATCAGGGCGATCCGCCGGCGCTGGCGCTCGAAAAGTGGGCCGCGCTCAAGGATGGCTACGACGCCATCGTGGATCGCGACGCCAAGGCGGCGCATCCGCGCGGCCTGGGGCACCTCGGCACCTTGGGGACGGGCAACCACTTCATCGAGCTCTGCCTCGACGAGGCGGGCGATGTCTGGGTGATGCTGCACTCGGGATCGCGCGGCGTGGGCAACCGGTTCGGGTCCTACTTCATCGAAAAGGCGAAGAAGGACATGGCGCGGTGGTTCATCCACCTGCCCGACAAGGACCTGGCCTACTTTCCGGAAGGGTCGGACGGCTTCGGGTCCTACATCCGTGCGGTGAGCTGGGCGCAGAAGTACGCCTACGCCAACCGCGAGGTGATGATGGATCAGGTCCTGGGCGTGCTCCGGGCCGTGTTCCCCGACCTGACGACGACGGAGACGGCGGTGAACTGCCACCACAACTACGTCACCCAGGAGCGGCACTTCGGCAAGGACGTCTGGCTGACCCGGAAGGGCGCGGTGCGGGCGGGGCTCGGTGAACTCGGGATCATCCCGGGGTCGATGGGCGCCAAGTCCTTCATCGTGCGCGGCAAGGGCAATCCGGAGTCGTTCTGCACCTGCAGCCACGGCGCCGGGCGGGCCATGAGCCGGGCCGAGGCCAAGCGGCGCTTCACGCTCGACGACCACGTGGCCGCCACGGCGGGCGTCGAGTGCCGGAAGGACGCGGACGTGATCGACGAAACGCCGATGGCCTACAAGGACATCGACGCGGTGATGGCGGCGCAAGACGACTTGGTCGAAATCGTCCACACCCTCCGTCAGGTCGTATGCGTGAAGGGCTAGGGTAGGGCGCGCTGAAGTTTGTTGTTGCATCATGCAACACACCGGACTATCAGCGCGTCCTCCTCGCTGCGGCGGGGAGGACGCCGGTGGCGTAGGATGCGACTGCATCGTTGGACCTGTGAGGGTGGGGTTCGAGCCCCCGCGGCGGCGCGCAAGCGTCGTGTAGCTCAGCTGGAGAGAGCAGCAGGCGAAGTCGCATCCGCCCATTCCCCGGCGTTCGACGACAGTGGCGTAGAGAACGAGTTCTTCGGAAGCGTGTCGCGGGTTCGAATCCCGCCGCCCGGTGAAAACGGGGCGTAGCTCAGGGGTAGAGCAGCCTTCGTTCTCGCCAGTTCCCTGGCGTCTTTTCCAAGGTTGGAGGCGTTCGCCGGCTTCGGATCCTGCATGGAGCCGGGCCGGCGGCCCACCAGCATCGATGTGTCATCTCCGGTGGCGACAGGACTCGGATCCTTCGCTCCACATGAAGGGGCGGCCAGGCCAGTCTCGACGACGGCATGCAGGTGTCGCGGGAGGAAGCGAGGTCCACGGTCACGAGCCGTTGGCGGAAGCGGCCCCCGAGTTCGAACATTCCCCGGAGATGACATGTTTTGTGTGTTGCATAATGCAACGACATGGTTGATATGAACCGTCGCTGGTCGCCTTCGGGCGTCCGGCGATCCGGATTGGTGGCGCAGAGGACGATTCCTTCGATGGTACGGCTCAACGGCCCAGCGGGTTCAAGCCCCGCGCCCTGACAGACGGCTCTCGGGTCGGTGTCAGGTCCAGGCGTTCTCGCCCGTTCCCCAATCCGGTCTTCGAGTACTTGTCAGAGGAGGCGCCGACATGCGTCTGAACATCTTTGCGAAGCGCCCGGCGACCACGCACGAGGGCCCCCCCGCCGCGGTCATGACCGCCGAGCAGGCTCTGCGCCGCTCGGTGCTCTCGTGCCTGCTTTGGGAAACCGAATTCTACGAGGACGGCCAGTCCATCGCCGACCGCATCGCGGCGCTGTCGATGGAGGTCGCCCCGCAGGTCCTGGCCGATCTGGCGGTGGAGGCGCGCGAGCGCTTCAACCTGCGGCACGCGCCGTTGATGCTGCTGGTCGGTCTGGTGCGACACGGCGGACCCCTGGTGGCGCCCGCCATCGCGCGGGTGATCCAGCGCGCCGACGACATGACCGAGTTCCTGGCCATCTACTGGCGTCACGGCCGCCGGCCGTTGTCCAAGCAGATGAAGCTCGGGCTGGGCCGCGCCTTCGCGAAGTTCGACGCCTACCAACTGGCGAAGTACGATCGCGATGGCCCGGTGAAGCTGCGCGACGTTCTGTTTCTCATCCACGCCAAGCCGCGTGACGAGGCCCAGGCCGCGCTGTGGAAGCAGGTCGCCGACCGCACCCTGGCGTCTCCGGACACCTGGGAGGTGGCGCTCAGCGCCGGGGCAGATAAGCGCGAGACCTTCGAGCGCCTGCTGGCCGAGCGGAAGCTGGGCTACCTGGCCCTGCTGCGGAACCTCCGCAACATGGACCAAGCGGGTGTCGACGAGGCGGTCGTAAAGGCGGCGATCCTGGAGCGGCGGGGCGCGCAGCGCGTGCTCCCGTTCCGCTACGTGGCCGCCGCCCGCGCCGCGCCGCGCTATGAGCCCTGGCTGGACGAGGCGTTGATGGAGACGGTCCTGCAAGGACCGGTCTTCCCGGGCCGCACGGTCGTGCTGGTCGATGTCTCCGGTTCGATGGACTGGAAGCTGTCGGACAAGTCCGACCTGACCCGGATGGACGCGGCCGCGACCCTGGCCTCAGTCATTCCCGGCGACGTTCGGGTCTTCACCTTCTCCGATGGGGTTGTGGAGGTTCCGGCGCGACGCGGCATGGCGGGCGTCGAGGCGATCGTTCGCTCCCAGCCGCACAGCGGCACGGCGCTGTTCGACGCCGTCGCGCATGTGAACGCCAAGGTGACCTACGACCGTCTGGTCGTGATCACCGACGAGCAGGCCACAGACGCCAGTCGCTTCGGCTACTGGATCCGGGGCAAGCAGTCGACGATGCCGGCGCCGAAGGGCAGGGGCTATGTCATCAACGTCGCCAGCGCCCGCAATGGCGTCGGCTACGGCGACTGGGTCCACATCGACGGTTTCTCCGAGGCCGTGCTGACCTACATCCGCGAGTCCGAGGGACTCGTGGGATAGAGGCCGGCATGACAGCGGAGCAGCTTCGACAGGCGGCGATCCTCCTCTTCGGCGACAGGGGCTGGATGTCCCGGCTCGCCGAAGCGTTGGACGTCGATCGCTCCACGGTCTCCAGGTGGTTCGCGGGCCTGCCCATTCCGGGGCCAGTCGCCGCGGCCATCTGGAGCTGGCTGCTTCTCCACAAGATCACCGGTCAGACTCCGGAGCATCTCAACGTCCAGGCCCGTCGTCGCCCTGAGCCCTGACGGCGACCGATCCTCCGCCCCGCTTGCGGACCGGCGGGGACGAAACGACATTGGCAGGATGTCGACGTTTCGCCACTCGCTACGCCAATTCGGGCGGTCGTCCGCCGAGACTGCGCAGTCCGCTCTGCGCCACGAACTCATGGAAGAACAGGCCCAGTCGCTCGGTCGGGCGGGGCGGAAGGTGGAGGCGGCGTTGGCGGCGTTGCAGGCTCATCCTGGCGGGGAGGGGCGTCCCGCGGCGCTGGCGGCGGCGGCCGATGCGGTCTGGTGCTACTTCGTCCAGCGCGACGTCATGGGGCTGCGAAATCGGGACGAGGTCGTGGCCCAGTACGGGATCCCCCGCGAAGTCCTGGTCCGGCTCGGGGCGCGGTAGGCGGAATTCGGATAGCCTCACCTAGGGGCGCCTGCGCATGGTCCGAGCCATCGGTTTCAGGGGCAAGCTCACATGGCGATTTCACTCTACGACGTCAGCGTCGCATCGTTCCTGCAGGTGCTGGGCGGCGTGCAGGGCTTCCTTGAGAAGGGCGCCGCGCACTTCCGCGAGACGGGGCAGGACACCCAGGCCATCCTCGACACCCGCCTGCACCACGACATGCTGCCGCTCCGCTTCCAGTTGGTTTCGGTGGCGCACCATTCTCAGGGCGCTATGGCCGGGGCCAAGAGCGGCCTTTTCGCCCCACCCGGCGCGATCGACGCGGACATGGACTACGCCGGCTTCCAAGCCATGATCGCCGAGGCCCGCGCCGCGCTGCAGGTCCTGACCCGCGCCGAGGTCGACGCACTGGAGGGCGGGGACGTCCTGTTTCGCCTGGGTCCGCGCGACCTGCCGTTCACTGTGCCGGACTTCCTGCTGTCGTTCTCGACGCCCAACCTGCATTTCCACGCCACCACCGCCTACGACATCCTGCGCCAGGCGGGCGTGCCGCTGGGCAAGCGGGACTATCTCGGCCAGATGCGCATGAAGGGCGCCTAGCTGATCGCCGCGACCTTGGCGCCGAGGGCCCGGACCAGGTCCGCGGGCGCCAGGCGCGCCTGCAGACCGCGCTGGCCGGCGTTGACGAAGGCCAGTGGCAGGGCGGCGGCGTCCGCGTCGATCACCGTGGGCACGGCCCGCTTCTGGCCGAACGCGCTGACCCCGCCGACCCGATAGCCGGTCAGCCGCTCGGCGTCGGCCGGCTTCATCATCTCGGCGGACTTTGCCCCAAGGGCGGCGGCCAGCTTCTTCATCGACACCTCCCGGTCCGACGCCAGGATCACGCAGGCCGGCTTGCCGTCGGCCTTGACCATCAGAGTCTTGAGCACCTCGTTCGGCGGCGCGCCAAGCGCTTCGGCCGCCTGCAACCCGATGCGCGCCGCGTCGGGATCGTAGTCGTAGCTGGCCAGGCTGTAAGTCACCCCCGACCGGTCCAGGGCCAGGGTCGCGGGCGTCGTTCGGCTCATCGGCTGGAGAATTCCACGTAAAACGCGCGGGTTACGTCGGGTATGCAACCGAACGCCGGGATTAACCCTTCTATCCTTCACTGGGGACTTTCGTTTCAAGAGGCGTGATGATCGGCGAGGTCCATCGATACCTGCGGGAGTCCTCGCAAGCCGATCATCAGCGCCTCGATGCGGGGCTCGATATCCTGGAGGCGGTCTCGACGCCCGCCGGTCGGATGCGCGTGGTCCAAGGTTTCTACCGACTCCATGCGGAGGCCGAGGCGGCCTTGGCCCCCTGGCTTGCGGATCGGCCCGACGTGGCCTTCGCAGACCGACGGCGCACCCGACGGCTGGCGGCCGATCTCGCCACGTTGGGGGGGCACGCGCCGCGAACCGGTCCGTCGGATATTGTCATCCGCAGCCTCGGTGAGGCTCTGGGGTGGCTTTACGTGCTGGAGGGATCGACCCTTGGGGGCAAGGCGATCCGGCGCGCTCTCCTGGCCCGGGGCGACACCATGGCCGGCCTCAGCTTCCTGGATCCCTACGGTGCGGTGACCGGCGAACGGTGGCGCGACTATCTCGCGGTGCTGGAAGGCCAGGCCCGTAGCCCCGATGACGTCGCGGCCATGGCCTCCGGCGCGCGGGCCGCCTTCCGCCACGCCGAGCGGCATCTTTGTGGAGCGCCTGCCCTTGTCTGAGGCTCTTGAACGCGCGCTCGAGGCCTGCGCCCGCGAGCCGATCCATGTGCCTGGCTCGATCCAGCCGCACGGCGTCATGCTGGTCGCTGAGCGGACGACCCAGGAGATCACGCACGCGGCCGGTGACGTCGCGGGCCTGCTGGGGTGCGACGCCTGGATCGGACGGACCCTCGGCGCCGTCCTGGGCGACGACGTGGCGGGGCGGGTGGCGCAGGCGACCCAGTCGGGGGGCCCGGGCGGCCACGCGGCGCATATGGGTCAGCTCGACGTCTCGGCGCACCTCGACGGCGAACGGCTGATCGTCGAGGTCGAGCCCGGTTTGGGCGCCTTGCCGGCGTCGGTGCTGCTGGGCCAACTGGAAAGCGCCAGCGCCGCCTTCGAGCGCGCGCCCACTCTCAAGGCCCTCTGCGAACGCGCCGCGATCGAGTTTCGTCGCCTGACCGGCTTCGACCGGGTGATGATCTATCGCTTTCTCGACGACGAGGCCGGCGCGGTGCTGGCCGAGGACGCGGCACCCGACATGCCCTCGTTCCTGAACCACCATTTCCCGGGGTCGGACATCCCCGCCCAGGCCCGCGCGCTCTACGTCCGGAACCTGGTCCGTGTGATCCCCGACGTGCGCTACCAGCCCGCGCCGCTCGAACCGGCCTGGCGCGCGCGCGACCCGCTGGACATGAGCGACTGCGCGCTGCGCAGCGTTTCGCCGGTTCACATGCAGTATCTCGCCAATATGGGCGTGGGCGCGTCCGCGTCGATTTCGATCGTCAAGGACGGCCTGCTCTGGGGCCTTATCGCGTGTCACCACCGCACGCCCAAGCTGATGCCCTATGACATTCGGGCCGGCGGGCGGGCGTTGGCCGGCGGCTTGGCGCGTCAGATCCGCGCCAAGGAGGAGGCCGAGACCTACCGCGAACGGTTACGCCTCCGCAGCCTGGCGGACGAGGCGACGTCCCGGTTCGTCGGCTCGGACGGCATCGACGCAAACCTCGCCGAGGGGACGCCTGAGTTCCGGCGTGCGCTCGCCGCCGATGGCGTCGCGGTGCTGCGCGCCGGGGTTCTGCACATGGACGGGGTGCATCCCTCGGAAGCCGACATCCGGGCCCTGGCCGCCTGGGTGCTGGAGCGTGGGTCCGAGCCGCTCGTCACCGACCGCCTGCCGGAGCTCTATCCGCCCGCCGCGGCCTTCGCCGCCCAGGCGAGCGGGCTGTTGGCCCTGGTGGTGTCGTCGGACGAACCGTTCGTGATCCTCTGGTTCCGCGCGGAGGCGATCGAGGTGGTGAACTGGGCGGGTAATCCGCACAAGGTCGCCACTCTCGGACCGGACAGCACCCTTTCGCCACGTACCTCCTTCGAGGCGTGGCGGCAGACGGTCCGGGGTCGGGCGCGTCGCTGGACCCTGGCCGAGGCGGATGCGGCGGTGCGCTTGCGCGACACGCTCCTGGATGCGCGGAGCCGTCGCCGGCTGAGGACCCTGAACGCTCGCCTCAGCGAGGCCCTGAGCGAGAAGGACGACCTGCTTGAGCAGAAGGAGCTGCTGATCAAGGAGGTGAACCACCGGATCCAGAACAGCCTGCAACTGGTGTCGAGTTTCCTTGGACTGCAGGCGCGGGCGATGGGGGACCCCAAGCTGCACGAGGCCTTCGAGGAAGCCCGCCGACGCCTGCAGGCCGTGGCGCTGGTCCACCGGCGCCTCTACCGCGCCGATCAGATCGAGGTTGTCGATATGGCCCGCTATCTCGAGGATCTGGTCGCCGACATGAACGCGTCGCTGGGCGAGGAATGGTCCGGCCGGATCGCTGTCGAGGCCAGCCCGGTTCTGGTCCCGACCGATCGCGCGGTGACTCTCGGCCTCGTGGTGACCGAACTCGTCATCAACGCCAACAAGTACGCCTACGACGGCCGGCCCGGACAGATCGCCGTGACGCTGGAGGAGCACAACGCGAACCTGCGAGTGGCGGTCGCCGACCACGGCCGCGGCAAGCACGCCATGACCGAGGGATTCGGGAGCCGAATGATGGGCGCCATGGTCAAGCAGTTGCGCGGCGAGTTGACGTTCAGCGACAACGATCCGGGTCTGCGCGCCATTCTGACCTGCCCGATCTCGGCCCCGATCTCAGCTCCCGCGCACTAGCGGTTCAGTCCGGCGCTGGGCCTGGGAAGGCCAGGCTGTCGTCCTGGGGCGCCCAGGCGGCGCGCGATGCGACGTGCATCTGGAAACCGACTGCGAGGCCGCTGTCGTCGTCGAGTGTGCCGACCCGCAGCCGGAGGGTCTCCGGCGTCGCGTCGCGCTGGCTGAAGATCGGGCTGCCGCAGGCGCCGCAGAACACGCGGCGCTTTCCGGGCGAGGCGCGGTATTCGCGCAGCCGGTCCTCGCCCTGGGTCAGGCGGAAGTCCGCCGTCGCCACCGGGATATTGGCGCCGAAGGCCGACCCCTGCGCCTTTCGGCACTGGTGGCAGTGGCAGAGCTGCACAGGCGCCAGCGGCCCGGCGACCGCATAGCGCACCGCGCCGCAGAGGCAACCACCCTGGCGAACGTCCATCTCAGACCAGGCGCTTGCCGGCGTCGTCGATGATCGAGCCCAGGTCGCGGGTCTCCTCGGCCATGATCATCTCATTGTGCGCCTTGCCGGAGGGGATCATCGGGAAGCAGTTCTCTTCCTTGGTCACCCGGCAGTCGAACAGCACCGGCTTCTTCACCGCGATCATCTCGCGGATCTTGTCGTCCAGTTCGTCCGGATGCTCGGCGCGGAAGCCGACGCCGCCATAGGCTTCGGCCAGCTTCACGAAGTCGGGCAGGGACGACGAATAGGAGTGCGAATAGCGCTCGCCGTGCAGCAGCTGCTGCCACTGGCGGACCATACCCATCCACTCGTTGTTGAGGATGAAGATCTTGATCGGCAGATCGTACTGCACCGCCGTCGAGATCTCCTGCATGGTCATCTGCACGCTGGCGTCGCCGCCGATGTCGATGACCAGGCTGTCCGGGTGGGCCATCTGCACGCCGACCGCGGCCGGCAGGCCATAGCCCATGGTGCCGAGGCCGCCCGAGGTCATCCAGCGGTTCGGCTGCTCGAACTTGTAGAACTGCGCCGCCCACATCTGGTGCTGGCCGACCTCGGTGGTGATGTAGGTGTCGTGGTCCTTGGTCAGCTCGTACAGGCGCTGGATGGCGTACTGCGGCTTGATCAGCTTGGCGTCGGGCGCATAGCCGAACGAGTTGCGGGCGCGCCAGGCGTCGATCTGCGTCCACCAGGTCTTCATGGCGGCGGCGTCGGTCGCCAGGTTGCGCTGCTTCCAGGCGGCGATCATGTCGGCCAGCACGTTGCCGGCGTCGCCCACGATGCCGATGTCGGCGCGGACGTTCTTGCCGATCGAGCTGGCGTCCACGTCGATATGGATCTTCTTCGAAGTCGGCGCGAAGGCGTCGAGGCGGCCGGTCACCCGGTCGTCGAACCGCGCGCCGATAGCCACCATCACGTCGCAGTCGTGCATGGCGTTGTTGGCTTCGAACGAGCCGTGCATGCCCAGCATGCCCAGCCACTTCGAATCCGAGGCCGGGAAGGCGCCCAGGCCCATCAGGGTCGAGGTCACCGGGGCGCCGGTCAGGGCCGCGAACTCCCGCAGCAGTTCGGCGGCCTTCGGGCCCGCGTTGATGACGCCGCCGCCGGTGTAGAGGATCGGCTTCTTGGCCTTGGCGATCAGCGCGACCGCCTCGGCGATCTTGCCGGCGTCGCCCTTCACGCGGGGGCTGTAGTTGTGCGCGTGCTTCACCTCGGTCGGGCCCTGATAGACGCCCTTTCCGAACTGGACGTCCTTGGGGATGTCGATGACCACCGGGCCCGGGCGGCCCGAGGTGGCGATGTGGAACGCCTCGTGGATGATCCGCGGCAGGTCGGCCACGTCCTTCACCAGGTAGTTGTGCTTGGTGCAGGGCCGGGTGATCCCGATGGTGTCGCATTCCTGGAAGGCGTCGGTGCCGATCAGGTGGGTGGCGACCTGACCGGTGATCACGATCATCGGGATCGAGTCCATCAGGGCGTCGACGATGCCGGTGACCGCGTTGGTGGCCCCGGGACCCGAGGTCACCAGGACGACGCCGGGCTTGCCGGTCGAGCGGGCATAGCCCTCGGCCGCGTGGGTCGCGCCCTGCTCGTGCCGCACCAGCACGTGCTGTAGCCGCGGCTCGTTGAAAAGCGCGTCGTAGATCGGCAGCACCGCGCCGCCCGGATAGCCGAACAGCACCTCGACGCCTTGGTCGATGAGGGCGCGAACCACCATCTCCGCGCCGGAGAGGGTGTCTTGTTGAGCTTCGATCGTTTGATGGGCGGTCATGAGGGCGGCTCTGGTTTGGGCAATAAAAAAGGCCCTCTGGGGGCCTGGTGCAAGCGACCGATCGGTCCTGACATTCAAGTCAGTCCGCTACGGCCGCCCTACGAGTACAAGAATGCTGCGCACGAGATTTCCCGCGAAAAGATAGGAAACGGCATGTCGCATGCTGGCGTCAGGGCGTCAAGGCCGGTTCAAGGGCAAGAAGTTGCCGCCACTGGTCGTCCGGCTCGGCCGCGTCGAGGCGTGGCCAGTCCGCCATCTGTCCCCGCATCCAGGTCATCTGCCGCTTGGCGTACCGGCGGGTCTCCTGCGCGGCGGCGGCGATGGCGGTCGCCAGGTCAGTCTCGCCCCGCAGATGGGCGGCCAGTTCGCGGACGCCGACCGCCTTCATGGCGGGCAGGGCCGGATCCAGGTTGCGGGCCATGAGGGCCGCCACTTCGTCGAGCGCGCCGTCGGCCACCATCCTCTCCAGCCGGGCGTCGCAGCGGCCGTAGAGCGCCTCGCGGGGCGGCTCAAGCGCGGCAGCGCGCCACGATCCGACGGGCAGGGCGCCTGCGGTCGAGGCCTGATGGTCGGTCAGCGAGATCCCGGTGGCGGCATAGACCTCCCAGGCCCGGGTCAGCCGCTGGCGGTCGCGGGGGGCGATGCGTGCGGCCGCGACGGGGTCGACCTCGGCCAGGCGGGCGCGGAACGCTGGCTCGCCCATCGCCGCGAACTCGGCGACGGCGAGGGTGCGCACCGTGGGCGGCGTCGGCGGGATCTCGGACAGGCCCCTGGTCAGGGCGTTGAAATAGAGGCCGGTGCCGCCCACCACCACCGCGTCGCGGCCCCGGTCCCGGATCCCCGCGATGACGTCAGACGCCGCTCTCAGCCAGCGGCCCACCGACCAGCCGTCGCTGGCGTCCGCCACGCCGAACAGGTGGTGCGGCGCCGCGGACAGCTCGTCCGGCCCCGGGCCGGCCGTGATCACCCGCAGGCCCGCGTAGAGCTGCATGGAGTCGGCGTTGACGATCTCGCCGCCCACGGCCTGGGCCAGTCTCTGCCCGAGCGCGGACTTGCCGCTTGCGGTCGGTCCGGCGATCAGCCAGATGCGGCCCGTCATGGAACTCGTCCTTACCCTCGTCAGTCCCGATCCCGCCCAGGCGGGCGCGGCCGCGGATCATGCCAAGTCAGCGCTCGCAGCCGCCGGGGCGGCCGTCAAGGCGCCGATCCCGCTGGGCAACGGCGCCTTCGACCTGCCGCTCATCGCCGATGCCGCTGAGGCGCGGACCGTGGTCGCGACCGTGATCGAGGGCCGGCCCATCGACGCCTGCCTGCAGCCGGCGGCGGGCCGCAAGAAGCGCCTGCTGATCGCCGACATGGACTCCACCATCATCAACGTCGAGTGCATCGACGAACTGGCCGATTTCGCCGGCGTGAAGGACAAGGTCTCCGAGATCACCGAGCGGGCCATGCGGGGCGAGCTCGACTTCGAAGCCGCGCTCCGCGAGCGCGTCGCCATGCTGAAGGGGCTGCCCCTGGCCGACCTCCAGCGGGCCTACGACGAGCGGGTGCGGCTGAACCCCGGCGCCCGGACCCTCGTCCGGACCATGACCGCCCACGGCGCCAAGGCGTTCCTGGTCTCAGGCGGCTTCAGCTTCTTCACCCGCCGGGTGGCGCAGGCCGCCGGCTTCGACGCCAACCGCGCCAACACCCTGATCGAGGCTGGCGACGTTCTGGCCGGCACGGTGGGCGACCCGATCCTCGGCAAGGCGGCCAAGCTGCAAGCGCTGAATGAGGAAGCGGCCAACCTGGGGATTCCGCTCTCTGCGACCCTCGCCGTCGGCGACGGCGCCAACGACCTCGCCATGATCGAGGCGTCCGGGCTGGGGGTCGCCTATCGCGCCAAGCCGATCGTTGCGGCTCAGGCCCACGCCAAGGTCGACCACGCCGACCTGACCGCGCTGCTCTATTTCCAGGGCTACCGCGCCGACCAGTTCGTGACCGACTGATGGCGCTTCCCCGTCCACCCAAGGCCGTCGTCTTCGATATGGATGGCTTGCTCGTCGACACCGAGACCGTGGTGTTCCGCGCCATGCAGCACGCCGCCGGCGGCATCGGGGGCGAGATGCCGTTCGCCACCTTCCAACGGATGGTGGGCCTGCAGCACGCCCACAGCGACCTGATCCTGATCGAACACTTCGGCGAGGGCTTCGACCTCGACGCCTGGCAGGCGGTGGTCAGCGCCCACTTCCGCGAACAACTCGCCGCCGGCATCGCGCTCAAGGCTGGCGCCGTCGAGATCCTGGATCAGCTGGACGTCCTGGGCCTGCCCCGCGCCATCGCCACGTCGTCCAGCCTGGAGAGCGTGCGCGCCAGCCTGGGGCCGCACAGCCTGGTGGATCGCTTCGACGCCCTGATCACCCGCGACGTCCAGACCCGCGGCAAGCCGCACCCGGAGCCGTTCCTGAAGGCCGCCGCGGCCCTGGGCGTGGACCCCTCGGACTGCCTGGCCCTGGAGGACAGCCACAACGGCGTCCGCTCCGCCGCGTCCGCCGGCATGATGACCGTCATGGTCCCCGACATGCTGGACCCGACCGAAGAGATGGAAACGCTCTGCGTCCGCATCGCCCAGGACCTGCACGAAGTCCGCGGCTGGCTGGCGCTCTGACGCAGCGATGTCGCCCCGATCTTCCGCTGCGCGGAGACCGGGATGACATCCTAGGCGTCAATCTACTTCCCGGACGGCCCGCGCTCGAAATAGCGGAAGAAGGCGCTGTCCGGCGACAGGACCATGGTCGTCCCCCCGTCGGCGAAGCTGGCCTCATAGGCCTGCATCGAGCGGAAGAAAGCCGCGAACGACGGGTCCTTGCCGAAGCTCTGCGCGAAGATCCGCGTCCGCAAGGCGTCGCCCTCACCGGTGATCTGGCCGGCCTGCTCGCGGGCGGTGGCGAGCGTGATCGACACTTCCTTGTCGGCCTGGGCGATGATCTCACGCTTCTTCTGTTCGCCCTCGGCGCGCAGTTGGGCGGCGACCTGCTGGCGCGAGGTGGCCATGCGGCGGAACACGGCCTCGCGGTTGTTGGTCGGCAGGTCGGCGCGGCGGATGCGCAGGTCGATGACCTCGATGCCCAGGCGCGAGGCCTTCGCCCGCTGATCGACGTCGCGCTTGGCTTGCTGCATCAGCTGGGCGCGGCGGCCCGAGATGATGTCGGTGGAGGTGGCCGAACCCAGCACTTGGCGCAGGGACGAGTTCACCAGCCGCTCGATGCGGTCCTTGGCGGTCTGTTCGTCCCGAAGGGTCCGGTAGAACTGCAGCGGGTCGGAAATCCGGTAGCGGATGAAGGCGTCGACCACGAGCCGCTGCTGCCCGGCGGTGATGATCTCTTCCTGGTCGGCTTCGAGCGCGATGTTGCGCCGATCCAGCTTGATGACCTGCTCGACGAAGGGGATCTTCAGGTTCAGGCCAGCCTGGCTCTTGCCGGGCGGATTCACGACGCGCACGGGATCGCCGAACTGCACGACGATCGCCTGCTGGCGCTGGTCGACGATGTAGAAGGTCTGGAAGATCAGGGCGATCAAGAACAGGCCGATCAGGCCCAGGAACAGGCTGCGCGAGGTCATTGGGCGCCCTTCGCGGTCGGTTGGGCCGGGGCGGTCTCGACCACCGGCGCGGGGGCCGGGGCCGCGGGGGCGGACTTGGGTCGGAACACGTCTGGCGGCAGGATGATCGGGGCGCTGGCGCCCTTGGCGTCCACCACCACCTTGTTCGACGATTGCAGGATCCGCTGCATGGTCTCGATGTAGAGGCGGTCGCGGGTCACGCCCGGCGCGCGGCGATACTCGGTATAGATTTGGTTGAAGCGGGCGGCCTCGCCGGTCGCCTCGCGGACGGCTTGCTCGCGATAGGCCTGGGCGGCGTTGGTGATACGCGAGGCGTCACCCTTGGCCTCGTTGACCACGCGGTTGCGGTAGGTGTTGGCCTCGTTCTCGGCGCTGTCGGAGTCCTGCTCGGCGTTGTTCACTTCGCGGAACGCCGCGACCACTTCGGGCGGTGGGCCCGCGGAGCGGATCTGCACTTCGACGATGCTGACGCCCGCACCCCAGGAATCCAGCGTTCGCTGCATCAGTTCGGCGGTCTGCTGCTGCACCTGCCCGCGGCCGGTGGAAATGATCGGTTGGAGCTGGGTCTTGCCCACCACTTCGCGCATGGCGCTCTCGGCCACCGCCTTCACCGCGGCTTCGGGATCGCGGGTGACGAACAGGTAGCGGCTGGCGTCGGCGACCCGCCAAGTGACGCTGAAGTCCACGTCGACGATCTGCTCGTCGCTGGTCAGCATCTGGCTCTCAGCCGGCGCATCGGCGTCGGCGCCGCTGCCGCCCACGTCGGTCTTCTTCAGGCTGGTGACCGGCACCTTCTCCACATGTTCGATCGGCGCGGGCAGGTGATAGCGCAGGCCCGGCGTCTCCGAACGCGAATAGGCGCCGAAAGTCAGGACGATGGCCTGTTCGTTGGGCTGGACGACATAGAAGCCTGACAAGGCGTAGGCCGCGAACGCGCCGCCCGCCACGATCGCCGCGACATTGCGGGGCGAACGTCCGCCGCCCCCGCCGCCCATCATGTCCCGCAGCTGCTGGAGCAAGCGCTCGAAGCTGCCGTTGAAATCGGGACCGCCGGGACCGCCGGGCCGGCGGGGTCCGCCGCCAGTGGGTCGTCTGGGCTGATCGCGTTTGTCGTCGCCGCCGGACGGAGAACCCCAGGGACCGGGGTTGGCGTTGTCGTTCCAGGGCATCAGGCGGTGCGCACCGTTCTCAAGCGGGACCTAAAGCTGTCCTCCAGCGTCGCCGTCTAAAGCCCCCCACGGGCTTGTAAACCGACGCTGTGAGCCGGATATGAGACCCCCACCCACGCAAAGCAAGACATAGCGGCCATGAGCGAACCGGCAGGTGCGGACCGAACGGCGATTCTGAAGGCGCTGGACGCCGTGATCGATCCCAAATCCGGACAGGGTCTGACGACCGCCGGCCTCGTGCGCGGCCTGGTCCTGCGCAGCGGTCGCGCGGCGTTCATGCTGGAGGTCGCGCCCGCCGACATCGACGCCTATCGCGCCGTCCGCGACCAGGCCGAACAGGTCCTCGCCGAGGCGGATGGGGTCGAGATCGCCCAGGTCGTGCTGACCTCGGAGCTGCAGGCGCCCAGCACCTCCCAGTTCAAGGTGGCCCCCCGCCGCGGGCCCCCATCTGGCCGCGGCGGAGCCTTGCCCGAGCCCCCGGCCGCCCGCCGCGCCCGCATCGCCGAGGATCCCCAGGCCCAGCTGCATCCCATGGTCGACGCCGAGCGTCCGCGCCATGTCGTGAAAGTGATCGCGGTCGCCAGCGGGAAGGGGGGCGTCGGCAAATCGACGGTCTCCGTCAACCTCGCCGCCGCCCTGGCCGTGCTGGGCAAGCGCGTCGGCCTGCTGGACGCCGACATCTATGGCCCCTCGGCCCCCACCATGCTGGGCGTCGACGGGGACCCGACCTTTGACGCCGAGAAGCGTCTCAATCCCATGGAGGCCTGGGGCGTGAAGGTCATGTCCATCGGCTTCATCGTCGAGCCAGGCACGGCCAACATCTGGCGGGGCCCCATGGCGTCCTCGGCCCTGCGCAGCCTGATGAACTCCAACTGGGGGACCGAGGCGGAGCCGCTGGACGTCCTGGTCATAGACCTGCCGCCCGGCACCGGCGACATCCAGCTGACCCTGGTCCAGAAGCTGAAGATGGACGGGGTGGTGATCGTCTCGACACCGCAGGAGATCGCCCTCATCGACGCGCGCCGCGCCGCCCAGATGTTCGAGAAGACCGGCGCGCCGATCCTGGGCGTGGTCGAGAACATGGCCTGGTTCGCCGACAGCTCCGGCGCCCGCATCCCGATCTTCGGGACAGGCGGCGCGCGGACCGAGGCCGAGCGCCTGGGCGTGCCGCTGCTGGCCGAAATCCCCATTGAGGTTGCGCTGCGTGAGGCCTGCGACGCGGGCCGGCCCCTGGTGGTATCGTCGCCCGACAGCCCCGCCGCCCAGGCGTTCCTGGCCCTGGCCCGGACCCTGGCCTAGCGCCCGGTCTGCGGCGAGGCCGGCTCCTCGCCCGTCAGGCCCTCGAGCGCCGCGGCGGGGTCGTAGAGGATCTCGTGGTCGCGGATCTGCAACAGCCGCCGCACCTCGGCTGCACGCTCGGCGGTGAGCTGGTAGCCGACCAGGCAGACCGCCCCCAGCAGAACAAAGACAATCGGTCCGGCCAGGAACGACCACAGAAGGGCGTCGATGGCCTCGGGCGAATTCGCCTGTCCCAGCTTCGGGTCGTAGCCCACAGCCGACAGCACGTTGAAGGTCAGGAAGATCGACCCGCCCGCCGCGATCTTCGAGGTCAGGGTGGTCATGGCGTAGAGGAGGCCGCTGCGCTCCACCCCCTGGCGCAGGCGCATCTCGTCGGCCACGTCGGCGGTCATCGCCCGGGTCAGGACGCTGAAGCCCGTCGCCATGAAGCCGGTGAAGAACAGGGTCGGGATCGAGGCCAGCACATTGCCCTTGGGTAGGAAGGCCAGGCTGAACAGCAGCAGCGAATAGGCTGTCGCCGACAGCATCACCGTACGATGCTTGCTGATCTTGGTGGCGACCCAGGCCAGCGCCGGCGCGCCCGCCACGCCGGACAGGATGTAGACCGCCAGCAGGATGTTCGCCTCGCCCGAGGTGAAGCCCATCTTGTCGCGCGAATAGAAGATGTAGAGCGCCGCCATCCAGCCGGGCCCCAGCGACAGCGCCAGGTCCGCCAGCAGGATGCGGCTCATGTTCCGGTCGGTGACCAGCTCGACGTAGTCCCGCAGGCGAAAGCGCTGGCCGTGCGGCTCGGGGCTGATCGTCTCGGGCGTGCGCCAGACCACCAGGGCCACGGCGATCGGCGCCAGCGCGATGATGTACCAGACCATCGCCCGCACACCCTGCGCCTCGGCATAGCCCATCCGTTCCATGACGATGGGGATCAGCAGGACGACGACCGCCCCCACCACGCCTACGGCCATCATGACCCCAAACAGCCGCGACCGGTCGTCGTAAGACTGCGCCAGCGTGGCGGCCCAGGCCTGGTGGGCCAGCATCAGGATCGAGGCGCCCAGGTACATGACGAGCAGCCAGCCAATCAGATAGCTGACGCCCACGCCCGCCTGCGCCGTCAGCAGCATGTAAAGGCCGACCATCAGCAGCGGCGCGCCCAACGCCATCCAGACCCGATAGCGGCCGAAACGGGTGCGCGTGCGGTCCATGGCGATACCCAGGGCGGGCTCGATAGGCACGTCGATCAGTCGCACGGTGGCGAAGGCCGCGGCCACCACCGTCAGCTCCACGCCGATGCTGGCGGCGAAATAGGCGGGCAGGTGCACCGCCACCGCGATCTGCAGCGCCTGCAGCGGCAGGGCGGTGGCCGCGAAGGTCAGGGCCAGCCCCAGAGAGAGGCGCGCGGCGCGTCCGGCGAAGGCGTCGGTCAAGCAGGTCCTCCCTTGCGCTCTAGCCTCTGTCGGGCGTTTCGCGCCTTATCGATGGTCAGGTCACACGGGGCGGTTGGCCGGCGCCATGTCTTCGCCGGTGAGGGATTCGAGCGCGGCCGCGGGATCGGCGGTGGCGGCGTCCATCTCATCCAGCTTGCGGCGGATCTCCGCGTGGCGCTCCGCCGTCAGCCGGTAGCCGAAGAAGCAGGCGCCGGCGAGCATGACGAACACGATCGGGCCGATGACATAGGCGAGCTCCAGGCCTTTGATCGCCTCGGGCGTGTTGGTCGCGCCTTCGGCGGCTTGGTATCCCACCGCCGCCAGGACGTTGAAGGTCAGGAAGATCGCGCCCGCGGTGGCCAGTTTCGACGTCGCGGTGGTCATGGCGTACATCAGGCCCATCCACTCACGACCGCTCTCCAGGCGAATTTCGTCGGCGATATCGGCGGTGATTGCGCGAATCATCACCGTGAACCCGGCCGCCATGGCGCCCACCAGGAACATGCCCGGCGCGAAGATCGCGAAGCTGCCGGCCGGCAGGAAGGGGATGGCGATCAGTCCGAGCGAATAGATGGTGGTGGTCACCATGAGCGCGCGGTGCTTGCTGAGCTTGTTGCCCAGCCAGGCGGTGAACGGCGCCCCTGCGAAGCCCGCCGCGATATAGATCATCAGCAGCAGATTGGCCGACGCCAGCGTAAAGCCGCGGCTATCCGTGAAATAGAACAGGTACATCGAGGCCATCCAGCCCGGCCCCAGGGTCACCAGCAGATCGGCGGCGAGCAGGCGCAGGATGTTGGGCCGCGTGAGCAGCGCCCAGTAGTCCTTCAGCGCGAATGTGCTCCCATGATCCTGGGCGATCTTCTCGGGCGAGGCCACCACCACCAGCAGCGCGGTCAGGCCGGTCGAGCCGATGATGAACCAGATCATCGCCTGGACGCCCGCCGCGTCGGTCGCACCCTGCGAGGTCATCAGCACGGGGATCAGCAGCACCGCCATGGCGCCGACGACGCCCAGCCCGGTGATCGCGCCGAACACCCGCGATCGCTCCTGGTAGGTGGGCGCCAAGCGGCCGGCCCAGGCCAGGTGGGAGAGATAGACGCCCGAATAGCCGACATACATCATCAGCAGCCAGCCGAAGAGGTAGCCCTGGCCGACGCCCTGCTCTGACTTGAGCAGCATGTAGAGCGACACCATCAGCACCGGCGCGCCCAGGGCCATCCAGACGCGGTAACGGCCGAAGCGGGTCTTGGTCCGGTCCATCGCCAGGCCCAGGGCCGCGTCGATCGGAATGTCGACGAACCGCACCAGCGCGAAGGCGCCCCCGACGACCGCAAGGGACAGGCCAAGATGGCTGGCGAAATAGCGGGGGAGGTGGACCGTGATCGCCAGGACAAGGGCGGCGATGGGAATGCTGGCGCTGGCGAAGGTCATCACGGCGGCAAGGGAAAGGGCGCCGTTTGCTGTCGTCAGCTTGGCTTTCGTCACGAGGTCTCGCTCCACACAAAGGCGCCCTTCGGCGGAGCGCTCTGTCGTTAGGTTACGCGCGTTCAGTTGGGCCGGCGCAAGCGGATTCCGATTTCAGAAACGAAACGGGCGGCCCTTGGGGCCGCCCGTTGTGATGTCATGTAACTGAGGGGTGAGTCTTAGCCGCCTTGCAGCTTGCGGAAGAACTTGCCCGTCTGTTCGCCGCCGTTGAGGTAGGCCTTCTGGCCGGTCTCGTCGGTGATCTTCGCCCAGTTGTCGCGCACCGCCTCGACGGTCGCGCCGGGGCCGATGGCCACGCCCTCGGTCTCGACGATCCGGGCCAGGGCGAAGGCGCCCGCGCCGGCGGTCAGGATGGCGCCCGTGGGGGCTTCTTCCGAGCACAGGAACACGACGCCCGGCGTCACCAGTTCCGGCTTCAGCTGGTCCAGCACTTCCGCCGGCATGCCGAGGTTCTCGGTCATGCGGGTGGCGGCCACGGGGCTGATGGCGTTCACGTGGACGTTGTTCTTCTGGCCTTCCAGCTTCAGCGTGTTCATCAGGCCGATCAGGCCCAGCTTGGCGGCGCCGTAGTTCGACTGGCCGAAGTTGCCGTAGAGGCCCGACGACGAGGTGGTGACGACGATGCGGCCGTAGTTCTGGGCGCGCATGATCTCCCAGACCGCCTTCACCGGCTTCACGGTGCCGAACAGGTGGACGTCGACGACCACGTTGAAGTCGCCGAACTCCATCTTGGCGAAGGTCTTGTCCCGCAGGATGCCCGCGTTGGCGATCAGGATGTCGATGCGGCCCCAGGCGTCCATGGCGTCCTTGACCATCCGCGCCACGCCGGCGTCGTCGGTGACCGACGAGCCGTTGGCGATGGCTTCGCCGCCCAGCGCCTTGATCTCTTCCACGACCTTGTTGGCCGCGTCGGAGCCGCCGCCCGAGCCGTCCATCGAGCCGCCCAGGTCGTTGACCACGACCTTGGCGCCGCGCCGCGCCAGTTCCAGCGCATGCTGCCGGCCCAGGCCGCCGCCGGCGCCCGTCACGATCGCTACTTTGCCGTCGAAGCGGATGTCCGCCATGAGATCCCTCGTTGAACAGGTGTTCGAAATCGGCGCGCGTTGTGCGGCGCGGGAGGGATGCCGTCAAGGCGACGTCGAGGAATGGGTCTAGGCGGCCGCCGCCGCATGCGGCGGATCGTCGGCGGCCAGGACGCGCTCGATCGCGGCGAACAGGGCTGTCGCATCCAGCGGCTTGGCCGCCACGGCGTCGATGCCGGCCAAGGCGTAGTCGCCCAGCTGGTGGCCCATGGCGTTGGCGGTGACGGCGATGATCGGGGTGCGCGGCCGGCCAACGCCCGCCTCCAGTGCGCGGATTTCCCGCGTGGCGGTGACGCCATCCATCACCGGCATCTGGATATCCATCAGGATCACGTCCCAAGGCGCGGTCTTCCACGCCTCAAGCGCCTGAACGCCGTTCTCCACCATCATCGGCTCGATCCCCGCCTGGTTGAGCAGGGTCCGAAGCACCAGCTGGTTTGTGGGGTTGTCCTCCGCCGCCAGGATACGAATCGGGCGGGTATCGGTGGGCTCGGCCGTCGCCGGCTTCTCGGACGCCCGGGGCAGTGGCAGCAGGACGCTGAAGGTGGAGCCCGCGCCCTCGATGCTGCGCACGTCGATCCGGCCGCCCATCATGTCGGCCAGGGCGCGCGAGATCGTCAGGCCCAGGCCGACACCGCCTTGCTCGCGGGTCGCCGAAGCGTCGCCCTGGACGAACTTCTCGAACAGGCTCTCGATCCGCTCGGGCGGGATTCCCGGGCCGGTGTCGACGACGTCGATCTTCAGCACGTGATCCACGCAGCCGACCGAGACCGCCACGCCCCCGTGCGCGGTGAACTTGACGGCGTTGGCGGCCAGGTTCTGCAGGATCTGCCGGATGCGGGCCGGGTCGCCCTTGAAGCGACCCTTGGCCGCCGCGTCGAACTCGAAATCGAACGTCAGGCCCTTGGCGGCCGCCACCGGCGCGAAGCCCGCCATGGCGCCGCGCACCAGGGGCTCGACGTCGAAGGTCTTGCGCTCCAGGCTCAGCGTGCCCGCCTCGATCTGCGAGAAGTCGAGGGCGTCGTTCAGCAACGCCAACAGGCCTTCGCCGGAGTGGCGCATAACCCGCAGCCTGGCCTTCTGAACAGCCGGCAGACCGTCGCGCTGCATCACCTGGGCCATCCCCAGGATGCCGTTCAGCGGCGTGCGGATCTCGTGGCTCATCACCGCCAGGAAGTCCGACTTGGCCCGGCTGGCCGTCTCGGCGGCGGTCTTCGCGGCGACCAGCCGGTGCAGGGCGTCGGCCAGATCCTTGCGGGTCGGCGCAAGCAGGATGACGTAGATCAGCAGGATCGCAGGCGGCGTCAGCATCTTCAGCGCGTCGCCCTCGGCCGCGTACCGCTCGAACAGTCCCCAGGTCACCCAGCACAGCACGGCGGCGTGCGGCGCGAGGGCTGCCAGGAACAGCTTCGGCGACGCGTAGAGGCGAAGCAGAATGTTCACCGCGGAAAAGCCGATCAGGGCGATGGCGAAAAGGCGGGGTCCGCTGTCGCCCAGCACGATCAGCATGGCGGCCGCCCAGGCGTTCAATGCCGACAGCGAGAAGGTCACGGCCAGGCCTGCCGCATCGCTCCGCAGGCCGTGGCCGCGTCGCGCGACAAGGCGCTCAACCAGGGTGATCGCCAGATAGCAGGCCAGTCCCGCGACCAAGAGCGGACGTGGCGCGATGGGCAGCGCGACGATCGTGACCAGCCCGACCACGGTCAGTCGCCGCCACAGCGCCGGCTGGGCCAGCAACTGGTCGGGCGCCGCGCTCGCCCCCGCCCGCGAGCCGAGGCCTTTCCAACTCATACACATGGCCGCCTCCCGCAGGGGACTAGGAGGACCTTTCGCTTAACGAGTGTTTTACGCGCAATAGTTGCGCCGGAAAAATGCGGCGAGCGCTAACTGGCGGAGCGGGCTTGAAAATCAGCTGCGGGGGGCCGCCTGCGTCTGGGCCTGCTGCTGATCGCGGACGAATTTCACCAGGATCCGCTGGCCGATCAGGAACGGCGCGCCGGTCGAATCCACCACCACCTCGACCACCCGGTCGTCGGTGCGCTCGGTCGGATCGTCGGATTGGAGCTTGCGCGCCCCGAAGACGGCGGCCCGGCGCAGGACCTTGCCGGGATAGACCTTGGTCGGGTCGCTTTCCGGCGACATCTGCACGCTCTGGCCGATGGCGACGAAGGGCAGGGCGCCCTCCGCGATCTCGGCGCGCACGATGCGGCCCGTGCGCGGCTCGACGTCGAACATGTTCGACACGTTCAGGGTCGAGGCGCCAGCCCCCGGATTGGCATAGCGGCGGACGACGCGGCCGTCGGCCGGGGCGCGGATGATCGACAGTTCCTGGTCGTAGCGGGCCTCATTGAACCGCGCCTCGGCGGTGGTGACCACGGCCTGCTGCGCCATGATCCGCGCCTCAGCCTCCCGCACGGCGTCGCGGGTCTGGTCCAGCTTCTGCGCCGCGACGAAATTGGCCGGCGCCAGCCCTTCCAGCCTGCGGTGCTCGCGCTGGGCGGCCGACAGCTGCACCTGCAGCAGGGCCAGCGCGGCGCGGGCCTGGCGCACTTCGGCCGAGGCCCGTTGCGACGCCAGCCGGGGCTCCTCGTCCTCCAGCCGCGCGAGGATCTGACCCTTGGCCACGTCGTCGCCCTCTTGGACCAGCACGTCGCTGATCACCCCGGCGCGGCGGGCGGCGACCTGGATGATTCCGCCCTCGACGTCGGCCTTGCCGTTGGCGATGGCGGCGTACGGGCTTGGCGTCACCGCGGCGGCGGCCTTCACCTCTTCCGCCTTCTTGGCCTTGGCCTGGCTGGACATGAACATCGCCCCGCCGCCCCCCAGAAGGAGCAGGACCATAGCGATCCAGACGAAGCGGTTGCGGAGCAGGGCGGGCATTTGGGTCAGGCCTCGATAAGAGCAGGTTGGCGGTGGTCGGTGGCGGTCGGCGCGGCGTCCACGCGCCGGTCGGACAGGATGTGGCCATCCTCCAGGTGGATGACCCGGTCGGCATAGGCTTCCAGGCGCGGGTCGTGGGTGACGCAGATGACGGCCGCCCCGTGCTGCTTGGCCGCCCGTTGCAGCAGCTTGATCACCACCTGGCCGTTTTCGCCGTCCAGCGCGCTTGTGGGTTCGTCGGCGAACAGCAGCTGCGGGGTCTTGGCCAGGGCGCGAGCGATCGCCACCCGCTGCTTCTCGCCCCCCGACAGCTCGGACGGCCGCTGGTTCATGCGGGTCTCCAGACCCACCTCCATCAGCGCGTTGGCCGCCTTCTCCCGCGCCACGGCCTTCGGGTGACCCTGGTACTTCAGGACGATCTCGACCTGCTGCAGGGCGGTCAGCGCCGCGAACAGGTTGAAGCCCTGGAAGATGAAGCCGCAGTGATCCAGCCGGAACCTGTCCAGCTTGCCCGAGCGCAGGCTCCAGAGATCCTGGTCCAGGGCGGTCACCTGTCCCTCGTCGGGCTTCAGCAGGCCTGACAGCGCCGCCACCAGGGTCGACTTGCCAGACCCGGATGGCCCCATGACCATGGTCACCTCGCCGTGGTTGGCGTCGAAGTCGACGCGCTTCAGCACCTCGATGTGGCTGCGCCCGGTCTTGAAGCGCTTGTAGATCCCGTGGGCGCGGATCGCTGTGGGGTTCGAGCTCATCGCAGCAGGTCCGCAGGTTGGCTCTTCTTCAGGATGCCCAGGGCCAGCAGCCCCGAGACGCCCGAAATCACGAGCAGCAGGATGGAAACACCGATCACCCAGGGCGCCGGAAAGCCCATCGGCAGCCCGCCGTTGGTGGCCAGCAGATAGACACCCCCGGTGAATAGGGCCGTGGCGCCCAGCCCGACGATCCCCACCCAGAACGACAGCTCCAGCACGATCAGCCGAAGCGAGCCCATGCTGACGCCCAGGGCTCGCAGCGAGGCGAACTCCTTGATGCTGGAAAGGATGGCGCCGCGCAGGGTCTGCGACGTGATCCCGACACCGATCAGGAACCCCAGGAAGACCGAGAAGCCCAGAAAGATGCCGATGATCTGCTCGCCCATGATGGCGTTCTGGTTGGCCTCCGCCAGCTGCTGGCGGGTCCAGGCCCGATAGGCGCCCTTGGCGTCCCGGTTGAGCTGGTCGCGGACCGCCTCGGCGCGGGCGGGATCCTTAATCCGCACCATCAGCGGGCCGGTTTTGCCGTTCTTGGTCAGCATCCCCATCATCCGCATCGTGTCGCGCGACATCGTCACCGACGCATTGTTGATGTCGGGGTAGCCGTGGAGGATCGCGCGCACCCGCACCGACTTGCCGCTGATCGAGGCGGTGTCGCCCAGCTTCACCCCCAGTCGCTTCAGCTGACTCTCGTCGATGGCGACGGAGTAGGGCTCCAGCAGCGCCGTGCGGATCTCTTCGGTGAAGTCGGTCGGCAGGTTCACGGCGCCCGGCCGCGTGTCCACCATGTTGATGTTGATGTAGGTGGTGACCGCCTTCTTGCCGTCCTTGGGCTGGTTCACCCAGCGACCGCCGTCCCCGTCGAAGGCGGCGACCTCCACCACCTCGGGGTGCATGTAGATCTGCGGCTGCAGGCGGGCGGGCAGGGATCCGCCGCCCGAGTTCACCAGGCTCTCCATCTTGGCCGGCAGGATCATCAGGTCCGCGCGGCTGCGGTCGATGGTCGCGGTCGCGCCCTTCACGATGCCGGTGAACATGCCCACCTGCGCCAGGATCAGCAGGCCGGAAAACGCCAGCGCGACCACGGCGGCCGTGTACCGGCGCCACTCGTACAGCAGTGTTGCTAGCGCCAGAGACATGGTGACGAACAGCCCTCGACCTTCGAGCGCGGATGACGGGGTCCGTTGCGCGTCACGGCCAGTTAAATCGCGGTAAGGCCGGCCGCCGTCGGACGCCTTTTGAGCGCTCAAGCCATAGGAGGCCCGAGGGGCGGCGGGCGGATGCGGGCCGTCCGATTAAACCTTGGTAATCCGCGCCTTCCGGCCGTGGAGCTCGGCCGTCGGGACGATTTCTTAAGGCCTTGGCGCCATGGTGAACGCTTAACCGCGCGAGCCCCGAGTCCGCCCCGCCCGATGGACGTCACGTCTGCCACCACCGCCTATGCCCCCGCCGTCGCCGGCGGCCGCGGCGCCGCGGGCGCCGCGCAGGACTACCCCGCCCGCATGGCGCGGTTCGACACCCTGTCGGCCGCCGTCCTCGACACCAGCGGCGCCGTCAGCGACGACCAGCAGGCCCAGGCCTATCAGACCCTCCAGGCCATGTCGGCCGGCGGCCAGCTGATCGGTCTCGACGACAGCCGCCGCAAAGTCCTCGATCAGGCCACCTACGACAGCGACATCGGCAAGCGGGCCCAGGCCCTGGGCCGGTCGTTCGTCCAGACCCTGAACGCCGCCACCCAGAGCGGCGGACCTCAGGCGGCGCTTCAGGCCGTGGCCAGCAGCTACGACAATCTGTCGTCCGCCGACCAGGATCTGCTCTTCCAGACCACCATCAACATGCCCGACCGCACCGGCGCGCGGCCCTATCCGGACGCGGCCGCCTGGCGCGCCAATGTCGAGGCCCAGGCCAAGGTGGTGGGCTTCATGCAGGGCGCCGGCCTCGTCGGCGCCAATGGCGTGCTCGACCAGAAGGCCGCCCAGGCCCGCGCGGTCGAGGATCCGAAGGTCGCCGAGGCCCTGCGCCTCTCCCTGCGCCGCGACAACAATTCCGCCGACTGGACCCAGTCGGTCATGCAGCTGCTGGGCAATGCGGCTCCGCGCGACACGGTGCAGCTGTCCGACGCCGCCCGGAAGTTCCTCGAGTCGGCGCCCCCGCCCCCCACCGCCGCCACGACGCCGGCCACGACAGCCTACCGCCAGGGCTCGATCGCCTCGATCAAGGTCTAGTCGCCCCGGAATACCCGGAAGCCGACGCCGCGCCTTGCGCTCCGCCGACTTCTGCGGCCTTCATGCGCTCCAAGCCGCTGAATCGGCGGCGCATCGGGGGATGTATGTTCGGTCCGGAAAACGCCCAGAGCCTCGTCGGCGTGGCGGTCATCCTGTTGGTGTGCTGGGCGGTCTCCGAGAACCGCGCGAAGTTCCCCTGGAAGCTCGCCATCGGCGCTATCGTTGTGCAGGGCCTGCTGGTCCTGGCGCTGTTCGGCCTGCCGGCCCTGCGCTCGGCGCTCCAGGGCGTGGGGCTTGCCGTCGACGGCTTGGCCGCCTCGACCCAGGCGGGCGTCGCCTTCGTGTTCGGCTTCCTGGCCGGTACGCCCAACCAGCCCTATCCCCTGAGCGACCCGGGCTCGCTGTTCGTTTTCGCCTTCCGCGTGCTGCCGGTCATCCTGGTGGTCTGCGCGCTCGCCGCCCTCCTGTGGCACTGGAAGATCCTGGTCTGGATCACTCAGGCGTTCGGCGTGGTCTTCGAAAAGACCATGGGCCTGCGCGGTCCCCCGGCCCTGGCCACCGCGGCCACCGTCTTCATGGGCCAGGTCGAGGGTCCGATCTTCATCCGCAGTTACCTGCCCAGCCTGTCGCGCTCCGAGCTGTTCATGCTGATCGCCGTGGGCATGGCCTGCGTCTCCGGCTCGACCATGGTCGCCTACGCCACCATCCTGGCCGGCGTGCTGCCGGGGGCCGCCGCCCACGTGCTCACCGCCTCTATCGTCTCGGCGCCGGCCGGCGTCCTGCTGGCCCGGATCATCGTGCCCCGCGACCCCGCCGTGGAACAGGCCCAGACCTACGACCCCCTGGCCGCCAAGCGCTACGACAGCTCCATCGACGCCCTGATCAAGGGCACGACGGACGGCCTGCAGATCATGCTCAACGTCGGCGCGACCCTGATCGTGTTCGTGGCGCTGACGGCCATGGTCAACAACATCCTGGGCTCCCTGGGCGACGTCGGCGGCGCGCCGCTGTCGGTCGAGCGGGGCCTGGGCATTCTGTTCGCCCCCTTGGCGTGGGCCATCGGCGTGCCCTGGCACGACGCGCCCCAGGCCGGCTCGCTGCTGGGCGTGAAACTGGTCCTCACCGAGTTCACCGCCTTCATCAAGATGGGCGCGATCCCGGTCGACGCCATGGACCCGCGCACCCGCGTCCTGATGACCTACGCCCTGTGCGGTTTCGCCAACATCGCCTCGGTGGGCATCAACCTGGCCGGCTTCTCCGTCCTGGTGCCCGAGCGCCGCAACGAGATCGTCGGCATGGTCTGGAAGGCCATGATGGCCGGCTTCCTCGCCACCTGCCTCACCGCCTCCATCGTCGGGCTGCTGCCGGCGAACCTGTTTTCCTGACGCCAGGGCTTGCCTGACCGACCGGGAAGGGCGCTAGCCTGCGCCAGCGTCAGGGAGGACGACCATGAAAGTTTACGACACGCCGCTCGCGCCCAATCCGCGCCGGGTGCGCTGGTTCATGGCCGAGAAGGCCATCACCGACATCGAGGTGATCACGCTCAACCTGATGGAGGGCCAGCACAAGACGCCGGACTACCTGGCCAAGGCCGGCCTCGCCAACGTGCCCATGCTGGAGATGGACGACGGGACCTGCATCACCGAGAGCATCGCCATCTGCCGCTACCTCGAAAGCCGCTACCCCGAGCCCAACCTGTTCGGCCGCACGCCCGAGGAGATCGCGGTCATCGAGATGTGGATGCGCCGCGCCGAGATGATGGTCGCCACGCCCGTGATGATCGGGGTGCGCCACACCCACCCGGCCATGGGCGCCCTGGAGCAGCAGACGCCGGCCGTTGGCGAGCACAGCCTGCAAGGCGCCGTCCGGGCGCTGAAGGTCCTCGACCGCCGCCTCGCCGATAGTGAGTGGATCGCCGCCGACCGTGTCACCATCGCCGACATCGTCGCCTTCACCGGCATCGACTTCGGCCGGATGATCAAGTTCAAGGTGCCGGACGAGTTCGCCCATGTCGCCCGCTGGGCCGACGCCATGCGCGAACGCCCGGCGGCCAAAGCCGGCATGCCTCAGAAGGCTGCCGCCTAAGCAGGTCGCGGGGGCTCAGCCGCGGCGGCTCAGTCGCCGCGGCCGTCGATCCGCGTCCAGGTCTGGGACTTGCACAGGACCAGGAAGCAGCCCTTGGCCTTCATGGTCGAGGGGCCCGCCAGGGTGGCCGAGCCGGTGAAGGTGCGGTTCAGGTCGGGCACGAACACCCGGCCCCGCCAGGCGCCGCTCTTGTCCTGCGAGAAGTCCTGCAGCAGTTGCAGGCCGATGAGCTGCTTGGTGCCGCCTTCGCGTGCGTCCTGCTTGGCCTTTTCGGTGGCCCAGACGACGTAGCCGCAGGCGCCGGCGGCGCAGGGCTTGATCTCGACATGGACCGAGTTCTTCGGGTTGCGCCACACGCCATGGATCGACGGATCGCCCTGGGCGGACGCCGCCGAGCTGACGGCCAGCGCGGCCGTGGCGACCATGGCGCCAAGGGTGGAAAGACGGATCAAGTCGTGCAGACCTCTTGCTGTTCGCGGACAGGTATTCCCGCGAAAGGCGTCAAAATTGGCGCCGCAGATGCAAATTGCTAGGGCCGGCGGGGTCCGCGCTTCTTCAGTGTGGCCGAAAAGCTCATGATCGGCTCACCATCCACGGTCATCAGCCCGCGCACGAACACCATGCTGCGCGCATTCTTGACCACATCGCCTCGGCATTCGACGACCTGGCCCTCATAGGCCGCGCCGACGAACTCACCGTTGAAGGTGGCCGTCACCGCGTGCTGGTCGGTCAGGGCGTCCCGGGCGATCACGAACAGGGCGAAGTCGGCGAAGGTCATGAAGCAACCGCCGTGCAGGAACGACCCGCCGTTCAGGTGCTTCTTCTCGACCTTGAACGCGCTGACCGGACCCTGATCGTCCACGCGGAAGTAGAACGGCCCTGCCAAGTCCTCGAACGGGTCGCCGCCGGGATAATAGGACCAGCCCGCCCATTCCCCGTCGCGCACGACCGTCAGCTTGGAGACGTAGCTGCTCTCGGTGTTGTCGCCGCCGTCCATCTGGTCCTCGCTCCCCGTGGTAAGGCGGCGTCTAAGCATGTGGCCGGCGGCGGGGGAAGACCGCCGGTGAGGAAGTCGCCGTAAGGGTTTGCCGACCGCTCGCTCAAACACTAGTTTGCCGGCCCGCTTCAGACCCGATCCGAGGACGCATCATGCAAGGCCGGCCCGTCTATCTCTGCGCAGGCGCCCGCACCCCGATCAGCCGCTACGGCGGCGCCCTGGCGAAGGTGCGCGCCGACGACCTGGCCGCCCATCCGCTGAAGGTGCTGATGGAGCGCTTTCCCCAGATCGACTGGGCCGAGGTCGACGAGGTGGTCTACGGCTGCGTGAACCAGGCCGGCGAGGACAACCGCAACGTTGCCCGCATGGCCCTGCTGCTCGCCGGCCTGCCGGAAAGCGTGCCGGGCCTGACCGTCAACCGCCTCTGCGCCTCCGGCCTCGACGCCACCATCGTCGGCGCCCGCTCCATCGCGACCGGCGAGAACGACCTGGTCATCACCGGCGGGGTCGAGAGCATGACCCGCTCGCCCTTCGTCATGGGCAAGGCCGACAGCGCCTTCTCCCGCAACGCCGAAATCTTCGACACCACCATCGGCTGGCGCTTCATCAATCCCGCGCTCCAGAAGCAGTACGGGACCCACGCCATGCCGGAGACGGCCGAGAACGTGGCCACCGACTACCAGATCGCCCGCGACGACCAGGACGCCTTCGCCTTCCGCTCGCAGCAGCGCGTCGGCGCGGCTCGGGACCGCGGCTTCTTCGACGGCGAGATCGCGGCTCTGACGATTAAGGATCGGAAGGGCGACATCACCGTCAGCCAGGATGAACATCCGCGCCCCGACACGACCCTCGCCGCCCTGCAGGCGCTGAAGCCCATCGTGCGCGCCGACGGCACGGTGACCGCCGGCAATGCCTCGGGCGTCAACGACGGCGCCGCCGCGCTCATCCTGGCCTCGGCCGAAATGGTGGCGAAGTATGGCCTCGAGCCCATCGCCCGCATCGAGGGCGGGGCGTCAGGCGGTGTCGCGCCTCGGATCATGGGCGTGGGCCCGATCCCAGCGGTCGAGAAGCTGACGGCGCGGCTGGGCGTCACCGCCCGCGACTTCGACGTGATCGAGCTGAACGAGGCCTTCGCCGCCCAGGCGCTGGCCTGCACGCGGTCGTGGGGCCTGGCCGACGACGCCGAGCATGTGAACCCGCACGGCGGCGCCATCGCCATCGGCCACCCGCTGGGCGCGTCCGGCGCCCGTCTGGCCCTGACCGCCGCTCGCGCCATGCAGGAACGCGGCGGTGCGCGGGCGCTGGCCACCATGTGCGTCGGCGTGGGCCAGGGCTCGGCCCTCGCGCTCGCCAAAGCCTGATCGCCGGTGATCGCGTCCCTGCTGCTCCTGCTGGCGCTCGCCGGTCAACCCGTCCCCGCGGACGACGGGCCGGTGCAGACCGCGCCCAAGGAGCGGCCAGTCTCCGACGACCCGGTGCCCGGCCTGGACGACGCCACGGTCGCCATCCAGCCGGACGCCCAGTCCGCGCCTGCGGCCAAGGCGCTGACGGTCGAACCGAAGACGGTCGTGCAGGGCGAGACGCTGCAGGTCGTCCTGGGGCAGCGCGCCGTCTTCCGTCTGGACGATAAGGGGCTGCCGGTGCTGGAAGCGGTGGAGGATGGCAAGCTGGCCGCCGCGCACCCGGACGGCGCCGTCACCGAAACCTTCGAACCGCCAGCGGCGGGCCAGATCGCTGTCGCCCTTGACGGCTCGGCCGAGGCGCGCGCCACCCTGCTCAAGGTCTGGAACCAGACCGACCGCGCTATCGACTATCGCGCCATCGCCCTGGTGATGATCCAGGGCAAGGTGACGCCGACGCCGGCGCCCGTCTGCGCCGTGCCGGCCGGCGAGGTGCGCACCGAAACCTGGCGACGCCCCGTCGTCGCCGTGGGCCTCGGCCGGTTCCAGCCGACCGAGACCGTCAAGGACTGCAAGTAAGGGACCTGCCACATGGCGCTCGATACCGAGACCCGCGACCAGCTGATCGACACCGTCCGCCGCTTCGTGAGCGAGCGCCTGCGCCCGCTCGAGGCTCAGGTGGCCGAGGACGACGCCATGCCCGAGGACGTGGTCGAGGAGATGAAGGGCCTGGGCCTCTTCGGCCTCTCCATCCCCGAGGCCTATGGCGGCTTGGAACTCTCCATGGAGGATGAGTGCCTGGTTGTGATCGAACTGGGCCGCACCAGCCCGGCCTTCCGCTCCACCTTCGGCACTAACGTCGGCATCGGCAGCCAGGCCTTGGTGATGTTCGGCACCGAGGAACAGAAGGCCAAGTATCTGCCTGGCATCGCCTCGGGCGAGATCATCACCTCCTTCGCCCTGACCGAGCCGGAGGCCGGCTCCGACAGCGCCGCGGTGCAGACCCGCGCCATCCGCGACGGCGACCACTACGTCCTGAACGGCGCCAAGCGCTACATCACCAACGCCAACAAGGCCGACCTCTTCACGGTCATGGCCCGCAGCGACCCGTCCAAGGCCGGCGCCGGCGGCGTCTCGGCCTTTCTGGTGCCCCGCGACCTGCCAGGGGTCAGCGTCGGCAAGCCCGAGAAGAAGATGGGCCAGCAGGGCGCCCATATCTGCGACGTCATGTTCGACAACGTCCGCGTCCCCGCCGAGAACCGCATCGGCCAGGAGGGCGAGGGCTTCAAGGTCGCCATGCAGGTGCTCGACAAGGGGCGGCTGCACATCTCCGCCCTCTGCGTCGGCGTGGCCGAGCGGCTGATCGCCGACAGCGTCGCCTACGCGGCCGAGCGCAAGCAGTTCGGGCAGCCGCTCAGCGGCTTCCAGCTGGTCCAGGGCATGATCGCGGACTGCAAGACCGAGGCGCTGGCCGCCCGCGCGCTCACCATGGAAACCGCTCGCAAGCGCGACGCCGGCCAGAACGTCACCATGGAGGGGGCGGCGGCCAAGTACTTCGCCTCCGAGATGGTGGGCCGGGTGGCCGACAAGGCGGTGCAGATCTTCGGCGGCGCCGGCTACATCGCCGAGTACGGCATCGAGCGCTTCTACCGCGACGTTCGAATCTTCCGGATCTATGAGGGCACCAGCCAGATTCAGCAGGTGATCATCGCCCGCGAAACCATGAAGCGGGGCGGGTGATGAGCGAAGCTGTCGAGACTGCCATCTTCGACCTCCTGGCCAAGGCGCCGGCCGGCAAGTCGGTGTCGCCCGAGGACGTGGCCCGCGCCGTCGATCCGGAAAGCTGGCGTCGGACCCTGGGCCACGTGCGCGCCGTCGCCCGCGGTCTGGCCCGCCAGGGCCGGCTGGTGATCCTGCGCCACAACAAGCCCGCCGATCCGGAAGACTTCAAGGGCGTCTACCGCCTGCGACTGCCGATGGACGGCGACCCGGCCCCAGCCCCGACCGCGGAGTCCGACGAGGCCTGACGCCACGCGATCGCCTTTTCCCGGGGTTAAGGGCGCTGAGCTATAGTCCCGGCCCGACATGAAGCGCCTCGCCCTCGTCTTCCTGCTGTTCGCCCTCCAGGCCTGCACCCCGCTGATGGTCCAGCAGGCGGGAACGCCCCCGGCCGGCTTCCAAGGGCCGCGCATCGAGTCCGACGCGGTGGTCAGCTTCGACGGCGCCCGTCTGGGGCTGAGCCGATGGGACGCGCAGGGCGAGCCCTGGGCTGTCGTCGTCGCCGCCCACGGCATGAACGACTACGCCAACGCCTTCCACTTCGCGGCCGAGGCCTGGGCCGCCCAGGGCGTCACCACCATCGCCTACGACCAGCGCGGATTCGGCCGCTCGCCCGGGCGCGGCGTCTGGGCCGGCGACGACCTGATGATCGAGGATCTGCGCACGGTCACCGCCCTGGCGCGGGCCCGCTATCCCCACGCGATCATCACCGTCGTGGGCGAAAGCATGGGCGGCTCCGTCGCCGCCGCCGCCTTCGCCACCGACCGGCCCCCCGCCGCCGACCGCCTGGTGCTGCTGTCGCCCGGCGTCTGGGGGTTCAAGTCCCAGCCGCTTCCGAACAAGACCCTGCTGTGGCTGGCCGCCAACTTCACCGGCGGCAAGGTCTATACCCCGCCGCGCTGGCTCACCGACCGCATCTATCCCACCGACAATCGCGACGAGCTGATCGCCATGGGCCGCGACAAGCTGATGATCTGGGGCGCGCGGTCCGACACGCTCTATGGCCTGGTCCGGCTGATGGATCGCGCGGCCCGCGACGTCGGACGCGACAGCCTGCCCACCTTCTACCTCTACGGCGCCAACGACGACATCATCCCCAAGGCCGCGGCGTTCAAGGCGGTGAGGCGCCTGCCGCCCGTCGATCGCACCGCCTACTACGCCGCCGGTCACCACCTGCTGACCCGCGACCGCCAGCGCGCGGTGGTCATCGCCGACGTCCTCAGCTTCATCCGGGAGCCGCAAGCTCCGCTGCCCTCCGGCGCGCCGCCGATCCCTGGGGCTGCGGCAAAATTCCTGCCGGCCGGCCGCGCCGCGGGGTTGTGATATGCCCCGCCTGGGCGTATCCCCCGCCAAATTCCTCCCCCATAGATCCGAGATCACGGCATGACCTTGTTCGATTCTCCGGCCTTTGAAGGCCATGAGGGGGTCCACGCCTTCTCGGACGAGAAGACCGGCCTGAAGGCGATCATCGCCGTGCATTCCACCGCCCGCGGCCCGGCCGCCGGCGGCTGCCGCATGTGGCCCTACGCCACCGCCGCCGACGCCCTTGACGACGCGCTGAAGCTGTCGCGGGCCATGTCCTACAAGAACGCCATGGCCGACCTGGAGCTGGGCGGCGGCAAGTCCGTCATTATCGGCGACGCCCGCACCCAGAAGACCCCGGCGCTGTTCGAGGCCTTCGGCCGCGCCGTCGAGGACCTGGGCGGCAAGTACTGGACCGCCGAGGACGTCGGCGTCTCGGTCGCCGACCTTACCCACGCCCGCAAGCGCACCCGCTACGTCGCCGGCCTCGAGGGCCATGACTCCGCCTCGGGCGATCCCAGCCCGGTCACCGCCGAGGGCGTATTCCGCGGCCTGCGCCTCTGCGTCCGCCGCGCTCTAAACCGCGACCTCGACGGCGTCCGCGTGGCGATCCAGGGCGTCGGCAACGTCGGCGCCCACCTGGCCGAGAAGCTGCACGCCGCCGGCGCGAAGCTGGTCCTGACCGACGTCAACACCGAGGCCCTGCGCCGCGTCGCCGCCGCCACCGACGCTGAGATCGTCGCGCCGGCCGCCATCTTCGACGCCGACGTGGACGTCTTCGCCCCCTGCGCCCTGGGCGGCGCTGTCAGCCTCGACACCCTGCCGCGGATCCGCGCCCGGATCATCGCCGGCGGCGCCAACAACCAGCTGGCCGACGCCGCGACGGGCCGCGCCGTGTTCGACCGCGGAATCCTCTACGCCCCCGACTACGTCCTGAACGGCGGCGGCATCATCAACGTCGCCGGCGAGATCCGCGCCCTGGATCGCAACGAAGCCTTCGACCCCGCCTGGGTCGACGCCAAGCTCGATCGGTTGGCCCTGACCCTCGAGGAAGTCCTCGAACAGGCGCTCCGCGACCGCCGCCCCACCAACGAAGTCGCCAACGACCTCGCTCGGGCGAGGATCACCGGCGCGGCGGAGAAGAAGGCGGCGGCCTAGAGGCTCGTTCGCGCCGGATCGCGCGTTCTGTCAAAACGCCGCCGATCAACAGAACGAGGCCGAGGGCGATCGGAACACCTCCTATGACGGCGGCGAGACCGAGGTAGAACGTCTCGCCGCCACCTCTGCCCAAAGCGTGATTGTACGCGGCAGGTCCCGCGCAGGTGGCTGTGCAGAGCCCGCACAGCAACACCACCATCAAGCCTGAGGTTTTGAGGGTCTGAGCAAATCCAAGCCGCGCGTTCCGGTCGTCTCGCTCGCTCACGGCTCGGATCCCCGCCGGTCCACCGCCGGCGGCCGTTTCGGACGCCGCAGGTCCCGCCCGATCAAGAACAGCCCCAGCCCGACCAGCGTCGGCAGCCCGCCCATCACGAGCGGGAAGATGGCCATTCCCACGCCCCCAGCGTTGGGAGACTGCACCGCACTGACCAGGAAACTCACCAGGAACAGCGCCCCGCAGCCACCGCACAGCACCATCATCAACACGCCCACGCCGATCAGCGCCGCGCCGAAGAACCGTTGAACCGCACTCGGCTCGCTCATCGCCCTTGCCCCCGCTTCAGCGCATCCGCGCCGGCCGCGCCCGGCCGATAAAATGTGTTGAACGTGTCGAACGGGATGATCGTCCCGTCCGGCTGGACGAAGTGGACGCAGGACCGCTTCACCGTGCCCAGGTCGAAATTGTAGCGGTCCAGGAACTGGCTCACTACCACCCGGAAGGTGTTCTCATAGGCCACCTCCTGCGGCACGGCCGCCTCGGGCAGGCAGCACAGCAGGCTGGCCAGCTTGTCCGCCGTGTTCCCCTGCGCGGTCGACAACGACAACAGCTCGAACACCTTCTCCCGCAGCTCCGGGTAGCTCTCGAAGGTCACCGTGTTGGGCGCCGCGGCCACGAACAGCTCGCGCGGCAGCATCGCGGTCACCGGTCGCACCTCCCGCCCGTTCCTGAGGCCATAGCCGATGCAGATCTGGTCCGGGTTGCAGGGCAGGGGGATCAGGTCCTCCAGCGCGAACACCCCCGCCTCGGCGATCAGGCGGCGGACTTCGGTCAGCACCATCCGGTGGCGCTTGGCGTCGAAGCCGTCGTTGCGGCCGGCGTCCTGGATCGGCTGGAACGTCACGCCCCGCACGCAGCGCCAGCCCAGCGCGAAGCGGACGATGTCGGCGATCTCGTCGTCGTTGACGCCCTTCTTCAGGGTGACGACCAGGGTGGTCGAGATGTTGTTCCGCTCCAGCGCCTCCAGCGCCTCGATGCGCACCCGCGTCAGGTCCGCGCCGCGCAGCGCCATCAGCGCGTCCCGCTTCAGGCTGTCGAACTGCAGATAGACTTCGAAGCCCGGCATGTACCCCGCCAGCCGCTCGGCGAACCCCGGCTCGCGGGCGATGCGCAGGCCGTTGGTGTTGATCATCAGGTGGCGGATAGGTCGGGCCTTGGCCGCGTCCAGGATCTTCCAGAACTGGGGATGGATCGTGGGTTCTCCGCCCGACAACTGCACCAGATCGGGCTCGCCCTCGGCCACCACGATCACGTCCAGCATCCGCTCGACCTCGGCCAACGGCCGGTGCGCCTCGCGCTTAACCGATGAGTCGGCGAAACAGACCGGGCAGGAGAGGTTGCAGGCCTCGTTGATCTCCAGGATCGCCAGGCACGAGTGCTGCTCGTGGTCGGGACAGAGGCCGCAGTCGTAGGGACAGCCATGGTCGGTCCGCGTCGCCACCGTCAGCGGCCGGTCGCCGGGCTTCAGCCAGTCCCGTTGTGATTTCCAGTAGTCGATGTCGTCGGCGATCAGGGTCTTCTGCACCCCGTGCTCGCGGCATCGCTTCTGATAGAAGACCGCCCCGTCCTCGCCGATGATCTTGGCCGGGACCAGCGCCAGGCAGGTCTCACACAGGCTCGTGGTCTGGCCCAGGAACAGATAGGGCGCCGCCTTGCGCGCGGTCGTCGCGGAGGCTTCCGCGATAGTAGATCCATCCATAGACGATCAGGCCCCCACACAGCACGTGGAACAGGTTAAGCGGTCCCAGCAACGTCGGATAGGGTTTCAGGAACTCCCAACCGAAGCGCGTAAGCCCGTACCAGATGCACAGCGCATAGAAGCCCCGCCGCATGGCCCACGGCCGCCGCCGCGCCAGGCCCTCCAGATAGGCCGCCAGGAACAGCGCCATCGCCAGGCTCTCGTAGACCTGCACCGGATGGCGGCCCAGGCCGTCGCCCAGGTCCACGGCCCAGGGCAGGGCGCTCGGCGCGCCATAGGTCCCGTCCGGCAGGCCAGCGAACAGGCATCCCCAGCGGCCGATCACCACCCCCAGGGCGAACGGCCCGACGAACACCCCGCCCGTCGATCCGCGCACCCCGCGCACCGCCTTGTAGATCTCCACCGCCACGATGGCGCCGACCAGGGCGCCCACCACGCTGTGCGACAGGGCCGGCGTCGCGGCGGCCAGGCTGTTCGCCGAGCCCGCCAGCCAGGCGCCGGGGATCGCGCCGGCGGCCAGTGCCGCGAAGTACCCGCCGCCCACCTTGCCCGCGACCTCGGCCGTCGCCGCCCGCAGCCGCCAGCGATAGAGCGCGACGCTCAACCCCAGCCCCGCGCCCCAAGCGCAGAGGTCGAAGACGGTATGCGCCCAGGTCGCCGTGGGGAGGTGGATCATGCCGCGCGATCAGGTCAGGGGAATCGGCGCGGCTCAAGCGCCAGGATCAGTTCTGATACGCGCGCTCGCCATGGCTGGACATGTCCAGGCCGTCTTCGATCGCTTCCGGCGCGGCGCGCAGACCCACCGTGAACTTGCAGACCAGCAGGATCACCGCCGACGCCGCCGCGGACCAGGCGCAGACCACCAGCGCCCCCAGCGCCTGCACGCCGAGCTGGCGGCCGGCGTCCATGCCCTCGGCGTAGCCCGCGCCGCCCAGGGCGGTGGAGGCCAGGCCCGCCACCAGCAGGGTCCCCAGCAGGCCGCCCACCCCGTGCACGGCGAAGACGTCCAGGCTGTCGTCCAGCTTCAGGCGGTGCTTCACGATGTCGACCGCCTGGAAACAGACCAGGCTGCCCAGGGCGCCCAGCACCACGCCGCCCACCGGGCCTACGAACCCCGACGCGGGCGTCACGGTGGCGAGCCCCGCCACAACCCCCGTGACCACGCCGATCATGCTGGAGCGCCCGAACTTCACCTTCTCGATGATGGCCCAGACCAGCCCGGCCGTGGCGGCCGACAGGTGGGTGGCCACCAGGGCAGAGCCTGCGGCGGCGTCGGCGGCCAGCGCGCTGCCGCCGTTGAACCCGTACCAGCCCACCCACAGCATGCCGGCGCCCATCATGGTCATGCCCGGGTTGTGGGGCGGGTGCAGCTCCTTCGGGTACCCGTCGCGCGGACCCAGCATCGCCACCGCCACCAGGGACGAGGCGCCGGCGGTGGCGTGCACCACCAGGCCGCCCGCGTAGTCCATGACCTTCATCTGCGCGAGCCAGCCGCCGCCCCAGATCCAGTGGCACACGGGCGCATAGACCAGCAGCAGCCAGAGGCCTGAGAACATCAGCACCGCCCCGAACCGGATCCGCTCCACATAGGCGCCGACGATCAGGGCCGGGGTGATGATCGCGAAGGTCATCTGGAAGGCGAAGAAGACGGTTTCCGGCAGCGTCCCAACAACGCCGTCGCGGGCGTTGGGCAGGCCGAACTTCGCCAAGTCGCCGATCAGCGCGCCCGTGCCGGAGAACGCCAGGCTGTAGCCGCCCAGTAGCCAAAGCACCGAGGCTAGGCAGGCGATCGCCACGCAATGCATCATCACCGAGAGCGCGTTCTTGGCCCGAACCAGCCCCGCGTAGAACAGCGCCAGGCCGGGCAGGGTCATGAACAGCACCAGGGCGGTGGCGGCCAGGATCCAGGCGGTATTGGCGGCATCGGCGGCGGGCGCCGGCGTCTGGGCCTGGGCGGCGGTCGCCCCGGCCAGCGCGGTCACGAATGCCGTTACGGCGAGCACCTTGGTGCGGCCCATGCGTCTACCCCCCTCGCCGGCGCCATCCGCGATTTTCCGCGATCTGCCCACGCGCCGTGCAGGGGGTGCATAGACAGCGTGCAGACGTGGGGCCAACGGCCTATTGAATGGGCGCCCGGCTGGCCAGCCGCCCATCCAACAGTTCGCCGATTTTCCAGGCAGACGGCGCCAAAAACCTAGGCAAAACTGTCAGGCCGGCCGCCGCGCCATCCACGCCGCCCGTGTTAGCCGCCAGATCTGCGACGGTCCGTTGCCCCCCACATAGTCGCGCGGCTCCACGGCGATGAGTTCGGCGCCCTGCTTCTCCTTCACCCGGCCGGAGCCCACGTTCTCCACCGCGTTGGTCAGGTACAGCTCCGGCCAGCCGAGGGTCTCGAAGGCATAGGCCGTCACCGCGTCGGCCGCCTCGGTCATCAGCCCCTGGCCCCACAGCGCCGGGTCCAGCCAGAAGCCGCGGGTGTCGCGGACAACCCCGTCGAACGGCCACAGGTCGATCCGCCCCACCAGCGCGTCGTCGCCGCCCCTCAGGGTGATCGCCCAGAAGAACCGGGCGTTCTGCGCCCGCTGCGCCAGGCACTGGTCCATGTTGGTCGCCGCCCCGTCCGCCGGATAGGGCCACGGCACGCCCGCATGCAGCCAGCGCACCAACTCCCACTGCGGGAAGATGCGCTGCACGGCCTCGGTGTCCCGCGCCTCAAGCGGCCGCAGGATCAGCCGCGCGGTCTCCAGCACGGGCGTGGGGGGCAGGGGTAGATAGGTTTGATCGGTCATCTCCAGGCTTTCTCTTCAGGAAATGCCGGAGGCCGGGGCGCGCCTTCCAAAGTCATCCAACAAGCCCCGGCCGGTCCGGCGGGGCAGGTCGGGGAAGGCTAGGCGGCGACTGCGCGCGCAAAACCGTCCCGACGCCCCGCGGGGGCGGCGTTCATACCGGACGGTTGCTGGCAGGTGCGAGCCATCCCCGGAAAATACGACCGAAGCCCCCGCCTGGCAACCAAGGCGTGCGGACCGCCACGGCCTACAGTCGGCGCTGGCCGCGAATGTCGGCATGCGCCCCGTTCGTTCGTCGTTACGATGCCCGTCCGTCGCGCGGCGGGCGCAAGGGAGACAGACGATGCGGGTCATGGTGTTCGTGATCGCCCCGGACGGCGGCGAAGACGCCGCGCCGCCCACCGCCGAGGCGTTCGCGGCGATGGATCAGTTCACCGAGGCGCTGGTCGAGGCCGGCGTTCTCGTCGCCGCCGCCGGCCTGAAGCCGCCCAGCGCGGGCAAGCGCATTGTCTTCGACGGGCCTGCCGTCACGGTCCACGACGGCCCCTTCACCGAGACCAAGGAGGCGGTCCTCGGCTTCTCGATCTGGGAGGTGAAGGACCTGGACGAGGCGGTGGCCTGGGCCCGGCGCTCGCCCAACCCCATGCCCGGCCAGAGCCGGATCGAACTCCGCCCCTTCCTCGAGGCCGCCGACCTGGCCGACTTCCTCACCTCCGAAGACCTCGCCGCCCCCCGCGACGGCGACCGCGGCCGCCTGGGCGTCGCCTGACGCCGCGGCGATCGGGCCATATCCGAACCTAGAGCGACAGCGCCGTCCGCCGCCGGCCACGCGCGGTCATGGTTTTCCTCGCCGTTCGGTCGATCGCCTCAATTACCGCGTCATACAATTCGGCTGGAACATCATGGCCCACGCCCTCCATGAGCATGAAGTCCGCCGCCGGAATCGAAGCGGCCGTGTCCTCGCCACAGGCTGGCGGAAAGAGCGGATCATCGCTCCCGTGAATGACCAGCGTTGGGGCGCTCACGGTCGCGAGCCGGCTCCGGCGATCGCCGCCGACCGCGATCGCCGCGATCTGACGGCCGAAGCCACTGCGATCTTGGACGCGGCGGGCTTCCTCAACAAGCAGACGACGCGTGGCGGCCTCGTCGAACGGATAGCGGCGGCCGGCGATGCGGCGCGCGAAGGCAAGGCCACGGGCGAGGTATCCGTCAGGGTCCGAGACGGGATCGGGCGCGGGGCTCGTCATCATCGCCATGGCGTCCGGCGTCGGTGGCGGAAGCGTTGGATTGCCGGTGCTCGACATGATCGAGGTCAGCGACGCGACGCGTTCGGGATGCTCATACGCCATGACCTGGGCGATCATGCCGCCCATGGATCGACCGACGACATGGGCCCGGTCGATGGAAAGGGCGTCAAGCAGCCCAACGGCGTCCGCCGCCATATCCTGAAGCGTGTACGGGACCGTCGGCGTTTGTCCGGCCATGAGCGCGGCCCCCAGCGCGCCGAAATCCGGCGCGGCGACGTGACTGAAGTGCGTCGAGCCGCCGGCGTCGCGATTGTCAAAGCGGATCACCCAATAGCCGCGCGCCGCCAGGGTGCGGCAGAAGGGAACGGTCCACCGGATCATCTGCGTCCCCAGTCCGGCGACCAGCAGGATCGCCGGGTCAGCGGGCGGCCCGAACACCTCGAAAGCCAACGCGACACCATTTGTTTCGACGCGCGTCATCGCCGGCTTCTCCCTGGCCGCCCCGAACTGCGCGGGAAGCACGGAGGGTATTTACCCGGATAAAATAGACGGTCAATATCGCCCGGGGAAAAGGGAAGGCAATTCAAGCGGCATGCCCGCGCGGAAAACCCGTGCCAGTCGCCTTGCGCGTCTTCGAGCAGACGCTTTGCAGGTCTGCGACCCGACCCCTGGGGACGTTCAGGACGTCCGCCATCGAGTAGGGGTGGGCGGCGCGGCCCCTGAATGCGCCTTACCGGCCGCGCTTGCGGGGGAGGGGGACCGACCGCCGAGCTGGAGGCGAAGAGCGGTTGGCGGAGGGGGCGAGCGACACGTTCGGCGGATCGTTCAGCAGCGCGTAGCGCCGTGCACGCCGCTCGCCCCCTCCACCCCGGGCTCTACGGCCGGCTACGCCGACCTCGGCCCGCGGTCCCCCTCCCGCCGCTTCGCGGGGGAGGTAAAGGGCCGCTCCTCGCGCTGGGGTCGGTGGCAGCTTTCGACCCTTTGCGGACTTCAGATTGCAGCATCCGGCTACGATCGGGTCTCCGGCCCTACGCTTGGCGCAGATAGCGTTGCGCGCGAAGCTCGGTGAACCGACCCCTGGCGACCTTTCGAGAGTTCTGCTCTCTAGGCCGATAGCGACGCTTAAATACCCAATTCTGCCCAGGACCTTCGACCAATGATGTTGAACAAACGAGAGGTTTTGGGTGGCTCGATTGCGAGCGCCTCGAGTTTGTTTGCCTGGCCGGGAGGAGTATCCGCCTCAGCGACGGACAGAGTTGGCCAGAAGGAGCCCATGTCGGCCAGCCCAACGCAGCTTCAATCCGCGACGATGCACTGCATCGGGTTTGCGGAGCGAATGCTCCAGAGCGATGGAGAGTTCTACCCGTTCGGCGCTGCCATAAACGCTGCCGGTGTTTTGGAATCTCGCGGCGCCTGGACAGGTGATGGAAATCCAGACGTGAAAGAGATTTATGGTTTGCTTGCTCAAGCATTCCGAAAAGACGCTCAAGACGGAAGCATATTGGTATCTGCGCTTGCGGTGAACGTGAATATTCCCGCGAAATTTGCATCGACATGGCCCGATGGAATTCGTGTTCACGTCGAAAGCAGGGACTACTCAAGGTGCGTCTACGTTCCCTACAAGGTTGGCAAGTCGGGACTTCTCGGGGGGAAGCGGAAGGTGGAGTTGGACGCGCCCTTTGGCGAGGACGTTGAGCACCAGTTCTTCGTCGACACACCCAAGTAGGTCAGTTTTCGCAACCCACCCCTCTACGGGATTCGGGACGTCCGCTCGCGGCGCGGCGCCTGCTCGACCACGCCGCGCAATCAGCACCCACTGCACAACAACTTTGACTTCCCGCCGATGCCGTGTTCCTTTTTTGTTCATGGCCAACAGCCTCACTTTCACCGACGCCGAGCAGGCGAACCTGTCCGAGCTTGCCGAGCTCGACATGTCGCTAGCGCGGCATGCGCACGGCCAGGCGCTGGCGTCGGACGATCCGGCAACGATCGCGGAGCTGGGCCGCACCTATCAGCGCGCCGCCCGCTCGGCCCGGCAGAGCATCGCGCTCGCCGCCAAGCTGCGGCGTGACGCGGCCCAGGACGCTGCGGCGGCCGAGCGCCTGGCCGAGCGCGCGGCGATGCTGAACCACATCACCCGGATCGCCGAGCCGGAGGGCGGCGACACCGGCTGGCTCGGCGGCGACGACGATGAGGAATATGAGGACGATGAGGACGAGAGCGAGGACACCCCGGCGCCCCGCCCGCCCATCGACCCCGCCATCCTCGAACGCGAAGCCGAACTTCGGCAGGCCGTGCGCCGAGTGATCTGGGACGAGCGCGAACGCCTGGAGGTCGATGAGACCCCCGACGAGCTCTTCGGGTTCCTGGAAGAACGCCTCGAATCCCGCCGCCAGCGCCCCACCACAGACAAACCCTTAGACGACGAGGTTCTCGAGATCTGCACCGCCCTGGGCCTGCCCACCGACCGCGCCCCCGACTGGCGAAACCTCCCCGACCCCGAGGTCGACGACGATCCAGAGGCCCCGGCGAGCACCGACTCGAGCTGACCCTCTCTCTTGCTCGTCATGGCCCGGCTTGTCCGGGCCACCCATGATCTGCGCGCCGGATCACATCGCAAGGCAAAGCCGCGCCCCGCCAACACACGCCTGCGATCCTGGGTCGCCCGGACAAGCCGGGCGATGACGAGCAAGTGGGATGGTGCGTCAGCACGGATGGATCGACCACACGAACCCCACGAACGGTCCAAGCCGGGCGCGGCGCGTTCGTGTCGTTCGCGTGGTTCGTGGTCAAAGACAGCGCCTGCGGCGCGCAGAGCCTAAGCCAATGGTCGCCGCGTCGCCGCAACGGTCGGTGGTCAAATGCGCGCGTCTGCGGCGCGGACTGGACATCCGCGCCCCCCAGCCCCATCCTTCGCGTTCAAACGAACGTTCGACGCGAGCCATCCCCGATGTTCATGCGCTTCTTCACCGAGCTTCGCGAGGCCAAGGTGCCCGTGACGCTGAAGGAATACCTCATCCTGATGGAGGCGATGGACAAGCAGGTCATCGATCGGTCGATCGACGACTTCTACTACCTGTCGCGCTCGGCCCTAGTGAAGGACGAGAAGAACCTCGACAAGTTCGACCAGGTCTTCGGCCACGTGTTCAAGGGCCTGGAACGCACCGACAGCCCGGACCTTGCCGCCGACATCCCGGCCGAGTGGCTGAAGAAGATCTCCGAGAAGTTCCTCACCGAGGAGGAGAAGGCGCAAATCGAGGCCATGGGCGGCTTCGACAAGCTGATGGAAGCGCTGGCCGAGCGCATCAAGGAGCAGAAGGAGCGCCACGAGGGCGGCAGCAAGGCCATCGGCACCGGCGGCACCTCGCCCTTCGGCGCCAACGGCTATCACCCCGAAGGCGTGCGGATCGGCCAGGACAAGGGCCGGCACGGCAAGGCCATCAAGGTCTGGGACAAGCGCGAGTACAAGAACCTCGACGACCAGGTCGAGCTGGGCACCCGCAACATCAAGGTGGCCCTGCGCCGCCTGCGCAAGTGGGTCCGCGACGGGTCGGCCGACGAGCTGGACATGGGCGCGACGATCAAGGGGACGGCCGAGAAGGGCTACCTCGACATCAATATGCGCCCCGAGCGTCGGAACAAGATCAGCGTCCTGATCTTCTTCGACATCGGCGGCTCGATGGATGGGCACATCAAGATCTGCGAAGAGCTGTTCTCGGCCGCCCGTTCCGAGTTCAAGAACATGGAGTTCTACTACTTCCACAACTGCCTCTATGAGAGCGTGTGGAAGGACAATCGGCGCCGTCAGACCGAGAAGCTGAACACCTGGGACATCCTCCACAAGTTCCCCCACGACTACAAAGTCATCTTCGTGGGCGACGCCACCATGAGCCCCTACGAGATCACCTATCCGGGCGGCTCGGTGGAGCACTGGAACGAGGAGGCCGGCGCCATCTGGATGGACCGCGTGGCCCAGATCTACGAGCGCATGGTCTGGCTCAACCCCACCGCCGAGCGGCACTGGGACTACACGCCCTCGATCGGGGTGATGAAGCAGCTGGTGGGCGACCGGATGTATCCGCTGACCATCGATGGCCTGGAGAAGGCGATGCGCGAACTGTCGCGCTGATGTCGTGAAAGGCCTAGGCTGTCGTGACGCTTAAGGGATTCGCATGACCGATCCCCTCACTCAGGATCCGCCCGAGACCGACGAGGCCCAGGCCGCCACCAAGCAGGCGGTCTTCAACGCGGCTGAACGGCTGTTCGCCCTGCACGGATTCCAGAACGTCTCGGTGCGCGACATCACCGCCGAGGCGGGCGTGAACCTCGCCTCGGTGAACTATCACTTCGGGTCAAAGGACGCCCTGCTGTTCGAGATCTTCCGGCGCCGGACGTCGGAGCTGAATCGCGAGCGCGCCCGGATGCTCCACGAGGCCGGCGCCCGCCACAACGGCAAGCCGCCGGTGCGCGCCATCCTCGAAGCCTACTTCGCCCCGCCGCTCCGCTGGGGCTCGCCCGACCACGACCGGCGCATCTCGGTGCAGTTCATCATCCGCGCCCGCTCCGAGGGCACAGCCGAGATGCGCGAGGTGCTGCGCAACGACGTCTCCCACCTGGAACGGTTCGCCGGCGCCCTGATGGCCGCGCGCCCCGACCTGCCCAAGGAAGACCTCTACTGGCGCCTGCACTTCGTGCTGGGCATGGTCCACAACAACCGTTTCGCCGAGTTCGACCGCCTGCATCACCTCTCCGGCGGCCTGACCCGCGAGGGCGACGTCGACGCTCTCCTCAAGCGCATGCTCGATTTCGCCGAAGCCGGGTTCGCAGCTTAGGTGCGCCGGCTTCTCCTCAGCGCCCGCGCGCTGAGGTTCCTCGACACCTTCCTGCTGATCGTCCCGTTCTACACGGTGATGTTCGCCGAGAAGGGGCTGTCGCCGGCCCAGATCGGGTTTGCCCTCGGCGCCTGGTCGCTCACCGGCGTGGTGCTCGAGATCCCCTGCGGCGTCCTGGCCGACCGCATGTCGCGCCGCTGGCTGCTGGCGATCTCCCAGCTGCTGCGGGTGGCGGGCTTCCTGGTCTGGCTGGCGTTCCCGAGCTTCTGGGGCTTCCTCATCGGCCTGACGCTCTGGGGCATGAAGAGCGCCACCATGTCGGGCGCGTTCGAGGCCGTGGTCTATGACGAGCTCAAGGCCCTGGGCCGCGAGGCGGAGTACGCCAAGGTCTTCGGCCGCGCCAAGGCGGCCCGCGGCGCCGGCCTCGTCGCCGCCTCCCTGACCGCCGCGGCGGCCGCGCCGCTCGGCTACGGTCCCCTGATCGTCGCCAGCGCCATCTCCGGCCTCGCGGCGGCGGGCGCGGCCCTGCTGTTGCCAGCGGCGCCTCGCGCGGTGACCGTCGCCGATTGGAACTATCTGGCGCACCTGCGCCGCGGCGCCGGCGAGGCGTGGCGCCTTCCCGGTGTGCCGGCCTTGATCGCCTTCATCGCCGGCGTCCAGGCCGTGGCCTATGCCACCGCCGACTACTGGCAGCTGTTCGGGCGCGACGTGGGCTTGCCGAAGTCCGCCATCGCGCTCTTCATCGCCGCGCTGGCGATGGCCGAGGCGGTCGGCAGCCTCCTGTCGCACCGCATCCGCCACCTCGGCTCGGGCGCGCTTTACGGTCTGACGTGCCTGGGCGGGCTCAGCATCATGGCCGCCGCGGCGACGTTCCAGCCGTGGTCGGTGGCGCTGCCGCTGATCTATATGGGCCTCTACAGCCTGGTCGATGTCAGCGCCGACGCCCGCTTTCACCATGCGCTGCGCGGCGAGACCCGCGCCACGGTCGCCTCCGTCAAGGGCTTCGCGACCCAGTGCGCCAATGGCGTGTTGATTCTGGGCTTCGGGCTGATCGCGCAGGCGTCCGCCTATCGAATCTCGTTCCTGGCCTATGGCGCGGGTCTGACCGCCCTGGGCGTCGTCTACGCCGCCAGTCGCCACGCCAGCCTCAGATCTTCGACGAACCGCGCATAGGCCTCCGCCTTGGCTGCTGCGTCCGGCACCCGCAGCAGATAGGCGGGATGGTAAGTGACCACGGCCTGGGCCTGGCCCGACAGCGGCATCGGCTGGCCGCGCGCCTTACCGACGAGCGTCGGCTTCCCCAGCACGGCCAGCCCGGCCGTGGCTCCCAGAGCGACGATGACCCGGGGCCGGATGATCCGCCGCTCGGCGTCCAGCCACCAGCGGCACGCCGTGACCTCGCCCGCTGTCGGCGTCTGGTGGATGCGCCGCTTGCCGCGCAGCTCGTGCTTGAAGTGCTTCACGGCGTTGGTGACGTAGGTCTCGGCGCGCAGCACGCCGGCTTCGGCCAGGGCGCGGTCGAAGATCTGTCCGGCGGGTCCGACGAAGGGTTTGCCGGCCAGGTCCTCCTGGTCGCCCGGCTGCTCACCCACGAACAGCAGCTTCGCCTGGCCTGGGCCCTCGCCGACCACACCCTGGGTCGCGTCGCGCCAGAGGTCGCAGCGGCGGCAGTGGTCGACGCCGGCGGCCACCTCGTCCAGCGTCGTCGTCGCCTGGCCCTCCCATGGCGCGTCACGGCTGTTGCGGACGGCGGCCCGGACCACGCGGCGGGTCGGCTCGGTCGGCGCCTGGCGGACCATCGTCTCCGTGCGGCTCTGCGCCTGGGCGATGAGTTCGGGGATGAGCGCCGCCTCCGGGAGGTTGCGCCAGTAGCGCTTGGGCATCTCCTTCTGCATGGCGTCCACCTTCAGCCGCGCCGGGTTGAAGATCGAGGCGTAGTAGGTGCGCCAGTAGTCCTCCAGCGCATCGCCGGCCGGTGCGTCCGCGGGGTCCGCGCCAGGCGTGAACGCCAGCCTCGCCAAGTCCCAGTGCACGCACACGTCGGGCGTCAGGATCGAGAACCGCATGTTCGCGAAGCGGCGCACAAAGAAGGGCGCCGTCGCCTCCGCCACCCGGTGAGCGGGCTCGAACCAAGCCACATACGCCTCACCGTCGTCGTCCCTCGTCTCGCGGAACCGGACGAAGGCCTTCATCTTGTGGGCGGCGCGGCTGACCTCACCGGCGAAGCCACGGAGCTGGGCGACGTCCGGGTCCGAGGCGATGTGCATCAGGCTGGGCTGATCCTGCAGACGCCAGAGCACACGGTAGAGCAGGGCGAACCGCTCATCGGACCGGTGCAGCACCACCTTCGTGGCGACATCGACGAACGCCTTCGGCGTCGTGAACCCACCACTTGGCGTTTCACACCCTTCGGGTAAAGCCGTGGCGATGTCCGCCGGTGAGCGCCCGCCGAACAGGTTGGCCTGACCGTCGACGGTCCACAGCGAAGCCTCGGGCGGTACCCGGCGGGTGCGCAGCGCCCGCGCCGCCTGACGCCAGCCATCGAAGTCGGTCTCATGGGCGAGGCGGACCACCTCCATCAGAACAGCTCGAGTTGTCTGGGCCGGACGCGTTCCGGAAGGCCGGCGCTGTCGGTCAGCGCGCCCGGGCTCCAGTCCGCGCAAACTAGGAATGGCTTCAGCTTCTCGATCCCGCGCGACAGCCGCTTCACGTCGGCCAGTTCCAGCCGCTTGAACCGGCGGACATCCAGAATGCGATCGACCGCACGAACGCCGAGCCCCGGCACCCGCAGCAGCCGCTCGCGATCGGCCACATTGACGTCCATCGGGAACTCGCCGCGATTTCGCAGGGCCCAGGCCATCTTCGGATCAACCGTCAGGTCCAGATCCTCGCTCTCGCCGATGATTTCGGCCCGCTCGAAGCCGTAGAACCGCATCAACCAATCGGCTTGGTAGAGCCGATGCTCCCGGATCAACGGCGGCCGGGCGAGCGGCAACCGGGCGGCGGCGTCCGGGATCGGCGAGAAAGCCGAGTAATAGACTCGGCGCAGGCGGTAGGCCCCGTAGAGCCCTTCGCTACGCTTCAGGATCGCACCGTCCGTCGCGTCGTCGGCCCCGACGATCATCTGCGTCGATTGTCCTGCTGGCGCGAACTTTGGCGGGCGCGCCTTGCGGCCCTTTTCCTTCGACGCCTCTTCGGAGACGCGCACCGCGCCCATGGCCTTCTTGATGCCGGCGGCATCCTTCTCCGGCGCGAGCGCGGCCAGGCTATCGTCCTTGGGCAACTCGATATTGATGGACACGCGATCGGCGTAGAGCCCAGCCTGTTCCACCAAAGCCGGCGACGCTTCGGGGATGACCTTCAGATGGATGTAGCCGCGAAAGTCGTGGGTCTCGCGGAGAGTGCGCGCCACTCGCACCATCGCCTCCATCGTGTAGTCGGCGCTGCGGATGATGCCCGATGAGAGAAACAGGCCTTCGATGTAGTTGCGGCGATAGAAGCCCAACGTCAGGTCGACCACTTCCTCGACGGAGAACCGGGCGCGCGGGGTGTTCGAGGAGACGCGGTTCACGCAATAGGCGCAGTCATAGACGCAGAAGTTCGTCAGCAGAATCTTGAGGAGGCTGATGCAGCGGCCATCCGGGGCGTAGGCATGGCAGATCCCCATCCCGCCATCGGTGGAGCCCATCCCTTTGCCGCCCATGGAGTCGCGTTTGCTGCTGCCGGATGAGGCGCAGGACGCATCGTACTTGGCGGCGTCGGAGAGGATCGCGAGCTTACGCTTCAAGGACAGGATTGCCATGTCCCGACGCTACAGTTCGCGATTTGTTCACGCAAGCATTGCCGTGGAAAATGCGAGACGGGGCGGGCGCCTGAATTGCGGCTCCCCCGTGTGGGGGCATTGGGGGGAGCCGCTTTCAGTACGCCTCGGAACGGCCGGATCGGGGGGAGGAGATGAGCCGGTGTCCCTCAAGCCCGAACACCATCGTCCCTGGGCTTGACCACAGTTGGGCGCATTCGTGTCAGCGCGGTATTGCGCGAAGGCCATTGCGGGGCGGAAAGGCGGCCTCCGCAGCCCTAGACGCGCCGGCGACGGACGTCCCTGAGGATCTCCGCCGCCGCGTTGTGGCCGGGTGCGCCGGTGACCCCACCGCCCGGATGAGCGCCGGCCCCGCATTGGTAGAGGCCCTTTACCGGGGTCCGGTAGTCACCGGCGCCCAGCACCGGACGGGCGCTGAACAACTGATCGAGGCTCAGGCGGCCGTGCATGATGTCGCCATTGACGAGGCCAAAGGTGCGTTCCAGGTCGGTCGGGCTCAGAACCTGGCGACCGATGACCGACCGCGCAAAGCCGGGGGCCTGTCGGTCGACGGTCGCGACCATCAGATCGGCGACTTCGTCGCGGTAGTCGTCCCATTTGCGCCCATCGGGCAGTTCGGGGGCGACGTGCTGACAGAACAGGCTCGCCACGTGCTGGCCGGCAGGCGCGAGGCTGTCATCCAGGGTCGAGGGGATCAGCACCTCGACGATCGGCTCCTTCGACCAGCCGTGGGCGCGGCAGTCGTCGTAGGCGCGCTCCATATAGGCCAGGGTCGGCGCGATGATGATCCCGCCAGTCATGTGGTCCCCCGGTTCAGGCGCGACGGTGAAGCGGGGCAGTTCGGACAGCGCGACGTTCATCCGGAAGGTCGCTGATCCCGATCGGTAGCGTGCGATCCGCTCGACGAAATCGGAGGGCTGGATGGCGGGATCCACGAGTTTCTGGAACAGCAGTTGCGGGTGAAGGTTCGACACCACCAGGCGGGCCTTGAACACGTCGCCCGCTGCGGTCAAGACGCCAGTGGCGCGCCCCTTTTCGGTGATCACCTCCGAGACGGCGGTATCCGTGCGCAGGTCGACCCCGCGCTCCCGGCACGCGGCGGCCATTGCCTGGCTGATCGCGCCCATGCCGCCGATGGCGTGACCCCAGGCGCCCTTCTTGCCGTTCACTTCGCCGAAGACGTGGTGCAACAGGACGTAGGCGGAGCCGGGCGTGTAGGGGCTGGCGTAGTTGCCCACGACACCATCGAAGCCATAGGCCGCCTTAATCGGGTCGCTTTCAAACCAGCCGTCGAGCCAGTCCCCGGCTGATTGCGAAAACAGCGCCAGCAGGTCGCGTTTAGCGGTGAGGTCGAGACGCGACAGCTTGCGACCCAGTACGGCGCTTTTGATCAACTCCGGCACCGCTTCGCGCCAGGCGCCCTCCACCAGGTTCGGCGGCGTCTGGATGACCAGATCGCGCAGCACGTCGGCGATCGCGTCGAGGCGCTTCCAATAGGCGGGAAGGCGGGCGGCGTCCTTGGCCGAGAAGCGCGCGGTCTCAGCCTCGGTCCGCCCCTCGCCGACGAAGAAGTGGTCGCCCTCCAGCGGCAGGAAGTTGGCCATCCGGCGCTCGACCACCTTCAGGCCGTGGCGTGGCAGCTCCAGATCGCGGATGACCTTGGGGTTCAGCAGCGAGACGGTGTAGCTGGCCACCGAGTTGCGGAAACCGGGGTGGAATTCCTCGGTCACCGCCGCGCCGCCCAACACACCGCGACGCTCCAGAACCGTGACCTTCAAGCCTGCCGCCGCCAGATAGGCGGCGCAGGTTAGGCCGTTGTGGCCGCCGCCGATGATGATCACATCCGTCGTCATGCCTCTGGATTGGCATGTGCGTGTGCGGAACCGCAACCGCTCCAGGTTGTTCCGCCCGCATGACCCGCCTGCGGATTCGCCACGAGACGCTCTACACCTACGAAAGACCCGTCATGTTCGCGACCCACCGACTGCTGGTGCGGCCCCGCGACAGCCATGCGATCCGGGTCATGGAAGCGCTGCTCACCGTGTCGCCGCCGGGCGATACGCGGTGGATCTACGACGCGCTGGGGAACTCGGTTTGCTGCTTCACGCCGCAGGGGCCGTCGACCACCTTGTCGATCACCAGCGAACTCATGATCGAGCGCTACCCAGCCGATCTGGCCGATCTCAGAGTCGAGGATCCCCAGACGGCCACGCCCATCGTCTATGCCCCCGTCGATCGGGCGGTGCTGTCGCCCTTTCTGGAACCGGTCACCGAGGACAGCGATGGCGCCCTGCTTCGATGGCTTCGCGACCACATCGGCGGGGCGCACGAACCAGCCTTGGAATTCCTGTTGCGCCTGAACAAGACGATCCATGACCAGTTCGCCTATCAGCCGCGCGACCTTGGCGCGGCGCAGGAGCCGTCGCAGACGGTGAAACTGGGCGCAGGCACCTGCCGGGACTTCGCGTGGCTGATGGTCGAGGCGCTGCGGCGCCTGGGCTACGCGGCGCGGTTCGTTACGGGCTATCTCTACTCGCCGGGCCACGGGGATATCCGCGGCGCCGGCGCGACCCATGCCTGGTGCGAAGTCTTCCTGCCGGATCTCGGCTGGACCGAATTCGATCCTACCAACGCGCTCGCGGAGAGCGGCGATCTGATTCCGGTGGCGGTGGCGCGAACCCCGCAGGAGGCCGCGCCGATCAGCGGCTCCATCTTCGGCGACCCCGGAGCGACGCACATGAGCGTTCACGTGGATGTGCGTCCCGCCGATTCGCTTCAGGCCGCCGCCTGACCCATCTGTGGCGCTTGGATCAGGAGGACATCGTGACCCAAGGATTGCCGAAGCAAGGCCAGAGCCTCGCCTATCCCTTCACCCGATCCTGCGCGACGCCGCAGCACGGGCAGATGGCGACGAAACCGCCGCTCCCGATCCGACCGCCGCGCAGCTATATCCCGCGTCCAGGCCATTAATCCCTACGTATAGGTCGCGGGTCGCCTGGTGGGGCGCTTCAGGGAGTCGGACATGAGCCACGAACTTGGACGTCGACAATTGATGATCGCAGGCGCCGCAGCGCTGTTGGTCCCCGCGCCCGCCTTTGCAGCGCCCAGTCGTCTCGCGTTCCAGGTCTTCCGCAATGGAACCAAGGTGGGCGAGCATCAGATGAGCTTCGCCGGCGACGAGGCCAACCGCACGGTGGTCACCGACGTCGACATGGTGGTCAAAGTGGGCCCGGTTCCCGTCTACCGATATCGGCACGACGCGACCGAACGCTGGGCCACCGGCAAGTTCGTCAGCATCGACGCGACAACCAACGGCAATGGCAAGATCCAGAAGACGTCCGCGCGGGCGATGCCGGGCTTCGTGCAGATCACCGGATCCAAGGGCGTCGTGCGCGCACAGGCCGACGCCGTACCGCTCAGCCACTGGAACCAGGCCAGCTTCGGCAAGCCGTTGTTCAATCAGCAGGAAGCCAAGATGCTGAAGGTGACCTGCACGCGGGTGAAGCCCGGCCATTGGCAAATTCGCGGCGAGGCGGAGATCGACGACTTCTACGACCCGGCCGGCAACTGGCTGGCGCTCAAGGGCAAGCTCGAGGACGGCTCGAAGATGGAGTATCGTCGGGTGTAGCCGACCGGCGATGTCAGGACGGGTTCGATACCCGTTGCACCCTCGGCAAATCCCCCTAGCATTGGGCGAGGCCGGTCGCATTTCGGACCGGACCTTCGAAAAGTCATTGAGTGAGGGAGCCGTGGGACGCGGGCGTCAAGAACCCGCCGCGCCGCGGGCTGTGCTTTGGACGCCAAGCTGGACGAGACAGAGGACGGCGCGCTGGTCGCCGCAGACGACCTCGCTGCGCGCGAGGCGGCGTACGAGAAGTTCGTCTGGGACAATCTGAAACGGAACTACCTGGGCAACTATTTGCACGGGATGTTGGGCATGACGGGCTTTCGCCTGGTCAATGCGCCGACGTTCCTGCCGGCGTATCTGTTGTCGGTTTCCGGTTCCAACGTGATTGTCGGTCTGGGCTTGGCGCTGCAGCAGTTGGGTGGGGTGATCTCCCCCATCTTCGGCGCCACCAAGGTCGAGCACCGCACCAAGGTGATGCCCGCGGCCATCTGGATGGGCAGCCTGGGTCGCCTCGCGATCCTGGGGATGGCCCTGTCCGGGTGGTTCCTGTCCGGGCAACCCCTCGTATGGGCGCTGTTGTTTTTCATCCTGATGTTCGGGATCTTCATGGGCGCCCAGCGGGTGGTGTTCAGCCTGCTGATGTCGAAGGTCATCCCGATCAGCCGGCGGGGGCGACTGCAGGCCTGGCGCAACGCCACTGGCGGGGCCATCGCCGCCGTGCTGGCCGGCCTGGCCGGCGTTTATCTGATCAAGCCGAACGCCTTCGGAAACGGCTATTCCACCACCTTCGTGCTGGCCTTCATTCTGACCAGCGCCGGCTTGTGGGCGCTGCAACTCTTGCTGAAAGAGCCGGAGCCGCCGACGACCCGCCAGCAGGCGCGGTTCCGGGATCGGCTACGTGAATTTCCGGCCCTGATCGCCCAGGATCGAGCCTACGCCTTCTTCCTCGTCGTGCAGATGCTGGCGACCTCGGCGCGCATCGCCACGCCCTTCTACATTCTCTACGTCGGGAAGGTGGTGGGCGCGGATGGGGTGACGCTGGGTCTGCTGTCGTTCGCGTTTTTGGGCGCCGATACCGTCTCGAACCTGCTGTGGGGCTACATGGGCGACAAGACCGGCTTCCGCGCCGTGCTGCTCGTGTCGATCGTGGGCTGGATCGGGGCCACCCTGATGCTGCTGAACCTGCACTCGCCGGTTCCGATCTTCGCGGCGTTCGCGCTGCTAGGCGCCTCGTTGTCGGGCTACATGATGGCGTCGCAGACGATGATCCTCGAGTTCGGCAATCGTGACGACCTGCCGATGCGTATCGCGATCTCAGCCACCGCGGAGAGCATCACCGCGACCGCCGGCCCCTTGATCGGTGGCATCGTGGCCGAGATCTACGGCTATGACGTCGTATTCGTCGCGTCCCTGGGCTTCCTCGCCTCGGCCCTCGTCATCCTGGTGCTGGCGGTCCAGGACCCGCGGCGGCGGGTGGGAAGAGCCTGAGGGGAGCGGGAACCCGAACCCGGCCTCTGCATTTTTCGCTTGGGGGTTCCGTAACGCTTAAGGGTGGGGGCCCGTGCAGAAGGCTCCTCGATGACTCCAGATTCGGCGCGCGACGCGTCCCAAGCGGCGACGGGAATCCAGGGTTTGGACGACATCCTGGCCGGCGGCCTGGCCCGCGACCGGGTGTTCCTGCTCGAAGGCAGCCCGGGCGCTGGCAAGACCACCGCAGCGCTCAGCTTTCTGCGCACGGGCGCAGCCCTGGGCGAGCCCACCCTTTACATTACCCTGTCCGAGACAGAGGCCGAGCTGCGCGACACGGCGCTCACCCACGGATGGGACCTTGCCGGGGTCGAGATCTTCGAACTGGTCCCCCCTGAGAACCTGCTCGACGACCAACAGCAGCAAAGCCTGCTCTATTCCTCCGACCTCGAACTTGGCGAAACGACCCGCCTCATTTTCGAAGCGGTCGAGCGCGCGAAGCCGGCGCGGATCGTCATCGATAGCCTGTCCGAAATTCGCCTGCTCGCTCAGGGGTCGCTTCGCTACCGCCGACAGGTCCTGGCCTTGAAGCACTACTTCGCCCGAAGCGGCGCCACGGTGCTGCTGCTCGACGACATGACGGCCGACACCCTTGATAAGACGGTGCACAGCGTCGCCCATGGGGTGATCCGGCTGGAGGAGCTCGCGCCCGAATACGGCGCCGAGCGGCGGCGCGTGCGGGTGGTCAAGTACCGCGGTCGCAAGTTCCGCGGCGGCTACCACGATTTCACGATCAAGACGGGCGGCTTGGAGGTCTATCCCCGCCTGGTCTCAGGCGAACACCGGACCACGTTCGAACGCATCCAGTTGCCCAGTGGCGTCGAGGGGCTCGACAACCTCCTTGGCGGCGGGGTCGAGCGAGGCTCAAGCTGTCTGATCCTGGGACCCGCGGGCACCGGGAAATCGCTGCTGTCGCTGAACTTCGCGCTTGAGGCCATCCGGCGCGGCGAAAAAGCGGCGCTGTTCATTTTCGACGAGGAGGTCGGCCTGCTGGTCGATCGCTGCAAGGCGCTGGGTCTCGATCTCCAGCCGCTGATGGACGCGGGGCGGCTCAAAATCCAGCAGACGGACGCCGCTGAGCTGTCGCCTGGCGAGTTCACGGCGAACGTCCGCGCCTCTGTGGAGTGCGAAGGCATCCTCACCGTCGTGATCGACAGCCTGAACGGATATCAGGCGGCGATGCCGGAAGAACACTTCCTGCTGCTGCACATGCACGAGCTTCTGCAGTTCCTGAATCGCAAGGGCGTGAACACCTTCCTGACGGTCGCCCAGCACGGTCTGGTGGGCGACATGAAGGCGCCGGTGGATGTCACCTACCTGGCCGATACGGTGCTGTTGCTGCGCTACTTCGAGGCGGTGGGCGAGGTGCGTCGCGCGGTCTCGGTGATCAAGAAGCGTGCGGGAAGCCACGAGAAGACGATCCGCGAGTATCAGATCGGGGCGGAGGGATTGTCTGTCGGGCCTCCGCTCACCGACTTCCATGGCGTTCTGCGTGGCGTCCCGAACTTCGTGGGGCCCGGCGCCGGCCTGCTGGGCGAGCGCAGCGCATGACGCTGGCGACTTCCGCCTCCCCGGAGCGGACCCTCGTCCTCGCGCCGATGGGACGTGATGCGCAGATCGCCGCGAAAATTCTGGGTGAGGCCGGGATCGAGGCCACGGTCTGCTGCGATCTGGGGCATCTGATCGGAGAGTTGCGCCGTGAGGCCGGCCTCGCCTTGATCGTCGAGGAGGTCCTGCACGACCAGGACTACGCCGGCCTATCGCGCTGGATCGAAACCCAGCCGCCGTGGTCGGACTTTCCGATCGTCATTCTCGCGCAGCGGGGCGGCGGGCTGGAGCGTAACCCGGCCGTCGGACGCTTCAGCCAGGTGCTGGGCAACGTGGTGTTTCTGGAGCGGCCCTTTCATCCCACTACGCTGGTCAGCGTGGTCCAGACCGCGCTCCGCGGACGCCGGCGGCAATATGAGGCGCGGGAACGTCTGGAGACACTTCGCGCGGCGGTGGAGCGCCAGCAGAAGGATCAGATCCATCTGCGCCTGCTGATCAACGAGTTGAACCATAGGGTGAAGAATACGCTCGCCACGGTGCAGTCGATCGTGACCCAGACCCTCAGAAGCGGCGGCGCGCCGCTGGCGACCCGCGACACGCTGACATCGCGGATCGTCGCGCTGTCTAAGGCCCACGATGTCCTGACCGACGAGCAATGGTCCGGCGCCGACCTCGCGCAGATCGCGGCGCAGGCGGCTCAGCCCTTCCGAATGGGCCTGGGTGAGGCGCGAATTTCGCTTACGGGACCGCCTGTCCGGGTTCCACCGAAGACGGCGATCGCCGTCGCCCTCGCGCTCCACGAACTGGCCACTAACGCCGTGAAGTACGGGGCGCTCTCGACGGTCGAAGGGCGGGTCGAATTCACCTGGGACCTTGTGGATCGCGGGGATGAGCCTTACGAATTGATCGCCACCTGGCGCGAGTGCGGCGGTCCGCGGGTCACGCCGCCGACCCGCGCGGGTTTCGGCACGCGCCTGATCGAGCGTGGTCTGGCCGCCGATCTCAACGGCGAGGTGAGCATCGCCTATCCGCCGGACGGGGTCATTTGCACGATCCGCGCCCGGTTGGATTCCGCTCAGGACACCGAGCCGCTCGTGGTGCCGCCTCGGACCCGTTCGGCGCGCCGCGCAATCGAGACGATATCGGAGGTTCAGGCGACAGCCTGAAGGCAGCGCCCAGCGGTCAGTCTTTCGGCTTGAGATCCGGTCGGCTGGCCAGGAACGCCGCACGTTCCGCCGGGGTCAGCACCTTGGCCTTCTTCTGTCGAGAAACCTTCGGCGTGGGCGGGGCGTAGACGCCTTTGGCCGGGGAGCCTCCCTTGAGGTCGGAGAGGCGTTTGATCGGGGGTTTCATCGGCGGTCGCCTCTTACGATCCGTGAAACGTCCGGGATCGTCTTGCTCCATTGCCAGATTCCCGCGCCAAAAGCTCAACCCGTCTGTCTGCCTCGGCGTCTAGGACCCGGTTGTCGCCCTCAGCTTGCGCCAGACCGTCATGCGGGAAACGCCGAGGCGTCGTGCGATCTCGACAGGACCGACGCCCGCCTGCTGCAGCGCGAAGATCTCGTGGGCGGCGGTGGCCTGTCGCCGGCGGCGGCCCGGGCTGGCGGGCTCGAGGGTGGCGACGGCCTCCAGCACAGCGCGGAGCGTCTGACCTTCGGCGCCCAGGCTGGTGAGGGGAGGATCCAGCACCGACAGGCTGGCGCCGCGGGCGTCGAGCCGGTCTATGGCGTCCAGTAGCGCGGCGCCGCCCAACGCCAGCCGATCGAGGCGGGCCAACACCAGCTGGTCGCCGTCGCCGATGAATTCGAGAATGGACCCCAGGGTTTGACCCCCCGCCGCCTGCGGCTCAGTGCGGATGACCTGGCAACCTGCGGCCTGCAGGGCGGCGGTGTCGTCGTTCGCGCTTGCATGGCGCGAGCGGACATAGCCGATCCTAAGCATTCCCACCGCCGTTGTTTCGAGGACCAAACCGTCAGCGCCCAAGGTCCCAAATCGTGACGCTGAGGCCAAGACAGTTTGAGGTTAAATCTAAGCAATGAAAGTCCGGCGGGGCGAATAGACTTAGGTGAAATTGTGTCGAGATTGTGCAAATTGCGGCGCGTCGTTGTGGAGACTTTCTCCGGATCGGCGGAGGATGAATTCGAGATCCACCGTCTCGCCGACGGGAAACCCATATTCGCCGACTTTCTTGAACCCCTGCTGGTCGTAGAAGCGCAGGGCTTTGTGGTTTTCCGACCAGACGCCGATCCAGACATCGCGCGGGCCGCCCGACTGGAGCCAGGCCATCACAGTCCAGAAGAGCGTCTTGCCCAGCCCGGTCCCCTGAGCGTTCCGCGTGAAATAGATCCGCTTGAGTTCGCCGCAGGCGGGCGTCACCTCGGGATGCGGCAGGCCGCACGGACCGGCCAGAGCATAGCCCACGGTTCGTCCCTCAATCTCCACAATCCACATGGCCTTGGCGGGATCGGCGAGATCGTCGCTGATCCGTGTCGGCGCATAGGCCTCGGCGACATAGGCCGCGAAGTCCTCGGGACTGTAGAGGTGCTGGAAGGTCTCGGCGAAAGTCTGAACGCCTATGGTCGCCAGGGCGTCGATATCAGCGGGGCCGGCGCGGCGGATCGTCGGAACAGATGAAGCAGGTGGCATGTGGCGTCGCTGAAAGTTGAGGCTAGGATCGAAGGATGACCGTCGCGCTCTACACCCATCGGGACATGTTCGACCATCGCCCGGGCGAGGGCCATCCCGAGCGGCCGGAGCGCCTGCGGGCTGTGACCGATGCGCTGGCGGACTCGACGCTGGACCTGGCGCCGTGCGGGGCGCCGATCGTGGCGACCGCCGATCTGCTGCGGGCGCATGACCCAGGCTATGTGGACATGATTGAACGGGCCGCGCCGGCCAGCGGCCTCAAGGTGCTGGACGCGGACACCTACATGTCAGCCGGCAGCCTGACCGCCGCGCGCCGCGCCGCAGGCGCGGTGGTGCAGGCGGTGCGCGACGTGGCGGAGGGACGGGCGCACCGCGCCTTCTGCGCCGTCCGGCCGCCGGGGCACCATGCCGAGCCGGGCCTACCCATGGGGTTCTGCATCTTCTCCAACGTCGCAGTCGCGGCCCTGGCCGCGCAGGCGGCGGGATTGGCGCGGGTTGCGGTGGTCGATTTCGACATTCACCACGGCAATGGGACCCAGGCCGCGCTGGCCGGGCGGCCCGACACCTTCCTGGCTTCGATCCAGCAGTGGCCCATGTGGCCGGGCACCGGCCATCCGGACGAGCCGGCCCCCGACAACATCGCCAACGCCGTCGCGCCGGAGGGCGCCCCGGTCGAGGTCTGGCGGCGGGCTTTCGAAGGGCTCATGGACAGGGTTGACGCGTTCGGCCCCGACCTTGTGCTGATCTCGGCCGGCTTCGACGCCCATCGACGCGATCCGATCGGCGGGGCAGGGCAGAGTCTGGAGGAGGCCGATTTCGCCTGGGCGACCCGCGCCATCGTGGATGTCGCCAACCGGCGCGCCAAGGGTCGGGTTGTATCGTCGCTTGAGGGCGGGTACGACCTCGAAGCTCTGGGTCGCTCGGCGCTCGCGCACGTGCGCGCCTTGGGCGAGGGGTAAGGGCGGTGCGACGGGTGCGTTCCCAGGATCGATGGCTGACAGCTTGAGCCCCGGGGCCGTCCCGACGCGCTACGGCGCGATCATTCTCGCCCGTCACGGCGAACCGGCGCTTTCGCGGAAAGTGCTGCTGTCGGCGCGCGAGTACGGCGACTTCTGGGGTCGGTACGAGATCGGCGGCATTCTGCCCGATCAGAGTCCGCCGGATCGCCTCCGAAAATTCGTCGCCGAATCGGGCGCGCTGGTGTCCTCGACCCGACTGCGCGCCATCCAGAGCGCGCGGACCATGGTGGGCGACCGTGTGTTCCCTCACCATGAGATCCTGATCGAGGCGCCTTTGCCGCCGCCGGATTTCCCCTCATGGATCCGACTATCGCCGAAGCTGTGGGGGTTCATCGCGCGGGTGTGGTGGTGGTACTTCGACCACCATGCGGGCCAGGAAACCCGGGCGCAGGCAGAGGTGCGCGCCGACGCGGCCGCCGCCATGCTGATCGAGCTGGCGGCAGGCGGCGAGAACGTCGTTGTTCTGGCCCACGGCTTCTTCAATCATCTCATCGGTCGGGCTCTCAAGCGCAAGCACGGCTGGAAGCTCGTCGAGAGCGAAGGCTACAAGTACTGGTCAATGCGACGGTTCGAGCGACGCTGACGAGGGTGGATTCCCGCTTAGGCCCCCACTAAAGATCGAGCCATGTCCGAGCCCGCCGACATTTCCACCATGACCTTCGAGACCGCTTTGTCGGAGCTCGAGCAGATCGTCGCACGGCTGGAGTCCGGCCAGGCGCCGCTCGAAGACTCGATCCGCATGTACGAGCGCGGGGCGGCTTTGAAGGCCCATTGCGAGACTCGCCTGGAGGCGGCCCGTCTGCGTGTCGAGAAGATCGTCATGGGTGCTGGCGGGGCGGCGACCGCCGAACCGGCCGAGTTCAGCTGATGGATCTGGCCCAGCGTGTGGCTGAGGCGGCTGACCTCGTCACCGTGGCCCTCGACGAACTGTTGCCCCGGGCCGACGGGCCGGAAAGCCGCCTTACCGAAGCCATGCGCTATGCGGCCCTTGGTCCCGGAAAGCGGCTTCGCACCTTTTTCGCGCTCGAGACCGGCCGGATGTTCGACGTGGATGACACGTTCGTCCTCCGCGCGGCGTGCGCCCTCGAATGCATCCACGCCTACAGCCTCGTGCATGATGATCTGCCGTGCATGGACGACGATGCGATGCGGCGGGGCCAGCCCACCGTTCACGTGGCCTATGACGAGATGACCGCCGTCCTGGCCGGTGACGCCCTGCAGGCGGCGGCGTTCGAAATCCTGGCGCATCATGACACCCATCCCGATGGCAACGTCCGCGCCGAGCTGGTCGCGCGGCTGGCGATAGCAGCGGGTGCGCGCGGGATGGTCGGCGGCCAGATGATCGACATGCTGGGCGTGCGCGAAGATCTGGGCGGGGTGGCCCGCATGCAGCGCCTGAAGACCGGCGCCCTGATCGCCTGCGCCTTCGAACTGCCGCTGGTGTTGGCGCGGGCGATGGACGCCGAGCGCTCGGCGCTGATGGCCTTCGCGCACGATCTGGGGCTTGCCTATCAGATTGTCGACGATCTGCTGGACGCGGAGGGTGACGCCCGGACGATGGGCAAGGCGGCCGGCAAGGACGCGGGGGCGGGAAAGACCACCTTCGTCACCCTTCTGGGCGTGGACGCCGCCCGCGAGCGCCTGGGTCTGCTCAAGACCCAGACGAAATCCCATCTGGATGCCTTCGGGCCGCGGGCCGAAATGCTACGGGCCAGTGTCGATTTCGTGTTAGAGCGCCAGCAATGATTGAGGACGTCCGCGTTGCCGCCTGAAACCCCATTGCTCGACACGGTCGGCTCGCCGCTCGATACCCGCGACCTGACGATTCCGCAGTTGAAACAACTGGCTGACGAACTGCGCGCCGAGACGATCGATGCGGTCTCGCAGACGGGCGGACACCTGGGCGCCGGCCTGGGCGTGGTCGAGCTGACCGTCGCGCTACACCATGTCTACGAGACGCCCAAGGACATCCTGATCTGGGACGTGGGCCACCAGGCCTATCCCCATAAGATCCTCACCGGCCGGCGCGATCGCATCCGCACCCTGCGCCAGGGCGGCGGCCTGTCGGGCTTCACCAAGCGCTCCGAGAGCGACTACGACCCCTTCGGCGCGGCCCACGCGGCGACCTCGATCTCGGCGGCCCTGGGCTTCGCCGCGGCGCGCGACGCCAAGGGGCAGGACAACAAGGTGGTCGCCGTGATCGGCGACGGCTCCATGAGCGCCGGTATGGCCTACGAGGCCATGAACAACGCCTGCGAGACCACCAAGCAACTGACCGTCATCCTCAACGACAACGACATGTCGATCGCCCCGCCTGTGGGTGGGATGAGCGCCTACTTCGCGCGCCTGGTGTCGGGCGGCGGCTACCAGTCGCTGCGCAACCTGGGCAAGTCGGTGGCCCGCGCCCTGCCCAAGCCGTTGCAGGAAGCGGCGCGCAAGGCCGAGGAATACGCCCGTGGCATGGTCACCGGCGGCACTCTCTTCGAGGAGCTGGGCTTCTATTACGTCGGTCCGATCGACGGCCACGACATGGACGCCCTGGTCGATGTGCTGCGCAACGCCCGGAAGATCGACGACAGGCCGGTTCTGGTCCACGTCGTGACCCAGAAGGGCAAGGGCTACGGCCCCGCCGAGAACGCCGCGGACAAGTACCACGGCGTGGTCAAGTTCGACGTGATCACCGGCCAGCAGGCCAAGCCGGTCCAGGCCGGGCCGCCGGCCTACACCAAGGTCTACGCTCAGGAACTGATCAAGCACGCGGAGTCCGACCCGAAGATCGTGGCGATCACCGCCGCCATGCCCTCCGGCACCGGCCTCGACATGTTCGGGGCCAAGTTCCCGGAACGCACCTTTGACGTCGGCATCGCCGAACAGCATGCGGTGACCTTCGCCGCGGGCTTGGCCGCGGACGGCATGAAGCCGTTCTGCACGATCTATTCGACCTTCCTGCAGCGGGGCTACGATCAGGTGGTCCACGACGTGGCGATCCAGGGCCTGCCGGTCCGCTTCGCCATCGACCGGGCCGGGCTGGTCGGCGCGGATGGCGCGACGCACGCCGGCTCCTTCGACATCGGCTTCCTGGGCGCGCTGCCGGGCATGGTGCTGATGGGACCGTCGGACGAGGCCGAGCTGGCCCAGGCGGTGGCGACCGCGGTGGCCATCGACGACCGCCCCTCGGCGTTCCGCTATCCGCGCGGGGAGGGCACGGGCGCGCAGATCCCGCTGCTGGCCGCGCCGTTCGAGATCGGCAAGGGTCGCATCGTGCGCGAGGGGACGGCGGTGGCCATCCTGTCGTTCGGCACGCGCCTTGGCGAGGCGTTGAAGGCCGCCGACCAGCTGGCCGCCCGCGGCCTGTCGGCGACCGTCGCCGACGCACGCTTCGCCAAGCCGTTGGACATGGACATGATCCTGCGCCTGGCGCGCGAGCACGAAGCGCTGATCACGGTCGAAGAGGGATCGGTGGGCGGTTTCGGCGCCTTCGTCCTGCACGCTCTTGCCGAGCATGGGGCGCTGGACCGCGGCCTCAAGGTGCGCACGCTCACCTTGCCCGACATCTTCCAGGACCACGACAAGCCGGATGCCATGTACGCGTTGGCCGGCCTCGACGCCGACGGCATCGTGCGCACCGCGCTGTCGGCCCTGGGCGTCGATAACGCTTCGGCTAAAGGTCGTCGCGCCTGATCGTCCGGCTGTGGCCGGGCGTCAGCCCGGATACCGCTCGAACGCCGGCAGGTCTTGGGCGGTCGCCATCCAGCTGATGCGTTCGGCCACCTGAATCTGCGCCGTCGGCGCGATGGCGTCGGGGTTGTCGAGCGTCGCCGTCTGCACATCCACCAGACCCGGGAATATCGCGTCGTTGGTGTAGAACAGGCTCGTGCCGCAAGCCCCGCAGAAGTGGCGACGGCCGTGTTCCGACGAGGCGTAGATCCGCGGCGCGCCCTCGATCTTGATCTGGTCGGCGGCGACCATGCCCCAGGCGACCACAGGCGCCCCGGCCGCGCGCCGGCAGTCCGTGCAGTGACACAGCGCCTGGTGAATCGTCTCAGGCGACATCTCGTAGGTCACCGAGCCGCAGTGGCAACGTCCCGTAAGCATCGTCTCGGCCCTCCGGTCTTGTCTCGATGGACGCCAAGTTAGCGCGAGCCTGCTGCCAACGGTGTGGCGGCAGCGCGCTCTTGTTGTGCGCGCGCCGCGAAATACTTGCCTTTATGGGTCGCTGGGGTACTGCAAAGCCATGCAAGAGAATGTCGGAAGCCGCTGAGCGTCTCGATCTAACGAGACACGTCGTGACAGCTAGGCCGGCCGCCTGAACGGCGGTCGCGTACTCAGCTGGTCTTTTGGGTTCCCTCAAGGTTCATTCTGACATGCAGATCCGACTGGAGCGTCCTGACGACGCCGCCACAATCCACGCCCTGACCGACGCTGCGTTCAAGGGCATGTCATTCAGCGACAACACCGAGGCTCAGGTCGTTGATGCCTTGCGGGCCGCCGGCGCCCTAACGTTGTCCCTCGTCGCGACAAAGGCCGACGAAATCATCGGTCACGTCGCATTTTCACCGGTCACCATCGATGGAGCGTCGGGTGATTGGTACGGGCTTGGACCCGTGTCGGTCTGGCCTGGGCGGCAGAGGGCCGGTGTCGGACAGGCGCTGATCCGGGAGGGCCTGCGGCGTCTTCAATCCATGGGTGCGGGCGGGTGTGTTCTCCTCGGCGACCCGGCCTACTACGCCCGCTTCGGCTTCCAGAACGATCCTGATCTCCATCACGCCGGTGCGCCAGCGTGGGCGTTTCAACGCTTGATCTTGAGCGGTCTTCCCGTCCGCGGCGAGGTCAACTTTCATCCTGCGTTCGACGTGCCGTAGGACGCGCTCACGCAGGCGTGGGGTCAGGGGTTGGCGCGGCAGATCGCCAGCAGGTCGTGGGCCGGGGCGAAGGCGTTGGGGGCGTGGTGGCGGCGGTCGCCCTGGACGATGGTCAGATCCCCGGTGTCGGCCAGGGCGGTGAGCACGGGGTCGGCGGCATTGAGGCGGGCCAGGATCTGGAGCGGCGCGTCCGGGCCGTCGGCCGCCACTCCCGCCCCCCGGTAGCGGTTCCAGACCTTGCCGACGTGCAGTTCGATCACCGCGCCGTCACGCCGCAGGCCGGTGAGCGTCAGGTCGACGGCGCCGGAGCCCGGCTGGCAGGCCAGTGTGACCAGGGCCGGCGGACCCCCTGTCGGGGCAGCGAGGGCCAGGATGGCGACGCCATCGACATCCTGCCGGCTCCAGGCATAGCCCTGAAGCGGCGCCGTCGCGCAGCCGCCCAGGAGGGCGGTCACGCTGAGGGCGTAGACGAGGGCGCAGCGCATCGGACCTAGAACGGCGAGAAGCGTTCCACCAGCGACTGGCCCGCCGGCGTCTTCTGGACACGAGCGATGTCGCCACGGCCACCGTAGTTGATCCTGGCTTCGGCGATCTGGGTGTGACGGATTGTGTTGGCGGAAGAAATGTCCTCCGGGCGCACGATGCCGGCGACCGTGAGCTGGCGCAGATCGGCGTTGGTGCGCACTTCCTGGGTGCCCTGGATCATCATGTTGCCGTTGGGCATGATCCCGGTGACGACCGCGGCGATGGTCAGGCTGATCTTCTCCGAGCGGTTCACCTGGCCCGCGCCGGCGTTCGACGAGGTCGAATTGGTCTCGATGGCGTTGGCCGGATCGAAGCCGCCGGGCAGGATCTTGCCGAGGCTGGTTTCAAGGCCGAGGAACGCGGGGACACCAACGCTCGTGCCCGAGGTGCGCGAGCTGTTCGAAGCGTTCGTGGTCTTGGCGCTGTCGTCGATATCGATCTGCACCGTCAGGATGTCGCCGACGCGGCTGGCGCGCTGGTCGTTGAAGAAGGCGCGAGCGCCGGTGCGCCACAGGGAGTTGGCGCTGGCGGCCTGGGGCGCGGGTTCGCGAGCCGAGACAAACTGCTGGGTTTGGGGCGCGAGCGAGGCGGGATAGCCCACCGGGGCGAGTTCCGGCCCGCGAACCGCTTCGGAGACGGTCGAGCAGGCGGCCAGCGGGCTCAGGGCGATAAGGGCGAACAGGCGAAGACGCATCGGGGCTTCCTTCAACGGAGCGCGTAACGGGAGGAGCGGGCGAGCTTCAGCTCATCCGCGCCGGGGCCGACCGCGGCCTGTCCGGGTCCGGTGACCACGGCGGTGACGGTCTTCTTGGACGTGACGTTCTGCACGTTGATCGTCTCGCCGACCGCGCCGCCGGAGATGGCCTTGGCCTGGAGCGCGAGGGAGACGCCCTGACTGTCGTAGGTCAGGGTTACGATCTCGTTGGCCTTGATGACCAAGGGGGCTGAGACGTCGCGGCCGCCGACGGGGGCGCCGGCGCGCAGGGCGCGGCGGGCCGACATGCCGACCACCGCGTCCGGATCGTTGGGAGCATCGGCGGGGGCGAGCGCGGCCTTGCCCCAGACCACGTCCTGAGGCTGGACGATTTCGCCGGTGGCGATCGAGCGGGCCCAGACCAAGACGTCGATATTGCCGCGGGCGGCGATATTTGCCGGGCTGGGCGCGCCGCTGCGCACGACGATCTGGCGCAGCCCCTCGGCGTTGGCCCAGTCGAGGCCGGCGCGGGCCGCGGCGCCGCGCACGGCCGCCGCGCTCAGCATGACGCTGTTTCCGGTGCGCGTGGCGACGGGGGTCGCCCCGGCGGGGCCCGCACCGTCGAAGATGTCGCCCAGCGTGACGACGCCGTCGGCGTCGACGGCGTCGGCCTTGAGGCTGACGGGCGTCGCGGCCAGGGCCGGGGAGGCGGCCGCCAGGGCGACCAGCAGGATCAGCGCCTTCATGAGCCTAGCTCTTCACTTGGTTGGCGGTGGCCAGCATGCTGTCGGCGGTGGAGATGACCTTGGAGTTCATCTCGTAGGCGCGCTGGGCGACGATCAGGGCGGTGATTTCGGCGACCGCATCCACGTTCGAGGCTTCGGTGTAGCCCTGCTGCAGGGTGCCGATGCCGACCGACCCCGGGGTGCCGGTGGTGGGGGCGCCAGAAGCGGCGGTTTCCTTCAGCAGGTTGTCGCCGATGGCTTCCAGGCCGCCGTCGTTGACGAAGGTGGCCAGTTCCATGACCCCGACCACGCTGGGGCTGGTCTGGCCAGCCTGGGTGACCTCGACCTGTCCCGACTTGGAGATCGAGACCGAGACGGCGTCCGTCGGGATCGTGATCGCCGGCTGGATCTGATAACCGTCCTGGGTGACGAGCTGGCCCTGGTCGTTGACCGACAGGTTGCCGGCCCGGGTGTAGCCGTTTTCGCCCGAGGGCAGCAGGACCTGCAGGTAGCCGCGGCCATTGATGGCGATGTCGTACTGGTTGTCGGTGCGGGTCATCGAGCCCTGGGCGCCGATGCGATAGACCGCGCTGGCCTTCACGCCCGCGCCGATCTGGACGCCGGTGGGGACGATGGTGCCCTGGTCGGAGGACTGGGTCCCGGCCGCCTGGAGCGTCTGATAGAGCAGATCCTGGAACTCGGCCCGTTCGCGCTTGAACCCGATCGTGTTCATGTTCGCGATGTTGTGGGAGATGACTTCCACGTTGAGCTGCTGGGCGGCCATCCCGGTGGCCGCGGTGCGGAGCGCTTGCATCGGTCGTTATCCTCTTACTGGACCCGGCCCAGGCGTTCGACGGACCGGCGTGACAGCTCGGCTTCCCCATCGATCAGCTTGGCGGTGGATTCGTAGGCCCGGCTCACTTCGACCATGCGGGTGATTTCCAGGACCGGTTTGACGTTGGAGGTCTCCAGGTGACCCTGGCGCAGCTTGGCTTTGTCGGCCGGCTGGGGCTGGAGGTTGGAACTGTTGCGGAAGGCGTTGTCGCCGACCTTCTCAAGCGCGCCCTGGTTGGCGAAGGCGTACATGCCGACCTTGCCGACCCGCTCGTTTCCCTGACTCATCGAGCCGTCGGCGCCGACGGCGACCTGGCCCTTTTCCGCGTCGATGACGATCTCGCCGCCGCCCTCGTCGAGGACGGCCATGCCAGCCTGCGTCACCAGACGGCCGGTGGGGTCGGTGGTGAAGCGGCCGTCACGGGTGAAGCGGGGGCCGTCCGGGGTTTGGATCTGGAAGAAGCCTTCGCCCTCGATGGCCATGTCCAACGGGGCGCCGGTCTTGTTCAGAGCGCCCTGGCCGAAGTTGCGGGCGACGGTGTCGGCGGCGACGAACTTGACCGGCTTCGGGCCACCCAGCGTCACGGCGGGCGCGCCGGGGTCGGTCTTTTGCATCAGTGACTCGACCTTGAATCCGGTCGTATCGAGGTTCGCGATGTTGTTGGCGATGATGTCCATCTCGCGACGGAGAACCATCTGGCGGGAGATCCCGACGAAGACTGCGTTGTCCATTAACAGACGACCTTGGCGTGCGACGTTATGGCGTCCAAGGCTTGCAAACTTCGGGCCAGTTCAAAACATCAAAGAAAACAACAAATAAGAAAGTTAACGGAGGCCCGTGGGCGGAAACTGCCGGGCAGGAATCGCGCCCGTTAAGAACCATTAAAAACGGCTTCTTAACCAAAGCGCGGCATTCCTTGGTTCGCTGAGTTTCCAAGGAACGCGCGCGTGGCGAAGAAGGAAAAACCGCCGAAGGAGGCCAAGGAGGGTGAAACCCCCGAGGGCGCCGACGGCGCGGAGGGCGAAGCCTCCGGCAAGAAGAAGCCGCCGCTCAAGCTGCTGATCATCGGCGGCGTGGCCGCTGTTCTGGTGCTGGGCGGCGGCGGCGCGGCCGCGTTTATCTTCCTGAAGCCCAAGCCCGAGGCTGCGGCCGAAAAGGGTGGCGAGCAAGCCAAGGACAAGAAGAAAGACAAGAAGAAAGAAGAGAAGAAGGAAGGCGGCAAGGAGGGCGACAAGAACGCCCCGGTGATCCGCGAGGGACCCGACGGTGTGACGTTCTACACGATCCCCGATGTGGTCGTGAATATGCAGACCGCCGATGGCCGGCCCACCTTCCTGAAGCTCAAGCTGACGCTGGAATTGCCGGAAGACACCGAGGCCGATGCTCTCACCGAAAACATGCCGAGGCTGCAGGACATGTTCCAGACCTTCCTGCGTGAGCTGCGTCCGGAGGACCTGTCGGGCAGCCAGGGCAGCTATCAACTGCGCATGGAAATCCTGCGTCGGGTGAACCTCGTGATGTCGCCCGCCAAGGTCAACGCCGTCTTGATCGAGGAGATGCTGATCAACTAGCGCGCGAGCGCCCGTTGCATCCTTAAAGCCATGTCCGAACAGCCCGACACCATGACCGACTCAGGCTCGTCCTCCGGCGAGACCGACTGGGCCGCCGCCGCCGCCGCGGAGGCGGGCTCGGCCGAACGGATTCTGAATCAGGACGAAATCGACAGCCTGCTGGGCTTCGATCTGTCCGACGATGAGATTTCCGAACGCACGGGCATCCGCGCGATCATCAACTCGGCGCTGGTCAGCTACGAGCGCCTGCCGATGCTGGAGATCGTCTTCGACCGCCTGGTGCGGTTGATGACCACCTCCCTGCGGAACTTCACGTCCGACAACGTCGAAGTCAGCCTCGACAACATCTCGTCGATCCGGTTCGGCGACTACCTCAACTCGATCCCGCTGCCCGCGATCCTGTCGGTCTTCCGGGCTGAAGAGCTGAACAATTACGGGCTTCTGACGGTCGATTCGAACCTGATCTATTCCATCGTGGACGTTCTGCTGGGCGGACGTCGCGGCACGGCGGCGATGCGGATCGAGGGGCGTCCCTACACCACCATCGAGCGCGTGCTGGTGCAGCGGATGGTCGAGGTCGTCCTGGCCGACGCCAAGGAGGCGTTCGAGCCGCTGACGCCGGTGAACTTCACGCTGGACCGCCTCGAGACCAACCCCCGCTTCGCCGCCATCGCGCGGCCGGCGAACGCGGCGATCCTGGTCAAGCTGCGGATCGACATGGAAGACCGGGGCGGGCGGATCGAACTGCTGCTGCCCTACGCGACGCTGGAACCCATCCGGAAGATGCTGCTGCAGCAGTTCATGGGTGAGAAGTTTGGTCGCGACAACATCTGGGAAAGCCACTTGGCCACCGAGCTGTGGACCACTCAGATGGACGTGCGCGCCGTGCTCGACGAGCAGCAGATCAGCCTCAAGAAGGTTCTCGATCTGAAGGTCGGCGACACCATCATGCTCAACGCCGGTCCCGATAGCCTGATCGAGCTGCGCGCCGGCACGATCCCGCTCACGCGTGGCCGCATGGGCCGCCGCAACGCCCACATCGCCGTCCGCGTCGAAGCGCCGCTTTCGCCGGCCGCCCGCCAAGCTGTTCAGAGGATGCCATGACCCTGATCCGTCAAGGCTTCGCATCCGCGCGACCCGACGTCGCGCCCACAGGAGGGCACTAGCATGAGCCTCATCGCCATCGGGATGAACCTGCTGCTGGCCGGCCTACTGGTCGCCGCCATGGTCGTCGGCATCCGTCTGAACCGCCGCCTTCAAGCGCTGAAGGACAGCCATGCCGGCTTCGAGATCGCTGTGCGTGAGCTGAACATGGCCGCTGTGCGCGCCGAACAAGGGCTCGCCGACCTGCGCGCTGCGACCGACGAGGCCACCGACATGCTGTCGGACCGGATCGAGAAGGGTCGCGCCCTCGCCGGAAAGCTGGAGAAACTGATCAGCGCCGCGCCAGAACTGCCGCGCGCCATGACGAACGAGCGCCCGCCGCGGCCGATGCCGGCGGTCGTACCGCCGATGCGGGAATCCTCAAGCGAGGAGCGCCTTGGCAAGCTGTTCGCCATGGCCCGGTCGCGCCTGCAATCCGAGGGCGTGCTCCCCGATGATCGCGCCACGCCGGCGCCGGAGCCGCTGGTCGGCCGGGCGCCGCTGCCGGGTCGCCGGATCGTGGCGTCGCCGGACGACGATCTGTTCGAAGACGCGCCGACCGCCTTCGAGCGTGGCCCCCACGACCGCTTTGGGGGAACCCGCCGATGAAATCCATGCCTCGCATTCTGCCGCTGGTGGGCGTCGCGATGGGCGGCGTTCTTGCCGTGAACGCCCTGTCGGGCGCGCGCGATCTGCCAAGCCTGCTGTCCGGCGCTCAGGCCTTCGCCGAAGAGGCGACTAAGGGCGGCAAGGCTGAGGCCGCGAAGGGTGAGGGGACGGCAGGCGAAAAGGGCAAGTCCGACGCTCAGGCGGCGACGGGCGCCGCCGCCGACGCGGCCGCCGCTGTTCGCACGCCCACTGTCGCGCCCAAGGCCGTATGCGCCCCGACCGCGGCGGAACTTGCCAAGCAGGCGGGTCTGTCGCCGGCCGAGTTGCAGGTTCTGCAGAGCCTCGGCGCCCGTCGCGGGCAGCTGGACGCGCGTGAAAACGACCTGTCGACCCAGTTGGCGCTGATGGCGGCGGCAGAAGCGAAGCTGGACGCCAAGATCAAGTCGCTGAACGGCCTCAAGGCCGAGGTCAACGGCCTGCTGAACCAGTCCAACGCCAAGGAAGCCGCGGAGATCGACCGACTGGTGAAGGTGTTCGAGGGTATGAAGGCCAAGGACGCCGCGCCGCGCCTGGCCGCGCTGGACGACAACGTCCGCATTCCGATCGCCGCCAAGATGAAGGAGCGCGCGCTGTCGGCCATCCTGTCTCAGATGCCTGCGGCCGACGCCAAGAAGCTGACGGAGTCCCTCGCGCGCCGCTATTCGGACGCGCAGGCTGCCGCGGCCAAGGCCAGCGCCAGCGCCGAGAACACCGCGCCCCAGGCGGCGCCGCAGGCCGATCCCACAAAGCCGGCGCCAAAGAAGCAGGCCGCCGCCACGCCGCGGCAGGCTCCGCCCCGCAAGACGGCGCCGCCCGCTCAACAAGCCGCGGCCAAACCCGCCGCCGCCCCGGCCGCCGCCCCTGCGGCGGCTGCACCGGCTCCCGCCGGATAGCCAATGACGCTGAAGTCGGTCCTCCGCTCCGGGGTCGCCGCCGCCTGCATCGTGGGCGTGGCCGCGCCCTCGGGCATCGCGGCGCCTGCCGCCCGCGCCGTCGCGGAGCGCGGCGGCACGGACGTGCGCGTGGCGACGACCGAGACGTTCTCCCGGATCGAAGTCGGTCCCGGCGGCGCGTTCCGCCGCGAAGGCAACACGATCGTGCTGATGGTGGACCGGGAGGGCGACGACGATATCGGCCGTCTCCTGACCTCGCCGCCGAAGTGGATCAAGAGCGCCGTGCGACTGCCGGTGGCCGGGAAGCCGCGGATCGTCATCACGCTCGACGACAGCGCCGACGTCACCCTCGGCCGCGCCGACGGCGCGGCGTTCGCCAATTTCTTCGCGAAGCCCGATGTGGAGCCGAGCGCGGATGCGCCGGTGGAGGTCGCAGAGCCTGAGCCGCCGCGTCCCAACCCGCTGCCGGCTGGCGGCGTCGTTCGGATGGAGTCGAAGACCGCTGGCGGCCAGACCCAGCTGACCTTTAACTGGGCCAATCCGGCGGGCGCCGCGGTGTTCCGGCGTGGCGACGCGGTGTGGGTGGTCTTCGACGCGCCGGCCAAGCTCGACGTTTCTAGCGCGCCGAAGGGCGTGGGCGCCCTTCGCTCGCTCCAGGCCTTCTCCGGCGCGGACCACGCCGCGGTACGGATCGACGCGACACCGAACGCGCCGCTGTTCGTGTCGTCCCAGGGCGCGAGCTGGACCATCACTTTGGGGCCCGGCGCCCAGTCGCAAACTGCCATCGTTCGCGTCGCGCGGGACGCCGCCGGCGGCCCCGCCGCGCTGAAGGCGCCGCTCGCCGGCGCGACCCGTGTCATCAATCTCCCGGACCCGGTGGTGGGCGACACGCTGACCGTGGTCACGGCGCTTGGTCCGCCCAAGGGCGTGCCGGGCCGGCGGGACTATGTCGACGCGGTGCTGCTGGCGTCGATCCAGGGTCTGGCGATTCAGCCGCTGGCCGACAATCTGAGCGTCCAGCGGGATGGCGAGTTGGTGCGGATCAGCCGCGCGCAGGGCCTCACCCTGTCGCCCATCTGGGCCGCTCGTGACCGCGAAGACACGCAACTCGGCGCGCCCCAGCCTGCGGTTATGCCGGCGATCATCCCGCCGGAATGGGGCGAGGTCGGCTCGAAGGGCTTCCTGCCGCGCTACGAAGCCCTGCTGGCCGCTGCCGCGGCTGAAAGTGGCAACAAGGACCGCGAGGCTCCCGTCGCCGCGCGGATGGGGCTGGCGCGCTTCCTCATTGGGACCGACCTGAGCTTCGAGGCCATCGGCGTCCTCAACAGCCTGGCCCGCGATCACCAGGAGATGCTGGACGACCCCGAGTTCCGGGCGCTGCGCGGGATCGCCCGCACGCTGGCGCGCCGGTACGCCGAGGCGGACACGGACTTCTCGTCGCCGTCACTCGCGGACGACCCATCGACTGCGCTTTGGCGTGCTTACGTCAACACCCAGCTGGCTCAGTATCCCGAGGCCCGGACCCAGTTCGCCAAAGGTATGGAATCCTTCGGCCTGATGCCTCCGGTCTGGAAAGCCCGCTTCGCCCGCGCCGACGCGCAGGCGGCCGTGGCGCTGGGCGACCTGTCCGGCGCCGAGGCTCGCATCGATATGGCGCTGGCCGAGAAGGTCTCCTCGGAAGAGCAATTGCGGAGCCGCCTGGTCCAGGCGCGGATCATCGAACTGCAGGGCTTCCAGGACCGCGCGCTGCGCATCTATCGCGCCATTGCGCCGGTGAAGATCGAGTCGATCTCCGCGCCCGCGACCCTTCGCGCGACCCAGATCCGGCTGCAGTTGAATCAGGTCACGCCGGCCGAGGCGGCGGGCATTTTCGACGGCCTCCGGTACCGGTGGCGCGGCGACTCGACCGAGCTCGAAACCATCCGCGCGTTGGGGCAACTCTATCTCGCCCAAGGACGCTATCGGGAGGCGCTGGAGGCTCTGCGGTCCGCCGGGGTGCGTCTGCCGACTCTGCCGGAAGCGCAGCAACTGCAAGCGGACCTGAGCGCTGCATTCCGCGGCCTGTTCCTGGACGGTCTGGCGGATGGCCTTGAGCCGTTGCAGGCCCTGGCGCTGTTCTTCGACTTCAAGGAATTGGCGCCGCTCGGGGCCGATGGCGATCTCATGGTCCGAAAGATCGTGCGCCGGCTGGTGGACGTCGATTTGCTGCCCCAAGCCGCCGATCTCTTGAAGTATCAGGCCGAGAACCGGCTAGACGGTGTTCCCCGCGCGCAGGTCGCCACGGATCTCGCCGTGATTTATCTGATGGACCGCAAGCCCGAGCAGGCGCTGGAGGCCATCAACGGCTCGCGTACGACCGTGCTGCCCACAGCGCTGGCCAGCGAGCGCCGCATCGTCGAGGCCCGTGCCTGGAGCGGGCTTGGCAAGTACGACAGCGCCCTCGAAATCCTGGGCAAGGACGCCTCGAAGGACGCCAACGATCTTCGCGGGGAGATCAGCTGGAAGCAAAAGGACTGGGCGGTGTCCGGCCCACTGTTTGAAAAGTCCCTCGGGGACCGCTGGAAGGATCCGACCCAACTCACAAGCGACGAGGAGGGCCGCCTGCTTCGCGCGGGCGTCGCCTACAGCCTGCTCGGCGACGAGGCGTCGCTGGCGCGGCTGCAGCAGCGCTACCAGGGCTTCTACGACAAGGCCAATAACCCCGACGCCCTGCGTATCGCCCTGTCCGGCGTGCCGACCGGTCGCCTGAGCGTGGCGGACTTCGGCCGGGTGACGGCCGACAACGAAGCCTTCGCCGGCTGGGTGACGAAAATGAAGGGGCGGTTCAAGACCCGTCCCGCGCCCACTGGCGGCGCCAAGCCGATCGCCCCGGCCAAGCAGGCCCAGGCGGGACCGGCGGCGCCGGCGGCGAAGGGCTGATCAGCCTCCGCCAGCGCCGCGCTGGAAGCTCTCGACCAGCGATCCGCAGACCAGTCGCCAGCCGTCCACGAGGACGAAGAAGATCAGCTTGAATGGCAGGCTGACCACGACCGGCGGCAGCATCATCATGCCCATGCTCATCAGGACGCTGGCCACCACCAGGTCGATGACCAGGAATGGGATGAAGAGGAGAAAGCCGATCTCAAAGGCGCGTTTCAGCTCGGAGATCATGAAGGCGGGGGTGACCACGCGCAGCGGGATGTCCTGAACGTTCGCCGGCCGCTGCACTTTCGACAGCCGCACGAACAGGGCCAAGTCTTCCTGATCCACCTGACCCAGCATGAACTGCTTCACGGGCGCGCCGGCGGCGTCGAAGGCGGCGGGCAGCTCCATCTGCTGCTCCATCAGCGGCTTGACGCCTTCGTTGTACGATCGCTCGAACGTGGGGCCCATGACGATGGCAGTGAGAAACAGCGCCAGGGAGATGATCACCGGGTTCGGCGGGCTCTGTTGCAGGCCGAGCGCCGTCCGCAGCAGGGTGAGAACGACCACGATCCGGACGAAGGACGTCGTCATGATCACGATCGACGGGGCCAGGGAAAGGACCGTCAGCAGTCCGACAAGCTGAACGACCCGTTCGGTGAGGCCCGCGCCTGTGCCCAGGTTGACGTTCAGGCTCTGCGCGATCGCCGCGGCCGGGAACATCATCGCCACAACGGTGGTCATGGCCGCCAGGATCGCCGCCCTGCGCCAATCTTCCGCAGGCAGCGCGCGGAGCGCTTTCCAGAAGCCCAGCATCAGACGGTCTCCCGTGGCGGCAGCTCGGACAGCAGTTGGCCCTCGCCGAGCAGGATGAGCTGTTCACGGCCGTCGCAGTCCACGATCAGCAGCCGGCGGGCCGGGTCGAGGACCAGGCTTTCGACCACCTTGAGGCGGCGGTCCTTCTTCTGCGACGAGAGCCGGGCGATGTAGTCCGGCCCATACTTGCGCAGGGCCACGGCCGCGAGGCCGATCAGCCCCAGGGTGAGGGCGAGCGCGAAGACGGCTCGAAGGAATTCCGTGATGTCCATGGGGGCGCGTCTGCGGGGTTTCTCAGTCCCGCAGTAACCGTCGAGTCTCTTAAGCGCGGATTAACCCTGTTGATTAAGGATGTTTCCTTATGAACCTCGCCGAAATCCCGCTCTTCTCGATGCTCAAGGGCCGCATGGGCTACCTTGCCGAGCGCCAGAAGGTGCTCGCCGAGAACGTCGCCAATGCGGACACGGCCAAGTTCGTGCCCAACGACCTGAAGCCGTTCAGCTTCGACGCCAAGGTCCAGGCGCAGCAGATGGCCCAGGCGGGCGGCGGATCCGCGATGGCCGCGACCCAGGCCGGCCATATGACCCCTAAGGGCGAGCGGCGTGGCGTGGGCGCGCAGTACAAGACACAGAAATCGCCCGACTCCGAAACCACGCTCAACGGCAACGCCGTGGTTCTGGAGGAGGAGATGATCAAGATGACGGAGGCGCGGATGAATTACGACGCCGCCATCAGCTTCTACCAGAAGTCCATGAATCTGCTGCGCATGTCGGCGCGTCGGCCCGGCGGCTAGGAGACGGTTAGATGCCCGATATCAGACCCGTTTCCGGCACCGCTCAGGCCGTCGCCGCCTCGGCGCTGCGCGCCCAGCAGGCGCGTATGCGGATCATCGCTGAGAACCTGGCGAACGCCGACTCGACGTCCAAAACCCCCGGCGGCGACCCGTACCGTCGCCAGGCGCCGGTGTTCGAGCCGACGAAGGTGGCCGGCGCCAAGGGCGTCAAGATGAGCAAGGTCGAGCCGGACCAGACCGCGTTCCGCCAGGAGTACGATCCCGGCCACCCCTCAGCCGACGCCAAGGGCTATGTGAAGCTGCCGAACGTGAACTCGCTGGTCGAGGCCATGGACATGCGCCAGGCTCAGCGGGCCTACGAAGCCAACCTCAATGTCATCGAGACGGCGCGCGCCATGGAGATGCGCACCCTCGATCTGCTGAAGAAGTAGGGCCTAAGCCATGATGACGCCGCTCGCCGCCGCCAAGGCCTATGCTGCGACCCAGAAGGGCGCGGGCGTCGGCGACATGCTGGGGTCCATGGGCACCCAAGGGGCGGCCCCCGCCGGCGGCTTCGCCGACATCCTCAAGTCGGCGATGACCGACGCGGTCCAGGCCTCCAAGACCGCCGAACACCAGATGGCGGCCCAGGTTGCGGGTAAGACCGAATTGGTCGACGTCGTCACCGCCATCTCCGCCGCCGAGGCGAGCCTTGAGACCGTGATGGCCGTCCGAGACCAGGTGATCTCGGCGTATCAGGAAATCCTGCGGATGCCGATCTGACGGCGTAAGCCCCTCCCCCGAAGGGGAGGGACGACGTGCTACTTCACTTCAGCGCAAGCGACTCGCGCGCCAGCGCCGCCAATGGGCTGAGACTGGTGGTCGTCGGCGCCCGCGTGGATCAGCACCGCAGAGCCGTCGGCGTCCTTCAATGCGGACATTGTGATGAGCGACGAGAATACCTCCGTCGCGCCCGTACCGTCCGCGGCGACATAGAAGTTCGGCAGGTCGCCGGTCTCGTTGGCCTTGGGGTTCAGCAGGCCGTGGACGCGGTCGCCGCCGCCGTGGGTGTGGGCGCCGGCCGAGGTGAAGTCGGACTTCGAGCAGTCGGCCTTTTCGTGGAAGTGCAGGCCGTGCCAACCCGGCGCCAGCCCCTTGGCCTCAACCTTCAAGAGAACGCCCTTGGGCGCTTCGACCAGCGTGACCTTGCCGATGACCTGGCCGGCGCCATTCTTCAGGTCCGCGGTGGTTTGCGGCGACTGGGCGGTGGCGACAGAGGCGCAGAGGGCGATCGCCGCGGTGGCGGTGAGCAGGCGAGTGGGGCGCATGGGGAACTCCGGTTCAGCTGGACACCTAACGTCTAGCGTCGGCGAACGGCTCCCCCAAGAGTGAACGAGATGCTACGTCTCCGTGCATGGCGTCTTTGATCGCGTTGACCGGGGTATCGAAGCGCTATGGCGCCCATGCGGCCTTGCAAGCGGTCGATCTGCACGTACCGGCAGGGCAATTCGTCGCCCTCGTCGGCGGCTCCGGCTCGGGCAAGACGACCCTGCTCAAGACGATCAACGGCCTGATCATGCCGGACGAGGGCCAAGTGATGGTCGATGGGGAGGCGGTCGGTGCGGTCCCGCCACATCTGCTTCGTCGCCGCATCGGCTATGTCTTCCAGGAAGTGGGCCTGTTTCCGCACCTCAGCGTCGCGGAAAACATCGGGGTGACGCCGCGCCTTCTCGGCTGGGCGCGAACGCGGATCGACGGCCGCGTCGCCGAGCTGCTCAGCCTCGTGGACCTGCCGGGGGAGGTGGCGGGCCGCAGTCCTGCCGCCCTGTCCGGTGGGCAGCGGCAGCGGGTGGGCGTGGCGCGCGCGCTCGCGGCGGAACCGCGGCTGATGTTGATGGACGAACCGTTCGGCGCGCTGGACCCGCTGACCCGCGACGCTCTAGGCGGCGACTATCGCGCCCTGCATGAGCGGCTGGGCCTGACGACCATCATGGTGACCCACGACATGGCCGAGGCTGTGCTGCTGGCCGATCGGATCGTGGTGCTAAAATCCGGGCGGATCCTGGCTGACGGCGCGCCAGCCGCGCTGCTGGCGCAAGCCACGGACCCGGACGTTCGCGCTCTGCTCGAGGCCCCGAAGCGCCAGGCGGAGCGTTTGCGCGAAAGGCTGGGCGCATGAGCCCGCAGGTCGCCGCCGCCTTCAACCTGCTCCCCGAATACCTGGGCTGGCATGTTCTGCTCAGTCTGAGCGCCCTCGGGCTGGGTCTGATGATCAGCCTGCCGCTGGCGATCGCGGCGGCGCGCAGCCCGCGCCTGCGCTGGCCGGTGCTGGCCCTGGCCAGCCTGATCCAGACGATCCCCAGCCTGGCGCTTCTGGCGCTGTTTTATCCGCTGTTGCTCGCGCTCTCGGCGCTGTCCGAGGCCAGTTTCGGCCGGGGGTTTTCGGCCCTGGGTTTTCTCCCGTCGTTGCTGGCGCTGACGCTCTATTCGGTGCTGCCGATCCTGCGGAACGGGGTGGCCGGGCTAACAGGCGTGGACCCCGCTATCTCCGAGGCCGCCGACGGGGTGGGCATGACGCCCCGCCAGAAGCTGTTGCAGGTGGAGCTGCCGCTAGCCGCACCGGTGATCATGGCCGGAATTCGCACCGCCGCGGTCTGGACGATCGGTGCGGCGACGCTGTCCACGCCCGTTGGGCAGACCAGCCTCGGCAACTATATCTTCGCCGGGCTGCAAACCGAGAACTGGGTGTTCGTGCTGTTCGGTTGCGCCGCCTCGGCGGTGCTGGCGTTGGCGGCCGACCAGCTGTTGGGGCTGGTGGAGACAGGCGCCCGCAGGCGGCGGCGCGGCCTGGCTGTCGCCGGCGTCGTGGGCCTCCTGATCGGCGCGGGCGCGGCGCTGGCCCCCCTGGTGAGTTTCCACGGTCAGGCGACCTACACCGTGGGCGCCAAGAATTTCTCCGAGCAGTACATCCTGGCCGAGCTCATGGCGGCGCGGCTGGAGCACACCGGGGCCGTCGTGTCGCGCAAGGAAGATCTTGGCTCGGCGGTCGCCTATCGGGCCCTGGCCGCCGGCGAGATTGATGTCTACGTCGACTACTCTGGGACACTGTGGACCAACGTGCTGGGACGCACCGATAATCCCGGCCGGCAGGCGGTGATGGCGCAACTCACCGCGGAGCTTAAGCGGCGCGACAACGTGTTGGTGCTGGGATCGCTGGGGTTCGAGAACGCCTACGCCTTCGTCATGCGCCCCGACCGGGCCAAGGCCCTGGGGGTTGCGAGCCTTACCGACCTGGCGCGCGCCGCGCCGCGCTTGAAGTTGGGTTCGGACCTTGAATTCCTCTCGCGGCCCGAATGGAAGGCGGTCGACTCCGCCTACGGGTTCAGCTTCCGCTCGGAGCGCGCCTATCAGCCGACCTTCATGTACCGGGCGCTGGCTGGCGGAGAGGCGGACGTGATCAGCGCCTTCTCGTCGGACGGCCGGATCGCGGCGGATAATCTTGTGGTGCTGACCGATCCGAAGGGCGCGATCCCGCCTTACGATGCGGTCATCCTGATTTCGCCGAAAGCGGCGGCCGATCCGCGCCTGGTGGCGGCGCTGAGGTCTTTGGTGGGGAACGTCCCCGTCGAGGCGATGCGGGCGGCGAACTACAGCGTCGACCGTGACAAGGGAAAATCGTCTCCGGCAGAGGCGGCGCGGGCGCTGGAGCAGGCGATCGCCGCGAATTGAGGCGCCGGTGGTGTGGCGCACGCCCGACGGTTGAACCCTGTTGTCGAAGCGTCATGCGCGCGTTGTAAGGTAAACGAAGTGTTTATTCGGGTGCTGTTCCGGCGTTGGGGGAAGTTTGATGACGTTCAAGGGTTTCGCGGCGGGCGCCGTGTTCATGGCGTTGATGGCCACGGCTCTGCCCGCCGGCGCGGTGGTGATCTCGAACGGCGCCTATAGCGTCGGGATCAATGACTACGGCCAGCTTCTGCATTCCACCGACAATGGCGTGACCGGTGTGGGCTTCCGGCGTGAGAGCGACGGCGCCGACGTGATTTTCTCTGGCGCCGTGCGCGACACCTGGGGCGTCAACGGCGCCTTCGCCGACGAATTGGGTGGCTACAGCGACGGTCTGCTCTCGGCCAGCCTGACGTCCACGGCGAACAGCGCCGTCTCGACCGTAACGACCGCCGACTTCTCGGTGATGCAGTCGTTCAGCTTCGTCTCGGAGAACGTCCTGGCGATCAAGGTGGCGCTGACCAACATCAGTGGCGGCGACCTCGATGCGGTCTTCCAACGCCTGGCCGACTTCGACACCGATCCGGCGTCCGACGAAACCGTGAGCGATCCGTACGGCAACCATGCGGAGAACACGACGTACGGCTTCGACGATGCGTCGACCCTTAATCCGTGGAGCTTCCCGCTCTGCTACGCCTGCACGGCGAACTATGACGCTGGCGCGGGCTTCCGGGCCAACCTCGGCACGCTGACAGCCGGCAGCACCCGGTATTTCACCTACTTCTATGGCGTTGGCGCGGCGCCGGGCGAGCTGGCGGCCCAGATGCAGGCGGCGGGGGCCAAGAACATTCTGGTCGTCTCGGGCGCGGACAACACGCTCTCGGCGGCCATGGGCCTTGCGGTGCCGGAACCTTCGACTTGGGCGATGATGCTCCTGGGCTTCTTCGGCCTGGGCGCGACGCTGCGTCGCCGGCAGGGGTCCCTGGCCTGATCCATCCCGGAGCACTGCGGCGGCAAGGACCCCCGGCGGCCTCCGCCGGGGGTTCATTCGTTAATGGCCTATAGCCCTTTGTTAACCATGACGGGCCAGATTGCGCCGTCGGCGGGACGTTCCGCCGACCCAGCTTTCCATGAGGTTTTTCATGAGCGGCGCCGAGGTGCTGGACGTCGGGCGTGACGCCATCTGGCTGACCCTGCAGATCTGCGCGCCGGTGCTGCTGGTGGGTCTCGTGGTCGGGGTCGGCATCGGCCTGCTACAGGCCCTGACCCAAATCCAGGAACAGACCCTGGTGTATGCGCCGAAGATCGTGGCGATCTTCATCTCGCTGCTCATCTTCCTGCCGATGATGGGGGCGCTGATGAGCGGCTTCATGCGCAATATCGCCGCTCGCATCGCGGCCATGTAGGCGAGGGAGCCGGCGCGGTGGAGTCCTACGCGACAGCGCAGCAAGTTTTCGCCGCCGGCCTTGTGTTTACGCGCGTGGCGGCCATCGTCATGCTGCTGCCGGCCTTTGGCGAGACGTTCATTCCGCCTCGGGTGCGCCTGTCTTTCGCCCTGGCGCTGTCGTTGATGCTCTTCCCGCTGCTGGTAGGCCGTGCGCCGGCTCTACCGGCCGGTGCGGCCGATCTCGGCGGCGCCGTGATCAAGGAGCTGCTCATCGGGCTCATGATCGGCGGGATCCTGCGGCTGTTCATGACCTCCATGGCGACCGCGGGTGAAGTCGTCTCGATGGCGACGACCTTGTCATTTTCGCAGACGGCCAACCCGATGCAGGCCCAGCCGTCGACGTCGCTCAGCACCCTGCTGGGCACCATGGCGCTGGTGCTGATCTTCGCCACCAACCTGCACCACCTGTTTCTGGGGGCGATCGTCAATTCGTTCGAGCTGTTTCCCTTCAGCCGGAACGTCCCCATCGCAGACGCGGGCCAACTGGCGGTCCAGACCGTCAGCAAGTCGTTCGGGTTGGGTGTCCAGCTTGCGGCCCCGGTGGTCGTGTTTTCGCTGATCTTCAACGTCGCCACCGGACTGGTCGGACGGGTGATGCCTCAGTTCCAGGTGTTCTTCGTCGCAACGCCGCTGATGATCGTGCTGGGGCTGTCGATCTTCGCCCTTAGCCTTGGGACCATCGGGATTGTGTGGCTGGACCACTTCCGTGAACTCATCGGGAACTTCGTACCCGTATGAGCGACGGACCGGAAAAAGACTCAAAAACAGAAGAGGCGACACCCCAGAAGCTTGAGAAAGCCAAGGCGAAGGGTGATGTCGTCAAGACGATGGACCTCGGGCCCTTCGCGGTCCTGGCGGCGGTTTCCTCGGTGCTCATCATGGCGGGGGGGTGGCTGAGCCGCGACCTCGCCGCGAAGCTGCTGCCCTTCTTTGCACATCCGGACACCATTTCCATCGAGGGGCATGGTGGGATGGAGGTGCTGCGATACACCCTGTTGGCCGCTGCGCCGCCACTGCTGGTCGTGATGCTCTCCGCCGCCGTCGCGGGCACGGCGGCGAGTCTCGTTCAGACCGGCCTCAACTTCAGTGCGGAGAAGCTCAAGCCGGACTTTTCCAAGCTGTCGATCATGAAGGGCCTGGAGCGGATGTTCGGCCCGGACGGCTTGGTCCAGTTCGTGAAATCGCTGGTGAAGGTGGCGATCATCGCGGTCCTGGTCTGGTGGGTGATCAAGCCGTACGTGCCGACATTCTCCTCGCTATCAGCCCTGGATATTGGGGCGATCCTGCCGTTCTCGATCGAGATCCTGAAGCGGCTCGTCTACGCGGTCGTGGGTCTGAGCCTCGCCGTCGCCGGCGCCGACTGGATGTGGCAGCGCCACCGCTTCTACGTCCGCCAGCGGATGACCAAGGAAGAGGTCAAGGAAGACTACAAGAACAGCGAAGGCGACCCCCACATCAAGGCGCGCCAACGCCAGATCCGCTACGAGAAGGCGCGCCGGCGCATGATGCAGGCTGTGCCGCAGGCGACGGTGGTGGTGATGAACCCGACCCACTACGCCGTCGCGTTGAAGTACGAGCAAGGCGAGAACGCGGCCCCGATGTGCGTCGCCAAGGGCATGGACGCCGTCGCGCTGAAGATCCGCGCCATCGCCGAGGAGGCTGGCGTGCCGGTGATCGAAGACCCGCCGCTGGCCCGGGCGCTCTACGCCTCGGTCGATATCGAAGAGATGATCCCGCCAGCTCATTTCGAGGCCGTGGCCAAGATCATCGGCTTCATCATGTCGGCCGGACGCAAGCGGGCCGCGCACCGTTGACGCGCCGCCTGACTTTACCCTCCTTTCGACCTAAGCCGTTGTGACACAATGCCTACCAACGAATCGCCGCAGGGGCTGACGCTCACCATGGCTGAGCCGCCGACCAAGACCCGGAAGGTGGATCCGTTCACCGCGCTCGCGGTGTTCTTCTTCCTTCTCGCCGCCGCGTTCGCCGTCGCGCCCGCATTGAACGCTGGGGTCGAGACCCTTGCTGGCACCCTGCTGCTCGTCGGGCTGGCGGGGGTATGCTGCCTGGGGCTGTTCGTGCTGCGCGGACCCGCCGAGGCGCCGGTCGAGACCGAGGCGGGAGCGGAGGCCTTCCTTTCGGCCCTTGAAGAACCTGCGGCGGTCGCCGCGCCGGATGGCCGCCTGCTTACAGCCAACGCGGCCTGGCGCGAGGCGATGGGCGCGGCGACGCGCCTGCCCAAGAGCGGGGCGGCGGCCTCAAGCCTGTTCGCAGCCCTGGCGTCTGCGCGACGCGGCGAACTTGGCAGGGCGATGGTGAAGACCCGCGGACTGGAGCGGGAAGCCCTGGTGTCGCCGATCGGGCCGCGCCGGTTCCTGGTGCGCCTGACCGGGCGTGGATCTGGCCCGTTGGCCCTGCCGTCATCGGCCCTGGATGTGCTGAACGCCGTCGCGGGGGCCAAGCCGCCGCCGCCCAAGGTGCTGGACGCGTTCGCCGCGGCTTCGCCCTTCGGCGCCGCGTTGCTGGAAGGCGACGACCCCTTCGAAGCCCGGATCATCGAGGCCAATCCCGCGCTCGCGGCGGTCGCCAAGGGCGGAGAGGCGGGGCAGGTGTTCGGCGATCTGATCGAGCCGGCCAGCCGACTGGACGCGGCGCTTCGGCTGGCCGAGGCGCGCGACGGCCACGCCCCGCTCGAGGTGCGCCTCGCGCACGATCCGACCCGCATCGCGCACCTTTATCTGTCGCAGAGCCCGGGCCGCTGGGTGGCCTATCTGGTTGACGTCTCCGAACAGAAGCAGGTCGAGCTGCAGCTGTCGCAGAGCCAAAAGATGCAGGCCATCGGCCAGTTGGCCGGCGGCGTGGCCCACGACTTCAACAACCTGCTCACCGCCATCCTGATGCAACTGGATGTGCTGGCCTCGCGCCACCCCGTCGGGGACCCCTCGTACGAAGGCCTCAACGAGATCAAGCAGACCTCGATGCGCGCCGCCGATCTGGTGCGCAAGTTGCTGGCGTTTTCGCGCAAACAGACCGTCCAGCGCGAGATCCTGGACGTGGGTGAGATGGTCTCGGAGTCCGAGGTCCTGCTGCGGCGGCTGTTGTACGAGGACGTGAAGCTGGTCACCGACTACGGGCGCAACTTGCCGCACGTCCGCGCCGACCGGAGCCAGCTCGATACGGCCGTCATGAACCTTGTGGTGAACGCCCGGGACGCCATCCGCAGCCACGGGGGCGGCGTCATCCGCATCCGAACGGCGCGCGTGACTCAGGAGGAAGCCCGCGCTCTGGGTTATCCAACCGCGCAGGGCGACCAGGCCCTGGTCGAGGTGTCGGACGATGGTCCCGGCATCGCGCCCGAGGTCATGGACAAGATCTTCGACCCCTTCTTCACCACCAAGGCGGTGGGCGAGGGGACGGGCCTTGGCCTCGCAACCGTCTATGGCATCGTCAAACAGTCGGACGGGTGGATCGCTGTGGCCTCGAAGCCAGGCGAGGGGGCGGCGTTCCGCATCTTCCTGCCGGTCCATATTCCGCCCGTCGCCGTTCCAGGCGCGCCCGCCGCCGAGCCCGCGGCGCCGAAGCGCCCCGCTGCGCGAGACCTGTCGGGGGCTGGCCGGATCCTGTTCGTCGAGGATGAGGACGCTGTCCGCGGGGTCGCCGCCAAGCTGCTGCGCGCCCGCGGCTACGAGGTCATCGAGGCTGCGAGCGGTGAGGAAGCGCTGGAGTACGCCGAGGCCCACGCCGGCGAGATCGACCTGATGATCTCGGACGTTGTGATGCCCGGCATGCAGGGGCCCGATCTACTGAAACAGGCGCGGCAGTACCTGGGCAGCGCGCCGGTGATGTTCATCTCCGGGTATGCCGAGAGCGAGTTCTCGGACCTGCTGGAGGGCGAGAAGAACGTCTCCTTCCTGCCCAAGCCGATCGACATCAAGACCTTGGCGGAGCGCGTGAAGCAGGAGCTGCAGAAGGCGGCCTGAGGTCTGCCGACACGGCGCTTGTCAGGCGCGGCGGGGCGCGTCATGGAGCGGACGTGACTCAAGATAGCAAACCCCAGAAGTTTACCTTCGCCCAGGTCTTCGAGATGGCATTCGCGGCCGCGCGCGCCCAGCGGTTCAGCGAAGCCGAGACGCTCTATCGGGTGCTCATGGACGGAACGCCGCCCGTCGAGGTCCCGCTCAACCTCATGCAGCTGCTCGAGGATACAGGGCGCTACGCGGACGCCGAAGCTCTGTGTCTGGCGGAGTTGGAACGTCGGCCGCAGGACCCCGGCCTGCTTCGGCGACTAGGCTACCTTCGCTTGCGTAACGGTGACTATGCGGGCGGCTGGCCGCTCTACGAGCATCGCATCCGCCCGGGCATGAGCAAGCCCAAGCTCAGCTTTCCCGAATGGCAGGGCGAACACACGAATTCGATGCTGATCCTACCCGAACAGGGTCTCGGCGATCAGATCATGTTCGCCCGCTACGTCCCGGTGCTGCGGGCGCGAGGCATCGAGGTGACGTTGGGCTGCCGACCGCCGCTGGCCCCGCTCTTCAAGGCGTTCGATACGCCGCTGTTGATCGCCCACGGCTCAGTGGACATCCCGCCGCACGACTGCTGGGCGTTGATCGCGTCGCTCCCGCTGTTGATGGGCACGACGCTCGAGACCATTCCGCCTGCGCCCTATCTGCCCGGCGGAGAAGGCGGCTCCGGCGTCGGCTTCATGGCCGCCGGAAGCCCGGAGCATGTGAACGATCGGAACCGATCGCTCCCGACGGAGATCGCCGAGCAGATCCGAGCCTGGCCCGGCGTACGCAGCCTGGCGCCCGAGGATACTGGCGCTAGCGACTTCGAGCAGACCCGCCGGATCATGGAAGGCCTCGACGTCATCGTCACGGTCGATACGGCGGTCGCTCACCTGGCTGGCGCGATGGGCAAGCTGTGCTTCCTGATGCTGCCCTTCAACGCTGACTGGCGCTGGCTGCGCGATCGCGACGACAGCCCATGGTATCCGTCGATCCGCCTGTTCCGCCAACCGAAGCCGGGCGATTGGGCCGCCGTGGCGGCGGACATCCGCCAAGCTTTGGACGCCCGCGGGCACTGATCCTCCGCAAGCTGGCGGTCGACGAACCGAGCGTCAGACGCCTCACAATCCGCTGCCAGGATTAGTCGCCTCGGGCTTGCGCCCGGCGAGCCATCGCGCGACCGTACCGCCAATCAGAAAAGACGGTACGGGAGGAGATCGATCATGGCGGGTGTGAATCCGAACGGGACTCTGCGCGGCAAGACGGCGCTGATCACCGGCGCGAGCCGCGGCATCGGCGAGGCCATCGCGGTGCGCCTTGCCATGGAGGGCGCCAAGGTCGTGCTCTCGGCTCGGACGGCTGAGGCCGGTGACAGCAAGCTGCCCGGCAGTCTCCATGACACCCTCGACCGAATTCGCGGCCTGGGCGGCGAGGCGACGTTCGTGAAGGCCGACCTGTCCAGCGAGACGGATCGGATTCGTCTTGTGGAGGAGGCGACGGCGGCCTTCGGCCCCATCGATATCCTGGTGAACAATGCTGCGGTCACCTTCTTCATCCCCGTCGAGACGTTCCCCAAGAAGCGGTTCGATCTGATGATGGAGGTGCAGGTCTGGGCGCCTTTCCATCTTAGCCAGCTCGTTCTGCCGTCGATGCGCGAACGGAAGTCGGGGTGGATCGTCAACATCTCCTCGCCCGCCGGCCTTCACCCGAAACAGCCCTACGCCCGACGCGGTGGCGGGGCGGTCTATGGGATGTGCAAGGCGGCGCTGGAGCGGTTCACCACGGGCCTCGCGTCCGAGGTCTATGACGACGGGGTCGCGGTCAATGTAGTGTCGCCGGGCCTGGTGGATACCCCCGGCGTGGCCGTCCACGGCCTGATCAACGAGCAGACCAAGGACCGCGTGCAGCCCATCACGTTCATCGCGGAGGCGGTCTATCAGCTGGCGAAAGGCGATCCCAAGACGATGACCGGGCGTATCGACTATGCCGAGCCCTTGCTAACAGAGTTGGGCGTCACCCCCGCGGAGCTGGCTTGAGCCATGATCGAACAGACAGTCGATATCGCCACGAAGGACGGCAAGACCACGACCTTCATCGTCCATCCCGAGCGGGACGGGCCGCATCCGCTGATCTTGTTCTTCATGGACGCCCCGGCCATCCGCGAGGAACTACGCGACATGGCCCGGCGGATCGCCGCCGCCGGATACTATGTGATGCTGCCCAACCTCTACTACCGGCGCGGCGTGCTCGAACTGGCGGATCTGCCCCCGCTTCCCGAGGCCGAGGCGCGAGCGCGGATGTTCGATCTGATGGGCTCGATCAATATCGGCTTGGTGATGGACGACGCCGACTCCCTGCTGGACTTCGCGGGCCGCGATCCGGCCGCGAGCCCCGGCGCGGCCGGCGCCATCGGCTACTGCATGAGCGGCCAGTACGCAATCAACGTCGCCGCGCGGCATCCCGAACGGATTGCCTGCGCGGCCTCACTCTACGGCGTGCAGCTGGTCACCGACCGTCCGGACAGCCCGCACCTGGCAGCACAGAAATCCAGGGCCGAGCTCTACTTCGCCTGCGCCGAGCACGACACCTATGCGCCGCTGGAGATGGTGGAGGCCTTGGACGCATCGCTGAAGGACGGCCCCGTCAGCGCCGAGGTGGAGGTCTATCCCGGCGTCCACCACGGCTTCGCCTTCCCGCAGCGGGGTGCGGTCTACGACAAGCCCGCGGCCGAGCGGCACTGGGAGCGCCTGTTCGCCCTGTTCAAGCGGAACCTGGGGTAGGCCGCGCCTGCGCCACGACGGGCGGGACCCAGTCGGGCTCCAGCGCCTTGCGGGGGTGGAGCGAGCTGACCATGCCCATGAAAGGCGGCCAGACGTCGTAGCCGAGCAAGGTCTGCAGTCGGCGCGACATGGTCCGGACCCGCTCGGCCGGGACGCCTAGGTAGAAGTTCTCCTGGGTTCGCGCCCAGGGCTCGCAGTATTGGTTGGTGAAGGCCAGGCGCGGGGCTGAGCTCCGGTTGGCGCCGCCGCGGTGGAGCGTCGTCCCGGCCATGACGAGGCAGGCTCCGGCGGGGATTTCCATCGGGACGAGCAGGGCCGTCATCTCGTCCATGGTATTCGGACTGTCCCCGGAGCCGAAGTCGCCCCACATATGGCTGCCGGGAATGACCTCGGTGGCGCCGTTTTCGGCGGTGAACGGGTCGACGGCGGCGATCACGGTCATGCTGATGGGCGGACGCGGCCGCGGCTGTCGGTAGAAGCCGTCGTCGGTGTGCAGGTCCTGGGCGGCCTCGCCCGGGTTGATCTGGATCGACTGGCTGGCCGTCAGCAGGTAGCCGGGCTGCAGGAAGCGATCCAACAGGCTCAGGAGGCGTGGGTCCGCTGCGAGGTCCTCGAAGATCTTGGCGCGGGCGACCAGGGTGTAGATCCGCTCGGTGCTGAAACCCTCGAAGGCGTTCCGGCCGCGGTGCGAGCCCATGAAGGGGGCAAGGCCCTCGCGGACCGCCGCCAGGGCCGCCTCATCCATCAGGTCGCGGATCACCGTGAAGCCCTGCGCCCGGATCGTGGCGGCGTGGACGTCTCCATCGAAGTTTGCGGTGGATTTGTCCATCTCGCGTCGCCTCCCTATTCTGTCCAGCATAACACGACGCCTGGAGGACGCCCGATGAGCCAGCCCCTGAACATCCGCCGCGTGGCCGGCGCCCTGGGCGCCGAAATCTCCGGCGTCGACCTGTCGGGGCCGCTGTCCGGCGAAACGATCGCCGACATTCGCCGCGCGCTAGTCGAGCATCAGGTCATCTTCTTCCGGGATCAATCGCTGTCGCCGGCCCAGCAGGTGGCGTTTGGCGCGCGGTTCGGGCCGCTGAACATCCACCCCTACGTGGCCGGCATGGACGGCCAGCCCGAGGTGATGGAGATCATCAAGGAGCCCTCCGACAAGATCAATTTTGGCGGCGGCTGGCACTCGGACATGAGCTTCCTGGAGACGCCGGCCATCGGGTCGATCCTCTATGCGGTGGAGCTTCCGGACTGGGGCGGTGACACCCTGTTCGCCAGTCAGGCCGCGGCCTACGACGCTCTGTCGCCCGGCCTGAAGGCGACGCTTGAGGGACTGAATGCGGTCCATTCCGCCAGCCGCGAGTACTCGGCCCAAGGGCACTCAGCCCAGAAGCGCGGGGCGATGAAGGTGGCGGAGGCGGATGGCTATGTGGGCGAGTTTGTCCACCCCATGGTGCTGGTCCACCCGGAGAGCGGCCGTAAGGCGCTGTATGTGAATCCCGCCTTCACCCTGCGGATCGACGGCTGGAAAACCAGCGAATCCAAGGCGCTGCTGGACTATCTGTTCAACCACTGCCGGTACGAGGGATTCACCTGCCGGTTCGCGTGGCGGCCGGGTTCAGTGGCGTTCTGGGACAACCGCTCGGTCTGGCATTTCGCGCTGAACGACTATCCGGGCCAGCGGCGGCACATGCGCCGGGTGACGGTCGATCCCTGGCCCGCGTCCGACCGCGCCTCTATCGCGGCGGAGTAGGCAGGCGCCGCAGCGCGCCGTTGGCCGCCGCCAGCGCGGTGGCGAAAGTGGCCTGCAAGAGGTAGCCGCCGGTCGGCGCTTCCCAGTCCAGCATCTCGCCAGCGACAAAGACGCCGGGTCGGTCCCGCAGTTGCAGGTCCGCATCGATCGCGGTCAGGGCCAGCCCGCCGGCCGAGGAGATCGCGCGGGCGAGCGGCTGAAACCCGGTCAGGCGGATCGGCGCGGCCTTGATCGCGGCGGCCAGGGCGCCGGGCTGCGACGGCAGGTCCTTGCCGTGCGCCTCACGCAGAAGGTTGATCTCCACCGGCGTCAGTTTGAGCGCCTTGCGCAGTAGGGTTGCCGCCGATTGACCGCCCCGCGCGGCGTCGAGCCGTTTTGCGAGCGCGCGAACCGTCAGGTCGGGCCGCAGGTCAAAGGCGAGCCGTGCGTAACCTTGGGCCTCGACGGCGTCACGGAGCGGGCCGGAGACGGCGTAGATCGCGCCGCCCTCCAGGCCGTAGGCGGTGACCACGGCCTCGCCACGCACGGTCCGGCCGTCGAAGCCGAGGGCGACGCCCTTGAGCGGCTGGCCGGCGAATTGGCGCATGACCTGGCTCCAGGCCACATCGAAGCCCATGTTGGCAGGGCGGAACGTGATCGTGTCGGCAACCCAGGCCGTCCAGGCGGCATCAGACCCCAGGCGCGGCCAGCTGGCGCCGCCCAGCGCCAAGACGGTGGCGTCCGAGGTCGCGGTGACCGGACCCTCAGGCGTCTCGAAGCGAAGGGCGCCGTCGTCGGTCCAGCCGCGCCAGGCGTGGCGGGTGCGAATCTCTACGCCGAGGGACGCCATTCGGGCGAGCCACGCCCGCAGCAGGGGCGAGGCCTTCAGCGCCTTGGGGAAGACCCGGCCCGACGAACCGATGAAGGTGGGCTGGCCAAGGCCCTCGGCCCAGGCGATCAGGGCGCTGGCGGGGAACGCCTCCAGGATCGGCCGCAGGCGTTCAGATGCCGCCGCGTACCGCCCGACGAAGGCGTCGAAGCCTTCGGAGTGGGTGAGGTTCAGCCCGCCGCGCCCGGCCATCAGAAACTTGCGGCCGACCGACGGCATCTGGTCGTACACCGTGACGGCGTGGCCGGAGCCCGCCAGGGTCTCGGCCGCGAACAGGCCCGCGGGGCCGCCGCCAATCACCGCGACGGCCGCCATCCGGCTAGGTTCCGGCCATCGCAAGCAAGGCGGCCAGGCCGACCGACATGCCCTTGAGGCTCTCGGGCTTGGCGACGTCGATCCATTCGTCCACGGCGTGGGCGCGGCCGCCCGTCCCGCCCGAGCCGATGGTCACGGCCGGGATGCCCAGGCTGATCGGGATGTTGGAGTCGGTGGAACTGGCGCCCAGCACGGCTTGCGGATAGCCGGCGGCGCGAACGGCGGCGGCGGTGATCTGGACGATCTCGGCGTCTTCCTTCGTGGCCCCGGTGGGTCGCTCGCCGATCTGCTTGACGTCGGCGGTGATCGCGCCCGCCCGGGTGGACCGCGCGGCGTTCTCGGCTTTCACGGCCCCGTCGACGATCTGCAGGAACTTCGCATCGATCTTGGCCAGCTCCTCGCGGCTCTCGGAGCGCATGTCGACCTCGAGCCAGATGGCGTCGGGGATCGAGTTCACGCTGGTGCCGCCGCCGACGACGCTGGTGGCGTAGGTCGTCTTGGGCGTGGTGGGCGTGACGATCTTGTTCATCTCGACCACGGTCGTCCCCATGGCGGCCATAGGGTTCACCAGGCCATAGGCGCCGTAGCTGTGGCCGCCGGGGCCCTTGAAGGTGACGCGGTAGCGCTTGGAGCCGACGGCGCCGAAGGTCACCCGATCGGCCGCGGTGCCGTCCATGGAGAAGAACGCCGCGACCCGGTCCTTGTACTTGCCCTTGGTGAAGATGTAGCGGACGCCGCGCAGGTCGCCTGGACCTTCTTCGCCGACATTTCCGACGAACAGGATGTCTCGCTTGGTCTTGATCTTGGCGGCGTCGAGGGCGCGGACGTAGCCCAGAAGCACGGCGAGGGAGTGGGTGTCGTCCCCGATCCCGGGCGCCGACAACTTGGTGCCCTCACGACGGACCTTTACCGGGGTCCCCTCCGGGAAGACGGTGTCGAGGTGGGCCGCAAGCACCACCAGCGGAGCCCCGGCCGGACCGGTCCCGCGGCGCAGGCCCATGACATTGCCCTCGGCGTCCATCTCCACATCGGTGAGCCCGTGGGCCCTCAGCATGGCCATATAGGCTTTGGCGCGCGCCTGTTCCTTGAACGGCGGGGCCGGGATTTCGGTGAGCGTGATGGTGTCTTCGACGATGCGGTCGTGCTCCCGGTCCAGGGTCGCGACGGCGGTCTTGAAGCCGGCGCTGGCGCGGATCGACTGGATCGTCCTGTCGGCGTTGGCCGGTTTGATCGCGGCGGTGGAGCCGGTCGCCAGAACGAGCGATAGAACGGCGGCCAAGCCGTGCCGCGAGACGCGTAACATCGTGGTGGAGTCCTTGCCTGAGAGCGCCGTCATTTCAGCCGATCCGTCCATCTTTCGCTAGGGCGAGCGGCAGGTTCTTTCGCATTACCGGGATTTAATGCGGCGATCGATCCCCGCCGCACTTGCCCGGTCCGCGCCCTGACCTCTAAGCCTTCGCGTCACGCAATCGAAATAGGGGTGTGTCGCCGTGCAGAACCGTCGTCAGCTGATGATCGCCGCGGGAGCCCTGGCGGCGCTTGGGGCCACGCGCGCCACGGGCCAGCCGATGTCCGGGGCCGACGCCCAGCTGACGATGCTACTGGACCAGGTGTTCCAGGAGACCCTGGACGACAGCCCCGAGCTGGTCACCTCCCTCGGCCTGGACAAGGGCGACCGGGCGGCGGCCAAGAGCCAGTTGCACGACGCTTCGCTCGCGGGCGCGGCCAAGCGCGCGGCGCGCACGGCAGACCAGCTTCGCCGACTGAAGGCGATCGACCGCAAGCAACTGAGCGGCATGGCGGCGGTCAACTACGACACCCTGCTGTTCGAGCTGCAGACCACCGACGACGGCAACCGGCGCTTCGCCTACCCGTCCAGCGGCAGCCCCTACGTCCTGGCTCAGATCTGCGGGGCCTGGCAGGACACGCCTGACTTCCTGGACAGCCAGCACACTATCGAGACGCGCGAGGACGCCCAGGCCTATCTGGCGCGGCTGGAAGCGTTCGCCGGGATGATGGATGACGAGATCGAACGCGTGCGCCACGACGTGGGACTGGGCGTCATCCCGCCGGACTTCGCCCTGGCCGGCGCGATCAAGGGCATGAGCGTCCTGCGTCAGCCCGCCGACAAGTCCACCCTGGTCCTGTCCGTGGCGAGCCGGACGAAGGCCAAGGGCCTGACGGGCGACTGGGCGGCGCAGGCGACGGCGATCTACGACGGCAAGGTCATCCCAGCGCTGGATCGCCAGATGGCGCTGCTGGAGAGCCTGAAGGCCAAGGCCAACCACGATGCGGGCTGCTGGAAGCTGCCGGACGGCGAGGCCTACTACGCCCACATGCTGCACGCCCAGACGACCAGCAACATCACACCGACTGAGGTGCACAAGCTGGGTCGGGACGTGACGGCGGAACTGTCCGCCCGCGCCGACGTGCTGTTCAAGCAGCTTGGCTACACGCGGGGCACGGTCGGCGAGCGCTACATCGCCCTCTATGAGAGCAAGACGGGCGTCTATCCGAACACGGACGCGGGCAAGGCCCAGATCATCGCGGACCTGAACAAGGTGGTGCAGGCGATGCAGAAGCGCCTGCCCGAGCAGTTCGGAACCCTGCCCAAGGCTCCACTGGAGATCCGCCGCATTCCGGCTGCGACGGAGGGCGGGGCCTCGACCCACTACGAGTCCCCCAGCCTGGATGGCTCCCGGCCAGGTGTTTACTGGCTAAACCTGCGCGATACAGCCGAGAGCCCGTACTGGTTCCTGCCCACGACCACCTACCACGAGGGGGTCCCCGGGCATCACATGCAGATCAGCATGCAGCGGGAAGCCGACCTGCCGATGATCCGGCGCGTGATGGGCTTCGGGGCCTACGCCGAGGGCTGGGCGCTTTATTCCGAGCAAGTCGTCCAGGAGATGGGCCTCTACAAGGGCGAGCCGCTGAACGAGCTGGGTTACATCCACGACGCCCTGTTGCGCTCGGCGCGGCTGGTCACCGACAGCGGGCTGCACAGCCTGAAATGGAGCCGTGAGAAGGCCATCGCCGAGATGCGGGCGATCGAGGGCGATCCCGAACCGCTCGCCGCGCAGGAGATCGAGCGCTATTCCGTGTGGCCCGGTCAGGCCTGCAGCTACATGGTGGGCAAGGTCACGATCCTGCGGCTGCGGGAGAAGGCCAAGGCGGCCCTGGGCGGTAAGTACGATCCCCGCAAGTTCCACGACGCCGTGCTGCTCTCCGGCTCCATGCCGCTGACGGCGCTGGAGAACGTCGTCGACCTCTACATCGCCAAGACCAAGGGCTGAGAACCGCATGACCGTCATCGACCGCCGCAGCTTCCTCGTCACCACCGCCGGCGCGGCCCTGGCCACGGCCGCACCGGCCCTTGCCCAGTCCGGATCCGAGGACGCCAAGCTTCGAGCTCAGCTCGACAAGATGTTCGAACAGACGGTGGACGACAGCCCGCGCTTCGCCACGTCGCTGGGTCTGGACAAGGGCGCGCGCGCCGCCCTCAAAAGCCAGTTGGATGACAACTCCGCGGCCGGTAAGGCGCGCCGCCTGGAGCGGGCGCGCGGCTGGGTGAACGAGCTCAAGGCCATCGACCGCGCCAAGCTTTCGGCGGGTTCGAAGGTCGATCTGGACGTCGTGCTCTATTCGAACGAACAGGCCGTGCGGAACGGCGACAAGTACAAGTTCGGCGATGTCGGCGGGAACTTCAGCCCCTATGTGATCAGCCAGCGGGGCGGGGCCTACGCCAACGTGCCCGACTTCCTGGACAGCCAGCACAAGGTGGCGAACGCCGAGGATGCGCAGGCGTACTTGGCCCGCCTGTCAGCCTTTGCGAAGGCGATGGACAACGATGTGGCGCGTCAGAAGGCCGATGTCGCCATGGGCGTCATCCCGCCCGACTTCGTCTGCGACCTGTCGCTGGGGCAGATGAAGGCGCTGCGAGACCAGCCGGCCGATAAGGTGATCCTAACCGCCTCGCTCGCCAAGAAGGCCGCAGCGGCGACGCTGGAGGGCGACTGGGCGGGTCGCGCACAGAAGATCGTTGAGACCGAGGTCTATCCGGCCCTGGACCGTCAGATTGCGGCCATGCAGGCCGTTCGCGCCAAGGCCAGGCCGGACACGGGCGTCTGGGCGCTGCCGGGCGGGGACGCCTACTACGCCGACGCGGTGAAAGCGTCCACGACCACGAACTACTCGCCGGAAGAGGTGCACCAGTTGGGTCTGACCCAGGTGGCCGAGATCGGTGCGCGCCTCGACGCGATCCTCAAGGCCCAGGGCATGACCCAGGGGACGGTGGCCCAGCGGCTGATGAAGCTGAACGAGGACCCTGCCCAGGTGTATCCGGCCACCGACGAGGGTCGGGCCCAGATGATCGCCGACCTCAACAGCGACGTCGCCAACCTCTACAAGCTGTTGCCGAAGGCGTTTTCGACCCTGCCCAAGGCCCCGGTCGAGGTGCGCCGCGTGCCGGCCTTCATCCAGGACGGCGCAGCCAACGGCTACTACCAATCCGCCGCGCTGGACGGCTCGCGGCCGGCGGCCTTCTACATAAACCTGAAAGAAACCGCGGACTGGCCACGGTACAATCTCAAGACCCTCGCGGTCCATGAGACGGTCCCCGGTCACCACCTGCAGATCGCACTCGCCCAGGAGAGCTCACGGATCCCGATCCTGCGCCGGGCCGGCTTCGGCTTCTCGGCCTTTTCGGAAGGCTGGGCCCTCTATGCCGAGCAGCTGGCCGACGAGATGGGCGCCTACGAGGGCGATCCGCTGGGCCAGGCCGGCTACCTGCAATCGCTGCTGTTCCGCGCCGCGCGGCTCGTGACCGACACGGGCATCCACTACAAGCGCTGGGGCCGGGCCAAGGCCACCCAGTACATGGTCGACACCATCGGCAACACGGAGAGCCGCGCCCAGCGGGAGGTGGAGCGCTACTTCTCCTCGCCCGGCCAGGCCAACAGCTACAAGGTGGGGCACACGGTCTGGGCCAAGGTGCGCGAGGACGCCAAGCGCAAGCTGGGGCCCAAGTTCGACCTCAAGGCCTATCATGACGCCGTGCTGCTCTCGGGCGCCATGCCACTGACGGTGCTGGAGCGTCACGTGCAGGATTGGGTCGCCAGTCAGGCCTAAGGGCCTGAGCGATGTTTGTCAGGGCTTAACCGTATCGGCGTTATGCCGGTCCGCATGTCGATGGAAGTCGTCAACGGCTACGTCTGCCGCAACTGCACAGACGTGGCCTACGCCAAGAAGGGCGTCGACCCGGCGCATCCCAAGGATGGGCCGCAGGGCGTCTACGCGAGCGACAAGGCCGCGGCTGGCGAGAACGCTGAGACGGCCTCGCGTGTGCCGGCGGTGACCTTCGGCGGAGGCGTGGTCGGCCCCGACGCGGCGCCCGCGCCGGCGCCCTACATCCCGGGTGCGACCCTCAGCCTGCGCGTCTAGAACCAGCCCGCCGCCTTCAACGGCGCGGCTTGCCGTCGGCTGATCGGGACCGCGAGGCCACACGTTAGACGCGCCTCGCCGCGACCGCGCAGCCATTTCACCTCGTCGATGGCGTCCGCGGCGACCCACCAGGACCGATGGGTCTGGAAGCCTGCGGCGTCCCGCAGTTCCTCGAGCGCGTCGCCGAAGCGGGCGGTGATCAACTCCTGCCCGGCGTCGGTGTGGACGCGGAGGTAGTGGTCCTCGGCCTCCACGGCGATCAGGCGCGCGCTGCGTCGCTTGGCCGACAGCCGCAGCCGGAACGTGGCCGTGGGATCCGACGTCGGCGCTTCGAGCGCCGTGGCGGACGCCGGCGTCGCCCGCGCCCAGGCCAGCTGTCGCAGCGCCATGGTGGCGAAGGACACGACGAAGACCTGCAGACCCAAGACGACGGCGCTGTGAGGAACGAGCGGGCCGCCGAACATCTGGTGACTGACCGCCCAGACAAGCAGGGTCACAGGCGGCGTCATCAGGGCGCTGACCAGCAGCAGCCGAGCCCAGAACCCGTCGACGGCGCGCCGGATCGGCGCATCGATGGCGATGCCGATCAATCCGCCGCCGACCATGCAGATCATCCAATAGGGAAGGCCGACGGAGAGGGGCCGCACCGCTGTCTCGAACGGACCCAACAGCGCCATCACCACCCCGATCGTCGCCAGCAGCGCCAGCTCCGCGCCGGAGCGGCGCAGCCAGGGCGGGGCGGGAGAGGCGGACATGCGGACTCCAGGGCGATGACGTTCGCGCAAGTCTGCCACGACCCGCGATGGCCGCGCATCCCTTCGCGCAGAAACGGCGCCGTTTGCGTCTATCGTGTTGGCGCGCCCGAGGCACGGCGGCACCACCGCCGCATCGTTGTGACGGGAGATTGCGTATGCAGACTGCGAGATTCTGGGCCCTTTGGATTCCGGCCGCGCTTCTGAGTGTCGGCGTCGCGGGGTACGCCTACTACTTCGCGCCACAGGTACAGAACCTGGGCCCGCAGGTTGTCGCGAACCTGTTCGCGCGGCGGTGGCTTGTCCTGCATGTCGCGGCCGCCGGCACAGCGCTGCTGGTCGGTGTGTTGCAGTTCCTTCCGGCTGTCCGGTCGCGACGGTCCCTCCACCGCATCCTGGGCCGCATCTACGCGACAGCGTGCGTGCTGGGTGGCGTGGCGGGGTTCATGCTGGCGCTCGGGACCACCGCCGGTCCGCTGGCCGCATGGGGCTTTGGCCTGCTTGCGCCGGCCTGGATCTACACGACCGTTCAGGGCGTGCGGGCCGCGCGCGATCGTCGGATAGACGATCACCGGCGCTGGATGATCCGCTCCTTCGCCCTGACCTTCGCGGCGGTGACCCTAAGGCTGTATCTGCCGCTAGGCATCGTCGCCGGCCTCAGCTTCGAACAGATCTATGTCGCCACGGCGTGGATCTCCTGGGTCCCCAACCTGGCGCTGGCGGAACTGTACCTGCGCCGTCGATCGAGCTTGGCCGCGATCGCCTGAGGCGGTTCGACTGCTGACACACGGCTGTCAGCAGCCAGGGCGTCTAGTGGGGGAAACCGGAGGAGACGCCATGACCGACCTGACTTTTTACACACACCCGATGTCGCGCGGCCGCATCGTCCGCTGGATGTTGGAGGAGGTGGGGCAGCCTTACGACACCCAACTCCTGGGCTTCGAGGACTCGGTGAAGAGCCCCGCCTATCTGGCGGTGAACCCCATGGGCAAGGTGCCGGCCATCAAGCATGGCGACACGGTCGTCACGGAGTGCGGTGCGATCTGCGCCTACCTGGCCGACGCCTTCCCGCAGGCCGGCCTGGCCCCGCCTGTGGATAGCCGGTTGCGCGGGCCTTACTATCGCTGGCTGTTCTTCGGCGCCGGCCCGATCGAGCAAGTGGTCAGCCTGAAGGCGCTGGGCGTGGAGGTTCCGGCTGATCGGGAACGGATGCTGGGGTCAGGCTCAATGACCCATGTGCTGGACGCGCTGGAAGGCGCGCTGGATGGCCGGGATCACCTGGTGGGCGACAGCTTCACCGCCGCGGACCTCTACATCGCCTCGCACCTAGGCTGGGGGATGCAGTTTGGCTCGATCGAGGCGCGGCCCAATTTCGAGCGCTATGTCACGCTGCATGACAGCCGGCCCGCTTCGAAGCGGGCGGTGGACATCGACGACGGCCTTATAGCGGCGCAGACGCAGCCCGCTGAATGAGGTCGAACTTCGTTCCATAGAGGTCCTCGAACACCGCCACGGTCCCGTAGGGCTCGTGGCGGGGATCCTCCAGGAACCGGACCCCGGCGGCGGTCATCCGCGCATGGTCGCCGGCGAAGTCATCGGTCTCCAGGAAGAGCAAGACCCGCCCTCCGGCTTGCCGACCCACCGCCTCGATCTGATCGCCGACCGCCCGCGCCAGCAGCAGCCCCGCGTCCGACCCCGGCGGCCGGACCAGGACCCAACGCTTGCCGCCGCCCATGTCGGTGTCCTCGACCAGCTCGAAGCCGGCCTTGCCGACGTAGAAGGCGAGGGCCTCGTCGTAGTCGCGGACGAGGAGGGCGATATGGGCCAGGCGCTGCATGGCGCAGGCCTAGCCCGATTCACTCACGTTCGAGCGCTCTCCGCCGCCTCGGCCGCCAAGCGACCGTGCAATTCGCTCATATGGTCGAAATCGGCTTCGAAGGCGCCCAGGCCCTGGGTCAGTCCCCGAAGTTCCGAGATCAGATCCTGACGTTCGCTCTGCGGGAGGTAAGCTTCGATCCGCTCCCAACCGCGCCAGTCTTCGCGTGGACCCAAGCCCAGGATCTGTCCGCGCCGCGCGGTGAGGGCGGAGGTTACATGGCTTGCACTGGTCGACGGCGAGTACACGACCAGCTTCTCGATAGGCTCGAGCAGGGTAGATCCGACCGCCTTCAACGCGGCCTCGATCCCCATCCGCCCCGCCGTTCGAAAGGCCATTTCCGAACTATCCACCGGATGAGCCAGGCCATCGGCCAGGGTGACCTCAAGGTCGGTCACCGGGAAGCCGAGCGGGCCTTTCAGCAGGCCGTCGCGAACGCCGGCCTCGACGGCCGGGATCCACGCCCTCGGGACCGCCCCGCCGACCACCTTCGAATGGAACACGAAGCCGGAGCCCCGGGGAAGTGGACGGACCTCGAGAGTGACATCGGCGAACTGGCCGTGGCCGCCGGACTGTTTCTTGTGCCGGGCTCGCTGTGTTGTCGGTCCAGCGACCGTCTCGCGGTAGGGCGTCCGAGGCTGAACCGCGTCGATCTCCACCCCATAGCGGCGCTTCAGCCGTTCAAGCGCCAGACGGACGTGACCTTCGCCCTGGCCGGCCAACAGAACCTGCCGCTGCTCGGCGTCGTGGGTCAGGGACAGGCCGCGATCCTCCTCGACCAACTTGGCGAGCGCGCCGGAGAGGCGGACATCGTCATTGCGGTTCCGCGCTATCAGCGCCACCGCGAACAGCGGTCGGCGCGCCGTGGCGTGGACGCGAAGCGCTTGGGGCTGGCCGCTGGTGGACAGGATATCCCCGGCGTGGGCCAACTCCGCCTTCCCGATCGCGCAGAGATCTCCGACCGCCGCCTCGGAGACCTTCCGGAGCGCGGCGCCCTGTACGTGGTTCACGCCGCCCACACGGCTCTTTCGGCCGTCGGGCAGGATCAGGTCCGCGCCATCGGCTAGCGGCGTCCCGAAGATGCGGGCGTAAGCCAGCTTGCCCGACTGGCCCGCGTAGGCGGTCTTCAGCACATAGGCGCCCTGACTGACGCCCAGGCGGGCCGCGGCCCGCTCCGCGGCAGGCGTCTCGTGACGGAGCGCCTTGAGGAGCCGGCGTATCCCGAAGCCGTTCTGGGCCGAGCCGAAGAAGACCGGCACGATCAGGCCGTCGTTCAGTTCGCGCACGAGGTCGGCGAAGACGGCGTCGCGGCTGGGTTGAACGTCACTGAGTAGCTGCTCCAGCATCGCGTCGTCGAAGTCCGCCAGCTGCTCCAGCATATGAAAGCGCGCTTCGGTCTCGACCGGCTGGAGGTCGGCCGGGATTGCGACCTGTTCGCTGGCGCGGCCGGGCCGATAGACGAAGCACCGCTCCAGGGCCAGGTCGATGAAGCCCGATACCCGGTCGCCGGTCCACGTCGGGATTTGGCGGGCCACCAGCGGGGCCGAGGAGACCGGAGCCAACGCCTCGAGCAGGTCGCCCAGCGTTCCGCGGGCCAAGTCCATCTTGTTGACGAACAAGGCGTGAGGAACGCCCAGCCGCTCCAGTTCGCGGAGCGTCGGCTGCAGCAAAACCGCCTTGGCCGGATCGGGTTCGGCCACAACGATGGCCAGATCGACGGCCGCAAGGACCGGGTCCATCTCGGCGCAGAACTCAAGAGATCCGGGGCAATCGATGACGGCGTAGCGATCGCCCATGAAATCGAAGGCTGCGATGTTGAGTTCGACAGAGTGCCCCCTGGCCCGCGCCTCCGGGCTGGCGTCGGCGATCTCACCCGGCCTGACGGCCCGGCCGGTGGCCGCCTCCAACAGAGCCTCCATAAGGGCCGTCTTGCCGGCGCTCGTGGGGCCGACGAGCGCGAGCGCCCGAACCGACCCCGTATTTCGGATTGCCATGGTGGCGTTCTCCCATCACCGAGGGCGCACCGGGCGCCCGCGTGAAGCGGAAGTCATGGCGCCCACGCGCGCGGTTTGGAGCGGTCGCCGACCGGATCGAGAGCCAGCCAACGCCGCCCTTACCGGCGAACCCTACGCCCGGTGTTTCCCAGGGCGCCGTCAAGATGTCGTGAGCTAGCGGTCGAGGGCCGAGCGGATCGCCAGGGCGCCGCTGCGGGCGCGCCCGCGAGCCCCGATGGCGACATCCTTGGCTGGGGTCTCGCGCGCCCGCCCGTAGAGCCAGCCTTGGGCGTAGTCGACGCCAGCGCGGCGGACGGCGTCCTCGGCCTCGGGCGTTTCAACCATCTCGGCCAGCGTACGTACGTTGAGTTCCCGACACATGTTGACCAGGTGTTTGACGAACGTGGCTTCGCGTCCGCCGTGCTGCAGGTCGCGGATGTAGCGGCCGTCGATCTTGAGCAGATCGAGGGTCAACTGCTGGAGGTAGGCGAGAGAGGCGGCGCCGGCGCCGAAGTCGTCCAGGCAGACCTCGCAACCCGCGGTGCGAAGCGCCTGGATATGCCGATCGGCCACCGCGAGATCTTCGACCGCCGCGCTTTCGGTCAGCTCGAACATCAGCCGACCTCGGGCCCACGGGCGCGCCTTCACCAGTTTCAACACGCTGGTCAGGTAGGTCTCGCTCATCAGACTGCGACCCGAGACATTCACCGCGAGCTTCAGTTCGGCGTCGCGCTGCAGGACGGTCAGGGTCTCGTCGAGGATCGCCACATCCAGCGGCTCGATCAGGTCCATCTCCTCGGCCATGCGAATGGTGGGAAACGGGCTTCCCTCCGAGCCGAACCTGACGAGGACCTCATGGTGGTGCAGTGCGCCATCGCGCAGGGACACGACGGGCTGATAGTTGAGGGTGAACCGACGCTGCCGGATTGAGGCTCCGAGCTGCCCGGCCTTGTTCAAGGTGTCCCGCATCGCGCATTCCAAGGCCTCGGACAGGTCTCCCGGCAGCTGGCGCGACAGGCCATCCTGCAGCACCAGATTCAGGGCGTACCGCATGGCTTGGGCGACTTGCTTGGGGCGCTCGACGCCGGTCAGCGGCATGGCGGCGGCCGCGGGCGATATGCCCTCGACACCGGCGTCGGTCAGGACCCGCGCCAGCCGGCCGGTCATCGCCTCCGTAGGCTCGCTGCTCGCGCGGACAAGGGCGAAGCGATCGGCTCCGAGCGCGGCGGCGGCCTCGCCATGGTAGGCCTGCGCCCGAAGCGCCCCCGCGACCAGGGCTTCCAGTTTCGCCGGATCCTGCCCCAGTTCGGACTGCGACAGGCCGTCGAATTCGATGAAGGCCAACTCCAGCGCTTCCGTCGAACCGGCAAGCAACTCGGTGGCGCGGCTTTCGAATTGTTCTCGGCTTTGCAATCCAGCCGCGCCGCGGCTGCTGGCGCGGGACAGCGCGCAGGAGACGGCGCCCTTGTTTTGCGGCAGGCGGATGGCGGTCAGGCTGGCATACCGGGCCGGCTTGCCAGGCGGCGTTGCGACACAAAGCACCACCGGGCCCGCCCGCGTACCGTCGTCGAGACCGCGGAAGACAGCCTCGATCATTGGATGATCTTCGGCGTGGAAAAGCGTCCGCCAGGCCTTACCCGACAAGGCCTGGTCCGGCAGCCCGAGGACCGCCTCGCCCGCGCCGAGCGCAAAGCTCACGCAGCCATCGGCCTTGATCTCCACGAGAAGATCGGCGGCGGCGAACCCAAAACCTAGAAACCGGTGCGGCGTCGGCAAAGCGAGAACATCCCCTTGTCCGCAGCATTGCGCGAAGCCTTCTTAAGATCGCGTGTTCGATCACGCCGCGCGCGCGGCAGGCGGTCGCACGCTAAGCGTCGGCCTGCTTGCGCTTCAGCATGCGCCGACGGGTTTCCAGGACCGTATAGAGCCGCTCGCGTTGGTGCTCCCCGACGGGCAGCGAAAGGCGCGTGTGCTGAATTTCGACGTCATGACTGGCCTCATTGGCCAGGCGATCCATGCCCTGCGGATCGACATGCCACAGTGCGTGGATCAGGTCTGCAACGAGCAGTTCAAGTGTCGCAACGCGGGCAACCAGGTCCCGTTTGCTGGTGGAGACATCGTCCGACATCGATGGGTCCAAAATTTACGGCTGGGGAAGCCGTTGGTGTCATGTTGGGGAGTGGATGATTGAGCGTTCGATAGTGGTGAGCCGAGAATGACGGAAAAGTTGAGTCGCGCGCAACCTGAGCGTCCTACCGCGCGGGTCTTGCTGTTCGATCCTAACAACCGCGTCCTGCTCATGAAGGGACGTATGCCGGCCGCACGGGATCGGCCCGGCGTTTGGTTTACGGTGGGCGGCGGGGTGGAGAAGGGTGAGACCTATGCTCAGGCCGCCGCGCGCGAGGTTCGCGAAGAGACCGGGATCAAGGACTTCATTCTCGGCCCTGTGGTCTGGTTGCGGGAGGGCGTCATGCGGATGCCCGAGCCGACGCTCTTCAAGGAACAGTACTTCGTCGCCCGCTGCATCGGCGGCGACCCTGACCGCAAGGACTGGACCGATGTCGAGAACGATCTCATCGACGACATCAGGTGGTGGACCCTGTCGGAGCTGATGACGACCGCTGACCGGGTGTTCCCGCCGGGTCTGGTCGGTCGCTTGCCGCCGCTGCTGTCCGGACGCCTTCCGAAAGAGCCGGTGCGCATTCCCTGGAAGTGACGGGTCACGCTAGTGTCGTGGCGACCGCTTAGGACCACGACATGCTTGCAGCTCTGTTCGCCGTCGCCGCCATCTCCGCCACCTGCGACCTCGAAGCGCCGTCTGGCGCGGCCGGATGTACGCGGACGGCAGTCGACCGTCTGCCGATGAACGCCATTCAGGTGGTCGGCACGCACAACAGCTACAAGCTAGCGATTGCGCCGAACGAGCTGGCGACCATCCGGGCGTTGAACGCCAAGGAAGCCGACGCGATCGACTATGCCCATCCGCCGCTGGCGGAACAGCTCGACGCGGGCGCTCGCCAGCTCGAGATCGATCTGGCGTATGATCCCGATCCAGGCCGCTTCGCGACGCCGCTGGGCTTCAAGATGGCCGGGACATCGGCCGTCCCGTACGACTTCGCACCGCTGCGCCAGCCGGGGCTCAAGGTTCTACACGAGCCGTCCGTCGACTACCGATCGGTCTGTCCGCTGTTCACGACGTGCCTCCGCGAAATCCGCGCCTGGTCCAAGGCCCATCCGGATCATGTGCCGCTGCTGATCCTGCTCAACCTCAAGGAAGGTGGCCTGGCGCTGCCGGGGGCGGTGAAGGCTCCGGCCTTCGACGCCAAGGCAATGGATGCCATCGATACCGAGATCCGGGCCGTCTTCCTTGAGGCGGAGCTGATCACGCCGGACAAGGTCCAGGGTCGGAAGGCCACCCTGCGCGAGGCGGTTCGTTCAGGCGGCTGGCCTGCGCTGAAGGCGGCTCGGGGCAAGGTCATGTTCGCCCTCGACTGTCCGCCCGATCAGGTCGCGCGATACCGGGGTCATCGACGGGTGCTCGAGGGCCGCGCCGCCTTTGTGAACGTCGATGAGGCTTCGCCGGCCGCGGGCTACATCACCTTGAATGATCCGGTGGCCGACGCCGGGCGGATTTCTGCGGCCGTGAAGGCGGGGCTCATCGTTCGGACGCGCGCCGACGCCGACACGCGCGAGGCCCGGGCCAACGACACGCGGCGGCAGGCGGCGGCCTTCGCTTCAGGCGCACAGTATGTGTCGACGGACTACATGCGGCCGGACGCCCGGTTCGGACCTTACGCCGTCAAGCTTCCCGGAACCGGCGCAGCCCGTCGTGCGCCAGCGCCGTAGCTAGCGGTTCGGCGGTGCGGTCGCGGGGGCCGCAACCGCGGGATGTCCCGCCTGGTCGGCAGACGGCGTCGCCGCGATGGTTGTAAGTTCGGGGACCTTGTCCTTGTCGTCGCCAAGCAAGCCTCCGACAAGCTTCTTGCCGATGAAGCCACCGGCGAACTTGCCGACCGGTCCAGCGAGGGCGGCGCCGGCTGCGCCCCCGGCGACACCGCCTGCGATCAGCCCGACCTTGCTGGCCATGTCGTTCGACTCCTTCGCGACAAGGACGGGCGGGACCGTCGTCGGCTCTGTCGGAGGCGTCGCGGTCATCGCGTCCTGTACGGGTGACGGGGACGGCGCCGCAGTGACCGGTGGCGGGGCGTCAACGGTCGGCTGGATTGTGGGGAGGGGCGTCAATGGCGGCGCTGAGGCGGCGTCAGCGGGGGCCGCGACAACGAATGCCGGGCTTGGACCGGCGGGCGCCTGCGCAAGCGCGGCGCCCGGAAGGGCGACCGCGCCGAGAGCAGCAAGGTTCAAGAGAATACGCATCCATCACGCTCCACGGGGTGACCCTCGGGTGAGCGCTTGGAACGCGTTGAAGGCTGGCAGGTTCAGCTCAGCCTGGTCGCGGACCCGCCTGTGGGCGAGCCCGCTACGGCGAGATTAGCCGCTGACCTTGAGGTTGGTCGCGGAGGTCTTCCCGCTGCGACGATCCTGTTCGAGGTCGAAGTTGACCCGCTGGCCTTCGTTCAAGCCGGACAGGCCGGCTTGTTCGACCGCCGAGATGTGGACGAAGATGTCCTGGCCGCCACCTTCCGGCTTGATGAAGCCGAAGCCCTTGGTGGGGTTGAACCACTTCACTTCGCCGGCGCCGGAGCCCGACACGACGCCGCGCGGACGATCGCCACCGCCACCGCCGCCGCCGCCGAAGCCGCCGCGATCGCGACCGCCGCCGTAGCCGCCGCCGCCACGATCGCCGTAGCCGCCACCGCCGCCGTAGCCACCGCCGCCGCCGCCGCCGTAGCCGCCGCGATCACCGCCGCCGAAGCCGCCGCCGCCGCCGCCGGCGCGACGGGGTTGGGGCGCGCCCTTTTCCGTCACGACGATCTGGGTCGCCGCCAGCTTGCCGGACCGACGGTCCTGCTCCAGTTCGTAGTCGACCTTGTCGCCTTCATCGAGGCTGTCGAGACCCGCCTGATTCAAAGCCGAGATGTGGATGAAGACGTCTGATCCGCCGTCGTCCGGTTGAACGAAGCCAAAACCTTTGGCCGTGTTGAACCACTTTACCGTGCCGCTCGCCATATCGTCGCAACCTACAGAGAATAAGTCCCACGCCGCCCATGAAGCGGCGCCCGGCTAATCGCCCTGACAAGCCGTGAGACAAGTTGTAGCGATGGATTTTGCGCAAGACCAGCCATCGTGACACACGTCGGTATTCGGACTATGGCAGCGACCCTTTCGCCACAGCCCACCCGAGGCCGAACTTGAAGAGCATCTGCGTCTTTTGCGGCTCGTCGCCGGGCAAGGATCCGCGCTTTCTCGAGGAGGCGATCCGAGGGGGCGAGGCCATTGCGCGGGCTGGCCTGACCTTGGTCTACGGCGGCGGTAAAGTGGGGCTGATGGGCGCCGTCGCCGACGCGGCCCTGGCGGCTGGCGGACGCGTTGTCGGCGTGATGCCCGAAGATCTCGTCAATCAAGAGATCGCCCACAAAGGGCTCTCCGAGCTGCACGTCGTGAAGTCCATGCATGAGCGAAAGCTCGCCATGGCGGACCTTTCGGACGGTTTTCTCTGTCTCCCGGGCGGCCCTGGCACCTTCGAGGAAATCTTCGAGCAGTGGACCTGGGCCCTGCTGGGCATTCACGCCAAGCCCTGCGGCTTCGTGAATGTCGGCGGCTACTACGACCTGATGCGCCAGACGATCCAGCACATGGCCCACAACGGGTTCATCGCCCAGACCTATGTCGATATGCTGGTGTACGCCGAGACCACGACCCAGGCCCTGGAAGCTTTCGGCGGCTATGTTGCGCCGCCGCCCAAGTGGAGCACCAACAAGCCTTAAGCCAGCTCCAGCCGGTAGACTTTGCTCGCCGTCCCAGAGAACAGCGCGGTCTTCTCGGCCGCCGAAGCTCCCTTGGCGATGTGCTTGAAGGCGTTCCAGAGCGTGGCGTAACTGCAGCTGCCCATGTCGACCGGGAAATTGCTCTCGAACATGCAGCGTTCGGCCCCGAACGCCTCGATGCAGGTCTCGATGTATGGCCCCCACTCCTGAGCCAGCTGGGTCGACGGAGCGCGCGGCTCGGCCAGGAACGAGGGGAAATTGCAGAACGCCATGGCCAGGCCGCCCAGCTTCACCACCACATTCGGCGACTTGGCCAGTTCCTGGATGTTGGCCTTCCAGCCGGCGAACCGCTCAGGCAGCTTGCCTGTGTAGCTTGCCCGACCCAGGGGCGTGCCCACGTGGTCCAGAACGATGGTGGTGTCCGGAAAGGCCCGCGCCAAGTCGATTACATCAGGAAGCTGCGGCTCCAGCAGCCAGGCGTCGAAGGACAGGCCCAGCGGCGCCAGGCGCTTGAACCCCTCGCGGAACTTGCAGTCGCGGTACAGGCCAGCTCCGACCCGGTTCAACGGCCCCAGCACATCCGGATCAGCGTCGAACGAGGCGCTGTTGCGGATGCCACGGAAGCGCCCGCCGCCCGCTTTGATATGGGTTTCCAGCACCGGGGCGACGGCGTCGCCCAACAGCAGATCCGCCTTGCCTACGATGCCGGCGCAGGCGCGGAAGCCGCCGTAGAGGCCGCTGGCGCTCATGGCGGCGACGCCATTGACGAACTCGGTCTCGCCGATCGGCCGTATGTCCGGCGGGCCGTCGGCCTTGTAGAAGGCGCCGCACTCGACGAACACGGTGGCGATGACGTTGTGGCCACTCGTGGTGTCGGCGACCAACTCGTCCAGCAGATAGCGCGCCGCCGGCTCGATCGCCGTCATGAACGGGTGGGCGTTGGGGTCCGGCGGCGAGGCGGGCCGGTTCCAGAGGTGATGGTGCGGGTCGACGATCGGCAGCTCAGGATCGAGGATGGCTTCCGGCACGGCGTTCGCTCCCAGTTTCTGATTTGCCGGGCAGGCTAGAGGCGGGCGGCCCGCGCCTCAACCACCGAACGTCTTGCGGACACGCAGATAAAGTATCCGGCCAAAGTTGAAGTTGCGGTCGAACAGCCGGGCGGCGCTGGCTTGGTCTGCGTCCCGTAGGCCCAGGAATGTTGTGCTGGTCTGGCGGTAGCCGCGCTTGGTGATGTTCTCCAGCTCAGCACGGACGTTGAGATCGGGCCGTGGCCGCCATTCCACATAGGTCATCAGGAACGGATCCCGCTTAAAGCGGTCGATGGCGTTGAAGCGGTAGAAGGCGGACTGAAAGCCGCCGTACAGTTCGACCCCCAGGGTCAGGTTGCGGGCGGGCAGGTCGCGGGTGACCTTCAACTCCCACTCCACTGGACGCTGCCCCGAGATGCTGCGACGGGTCTGCGTGGTCGGGTCGTCCACCCCCGACCATCGCCGAGTCACGAAGCCTTTCACCAAGCCGCCAGGCAGGCCTAGCTGGTCAAGGGGCAGGGTCAGCTCCGCCTTCAGCGTGTCGCGCGTTCCCGGCCCGATATTGGCCGGCCGGTCGAACACCGCGGTCGGCGTGAAGACGGGGCCGCGATCCACGACGCCCTGGATTTCGGAGTGGGTGGCGCTGAGGACCAGCGCGCCGCGCCCCCAGAACCGTTGCTCCACCGCAGCCTCGGCCACCCATGCCCGCTCGGGCTCCAGGTCGGCGTTGCCGGCGGTCACGCCTGTGGCGTTGTTCAGACTGCCCTGGGCGACGAAGGAGTCGAAGTCCAGCTGGTCCACCTCGCGCTCCAGCCGCAGGCGTAGCTGGGTCGCTGGCCGGGCTGACCAGGTGGCCAGCAGGCGGGGCTTCACATAGCTCAGCGTCTTGCTGAGCCGAACGTCGCCCTCGGCGCGGACCGTCGAGCGCTCGTAGCGGACTTGGCCGTCCAGGCTCCAGGCCTGAGAGACACGCCAGCTGACCTTGCCGAATGCCTCGGCGCGCCGTTCTCGCACCCGGACGTCCGCCCCGGGCAGGGTCACGCCCAGGCCATCGGCTTCCAACGCCGTCGCACCACGTAATCGGTTTTCCGCAACCTCCGCGCCCACTTCGCCAGATATCGCCTGGCTCCAGGCCTGTTTGAGCACGGCGCGCGCGATGGTCTCGCGGGTGGTCCGATCGACATCAACGCTCTCGTGTCCATCCGGTGTGACCGAGACACCCAGCAAGCCGTAGCCGCTCACCTGGCGCAGCCCGACCAACTCCAGCTTCGATGTGGTCGAGAGCGGTCGCGTGAAGGTGGCGCCCAATTCGCGCGTCCGGTGGGCCTCGATCTCGTCATAGCTCTCGGCCGCGCTCGACCCGATATCGACGGTGTCTTCCTCGAACTTAAGGCGGTCGCTGTAGGCCAGCCCGTTCACCCGCAGGCGACCGCCCGCCAGCGGCAACTCATAGGCGCCCGTGAATTGCCGTAGCGGCCCGTCCGCCTCGGTCTCGATCCGGGTCCGCCGCCCGGGGCCGCTGGAGGTTCCCGTCTGGCCGACCCCATCACCATAGAGGCCGACGAAGCCGCGCCCGGTCAGGCTGGACAGCTCCCACGGGCGGTCGCCGCCGCCCGACGCTTCGACCTTCAGCGCCCCCAAGCGGCGGCCGTCCGGAACGTGGAAGCCTTCGGCCTCCACCTTGCCACGGACGGCGGCGTCCTTGCGCAGGACGACGTTGGCGATCACCGACTTGCCCTGCATGTCGATTCCCGCCGCGCCGCCGCGGATGACGTCGATACGCTCCACCCTGGCCGAGGGAATGCGCTCCAGCAGACCGTCTAGCGCCTCGCTCTTGGTCGTCGGCCGCCGCCCGTCGATCAGCACATTGCCCGCTGCGCCTTCGAACCCGCGCACCGCATCGCCACCGTCCACGGTGAACCCAGGCACGCGGGCTAGCATCTCCTTGGCGTTGGCGGGCGCTTGGGCCGCGAAGAAGGCAGGCGGATAGCTGATGACGCCCTGAACGGGCGATGTCGCAGCGATGGCCTGAGCGAGCAGGAGGCTGATCATCGCCCGCCGTCCCAGGTTCCCGACAGGGCGTTGACGCCGCGAGCGGCGCCGGCGCGCGACTGATCGCCGATGCGCCAGCCGGTTGGACAGGGGCCGATGCGGCGGAACCGTCGGACTTGACGGGCGCCCTGCTGCGTTCCGTCCACCGTCTGCACGGCGAAGGCGATCTGGAAATCGGTCTGAGGATCGCCGCTTCGATTTGCGGTCAAGCCGAAGCGGACGCCGTTGAGGTCGCATCGCACGGCGTAAAGTCCCGGGCGATCCACGCCGCCCTTGAGCGGCAGGCAGGGTTGGCCGTCGACCTCCATCAGGGCGCGCGAGAAGCCGTCCCGCATATTGCTGTCGGCGCAGACCGAGAGGCTGGCGCTGGGCCGGCCGGCTGTATCCAGGGCCTCGACGCGCCAGAGCATCGGCGGATCGATCGCCGCCTGGTGCTTGGCCATCCGGCTTTGGACCGCGGGGGCGCCGCAACCGGCGACGGTCAGCAAGAGCGCAGGCGCAAGCCATCGCGCCCGGACGTTCGGGGTCGGCATCGGTGTTCCCGTGATTTTGGAGTGTCTAGGGCCGGCTGGCGGCGGACGCGGCGGTCGGTGGAAGGCTAACCAGCATCACCGACGTGACGGGCTGGCGTTGCTGACGCTCCCAGAGGTCAACCAGTGGTCCTGGGCGTGGGGCGGGCGGCTGGAAGTGCCAGGCGGCGAAGGCCGCGCTGAGGACCGAGAGCGACACCAGGCACGAGCCCATCAGGCCGTCTAGCTGCGGGGAGGTGCGCAAAGCTCCGATCCGCACGTCCAGCGGGTGTTGGCCCCGGGACGGCCAGTAGCAGCCGAAGGGCAGGGGCTGGCCCGCCAACTGGGTCTTGAGGAGGGTGCGGGCGTAGAGGGCGCGGTCCCGCGGGCGACGGCGCAGCACGGCGGCGTCGCAGGCCAGTTCCTGGTCCAGCCGCATCAGATGCGCGCCCAGGTGAACCAGGGGGTTGAACCAGCACAGCGCCTGCAAAGCGGCGGCCAGCGCGCCGGCGCGGGGGTCGCAGCGCGCCACGTGTTCCCGCTCGTGGGCGCGGATCAGGGCGCGCTCTTCGGCCGAATAGGTTCCGTCGTCGGCCGGCATCAGCACGCGCGGGGCGATGACGCCGACGACCGCCGGACCCGCCTGGCCGCGCGCGGCCAGGCGATTGAAGCGGGCTTGGGCATGGGCGAGACCGGTTATCACGAGCGCGACACCTGCGGCCCAGGCCACCAGGCCGGGAAGCGAGACGTCGGCCAGCGCTGCGGCGAGTGCGTGGATCTCCGGCGCGCCGTCATCGACGCGGGCCGGCAGGATGCTGGCGAGAGCCGCGACGGGCGGGACGGCCCACAGGCCGTACGCGATCTCGGGGCCAAAGAGGCGGCGGATCAGGAAACGCAGGGCGAGGACGACGATGACCCCGAGTGAAAGCACCAGGTTGAAGCGCAGCAGGGCAGCCAGGATGTCGCTGGTCATCGGCGGATCTCGGCGCGGCGTTGCTTGGACATCTTACACCCGTAGATTTGATGTCACATTACGTCTGTAAATCAAAGTGTCAAGTGGCCTTCCAATGGCACTCAGGCGAGCGCCAGCGGCGAATTTGTGGCGGCGCCCGCGCCGGCCGTCGGATCAGGGGCGAATGGCCGCCACGCTCGCGGCGGCAATGGCGCCGTCACCGGCTCTGATCGGCGTGCGCGAGGTGCGCTTGAGCGAGGCGATCCGCACCGCGAGGGGATGCTGCCCAAGGGGCGACCAATGACACCCCAGCGGCAGGGCCGATCCAGCCAACTGGGTCTTCAGTAGGGTGCGGGCGTAGAGCGCGCGCGCCATCGGACGGGCGCGGATCACCGCCGCGTCGCAGGCCAATTCCTGATCCAGACGGATCAGATTGGCGGCCAAGTGGACCATTGGATTGAACCAGCACAAGGCCTGCGCCAGGGCGACGAAGCCAGCGGCGCGAGAATCCTTACGGGCCACATGCTCGCGCTCATGGGCGCGGATCAGTTCGCGCTCCTGATCCGAGTACCGGCCGTCGTCCGCCGGCATGACGATGACCGGCGAAATGAAGCCGACAACCGCGGGCCCGCCGCGGCCGGCCCTGATCTGGGACATGAAGCGAAGTTGCGCGACGGTGAAGAAAGTGGCGACCCCGAGCGCTCCCGCGGCCCAGATCAAAGGCGCCAGCGGGCTGACGGCGAATATGGCCGGATCGGTGTTGGGGACCGCCAAGCCGACGAACAGGGCGATCAGCCCGATGACCGGCGGAAGCGCCCAGAGATGATAGGCGGCCGCGGGACCGAAGCCGTGCCGGGCCGGCAGCCGCAGGATCGCGACCAACGCGATAACCCCGGCGGCGACCAGATTGGCCTTGATGCACGCGATGGCGAGGGTCGCGCTGGGATAGCCGCCGAGGATCACGTGCAGCGCGTCAGTCATCGTCGCTTTCGATCTCCGCGATCAGCTTCTTGAGGCGCGCGACGTCGGCGGCGGACAAGTCCCGATGGCGGGCGTAATGCGCCACGAGCGGCGCCAGCTGGCCGCCGAACAGCCGGTCCAGCAGGCCCTGGCTTTCGCCGGTGACGTAGTCTTCGCGGGTGACCAGCGGCTTGTAGAGCGCGCGACCGCCAACCCGCTCGGAGGCCAGCGCCTTTTTCTTCAGAAGGCGGTTGATCAGCGTCTTGACCGTCGCCTCGCCCCATTCCTGCGCCGGGCCAACCGTCTGCACGATCTCTTCGGCGGTGAGCGCCCCCCGGGTCCAGAGGGCTTCCATGATGTGGCTTTCGGCCCCGGAGATTTTCGACATCTTACATCCGTACCTCAAATTTGACGTTACGCGTGTAAAATTATCTGTCAAGCGAGCGGGCCGACCAGACCTTTGCGCTACGTCTTCCAGCGCCAATCGTCGCGCTGCGAGTAGGGGCGAATTGATGGCGGTTCCTCGGCCAGCGCGGAGTCGCCGCCTCTCACGGGCGGGCGGCCGATGCTCGGCCTGGGGCTCAGGCGGCCGCTCGGGTCGGCGCTGGCGCGCGGGACCGGTGGAAGGGGCGCTCACCCAGGATGGTGGCGCGGTTCATGATCCGGCGAGCGGGCAGGTAGTCGTTCACCGCATAGTGCTGGGTCACACGATTGTCCCAGAAGGCGACTGCGTTGTCGGACCAGCGCCAGCGGACCTGGAACTCGGGCTTGGTCACGTGCTCGAACAGCATCCCCAGGATCGCGTCGCTCTCCTTGCGACGCAGGCCCTTGATCCGCTCGGTGAAACCGAAATTGACGAACAGGCCGTCCTCGCCAGTCTCCGGATGGGTGCGGACCACAGGGTGCAGCACCGGAGGGTGCTCGGCCAGCGCCTTGGCGTGTTTCTCCGCCCCGGACGCGTTGGCGACGATCCCCTGCTGCGGAAACCCGCGCGCGAAATCGTGGACGGCGTCCAGTCCCGAGAGGAAGTCACGGAAGACCGGCGACAGCGCCTCATAGGCCGCTCGCATATTGGCCCAGATCGTATCGCCGCCGCTGGGCGGCAGGTGTTTGGCGTAGAGGATCGAGCCCATCGGCGGCGTTTCGATGAAGGTCACGTCGGTGTGCCAGGCGTCGTTGTCGGTGGGATTGCCGGCGTGGTTGTCGAGGATGAACAACTCGGGCGCTTCAGGCACGCCGGGGTAGAGCGGGTGGGTGTGCAGGGCCCCGAACCGAGCGGCGAAGTCCCGGTGCTGCACCGGGGTCATGTGCTGGTCCTCGAAGAAGATGACCTGGTGCCTGAGCAGCGCCTCCCGCAGCGCCTCCGCGAGATCCGCGGAAACGCCCTGGGACAGGTCGATCCCTTCAACGACGGCGCCGATGGTGGGCGTCAGCGGTCTGATCTGCATAGCGGTCTCCTCACCCAGCGGAGGGAACGCCAACTTGATGGCGAGGTCAAAGCGAGCGGTCCTGCGGTCGCGTGCAGAAAGTCTGCGGAATGCGCTTGCTTGCCCTCGGGGCGCCGCCGCACGGTAGGCCAAAGAAAACAGACCTGGGAGCGCGCCGCCATGTCCATCGACTTCGAGATTCCGCCGGAAGCCAAGGCCGTCCGTGAGCGTGTTCGCCAATGGGTGAAGGACGAATGCATCCCGGCCGAAGCGCGGTTGGTGGACAAGGAGAGCTACAAGGCCGTCCTGGCCGAGCTGCGCGCCAAGGCCCGAGATCAGGGCCTCTGGATGCCCTTTGTGCCTAAAGAATACGGCGGCATGGGCCTCGGGCCGTTGGCCAACGCCCTCGTGCAGATGGAATTGGGCATGAGCCACCTGGGTGCGCTCAGCATGAACAGCCAAGGGCCTGACGACGCGACGATCCTGACGTTGATCGCCCACGGGACCGAGTTCCAGAAGGAGAAGTACCTCAAGCCGCTGCTGAACGGCGAGAAGCGCGTCTGTTATTCCATGACCGAGAAGGCCGCCGGCGCGGACGCGACCGGCATGCGCACGACCGCGGTCAAGGACGGCAACGAGAACTATGTCCTGAACGGCGAGAAGTGGTTCTCGTCCGCCGCCACGGCCGCCGATCTGGCGGTCGTCATGGCCCAGACTGACCCTGACGCGCCCCGCCACCAACAGTTTTCGACCTTTATCGTCGAGCTGCCGAACCCGGGTTACAAGATCAAGCGCGACATCCCCACCATGGCCGCCGAAGGCCCGCTCAGCCACATCATGGGCGGCGGCCACTCCGAGATCGAGATCAAGGACTTGGTGGTGCCGGCAGAGAACCTGCTGGGCGGGGAGGGGCGCGGCTTCGACATGGGCCAGCATCGTCTGGCCTACGGCCGTTTGCGGCACGGGATGCACAACATCGCCATGGCCCAGCGGGCGCTGGACCTGGCCGCGGCGCACATCACCACCCGCGAGACCTTCGGCAAGAAGCTGGATGAGCGTCAGGCGGTCCAGTTCATGATGGCCGAGTGCGCGAGCCAACTCTACATCGCCCGGCTGATGCTGTTGCATATCGCCTACAAGGCCGAGAAGGGCCTGGACATGCGGCAGGAGAATTCGATCGCCAAGGTCTACCTGGCCCACATGGTTCACCACGTGGTCGACACCGCGATCCAGCTGCACGGGGCTCTGGGCTACAGCCGCGATACGCCCTTGGCCGCTTGGTACACCCACATCCGTTCGCAGCGGCTGGTGGACGGACCGGACGAGGTGCACCGTTGGACCGTCGGTCGCAACGTCATCAAGGCGTTCAAGGCCACGGGCTCGACGGCCGGCGCCTGCGGCGGCGACCTGCTGTAGCTGGACTTCAGCCGGAGGCCTGGTCCTGCGCCGCAGCGGATTGCGCTGGGGCCAGGGCGGCGGTCATGGCGCCGAACAGTTCGGTGACGTTCAGGGGCTTCGGCACGACGTCGTCCATGCCGGCGGCGCGGTAGCTGGCCAGTTGGTGAGCCATGGTGTTGGCCGTCACGGCCAGGATCGGGGTGCGTGGCCGGCCCAGCACGGCTTCTCTGGCGCGGATGGTCATGGTGGCCGTCGGTCCATCCATCAGCGGCATCTGCACGTCCATCAGGATCAGGTCCCAGTGGGCGGACTCCCACGCGCGCACGGCCTCCGCGCCGTTCTCCACGATGGTTGGGTCAAGATTGAGCTGCGCCAGCAGCGCCCTCAGGACCATGCGGTTGACCGGATTGTCCTCTGCGGCGAGCACGCGGATCGGCCGCTCCGCCAACTGCGCGGGATCAGCTGGCTCGGGGACCGCTGCGGCGGTCTCCACTGGCTGAAGCGGCAGGTCCAAGGCGAAGGTGCTTCCCAGATCCGGGGCGCTGCCGACCGTGATGGCGCCCCCCATGGCGCGGCTAAGCTCCTGGCAGATCGCCAGTCCCAGACCGACGCCGCCGTAGGCCCGCGTCGCTGAGGCGTCGACCACCACGAACTTTTCGAAGAGGCGGGCGACCCGGTCGGGGGCGATGCCGATCCCGGTGTCGGTCACTTCGAACCGAACACCCGTCGGGCTCCGCGCCAGGCGGACCGCCACCTCGCCGGCGTGCGTGAACTTGACGCCGTTGGAGATCAGGCTGGACAGCACTTGCCGGACCCGACCGGCGTCGCCGCGCCACAGCCCGGCGAGCGCGGGATCGATCTCGAGGGTGAAGGCCAGCCCCTTGGCCCGAGCCTGTGCGGCAAAGACTGCGTGCGCGCTTTCTGCGACCGCCCTGAGGTCGAAGTCGCCTTCCTCCAGGGTCAGGCGGCCCGCCTCGAGACGTGAGATATCGAGGAGGTCGTCAAGCAGAGCCATCAGTGCGCCACCACTCTCGCGGATCACATGCAGGCGGTCGCGCTGCAGCGGGGCGAGCGGCTCCATGTCCATTGCCTGGGCCATGCCCAGGACACCGTTCAGGGGTGTGCGGATCTCATGGCTCATGACCGCCAGGAAATCGCTCTTGGCGCGGTTGGCCTCCTCGGCGGCCTCGCGCGCCTCGCGCTGGGCGCGCGCCACGCGGTGGGTCTCGGTCACGTCGGCGTATGACGCCAGGCACAGGCTCCAGGGCTGGCCCAGGCCGGAGGTCAGGCGCATCTGCACGCGCAGGACCCGGGGCTCGCCCGTGTCGGTCAGGAATTCGCTTTCAAACGGCGGAATGGTTCCGTCCGCGTCCATGGCGTCCAGACCGTCCAGCAGCATATGGACCGCGCGGTCATCGAGCTGCCCGTTGCCGCCAAAGCGACTGAACAGCTGCTGTGCGGCGTCGTTGGCCTCGATCATCGAGGCGTCGGCGTAGACATCCTCGACGTCGAGGTAGAGCTCTCGCGCGATCTTGCCGAGCGGCGCACCCGGGGCGGCTCGCTCATGCAGGCGCGTGTGCATCACGGAAGCGTCGAAGCAGATGAGCGCGATCGGGCTGTTTTCGAAGACCATGCGCCATCGGTGATTGCCGGTCTCGGCGGCCTCGCGGGCCTTGCGAAGCGCCTCGCCTTCCGCGGCCATGGCGGCGGACAGCCTCGCGATGAACACGTTGAACGCCAGGCCCCCAAACGCGAGCAGGATGGTGTCGTGGAGAGCGATGGACGTGTTGGTCCAGGCGGCCAGAAGCGGCGCCGTGACCAGCAGGGCGGCGGGCGGCGTGACCATGCTGGCCGTGGCCAGGACCGAACCCGCCGACCTGAGCGCATTGCCCAGCGCCGCGGCGCAGAGGATCACCGTCGCGCCAGCCAAGCCGGTCGCGCTGCCGCTGGGCGCGACCAGCAAGCCGACGACAGCGCAATAGGTGGTGGCGCTGAGAGCCAGGCCGAAGGCGGCAAGGCGGCGGGGGCCGGGACCCGGGCGTGTCAGGGCGCGACGCGCGACAAGGCCTTCGAACGCACCGGTGGCCACCGTCAGGACGAACCAGGCCAGGACGAGCCAGCTATGAATGCTGAACCAAGCGAGCCCCGCGATCAGGCTCGCCTCGACCACCCGCGTGTTCCGGGCGGCCGCGCGCCCGCGGAGGATCTCATTGAATCGTCTATCTTGATCGTCCTGCGCCGGGCGCATGGGCGGGGATTCCGATCATTCGGCGGGGGAAGGACTGATGTCGATTTTGAGCCGCAGGGCCGCCACCAGCCGGTTCTTGGCGTTGCGGTCGCCGCCGGCGTGATGGATCCACTGAAGATCGGGTTGCAGCGTGATCCGGTTGGTCAGCTTGTCGGAGTAGGTGAGTTCCAGGCCGGACTCCGCTCTCGCCGGTCGCCCCCCGGCGTCGCGCAAGTTGTCGCGGAACTTGCGGTTCAGGACACCCTGCTGGACGCCCAGCGAGATCTGGCTGTCCGGTCGGCTCGCGAACGGGCGGTCAATGAGGACGCCGGCCTGCCAGCCGCCGCGAAACGGGGTGGTGGCCCCATCCGACACGCCGACGCGGAGGAAGGCGTAGGCCTCGAGCCCGTCCGTCGAGCCGAACATCCGTTGCTCGCCGAGCACATATGCGCCGTGAGCGTCGCGTCGCACCGGCAGCCCGCCAGGGCCGACCGTGCGAATGTCATCCTGACGTTTGCTGTAGCGCCAGGCGCCGGCGGACAACCGCGAGGATCCGGTGAAGCCGGCCTCGGCGATGGTCAGCACGCCATTGTCGAAACTCCAGTCGACGCCGCCCGGGTCGCCCAGCACGCCGGAGCGGGCGTTCAGCACCGCCGCGCGGACGTAGCGGTCGTCGCCCAGATCGACGTTCAGGCGAACGCCCAGAGAGGTCGAGGGAAAGATCGACGGACCATTCGGGCCGGTCGAGGCCAGTTCCGATCCGATCCCGAAGGACGGGTTTAGCAACAGGCCAGCCGACTCGTTGGCGTAGAATTCGCTGTTGAGGTTGTAGAGGCCCGCACGCACCGTCGCCTGCTCGGTGCCTTGCTCCAGCCACAGTTCGAAGAGCCGCAGTCGTGGTGTCGCCACCTCGATGTTGTCCACGCCCTGGAGCGTGCCGGCCAGGTCGTTCGGCGCCCCGCCTGAATTGTTCAGGGCGTAGGCGTGGAGGACGGCGCCCCGCCAACCCACAGCCTTTTCCAGGTCCAGATCGGCGGTGACGTCCAGGTTGTCGAGATACCGGCCGGCGCGCGGGCGCACACCCCGCGCCACGCCGCTGATGTCAGCCGTGTACAGCGCAGAGACGGCGAGGGCGGGGGTCGATTCGTCAGCCGCCGCCGAGGTCGTGGCCAGCAGTGCCGCAGCCGCGCCGGCCAGCCAAGCCGATTTGGGATGAACAGGCATGTCGATGGTCTTTCGGCAAGTCTAGAGCGACAAGCCTGCGCCATCGTCACTAATTCGGAGTTAAATGTGGGAAGCGCGGAATGAAGGTAAGCAAACGTAAAGTTGTAACGTTTTGTAAACCATCTGAAACCCGCGGGCTACGTCCCACATAGATTTACAGGGTAGCGAAAAAGGTGGGAATCGGACCCGCAAATAGCAGTGTGCTTGACGTGTATTGGTGTGTCTGGGGATCCGGTCGCCAGATTCATGATTTACGAGGCTGAAATACATTTCGCATACTCAGGGTTGGTGAGACGAGGAATCCTATGAGACTCGACACCATCAACGGCAAAGTCGCCGCGGCCGGCGCACTGGTTTTAAGCTTGGCGTGCGTGACCTCGTCGGCCGGTCTGTGGTCGGCTGCGCATCTTAGCGACGCGCTGACCCGTGCGATGCGATCGGGCGACGTCGTGCGGCTGCATATGAACTCCGACATGATGCACGATGCGCTGCGTGCGGATGTTCTGATGGCGTTGCGCGCGGCCGATCCCGCCAACGGCGTGGCGTGGGCGCAGGTCAAGGCCGACCTGGCCGAGCACGCCAAGACGTTTCGCGGCGATATCGAGCAGAACAAGGTCCTGGCGGTCGACCCCAGCTCGCGTACCGCCTTGGCCGCGGTCGAGGCGCCTTTGGCGGAATACATCGGGTCAGCCGAGAAGATCGTCGCCCTGGCGGAACGCGACCCGGCCGCAGCGAATGCCGCGATGCCGGACTTCATGAAACAGTTCACGGTCCTCGAAGGCGCCATGGAAGCGGCGACCGACAAGATCGACGCCAGCGCGAACGCCGAGGCTCAGGACGCCAAGTCCGCCGCCGTGGGCGCTCAAATTCTGATGGCGGTTCTGATCCTCGTAGGGGTTCTGATCAGCGGGCTTCTCGTCGTCGTCGCACGGCGGATGCTGGTGAAGCCGATCGTCGACATCACCAGCGCGCTGGATCGACTCGCCCAGGGCGACCTCAGCGTCGAGCCTCCCCACACCAAGCGGAAGGACGAGATCGGGCTGATGACCCGCGCACTCTTTGCCTTCAAACAGACGGTCGCCGCGCGACAGGCAGAGCTGGAAGCCGCCGACAATCGCGCGGCGATGGAGGAAGAGCGAGCGCGCAGCGAAGCCCGCCGGGCCGCGGATGAGGCGGCGCGCGAACAGGTCGTGGCCTCTCTGGCGCAGGGCCTGGACCGTCTCAGCCACGGCGACCTCGCAGCGCGGCTCGAAACGCGCTTCCCCGAGCAGTACGAGGAGTTGCGGGCCAATTTCAACGCGGCGATCGACCAGTTGGGACAGACACTCGCGTCCGTGATCGCGTCCGCCCGCGGCATGCGGAGCGGGTCCGAGGAGATCAGTCAGGCGGCCGACGACCTATCCCGCCGCACCGAGCAGCAGGCCGCCAGTCTGGAAGAAACCGCCGCGGCCCTAGACGAAGTCACGGCAACGGTCCGCCGCTCCGCGGAGGGCGCGACCAAGGCGCGCCAGGTGGCCGACACCGCCCACAGTGAGGCCGAACGCTCGGGCGAGGTGGTCCACAAGGCCACCGAGGCGATGAGCGCGATCGAGGAATCGTCCGCGCAGATCTCCAGCATCGTCGGCCTGATCGAGGAGATTGCGTTCCAGACGAACCTTCTGGCCCTCAACGCCGGCGTTGAGGCGGCGCGTGCAGGTGAGGCTGGCAAGGGCTTTGCCGTCGTCGCATCCGAGGTCCGGGCCCTGGCGCAGCGTACCGCGGACGCCGCACATGAGATCAAAGGACTGATCTCGGCCTCGACACGTCAGGTAGGCGACGGCGTCCAGCTGGTCACCCAGACGGGCGTGGCTCTGGAAACCATTCGTTCGACCGTCGCGGAAATGCACGGTCTGGTGAGCGAGATCGCCGCGTCGGCGCGTGAGCAGGCCGTCGCTCTTTCCGAAGTCAACACGGCCATCAACCAGATGGACCAGGTGACCCAGCAGAACGCCGCGATGGTCGAGGAGACCACCGCGGCAAGTCACAGTCTGGCGCGCGAGGCCGAGAGCCTCACGGGCCTGATCGGGCGCTTCCGCCTCACCCCGGCGGGAGCTGTCCAGTCGGCGCGCGCGGCCTGACCCCCCAAAAGGTTGCGTGCGCACCCGGCCGGGGCCTGCGGGCCCTGGCTGGGGCCGACTATTCCCCGCCGGACGCGGGCCCGTAGGCGATGAGCTTGGCGACATCGAGAGGGTCTTCGACAAGGTTTCGCACCACTTGGCGCAAGACCCTGGCGGCGCCGCGCAGATCTTCGTCTTCTACTCCTGCGAGCATCGCCGCATTGCTGTTCGCCAGGGCGGCCGCAGCCTGGATGTAGACGGCTTCTCCCCTGTCGGTCAGAGAGACGTTCACCCGCCGCCGATCGCGGGGCGAAGACCATCTTTCGACCACATCCTCCGCCACCAATTGATCGACCGCGCGGGTCAGCGTCGTGCGGTCCATGGCCGTGAAAAGCGCCAAGTCCTTCATCGAGCAACTCTCGATGCGGCGAATTACCGCAAGTATGCGCACGCGGTGCAGGTTGAGGCCTGCGGCGGCCAATTTTCGGTCGTCGTGGAGGTCTCTCAGCCGCGCGGCCTGGAACAGCATATAGAGCAGGTAAGCGGGGACTCCGATTGGAAATTCCCCTGTTGGATCAACGTTATCCCGTTTTAGCCTCGTTGGCCGCATCTACGTCTTTCCCGCCTGTTCGCGCTTGACCGGACCTACGAACCATGAGCGCAATTTAGGTGCAATTGCAATAGGTGCAAATGAAACATGTTATTTCACCGTTAACCGCGGAACCCTAACCGTTGGCCATCGACCTGCAGGGGAACCAGAGTTGAGCCAGATCACGGCTTCCGCCGATGAAGACACCCGCCGAATGATGACGGCGCTAAGCGCCGACGTTCAGGCTTCAATGGCGCTCAACCGCGCCCTTTTGAACGCGCTTGCGACGCTGTCGCCCAGCCTTACCGCTGCCGCGGAACAGGCCCTGGAGTGCGAGCTGGAGGATGCCGCTCGTGAGGCCGCGCCACAACGTGTGGTCGAGTATATCGCTGGGGCGCGCGACCGCGTCGGGGCGATGCCGGACGAGGCCGAAAAGATGGCGGCGTTGGAGCGCGCGCTGATCGCCGCGGCCGACGCCCTGCCGGATGTCTCGGAGCTGGAAGCGGCCGAAATCGCGAGCCTGCCGCGGGTTTGACCCGCGGCTTCGTCAGTTCGACGGCAAGACCCGCGCCCGAACCCGACGGAGACCTTCCAGGATCGACTCCGAGCCCGCCGCCCCAGCCTTTTCCCCCAGGCTGGCGAGCAGTCGGATCCCATCGACGTGCACATCGATCGCCGGCCAGTTCGCAGGCTCGCCGCTTCGAAACGCGTCGGTCAGATCACACAAGCTGAAGGCGGCTTCGGCCAGGGGCTTCAGGCTAAACGAACCCGCGAGCCCATAGATCGCGTTGCTCAGGTCGTAGATCCTCTTGAACGCCGCCGGATCGCCGCTGGCGCGCCCCTCAGCCGCCAGCACGGTCATCTGCTCGGCCTTTTCGCCGAGCGAGGCGATCGAGGCGGCCCGAGTGGCTTCCACAAGCGTCTCGGCGGCGCGGACCGCGTTCTCGATCGTCCGGCCCCCCGGTTCGCGGGTGATGATGGCCAACTTGTTCTCGACGGCGAAGGTGCGGGAGGGGCTGGTCATAGGGCGACAGCTTTCGGATTGAACAGGGCGTCGATTTCGTTCTGTTCGAGGTTGGGGGTCGTGGCGATGCCGACCTCGGCGGAGAGGTCGTCGTGGCGTCGGCCCTTCATGCCGACCGGCGGTCCCAGCGCCTTCACGCGACGGTCGGGACCGCAGTAGCCGGGTGAACTTACGAACTTCCTCTGATCGTTCAGCAGCCAGACGATGCGCTGCATCATGACGACGGGGGAGGCGGGCTTCGCCACCACAATGCTGGCGCCGGCGTCGCGGCCTCGGAAAACCTGCGAGGGCTTGGTGTGTCCCGTCACCAGGATGATGGGTGCGAAGCTGTTGGGGTCGAGCTCCGCGCGCCGCAACCAGCTGATGAAATCGTAGCCCTCAGCGTCCTCCAGGGCGCTATCGATGACGATCAGATTGATCGGACGCTCCTGAACCACTGTCTTGCACTCGGCCAGGGTCTGGCACCGACGTGGAGCATGGACGCCAAAGCCTGCGAAGATTTCGGACAGAACGTTCAGCGCCTGCAGGTCGCCGCAGCCCAGAAGCACCTCTGCGGTCGAAAGATTTACGCGATCATTCTTGCTGAACTGACGGCTCACTAGTCAGTCCCAGAAGGTCAGGGGGTCACCAAGATCCGGCGCGACCGACGACGCCGGGTTCGACAACCGGCGCGCCTGTTCGGCCAGGGTCAGGACCCGCACCGCATTGTCGATATCCGCGGCGATATCCGTCGGCGATGTCGCCGCGAGCGCGCGCAGGAACGCCGCCAGGCCAGCCAGGCGTTGGCTGAGCAGGTCCGCCGCCTGAGCCTCGATCACGGCGGAAGGATCGGTGTCCGCCGCCGTGGCCACGAGGCGCGCGAGCAGCGCCTGCAACTGGTCGCCGATCGCGGCCAGATCGGTGACCTCCTGGGCGATAAGCCCGAGCGATCCCGAGATGGACCGGTGCGCCGCGTGAGAACTCATCAGAACAGCTCCAGGGCGCCGGAATCCTGAACCGGGGCGACGGGACGGCGACGCTCGGTCGCGAACACCTTGGCCTCGGTCGGGGCCAGCAGAATTTGGCGGGCGCGGCCGCTGGACGGCCAGAACTGGATGCGCCGGGCGCGGTCGCCGCGCAGCGAGCCACCCACATGGCGCAGACCTTCGTCGCGGATGAATTTCTCGGCGAAGGTCGAATTCTGACCTCCGACGTCCGAAAGGCCGTCGAAGAGGTGGGCCCCGCCGAACAGCTTCACTTCCAACAGGTCGCGACGGCAACCTTTGCGCAGCAGGTCGTTCAGCAGCAGTTCCATCGACTGCACGCCGTACCGCAGGCCCTCGTCGCCCGCCTCGCCAGGCAACAGGAAGTGGTTCATGCCGCCCCAACCGGAGATCGGGTCGCGGATGCAGGCGGCCACGCACGACCCCAGGATGGTCGTCAGCACCACGTCGTCGCCTTTCGCGACGTGGAACTCCCCCTGGATCACGTGGATCTTGCGAGGCTCCGGGCCGGTGAGGTCGTCAGAGTCTCTTAGACCAAAGCTCACGTGAGAACGCCGAAGATCGCTTCGATCTTCTCCTTCAGCGTACCGACCGTGAACGGCTTCACGAGGTAGTTGTTGACCCCGAACTGCACGGCCCGCTGCACCAGCTCTTTGTCGGCGCGGCCGGTGAGCATGATGAACGCGGTCTTTTGGATCGGAGGGTGAGAGCGGATCGCCCGCAGCAGGCCCAGGCCATCAAGCTTGGGCATGTTGTAGTCGGAGATCACGAGCTGCACCGGCCGCGAGAGCATATGGCGCAGGCCGTCTTCGCCGTCGGCCGCTTCGTGGATCGTCCTGAACCCGAGCTGCTGCAGGCCCGTGCGGACCAGCGAGCGCATGGTTTGTTGGTCGTCGACGACAAGACAGGGGATTGACGAGGTCGCCGGCATGTCAGCGTTCCGTTTCTTTGTTCGTGAGGTTGCGGATGGCGGGGCCCAGCTTTTCCAGGGGAAGCTGGCGTTCGACCGCGCCAAGTTCAAAGGCGGCTCGAGGCATGCCGTAGACGACCGAGGTCGCCTCGTCCTGCCCGAGGGTCCGTGCGCCGGCCTCGCGCATGGCGAGCAGGCCCCGCGCCCCGTCGCGGCCCATGCCGGTCAGGATGACGCCGACGGCGTGGTCCTTCGCGGCCTTGGCGGCGGAAGCGAACAGGACGTCCACAGACGGGCAATGCCCGCTGACTGGATCGCCGCGCGAGACGCGGCAGTGCAGGCGCCCTCTGCCCTCGACCTCCAGGTGGAAGTCGCCGCCCGGCGCGACATAAACCCGTCCGGGGACCAGGGGGTCGCCGTCGCAGGCCTCGGACACCGTGGCGGCCGAGCTGCGGTTCAGGCGCTCGGCGAAGCTCTTCGTGAAGCTCGCCGGCATGTGTTGGGCGATGACGGTCGGCGCGCAGTTGGCCGATAGGCGCTCGACGATGGTCAGCAGCGCCTCGACCCCACCCGTCGACGATCCGATAGCCACCAGCTTGTCAGACGGTGTGTAGGTGTCGGTGGCGACGGGCTCCGCGCGCGTGGCCTTGTGGCGCACCCGCGCCCGGGCCGCGATCTTGACCTTGTCGGCCAGGCGGCTGAACCCGACAGGATCTGCCCCGCCCGGCTTCTCGACGCAGTCGATGGCGCCCAGTTCGAGCGCGGTCAGTGTCGCCTCGGTGCCGCGAGCGGTGAGGGTGGAGACCATCACGACCGGCATCGGCCGCAGACGCATCAGGCGTTCAAGGAAGTCGAGGCCGTTCATGTTCGGCATCTCGACATCGAGGGTGATGACATCGGGGTTGAGCACCTTGATCGCCTCTCGGGCCTCCAAGGGGTCGCCAGCTTCGCCCACCACCGTGAGTTCGGGGTCGGCGGACAGGGCCGCGCTGATCAGGCGGCGCATGGTGCTGGAATCGTCGACGACGAGAACGCGGATCATCGGCTGGCCTCCGTCACACGCAGATAGGTGGTGACGCCGTCGGGCTTGTAGAGATCGACAGCAGGACCCTGGATCCGTTCGGAGTGCCCGATGTAGAGCGCGCCACCCACCTTGTTCAGGGGCGCGAACCGGTTCCACAGGCGAGCCTGGGTGTCGTCTTCGAAGTAGATCGCGACGTTGCGGCAGAAGATCGCGTCGAACGCGCCCTTCATCGGCCACTCGCCGATCAGGTTGAGCTCGTTGAAGGTCACCAGCGCGCGCAGTTCATCGGCCATGCGCACTTCGCCGCCGCCCGTGGCGCTGGTCCAGCGCTTGCGATAGGCATCGGGCACGCCGTCCAGCAGATGCTCGGCGTAAGTCCCGGAACGGCCTTCTGCGACCATGTTGGGGTCGATGTCCGTGGCCAGGACCTTGATGTCGCGGTCGGGCGCCTCGGGCATCAGCGACAGGATGGTCATGGCGATGGAGAACGGTTCCTGTCCGCTCGAGCACGCCGCCGACCAGATCCGAACCTTGCCGCCGCGACGCGCCGCGTCCAGCAGGGGCGGCAGGATCTTGTCCTTCAAGTGGTCGAAGTGGTGTGGCTCGCGGAAGAAGCGGGTCACATTGGTGGTGAGTGCGGCCAGCATCTTCTGCCGCTCGTCCACGCCATCGGCTCCCGCGACCAGGGCGCAGTATTCCTTGAAATTGGTCAGGCCAAGCGCACGAAGCCGCTTCGCCAGCCTGGAATAGACCAGCGTCGCTTTCGCGTCGGGCAGGTGAAGTCCGGCGTCGCCGTGCACCATGGCCGAGATCTTGCGGAAATCGGCCTCGGTGAACGCAAACTCGCCTTCCACCATGTTCGCGCCTTGGCGCGCTGAAGTCGACGCACTGACGGACATTAAGCGGCTTCCAGCTCCAGCTCGGGAAGGACGCGCTCGAGACCGATCAGGCTGATCATGCGACCTTCCATCGGGATCAGGCCGCGCACGAAGGTCTTGGCCGTCTCGGACGCGACGTCCGGGGTCGGCTGGATCATGTCGTCCGTGATCGTCAGGATGTCGCTGACGGCGTCCACCAGCAGCCCGACCACCTGCTCGCCGATCTGGGCGACGATGATGACGTTGCGATCATTGGCTTCGGTGCTCTCGAACCCGAGGCGCGACGCCAGGTCGACGATCGGAAGGACCGCGCCGCGCAGGTTGATGACCCCGCGGACGAACGACGGCGACTGCGGCAGGGCCGTGGCCGCGGTCCAGCCGCGGATCTCGCGGATGGCCATGATGTCGACGCAGAATTCCTGAGCGCCGATCCGGAAGGAGATGAGTTCTCGCATGCCGCCCGCCTGGGTCTGGCCGTTCTGACTGATGACTTGGTTCATGTTCAGCCTGCCTTGCGCATGTCGCCGCGGGACACGGTGACGATGGTGTCGATATCGAGGATGAGGGCCACGCGACCATCGCCGAGGATGGTGGCGGCGGCGACGCCAGGGACCTGGCGGTAGTTGGCTTCGAGGGACTTGATCACGACCTGACGCTGACCCTGGATCGCATCGCAGAGCAGGGCCGCGCGGGAGCCGCCTTCGCCCTCGATGAGCAGGGCCACGCCCTGCGTCGCCGGCAGCGGCTCGCGGCGGTAGCCCAGCGCCATGCCGACGTCGATCAGGGGCACGAAACCGCCGCGGATCGAGATCACCCGGGCGTGTCCGCCCAGGCTGTGGACGTCTTCGGGCTTGGGTTGCAGCGTCTCGATGATCGCGGTGATCGGGGCGACCAGGGTCTGCCCCTCGACCGACACGACCATGCCGTCGAGCACCGCCAGGGTAAGCGGCAGGCTCATGGTGAAGGTCGAGCCCTTGCCGGGACGCGAGGTGATGGTGATGCGGCCGCCCAGCGCCTGGATGGAGCGGCGGACCACGTCCATACCCACGCCACGGCCGGAAATGTCGCTGACCTCGCTGGCCGTGGAGAAGCCCGGCATGAAGATCAGGTTGTCGATTTCCTCGTCCGAGAGCGTCGCCTCGGCCGAGATCAGGTTCTTCTCGATGGCGATCGACTTGACGCGCTCGCGGTTGATGCCACCGCCGTCGTCCGAGACCTCGATGACGATGCGGCCAGAGCGGTGGGCGGCCGAGAGCTTGACGACCCCTTCGGCGGGTTTGCCGGCGGCGGCGCGCTTCTCGGGGCTTTCCAGGCCGTGGTCGATGGCGTTGCGGATCATGTGCGTCAGCGGGTCGGCCAGACGCTCGATCACGGTCTTGTCGACCTCGGTGCCTTCGCCTTCCGTGACCAGACGCACGGGCTTGCCGGTCATAGCCGCCACTTCGCGCACCAGGCGCGGCATGCGCTGGAACACGGACTTCACGGGCTGGGCCCGGATGGCCATGACGCTGTCCTGGATTTCGCGAGTCAGTTGCTCGAGTTCGTCCAGACCCATGGCGACGGCGGAGGCGCGGGCGAGGCCGGCTTCCATGACGCGCTGGGCCAGCACGGCCTGGTTGATCACCAATTCGCCGACCAGGTCGATCAGGCGATCGACGCGGTCGAGGTCGACACGGATCGTCGCGCCGGCTTCGGCCTTGCGCGACCCGGCGCCCTGGCCGTCGGCCGCGTGCTCATTGGCGGCGGCTGGGGGGAGGGCCGGGGCGGGGGCCACGGCGGCCACGGGCGCGGGGGCGATCGCAGCGGGGGCGACCGGTTCCGGCGGCGTCGCCGGCTCCATCGCCAGCGGCGCTTCAAACGCGGGTTCGGGCTCGGCCGCGGGGGGCGGGGCGGCCGGGGCGTCGTCCTGGACGCGGGCCAGCAGAGCTGACAGGTCGAAGCCGGCATCGGCGCTGGGCTCCGGGGCGCCGCCCAGCGGCTCCACCTTCAGCTCGCAGTCGCCGTCGACCCATTCGAACACTTCACGGACGGAATCCTCGGTGACATCGCCGGTGACGATGATCGTCCAGGAGAGGTAGGCGGCCTCCGGATCCAGGTCCTGCAGCGGCGGGACTTCATGCGCGTCCAGCTCGACCTCGATCGTGCCGATGCGGCCAAGCTCGCGCAGCAGGATCGCCGCTTCGTTGGCCTTGGCGTAGAGGTCGCCGCGCGGCTTGAAGATCACCTTCACGCCGGGCTGGGTTTCGATCTCCTCCACGGGCTCGGCGTCGGCCGGGGCGTCGAACGCAACGGCCGAAGGCGTGAATTCGAAGTCGCCCCAGTCTTCTTCCGACTCCGACGTATCGACGGCGCCGCCGCTCAGAGCCTTCAGTTCCTCAACCAGGGTCGCGGCGTTCGGGTGCTCGCCCTCTTCCTTGGCCTGCGCGGCGCGCACCAGGTCGGCGAGCACGTCGGCGGCGCGCAGCATGGTCTTGAGCACGTCGCTCGTGGCGGCCATCCGGCCCGAGCGAACTTCGTCAAGCGCGGTCTCGAAGACGTGGGCGAACCGGATCAGGGCTTCCAGGCTGAACGCGCCTGCGCCGCCCTTGATCGAGTGCACAGCGCGGAAGACGGCGTTGACGATCTCAGGATCCGTGTCCCCGCCTTCCATGGCGAGCAGCCCGGATTCGAGCTCGGCGAGCTGCTCTTCACATTCCTGGAAGAACGTCTCGAGGATGGCGGCTAAGGGATCCACGGGTGTGGTTTCCTACTCTTGGTTCAAGATGGTCAGGCGGCGACGCGGCGGATGGCGTCCACCAGCTTGACCGGGTTGAACGGCTTCACGATCCAGCCGGTGGCCCCGGCCATCCGCGCGCGGTTCTTCTTCTCGGCGTCGCTTTCCGTGGTCAGAACCAGGATCGGGATGCCGCGGTACCGCTGGTCGCCGCGGACCTCTTCGATGAAGCCGAAGCCGTCCATGCGCGGCATGTTGATGTCGGTGACGATCACCTGGGGCGTCTCGCCCTGGAGGACCTCCAGCCCATGGATGCCGTCTTCGGCCTGGATGACGCGGAAGCCGGCGTCCGCGAGGGCCAGGCGAAGCATTTCGCGCATGGTCCGGGAGTCGTCGACGGTGAGGACAGTCATGCTCATGGGTTCAGTCCTGAACAGGGGAAAGGGCGGCCGCCGGGGCCAGGTGGGAAGCTCCCATCAAGGTCAGTCCGTCGGAAAACTCGGTGGAGGGTTCGGTGATCTGGAAGTCCGCGCCATCCGCCGCCCAGGTCGACTGGGCCGACAGCAGCACCTGGAGGCATTGGCCGCCGATGCGACGCACCTGCGAGGCGTCGATCGTCACGGGTTTCCCCCGCCGGCCCAGGAGCTCCTTGTGGAGCGGTCCCGCCGCGGTCATGTCCAGGCTTTCGCCCAGGGTGAGGGTTTCGTCTGTCATCTAGAATTCGTCCCAGGCGTCATCTTCGGCTTCGAAAGCCGGCTTCGGCGCAGCGCCGCCGCGGCCAGTGGTCTTCATCGCCGGCGCCGGCGAATAGGTCGGAGCAGGCGAGGCGGCGGCCGGCGCCGGCGTGGCGCGATGGACGACCGGGGCGGCCTGGACCGAGCCGGCGCCGAGGTCGAAGCGCGCCATAAGACGCGATAGGGCTTCGCTCTCGGACGACAGCGCGTGGCTGGCGGCGGTGGCCTGTTCGACCATCGCGGCGTTCTGTTGGGTCACCTGGTCCATCTGGTTGATGGCGGTGTTCACCTGCTGCAGGCCGGTGGCCTGTTCGTGGGCTGAGGCGGCGATCTCGGTGACCGCGCCGTTGATCGAGGTCACCTGGGTGAGGATGCGTTCCAGCACCTTGCCGGTCTCGCCCACCAGACCCACGCCGCGGTCCACCTGTTGCGAAGAGGCAGAGATCAAGGTCTTGATTTCCTTGGCGGCTTCGGCCGAGCGCTGGGCGAGGGCTCGCACTTCCGACGCCACCACGGCGAAGCCGCGGCCTGCCTCGCCGGCCCGAGCGGCCTCGACGCCGGCGTTCAGGGCCAGAAGGTTGGTCTGGAAGGCGATCTCGTCGATCACCCCGATGATGTTGCCGATCTGCTGGGCCGAGCTTTCGATCTCGCTCATGGCGGCGACCGCGTCACGGACGACCACGCCCGAGCGTTCGGCGTCGGCCTTGGCCGAGCCCACGGCTTCGCGGCTCTGGGCGGCGCCTTCCGCGGTCTTTCGAACCGTGGCGGTGATCTCGTCCAGGGCGGCGGCGGTCTCTTCCAGGCTGGCGGCCTGTTGTTCCGTGCGGCGCGACAGGTCGTCGGAGGCCTGGCTGATCTCGCCGGCCCCAGAGCGCACGGCGGTGGCGTTCGCCGCGACCTCGCGCATGGTGTCCTGAAGGGTGTCCATGGCGCGGTTGAAGTCGGCGCGCAGCTTTTCGTAGTGCGGCGGGAAGGTCTCGTTCAGGCGGAAGGTCAGCGAGCCGGCCGCCAGACGCTCCAGGCCAGCGGCGAGGCCTTCGACGACCTTGGCTTGCTCGGCCGCATTCTCGGCGCGCTCGGCGTCGGCGGCCTGGCGGGCGGCGTCGGCGGTCTTGCGCGCGTCGCCGGCTTCCGCTTCCAGCCGGACCTTCTCAATGGCGGCTTCCTTGAAGTGCTGCACGGCGTCCGCCATGCGGCCGACCTCGTCCTTTCGGCCCTGGGCCGGCACATCGACGTTGCTATCGCCGGCCGCCAGCTTGCCCATGGCCGCCGTCATCGAGGCCACCGGCTTGGCGATGGCCACCGAAAGCAGAGCTCCCATGACGGCCGACAGGGCGACGGACAGCAAACCGCCGACAGCCAGGAGCGTTATGGCGAACGCCTGGGCCGCGTCGAGCTCGTCACCGCGCTGGTCGAGAACCTTCGCTTCCTTGTCGATGTAGTCGTTGAGCAGCTTCTTGAGGGTCACCGTGCGGCCCTTGGTGCCCAGCTCCATCATAGCCGTGGCCTGCTGGGTCGGATCCTGTCCCAGCGCGATCAGCACCTCTTCCTCGGCCGTGACCTTGTCCTGTTCAGCCTTGATCGCCTCGATGGTGGCCTTGTCTTCCGGATCCAGCCGGAGAAGCAGCGTCGTCGCGTCCGTCGCCTTCTTGGCATTCTCGGAAATCTGTTTGAGGAACGTCGGGTTGCCGCTGGCGATCAAACCCCGAATGCCCGATGCGCGGTCGATCCGCGCGGCCAGGATGTCGTTCGCGGCGTCGAGCCTCGCGGCCTCCACCTCGTTCGCATCAACCGCGCGACGGATGCTTTGCAGGCTGCCGAAGACGGCCACGCACATCACCGCGACGACGGTCACCACGACCGCGAAGCTGACCATGAGCTTCTTGGAGATGTTGAGGTTGTTGAAGACGTTCATGCTGGCTCTCGATGAATGTTCAGGCGGGTCCAAAAAGCGGCGGCCAGCGGGAGTGGGAAGCCTGTCGAGGCCTCCAGCGCTCCCGCCGGCCGCTCACAGGGCGACGGCGTCGGTGCCAGCCCTCACAGCGTCCGGGGTGCATGGACGTTGGGCGATTGCGGTAGGACCAGTAGGGGGGGACTGAAACGACCGCATGGGAGATCTCGCCTTTGCCGTGAGGGCTTGACGACGCCGTCAGGCCCCGCCGAGGGCCACAATCCCAAGCTCAGTTTGATTATTGGTAAATTATGGGAATTCCCGCGAAAGATTGGGAATTCCGATGCCGCCAAGTGGGCGTGGCAAGACGTCGCAACACCTTGCGAATGCTATGTCAGAACTCGCGAAGGACCGGGCGCAGCACTGCGCTGTCCCGCCGTCTGCTCGTCGATCAATTGAATGATGTGGGGCGTCCCAAGCGCGACGCGGCAGGGCGTGGGGCTCGGACGTAGAGTGGGCGCCCGGCCAACGCCGGGCGCGCCTCAGTCAGCGTTCGTCGGCGACGACGCGGACTAGTTCGACAATCTTACGCCGGATAGCCGGCTCGGCGATCCGCGGGAACGCCGCCATGAGTTCCATGCCTTCGGTGGACAGCATGAATTCCTGGGCGGCGTCGCGCTGGGCCGCAATGGCCTCCTGGTCGCCCAGGCCATCATAGAAATACGCAACAGGCGTCTTCAGAGCCGCGGCGATTTCCCAGAGCTTCGAAGCGCTCACGCGATTGGCGCCGCGTTCGTACTTCTGAACCTGCTGGAACGTGATGCCGAGGGAATCCGCCAGCCGCTCCTGACTGACCCCCATTTCCTTGCGTCGCATGCGGATCCGCAATCCGACGTGCCGATCGACCGGATGGGGCCCGTCACCCCGTCCGACCTCGGCGGCGCCCGGCAGGGACGCGCCCTCGATCTCTCGTTCCAATGGCCTGGTCATGTTCCCCGACTTCGGTGATGCGGAGACCGCCTCACCCCCCGATGAGGCAGCCTCCGCGCCCGTACCTGCAAGAGGTACGTCTCTAAGTTGAGGCGCCGCAGCCCAGCTTGGAAATGAACGGCTACTCATTTTGGGGGTGAGCTCCGTTCTCGTTTCGGTCAGGCTGCGCCACGAACGGCAAGAATTTCGCTATCCCATTGGGAAAGCACGCCGAAATCCGCGAGCCCGGCGTACAGGCGATGCAAATGCGATTGGTTATCTTGCATGAACCGAACGAACGGCGCCCGTGAGAGAATTCGCGCTGGCACCACGTACCCGTTCTTGTTGCGTTCGCATTGATCGGCCTCGAGCAGCCGCTTCAGATGCCGGCGCACCGTCTCTTGCGGGATGCCGAGCCGCTCGGCGAGGTGCGCAGGGCGCACCGGACGGCGCAGGCGATCGGGGACGAAGCCATCGGCGGCCCAGCCAGCCTCGGAGTCACCGGCTTCCGTGTCGGGCAGATGTTCCGTGTTGGCGTGGATCAGGTCCAGCAGCAGCAGGCCCGTGACGATGTCGCCCATGTGCGCGCTGACCGGCTCGGCAAGTCGCAGCAGGTAGTCGGACGACAGGCGGATCACCAGACGAACGGGAGGATTCTCGGCTGAGAACGCTGTACCGCTGGGCCGGGGTAGGTCCTCAAACAGGCCGATGCCCCTGAGCCGGAAGTACAGCGATCGCACCAGACCGTAGTTCGCTTCGACGGCGATCCGGTAGTACGGCGACGTCAAAGGCGCTGCGGGGATGATCACGCCGCGGTCCAGGACCTGAACGGCGCCGGCGTCGACCAGCAGGTTGATCCGTCGCCGGGCCGTTTCGAATGGAATTCGCAGCGAGTTGGCGATGCCGCTGATGCTGACCGGCCGACGCAGTTCGTCGGGCGGCGGTTGATCCAGAACTGCATAGGCCCGCTGCAGGGCGGGACTGCGCGTGATCTGGGCGACATTGGCCTGGCTGATCGCCACGAGCAGAAGACCGTCGATGACGTCACGGCCGAAGCCACCGAGCTTCACGAGGTCGAGCGCGAAACCGTTGGCCAACCGCGCGGCCACGCGCGCGGTGGTGTTGGAAACGTCCCGCCCCATGCCCTTATCTGTTCGGCTCAGCCATTGGCCGGACTAAATCATGTTCCACGAGCGTTGGCATCAGTTCCCGGCGACCAACGGCGTCGCCTCACCGATAGCGCTCGAACCAGGCGATGATCGCGCCCGCCTTGCCGGCGGACTGTGAGGGGCGGCTGGCGATGCCGCCATGGCTGGCGCCCGGCACCCGGACGAGCGCTGTCGGCACGCCGCGAAGCTGCAGGGCCGCGAAGTACTGATCCGCCTCGGACGGGGGCGTGCGATCGTCGTTCTCGCCGACCACCACCAACGTCGGGGTCTTCACGTTCCCGACCAGCGAGAGGGGCGAGCGCGCCCAGTAGCCCTGCGGATCCTCCCACGGCATCTTCCCGAACCAGTAGGCGGCCATGAAGTTGTAGCCGTCGGTGGTCAGCACCTGGCTCGTCCAGTTGATCACGGGCTTCTGCGTGGCCGCGGCGCGGAAGCGGTCGGTCTTGCCGACGATCCAAGCGGTCAGCGCGCCGCCGCCCGAGCCGCCGGTCACATAGAGCCGCTTTTCATCCACCGATCCCTTGGCGATGGCGGCGTCCACGACGCTCATCAGGTCGTCGTAGTCCTGGCTGGGATAGTTGCGGTCAATGGTGTTGGCGAAAGCCTCGCCATAGCCCGTTGAGCCCCGCGGATTGGAATAGACCACGATGTAGCCCGCCGCGGCGTAGAGCTGGACATCGGTCGAGAAGCTGGGGCCATAGGCCGAGAACGGACCACCGTGGATCTCAAGGATCAGCGGATACTTTTTCGAAGGGTCGAAATTTGGGGGCAGGGCGATCCAGGCGCCGATCGGCCGCTTGTCGTAGCTGGACGTGACGGCCAGCGGCTCGACCTTGGCCAGGGTTTTGGTCGCGAGAAGATCGGCGTTGAGGTCGGTGACGCGCTGCACCTTGCCGCCGCGCCAGATCGCGAGGTCCGAGGGGCGCGCTGGCGAGGCGTCGGTGAAGGCGATCACGCCATTGCGGCTCACCGAGAACTGGCCGCCCGTGTACGGACGATCCAGGCCCCCGCCGCCCAGGCCGGCGACGATCGTCTCGATCCGGCCGTCCAGCGTCACCCGCGCCACCTTCGGCACGGCCTGATCGTCGTAGAGCACGTAGAGGCTCTTGCCGTCGGCGGCCCAGACCGGATCGCTGACGCTGCGATCCAGCGCGCCGGTCAGGACGCGGCTGTTCCGGCCATCGCGATCCATGACGTAGAGGCGGACGTTCTCGTAGCCGCGCTTCCGGCTGTCGTCGTAGCCGAGATAGGCGATCTTGGAGCCGTCGGGCGACGCGATCGGGTTCAGATCGGGGCCAATGCGGTTCGTTAGACGACTGAGGGCGCCGTCGGCGAGGCTCACGGCGTGGATTTCCGCCTCCTGCGGATCGCGCTCCCAGTTGTCGGCGCGGTTGGTCGAGAACAGCACGGACTTGCCATCCCGGCTGAAGCTGATCGGGCCGGCGTCATCGAACTTTCCGAAGGTGAGCTGGCGCGGCTGACCGCCGTCCGCCGACACGGCGAAGACGTGCCGATAGCCGGGCTTCAGGAAGCCCTCGCCGTCCGCGCGGTAGGTGATGCGGTCGATCACCTTCAGCGGCTCGGCCCACTTGGCGCCGTCGGGCCGACGCATCGCGGGCGCCAACGGACGGGCGTCCTCCAGGGTCAGCATGGTGAAGGCCAGCGTCTTGCCGTCGGGCGACCAGGCGATGTCGTTCGGCGCCTGTTCCAGGCTGGCGACCTTGGCCGAGCGGCCCGATGCGATCCAGCGAACATAGAGCTGCGCGCCATCGGCGCCCGCGGCCACGTAGGCCAGGCGCGACCCATCCGGCGACCAGCGGGGGGCGAGGTTGGTGGCGTCGTCGACCACCAGCGGGCTTTGGGCGCCCGTGGCGGTGTCCACCAGCCAGATCGAACGTCGAGCCCGGTCCGTCATGATGTCGTTGGCGACGCGCACATAGGCGACGGCGCCGCCATCCGGGCGGACCTGGGGGTCCGACGCCATCTGCAGGCCGAACAGGTCGCGCGGTCCGAACGTCCGGGCCGGCCCGTCCGGCGTCTGCGCCAAGACCGATCCCGCCATCGCCAGGGCCATCGCGCCCGCCAGAACCACCCGCCGCATCCCGAACTCCCGGATCTTGAACACGGTGCGGAGAAAAGGCGGGGCCGCGGGCTTTGTCCAGCGAGAGTCCGTCGCTGACGCGAAACCTCGCCCACGCCCTTGCAAGGGTCAGGAAGTGACGCTAGCGTTACTTAACGGGCGAACCCGCAACACGCGCTCGACCAGGCGCCAACGATCAAAGGGGTAGGGGACTATGACCACGGATCTCAATCGTCGAAGCGGACTTGCCGTGATGGCGGGTCTTGCGCTCGCGCCCGGCGCTGCGTCGGCGGCGTCCCGCAAGGCTGGCATGCCCCTGCCGCCGGTGACCATCTATCACCTCGAAGGCCGGCGCTCGGAGCGCCTGGTCTGGCTGATGGAAGAGTTGGGCCTGCCCTACGAGTTGAAGTTCAAGCGCGGCGATCTGATGGGGTCGATGGCGATGATCCGCGCCTTGAGCCCAATTGTGCCGATGGCGCCCACCGTGACCTACGGCGACCAGGTTCTGGTCGAATCCGGCGCGATCATCGAGCTAATCCTCAACCGTCATGCGCCGGGACGTCTGCAACCCGACCTGAACAGCCCGGACTATCCGTACTACCTGATGTGGATGCACTTCGCGGAGGGCTCGCTGGCCGCCCGCCTGTTCTCAGACTATCGCGCCTGGATGGCTCAGCCGCCGACCGAGCGCTCGCGTCTGGTGGACTCCGAGGCGGTGGTCGAGTTCGCCGAGGACTTCCTGCGGAAGCACGAATGGTTCGGCGGCGCCGCTTTCTCGGGCGCCGACATCATGATGGCCTTCCCTCTGCGGGTGGCGACCGAGTTGAACCTCGTCGATCGCGACCAATTCCCCAAGGTGGCGGCGTGGAAGGCCAAGGTGGAGGCGCGCCCGGCCTACCAGCGCATGCTGGCCAAGGCGCGTCCGGACGGCATGATCGGCGCGCTCCGGGTCCTGCCGAAGCACGCGCCGTCCGGGCCGCGGGCGCCGTTGCCCCAGCGCTGATCCCGCGCCAACAGGTGCTGGACGCGCGAGCCTGGGCTCTGGATGATGGCCTCCGCCGGCGACGGCGGGGGCGGCGGAACGGGCGGCACGGGTGAGCAGATCCAATCGAACCGAAGCGGACGGCGAGCGGGTCGTCCAGAAGCGGCTGAAGGGCCCGGAGCGCCGCGACCTGTTTCTGGACGCTGCCGCGGCGATCGTCCTGGATCAGGGCGTGGGCGCCGTGACTATGGAGGGCGTCGCCCAACGCTGCGGCGTGAACAAGTCGCTGCCCTACCGCTACTTTGCCGATCGTGACGCCGTGTTGGCGGCCTTGTTCGACCGCGAACAGGCGAACTACGCCGCGCGCTGGGCCAATGAACTGCCCGCGGAACCCAGTTTCGAAGGCGCTGTACGGGCGGCGTTGCGGCACTGGTGCGTGCGGACGGACGAGGGGGGCGAGCTGTACTTCAAGCTTGTCACCGACAACGGGCGGCTGCGGGCGCGGGCGCGAGACATGCAACAGGCCAACGCCGAGGGCTGGGCTGCCGGTCTACGACGCGCATACGGCCTCCCGGCGGATGTGGCGCTACAATATGCCTGGTTCATGGTCACCGGGGTCACCGGCTTTTTGACAGCGCGGAATGGCGACGACGACGCGCTGATCGACACCATCACGGTCGCCGTGGTCGCGGGCGCGGAGGCCCTTCAGGCCCGTCATCGCGCCTCGGCCGCCGGATAACGGCGGCACGCCGAAAGCGATTGCGACTCCGTATGAAGTAACGGTACCGTTACCCTCGTAATATGGTGGAGGGGACGATGAAGCTCTACGGCGAAGACAATCCGGCGCCGAACCCGCGCCGCGTGAGAATTTTCCTCGCGGAGAAGGGCGGCGTCGTCGAGCACGTCCGCGTCCCGATGCGCGCAGGCGGTCACAAAGCGGCGGACTTCCTCCAGAAGAACTCGCTAGGTCAGTTGCCGGTCCTGGAACTCGACGACGGAACGTTCCTCAGCGAGAGCGTCAGCATCTGCCGCTACCTCGACGAGACGCTGCCGGGTCCGGCGTTGTTTGGCTCGACGCCGCGCGAACGCGCGGAGGTCGATATGTGGATCCGCCGGCTCGAACTCCAGCTGATGAGTCCTATCGGCCAGATCTGGCGTCATACCCACCCGCTGACCGCGGCGCTGCTGACGCAGTTCGTGGAGTTCGGCGAGTCGAACCGGCCCCGGGTCGAGCAGATCTATCGTTGGCTCAACGGCGAGCTGGCGGGGAAGACCTTCGTGGCGGGCGAGGCCTACACCATGGCCGACATTATCGGGCTGACGACGGCCGACTTCGGCACGTTCATCGGGGTTCCGATCCCCAGCGACTGCGCCAACGTGCTCGCCTGGCACGAGCGCGTTTCGAGTCGTCCAAGCGCCGCAGCCTGATCAAACGTTTGTTTGAATGGCTTGCGCTGTCCAGTAAGTGACGGTAACGTGACTTATACTTGATAACGCCGGTCGGCGCTGCCGTCGGCCGCATTTTTCAACAGTCAAGGCCGCCTGAAGGCGGTTCGGGGAAGGATCATCATGATGACCGTTCGCATGGCCGTGCGCCGTAACCACGCGCTGTTCGCGGGGGCCGCCGCCGCCGCGCTGATGGCTGTCGCGGCGCCGGCCGCGGCTGAGGACACCACGGCGACGATCGACGAACTGGTGGTCACCGCCCAGAAGCGCGCCGAGAACGTTCAGGACGTCCCGCTATCCATCACCGCGGTGAAGGGCGAGACCCTGGCGGCCCTGCACGTCACGCAGGCCCAGCAGCTGACGCTCATCGACCCCAGCGTCCGCTTCAAGCAGAGCCTCAGCAACAGCGCCTCTGGCTTTCTGATCCGCGGCATCGGCACCAGCAGCTTCTCGGCCGGCATCGAGCAGAGCATTTCGACGGTCGTCGATGGCGTGGTCTTGGCCGATCCGGGCAGCCTGTCGACGCTGGCAGACATCGAGCGCGTCGAGATTCTGCGCGGTCCGCAGGGCATGCTTTTCGGCAAGAACGCCTCGGCGGGTCTGGTGCACTTCATCACCAAGCGTCCGATCATCGGCGACAACTCCGGCCAGGTGCGGGTCGAGGTCGGTGAACGCGGCGAGCGCAACTTTGAAGGGATTGGCAACGTGGCCGTTGGCGACACGGCCGCCCTGCGGCTGGTGGTCGTCCACAACGAGCGTGACGGGATCATCAAGAACGTGGCCCGCGCCGGCCAGGACACCGATCCGCGTGAGGTGACGGGCGTCACGCTGAAGTTTCTTTGGAAGCCCAGTGAAGACCTGACGATCTTCGCCTCGGCCGACCGTTCGCAGAGCGATACCTTCTGCTGCGCCTCGACCTGGCGGAAAGTCACGCCGGGCTACGCGCCGGCGGTCACCAACGCCCAGTACGGCATCGTCGCCGGTCCGAAGAACCTGACCGTGGCCGCCAATGGCGACTTCTTCGGCAGCAGCCGCGCTCAGGGCCTGGCGCTGCACGTCGATTACGAGGTCGGCGAGTACACCCTGAGCTCGATCTCAGCGTACCGCGAATCGCGCCGCGTCGGCTTCTACGACGGCGACCTGACTCCTGTGAGCTACATCGACCTCAACGGTGGAGCCGGGGAAACCAAGTGGTTCACCCAGGAGCTGCGCCTGACCTCGCCGATCGGAGAGCGCTTCGATTATGTGGCGGGTCTCTACTACTATAACTCGACCGCCGACTCCGAGATCACCCAGCGCGGGCAGTTGAGCTGGATCTTGCCGGCGTCGAACGGACAGGTCGTGCGGATCGTGCCGACGCAGCCCTTGGGCACGATCTTCCAGACCTCGACCTTCAACACCATCGGCTCGGACAGCTATGCGGCCTTTGGCCAGGGCACGTTCCACGTCACCGACAAGCTGGACATCATCGGCGGCCTGCGCGGCACGCACGATGTGGTGAAGCTGGACTATCGGCGCGACCCCGTGCCGGGGACCGTCTTCATTCCGGGCTCGGTCGCCCTGCGCTACGAGCAGTCGATCAAGAACGACAATCTCTCGTGGCGCGTGGGTCCGCGCTACAACTTCACCTCCGAGATCATGGGCTATGCGACCGTGTCGCGCGGCTACAAGGGCCCCGGCTTCAGCGGGCTTAGCGCGACAGTCTTCGGCGCGAACCAGCGCGTGCTGCCGGAGATCCCGACCAGCTACGAAGTGGGGGTGAAGTCCACCTTCTTCGACCGTCGCCTGCTCGTGAACGTCTCGGCCTACGACACCAAGGTGAAGAACTTCCAGGCGCAGGTGTCGGACCTGTCCAGCCCGACCTATTCCAGCCGCATCACCAACGCCGGCTCGATCAAGACGAAGGGCGTGGAGTTCAACATCGTCGCCCGTCCGATGACCGACCTGAACGTCACGTTCGGCGGCGCGTATACTCACGCCCGCTACCTCGATTTCAACGGGGTGCAGTGCTACTTCGGCCAACCGAAGGTGGCCCAGGGCGGCCCCTGCACGGCGCCCCCGGCCAACCCGACGTCGATCGACGGCGTGTTCAACGCCAAAGGCCTGCGGCTCGCCGCCGTGCCGACCTGGGTGCTGGGCTCGACGGTGTCGTACAGTCGCGAGGTCGGGAATGGCGTGCGCGCCTTCGGTCAGGCGAACTGGAACTGGCAGAGCGACACCAACTACGCGGCCAATGGCGATCCGGGCGCGGTGCAGAAGGCCTACAGCCTGGTTGGCGGCCGCGTCGGGGTTAGCGGCCCGGACGATCGCTGGACCCTGGCCATCTACGCCAGCAACCTGTTCGACAAGCGCTGGGCGGCTCAGATCACGCCGTCGCCGGTGACGACCCTGAACCCCGGCGGGTACGTGCAGTACTTCAGCCCGGACTCGGTGCGCCGCGTCGGGGCCAGCTTCGAGACCCGCTTCTGATCCGGCTGGCGGCGGGGCCGTCCCCAGGGACTGGCCCCGCCGCCGCTGCGTCGCTACATCGGCGCCATGGCTGAAGCTTTCAACGACCTGACCCTCCCCGACACCAAGGACGCCCGCTACGCCGCCGTGGCGCAGGAAATCGCGTCCGTGCTGGACGGTGAGCCCAACCTGACCGCCCGTATGGCGACCGTGTCATCGATGCTGGCCAACAGCTTCGAGCACTACTTCTGGACCGGCTTCTACGTCGTCGATCCCTCCCGCGAAGCCGAACTGGTCGTAGGACCCTACCAGGGGACGCTCGGCTGCATGCGGATCGCCTTCGGGCGCGGCGTCTGCGGGACGGCCGCCGCCACGGGTCAGACCCAGGTCGTGGCCGACGTTCACGCCTTCCCCGGACACATCGCCTGCGACAGCCGTTCGGCCAGCGAGATTGTCACGCCGGTGTTCGACGCCGAGGGTCGGTTGATCGCCGTCTTCGACGTCGATTCAGAAACGCCCGCGGCCTTCGACGCGGTGGATCAGGCCTGGCTTGAGCGGATCATGGCGCAGGTGTTCGCCAAGCGAACCTGACGGCGGCGTCACCTCCCGTTGTCTTACGCAAGGGCGCCCCGCCTACACCGTCTCCCGACGCGCCGAGGGTGGCGCAAACCAGCATTGGGAGCATTCTGATGGCCGAGGCCTATATCGTCGCCGCGACCCGCACCGCCGGGGGCCGCAAGGGCGGCCGCGTTCGTGGCTGGCACCCCGCCGACCTGGCGGCCGTGACCCTGAACGAGCTGATGGACCGCACGGGCGTCGACCCGGCGGCCGTTGAAGACGTCGTCATGGGCTGCGTCATGCAGGTGGGCGAGCAGTCGACCAATATCGCGCGCAACGCGGTTCTGGCGTCGAAGCTGCCGGAAAGTGTCCCGGCCACCTCCGTCGACCGTCAGTGCGGCTCCTCGCAGCAGGCGCTGCAGTTCGCGGCGCAGGCCGTGATGAGCGGCACAATGGACATCGTTATCGCCTCCGGCGTCGAGAGCATGACCCGCGTGCCCATGGGTCTGTCCGTCTCGCTGCCCGCCAAGGAAGGCTTCGGCGTGCCGAAGAGCCCGTTCCAGGAGGAGCGCTATCCGAACATCCAGTTCAGCCAGTTCATGGGCGCCGAAATGGTCGCCGAGAAGTATGGTCTGACCAAGGACCAGCTCGACGAGTACGGCTACAACAGCCACCAGCGCGCCATCGCGGCCACGCAGGGCGGCGCGTTCAAGGATGAGATCCTGGCCATCGACGGCCTCGACGCCGAGGGCAACACCGTCCGTCACGACAGCGACGAAGGCATTCGCTACGACGTCAGCCTCGAGGGGATGCGCGGCGTGAAGCTGCTGCGCGAGGGTGGCCGGATCACGGCGGCCACGTCCAGCCAGATCTGCGACGGCGCCTCGGGCGTGATGGTCGTCTCCGAGCGGGCGCTGAAGGAGCATAACCTGACGCCGCTGGCGCGCATTCACCACCTGTCCCTGCTGGGCCACGACCCGGTGATCATGCTGGAAGCCCCGATCCCGGCGACTGAGCGCGCGCTGAAGAAGGCCGGTATGTCGATCAACGACATCGACCTGTTCGAAGTGAACGAGGCCTTCGCCTCCGTACCGGTGGCCTTCATCCAGAAGCTGGGCGCCGATCCGGAGCGGGTGAACGTCAATGGCGGCGCGATCGCCCTCGGCCACCCGCTGGGCGCCTCGGGCACCAAGCTGATGACCACGCTGCTCTACGCGTTGAAGGCTCGCGGCAAGAAGTACGGCCTGCAGACCATGTGCGAAGGCGGCGGCATGGCCAACGTGACCATCGTCGAGCGCCTCTAGCCTCGCTACGCGAAATGCGGTTTTGAGGGACGGCCGGGGGAGACCCCGGCCGTTTCTCGTTCAGGGGATGGCGCATGGCCGGACGTATCGTGGTGATCACCGGGGCCTTCGGGGTTCTGGGACAGGCAGCGGCAAAGGCCGCTGCGGCGCAGGGAGCCCGCCTTGCCCTGGTGGATTTCGCCAAGTCTGCGCCGCAAGGCCTGGCGGCCGGCGACGACGTGTTGGTGCTGGGCGGCGTGGACCTGACCGACAGCGCAGCCGCCAGCGTGGCGATGGACGCCGTGGCCGACCGGTTCGGCGGGATCGACGCCCTGCTGAACATCGCAGGCGGCTTTACCTGGGAGACCTTACAGGCCGGCTCGACCGAGAACTGGCCGGCCATGTATCGGCTGAACGTCCTCACGGCGGCGACCGCCAGCCGCGCGGCGATCCCGCATTTGAAGCGCAGCAGCGCCGGCCGGATCGTCAACGTGGGCTCGGCGGCGGCCCTGAAAGCGGGCCTGGGGATGGGCGCCTATGCTGCGGCCAAGTCGGGGGTGCACAGCCTGACCCAGGCGCTGGCCGAGGAGTTGAAGGGTGACGACATCACCGTCAATGCGGTGCTCCCATCCATCATCGACACGCCCACGAACCGGTCCGACATGCCCGACGCCGACCCGGCGGCCTGGGTGGCGCCCGCCGATCTGGCCGCCGTCATGCTGTTCCTGGCCAGCGAGCCGGCGCGGGCGGTGACGGGCGCCCTGGTGCCGGTGACGGGCCGGGTCTGACGGTCCACGGTCTGTTACGCGAAAGCCGCACCCAAGTTTCGAAACTCCGCCGGTCAGTGAACACCGGTAGATCATGCTTCCGAAGCGGGCGAAGGTCCGGTTTGGGAGGGAACCCCGAAGATGGGTCCGTGGATTCTGATTTTGGCTGCGGCCTCTGCGCCGTCGGCTGACGCTGTCGCGCCCGCTGCTGGGGGGCCTGAGCGCGGCGTGATCGCCTATCCGCCGGCTTTCTTCGCCGCGTCCCGCCCCGTCAACGCCCATGACATGATCCTGCGGGTGCCGGGGTTCACCTTCGACAAGGGCGCATCGGTCCGCGGATTGGCCGGTTCGAGCGGAAACGTTCTGATCGATGGTCAGCCGCCGGTCGCCAAGAACGACACCCTGGATGAGATCCTGAAGCGCATACCGGCCGGGAGTGTCGAGCGCATCGAGCTGATCCGCGGCGGGGCGCCTGGCATCGACATGGACGGGCGGACGATCCTGGCCAATGTCGTGCGCCGCCAAGCCGGCGGCTTCCGCGCCACGGTTCAGGTCGGCGACTACGCCATTTACGACGGCCGGATGCTGCCTGGCATGCGCGCCGAGGCGCAATGGCGTTGGTCGGGCGGCCGTGCGGCGGAGCTGTCACAGATCTATGGGATGGGCCCCAACGACGAGTTCGGCGACGGCGTGCGAGTCCGTTACAACGCCGACGGCTCGGTGCGTCTGCGTTCCAAGGTCGACGCGGATTCCGCGGGCGCGAAGATCTGGACGACGGGCGCCTATGAGACCCCGCTGCTGGGCGGTCGGGCGCGCATCAACGGCGCGTTCATGCTGACACCCGCGACCGTCGAAATCTATGACCGCTACCAGAGCGCCAGCGGGCTGGAGTACGAGAAGGACGACATCGATCGTCTGCAGGCGGAGGCTGGCGGCCGCTTCAACCGCACGCTTCGACCGGGCCTGGCCTTCGAGGCTGTCGGCTTTCAGCAGTGGAGCGACAACCGGACGACGGTACGGTTCGTCGCGCCGAACCTGTCTCGGGATTTCCGTCTCGAGAAGGCGTCCAGCGAGAGTGTCGGGCGGCTGCACCTTCGCATCACGCGGTCGCCGGCCCTGTCATTCGAAACCGGGGTGGAGGGCGCCTTCAACCGCCTCGACAGCGAGACCCGCCTAGCGGTCAACGGCCGACCAATCCCGCTGCCGGCGGCGAACGTCGTCGTTGAGGAACTGCGAGGGGAAGTCTTCCTGCGGGGCACATGGCGCGCCTCAAAGACTCTCACCCTGGAGGCGGGTGTGCGACAGGAGGCGTCACGTGTCACGTCGACCGGCGACGTCGCGCTGGAAAAGTCCCTGCGCTACCTGAAGCCACGGGCAGCGGTGACCTGGGCGCCCGATGCGTCGAACCAGTTTCGTGTCCGCGTGGAGCGCGAGGTCGGGCAGCTCAATTTCGATGACTTCGTCGCCTCGCCGAACGTCGCGTCCACCGGGACGGTGGTGGCGGGCAACCCGGACCTGACGCCGCAACAGGCCTGGGTCTACGAAGCCGCCTATGAGCGTCGGTTCTGGAATAAGGCCGCGCTGGTGGTGACGGTGCGCCACGCCGAGATCGAAGACGTGGTGGATCGTATCCCGATCACCTCGCCAAGCGGTGTCGTCCTGGCCGACGCACCGGGCAATATCGGCGCGGGGACCAAGGATGAGGTCCAGGCGGGTCTGACGCTGCCGCTGGACCGTTTCGGCGTGCGGGCCGCCCAGTTCCGTGTCCAGTACACGTGGCGCGACACCAAGGTGGACGATCCCCTGCTGGGCGGAACCCGGGAGATTTCGGCGCTGCATCCCGCCGATTGGGAGGCGCACTTCGCCCAGGATCTTCCGGCTTGGCGATCGACCTGGGGCGTGGACGTCCTGGGTGGATACCGTGAGCGTTTCTTCCGGCTGACCGAGATCGAGACCCGCAAGTTTTCGCCGTTCGTCACGGTCTATGCCGAGTACAAGCCCCGACCGGACTGGATCATCCGGCTGGAGGCGATGGGGGTGTCCAATCGGAACGCCCGTCGAATCCGCGAAGTCTATGCCGGGCCGCGGAACGTCGCGCGGCTCGACTACACGGATGTTCGCAGTCTGGAGTGGGGCGGCAGTCTCTACCTTCGCGTTCGCAAGACCTTCGGCGGCTAGCGGCGCCTATCGGGCTTGCGGCGACTGGCTTTCCGGTCGATCTGTCGGCAGGCCTGTTTGAACGGAGACTTCCGATGATCGCCCTGGACGGTTGGCGCGAATACATGCGCACCCACGATCATAAGGCGCTCTGGGCGCTCCTGCATCCCGACGCCGTGTTCGAAAGTCCGGTCGTCCACACGCCGCAGCGTGGGCGTGACATCACCTTCAAGTACCTGGCCGGCGCCGAGCAGGTGCTGGGCGGGCCGGGTTTCAGGTACGTCGGCGAGTGGCGCAACGCGACCGGCGCCATTCTTGAGTTCGAGACCGAGATCGAGGGGATCACGATCAACGGCGTCGACATCATGACCTTCACCGAGGACGGGACGCAGATCGTCCACTTCAAGGTGATGGTCCGCCCGCTGAAGGCGATCAACCTGTTGCACCGGCTGATGGGCGAGCAGTTGGCGAAGGCGACCGGCTAGGGCGCCGGCGTCAGCTTGATCACCGTCTCGGCGTCGGCCTCGACCGCTGCGCGACTATAGCGGAGCGGCACGTAGCCGCCCGACGCCCACAGCGGGAAGAGGTCGCCATAGTGCGGGCTGTCCGGGTCGCCGGACTGCCCGGGCGTGTTGATGACCATGGAATTGTCCCAGGCGCCGACGTCCATGACGACGCGAACCGATGCGCCAGCCGACTGGGTGAAATCGCTCGCCCTCCAGGTGGCGGCGCGTGGGGTCGACGACGATCCCGGTACGGGCAGGGGTCCAAGCGTCATCCGCGCAGCGAGTGCTGGATCCGCAAGCTCGGCGATGGCTGGGACGAATTTGGCGGTGTGCAGTCGTCCCCAGGTCCAGGTCGCCATGTCCGGTCCAAGGCGCCCGCGCAGTTCGGCCAGGGCGTCGGCGAGAGCAGCGAGCATGACGGGCGCGCGGACAGCGGACGGCTGGGCTTCGAGCCACGTCAGGACTGGATCAGGCGAACTGGCGCCGATGAGCCGGCGCACCGTGCCAGACGGGTTGGCCGCCCGCACGGCGTGGAGCCCCAGGTGCTTCACGGCCCACGTCTCGTAGATCGTAGCGGCGACGCTGTCGGTGGTTTCCGCGCCGTCCCAAGCTTTCAATAAGGTCAGAGCCTTGGCGACATCGGGGTCGTGGCTGCTTCCCAAGGTCCGAAGCAGGGCGACGCCGCGCCGCGCCTGCGGGCTCACGCTGTCGGTCTGCAGGGCCATCGAGTCGGCGAGGGTCGCTTTCGGAAGCCCGTCCAGCACCTCGTGGATCCGCTCCGTCCGGGTCGGATCGGCCCACTCGAACCCGAGCTTGCGCTTTGTGCGCGGGTACTCTGGCTCGGCGGGAATGTTCATCGCGTTGGCGGTGGCGAAGTAGCCGGCCTTGGGATTTCGGCTGACCGGCAGTCCGCCGTCCTCCACGAAGCCCTTCCACTCGTAGCGCCCGTCGCCGGGCACGGGCATCAGGCCGTCCCAGTTGGCGCGAACCGGCGTGCGTCCGGCGGCGGACCAGCCGATGTCGCCCTTGGTGTCGCCGTAGACCAGATTGAGCGGCGGGGCGCCCCACTTGTCGCGGGCGGTCTGGAAATCCTGCCATCCCTTGGCGCCCCACATCCGCGACGATCCGAAATACCCGGCGAGGCCGGGCTCGTTCCAGATGGTGCGTATCGCGAAGGCGCGGCCTTTGGCGTCGTCCTGGAACACCACCGGACCGTGGCGGGTGAAGTGCAGTTCGACCTCGCGGGCCGCCTGGCCTTTGACGGGGATCGTCTCCTTCACCACCGTCATGGGCTCAAGACCGCCGCGGTAGCGGTAGGCGTTACCCTTGGTCTCGTAGACGTACAGGTCCTCCTGATCGATGTAGAAGATCGTGAGGCCGAAGGCGGTCGTCCCGTTGTGGCCGAACGACACGCCGGGCAGCGCCGGTTCGCCGGCCCCGATGATCGACAGGCCTGGCGCCTCCAGATGGGCGATGTAGCGCAGCGAAGGAACACCGACCGGGCGGTGGGGGTCGTTAGCCAGGATCGGCCGGCCGGTCGCGCTGCGCGCCGCTGAGATCGTCCAGTTGTTCGAGCCTTCCGCCGCGCGCTCGTCCATCACCTGAGCCAGGGGTCGCGGGGCGTCGACCTGTGCCGACTTGGCCGCCAGCGGCTTGAAATCAACGGGCTCGGTGGCGCGCAGGTAGTCGTCCAGCACGTTCGCCGGCACCTCGCAGGGATCGAGTCCCGCCGGCACGGTCAGTGTGTGGGCGGGCTCCAGCTTGCGGCGCAGGGCGTCGGCCTCGACGCCGCCCGCGCAGACGACGCGCGCGCGCGCGACCTCTGAGGTCACGTTCGAAACGAGGGCGTGGCTGCGGATCCGCAGGATGTCTTCCGGCGCCCAGTCCTCGGGCTGGCTGTCGGTGAGCTTGAACTCCACCGGGAGCGGCTGCCGTCCGGCGCGGACCTCCGCGACAAAAGCGTTCACGCCGGCGGCAAACGCCTCAACAGCGCCCCTTCCGGCGGGATCGTAAGCGGCCCATTCCGCCGTCATGTCGCCGCGATAGAGGAAGAGACGCGCGGCTCGGTCCTGGGCGACGTAAGCCGGACCCAGGCTGGCGGAGAGCCGGCCCAGGCCGCGCTTGCGCCAGAGATCGATCTGCCACAGGCGGTCGCGCGCCGCATTGTAGCCCTGCAGGAAGAACGCATCTCGCGATGAGGCGGCGTAGATGTGGGGGATGCCCCACTTGTCGATGATCAGTTCGGCGGGGCCTTCGAGGCCCTGAACAGTGCGTGATTCCTGGCGGACGGCGCCGGCCGCATTCGCTGAGGTGGCCAGCAGCGCCGCCATCAGACCCAAGACCACCTGCGAGCGCATTTCGACCCCTCCGCTTCGTTGCGACGATACTGGACCGGACGTGGCGGGTTCGTCACGTGGCGCTTGCGCTTCCGCGCGGGTCATCCGGTAAAGTCGCGCTTCCTAGGAAGGGAATCTCCACATGATCGGCTACGCGACTATCGGCACCAACGACCTCGAACGGGCCACCAAGTTCTACGACGCCGTGCTCGCGCCGCTGGGCGGCAAGCGCACCTTCGCGAACGGTGATCGCATGCAGTTCTACGGGTCCGCCACGACCCCGGGGATGATCGCCGTGAGCAAGCCTTATGACGAACAGCCCGCGACGGCCGGCAACGGCACCATGTTCGGCCTTCCGGCGGCGTCCAAGGCTGATGTCGATGCGGCCTATGCGGCGGCGATCGCGGCGGGTGGCGTCTGTGACGGAGCCCCCGGCCAACGCATGCCGACCTTCTATGGCGCCTACTTCCGGGACCCGGACGGCAACAAGGTCTGCGTCTTTAACATGGGCTGACGACCCCTCGGGCGGCGGCGGAAGGCTCGCCGCCCGAACCGTCGGGTTAGCGGGCGGGCGCCACCCGCCATACGATACCGCCGACGTCGTCGGCGACTAGAAGGGCGCCGCGACCGTCCACGACCACGCCGACGGGCCGACCTTGGATCTTGTCGTCGGCGTTCAGGAAGCCCGTCAGGAACGCCTGAGGCGGCATCTGCGGCCGTCCGCCAGCGAACGGGACGAACACGACGCGATATCCGTTCAACGGCTTGCGGTTCCACGACCCGTGCTGCCCGATGAACGCGCCGCCCTTGTAGGCCGCGGGGAAGGCGTCGGCCTTGTAGAAGGTCAGGCCGAGCGACGCCGTGTGCGGACCTAGGCCGTAGTCAGGCTTGATCGCAGAGGCGACCAGGGACGGGTTCTGGGGCTTCACCCGCTTGTCGACGTTCTGCCCCCAGTAGCTGTAGGGCCAGCCATAGAAGCCACCGGCCTTGACGCTGGTCAGGTAGTCCGGCGGCACATCGTTGCCGATTTCGTCCCGCTCATTGGACACGGTCCACATGACCCCCGTGGTCGGCTCGAAGTCGAGGCCGTTCGGGTTGCGGATGCCGGTGGCGTAGACACGGGCCCGGGCGGTCGCGATGTCGTACTCCCAGATGGCAGCGCGTCCGACCTCGTTCTCCATGCCGTTGTCGCCGATGTTGGAGTTCGATCCCACGGTCGCGAACAGCTTGGTTCCGTCCGGGCTGGCGACGACGTTCTTGGTCCAATGGTGGTTGATCGGAGGGCCGGGCAGGTCGAACACCTTGGTCCCGCGGCCCGGTACGGCGGTCGCGCCCGGCTGGTAGGGGAAGGCGACGACGCCGTCCGAGTTCGCCACATAGAGTAGCCCGCCGACCAGGGTCATGCCGAAGGGCTGGTTGAGGCCGGTGGCGAAGTCCGTCTTTGTCTCGGCGACCCCGTCGCCGTCGGCGTCACGCAGCAGCACGATCCGGTTCGGACTGGGCTTCGCCGACCCGACCTTCTTCATCAGCATCTTCTGGAAGAAGCCCTTGATCCCCTGGTTCGACTTGTCGGCGGGGCTAGGCACGGAGGCGGACAGGGCCGCCAGCACATCGCCGTTTGGCAGCGTCAGCAGCCAACGCGGGTGGTCCAAGCCTTCGGCGAAGCGCGTGACGACGAAGCCAGGCGGCGCCTTAGGTGCTGCCCCTGCAGGCCAACCGACGACGTCGGGGACGCCGACGGTCGGTATCAGGCCGGACGCTGGCGCTTTCAGGGGAGGATTGGGGCCGAACCCGACAAAGGGATCAGGCGATCCCGCCGAACATGAGGCGAGCGTGAGCGTGGCGGCGGCGGCGAGATAGGCGGTTTTCATGACCCCTCCGAGGGTAGGCATTCGCATAACGCTGACGCGACGGCGCCGTTGCGTGCGACGCGGAAACCCGATGCAGTGGCGTCTCAAGGATTCCGGATGAGGCGGCGATATGGACCTGACGCTCACGCCCGAGTTGGCGGCGTTTCGCGACGAGGTGAGCCGCTTCCTTGCGGCGCACAAGGACGAATTCGCCGAGGGTGCGCCCAAGGACGCAAAGACGTGGCAGCGGCTGCTGATCGAGAATGGCTATGCCGCCCGCAGCATTCCTAAGGCCTACGGCGGCTATGGCGCCGAACCGGACGGCCTGAAGGCGCGGATCATCGCCGAAGCCTTCATCGAGGCCGGGGCGCCGCGGGGCATGACGGGGCAGGGCATCTCGATGCTGGTTCCGACCCTGCTAGAGGTGGGCACGGAAGAACAGAAGACCCGCTGGATCCCGCCCACCCTTCGCGGCGAGATCATCTGGTGCCAGGGCTACTCGGAACCGGGGGCCGGATCGGACCTCGCCAACCTGCAGACGAAGGCCGTCGCGGACGGCGAGGATTTCGTCATAAACGGTTCAAAAATTTGGACGAGCACCGCGGCACAGGCGCAGATGATGTTCTGTTTGGTTCGCACGGAGCCGACAAAACCGAAGCATGAAGGCATCTCCTACGTGCTGCTGTCGATGGATACGCCTGGGATCGAAGTCCGTCCGCTCAAGACCATGACCGGGCAAGCCGAGTTCAACGAGGTGTTCTTCACCGACGTGCGCGTGCCGCAGGCGAATGTGGTCGGCGGGCGGGGACGCGGCTGGCATGTCGCCAACACGACGCTCAAGCATGAGCGCGGCATGCTGGGCGATCCGAACGCCACCGAGGCCCGGCTGAAGCAGCTCATCGACCTGATGACCTCGGAGACCGTCGATGGACAGCGCATCATCGATAATCCGGTTTTCCGCGACCGGCTGATGCAATTGCAGGCCCGCGTGCTCGCGATGAAGTTCAACGGCCTCCGCACCATGACCGACGACACGGCCGGCTTGGCGCGGCTGATCGTGAAGCTGCAGGGCTGCGAGTTGAATCACCAGGTCGCGGCGTTGGCGATCGATGCGTTGGGGGAGCTGGGCATCCTCTACGACGACGGGCCGCATCTGCGCGCCAAGGGGCGTTGGCAGTGGAACTACATGTTCGACCTGGGCCTGATCATCGGCGGCGGCACGGCGCAGATTCAGAAGAACATCATCGCCGAACGTGGTCTCGGGCTGCCCCGCGAACCCAAGACGGTGGAGGCCTGAATGCGGTTCGCGCTTTCCGAAGATCAGGTGCTGCTGCAGGACAGCCTCAACCGGGCGCTGGCCGACCTCGTGCCGCTGGAGCGTCTCCGGCGGCTGGGTGACGACGACGGGCCGGGCGAAGTGTCGGCGATCTGGACCGGCCTGGCCGAGCTGGGCCTCCCGGGCCTGATGGTCCCTGAGGACCAGGGCGGCCTGGGCCTGGGCATGCTGGAAGCCGCCCTGGCCAGCGAGGCGCTGGGCAAGGCCGCAGCCGCATCGCCCTTTCTGGGCTCGGCGGTGCTGGCGCCCTTGGCGCTGAAGCTCGCCGGGACGGAGGATCAGCGCCGGCGCTGGCTGCCAAAACTGGCGACGGGCGCCATGACCGCAGGTGTGGCGATCTCCGAGTCTGTGGCCGGTGCTCGGGACGGCGCAGGCGTGACCGCCCGGGACGGGCGGCTGACCGGCACGGCGCTGTTCGCGCTGAACGCCACGGGCGCCGATCTGCTGTTGGTGGGTGACACCTCGGGCGGTCTGCACTTGGCGCAGGTCGCCGAGGCGGCCGAGCCGATGCTCAGCATCGACGTCACGCGCCGTCTGACGGCCCTGACCTTCAAGGATACGCCCGCCGAGCCCTTGTCGGCGCCTGGGACACTGGACCGGCTGCGGGACGCGGCCTGGATCGTCCTTGCCGCCGACACCGTGGGCGCCGCGCAGACCATGCTGGATCGGGCGGTGGCCTACGCCAAGGAGCGGCGGCAGTTCGGTCGCACGATCGGCAGCTTCCAGGCGGTGAAGCATCTATGCGCGGAAATGGCGGCGGAGCTAGAGCCCGCGCGTGCGCTCGTTTGGTACGCCGCCTACGCCTTCGATCACGCGCCCGACGAAGCGCCAATGATCGCGGCGCACGCCAAGGCTCATACCTCGGAGATCGGGCGGTTCATCGCGCGAACGGCGACCGAAGTGCATGGCGGCATCGGCATCACCGACCTTTTGGGGCTGCACTACTGGTTCAAGCGCATCGGTCAGAACCGGCAGCTGCTGGGCGGCCCCGAGAAGGTGCGCGAGATCGCGGCAAGGCTACAGGGCCTCGCGGCCTGAACGACGAGGACATGACGATGGCGGACGGTGCAGTTCAGGGGATGGTCGACGACCGCTACGCGGGCGTGCGGACGGTATTCGAAGAAAACCTGTCCAGCGGTGCGGACCTGGGCGCCGCCTTCTGTGCGACGGTCGAAGGTGAGACCGTCGTCGACCTGTGGGGCGGCTTCGCCGATCCGGCCAAGACCCGACCGTGGACGCGGGACACCATCGTCAACGTCTACTCCACCACCAAGACCATGACGGCCCTGACGGCGCTGTTGATCGCCGACCGTGGGGACCTGGATTTCGACGCGCCGGTGGCCAAGTACTGGCCCGAGTTCGCGGCGAACGGGAAGGCGGGCGTGACCGTCGGCCATCTGATGAGCCATTCGGCCGGCCTGTCCGGCTGGAAGACCCCGATCAGCAACGACGACCTCTACGACTGGGAGAAGGCGACCTCGTTGTTGGCCGCCCAGGCGCCCTATTGGGAGCCGGGCGCCGCGCCGGGCTATCATGCCCTGACCCAAGGCTATCTGGTTGGCGAGGTGGTCCGCCGCATCACCGGCAAGTCGCTGGGGACCGTGTTCCGCGAGGAGATCGCCGAGCCGCTGGGCGCCGATTTCTGGATCGGGCTGCCGGCGTCCGAGGACGCCCGCGTCGCCGAGCTGATCCCCCCGCCGGCCGGTCAGTCGCAGGCCGAGGTGCGGCAGGAAACCGAGATCCAGCGAAACATGTCGACCAATCCTGGCATCGACGTCGCCGCGACCCGCACCCGCGCCTGGCGCGGCGCCGAGATCCCCGCGGCGGGCGGAACAGGCCATGCGCGCTCGGTGGCGGAGATTCATACGATCCTGGCCAACGGCGGCGTCGCCAAGGGCAAACGCTTCTTGTCCGAGGCCGGGTGCCGCAAAGCGCTCGAGCTTCAGGTCGAGGGCCGCGATCTGGTGCTGGACGTGCCGGCGCGGTTCGGCCTGGGCTTTGGCCTGTCCGGCGGCATGGTCCCGTTCCCGAACCCCAACACCATCTATTGGGGCGGCTACGGCGGCTCCCTGATCATCATCGACATGGATGCCCGCACCACCTTCGGCTACGTCATGAACAAGATGGCGGGCACGACGCAGGGCGACATGCGCGCCATGGGCCTCGCCATGGCGATGTGGACCGCGATGGGCACGATCTAGGCCTCTGACGGACAAGACCGGGTCGCCATGCAGAGCCGGGATCTGCGGCTTGAACCGGTGAACGGCGTCGGCGCGTCCGTTGCTCGGACCGCGGTGATCGCCGTCCGCGGCTCCACCGGGATCGATGACCAGGGCTCAGGTCCGCCGTCGCGCCCTTGCGGCAAATGGCGTTGCAGGGCCTTTGGACGAACCCGACCCATCCAAGGGGGTTCAGAGCCAGGGTGACAGGGAGCTTGAGGCGTGGCGGAGCAGGGCGACGTAGTAGCTACAGGGCGTCGGAAGCTGCCCCGTCTGCGGGTGCGCTTGCGCGAGCTTTACTACGGCAAGTCGCCTCAGGCGGTGCGCTTCCGCCTGTGGGTTATCTCGGTCGATATCCTGCTGATCGGGTTCTTTATCGCCGCACCCTTTCTTCGCGACCTGCCTGGCTATCTGTTCATCGACTATGGGGCGGCATTGATCCTGGCGGTGGAGGTGACCGCCCGCGCGATGGCGCATCCGCGCATCCGCGGCTGGCTGCGCCAGCCCAGCGCGTGGATCGATCTCTTCGTGCTCACGACACTGTTGTTCCCGCTCTGGCTGTTCAACCTCGCCTTCCTGCGGGTGTTGCGGCTCTGGTCGTTGGCGCACAGCGACCTTTTCTGGGAAACGATCGGGCGGCGCTACGACGACACCCGGGTCGAGGATATCGCCAAGACGCTGGCCACGCTTGTGACCTTCGTCTTCGTGGCCACCGGCTTCGTCTACGCCAGCTTCGCCCGGCAGCACCCAGGGATCGACGGCTATGTGGATGCGCTCTACTTCACCGTGACCACCCTGACCACGACCGGCTTCGGCGATATCACCCTGCCCGGCACGTGGGGCCGCTTGCTGACGATCGTGATCATGATCAGCGGCATCACCCTGTTCGTTCGGCTGGCGCAGACGCTGATGCGGCCGGAGAAGGTTCGCTTCACCTGCGAGACCTGCGGCCTGATGCGACATGACCCCGACGCCGTGCACTGCAAGGCCTGCGGCGAACTGCTGAACATCCCGAACGAGGAGTAGGGCTGCAGGTCTTCCGAGCAGAGGCGTGCTATGGCTCGCGTCGTGCCGGCTCGTCATGCCGCTCGCGCTGCATATTCATTGCAACAAACGTGGCCACAGCGCGTTCCCCTTTACGTCAAATGTCGCCTTGGCTCGTGGGAACACATATCCGGTCGCCCGATTTGCGCACCGGACCCCTCATCGACCCGCTTCGAGAATTTGATATCCCCGCCCGCTCCGGGCCTGTGCATTGGCGGCGTAAGACGATGGCCCTGACCCGAAAAGTTCTCCCCGTATTCGAGGGGACAGGGCGCGTCCGTTTCGCGGGCTACGACGAGCCTGTGAGCTACAAGATTTCCGGCGACCCGGCGGCTCTCCGCGAGGGACATACGCGCCTGCGTGGATCGTTCGCCACCACCACTGAACTGGCCGCATTGGCCTTCCGGGCGGGGGAGGGGCAACTGGCGCTGGACGAAGGGCGGACCTACCGCATCGTGATGCTCGGACACACGTCTGGAGGCTCGGAGGTGTTCGTCGAGCTTCGGGTCTAGCCGGTTGGATTCGCCGCTCACCGAGGGTCAGCTCGCCGCCTTGCAGAACCTCGCCCGGAAGGGCGCCGGGGACGTCACCAGCTTCGTCAATATCTCCGACTGCCAGCACCTGACCGCGCTGGGTTTCGCCACTCGAAGCCGCCAGGGCTGGGATATCACCGCCGAAGGCTCGGCCTACTTGGCGCGGCGAGACGCTGGTGGTTGGCATGACAGCATGGTCGGACGCGACCCGGACGCGCGCTAGATCTGCAAATTCGGGGTTACGGCGCTGTCGACGCTGACCCTATGATCGACCGATGCAACTTGAAACTCTTGCGCACGAGGCGACAGCCTGAAGCGCCTGCTGATCGCCAACCGGGGCGAGATCGCCATCCGGATCGCCCGCGCTGCCGCCGATCTGGGGATCGCGACGGTCGCCGTCTATTCGCAGGATGATGCGACCTCTTTGCACGTCCGCCTAGCGGATGAGGCGGCGCCGCTGGCCGGCGTGGGCCCGCGGGCCTACCTCGATGCGGCGGCGCTTGTGGAGGTCGCCCTCGCTTCGGGCTGCGACGCCGTACACCCGGGCTACGGCTTTCTCTCCGAGAGCGCGGCGTTCTGCCGAGCTTGCGAGGACGCCGGTCTGATCTTCGTAGGCGGCAGTCCGGACGTCCTCGACTTGTTCGGCGACAAGGCTCGAGCCCGAGCGTTCGCGGCTGAGCACGGCGTACCGCTGGCAAAGGGCCTCGAGGCAACCGCGGGCCTGGACGATATCCGCGCGCTGCAAGCCGCGGTTGGCGGCCCGATCATGATCAAGGCCCTGGCTGGCGGCGGCGGCCGTGGGATGCGCGTGGTCGAAGCTAGTGTGGATCCTGCCGAGGCCTATGCGGCGTGTGCGCGGGAAGCCGAGGGGGCGTTCGGCGACGGCCGGCTCTACGCCGAAGCAGTGATCCCGCACGCGCGGCACATCGAGGTGCAGGTGGCCGGCGACGGCGTCCACGCGATCGCGATCCACGACCGTGAGTGTTCGATACAGCGCCAGCGGCAGAAACTGATCGAAGTGGCCCCGGCCGTCGGGCTGTCCGCCGGCGTGCGCGAGACCTTGCAGGCGGCGTCGGTGCGCATGGCCGTGGCGGCGAAACTGCGCGGCCTCGCAACCTTCGAGTATCTCGTGGATGGCCAAGACGGGCGGACGGCGGCCTTCATCGAGACCAATCCGCGCGTCCAGGTCGAGCACACCGTGACCGAAGCCGTCACCGGTCTGGACCTGGTACAGTTGCAGCTCCGATTGGCGACAGGCGACAGTCTCGCCGCGTGCGGACTGGCGGACGGTCCGCCGCCGGTGTCGGGCGTCGCCATCCAGCTTCGCGTGAACCTTGAGACCCTGTCCGCCGACGGCCAGGTCGCTAGCGGGGCTGGCGGAGTCCTCCAGCGTTACGAGGCGCCGAGCGGGCCCGGCGTTCGCGTGGACGGCTATGGATATGGCGGCTACCGAACCAGCGCGGCGTTCGATTCACTGATCGCGAAGCTGGTGGTGCATGCGCCGACCCTCGCTGCGGCCGCGGCGCGCGCCGGTCGCGCGGCGGCGGAGTTCCGGATCGAGGGCGCACCCACGACGCTGCCGCTGTTGCGGGCGGTCCTGGAGCAAGATGCGTTCCTGCAAGGGCGCGCCAACACGACGTTCGTTGAATCCAACCTGGCGGCGCTCCTGGCGCGGGCGGCGGCTCTGACGCCCACACGCTCCGAGGCGGTCCATGATCGCGCGCCGGATGCTGTGACGCCGACACCTCCGGGGATGCTCGCTGTCGCCGCGCCGTTGCGGGGCACCGTGGTCAGCCTGGAGATCGCCGCAGGCGATGCGGTCGCCGCCGGTCAGCCGGTCGCCGTTCTGGAGGCCATGAAGATGCAGCACGTGGTGGCGGCGCCTGCCGCCGGCATCCTGCACAGCTTCGCCGCCGCCGTGGGACAGACCCTGGACGACGGCGCGCCCTTGGCCTTCGTCGAACCGGGCGAAGCGGCCAACCATTCCGCGGCGGCTGAGGACATCGACCTTACGCTGATCCGGCCCGATCTGGCTGAGGTGCAGGCACGGATCGCCCTGACCCTGGACGCGAACCGCCCCGACGCCATCGCCCGTCGCCGCCGGAACAACCAGCGGACGGCGCGGGAAAACCTGGACGACCTGTTCGACCCGGGCACCTTCAAAGAGTTTGGCGGCCTGGCGATCGCGGCGCAGAAGCGGCGGCGGTCGGTCGAGGATCTGCAGATCAACACCCCGGCCGACGGCATCGTCACGGGTGTTGGCGAGGTCGGTGGCGCGCGCTGTGTCGCCCTGGCCTACGACTTCACCGTGCTGGCCGGCACCCAGGGCCATTTCAGCCACAAGAAGACCGACCGCATCCTGGAGTTCGCGGAGCACTGGAAGCTGCCGGTGGTCTGGTACACCGAAGGCGGCGGCGGTCGCCCGGGCGACGTCGACGTGGGCGGCCTTTCGGCGTCGTCCCTGGACACCACCAGCTTCACGACCTTCGCCCGCCTATCGGGGACCGCGCCACGCATCGCTATCAACTCGGGTCGCTGCTTCGCGGGGAACGCGGTGTTCTTCGGGTGCGCCGACATCACGATCGCCACCGAGTACTCGAACATTGGCCTGGGTGGACCGGCGATGATCGAAGGTGGCGGATTGGGCGTATTCACGCCCGACGAGATCGGGCCGTCCGCGGTGCAATACGCCAACGGCGCGCTGGATCTGCTGGTCGCTGACGAGGCGGCCGCGACGGCGGCGGCGCGCCAGTTGCTGGGGGTATTCCAAGGTCCCGTGGCGGACTGGTCGTGCGCCGACCAACGCACTCTGCGTCATCTGATCCCCGAGAACCGCGTCCGGGCGTACGACGTGCGCCGCATCATCGAGACGTTGGCGGACACGGACACGTGGATCGAGCTGCGCGGCGGCTATGGCAAGGGAATGGTCACCGGGTTCCTTCGGGTGGAAGGCCGGCCCCTGGGCCTGATCGCCAACGACCCCCGCCACCTGGGCGGCGCGATCGACTCGGAAGGCGCGGAGAAGGGCGGGCGCTTCCTGCAGCTCTGCGACGCCTTTGGTGTGCCGGTGGTGTCGTTGTGCGACACGCCGGGGTTCATGGTCGGGCCGGACAGTGAGGCGACCGGCGCCATCCGGCGCGGCTCGCGCCTGTTCGTGGTGGCTGCGGGGATGAGCGTGCCGCTGTTCGCCGTCGTGCTGCGCAAAGGGTATGGGCTTGGCGCGCAGGCGATGACGGGCGGCGATTTCTCAGCGTCGGCCTTCACCGTCGCCTGGCCGACGGCCGAGTTTGGGCCCATGGGCCTGGAGGGCGCCGTTCGGCTGGGCTACCGCAAGGAACTTGAGGCCGAGACCGATCCGCAGGCCCGCGACGCGCTGTTTCAGAAGCTAGTGGGCAAGATGTACGAGGCCGGCAAGGCGATCTCCGTGGCCCAGGTGAACGAGATCGACGCCGTGATCGACCCCGCCGAGACCCGCGACTGGCTGATGCGGGGGATCAAGTCCTGCCCGACCCGGACTCCGGGCGTGAGGCCGCGGTCGTTCATCGACGTGTGGTGATTGCCTGACGTTGCGTGCGGCGTGGAAAGGGTCGGTCCAAATCCGATCCTGGAGCGACCATGAAACTCGACAACACCATCTCCGCCGTCATCACCGGCGGCGCCTCGGGCCTTGGCGCGGCGACTGCGCGTCGGCTGGCGAGCCATGGCGTGAAGGTCGCGCTGTTCGACCTCAACGCCGACTTGGGTGAGGCGCTGGCGAAGGAACTGGGCGGCGTGTTCTGCCAGGCCAACGTGACCTCGTCCGAAGAGATCGACGCCGCGTTCGCCAAGGCGCGCGCGGCGAACGGCCAGGAACGCATCCTGGTCAACTGCGCCGGGGTCGGCGGCGGGGCCAAGACCGTCTCGCGCGACAAGCAGACCGGCGAGATCAAGGAGTATCCGCTCGATAACTTCGAGCGCATCGTCCAGATCAATCTGATCGGCACCTTCCGCTGCATCACCAAGAGCGCTGCGGGCATGGCGACGCTGCCGGTGTTGGACGACGGCGATCGCGGGGCGATCGTCAACACCGCCTCGGTCGCGGCCGAGGACGGGCAGATCGGACAGGTGGCCTATACCGCCTCCAAGGCCGGGATCGTCGGCATGACCCTGACCATCGCCCGCGATCTTTCCAGCGAGGCGATCCGGGTGAACACCATCCTGCCAGGCATTTTCGACACCCCGCTGCTGGCCCGCGCCGCCGAACATGTGAAGGCCGGCCTGAGCGCTTCGGTCCCGTTCCCCAAGCGGCTGGGTCTCGCGGAAGAGTACGCTCAGCTCGCCGAAACGATGATCACGAACGGCTATTTCAACGGCGAGGACGTGCGCCTGGACGGTGCGATCCGGATGGCCCCGCGCTGATCTCGGCGGCGGCTTCGACGGGACTATAGCCGAGCGCACTTGCCTTGGCGGAATGACGTGCTAATGCGAAGCATTCTTATTTGAGCGCTCCGCGATCGGGGCGTGTCAGTCCCGTCGTGAGCATGTCGCCGACCGAAGCCGCTGTTCGAACTCCCGCCCAGGATGCGGCGGCCGCCCAGCGCGCGCTGGCCAAGAAGCGGGCCGTGGCGCGCGCTGGCTTCCTGCGCCAGACGCTGCGCTGGCACTGGATCAGCGCGGCGATCTGCCTGATCGGCATGTTGCTGTTCGCCATCACGGGCATCACCCTCAACCATGCCGGCGCCATCATGGCGAAGCCGGTGACCGTGTCGCGCGACGGGGAATTGCCGGCCGCGCTTCGTCCGGCGCTGCAGGCGGCAGAGGCGGCCAAGGGCGAACTGCCCGCGCCGACCCGGATCTGGCTGCGGGACGAACTCAAGATCAAGGCGCCGGCGGGCCCCGTGGAGTGGTCGGCCGGAGAGGCCTATGTCGCCATGCCCGGGCCGGGCTCGGACGCCTGGGTGACCATCGACACCCAAAGCGGCGCCGTCGCCTACGAGCGGACGGACCGTGGGGCCATCGCCTATCTCAATGACCTCCACAAAGGTCGGAATACGGGTCCGGCCTGGGCCTGGTTCATCGACATCTTCGCGGCCGGCTGTGTGGTGTTCTGCATCACAGGCCTCCTGCTTCTGCAGCTGCATTCGAAGGCGCGGGTCTCAACCTGGCCGCTCGTCGGCGCCGGGCTGGTGATCCCCGTGCTGTTGCTCCTGTTCCTGGTTCACTGAGGAGTTCGCGATGCGCGCGATCAAGTACCCAACCCTGTTCGCCGCCTTCACCGGGGTCGCCGCAGGGCCGGCGGCGGCCAGCGCCGCGGACCTGACCGTCTCCGTTGAAATTCCGAAGCTGCCGGTCGCCGAATACCATCGGCCGTATGTCGCCTTGTGGATCGAGGGTCCGGGCGAGACGGCGGTGAAGACCCTGGGCGTCTGGTACAACACCAAGCTGCCTAAGAACGAGGGCGCGACCTGGCTCAAGGATATGCGCCAGTGGTGGCGCAAGGCCGGTCGCAGCCTGACCCTGCCGGCCGATGGCGTGTCCGGACCGACCAAGGCGCCGGGCAAGCAACAGGTGGTGTTCAGCGCCGCGCAGATGGCCGGCGTCGCGCCTGGCCAATACACCCTGGCGGTCGAAGCCGCGCGCGAGGTCGGCGGACGCGAGGTGGTTCGGGTGCCGTTCACCTGGCCGCCGAAGGCCGGCGCCAGGCCCGCCACCGCGACGGCCACCGGAACCACCGAACTCGGCGCGATCAGCGTCAGCACCAAGCCCTGAACCTGTCGGAGCCCCGCATCATGTCGACCGCCATCCGCACCGCCGCCATCGCTGCGGTTCTCGCTCTTGCCGTCGCGCCCTCTGCGCAGGCGCACCGCTCGTGGCTCGCGCCTTCGGCAACCGTCTTGTCCGGCGCTGAACCCTGGGTGACGATCGACGGCGCCATCTCAAACACCCTGTTCTATCCCGACCACGTCGCCATGCGCCTAGACGGCGTCACCGTGCTGGGTCCGGACGGGGCGCCCGTGCAGATCCAGAACGGCGCGACGGGCAAGTATCGCTCGACCTTCGACCTCCAACTGAAGGCGCCCGGCACCTACAAGATCGCCAGCGCCTCGGATGGCATGAACGCCTCGTACAAGATCGGGACCGAGACCAAGCGCTGGCGCGGCTCGGCGGCCGAGGCCGCGACGGCGATCCCGAAGGACGCAACCGACGTCCAGATGTCGAGCAACGCCCGCCGGGTGGAGACCTTCGTCACCTCCGGGGCGCCCAACACGACCGCCCTCAAGATCACCGGCAAGGGCCTGGAACTGGAGCCGATCAGCCATCCAAACGACCTGGTGGCCAGCGAGCCCGCCCGGTTCAAGCTGTTGTCCGACGGCAAGCCGGCGGCCGATGTCGACGTCGAGGTGGTGATGGGCGGCGTCCGCTACCGCGCGAAGGGGCCGGACTTCAAGGTCAAGACGGGGCCGGATGGCGTGTTCGAGATCAAGTGGCCCGAGCCCGGCATGTACTGGATCGAGGCCTCGGTGCGCGGCAAGGACGCGAGCGGCATGAACCGCAACACCGGCTACGCGGCGACCTTCGAGGTCCTGCCGGACTAGGGGCGTGCGCCGGATCGCCGTACCTCATGTCCTGACCGCGGAGACGGCGAAGCCGCGACCCGACGGGCGTTCGGCGTCGTTGTCCGGTCCTACGATGGGGGTGACCTGGAGCGTCAAGGCCTGGGTCCCACCCGGGCTCAGCGACGCGGTGCTATCCAACGCCGCGCAGGACGCCTGTGACGCGGTTGTCGCGCAGATGAGCACCTGGGAGCCAAGCAGCGACCTCAGTCGCTACAACGCCGCCGAAGCTGGCGCTTGGGTCTCGGCGCCAGCGCACCTGCTGACCGTGTTGAGCGCAGCCCTCGCGGTCGCGGAGCTGAGCGAGGGCGCGTTTGATCCGACTGTCGGGCCACTCGTCGGTCTGTGGGGGTTTGGGCCCAGCGGACCCGTGCCCTCCGAGCCGGCGCCTACGCGTCTGCAGGCTGTCGCAGTCGGCTGGCGGGATATTCAGGTGGACCGGGTGGACGGTCGCATCTTCCAGCCTGGCGGACTTCAATTGGACCTGTCCGGGATCGCCAAGGGCTTTGGCGTCGATCTGGTCGCCGAAGCGCTGACGACGCTGGGCGTTCGCGACTTTCTCGTCGAGATCGGCGGCGAGCTTCGCGGCAGCGGGGTGAAGGGTGACGGCGAGCCATGGTGGGTCGAGCTGGAGGCGCCGCCGGACAGCCGTCTGACCGAAGCCCCGATCCTGGTCGCGCTTCACGGGCTGTCGGTCGCCACGTCGGGAGACTGGCGACGCACGTGGTCGTCAGGCAGCCGGCGCTACAGCCACACGCTCGATCCCGTGACCCGGGCCCCTGTGGATGACGGTGTCGCCGCCGTCAGTGTTGTGGCCTCCGATTGCATGCAGGCCGATGCGCTCTGCACGGCGCTGACGGTGCTGGGCCCCGCGGCGCGGTACTTCGCGGTTCGGCATGACATCGCCGCGGCGATCGTCTTTCGGGACGGCCCGCGTTGGACCGAGTGGGTGTCTCCGGCCCTCGCGCGCCTGCTGGACTGAACGCGCGGCGTCCACGCCCTAGCCGTCCGCGGCGATCACCACGAAGGGCGCCCAGTAGGCCGGGTGGCTCCACTCGGGCCGCCAGCCGGGGAGGGGTGAGCCATCGGGCTTCCGGCCGGTTCGTACGGTGCGCATAGCCTTCTGCAAGGCCTGCGCCTTCGACAGGCGGGGATTGCCCTTTTGGATCGCCAGGGTCTGGACCGTTAGGGCCGCCGTGGCGTCGTCGAACACCCGCCAGTGGCTCACCAAAAGGGCTCGTGCGCCCGCGTAGAGGAAGGCCCGCGCCAAGCCAGACAGATTGTCGGCGCCCGGCGTGCCATCGGCCCCGGCGGTGTTGCAGGCCGACAAGATCACCCAGTCGGCGGAAAGCTCCAGCGCGGCGGCCTCGGAGGCGGTGAGCACGCCATCGTCCAGCGCCGTGGCGCGCCCGGGCGGACTGAGAATCAGACCTGGCTCGTCCAGGCCGGCGATCTCGTGCGACAGAAGACCGTGGGTCGCGATGGCGACCACGCCCGCTTTCGCAAGGTCCGGCGACGTCTTGATCGCCCCCTCGGTGGCTTTCGCGCCCAGGCGAACGGTCCCTTGGGGCGCGCCGAGAGTGCGGGCCATCGCCCGGAGCTCGCTCGCTGTGCCGGGCAGGGGTGTGAAGATCGATCCGGGCGGGCGGGGATCGCCGACACGCTGCGCGCCTCGCCAGGCATCGCTCACGGTCGGATCGCCATATCCGACGAACGACCAGCGCTTTGCGCTCGGACGCTTCGACGGCCCGGCGGCGCGCAGACTGGCCACCGCGGGCAGGGTGGTGAGCGCGTACCGGTCAGCAAGCCAGCTTGTACCGCCCAAGGCTTGGGCCGGCGCCTCGCCCGGGGTGGGCGCAATGATGGGCAGCAACCCCAGAGGCAGGCCGCCCAAGGCCCCGGAGGTGGTTACGAACAGCCGGTCGACGCCCGTCAGCGCCCCCTCCACCGGTTGGATCAGATCGCGGTACAGGCTGTAGGCGGCTTGCAGATCGAACGTCGCGACATGGCCGTCCGCCGCGGGACGCACCTTGCCGCCACAGGCGCCGTCGTCGACCTGGCAGCGCAAGGCGCGGATGCGCGCCTCCAGGCCAGCCTGGCCGCCTTCGAGGCGGTTCCAGGCGCTGCGGGTGCGCGACAAGGCGAAGACGTGCACATCGTCGCCCGTCGGAACAATGAACAGCATCCCCTCGCCGGGCCGCAGTCGCGCCTGGGCGTGAGCGATAGAGAGCGCCTGGGGCGAGATGGTATCGGCGTACTTCGGATTGTCCTTCTTCAGCCGGGCGTCGAGAACGGCGAGCTCCCGGCCGACCGCGTCCAAGGCGGCCCCCACCCGAGCGGCCTTGGACGGGTCGTCCTGCGGCATCGCCTGGGTGAGCTGACCCTCAATCTGTCGCACCTGGCCGGCGAGATCCTGGCGGACCCGGGCGTCGCCGGCGGCCGCCTTGTGGGTGAAGGCGGCTCGCGCCGCAGTCTGGGCCAGGGCGCGGGCGGCCGGCGAAACCTCCAAGTCCTGCGCGGCGGTGAAGGCCTGATCCTGCAGCCGAAGCAGCTCGGAGGGCTGTTCCCGCGCGGCGAGCCAGGCCAGCCGCAGATAGCGGCGGAAGACCGACTCGGCTGCGTGTCCCGGGTCACTGTCGGCGCGCGCCCGACGGATGGCGGCGTCGGCGTCCGATCCTGTTGCGCGGAGGTCGGCCGAGCGACGGGCTCGCACGATGGCGACGGCGCGCGACGACAACTGCTCCGCACCGGCATTGGCCGCCATCCGATGCTGGACCTCGGCCAGGGCGTCGTAAGCTGCGGCGGTCGCGGGATGTCGCTCGCCCAGCGCCGCGCGTCGAATCTCAAGGGCGCGGCTAAGCAAGGGCTCGGCATCGGCGAACCGGCCGCGCGCGTGGATATCGAGCGCGAGCGCGAAGAGGGCCTGAGCGGTCGCGGGATCGGCGTCCCCTTTGGCGGCCCGGACAATCGCCAGGGCGCGGCGGTGGAATCGCTCCGCCTCAACGCGTTTGCCGCGCGCGGCCAGATTGTCCCCCAGTGCGCCGTAGCTGATCCCTGTGTCGGCGTGGGTCTCGCCCAGCTGAATACGGCGGATGGCGAGCGCCTGGCGAAGCAGGGGTTCCGCCTCGGCCGCTCGCTTCTGCGCGCCGAGGTTCGCGCCGAGCGCCGCCGCGTCGGCGGCGGTCGCCGGATGACGTTTCCCGCGCACATCGGTGTCGATCGACAGCGCCAGCCTTAGCAGGGCTTCCGCCTCCGCGTGGCGGCCTTGGGCGTCGAGGTTGGCTCCCATCCGCGCGTACGCCTGGGCGGTGGCCGCGTCCCGCTCGCTGAAGATTTCACGGCGGATCGCCAGCGCGCGGCGATGCAGGGGCTCGGCTTCCACGTGTCGGCCCAAATCGTCGAGCGTGGCAGCGAGCGCGCCGATGTCGGCGGCCAGCCGCGCATCCTTGGCGCCAAGCAGGCGAGTGTCCGTCTCGACCGCCGCGCGATAGAGCGGCTCGGCCTCCGCGGGCCGCGACTGGGCGCGCAGAAGATCGGCCAGCGCGACCCCGGCCGCTGCGGCCTCGACCCCTGTCTCGCCGAACATCGACCGGGTCGCGGACAGCATCTCGCGCCGGAGCGGTTCGGCCGCCTCGAAGCGCCCGCGACGTTCCAGCACGCCCGCCAGGTTCGACATCGCCAGCAGCGTCTGCGGATGGCGAGGGCCCAAGGCCTTGCGATCGATCTCGAGCGCACGCCGGTAGAAGGGTTCGGCCGCGGCGTCGCGGCCCTGGCGCACAAGGGCTTGTCCGATCCACGACCAGGAGACGGCGGTCACAGCCGCCTCCGGGCCGTAGGCGCGCTCTTCGATGCGGGCGCGCTTGCGGGTGATGGTCTCAAGCCGGCGCCAGTCGCCCTGGACACGGGCCTGCTCGGCCTTGACCACCATGTCCTGCCAGGCGGTGGTTTCGACGGCGGTGAGGGCGCGTGGAGCCGCCGCCGCGCCGGCGACCGCCGGAGCCGCCGGGTACGCAATGCACAGCAGCGCAGCCGCCGTCAGGCCCGCGCGCCGAACTCGGGGACGCATACGCCCGTCCTCTCACGAATCTCCCAGGCGTTAACCTTACTCGCTTGTGGCGCGCACACGCATGGGACCTGACGTCGCGTTCGCGCCGCCGGCGCCGATAAAGCCCAAGGTTGCGGCGCGTTGGATCGCCTGTGATCGGCCGGCGACACGGAGCTTCCGGGCGGCGTTGGTGACGTGAAACCGGACGGTCGGCAGCGAGATGGCGACAAGGTCGCCGATCTCTGCGTCAGTCTTTCCGGCGGCGGCCCATTTCAGGCACTGGATCTCGCGCCGCGTGAGGCGAGGGGGCGTCTGATCCGACCCGCCGAGCGCGTCCTCATAGGTGGCGACGAACTTCAGGGCCAGGATATGCAGCTCCGCCGCATGGGCCATGAACGTCGCCTGCACGTCAAAGTCGCGATCGGCCGTCGCCCAGACCACCGCGCCGATCACGCCGCCGGGGAGGTAGGCCGGCGCGACGATCGCCGCCCCGACGCCATAGGTGTCGATCGGCCCTTCGGCGGTGATGGCGTCCAGCGCCCGGCTGGGGCGCCAGGTGCTGAACCGCCCACCGGCGAACTGGAACGGCTCGGAACAGGCACGGGAGGCATGGATGAAGGCGGCGCGCAGGGCGAAGCCGTGATCCTCCCAGTATCGAAGCTTGGGATCCACCCACTGGAAGACGGTTTCCGCCATCGGTCGCCCATCCAATCCCACAGGCGGCGTCGCCGATGAGATATCGCTGGCGGCGGCGACGAACGGCAGGCCGATGCGCGCGCCGATCTCAACGATCTCGCGGGCCAGGGCTTCAGCGTCGGAAAGTAAGGTCGAAGCGGCGACCATAGGCGTCGGCGCACCCCCTATCACTTCTAATAGCTTGTTCGCTTGCGCGCGCACCTGCAAGGTCCGACCCTCGCACAGCGCTAAGATGCGAAGACAAAGAACGCCCGTGTGGCGAGGGGAGAAATGATGAAGTTGCGTAAGTGGGCGCCGTCGGCTGCCGTTCTGTCGATGGTTTGCCTGGCCGGCCAGGTTCAGGCCGCCGAGACGGACCCGCCCGAGGTCGACGCGGTTATCGTCACCGCTCAGAAGCGTGAACAGAACCTCCAGGACGTTCCGATCGTCGTGAACGTCGTCTCGGGCCAGCAGCTCCAGGACGCGGGCGTCCGCGACGTGAAGGATCTGCAGGTTCTGACGCCCGGCCTCAGCGTCACTTCGTCCACCGGCAGCGCGCAGACCTCGATTCGCATCCGCGGCGTCGGCACGATCGGCGACAACCCGGGCCTCGAGTCGTCCGTCGGCACCGTCGTCGATGGCGTCTATCGCGCCCGCAGCGGTGTTGCGTTCGGCGACCTCGGCGAGCTTGAGCGCATCGAGGTGCTGAAGGGCCCGCAGGGCACGGTGTTCGGCAAGAACACCTCGGCTGGGGTCATCAACGTCATCACGAAGGCGCCGGCGTTCGAGTTCGGCGGTAACGCCGAGCTGACCTACGGCAATCACGATGCGCGCGGCGCGGCGGCCAGCGTCACCGGGCCGCTGGGCGAGACCCTCGCGGGTCGCCTCTTCGCCGCCGTCCGCAAGCGGGATGGCTTCAACGACGTGCGCAACGGCGCCGGTCCGAGCACCCAGAGCAAGAATGACGACCAGGATGTCGTGACGATCCGCGGCCAGCTGCTGTGGTTGCCCACCGAAAGCCTGACCCTGCGGGGTATGGTGGACTACACGAAGCGCGACGAACACTGCTGCCTGACGGCGACCACGCTGGTGGGTCCAACCGGCGCCCTGATCGATGCGGTGGCCGCCGACGAGGGGACGCTGCGTCCGGCCGACCCCTTCCGCCGCCTGGTCTACGCCAACCGCGAGTCCAACCAGGAGCTGACGGACAAGGGCGTCTCGCTGCAGGCAGATTGGGAGATCAACGCCGATCTCACCCTGACCTCGATTACGGCCTACCGGGACTGGGCCAACATCCAAGGCGCCGATATCGACTTCTCGTCGGCGGACATCTGGTACCGGCCGAGCGATGGTCGAACCTTCAACAAGTTCAAAACCTTCTCGCACGAAATGCGACTGGCGGGTCGGTCCGGTCCGCTGGACTGGATGGTCGGCGGCTTCTATTCGGATGAGCAGCTCGACAATAGCGCCTTCACGCCCTTCGGCGTCTCTTACGAGAGCTACTTCGGCCTGCTTCTGTCGGGCGGCGCCAACCCGGCGACCGTGTCGGCGCTGACCGGGCGGCCCTTCGGGACCAACTTCATCGCCGGCGAGGGCGCCTACGACCGCTTCGACCATTCGACCAAAGGCTTCGCGTTCTTCACGAACAACACGTGGCACGTGACCGATGCGCTCGAACTGACGGTGGGGCTCCGCTACACCGACGAGACCAAGAAGGTCTTCAGCCAGTATCGCAACACCGCGCCCGGTCTGGCCTGCGCCGCGGCCATTGCGCGGCCCATTCCGGCCGCCGCGCGCGCCGCGATCTGCGCCCCTGGCGCCGATCCGGCGTTTGACAACGTCGACACGCGTCAGAAGCGGAGCGAGGACCGGTTTGGCGGCACGGCGAAGGCGTCCTACCGCTTCACGCCCCAGTTCATGGCCTACGTCTCCTACGCCAACAGCCATAAGGCCGGCGGCTTCAACCTCGACCGGGCGCGGGTTAGCGCCGGCGTCATCAACCCGGACACCAGCTTCGCCGCTGAAACCGTCGAGAGCTATGAGGCTGGCTTCAAGAGCAACCTGTTCGAGAACCGGCTGGTCCTGAACGCGGCGGCCTTCGACCAGACCTTCGAGAACTTCCAGCTGAACACCTTCACCGGCATCAGCTTCGTGGTGGCGTCGATCCCCAAGGTGACGTCCAAGGGCGTCGACATGGATCTGGTGTGGCGGACGCCTGTCCCCGGCCTGACCGCGACGGGCGGCGTGACCTATGCGGTCACCCAGTTCGGAAACTTCACGCCGACCGCCGGGGTTGGCCCGCGTCTGCCCGGGTCGCGCCTGTCCTATGCGCCGCTGTGGTCGGCCTCCTGGTCGGCGGCTTATGCGCGTGACCTGGGTTCCGACCTGCGCCTTCGCGCCAGCCTGTCGGGCCGCTATACCTCGCCGTACAACACCGGCTCCAACCTCGACCCGCTGAAGAACCAGAAGGAGCTGACGCTCTGGAACGGCCGCATCGGCGTGGGCTCGGCGGACGAGCGGTGGACCGTGGAGCTGTTCGCCCAGAACCTGACCAATGAAGACTACTACCAGGTGGTCGTCGATCAGCCGTTGCAGTCCGGGACGTACGCGGCCTTCCTCGGCGCGCCGCGCACCTGGGGTGTCACGCTTCGGTCTAAATTCTAGCGGAGCGTTTGAGCATGGATCTGGAGCTCACCGCCGCCGATCTGACGTTCCGCGACGAGGTTCGCGCCTTTATCGCGGCCAACCTCACGCCGGAGCTTCGGCGCGCCGGTGAGCGCCTGACCAGCGTCTTCTGTGAGCCGCGGTACAGCTTGCCGTGGCAGAAGATCCTCCATGCCAAGGGGTGGGCGGCGCCCGCTTGGCCCAAGGCGTACGGCGGACCGGGCTGGAGCGAGGTCCAGCGTGCGATCTTCGCGGCCGAATGCGCGCGGGCTGGAACACCCACGCTGTCGCCCATGGGTCTGAAGATGGTCGGGCCTGTCATCATGGGCTACGGCACGCCCGAGCAAAAGGCGTACTACCTGCCGCGGATCCTCTCGGGCGAGGACTACTGGTGCCAGGGCTACTCCGAGCCGGGATCCGGCTCGGACCTCGCGTCGCTGCAGCTTCGGGCGGTAAGTGACGGAGATCACTACGTTCTTGACGGATCGAAGATCTGGACGACCCACGCCCACTTCGCCAACAAGATGTTCTGCCTGGTCCGCACGTCGACCGAGGGCAAGCCGCAGCAGGGGATCACGTTCCTGCTGCTGGACATGGCCACACCCGGAATCTCGGTGAAGCCGATCATCACCCTGGCCGGCGAGCACGAGGTGAACCAGGTCTTCTTCGACGGCGTCCGCGTGCCCAAGTCGGGGCGTGTCGGCGAGGAGAACCAGGGCTGGACGGTCGCGAAGTACCTGCTGGAGTTCGAACGCGGCGGCGGGTCCGCTCCGGGCTTGAATGTCGGTCTGGAGCGCGCCCAGGGCATCGCCGTGGCGAGCCAGGGCGACGACGCAGCCCATCGTCGGCGGCTGATCGAGGCCGAGATTTCGGTGACGGCCATCGACATGACGGAGCGGATGATCCTGGCGGCGCTGGCGGGCGGCAAGAACCCCGGGCCGGCCTCGTCGATGCTCAAGATCAACGGCACCGAAGCCATGCAGCGGATCGACGAGATTTCCGTGGCGGCGCTTGGACTTTATGCGGCCGTCGATCAGCCAGCGGCGCGCGAGGCGGGGTCGAATGTCGAGGCGATCGGTCCCGAGGAAGGCTTGGTGGCCGTGCCGCGCTATCTGAACAATCGGGCCGCTTCGATCTACGGCGGCTCCAATGAGATCCAAAGGGACATCATCGCCCGGCTCGTGCTGGGACTGTGAGGGAGGAAGCCGAATGTCGACGTTCTTGAACCTGCGCCGTCCGCCGTATCGGACCTATTCCATCACGCAGCTCTGCCGGGAGTTCGGGGCCACGCCCCGTGCGCTGCGGTTCTATGAGGAGCAGGGCCTGTTGTCGCCGGGCCGGCGGGACACCAGCCGGGTCTATTCCTACAAGGACCGCGCTCGCCTTCAGCTGATCCTGCAAGGGCGCCGCGTCGGGCTCTCGATCGCCGAGATCCGCGACATCCTCGACACCTATGACGAGGAAGGCTCGGCGGCCCAGGACGCCGAGGCGCTGCGCATCCACCACCGCCGCGTCGAACAGCTGGAGCAGCAGCGCCAGCATGTGGACGAAGCGATCGCCGCCCTCAGGGACGCCCAGGACCGCCTCAAGGCGAAGTACCCCAGCATCGCGACCGAACTGGACTCGTAGTCGCGGAAGCGGTCGTCAGGCCTCGGACCACGCCTGGAAAGACCGGTCGATAACGGTGGCGGAGCCCGGCAGGGGCGCGCGGATGGTGAACGCCACGCCGTGGTCGCCCGTGACCGTGAGCGTTCCCTTCAGATCGCGGACAATGGCGGCGACGATAGACATGCCAAGCCCGCTCTTGCCGTCGCTTCCCGCCACGCCGTTGACGAGGCCCTTGCCCTGATCGGCGACCGTCAGCACGAGGTCTCGCCCGTCCCGGCGGCTGGTGACGACAAGGCGGCCGCCCGACTTTCCGTCGTAGGCGTGTTTCGCCGCATTGATTGCGAACTCGTTGATCGCGATTCCGAGCTGCTGGGCCATGTCGCCCGGCACGCGGGTGAGATCGGCCTGGATCAGGCAGTTCAGACCCGTGGTGGCCGTAATCGCTTGGCAGAGTCCGGCGAGAAAAGGACTGAGCTCGACCGCCGGCTGGCCCGCGTGATCGTAGAGATAGCGGTGGAGCTCGCCCACGGCGACAAGGCGTGCGCGGCTGGCCTCCAGCGCGGCGGTGGCCACGGGATCACGCGAGCGGAGCTGTTCGAACACCAACATGTCCGCCGCTAGCTGCAGGCTGTTGGCGATGCGGTGATTGAGCTCCTGGATCTGGCGTTCCTGGCTGGCGAGTTGTGCGCGGGCGCTGGAGAGTTCGCGCGCCAGTCCGCTGTCGTGTGTTCCGGCAATTGCAAACATCGTATCGACCCAAAAAGCTAAGGTAGAGCTTGTTCCTGTCTGGGACGTCGCGTTTTGCGCCGCGTAGTTGTTCAACAACTGATGCGGTAGTCTGTTCCGAACGTTGCGGGCGGAATCAGGCAAAACAACGGCGACGCCTGGTCTTTGATTTATCCAGGCGTCGCCGTGTTAAGGTTTTGTTAAGTCTATCGCGTCGAAGACCGCAAAATCGTCCCGTGTTTTAGGCGAGCATGCGGACCTTCGGCTCCCGATCCCATTGTCGGGTGGCCGCAGCCGCGAGGAAGGTGTTGTCGGACGCCGTGACATCGACGATGCCCGCATCGGCCTGCACATTGGCCTTATCGAGCAGGGGCTGGGCCGCCGCGGTGTGCGCGATCGCTTTCAGGTGAACGAAGGCGTTCGACACGAAGTCGACGGCGGCGCTTTCACCCAGCAACTCAGCGCAGCCCTCATCGGACACGACCAGCGCGACCGCGTCGAACAGCACAGAGGGTGTCCCGGCGAGCTGGCCGTCCGGAACGAGGATCTTGCCGCCTTTCAGTTTCACGCCGCCGATCTTGGGGGCGACGATCTTCACGCTGGCGCCCGCGGCCATGGCGGACGCCTTCAGCGCCTCCACGACAGCCCCGTCCGCGCCGTCCGTCACCAGGACGCCGATCGCCCGGCCATCCAGGGTTTCGGGATACTTGCCCAGGATCCGAAGCGCGGGCGACAGGTCCATGTCGAGTGTCGGGGTGGCCGCCGGGTTGGCCTTGGGCAAGGGCATGTTCAGGCCGGAGGCCACACGCGACGCCAGGTCGGTGTCGACATTCTGCAGGTTGCCGAGCACCCGCGTGCGCACATGCTCGAAGCTGCACTTGGATAGCTCGAAGACCAGCGCGCTGGCCAAGTGCGCCTGCTCGACGTCGGTCTGCGAACGATAGAACAGCCGCGCATGGCTGTAGTGGTCGGCGAAGGTCTCTGCGCGCAGACGAACCTTGGTCGTCTCCGCCGGCACGGCGGCGCTGCGGAATCCGCCCTTGGGGTCCTCGCGCGGTCCGCCGACTTCGCCGGCGTCGGCCAGACTGTTGGGCTCGTAGTTGGCGCGACCCTTGAAGACCTGAGTCTGCATCTGCCCATCGCGTTGCAGGTTCTGGAATGGACAGCCCTTGGCCTGATTGATCGGGAGTTGGTGGAAGTTCACCGTCCCCAGGCGCGACAGTTGGGTGTCCTGATAAGAGAACAGCCGACCCTGCAGCAGCGGATCCTCCGAGACATCGATCCCCGGCGGCATGTTGGTGGGCAGGAAGGCCGCCTGCTCGGTTTCCGCGAAGAAGTTGTCTGGGTTGCGGTCCAGCACCATGCGCCCGACCACCTGGATCGGCACCAGTTCCTCGGGGATCACCTTCGTCGCGTCGAGGATGTCGAAGGGCAGGGCGTCGGCCTCGGCTTGGCTCAGCAACTGAACCCCGAACTCCCACTTGGGGAAGGCGCCAGTGTCGATCGCTTCGAACAGGTCGCGGCGATGGTAGTCCGGATCGGCGCCGGCGATCTTCACGGCTTCGTCCCAGCAGGTCGACTGCGTCCCGAGCTTGGGCCGCCAGTGGAACTTCACAAAGGTGGCCTCGTCCTTGTCATTCAGCAGCCGGAAGGTGTTCACGCCGAACCCTTCCATCATCCGCAGGGACCGCGGGATGGTGCGGTCCGACATCGCCCACATGACCATGTGGGTGCTCTCGGGCATCAGGCCGATGAAGTCCCAGAACGTGTCGTGCGCGCTGGCCGCCTGAGGATAGCCGCGGTCAGCCTCCATCTTCACAGCGTGGATCAGGTCGGGGAATTTGATGGCGTCCTGGATGAAGAAGACCGGGATGTTGTTGCCGACGAGGTCCCAGTTGCCCTCCTTGGTGTAGAGCTTGACGGCGAAGCCACGCACGTCGCGGGGCGTGTCGACCGAGCCCGCACCGCCCGCCACGGTGGAGAAGCGCGTGAAGACCTCGGTGCGCGCGCCGACCTCGGTGAGGATTTTGGCGCGGGTGTACTTGGCCAGGGACTTGGTGAGCTCGAAATAGCCGTGCGCAGCCGACCCGCGGGCGTGGACGATACGCTCGGGAATCCGCTCGTGGTCGAAATGCTGGATCTTTTCCCGCAGGACGAAGTCCTCGAGAAGCGACGGCCCCCGGGCGCCGGCCTTGAGCGAGTTCTGATTGTCGCTAACCGGAACCCCGTGGTTGGTGGTCAGCCGGGTGTCCGGCGCCGACGCGGTCTGATGGAGCTCGCCGCCGTTGCCGGTAGCGGTGGTCGAGGCGCGCGCCGGCGCGCCCTTGGAATTGGGCATGGGTTTTCGTCCCTGGGTTCGGAATTGCGATGATTGCTGTCATCGCTAACGCCTCACCCCGGAGATCGTCGCAGACCGGTGTCCGAGTTTATTCGCTGAGCCTCTAGACGCAGACCACGCCGGCCCGCGCATCAGTATAGGCGCCCTCGCGATAGGCGACCTGACCGTTGACGAGAACCGTGTCGATTCCGCGGGCCGCCCGGACATAGCGCATGCCGTCGCCGGGCATGTCGAACGTGGGAATCTCGTCCTCCCGGTCGATGGTGTCGGGGTCGAACACCACGATATCCGCGGCAAGGCCTGGCTTTAGCCGGCCGCGGTCCTTCAGGCCCCAGATGTCGGCTGTCTCGCCGGTGATCTTGGCGACGGCCTGCTCCAGGCTCATGTGGCCGCCCTTGCGCACGAACTCGCTGAACAGATAGCCGGTGTCGCCGTAGGTCGAGAATGAAGAGATGTGCGCACCGCCGTCGCTGGCCCCGATGTGAACCCGCGGATTGGCGAGCATCGGACCAATGCGGTCGGTGGCCTGATGGCCCTGGCTGGCGGACAGGAAGGCCACGTCCAGGCCATTCTCGAGGCTCAGGTTGATCAGCGCCAGGGCCGGGACCTCGCCGCGGGCCTTGGCGATCTCGGAGAGGGTCTTGCCCGCCAGCTCCGCGGGAGCTGCGTCGCCGCCGCGCAGGATCAGACGGCCCATCATGGCCTCGCCGCCGTCGGCGCCGGTGTCGGCGACCATCTTGGCGACGATGTCGGGATCGCGCAGGGCGGCCAGCCGCTCGGCCACCGGCTGGCGCAGGATGCGCACCCAACGCGGCAGGCGCGCGAAGAACAGGCTGGGGCGCAGTAGACTGAAGCTGATGTCGATGGGGCGGGTCTGCATCTGCGGCCAGACGCGCGCGCCGCGGGCGAACTGCTCCTCCACCCGGGCGATGGCGCGGGGTGCGTTGTCGGGCACCGCCGAGGTGTCGAACAGCGGCGAAAAGGTGGTGGGGATATCGTGCTTGAGGCTCAGCTCGGCCAGTTGGTCGATGCGAGCGATGGTGATGTCCGTCGCATAGAACTCCGGCACGCACTGTAACATGCGACCATATTCGCCCAGCACTGCGGCCAGGGCGTCCAGTTCCTCGAACTGGGCGAAGCGGCTGGGCACGGGGCGACCATTTTCGTCCACGTCGACGAAGCTGGTGGAGAGGCCAACGGCGCCAGCGTCGAGGCATTTGCGGAGCAGGTCCTGCATGCCGGCGATCTCTTCCGGCGTCGCCGCGCGCTCTTGAGCGGCAGGACCCATGACCCAAAGGCGGATCACGCTGTGGCCGACCAGGGGGGCGACGTTGATCGAAAGCGCCTTTTCAATCGCGGCGCGGTAGCCGGCGAAGTCTTCCCAGGTCCACTCGAAGGCGGTGGTGAACGCCTCGGGCGGCATCTCCTCGATCTGCTGGAACATGCCGATCACGCGGGGGCGGTCGGCCGCCTTCAGCGGCGCCAGCGACAGGGAACAGTTGCCGGGAACGACGCAGGTCACCCCGTGTTCGAGGGCCGGACGGGCGGCGCCGTCCCACAGCAGCTGCACGTCGAAGTGGGTGTGCGGATCGATGAAGCCCGGCGCGATCACCCGGCCGCCGGCGTCGACCACCTGTCGGGCCTCGCCGTCGACGCGTCCGACAGCGACGATCTTGCCGTCCTTGACCGCCACGTCGCCCTGGAAGGCCGGCTGCCCCGACCCGTCCACGACCAGCCCATTGCGCACCAGCACGTCGAACATCAGCTTCCCTCCAGGATCCGTCGCCAGGATTGCCCCGTAAGGTCGTCCACGTGCGACGCCCCGCAGGTCCGCATGAGGCGTAAACCCGTTTCTTCGTCCAGGACCACCGGCCCCTCGACGCCATTGGCATGGCGCAGACGGACCAACAGCTCCATCGAGCCATCATGGCCGGCGACCATCTCGGCCCCGACGATGACGGCCTCATCCAATCGGCGGCTCCACGAACACCACGTCGGAGCCCATCAGCAGCCCCGCCGGCTTACGCATGGCGAAGATGTGCAGGTTCCAACTCTTGATCGCGTCAACCGCGGTCTCGACCGGCTGATCGGGGAGGGCCCGCAGGGCGAGCTCCTCCACCGTCTCGTCCGGCCCCGGCGTAACGAACCGGCGCTGACGAGACAGCATGCCTAGACCCGCTCGACGATGATCGCCGGCGCCATGCCGCCGGCGGCGCACATGGTGACCAGGCCGCGCTTGAGGTCGCGGCGCTCCAGCTCATCGATGATGGTGCCGATCAGGATGGAGCCGGTGGCGCCGATCGGGTGGCCCAGGGCCATGGCGCCGCCGTTCACATTGACCTTTTCACGGTCCAGCTTCAGGTCGCGGATGAACTTCTCGGCCACGACCGCGAAGGCCTCGTTGATTTCCCAAAGGTCGATGTCGTCGACCGTCAGGCCGGCCTTCTTGAGGACCTTCAGCGCCGCGGGGACCGGAGCGTTGAGCATCAGCGTCGGGCTGTCGCCGACGTTGGCCATGGCGACCACCTTGGCGCGAGCCTTCAGCCCATGCTTGGCGGCATAGGCGGGGGAGGCGAGGAGGACCGCGCCCGAGCCGTCGACGACGCCCGAGGAGTTCCCGGCGTGGTGGAAGTGTTGGATCTTCAGGTCCGGATAGACCTGGTTGATCAGGCCGGCGAAGGTCGTGCCGTTGGCGTCGAGCGGCGCATTGGCCATGGCCTCGAACGAGGGCTTCAGGCTGGCCAGACCCTCGCGGGTGGTCTGCGGACGCGGGAACTCTTCGCGGTCCAGGGCGAGCGAGCCGTCCTCATGATAGACCGGCACGATGGAACGGTCGAAGTGGCCGTTGCGGATGGCGTGGTCGGCGCGCTGTTGGCTGACATAAGCCAACTCGTCCAGAGCCTCACGGCTGATGCCCTCCAGGGTCGCGATGGCGTCGGCGCAAATGCCCTGGTGCGACTGCGGGTGCAGCTTGCGCAGGTGGGCGTTGCCGGCGTCCATCAGGGCCGGGCCCTCGAAGAAGGCGGCGTGCTGCGGCGCGCTGGCGGCGGTGTAGGACATCATCTCGCAGCCGCCGGCGATCACCAGATCTTCCATGCCCGACATGATCTGGGCAGCGGCCAGGTTCACCGCGGTGATGCCCGAACCGCAGAAGCGGTCGAGGGTGACGCCGCTGGCCTTGACGTCATAGCCGGCGTCGAGGGCCGCCATGCGGCCCATGTCGTTGCCCTGCTTGCCCCGCTGGGACGAGGTGCCCCAGATGATGTCGTCGACGTCGGCGGTGTTCAGGTTGTTGCGCTGGGCCAACGCGGCCAGCACGGTGGCGGCCAAGCGCTGGGGGTGCTCGTCGGCAAGGGCGCCCTTGCCGACCTTGCCGATGCCACGGGGCGTACGGGCGCTATCGATAATCAGGGCTTCGGGCATGGTCTTTCCTCGCGAGCAGGGTTCGTTGCCGGCAGGTTGTTCCCCGTCCGTAAGGGCAGTCTAGGGGCAATCTGTCACCGCCAAGCGGGCCAGGGCGTCGGGGAGAAGGCGGGCGAGACGGGCGGCGATGGCGTCCTGTCCAGCGGGCGCGGCCAGCAGATCCTGGCGGACCTCCAGTTCGAGATAGTCCAGTCTTCGCCCGATGGCGTGATGCGGCACGGTGAAATCGACCTCGTCCATCCGATAGGGCTCATTGTCGCCGACCACCGGCCCATCCGGCTCGCTCCGTAGCGCGCCAAGCACCGCCTTGGAGAAGGGGCTGTCGCCCAGATGCAGGACGCCGAACATCCAGGGGCGCGCCACGCCCTGCATGGCCGGGGTGAACGAATGCAGGGCGACGACGATGGTCCGCAGCCCTGGGGCGGCGCGGGCGTCGAGCTCTTGCGCGATCCGAGCATGGTAGGGCGTGAAGACCTCAGCCACGCGCTCCGCCCGCTCGACGTCGGACAGGTTCCGGTTGCCGGCGATGGGCGAGCCGTCGCTCACGTCGGGGATCGAGTCGCGGCGCGCCGGATCGCGGTTGCAGTCGATCACCAGACGGGAATAGCGCTGGGCGATGAAGGTGGCGTCCAGGGCTGTGCTCAGCCGCTGGCCAAGCGCTGCGACGCCGATGTCCCAGGCGATGTGCCGTTCGCGATCCGCCTCAGAGAGGCCCAGATCGCCCAGCCGCGTCGGGATGCCGCGGCCGGCGTGGTCGCCCAGGAGCAGAAACGGGGATTGGGCGCCTGAATTGGTAACAATGGCGGCCTCACCTTCGGCCCCTTCCTGGAGCCGCGTGGACCGAGCTTCGGAATCGACGGAGCTATACTGCAATGCCGCTGGTCTCCATCCGTCATCGGACCGCCTATCGCTACCGCAACCCGGTGGCGTTCGGCGAGCATCGGGTGATGTACCGACCGCTTGAAAGCTTCGACCAGCGGATTGTCGCCGCAGCGCTCGAGGTCGGACCTGAACCGGCGATGCTGCGTCACGTCCAGGAGGCGAGCGGGGCCACGGTGGCCGTGGTTCGCTTTGACGAGCGGGCCGAGCGGCTTGACTTCGAAAGCCGCGTGACCGTGGACCACATCTCGCAGACCGCCTTCGAACTGGAGGGTGAAGCCGCGGCCCTGGGCGTGGGCGCCTTCGCCTACGACCCCGAACACGCCGCCGACCTGGCGCGGGCGATGACGCGTCAGCATCCGGACGCCGGCGAAGTCGAGGCGTGGGCGCGGCGGTTCGTTCGCCCAGTCGGCCGAACCCGCTTGTCGATCCTGCTGTCGGACATGACCCACGGAATCCGGGGCGAGTTTGCGTATGCCACCCGTCTCGACGGTCCCCCGCAGGCGCCGTTGGAAACGCTCTCGCGCCGTGGCGGCAGCTGCCGAGACTTCGCGGTGCTGATGGCCGAGGCGGCGCGCAGTCTTGGCCTCGCGGCGCGGTTCACCTCGGGCTACGTCTACAGCGGCTCGCTCAAGGCCGGACGGACCGGCGGCGGACATACGCACGCCTGGGTCCGTGTCTATCTGCCGGGATGCGGTTGGACGGACTTCGACCCGACGAACGGCATCGTTGGCGGCCATGACCTGGTCAGAGTCGCCGAGGTGGTCGATCCGCGGGCGGCGCTTCCGCTGCACGGCGCCTGGTCGGGCCTCAAGTCCGATTTCCTCGGCATGGACGTCGATGTCGATGTCCAAGTCCTCGAGGCGGCGCAACCCGCCGCCGATTTGAGGGTTGCGCAGGGACGCTAAGACCATGGAGTGAGAATGCGCATCCGGTGCGGCTATGAGATCACCTACGATTGTCCCGGTCCGACGCCGATGTTGCTGATGCTGAACGTCAGGCCTGAGCGCTTGGCGGACCTTGAGACGCCGGACGTGATCCGCAGCCGACCGGCCATCGACCTCACCCAATACCGCGATCAATTCGGCAATCTTTGCAGCCGCCTGCTGGCGCCGGCGGGGCGCTTCACCTTGTCCGCGGATTTCGTCGTCCGCGACTCCGGACGTCCAGACCTCATCTTTCCGGACGCGGAGCAGACGCCGGTAGATCGGCTGCCCGATGACGTTCTGGTCTTCCTTCTAGGCTCGCGCTACGTCGAGACCCAGGAATTGACGGCTCTCGCCTGGAAGCTGTTCGGCGACCTGCCGCCGGGCTGGGCCAGGGCCCAGGCGATCATCGCCTACGCCCACGAGCGCATCACCTTCGGCTATGAGCACGCCCGGGCCACGCGGACCGCGACCCAGGCGCACGACGAGCAGTTGGGCGTTTGCCGCGACTACGCCCACCTCGCCGTCGCGCTGTGTCGCTGCATGAATATTCCGGCCCGCTACTGTACGGGTTATCTCGGCGACATCGGCGTGCCGGCCAGTGGCCCGATGGACTTCAGCGCCTGGATGGAGGTCTATCTGGGTGGCGCGTGGCGCACGATGGACGCCCGCCATAACAAGCCCCGCATCGGGCGTGTCATGATGGCGCTGGGTCGCGACGCCACCGATGTCGCGATGATCACGCACTTCGGCCCGGCGACCTTGGCGGACTTCCAGGTCATCACCGAGGAACTTGTGGACTGACCCAACGGCACGACACCGTGTTTTCGAAATATTGGTGTAATGTGTTCCGACGAAGATGACGCGGCGTTCAACTATCGGCGTACCCGAAGCCCGCGCAGACATCCTGGGGGAGACATCATGATCACCGCACGCCTTGGCCTCGCCGGCCTTCTGGCTTCCACCGCGCTTGTCGCTGGCTGCGCCACGGACACCTCGGCCCCCAGCGCCATGGCGCAGGGCTCGGCCGTCAATGCGGCCGCCACAGCCCCTACGACGGTCGACAATTTCATGCTGGTGGACGCCAACCTTGAGGCGCACGAGCTGTACCGGCTGAGCGACGCGCCAGCCGTGGTGATCGTCACCCAAGCGAACGGAGACCGCGCGGTCCAAGCGCTCGCGCCAACGCTCAAGTCCCTGGCGACAACCTACGGCGCCAAGGGCGTCGAGTTCATGATGCTGAACTCCAGCCTCAAGGACAGTCGTGAGGCGATTTTGGCCGAGAGCGCGAAGGCGGGCTACGCCATTCCGGTTCTCATGGACGTCAACCAGCTGATCGGCGAGGGCCTGGGCGTAACGCGATCCGCCGAAGCGTTCGTGATCAACCCGAAGACCTGGACCGTGGCTTATCGCGGGCCGGTGGATGGGGTGGCCTCGGCGTTGGACGCACTGGCCGCGGGCCGGCCGATCCCCGCCTCGAACGTCGCACTCAACGGGGCGCCTATCGCGTTCCCGGCGCGCGGATCGGGCGCGAAGCTTACCTATGTGAAAGACGTGGCCCCAATCCTCGAGGCCAAGTGCGTCGCCTGCCACCAGGAAGGCGGCATCGGCCCCTTCGCCATGACCAACTACGAGATGGTCAAGGGCTTCTCGCCGATGATCCGTGAGGTGATCCGCACCGACCGGATGCCGCCCTACAACGCCGACCCGCACGTCGGAAAGTTCTCGGACGACAAGAACCTGTCGCCCGCCGAGATCAAGACGCTGGTGCACTGGATCGAGGCCGGAGCGCCGCGCGGCGAGGGCAAGGACCCGCTGGGCTCCGTGAAGCACGTGGCGGCCGAATGGCCGCTGGGCAAGCCGGACCTGATCCTGAACATCCCGGCCTATAAGGTGCCCGCCTCGGGCGTCGTCGACTACCAGCGCCCGGCGATCGCCAACCCGGCCACCGAAGGCCGCTGGATCCGCGCCACGACCGTAAAGCCGGGCGACCGGCAGTCTGTGCACCACATCCTCACGGGCTGGATGTCCGAGATGCCGGCCAATGGCCAGTCGTCCGAGACGCGCTGGAAGGGGTCTGTCGGCGGCTACGCGGTCGGCGCGGAATCCAATATCTACGCCAGCAACGCCGGCAGCTACCTGCCCAAGGGTGGCGCGATCGGCTTCCAGATGCACTACACGCCCTATGGCAAGGAAGCCGTCGATAACTCGCAGATCGGCGTCTACTTCTACGACAAGCCGCCGGAGCTGATGATGCGCAGCGTGGTGGTCATCGACCCCACCATCACGATTGCCCCGAACACCGCGCGGGCCAAGGAAGTGGCCTACGTCGAGTTCCCGAACGACGCGCTGCTCTACTCGGCCTTCCCGCATGCTCACTACCGCGCCTACGCCAACGACCTGTGGCTGCAGACGCCGGACGGCAAGAAGACCCTGCTGCTGAGCATGCCGCGTTACGACTTCAACTGGCAGCGGGCCTACACCTTCGCCAAGCCGATCAAGATCCCCGCGGGCTCGCGGATCATCGCCAACTACATCTACGACAATTCCAAGCGGAACCCGGCCAACCCCGACCCGACCATCAAGGTCACCTGGGGCGAGCAGAGCCACGAGGAGATGCTGTTCACCCAGCTGTCCTTCCGCTGGCTGGATGAGACGGCGGCCAAGCAGGTCGACAGCGACGCGCGCTTCGCACCGACCCGGCTGATGGGAATGCTGGACGACAGCATCGACGGCAAACTGCAGAAGGCCGAGCTGAAGGGCCAGATGGGTACGATGATCGCCGGATACTTCGACCGCATCGACGCCAACAGGGACGGCGCGATCGACAAGGCGGAACTCGCAGCGGCCCAGGCCCTGCTGCCCGGCCGTCGTCGCGGATCGGCGGAAGCCAACAACGGGGCGCCGACCCCGACCGCCGGCCGCTGAACCCGGCGGACTGAACGAAAGCGGCCCGCCCGGAGCGATCCGGGCGGGCCTGTTCATTTGACGTTGTCGGCCGGCTATTGCGCGGCCTGCTCCTGGGCGTAACCGAGCTGTTCGTTGAGCCGGTCCAGCACGGTGATCGCCGCTTCCGGGATCACGGTGCCGGGGGCGAAGATCGCCGCGACGCCCATGTCTTCCAGCGCCTTGAAGTCCTCCGGCGGGATGACGCCGCCGACGAACACCAGAATGTCGGGCCGGCCCAGTTTGGCCAACTCAGACTTCAGTTCCGGCACCAGGGTGAGGTGCCCGGCGGCCAGCGAGCTTGCGCCCACCGCGTGGACGCCCGCTTCCACGGCCTCGGCGGCGGCTTCGGCCGGCGTTTGGAACAGATCCCCGATCTCCACCTCGAAGCCCAGGTCAGCGAAGCCCGAGGCGATCACCTTCTGGCCGCGGTCGTGGCCGTCCTGGCCCATCTTGGCGACCATGATCCGCGGCTTCTTGCCGTCGGCCTGGCGGAAGGCCTCGGTCATGGCCCGGGCGCGCTCTGTCGCCGGGGTGGCGCCGGATTCACGCAGGTAGACCCCCTTCACGGCGTCGGCGACGGCCTTGTGGCGATTGAAGACCTTTTCCAGCGCGAAGCTGATCTCGCCCACCGTGGCCTTGGCTCGCGCGGCCTCGACCGCGAGCTCGAGCAGGTTGGCCTTGCCCGAGGCGCCGGCGGTCAGGGCGTCGAGCGCCGCGGCGACGGCTTCCGGGTCACGCTCGGCCTTCAGGCGACGCAGCTTCTCCAGCTGGGCGTTACGAACGGCGGTGTTGTCGACCTTGAGCACCGGGATGTCGTCGGGCACGTCTGGGCGGTAGCGGTTCACGCCCACCACGCTCTGCTTGCCGCTGTCGATGCGGGCCTGGATGCGGGCCGAGGCTTCCTCGATGCGGCGCTTGGGCAGGCCTTCTTCGATGGCCTTGGCCATGCCCCCCAGAGCCTCGACCTCGGCGATGTGGGTCAGCGCGCGTTTGGCCAGGTCGGCGGTCAGGCGCTCCACGTAGTAGGAGCCACCCCACGGATCGACGACGCGGTTCTGGCCGCTCTCCATCTGCAGGAACAGCTGGGTGTTGCGGGCGATCCGGGCCGAGAAGTCCGTCGGTAGGGCCAGGGCCTCGTCGAGGGAGTTGGTGTGCAGGCTCTGGGTCTGGCCGCCCGTTGCGCCCATGGCCTCGATGGCCGTGCGGGGCACGTTGTTGAAAACGTCCTGCGCGGCCAACGACCAGCCGCTGGTCTGGGTATGCGCCCGAAGCGCGAGCGAGCGCTGATCCTTCGGGTCGAACTCGGCCTTCATCAGCTTGGCCCACAGCAGGCGACTGGCTCTCTGCTTGGCGACCTCCATGAACATGTTCATGCCGGCGCACCAGAAGAAGGACAGGCGGGGTGCGAATTGGTCCACCGTCATGCCCGCCGCGACGCCCGCACGGACATATTCGATGCCGTCGGCCAGGGTGTAGGCCAGCTCCAGGTCCAGCGTCGCCCCGGCCTCCTGCATATGGTAGCCGCTGATCGAGATCGAGTTGAACCGCGGCATCTCCTTGCTGGTGTAAGCAAAGATGTCGGCGATGATCCGCATCGAGGGGCCGGGCGGATAGATATAGGTGTTCCGGGTCAGGAACTCTTTCAGGATGTCGTTCTGGATGGTGCCGCTGAGCTTGTCGTGCGGGACGCCCTGTTCTTCGGCCGCCACGATATAGAGCGCCAGGATCGGCAGCACGGCGCCGTTCATGGTCATCGACACGCTCATCTGATCGAGCGGGATGCCGTCGAACAGGGTGCGCATGTCGTAGATGCTGTCGATGGCCACGCCGGCCATGCCAACGTCGCCGGGCACGCGCGGGTGATCGCTATCGTAGCCCCGGTGGGTGGCGAGATCGAAGGCGACCGACAGGCCCTTCTGACCGGCGGCCAGGTTGCGGCGGTAGAAGGCGTTCGAGTCTTCGGCTGTCGAGAACCCGGCGTACTGGCGCACCGTCCACGGGTTGGTGGCGTACATGGTCGGATAGGGGCCGCGCACGAAGGGGGCTAGGCCAGGGAAGCCACCGAGCGCGTTCAGGCCCGCGATGTCTGCGGCCTCATAGGCCGGGCGGACGTCGATACCCTCGGGCGTCGACCACACCTCGCCGGTCGTGCGGGCGAACGGGCCGACGTCGCCGTCGAAGGCGAGGGTGGAGAAGTCGGGGAACGTGCTCACGCCGCCACCTCATGCTTTTCAGAGAGCCGCACAGCCTTCAGCGGCGGGCAGCGGCTGTCGGGACCGGGTAGGCGGCCTGCGTTCGGATCGAGCGCGGCGGGCGTGGCCGTCTCGATTTCCACCGGCGTTTCCGCCGTCGGCGGGAAGGCGGTGACGCCCAGTATCTTCGGATCGCCACGCGCAGCGACAGCGGCGTTCACGTCGCGGTCGATCAGCCCGTCTTCCAGCGCCTTGATGATCCCGCCGGCCGCTTCGATCGCCTGCAGCCGGTCCCAGGCGGCGCGGGCGATTTGGTCGGTGAGGGTTTCGAGATAGCCGGACCCGGCGGCGGGATCGGCCACGCGTCCGACGGCGGCTTCTTCCATCAGAACCAGCTGGGTGTTGCGGCTCTGGCGACGGCCGAAGGCGGTGGGGAGGCCCAGGGCGTCCGTGAACGCGCCCAACACCACCGCGTCTGCTCCGCCGGCCGCGGCGCCGAACCCGGCGGCGGTCAGGCGGATCATGTTGGTCCAGGGGTCCTGGGCCGTCATCATGCGGTTCGACGTCCGCGCCTCCACCCGGGCCAGCGGCGCAGCGCCCGAGGCGGTGGCGAGGCGGCCGAACACCACCCGCGCCGCGCGCAGCTTGGCGAGCGTCAGGAAGTAGTCCGCATCGGCGCTCAGTCCCAGGGTGATGCGGGCGAACGCGTCGACCACCGGCAGGCCGGCGCGCACCAGGGCCTTGGCGTAGGCGATCGCGGCGGTGGCGGCCACGGCGACTTCCAGCGCCTCGCCGGCGCCAGCCTCGTGGGCCACCCGACCGGACGCCAGGAACAACTGCGCCTGCGGGTAGGTCTGGGCCAGCCGGGCGCCAACCGTCGCGGCGCTGATCAGATGGGCCTCGATGGGCCCCGGACTGGCCCCGGCTTCGGCAAAGGCGCTGAGCGGGTCCATGTTGAAGGCGAGAAGGGCGGTCGGCGAAGCCTTGGCCACCGCGTGAAGGGCGTCGGCGGCTTTCGGGCCCAGGAAACCGGCGTCCAGGCCCACGGGCGCGAGTTCGACGATGACGTCCTTCAACGCGCGAGCGAGGGCGTCGGCGGTCGCGTGACCCTTCACGATCACCGAGGCCGCGCCACCTTCCAGGTCGGCCAGGAGTTCAGCGTTGACCCGGGCAGGGTCCGGGTGGGCGGAGAGGACGCGGGCGTCCCAGGGACGGTCCCCATCGAACGGGCGGGGCTGGAAGGCAGCCGGGCGCTCGGCGGCGGCGTAGAGCGGCGCGATCTCCAGACCCTCGACAGTAACTTTCGTCAGGCTCTCGAAAGGCTTGTCTCCGAGTGTCTTGGCCACCAGAGCCCGCCAGGCGTCTTCGCCAGCGGGCGTCATTCCAGGGTCTAGAAGCGTCGCGTCATCCATGGGCGGAATAGCGCCCCAGCGAGGCCGAGCGTCAAGTTCACGCAAGGAGAGCGGGGCACGACGCTAGATCACGGCCGCCGCCGCCCCGACGATTTGTCGGACCGCCTTGCGATCGGTCGCATGGCGCGCTTGGCGGCCGTGGGGTCAGGGTGGCAACATTCCGGTCCCGCGAGAGATGTTGCTCGACGGTTCGTGCCTGCGTACAACGTAAATCTAACAATCGTTCGAGGACTCGCCCATGGCCCTGCCGCCCGTTCTGCGTGATCGTCTCCGCCTGCCGGTCATCGGCAGCCCGCTGTTCATCATCTCGGGGCCTGAGTTGGTGATCGCGCAGTGCAAGGCGGGCGTGGTGGGATCGTTTCCGGCGCTGAACGCGCGGCCGGCGTCGCTGCTGGACGAATGGCTGCACCAGATCACCGAGGAGCTGGCGGCGTGGGATCGGGATCATCCTGACACCCCCTCCGCGCCGTTCGCGGTCAACCACATCGTCCACAAAACCAATGAGCGGCTTGAGCATGACGTCGAGGTCTCCACCAAGTGGAAGGCTCCGATCATCATCACCTCGCTCGGCGCCCGTGAGGACGTGAACGCGGCCGCCCATTCCTATGGCGGCGTGGTGCTGCACGACATCATCAACGATCGCTTTGGTCGGAAGGCCGTGGAGAAGGGCGCTGACGGTTTGATCGCAGTGGCGGCTGGCGCCGGCGGGCACGCGGGCACGCTTTCGCCCTTCGCCCTGGTGCATGAGCTTCGCGAGTGGTTCGACGGGCCGATCGCTCTGTCCGGCTCGATCGCCAACGGCCACGCCATCCTGGGCGCCCAGGCCATGGGCGCGGACGTCGCTTACATCGGCTCGGCTTTCATCGCGACGCAGGAGGCGGCCGCCGATCCGGCGTACAAGCAGATGATCGTCGACTCGACCGGCGAGGACATTGTCTATTCGAACCTCTTCACCGGGGTTCACGGCAACTACCTTGCGCCCTCCATTGTCGCGGCCGGTCTGGACCCCAACGACCTGCCGACCTCCGACGCCTCGAAGATGAACTTCGGCTCGGGCGGCAACCAGAAGTCCAAGGCGTGGCGGGATATCTGGGGCTGCGGCCAAGGGATCGGCGCGGTCAAGGAGGTGCCGACGGCCGCCGAACTGGTCGGTCGCTTGTCCGCGGAATACGAAGCGGCCAAGGCCGAGCTCGCCGCCAAGACGTCGCTCACGGCGGGCCGCGCGCTTCTCGCGGCGGAGTAGGGTTCAGAAAATCTGCACTATGCCGCAGCTTAATCCCATTTAGGCGATAGGATTAAGAGGTCTAGGGTCCCCTCAAGCAAGAACGAGGGGACTCGAGATGACCACGCCTGCGCTCAGACCAACCGCATCCGCCGCCCTGCTGGGCCTGTTGCTGTGCGGCGTCGCGCCCGCGGCGATCGCCCAGACGACGGTCGCATCCGCGGCGACGGACGCCGCCGCGACGGCCGAGGCGGAGGGGGAGGCCGGGGCGACGGTGGGTGAGGTGACCGTCACCGCGCGCCGGCGGTCGGAGACGGTGCAGTCGGTGCCTCTGGCCGTCTCGGTCGTGGGCGGAGACAAAGTGGACGCCACCGGCGCCTTCAACGTCGGACGACTTCAACAGCTGACGCCGACGCTGCAGTACTATTCCACCAACCCGCGTAACACCGCGGTGAACATCCGCGGCCTGGGCGTGCCGTTCGGCCTGACCAGTGACGGCTTCGAGCAGGGTGTCGGGTTCTATATCGACGACGTCTACAACGCGCGGGTGGCCACCGCGACGTTCGACTTCCTGGACGTCTCACGGATCGAGGTGCTGCGCGGGCCGCAGGGCACCCTTTACGGCAAGAACACAACGGCCGGCGCGGTCAACATCACCACCAACCAGCCTACCTTCGACTTCGAGGCCAAGGCCGAGGTCACGGCGGGCAATCTGGCGTTCAAGCAGGCGAAGGCCGCGATCTCGGGTCCGCTAACCGACACGATCGCAGCGCGCCTGGCGATCTCGACCACCACGCGTCGCGGGACGATCTACAACGTCACCAGCCGCCAGCACGTGAACGCCCAGGACAACCTGGGTGTCCGCGGGCAGATCCTCTACAAGCCCAGCGACGAGCTCGCCGTCACCTTCGCCGCCGACTACAGCAAGCAGGACGCCGAGTGCTGCGCGCAGATCTACGTGCGCACCGGCGCGACACAACGCCCGCTCAATCGGCAGTACGCCGCGCTGGCCGCCGCTCAGAACTACACGGTCGCCAGCACCAATCCGTTCGACCGGGTGACCGATGTCGACGCGAATTTGAACGCCGGCAACAAGATCGGCGGCGCTTCGGCGCGTGTGGTGTGGAACGTGGGGCCGGGCACGCTCACGTCGATCACCGCCTGGCGCTTCTGGGACTGGAGGCCGGAAAACGACCGCGACTTCCTGGGCTTGTCGATCGTATCCAAGTCGCAGAACCCCTCGCAGCAAGACCAGTACTCGCAGGAACTGCGCTACAACTATTCGAACGACCGGCTCGACGCCGTTGCGGGCGTCTTCGCCTTCAAGCAGCGGATCGACACGCAGGGCACCGAACAACAGGGGCCGGCGTCCAGCCGTTGGAACATCGCGCCGAGCAACGTGCTCTCCAACGACCCGACCGTCCTGGACGGCCTAGTGGCGCGCAACACCCAGTATCTGAAGAACACCAGCTTCGCCCTGTTCGGCCAGGCCAGCTGGAAGGTGACCGACGCCTTCACGATCCAGCCGGGCGTGCGGCTGAACTACGACAAGAAGGAAGGCTTCTATCAGCGGCTGGTGTTTGACGGGCAGGGGGTGCCGGTGCTGCTGGGCCAGACGGGCGCGCGTCGCGCGGCGCAGCTGGCGGTCTTCACCCCGCAGCTCAGCGAGCCCAGTTTCGACGACTGGAACTTCAGCTACGACCTGACCGCCAGCTACCGGTTCGCGCCGGACATCCTCGGATACGCGACCTACGCGAAGAGCTTCAAGAGCGGCGGCATCAATCAGAACGGCCTGCCGACCGACGCGGCGGGCAACCCGATCCTCGCCGCCGGCACGATCAAGCCCGAGGACGTCGATCACTTCGAGGCGGGTCTGAAGACGCAGTTCTGGGAGCGGCGCGCCACGCTCAACGTCTCGGCGTTCCGAACCGACATCAAGGACTACCAGGCGACGGTGACCAACGGGCAGCTGGGTGTTCTGCGCGGCTATCTCGCCAACGCCGGCAAGGTCCGCAGCCAGGGCTTCGAGGTCGATTTCTCGGTGCGGCCGAACGAGCGGTTCACCGCCTACGCAAACGGCGCCTACACCGACGCCACCTATCGCAAGTTCGTCGACGCCCCGTGCCCGCCGGAACTGGCGGGGGGGACAACGGTGGCCGCGGGCCAGACACCCAGCGCACCCGGGACGCCCGGCGGCCTTAGCCCGGCCAACTGCGACATCTCCGGTCAGCGCCTGCCCGGCGTGTCGAAATGGGCGTTCTCGTTCGGTGCGGAGGCCAACGTGCCGGTCACCTTTCTTGGGAAGGAGGGCGAGGCCTACCTCGGCTATGACGGCAGCTATCGCTCGAACTTTTCGTCTAACGCCTCCCCCTCGATCTACACCTGGGTGGACGGCTATTCGCTGTCGAACGTTCGGGCCGGTTTCCGAACGCCGGAGGGGCTCAACCTCTACGCCTGGGTCCGCAATGCGTTCGACGAGGACTACTTCGAGCTCTTGGCGGTGGGGCCCAGCAACACCGGTCTGATCGCCGGCCAGCCGGGCGACCCGCGGACCTGGGGCGTGACGCTGAAAGCCGCGTTCTGAGCGAAAGCCGAGGCGACCACAGAAAATCTGTGGTCGCTTCCACACTATTCCCACTTAACTGCTGGGAATAAGAAGGCCTATCTAGCGCTCTGGCTTCCGGGGTGCGCGAACGCGCGCTGCTGGGCCTGCGTCCGCGTTCTAGGCCTGCCTCCTACAGGGACCTGCCCATGACCATCGATTCCACCCTGAGCCGTCGCCGCCTCGTCACGACGGGGGCCGCGCTCGCCGGCGCCGCCGCGCTGCCCGGCTTGGCCCAGGCGCAGGCGCGCAAGCCTTTGACGCTGCTGAATGTGAGCTACGATCCGACCCGCGAACTCTACAAGGACATCAACGCAGCCTTCGGAACGTTCTGGCAGAAGCGGACGGGCCAGAAATTGACCATCCAGCAAAGCCACGGCGGATCGGGCAAGCAGGCGCGGGCCGTCATCGACGGGTTGCAGGCCGACGTCGTCACCCTGGCCCTGGCCTACGACATCGACGAGATCGCCACCCGCGCCAAGCTGCTGCCGGCCAACTGGCAGAGCCGCCTGCGCGACAACTCCGCCCCCTATACCTCGACGATCGTGTTCCTGGTCCGGAAGGGCAATCCGAAGGCGATCCGGGACTGGTCCGACCTGATCAAGCCGGGCGTCCAGGTGATCACGCCCAATCCGAAGACCTCGGGCGGCGCGCGGTGGAATTATCTGGCGGCCTATGCCTGGGCGCTCAAGCAGCCCGGCGGCACGCCGGCCCGAGCCGAAGCCTATCTGTCGGCGCTGTTCAAGAACGTACCCGTGCTGGACACCGGCGCCCGCGGCGCGACGACCACCTTCGCTGAGCGTGGGCTGGGCGACGTTCTGCTGGCGTGGGAGAATGAGGCCTATCTGTCGATCGAAGAGTTCGGACCGAAGTTCGACATCGTCTATCCCAGCCTCTCGATCCTGGCCGAGCCCACCGTCGCCCTGGTGGACAAGAACGCCGACCGGCACGGAACACGGCATGCGGCCACCGGCTACCTGAACTTCCTCTACAGCCCGCTGGCGCAGGACCTGATCGGCACGCACCACTTCCGGCCGCGAGAGGCGAAGGCGGTCGCCAAGTACGCCGCCAAGTTCAAGAAGCTGCCGCTGGTGACGATCGACGGCCAGTTCGGGGGATGGAAGAAGGCCCAGGCAACCCACTTCGCCGACGGCGGCGTCTTCGACCGCATCTACAAGGGCTAATCTGACATGACGGCGACCGCCGTGGCGCCCGCGCCGGGAAGGGTTCGAACGCGTTGGAAGCAGCCCAGCATCCTGCCGGGCTTCCCCCTCGCCATGGGCTGGACCCTGACCTACCTCGGCCTGGTGGTCGTGCTGCCGCTCATCGCGCTGGTGGTGCGGCCCTGGGAGCTGGGTCTCTCGGGAATCTGGGAGACCCTGACCGAGCCGCGCGTGCTGGCGGCGCTGCGCCTAAGCTTCGGGACCTCGTTGCTGGCGGCGCTGACCAACGTGCCCATCGGCCTGTTGGTGGCCTGGACCCTGACCCGCTACGAATTCCCCGGCCGCCGCATCATCGACGCCTTCGTCGACCTGCCGTTCGCCCTGCCGACCGCGGTTGCGGGCATCGCGCTCACCGCCATCTACGGCCCCTCCGGCCCGCTGGGCGAGCTGTTCGCCAAGGCGGGGATCAAGACAGCCTACAACCCCATCGGCATCTATATCGCGCTCCTGTTCATCGGCCTGCCGTTCGTGGTCCGCACCATTCAGCCTGTGCTGCAGGATCTGGACCGCGAGGTCGAGGAGGCGGCGCATACCCTGGGCGCCAGCAACCTTCAGCGGTTCTGGCTGGTCGTGTTGCCGGCGGTGCTGCCGGCGCTGCTGTCCGGCTTCAGCCTCGCCTTCGCCCGGGCGGTCGGCGAATATGGCAGCGTGATCTTCATCGCCGGCAACATGCCGCTGAAGTCCGAGATCGCGCCCCTGCTGATCGTCATCAAGTTGGAACAGTACGACTACGCCGGCGCTGCGGCCGTGGGCCTGGCCATGCTGGCCATCTCGTTCGGTGGTCTCCTGGCGATGAACGGTGTTCAGCTGTTCCTGGCCCGCCGGGGGCGCGCGTGATGGGGTCGATCCGCCTGCCTGGCATCGCGCCGCTCTTCCTGGTCTTGACCCTGACGATCCTGGGCGTGCTCATCGTCTTCCCGCTGGGCGTCGTCTTCCATCAGGCGCTGTCAAAAGGGCTTGGGCCCTATCTGGAGCCCCTGACCCAGCCGGACGCGCTCCACGCCATCCAACTAACCCTGACGGTCGCAGCGATTTCGGTGCCCCTGAACGCCGTCTTCGGGGTGGCCGCCGCCTGGGCGGTCGCGCGCTTCGAATTCAAGGGCAAAAGCCTGCTGGTCACCTTCATCGACCTGCCGTTTTCGATGTCGCCGGTGGTCTCCGGCCTGGTCTGGGTGCTGCTGTTCGGCGCGCAGGGCTGGTTCGGTCCGTGGCTGCAGGACCACAACATCAAGATCATCTTCGCCACCACCGGCCTGGTCCTGGCGACCGTGCTGGTGACCCTGCCGTTTGTCGCCCGCGAGCTGATTCCGTTGATGCAGGATCAGGGGGCGGACGAGGAGGCGGCGGCGCTGACCCTCGGCGCCGGCGGTTTCACCACGTTCTGGCGGGTGACCCTGCCCAACATCAAGTGGGCGCTGCTCTATGGCGTCCTGCTGTGCAACGCCCGCGCCATGGGTGAGTTCGGCGCGGTCTCTGTCGTGTCCGGAAGCGTGCGGGGTCTGACGACCACTTTGCCGCTCCACGTCGAGGTGCTCTACAATGACTACGAATTCGTCGGCGCTTTCGCAGCGGCCTCAATCCTGGCCAGCCTCGGACTCGTCACCCTGGTCATCAAGACCCTCCTCGAATGGCGTCATTCCGGTGAACTTTCGGCAGGCCGACGGCACTAACTCCTCCGCGAACGCTCTGGAAATCCGGGGCATCTCCAAGGCGTTCGGGCGTTTCCCGGCGCTGAAGAACGTGTCGCTGCAAGCCAAGGACAAGGAGTTCCTGGCGCTGCTCGGGCCCTCCGGCTCTGGCAAGACAACGCTGCTGCGCGTGCTGGCCGGGCTGGAGCAGCCGGACGCCGGCGAGGTGCGGTTCGGCGACGAGGACTTCCTGGCCCTGCCGGTGCGGCGCCGACGCGTGGGCATGGTGTTCCAGCACTACGCCCTGTTCCGCCACATGACCGTCGCGCAGAACATCGCCTTCGGGCTGACGGTTCGGAAGCGGTCGGAGAAGCCCAGCAAGTCGGAGATCGCCGACCGGGTCGCCCACCTGCTGCAACTGGTGCAGCTGGAGGGCTTGGACAAGCGCTTCCCCTCGCAGCTGTCCGGCGGTCAGCGGCAGCGGGTCGCCCTGGCCCGCGCGCTGGCGATCGAACCCAAGATGCTGCTGCTGGACGAGCCTTTCGGCGCGCTGGACGCGCAGGTCCGCCGCGAGTTGCGGCGCTGGCTACGGGAGCTGCACGACCGGGCGGGCGTAACCACGGTGTTCGTCACCCACGACCAGGAAGAAGCGCTGGACCTGGCCGACCGTGTAGCGATCCTGAAGGACGGCCAGCTGATCCAGCTCGGCACGCCGAACGAGGTGTACGAGCATCCGGCCACGCCGTTCGTTTACGACTTCCTGGGACAGGCCTGCCGCATGTCCGGCGTCGTCGCGGGCGGCCGCCTGACAATCGGGGATTGGGACAGCGCGGCGCCGGCGGACGCGCCTCAGGGCCCGGTCGAGGTCTTCTTCCGACCGGACGAAGTGGAGTTCGCCCCGGCCGATGGCCAGGGCCTGGTGGCCGACGTCCGGGGGGTGGCGCAACGGGGGCCTGACGTGCGGATCGACGGCCTGATCGGGGGGCAGCCGGTAGAGTTGCAGGCGCATGGCCCGAGCCTGCCCCAAGGGGTGAGCCCCGGGCAGTCCGTCCGCATCAAGCCGCTTCGTCCACAGGTCTACGCGGCGGGGTGAATCCAAACGCCTGATTCGTGCGTTGGGGCGGTATGACCGAGCCCACGCTTCAGCGCCGCTTCTGCATTCACGGGGTCGCCGAGTCGGCCTCGCGCGCCCACGTCATCGAAGGCGTCAGTTTCGAGGACGCCGCTCTACATTTCATGGGCGACCACCATCCCGTCGGCGGGGCCGACGAGATGGTGAGCCTCTTTGTCGAGGACATGGACACCGGCGAGCGGCAGTGCTTCCGCATCGATCCGGAGACCGGCGAAACCGCCCCCTGCGGCTGACGCTCAGCCGGCGTTGGCCGACAGCCAGCGGTCGGCGTCCTTCAGCGGCCCGCGGATGACGGCGAGGCGATTGCGGATGACCGCCTGCGCCTTTTCCAATTCGCCCCGCGTCGAGGCGGGAACCGTAGCCTTCAGCGTCTCCAACTTGTCCAGCATCGCCGGGTCGCGCGAGGCGTTCGCGAGGCCGGCGAAGTAGACGATGCGGCTGGTCGGCTCCAGGAAGGTTTCGATCTTCGCGCGGTTCGCCATGGCGAAATCGAAGGCCTTGTCCGGGAAGACCTGGGCCACGGCGGCGATCAGGCCGGGAACGTCGGTGGGCTGCATTTCGCCGCTGAGCGCCAGGGTCAGGGCGCGATCGGCGAGAACCGGATCGGCGCTGGCGCCCAGATAGCGGTAGAGGCGCGAGCGATCGGTCGGATCGCGCGACGCCTTGGCCTTGGCATACAGGGCCTCCCAGGTCGCGGTGTCGGCGTTTGCGGCGGCGATGGACAGGACGGCGGCGCGAACCGAGCCGGTAAGGCTCGACTCATCGGCGATCCAGGCGGCGAAGCGCTTGCGGGCCTCGGCCACGGTCGCGGGATCGTGCAGGTCGCCCAGGGTGTTCAGCACGGCAGACCGGGTGACGGCGTCGTTGTCGGCCTCGCCGGGCTTGGCGTCCCAGCCCAGGCGGGCGGCGGCAGGGGCGAGGCGGGCGCGGGCGAAGGCCCGGTAGGCGGCCTGACCCGGCTGGCCGTTATAGAACACATCGATGGCGCCCAGCTGGCCGGCGAGGGTCGCCACCACCACAGGATCGGCGTCGGCGGGCGTGGTCTTCGCCAGCGCCAGATAGTCGCTCATCGGCGCCAGGCCGGCCTCGCCCAGCGCCCGGCTGTCGTAAAGCAGGCCGAGCTGATCGGCGGGACTGAGTTTGGGGAACGTCGGCGTCAGCTTGGACCACAGGGCCGGCGCGTAGGCGCTGCGGAAGTAGCCGGTCTGGCCGGCGTTCACGACCACCGGGGTTCCGACCTTCACAGTTTGTGGCCGCTCAGCACTGACGACCGCCAGGGCCTGACCCTCAGGGCCTGCCACGTTCACCGGGGTGCGCCAGCTCTGCGGCGCGCGTTGGCTCTCATCAACGCCGAACCGCGACTGGGTGAGGGTGACGCCGTCGCCGGCGACATCCGCTTTGATCAGCGGCACGCCGGGCTGCAGCAGGAAGTCATGGGCGACCTCGGCGACTTTCTTCGTCGGCGCGGCCGCGTGCAGCGCGCGCCAGAGGTCGTCGCTGACCGCGTTGCCGTAGGCATGCTGCTTGATGTAGCTGCGCACGCCGGCCTGGAAGGCGCCTTCGCCCAGATAGGTCTCCAGCATGCGGATGACCGCCTGGCCCTTCTGGTAAGTGATGGCGTCGAAGGCGGTGGCGGCGGCGAAGACGTCGGGAATCTCCGCGATCACCGGGTGGGAGCCCGCCCGGCTGTCGAGCCGCATCGCGCTCTGCTGTCCCTCCTGCGTCGAGAGCCAGATTTTCCACTCGGGGTGGAAGTGGTCGGTGGCCTTGTTCTCCATCCACGAGGCGAAGCCCTCGTTCAGCCAGAGGTCGTCCCACCAGGCCATGGTGACCAGGTCGCCGAACCACTGGTGGGCCATCTCGTGGGCGACGACGACGAACACCTGCTGCTTGTCGGCTTCGGTCGACAGCTTCGGATCGATCAGCAGGTAGTAGTCGAAGTAGAAGATCGCGCCCCAGTTCTCCATGGCGCCGAAGAACTGGCTGTTCCCCGGACCGGCGATCAGGTCGAGCTTGGGCAGCGGGTAGGGGGTATCGAACCAAGCGTTGTAGTAACCCAGCAGCTTCTCGGCCGCGTCGAGGGCGAACTGGCCCTTGGCGGCGTCACCTTTGCGGACCACCACGCCGACGTCGGTCTTGCCGACCTGCTTGTGGATCCGCTCGAAGTCGCCCAGCGCCAGGAACAGCAGGTAGGAGCTCATCTTCGGGCTGTCGGCGAACCGAACCGTCGCGCCCGCTGCGCCGGAGGTCTGGGCGGCGACCGGCATGTTGGAGATGGCCATCTGGCCCTGCGGCGCCTCGACCGTCAGCGAAAAGACGGACTTCACGCCGGGTTCGTCCCACATCGGGGCGAAGCGGCGGGCGTCGGAGTTCTCGAACTGGGTGAACAGCGCGCGCCGCTTGGCGCCGTCGGCCGTCTCGTAGTCCAGGGCGAACAGGCCCGACGCCTGCTGGTAGATCTTGCCGGCGTAGTCGATCGAAAGCTTGTACTTGCCCGGCGCGACGGCCTTCGGGAACACGAAGGCGGCGGTTTGTTGGGCATCGTCCAACATCACCTTCGGGGCTGCGGACTGGCCGGACAGGCTGACCTTGCCGAAGGTCAGGTCGGCGGCGTTCAGCACGATGCGATCGGTGGCGCGCAGGACGGTGATGTCGATGGTCGCGGCGCCGGTGAAGGTGAGGGCCGCGGCGTTGGGTTTCACCCGGATGTCGTACCGGTCAGGCCGAACGTCGGTGGGCAGGACGATCCGCTGGGCGGCAGCCGGCTTGGCGGACGGCGCGGCGGCCAGAACGGGTCCGGCGGTCGCCAGCAACAGGGCGGCGACGGCAGCCAGGAACTTCATGAAATCAACTCGGAGAATGAAAACGAAGCGCCCACGATAGGCGCGGACCGGTGCGCTGCCTAGGCGCGGACCCGGCTGTTCATCTCGTCGCCCGCGTCGCGGGGCAGGCGGATGAACCAGAACATGGAAATCATGGTCACAAGACCCACGACGATGAAGGCCGGCGACACGACGGCGACCGTGAGCGTCTTGGCGCCCTGAAGCACCATGAGGCCGTGCAGCAGGCTGGCGGACAGGCCGATGCCGATGGACTGCACCAGCTGCTGCACCATTGAGGAGGTGGTGGACGCGCGGCTCATCTCGTCGCCGTCGATCTCGGCGAAGGCCATGCCGTTGAGCGAGGTAAACTGCAGCGAGCGGAAGAAGCCGCCGACGGCCAGCACGATCATGATCGCCCAGTGCGGCCAGTCCGGGCGGAAGAAGGCGTAGGCGATGAAGCTGAAGCCCACGATCACGGCGTTGACCAGCAGCACGCGCCGGAAGCCGAAGCGGCGCAGGATCGGCGGGGCGGTGGTCTTCATCACCAGGGCGCCTACGGCGGAGATGAAGGTCATCAGGCCGGCGGAGAACGCGCTCATCCCGAATGCGACCTGCAACAGCATGGCCAGCAGGAACGGGTTGGCCCCCATGGCGATGCGCATGAACGCGCCGCCGATCACCGAGGCGCGGAACGTGGGCTTCCGGAAGATGGACAGCTGGACCACCGCGTGCGGCGTATGACCAGCGTGCCAGCCGTACAGGCCCAGGCTGGCGAACCCCACGGCGAACAGGCCGGCGACGGCGATAGGGGTGAGGGCGTCGCGGCCCAGGTTCTCGAAGCCGAAGATCAGGGCGGCGAGGCCCAGGCCGGTCATCAGGATGCCGGGGATGTCGACCCGCGGCGCCGCCTGTTCGCGCACGTCGGGCACGTGACGCCAGACCAGGTAGAGGCCGGTCACCGCCACCGGCAGGTTGATGAAGAAGATCCAGCGCCAATCGGCGAAGGTGACGATGGCGCCGCCGATCACCGGCCCGATCACCGGCCCCAGCAACGCGGGCATGGTCAGGACCGACATGGCTCCCACCAGCTCGGTCTTGGGGGTGGTTCGCAGCAGCACCAGGCGCCCGACCGGCGCCAGGGTCGCGCCCGCCGCACCCTGCGCGAACCGGGCGAGGATCAGCTGCCAAAGCTCCTGGGTGAATCCGCAGGCGACGGACCCGGCCGCATAAAGCACGATCGAGCACATGAACACGCGTCGGGCGCCGAAGCGGTCCGCCAGCCAGCCGCTCAGAGGCAGGAAGATCGCCGCTGACAGCATGTAGACGGTGATCGCCAGGTTCAGCCGCAGCGGCTCGACGTCGAAGGCGCGGGCCATCGCGGGCAGCGCGTTGGTGATCACCGTCGCGTTCAGCGTCTGCATCATCAGCGCCGAGCCGATGATCGCCGGGACCACCCAGCCCCGCGTCACGGCTCCGGCGTCATCTGTGGTGGGGCTCATGCGTCCACCAGGCGCAAAAGGGCTCCGGCGGCCGCCTCCAGCAGGGCGCGGTCCTCCGCCGGCAGCCGGGCGAGGCGCGTGGCCAGCCAGTCGTTGCGGGTGGCGCGGATGATTTCGAGCTTGTCCATGCCGGCGGGGGTGATCGCTAGACCAGAGCGGCGGCCATCGGCGGCGTCGTCGCTCCGCGCCACCAGACCCTCGGCTTCGAGGCGCTTGATGTGAGCGCTCATGGTGGGCCGGGAGATCTTCTCGGCGTCGGCCAGGGCGCTGACGCCGATGCCGGGGTGTTTAGTGATGTGGCCCAGCAGCAGCGCGTCCTGGGCGGACAGGCCCGCCTTCTGCGCCTCAAGGCGCAGCCGGCGGGAGACGCGCAGCAGCGCAGGGCGGAGCGCCTCGGCCAGAACGCGGATGTCGGGGTCTGTGTCTGTCATGATAGTTAGGTTGTCTAACTATCTATATTGCGACCCTCGACGCGGCAAGGGCGCGGTTGACGGCCACGCGCGGTCGGCGCGACAGATCGGGGATGATCACGCTCTATTCGTACCGCTGGGTCCCGGACATGGTGCGCGGGGTCGTCCGCGATCTGCGCGTCCGCTGGGCGCTGGAAGAGGCAGGGCTCGACTATCAGGACTGGCTGATCAGCCTGGGTGACGAGCAGAACAGCCCTGGCTACCGCGCCTGCCAGCCCTTCGGACAGGTTCCGGCCATCGAGGAAGGTGGGCTAGTGCTGTTCGAGAGCGGCGCAATCGTGCTGCACATCGGCGAGCGCAGCCCTGTCCTGCTGCCGGACGATCCGGCCCGGCGCGCGCGGGCCATCAGCTGGCTGTTCGCGGCGCTGAACACCCTTGAGCCGCCGATCCAGCAATTGGCTGAGATCGATCTGTTCCACGCCGACAAGACCTGGACGCGCGAGCGGCGCCCCGAGATCGAAGCCTGGGTCAGGAAGCGCCTGGCCGAGCTGGCCGCCGCCCTGGGCGACAAGGACTTCCTGGAGGGTGAGTTCACCCTCGGCGATCTGATGATGGCGACGGTCCTGCACATCCTTCGGCACACCGAATTGGTCGATGAGCAGCCCCGGCTGCGGGCCTATCTGGACCGCTGCGAAGCGCGCCCGGCGTTCGAGCGCGCCCTACGCGACCACTTCGCCAGCTTCGAGGATCCGGTAAGCTGACGCCCTCTCTCCCACGCAACGATGTGGGAGAGAGGGCGCTTCAGGCGTTAGAGAACGCCCAGCATCTCGGCCACCAGGGGGTGGCGGACGATGTCGCGGTCCTGGAGCCGGACGACGGCGATATTGCCCACTGCCTCGAGCTTCGACGCCACCGGGCCAAGGCCTGAAAACTCCGGCAGCAGGTCGGACTGGTCGGGGTCGCCGGTGACGACCATGGTCGAGTGCCAACCCAGGCGGGTGAGCAGCATCTTGATCTGGGTGTAGGTGCAATTCTGCGCCTCATCGATGACGACGAAGGCGTTGTTCAGGGTGCGGCCGCGCATGAACCCCACCGGCGCGATCTCGATGGCCCCCTCGGCCATCAGGGACCGCACCCGCTTCATCGACAGGCGGTCGGAGAGGGCGTCGTAGAGTGGGCGCAGATAGGGCGCCAGCTTCTCTTCGGCGTCGCCGGGCAGGAAGCCGATGCTCTCGCCGGCCTCGACCGCCGGTCGCGACAGGACAATGCGTCCGACGCGGCCCGCCTCCAGCGCTTCGACGGCCTTGGCGATGGCGAGATAGGTCTTTCCAGTGCCGGCCGGTCCCAGGGCCAGGACCAAGTTCTTGGCGTCGATGGCGTCGATCAGCTGCTGTTGCCCTGGCGACTTGGCCTTGATCGTCTTGACGTAGCTCTGCTCGCGATCGTCGTTGTGATGCTGCAGGGGCGACCATCCCCGGTCCACCGGGAGCCTGCGGATCTTATCGTCCCCCTGGAATTGACCGGCGTCGAACGCGCCTTCGCGCACTTGTCGCTTCAGAGCCCGCTTAGTCATAAGGCCTCCTCGGGGGGCAAGAAAAAAGGGCGTCCCAGGTGGGAGCGCCCTTCAAATGATGGAATGAGACGATGCGGCGGCGGCGTGCAGGGCCGGGCGGCCCTTCGCCAACTGCGGACCCGGGTGCAACAACCCGGTGGAACAAGAGGCTCAACGCCATCCACCCCGTCCAGCGCGAGAACACGGAGACAAAACCTCCGCAGCGGCTCCGGGAAGGCTTTCGCCCTCTCGAATCGCACCACTAGAATGATCCTAACGTGCTTTATGAAGCGTTAAACAGCCCCGGCGGCCAAGAAACGAGGTGAGGCAGTGAGCGTCTACAACTTAGGCAATGTGACACCTGAGCTACCAAACGATGACGAATACTGGATCGCACCAACCGCTGCGGTTATGGGCAATGTGATTCTCAAGAAGAACGCCTCGATCTGGTGGGGCGCGACCCTGCGCGGGGACAACGATCCCATCATCATCGGCGAGAATTCGAACGTTCAGGACGGCAGCGTCCTCCACACCGACCACGGTTCGCCGCTGACCCTCGGCGCCAATGTCACCGTGGGCCATCTGGTGATGCTGCACGGCTGCACGATCGGCGACGGCAGCCTGGTGGGCATCGGCTCGATCGTTCTGAACGGAGCCAGGATCGGGAAGAACTGCCTGATCGGCGCCAACTGCCTGATCACCGAGGGCAAGGAGATCCCGGACAACTCCCTGGTCATGGGCGCGCCCGGCAAGGTTGTCCGCGAGCTCAGTCCAGAGCAGGCCGCCCGCGTCGCCATCGGCGCGCAGCACTACGTGGAGAACTGGAAGCGCTACAAGCGCGAGCTCAGCCTGGTCTCTTGACGTCCCTAGCGTCGCCCTCCGAGGGTCGGCGCAAACGGGAGAACGACATGGCCTACGAATTCATCAAGGTCGACCGCGACGGGCCGATCACCACCTTCACGCTGAACCGTCCCGACGTGATGAACGCCATGCACTCGCCGGCGCACTTCGAGATGCATGAGGCGCTGGACGCCTTCGCCGCCGATCCGGACCAGTGGGTGGGCATCGTCACCGGCGCGGGCGACCGCGCGTTCTCGGCCGGCAATGACTTGAAGTACCAGGCCGGCGGCGGGGCGCTGAAGAGCCCGCCCTCGGGCTTCGCTGGCCTGACCGCGCGATTCGACCTCACCAAGCCGCTGATTGCGGCGGTGAATGGCGTGGCTATGGGGGGCGGCTTCGAGATCGCGCTGGCCTGCGACATCATCATCGCCTCTGAAGCCGCGGTGTTCGCCTTGCCGGAACCCCGCGTGGGCCTAGCTGCCCTGGCCGGCGGCCTGCACCGTCTGCCGCGCGCCATCGGCACCAAGCGGGCGATGGGCATGATCCTTACCGCGCGCCGCGTTTCCGCCGCCGAGGGCAAGGAGCTGGGCTTCGTCCATGAGGTGACTGCGCCGCAGGACCTGATCCGCACGGCGACCGATCTGGCCAAGTCGATCTGTGAGCTGGGCCCGATGTCGATCCGCGCCTCGAAGGAGGCGGTCTACAAGGGCCTGGACGAGCCCAGCCTGGAAGCCGCGCTGAAGGGCCAGAACAAATACCCGGCCATCGCCGCGCTCTACACCTCGGAGGACTTCAAGGAAGGCCCACTGGCCTTCGCCCAGAAGCGTCCGCCGAAATGGCAGGGGAAGTGAAGGCAGGCCGCGCGGCCCGCATCATCTAGGGCCCGGACTAGGTCGGTGCGGCGAACGCCACGTCACCGCATCGACAGTCTCTTATCGCCCGGCAATATTGCCGCCCCCGCCCAATCCCGTCACATTCCCTGCGGGTCATGGGGATGGCGATGGTGGACTTGGACGCGGTCGGCGGCGCGGCGACGGGTGGGCTGATCGCCGGCGCCGTCGAGAAGCCTACGGGCCATGCCGGCCAGCATCATAACCTGTGCGCCGACTGCGGGACCGAGACGGTCGGGCGGTTCTGTCACAACTGCGGCAATGCCGCCCACGTCCACCGGACCCTGCTGCACCTCGGCGAGGAGTTGCTGCACGGGGTGATGCACTTCGACAGCCGCACCTGGCGCACGCTGCCGCTGCTGGTGTTCCGGCCCGGGCGGCTGACCCGGGAGTGGTGCCTGGGCAAGCGGACGCGCTACGTGTCGCCGCTGGCGATCTTCCTGTTCACGATGTTCGTGATGTTCATGGCGCTGAGCTACGCGCCGGAGCCCGAGCATGGGTCGCCGGTCGGCCGCCAGGCGGTGGCGACAGCCGAGCTGGCCCGCCGCAACACCGAGGTGGCCAACGCGCGCGCGGCGCTGTCGAAGGCCCCGCCAGAGGCTCGCGCCGCGGCGGAAGCCGCCCTCGCGGCCGCTCAGGCTGAGCAAGCCAAGGCCAGCGCGCGTATTGGCAACACGCCCAAGGCGGCGGAGGCGGACAACTGGAAGGCGGACCTGGAAAAGGAGGTCAAAAGCAGCGGCCTGCGCGCGAACACGGGCAACGCCAAGCTGGACGAGAAGCTGCAGCACAAGCTCGATAACCCCGAGCTTGCGCTCTACAAATTGCAGCAGACCTTCTACAAATTCTCGTTCCTGCTGATCCCCATTTCGATCCCGTTCGTCGCCCTACTGTTCGTGTGGAAGCGTGGCTTCACGCTCTACGACCACGGGGTCTTCGTGCTGTACTCCTTGACCTTCATGGCGTTGCTGGCCATGGCCGTGGCGATCTGCGTGCGGATCGGCGGCCTCACCAGCGCGATCGCGCTCGTGCTGACGCCCTTCATCCTGCCGATGCACATGTACTACCAGCTGCAGGGCGCTTACGGCCTCAGGACCTTCTCGACGCTGTGGCGAACGTTCTTCCTGATGGTGTTCTGCTCGGTCGCGCTCAGCTTCTTCTTGGTGGCGATCCTGATGCTGAACCTCGCCTGACCCCCGACCCGCGCGGCACGCCGGAAAAACGGTGACGCCCGCGTCACTTTTCGGCGTGCGTGGCCTTGTTTCAGCGTGCCGGCTTTGCCACGGTGCCGGCAACTAATCAGCGTTCAGGGGAGGGCGGCCACGTGGACCGCTACGATTACATCATCATCGGCGCCGGCTCGGCGGGCTGCGTTCTGGCCAACCGCCTGACTGAAGACGGAACGAAGCGCGTTTTGCTGCTGGAAGCCGGCGGCAAGGACAGCTCGCTGATGATCCGGATGCCCGCTGGCGTCGGCGGCCTGATCGGCAGCAAGAACCCGCAGAACTGGGGGTTCTGGACCGAGGCCGAGCCCAACCTGAACGACCGCAAGCTTTGGTGGCCGCGGGGCAAGGGCTGGGGCGGATCGTCGTCGATCAATGGGATGATCTACATCCGCGGCCACGCCCGCGACTATGACCAGTGGCGGCAGATGGGCCTGGGCGGCTGGGGCTACGCCGACGTCCTGCCCTACTTCAAGCGGTCTGAAAGCCTCGAAGGCGGCGGCGACGCCTGGCATGGCGGCGAGGGCCCGCTGAAGGTGTCCAAGGCCTCGTCCCCGCACCCGATCTACAAGGCGACGATCGAGGCCGGCGGCCAAGCGGGCTATCCGCTGACCAAGGACTTCAATGGCTTCCAACAGGAAGGCTGGGGTCCGTATCAGCTCACCGTCCACGACGGCGAGCGTTGGAGCGCGGCGCGCGGTTACCTGCATCCGGTGCTGAACCGGTCGAACCTGACCGCGCTGACGGGTGTGCGGACCACCAAGATCGTCATTGAAAATGGTCGGGCGACCGGCGTCGAGATCCAGGACGACAAGGGCGCCCGTCGCGTGATTCACGCCGACGGCGAGGTGCTGCTGTGCGCCGGGGCCGTTCAGTCGCCGCACATCCTTCAGCTGTCGGGCGTCGGCGATCCGGACGAGCTTACCAAGCACGGCATTCCGGTGGTGCATGCCTTGAAGGGCGTCGGCGCGAACCTGCAGGACCACCTGGACGTCTGCATGTCCTGGGAATGCCCGCAGCCGATCACCCTCTATTCCCTTCGCAAGGGGCTGATCAAAACCCTGGCCGTCGGCCTGAACTACATGCTGTTCAAGAAGGGGATCGGCCGGCAGCAGTTCCTGGAAAGCGGGGCCTTCCTGCGCTCGCGGCCGGATCTGGACCGTCCGGACCTGCAGATCCACACGGTGCTGGCCATCATGCAGGATCACGGCAAGGTCTCGGTGCCGAAGGATGGCTTCACCTTCCACGTCTGCCAGCTGCGGCCGGAAAGCCGCGGCAAGGTCGGGCTCAAGTCCGCCGACCCGATGGACGATCCCGCGATCTTCGCCAACTACCTCGCCACCGAGGAAGACCGTCGCGCGCTGCGCGAAGGGGTGAAGATGATGCGCGAGGTGGCCAAGCAGCCGGCGCTCGCGCCCTACATCTGCGGCGAGCACGCGCCGGGTCCGGCCGTGCAGACGGACGCCGAAATCGACGCCTGGATCCGCCGCACGGGCGAGACGATCTACCACCCCGTCGGCACCTGCCGCATGGGCGTGGCAGGCGACGCGATGGCGGTCGTCGACGCCGAGTGCAAGGTCCTGGGCTTGCAGGGGCTGCGGGTGGTCGACGCCTCGGTCATGCCGACGCTCGTGGGGGGCAACACAAATGCGCCGACCATCATGATCGCCGAGAAGATCTCCGACGCGATCCGGGGCAAGGCGTACCTGCCGGCCGACGACGCGCCGGTCTACGAGGACAGCGCCCAGGCGGCGTAGGTTCCAGCGCCGCCACGCTCCGCCGCTGGGCGGGGCGTGGTGGCGCCGTTCACGCATCGCGAACGGCGGACCGGGTCGTTCGCGCAGCCTTGGCGGCGGTCCGCGTATCGTCGGATGCGGACCGCCATCGGCTCGCTAGGGTCTGGTCATCGACCCGTCCGAACAGCGAGCCAACACCATGAAGACCCTCCCGATCCTTGCCGCAGCCATCCTGCTGGGCTTCGCCACGGCTGCCGCCCAGGCGGGCGCGGCCAGCGCGGCCGAACCCGCCAGCCTCACGGTCACCTTCAAGGGCGTGAAGGCCAAGACCGGCGCCATCCTGTTCACGGTCGTGAGCAGCGAGGCGGCCTACGACGGCAAGGCCCCCGCCGCCGCTCAGGACATGCTGCCAGTCACCGGCGACACGGTCAGCAAGACGTTTAGCGGCCTGGCCCCGGGTCGCTACGCCATCAAGGCGTTCCACGACGTCGACGGCGACGGCAAGATGGGGACCAACCCCTTTGGCATGCCGACCGAACCCTTCGCCTTCTCCAACAACGCGGTCGGCAATATGGGCCCCGCCAAGTGGGAGGCCGCCGCCTTCGAGGTGAAGGCCGGCGACAACACCCACGCCATCGACATCGACTGACCCGGAGCCCCCAACATGGACCGCCGTCATTTCTTGCGCGCCATCGGCGGCGCGACCGCCACCGCCATCTTGACCCCCGAGATCGCCCAGGCCGCCGCCCAGATGGCCAGTCCCGGCGTCGATTGGCGGGTGGCCTTCGCCGACCTGGACGCCGACGTTCCGCGTACCGGCATGCGCCTAGTGCAGGGCCGCGCGCCGCAGGGCCTGGCCGGTAGCCTCTACCGCAACGGTCCGGGCAAGTTCCATCGCCCTGGCGGCTCGGTGAGCCACTGGTTCGACGGCGATGGCCTGATGCGCGCGTTCCGCGTCGCCGACGGCAAGGCGACGATGGAGGCCCGCTTCATCGACACGCCCAAGCGCCGCGCCGATATCGCCGCCAATGCGGTCATCACGCCTGGCTTCGGCACGCCCGCGGGTCCGGGCGCGAAGATTCGCAACAATGACGACGTCAACGCGGCCAACATTGCGGTGATGCCGGTGGGCGGAGAGCTTTGGGCCCTGTGGGAGGCCGGCTCCCCGATCGCGCTGGACCCGTCCGACCTTTCGACCAAGGGCATCAAGACCCTGCGCCCCGACTTGGCGCACGTCCCCTTCCTGGCCCATCCGCGTCGCGATCCGGGCGGCGACACCTGGAGCCTGGGGGTGAACGGCAAGCAGGCGCTGGTCTGGCGCCTCGGCGCAGACGGAACCCTGAAGTCGGCCGAGATGCTGGCGCTCCCGATGGCCAGTTACATCCACGACTTCACGGCGACACGAACCAAGCTGGTGCTGGTGCTCCAGCCCTGGGTGCAGGACCGCATGGTGCTGCCGTACAACGACAGCTTCAACTGGCGTCCCGAAATGGGGACCAAGGTGATGGTGGTGGACAAGGACGACCTGTCACGGCGCCGGATCTATGAGCTGCCGGCCGCCTTCGCCTTCCACTACGGCGCGGCGTGGGAGGAGGGCGATGGGACGATCCGGTTCGACGGCTGCTTCAGCGAGGACGCACGCTTCGCCGTCGAGAATGGCAAGGCCCTGATGTCCGGAACCTGGAAGCCACAGGCCGCGCCGATTCTGGGTCTGGTGACGCTGCGGCCCGATGGTCGTGCGAGCCTGGAGCCCACCGGCGTCACCGCGGAATTTCCTCGCAACGACAGCCGCGTCTCAGGCGGGCCGCGGCGCTACACCATCCACGCCACGAAGGCCGCGCCGAACGCGCCCCTGTTCCACGGGTTGGCCACGCAGGATTGGCGGACCGGCAAGTCCGACGCCTTCGACCTGGGCATCCACCAACTGGTGGAGGAGGCGGTCTTCGTGGCCCGCCCCGGCGGCTCGGACGAATTGGACGGATGGCTGCTCGCGCCGTCGGTGAACACGCGGGCCAAGGCGACCGAGCTGCACGTCTTCGACGCTCGCCGGATCGCCGAGGGTCCGATCTGCACCTGGCGCGCGAACCGGGCGCTGCCAGTCAGCCTGCACGGCGCCTTCGTCCCGGCCTAGGGCGCGGCGGCGCCGCCTGCGGCGGGAATGACCACCAGCTTGAAAGCCGTCTCCGGCTTGAGCCAAGCCTGGGCGGCGCGCTTCACGTCGGCGGAGGTCACCTTCTCCGTGCCGGGTATGATCTGCCGAATGACGTCGAGCCGGCGGGGCTCGGCCTGGGCCCCGCTGAGCTCGCCCAGCCAGTAGGCGTTGGTCAGCCGCGCCCGCTGGATGCCCTCGATGCGCGGGGCCTTGGCGCGACTGAGCTCGTCGGCGTCCACCTCGGTCGTCCGCAGCGTTTGGGCGATCTTCTGCGCGTCGGCGAAGAAGCCGGGCAGTTTGTCCGGCGGAACCTCGACGTTCGCCGCGATGTAGCCCCAGCCGCTCCAGACCAGGCTGTGCTGCGAGTTCACGTCCGGCGAGTAGGTCGCTCCCTGGGCCTCGCGCAGCTGATCCGTGAGGCGCAGTTTCATGATCTCCCGCAGGACGGCGGTGTCCCGCGCCCGCTGCGGATCGGCATAGTAGTCCGTGGTGGGCCAGGCGATGACGCCGATGGCCTGATCGGCGCGTCCCTTGTGGGTAAGGGTCAGCGGTGCCGGGGTGGGCTTGGGGAAGCCGACCACCCGCGCCGCGGCCGGCGTCGGCGGCGCCGGCGGCCGCGGCGGCAGGGCGCCGAAGGTGGCGGCCGTGGCGGCGATAGCCTGATCGACGGTGACGTCACCCACAATCACCACCTCTACGGGGCCGGACGTCAGGTCCGGCATGACCACGGTCTTGATATCGTCCAGGCGGGTGGCGGCCATCTCCTCCCGGCTCGGGAACGTCCAGCGCCGGTCGCCGGCGTGAAGGATGCCGGGCAGGTCACGCGCCAGGACCCCATTGTCGGTCGCATCGTACTGGTCATGGAAGGTGCGGGCCGCAGCCTTGAGCCGCTCCAGCGCCGCCGGGCGCCAACCGGGTTCGGTCACATAGGCCGCCAGCACCTGCAATTGCGTCGGCAGGTCGCCGGTGCGCGTCTCGCCCGACAATGTGAAGGCATCGTCGCCGACGCCGAACCGGGCGCCATAGACCTTGGCGGCCAGCACCCGCTCCATGTCATCGATGCCGATCTTGGCCAAGCCGCCCTCGATCAGCGCATTGGCGGCCCAGGCGGCCGATTGACGGTCGCCCGGCAGGCCCAGCATCCCGCGGCCGGTGTTCACGCGCACCATCACTTCGTCGTCGCGGAAGGTGGTGGGCTTAACCGTCAGGCGCACGCCATTTTCGAACCGGACAAAGGTCGTACCCAGGTCGGCGATTTCGCGCCGTTCGGCGACCTTGCCGACCGCGCCGAAGGTCGCATAGGGCCAGGCGATCTGGGCTGTCTGCGTCGACGGGGTCACAGCCACCTGCTGCGAGGCCTTGAGCGCCGCCAGCAGGGTCGCTTCGCCCCCGTCGATCGGCGTGGGCGAGGCCATGAACACCAGCGGTCCCTGGCCCTGGAACACACCTTTCAGCGCGGCGCTGACGGTGGCCGCCGTCAGACCCTTCACGTCGGCTTCGAAATAGGCCTGATCGTCGGCGGGCGAGGTCACGACCGTGTGGTCGGCCAGCGATTCGACGATCTCGGACGCCAGATCGGTCGGCCGCCGGGTGTTCGCGCCCGCCACCGACGCCTTCACCGCGGCGCGCACCTCCTCGATCTCCCGATCCAGCTCGTCCTGGCGCACGCCGTACAGCGCGATGCGCCGCTGTTCCTGCTCCGCCGCCGCCAGCGCCTCGCGCCAGCGACCCGACTCGGCGTTGACGCTGATGGTGGCGATTTCGGCGGCGTCGTCCTGCTCGCCCTTCGACGCGCCGGCGCCCAGGAACGGTGGGTTGGCGCTGCGCGCGATCGCCGCGTAGCGCCGGTTCAACACCTGTAGGCCCAGGCTCTCGATCAGATCGCGGCGACGCTTGGCGGTGGTGTCCAACGACAGGTCGGGCGGGCTCACCCACGCCACCTGCAGCGACTGGGTGACGCCTGGATCGACCACCAGCCGCGCTTCAGCCGTGCGCTGGGCGATCATCCCCTGCGCCGGTTCGGGGAGGGCGGGCGCCTGGCCCCGCCAGTCACCGAACGCCGCCTTGATCTTAGCCTCCATGGCGTCAACATCGAAGTCGCCGACGGCGACGAACACCGCCCGGTCCGGCCGGTACCAGTGCTCATAGTAGTCCTTGATCAGACCGGCCGGCGCGTTACGCAGCACCTCGACCTTGCCGATCGGCAGACGCGTTGGCAGGCGCTGTCCCTTGAGCAGGAAGTTCAACCTCTGGATCACGACCCGGTACCCGGGCGTGTCGCGGGCGCGCTCTTCTGAAAGGACGATGCCGCGTTCGCGGTCCACGGCGGCCGGGTCGATCGTCAGATTGAAGGCCGCCTCGCGCAGCAACATCAGCGAGGTGTCGACGGTCTCCGCGTCGGTCCGCGGCAGGTCCAGCTTGTAAGTCGTCTCGGAGAATCCGGTCGAGGCGTTGGTGTCGGCGCCGAACGCGAGGCCCAGGCGCTCGAGGATTTTCACCATCTCGCCTTCCTTCACCGCTTTCGAGCCGTTGAAGGCCATGTGCTCCAGGAAGTGAGCGAGACCCGCCTGGTCGTCGCGCTCCATCATCGAACCGGCCGCGATCCACAGGCGGAAGGCGGCCTGTCCGGCGGGGATCGTCTGTTTGCGGATCGCATAGCGCATGCCGTTCGGCAGGGCGCCGAAGCGGATCGCGGGATCGGCTTTCAGGTCCGACACCGACTGCGGCCAGGTCCCGGGCGCCAACGTCGCGGCTGGCGCGGAGGGCTGGGCGGCGGCGGGGTGGGCGAAGGCGAGGGCGAACGCAGCGGCGAGGGCAGGGCCTGCGCGCAGAAGACGGATCATTGAAATGGGCCTGGTACGGAGGCTGGACGGGCGGGCACCATCGCCAAGCCGGATGGCGGCGGCAAGGCGCGAAAGCGGCGCGCTCGCGCTCGAGCCCGACACGGCTTACATAGCGTCGCGATGAGCACCGCCTATTTCGAAGCGCCCGCGCCGGGCGGATCGCGTCCGCCACAGCCCGGGGATCCGGATTTCCATCCGGCGCCTGAGCCGATCGTCAATGCGCCGTGGCCGGTGGTGGTGCTGACGGTCGGGATCGTCGTGGCCTACCTGATCCAGAGCCGGTTCCCGTTGCCGCTCATCAGCGAAGCGTTCGCCTTTTCGCCCGCGCTGATGCTGCAGGGCCATCCCGAGCGGTTGGTCAGTTCGCTCTTCGTCCATGGCAACTGGGCCCATGCGCTCATGAACGCCGCCTTCATCCTGGCCTTCGGGGCGCCCGTGGCCCGCTTCATGGGGCCGAGGCCCGCGGGCGTCGTCGCCTTCTTTCTGTTCTATCTGGTGTGCGGGGTGCTGGCCTGCCTGGCGTTTGCGGCCGTGAACTGGGGGCAGGATGTGGCCCTGATCGGAGCGTCAGGGGCGGCGTCTGGCCTTATGGGGGCGGCTGCGCGGATTATCGGCGGGCAGGGGGGGCGACCCGGGCCGATGTTTTCGAAGGCGGTCACGGGGATGGGCACGGCCTGGATCGTGGTCAATGTCATCATGGCGTTCACCGGCGGTGCGCTGATCCCAGGCGCCGGCGAAGGCGGTGTCGGCTGGCAGGCGCATCTCGGGGGATTCGCCGCGGGCGTTCTGCTGATCGGGCCCTTCGGCTGGCTCGCCGGCAAACGCTAGACGCCGCCGCGGTCACGCTTGCGTGACAGCGGCAAGCATTGTCACCCGTCTCGAACTGGGCGACGGTGTTATTCCAAAGAACGGGAACAGGAGGCCCCATGCTGGTCTCGCAGATTCTCCGCACCAAGGGAGACAGCGTCTTCACCATCAGGCCGACCGATAAGGTCGGCGCGGTTGCGGAGCTACTTCATTCCCGGGGCGTCGGCGCCCTGGTCGTTCTGGATGCCGAGCGAGTCGCAGGCATCGTGTCCGAGCGGGATATCGTCCGCGCCCTGTCGTCGCATGGCGCCGCGGCGCTGGAGCGGCCCGTCTCCGATTTCATGACGGTCAATGTGCTGTTCGCCGATCCCGGCGAAACCGTGGACGCCTTGTTGTCGAAGATGACGGACCGACGGATCCGGCATCTGCCGGTCTGTAAGGCGGAGCGCCTCGTGGGAATCGTCTCCATCGGCGACCTCGTGAAGTGGAAGATCTCCGAGGTTGAGGCCGAGGCCGACGGTCTCAAGGCCTACATCGCCGCCAGTTGAGGGCCAGTCTCCGGGGACGTCAGGCGTCGGCGGGCGTGGCTGCGCCTGAGCGCGCCGCGTCGGCGAGGGAGTAGGCCTCAAGCACGTCGGCCGTCGCGTCGCGGGCCCGCAACAGGGCTTCCCGAAGCGTGCAGCTGGCGAGATCCGGACAATCCACGCATTTCCGGAACCCCAAGCGCGGGCTGACGCAGGGGGCCAGCGCCAGCGGACCGTCGATGATCCGGATCACTTCGGCGAAGGTGATGTCCGCGGCGGGGCGCGCCAGGACATAGCCACCGAACTTGCCGCGGCGGCTCAGCACGATCTGGCTTCGAGACAGCTCCAGGAGAATCGCCTCGAGAAACTTTCGCGGCGCGCCGGCGCGAACAGCCAGTTCGCCCGCGCTGACCTGTTCGCCCTCGGCACGGGCCAGCGCCACGAGCGCGCGCAACCCGTACTTGGCCTTCTGTGACAACATCGGCGTCTCCCCCTGTGAACTTGTGGCGGGCGCGTGGGGACCGCGCAAGGCATCGCGCGTCACGCGCGAGCGCCGCATGCGAAAGGGCCACGCGTCCCGAGCGCCAACATCGGAGGTCGCCGGCCCCTGCACGGCGGAGGCCGTCAATAGACGAAGGCGCCTAGCCCCCGCGTGAACCGGGGTGGGAACATGTGGGGCGCCGCCGTTCTGCGAGATTCTTTTGCGCGGCCCGTTGACGGACGCCGGAGCGGCCAATAGATAGCCGCCTCCGCTCGGGAACGGGCGGCGACACGGGGATCTCCGGGGGCGTAAGTCTCTGATAATCCACGGGGATGCCGCTAATTTCCGAGAGGTCGACCGTCGCCCGACGGCGTCTGTGAGGTTCGCCTCACACGGCTCCAGCGGACGGCCTGGCTTGAAGATCCGGAGGTTCCGGGGATCGGCCAGGGCTTCCGTAAGGGACCGGTTGACACCCTGGGGGACGGCCACTAGTTAGCCGCCTCCCGCTCGGGGCGGGGCTCAGATCGGACGAACGGACGGCGCCAAATCGGCACTTGAAATTCGGTTCGAAATGAGTAAGCTCCCGAGCTCCAATCGAATCGCTACGGACGTGGAGGGAAGCCCCTCAGCTGCCCGCGGTGATTTTTGCGGCCGAAACCAGGGGTTCCTGGAGTGGTTGCAAGGCCCTGAAAAGGCCGATTGACACGAAAGAGGCCGGTCACTAGATAGCCGCCTCCGCCGACCACCCGGCGCTAAACAGTGGGCTCGGCGAAAGCCGGTGCAGGTCTTTGACATTGTGGAATAGGAAAGAGAAACGCAGGCGGCGGTGTTCTAGCGT